>JAZKBG010000035.1:0-2692 GCA_040388765.1 Pseudomonadota bacterium | reverse complement strand
TGTACAAGGACCACCCCGACGTCTACATCAAGCTGGCGAAGGAGGTCATCGTGGCGCACCTCACCAACTGCCGCGCGAAGCTCATCGAGTCAGGCGCGATCGTATCGAAAACACGCAAGTAGTGGCGTTCTACCAGCGGACGAGGACGGGCGCGGACGTGGGTGGCGCGGCGGCCTCGACGCGCGGCTCGCCGCGGAAGCTGGCGCGGCAGACGGGGCAGTCGCCGTGCCCGCCGGTCACCCAGCCGACGAAGCCGGGGCAGTCGGCGCCGGACCAGTGGAAGATGTGGCCGCAGCCCAGCAGCAGGCTGTTCGGCGCGCCGCGCAGCAGCGCCTCGTGGCAGAGCGAGCACTCGCCGTCGTGCACGCCGTCGCCCGCCTGGCCCGCCTCGATGTGGCCCAGCAGCGAGGCGATGACGAGGGGGTCTTGGACCTCCGCGTCAGCGACGTGCGCGCCGTACCACTCGGCGGGCGTCTGCGGCTGCGGCTCGCGCGTCACGAGCGGCGCCGTGCGGCGGGTCCACCACTCGATCGCCGGCGCGGCGGCGCGGGCCGCGTATCGGTCGGCGAGCGCGGCCTTGAACGGGGCGAGCGACGCCGCGGAGTCGATCGGCTGGCCCGGGTGCGCGCGGCCCGCGCGGGTCACCGCGACGACGGCGCGGCTGATCTCCTCGGAGCTGAGGCAGAGGACCGTGGCGAGCAGCTCCGTGTTCACGCAGCCGCCGGTGGTGATCGCGTCGGCGGTGGCCTCGTCGAGCGTCGCTCGGAACAGCTCCGCGGGGAAGACGTCGACGAACGTTGGCTCGACGGCCGCATACTCGTCGAACGCGTGGCCGCGATTGCGATTGCGAACATCATACCCTTCGCCGCCAATTATCGCGCTCCGCATCAGCGTGTACCGCTCCGTCGCGCAGGCGAACTCGCGGAGGTTGCAGCGCGGCCCCGGGTCGCAGCTCCTGTGTCGGCCGCCCGTGAAGATCCCGTCCACGGTCTTGCGCTCCACGAAGTCGTCCCACACGGGGTTGGGGTCGGCCGGCGTGACGGTGCCGACCGCGAAGCAGCCGCGCACCACCGCGGCGGCGAGCGTCAGGTGGGGCAGCGCCAGGCTCGCGCCTTTTTCCAGCGCGCTCGGGCGCAGGTGCGGCATCGCCAGCGCGTACCCGCGCGCGAACCACCAGGCCAGCTGCGCCGCGTACGTGCTGTTGTGGTACGCCGGGTTGACGATGTTCGCGCGCGCGGTGTGCGCGTACGCGCCGAGCGTCGTCATCACGGTGGTGACGCCGTCGTACGCGACGCAGGCCGCCGGCACGTCGAACCCGTGCAGCAGTTCGCTGAGCGACGCGAACGCGCGCAGAATGATGCGGATCTCGCCGGTCTCCGCCATCAGCTTGACGGCGCCGGGCATCAGCAGCGAGGTGATCATCTGCGGGTACTCCTGGGGCTGCGCCCCAGACCCGCTGTACAGGTAAGCACCCTGGCCACCATAAGGCTGCCGGCCGCTTCCCAAAACCGGATGGACCCGCAGGCCCGCAGGGCCGTGAGGGTCCGGGTACTCGGCCGTCATCCCGACGGCCCGCAGCCGGTTGACGATCTCGCCGACCTTGAGCCAGAGCGCCCGCTTGTCTTCCGGGTCGATCCCCACGATGTAGAAGTCGAGCGACATCCCGCTCGCGTCCGGCTCGACCAGGCACCGGGCGGCGCCGTTCCCGGCGACGACCACGTTGCTGATCGGGAGGCAGGGGGCGACGAGCGGGAGCGACTCGGCGAACCGCGCGTCGTACACCTGCTGTGTGAGCGGCTTCGCGGCGGCCCACCGCCGTGGCGTGAAGGTCGGCGCGCGGAACGCGTACGCGCGCGGCAGCACCGCGTGCGCCTGCTCGAGCGACCACAGGTCCGTCTTGGACTCGCCGCCGCGGTGCCCGTCGTTGACCCGCAGCACCTCGAGCGGGTCCTGTGGAAGGACGAACGGGCCGTCGCTCAGCCGCCACTGCGGCGCGTACTCGGCCGCGGGCTCCGCTGGTGGCGCGCGCTCTGCGGGCTCATCGTCGAGGAACATATCCATCGTCGGACTGGCTTCGCTGCGCGGCGGTGGCCCGCCGAACGATCCCGACCAAACGCCATTCGTCCTGCGAGCGGATGCCGTATTAGTCGGAATGTACCCCTCTCTCGATATCGCAGCATTCCGACCGCGGGCGCGCGCCGGCGTCATGTTGGTCCCGTACATCTCTCTCGCCCACGCATCGTCCGAGGCGTCCAGCATCGCGCCGGCCCGGACGAACTCGCCGTGCGAGGTGCGCGGCCAGATCTGAGTCACATCGGGTCCGCCTGAGATCACTTCGTCGCTCATTTCTCCGATCGGGTGGCGGAGCGTCGCTGGCTGCACTCCATCCACCTCCGCCTCGAGACGATCGAGCGCGTGCGCGAGCTCATCAGGGTCATCGAATGTAGGCGACGCCGGGTCCATCACGATAGCCAATGCCGCCAGTGGCGCACCTCCAATTGTGTCGACGCCCAGCGAGCGCCCGCGCGGGCGCTCGCTTGGCGCTCGCTTGGCGCTCGCACGCACTTGCATCCGACTCATGGCTGGCGCACTCCCGTTCATCGGCGCCTCGCAAGCCTACCAACCGCGCGCCCTGCAAGAAATTCGGCAACGGATGGGAGTCGACTCAGCTAACGCAATAGCCCCCATCCGT
>JAZKBG010000034.1:0-3946 GCA_040388765.1 Pseudomonadota bacterium | reverse complement strand
TCTGGCTTACCGGAAACCCGTTCGGCCGGGTGCTGGCGTTCCTGGTGCTGGCGGTTGTGCTGGCCGCAGTCGGAGCCGTCGTTGCGGGCGACCTGGAACATCCGAACCTGATCGGCCTACTGATCGGCGTCGCGCTGGCGTGGCCGGTGAGTGGTATCCCGATCTATGTGCGGCGCGCTCAGGCTAAGGCGGCGGGGTAAGGTAGTTCGTCGGCGGGTGTAGCATCTCCATTCCGCGCGCCGTCTGACGCCTCGCGGTCCGTGCGCTGAAGATTGGCGCCAGCATGTTTTTCGCGCCTTGCACGGCCATCGAGCCGAAGCCGGGGGAGACCAGATTTGCACCGGCGTGCAATGCCGCCGCGCCGCCCATCTTGCTCAAGTCCTTCGCCATATCCCAGGCGTTCTGCGCGGTATCCGACCCGGTCGTGCGCGCCAGTTCTTCCGCGCCGGCCGAACGCCGCAGATCGTCACGCAACGCCCATAGCTGTTGCATGGTTTCGTCCGGGATCGACTTGTACGGATTGAGGCCGGGCGACGATCGCGCATCCACGATCTGACGCATCATGCTTTGGACGCGGCTATACTGCATCCGGTTCTGTGCGTCGTACAGCTTGGCCTCGTGCTTCTGAAGCACCTCCATCGCGTCGATTGGCCGCGAGGCTTCCGAGAAGTTCTTGAGGTATTGCTGAAAGCCCGGCGCGGACTGCTCGATCACCGCGTCCAGCGATTGCTTCAGCCGGCCCAGCGCAGCCGATGCGCGCACGCTCTTGGGATCATCCGCCGCGGCCTCGCGCGACATCAGATCGTCGATGTGCTTGCGCACGCCATAGAGTTGTTCCGGGTCGGTCAGCATCTTGCCGTCCGCGTCATACAATTCCTTGGTCACGGCATCGAGCGCGCCGCGCACCAGCGGGCGGCGACCGTCCGGGGACGCCTTGATCTCGGCTGCGGCGTCCATCACCGGCTGCGCGTTGGCGTCGCTCTTGCCTGCCCAGGTCCGGCGCAGATCGGTTTCGGCTTGTGCCGCCCTGGCCGCGCGGGCGTTCATGGTCGAAACGTCGGAACCGGCTATCTGCTCGAAATGCAGCCGGCGCGCATCGTTGTTCGCCGCGGCTGCCGCCCTCGCTTCCTCCGATACGGCCGGCGCGGTGAGCTTCAGGGCCTTCAGTTCGCGCGACGTGTTGACGCTTTGCTCCAGGTCGGCGGCATTCGGATTGACGCCCGGCACATAGGCGTTGCGGTCGGGAACGCCCGGCTGCTGCGCCTCCAGGAGCTTCTGGCCTTCCGCAGTTGAGCGGTAGGCCGTCGCCTGCTCTGGCGTCATCCCGAATGTGCCCGGTTCGGACATATCGCGCGACGCTGCCGCGCCCACGCTGCGCGCTTCGCCTGGAACGTTGACGTTGGCGGCGGCGGGGGTTGCCTCACGCGCAGCGGCGGCAGGCGGCACGAATGCCGGTGCTGGCATCGGCTGCTGCGGCGGCAGCGGCGCGTCAGGCGGCACGAATGCCGGTGCTGGCGCCATTGGTGCGGCGCGAGCCGGATACGCTTCCGCCGTCTGTGCCGGGCCGCGCGGCATGTCCAGCGCGTTGCCAGGGAAGCGCGGGAACGGCGGATGCACCAGGCTCATTGGCGCGGCCGGTGCGACCTGGGCCATCATGGTCAGGTCACGCCCGAGCGCGGGTTGCCCAAGCGCCGTTGCGCCCTCGCTCACTGCCTGCATTCCGGCTCCAGCAAGCGCGTTCATGCCGCCGAGCACGGCGCCCCCGATCTGCGCCAGGGGGCTGACCAGGTAATTCCCTACCGGCCCTGCTTGCTCGACCGCGCGCCTTGCCTCGGGCGTTAGGATCGGCGGCGTGCCGCGGTAGGCGTCGGCGGCGGCGGCGGCGATACGTCCGCCGGCTGCCGTGACAGCCGGATCATTCGTCACCGGGCCGATGGGCCGCCCGTAGTCGTCAACAGCGGGCGTCTCCGCCGGCGGCGTTGCCGGCGCTTCCTTCGTCGCGGCCTTGGCGGCCTCCAGGGCGGCGGCGAACGGGCTGGCAGCCGGCGCGTCAGACGTGCCGCCGCCCGCCTTGGCAGCCTCCAGGGCGGCGGCGAACGGAGAGGCGGCGGTATCAGTCGCGGGAGATGCTGGCACGGGTTGGGAGCCTCCCTGCGGCGATGGTGTGGCATCCGTCGCCACGTTGCCAGCTTGGGCGAGTTGCACCCTGGCCGGCACCGGAGCGACCGCGCCGGCGAGCCGCTGATAGTGCGCCGTCACTGCCGGAGCGTAGGCTTTCGACTCAGGCCCGTAATTGCTCCGCCAGCCGGGGCCGCCGTGATAGTATCGCAGCGCATCCTCGGGCGACTTCTCGGCATCCAGCGCGGCGCTCATGTACTTCGCGCCACCATAGATCGACTGCACCGGGTCGTTGGGATCAGTGACGCCGAGAGCCTTCTGCGTGGACGGAATAATCTGCATCAGACCTTGCGCGCCCGCCGGAGATTGCGCGCGCGCATTGCCGCCGCTTTCTTGCGCAGCCATCGCCTTCAGCAGCTTGGGATCGACGTTCCACTCCTCGCCGGCCGCCTGGAATACCGGATCGTATTGCGAGAGGTCCGCCATCGTCAGCCGCCGACCAACCCCTTGCCGTGCGCCCAGTTATAGGCCGCCTCGACTGCCTTGCGATCGTCAGCCGATAGCGTCGTGGCATACGTCACCTTCTGCGGCGCCGTCATGCGGGAGAACTGGAATGCGCGCGGATCGAGATCGGAAATGCTGGCCTGGAACGCGGCGTGATCCTGCTTGTCGGGGTAAGCGGCGGCCAGCTTGGAGCGGGCGCGGATGTAATCGGCGTTGCCCTGGAGTTGGCGCACCATCTGATCGACGCCGCCCGGCGAAAGTTCCTGATGCGGGTTAGCCGCGACGTTGACGCCCAGGCGCGCATCGCTGCCGGCGCCTTGCGAGTTCGCGAGTTGCGCGGCCAGCTTGTTGAAGCTCTCTTGCGCGGTCTGCGCTTCGACGCCGCCTTTGACGCCAAGCCGGATCGCGAAGTTGCGGACAGCCTCGATCTTCCCCGCCAACGCGCCGGTCGTGAACTGTTTGGTATCGCCGAGCATGTTGCCCAGGATCGCGGCTTGCGACTGCGCTTGCACGTCCTGGTCGGCGTAGTCCTGGAACTTCGCGGCGCTGGCCGTGGCGCTGGCGACCTGTTGGGCGTGCTGACCGGGAGGCTGGCCGACCGCGAAGCCGCCGCCCGGCAGCGGATTGACGCCCGGCGGGGTTGCGGGTGTCGCCGCTGCTGCTGGCGGCTTGTTCGGGTTGGTAAGCGCGGGCGGCAGCCTGCCGGTGCCGAGCGGGCTCTGCGCGCCCGGTCCGTTATCGCTCATCGCGCGGCCGGCGGCGAGGTTTTGCGCCTGCTGCTGCGTGCCCATGATGTCCTTGCCGGTCGCGTCGGTGCCGATCTTGACCAGCCCCTCGAGCGTCGTGCGCGTTTGCAGACCTGTGGGTGTGGTCGCCCCGACCGGCGTCACAGCGCCTGGCTGATTGCTTAGTGGAGCGCCCACCGTTGCCCCGGTCACGCCCTGTCCGTTGTCGATCGTGGTCGCGCCGGGCCGCGTCGCCAGAAGCTGCTGTTGCGCGCTCAGATTGGTTGCGTGGTTCCGGAAGATCGTCGCGGTGTTCGCTGCCGGGTCGGCGCCGAACTGACCCTTGGCCTGCGCCACGTCGGCCGGCGACAGGCCCAGCTTCGCCGCCTGGGTGTCGATTTCCGCATTGACCGCGGCTTGCGGTACGCCGTTGGGATACTGCGCCGCCAGTGCCATCGCAGCGCCGCCAAGGCTGGTGAGCCGCGCCATGTGGGTGACGAACGTACCCGTATCGAGCGTCTGTCCCTTCTGCGAGCTGTCCTGCGCCGCGAGCGCCGCGGTCGGCCCGGCCGCGACCAGGTTGCGATTCAGCGCGGCCT
>JAZKBG010000033.1:0-16434 GCA_040388765.1 Pseudomonadota bacterium | reverse complement strand
AGTGGCGGCAAAGCCTGAACCACCGCACCCCCTTGGAGGGACCCGGCTTATGACGATGGACGGCATAACCCCATGCCCCGACACGTGCCCACGTAAGTCTTTTGCGCGCCGACACCCGCTGGCGCGGGCCGAGAAAGCTCCTCGCGCGGTCGACGACCACGTGGCCGATGCGGCGCGCGCCATCACGGGCGCACCGCCAATGCGCCGCGGCACCACGAGGGCAGCGCGATCCGGTAGGCCTTCATGCACGACAGCAACGAGACGAGGCGGTCGGCCTGGAAGCGCGCCACCCGCCACTGGTTCTCGCGGATCAGGCGATCGATCACCGCGCTCTGCTCGGGGCTCATGCGCGTCGCCCGTCAGGCGTGGCGCGCTCGTACGCGCGCAGGGCCTTGGCGACGACGACGAGGATCACGCGGACCTGCTCGAGCGTCAGGTCAGCGACGACGATCTGGTCGCCGTTGGGCACCAGCGCGGCGATCTCCGGTGGCAAGCGGTCGGCCACGATCAGACCACCGCTTGGATGACGACCACGGTCGCGTCGATCAGGCCGCGTAGGTAGGCCGCATCGTCCCTTAGATCGGGAGCGGGCTTCCCATCGACCGAGAACACATCCGGCGGACCAAGGATTCTGCGAACGATCCGCAGAGCGGTGTGGATGTCGCGGGTGGCGTCCAGAGCCTTGGTCGATTTCGCTTCCGCCTGCTCGGCGCTGGTCTCTGCCTCTGTCGCCTTCCAGCTCAGGCGCATGATCTCGTCGCGCTGCTTGCCTACTTCACGCGCGGCCTCGGTGAGCATCGCCACGACGCGCGCAGACCGAAGATCCCGTTCGGGACGACTCATGCTCTTGAGGCTGTCGAACGCCGCAGCGACCCGCGGATCGGCCACCGGCGTGGTGAGGTCGACGGGGTCGGTACTCATGCGGCCGATTCCTTCCAGAACTCGAACCCGGCCATGCCGGGGATGGTGAACGACTCGACCTCGCCGAGCGCCTTCAGTCCGAGCAACTGGTCGGCGATCTCGGCGCCGGCGAGTCCGGTCGCGGCCACCAGGCGAGCGATGGTCGCGCCGCCCTGGTTCGCCTGCAGCGCGCCGCGGATCCGCTCGCGGACCGCGACGCGTTGGCGGTAGGCGCGGGCGGCGGCGCCACCGTCGCTGGCGGCCTCGTCCGGGCGGCGTCGCTTCGGGCCGTAGCCGGCGAGCGACGACATGCGCCACCACCAGCAGCCCTCGCCGGCGACGCGCTCGAAACGCTCCTGGTCGCTGCCGAGGGCGCCGCAGACCTCGCGCACGGTGGCGCCGACGGTCTCGGCGAGGACGACGGGCGACATCGCCGCGTGGGCGTGCAGCAGCTCCCAGGCGGCGGCGCGGATCGTCTGCGCGTCCATCAGCCGCCCGCCTTCGGGGGCTGGCGCTGCTTCACGTCGAGCGCGAGGTCAGCGAGCCGGTCGACGACGACGCCGAGGGCAGCCCGATGGCGCGGAGCGGCCGCATCCATCGCCCGTTGGGCGATGCGCAGGCATTCGTTGACCATGTCGAGCTGCGCGTCGCGGACGACCCCCTCGGCCCTTGTGACGAACCCGGTTTCGACCTCGGCGTCGCGGGCGATCGATTCGCTGCGCGCCATCCGCAGCCGCTTGGCCCAGGTCTTGGCGTCGATCACGCGAGCACCACCAGGGCGATGATCGACCAGAACAGCAGCGCGGTGATCACCCCCACGACCAGGTCGCGGACGTCCGCAGCGGGGTCCTCGAGCGCGGCATTGAGGTCGTCGAGGTGGTCCTCGTCGCTGCGGCGGTCGCATGGCAGGGTCATCGGGCGCCACCGACGCGCTCGCCGGCGCGCTCCTCGCAGCGGATCAGGCGCGAATGCAGATGCGCCAAGGACAGGCCGAGCAGCCCGAACGCGCCGGCAGGCACGCCGGGGGTCTCGTGCATCCACACCCACGCGTCGCGAAGCTGGCCGAGGTCGAGCAGGAGCGGCTCGCGCAGGTCGAGGGTCAGAGGCAGTCGCTTGGCGCGCTCGATCAGCGCGTCGGCCTGCACCGGCTCCCCTCCCTGACTCGGGACGCCCATCAGAACCGCCACACCAGCGAGATGGTCAGCGCGCCGACCGCACCTCCGGTGGTGGTGGCGAGCGCATCCTTCGGATCGGACGTGTGGTGACGCGACTGCGCGTCGGCGGCTTCCTTCGCGGCACCGATGACCGCGGCGCAGGCGGTCCCGATCAGCGCGCGCGTCAGCCATGTCGATCGCGGCATGATCAGGCCGGCGATGCCAGCACCGGCGGCACCAGCCACCGCGCCGGCCGCCGCGTGCTCCTGCTTGTCGCGCTCGCCGAGGTCGGGCAGCCCCCACGCCTCGAGCGCGGGCGCCGGCGCGGCGACGAACAGCAGCGCCGGCATTAGCGGGACATGGATCACGCGGCTTCGACTTCGCGGACGTACGCCATCATCGGGCAGAGGGCGACGTACAGCGAGCGCGCCATCGCCGCGCAGTCAGCGGCCATCTGTTGATCGCAGGACGCGAGGATCTCCCTCGGCTCGTCGCGACCGCGCTCGGCCAGCATCCAGGCGCGTTCCTGCAGCGTGGTCGCGGCGGCAGCGAGAGACGGGCGCCAATCGCGCGTCTCCCACCAGCGGAGCGGCGGGTGTACCACCGTCACATAGGTGGTCGCGTTGGGATCGACGACGAACGCCGCGGCGCGCAGGCCGTTGGCGTTGCTTCGGATGGTATGCTCTGGATTCATGCACCCTCCACGACGGTAAGGTCATCGCGGCGAACGATCGCGTACTCGCTGCCCGGGAACGTCACCGGCACCTTCCAGTGGTCCTGGCGATGCCACGAGGCGACCTTGCCGATCTCGCCGCCACGCCACTGCACCGTGGTGCCGATCGGCAGCAGCACCCACCCGCAGAGGCAGGTCGAGGCGCCGACCTCCGGAGAGCAGCCCGGATGATCGTTTTCGCAGGTGTCGCGGGGGTCGAAGATCAGGCCGGCGGCGAGGCTCATGCGGCCCCCACGGTCGGGACGCCGTGCGGCGGCGTCGTGTCGTCGGTGATCCCGCGCCGCCACGCGCCGCGCAGCTTCCAGTCGGCCACGAGCAGGTCGCCAGCCCACGGCAGCGCGCGCGACGCCGGCGACTCGTGGAGCTCGACGGGGACGATCAGGCGGATGCAGCGGCGGCGGCTCATTGGTTCAGCTTTCGGACCTGCGCGCGCCAGGTCCGCGCGTCGTCGAGGGTGATCAGGTAGCCGAGTTTCCCGCCGTGCGTCGGCCGCTGCTCGGCCACCAACAGGCCGGTGTGGCAAGCCGCGTAGACGGCCTCGGGACGGATGCGGAAACGGCGGGCGATCTCGACGGGCGTGAACACATCGCGCGCGAGGTCCTCGATCTTCTCCTCGAGCGCTTCGATCTTGGCGCGCAGCTCGGCGACCTCGGCGGTGGCGGTGCTGGTCATGTCGCACCGCCGCGATCCGTCGGGATGATCAGGGTGCGCGGGGTGTTGGTGTGCGCGGCGTCGACCGGCGTCGCCTCACGACCGATGCGCGCGAGCAGTTGGCGGTCGCGCTCGACCACGTGCATCAGGTCGGGGCGGTTGACGAGGGTCGCGAGCTGCTCGACCTTGCCCGGATACGGCAGCGAATGCCCGCGGCGCCAATGCCAGACCGTCTCGGGCTGGACCCCCAGCAGCCGAGCGATGTACGACCAGCGGTAGCCGCTGGTGCGCTTGTAGCCCTCGAGGATCGCGGCCAGCTCGCTCATTGGATGGAATATTTCATTCAAAGTACGAATAGTCAAATCCCTTGTTGGATGATGCAACCGTTACGCTACCGTTGGCCAGGTATGCCCGTCCGCCTTCGGTTCCACGAGCAGCTCGCCGCGTATCTGCGAAGAGCAGACCTGGCGGCGATGGCGTTCGCCGAGCGTGTTCGCGTGAGCCAGCCGACCATGTCGCGCATCGCCGCGGGGATGCGCCCACCGCCGCCCGATGATCTCGAACGCTGGGCCAGCGTGCTCGCGTTGGTCGACGCCGAGCGCGACGCCTTCATCGAGGCGGGCATCCTGGCGAACATGCCGCGGCAGGGCGTCGAGCTCGTCGAGCGGCTCGAGGCGGATTACGCCGCGCTTTCGAAGCGGTACGACGCGCTCGAAGCGGCCGTCACGCGCCTCGAGCGACGCGATCGCGATGCGCCAGCGCCGCGACGCGCGCCTCGAGGGCGCTCGTCCGGCCGCTGAGCGTCGCGAAGTCCACCGACATCCGGACCGCGAGCGCCGGCAGCGCCGACGCGATGCACCGGGCGACCACCACATTTCGCGCGCGCCTGGCCACGCCGTCGCTCGTGACAGGGAACGGGCGCGGCGTCGTCAGGCGTGGGCCCAGGGACATAGCGACTTCACTCCCGAACGGACACGAGGGGGAGGGCACGCTAGCGAGGGCGATCACGCGGGCCTACGGATTATTATGATGCGAGCGATGCAGCGCGATCGTCCGCGCCTCTCTCTCCGATAGGCGGCCCGATGATGCTAACCGCCACGTCCGGCGTTACGTTCACCCACGATGGCGTCGTTACGCGATCTGGTACGTGACCGGCTGAAGGCCCTCGGCATCCGCCAGCAGGACTTCGCCGACCGCCTCGGGGTCGATCCGCGCAAGGTCTCGGCCGTCCTGACCGGGGAGCAGGGGCCGCCGATCGACCAGGTCGCGGCCTGGGCGCGGGCCCTCGACTTGGGCGCCGAGGGCGAGGCCGAGCTGCTCGACGCCATGCACCTCGCCGCGGCGAGCGACCACGTCCGGGCGATGGTCGAGCGGCTCGAGGAGCGGGCGACGATCGCCGAGCGAACCCTGGCGCGCTACCGCGACCGGCATGGCTACGTCCGGTACATCCTCGACCACGTCGAGCCGGTGCCGGGTGGTGGCGCGCCGCCGCCGACGCCGAGCGTCGAGGAAATGCTGAAGATCGCGGCCGAAGCGGTCGCGCTGCGCAACGCGCTGGCTCATGATCATGTGCTTCCGCGCGTTGCTGAATCGACAACGCCCCCGGAGCCGAGCGGCAACTAGCCGCGCGCCGATCGCGCGGCTGGCGCGGCGACGTGCGTGACCCCGGTCTGCTCCTTCGGCACCACGCGAACGGTCTGCTCGGATGGTCGATCCCAGGCTGCTGGTGCGGGATCGACCAGTGGCTGCGCGTGCTCGAGCAGGTCGACGACGCGGCGCTCGAAGCCGTCCATGATCGGGCAATCCTCGACCTCGGCGATCGCCAGCGCGCGCACGACGGCGGCGGCAAGACGACGCACCCAGGGCATGCGCTCCATCGGTAGCGCTCGGGCGCGCGGGTTTCCAGCCGGAAACGGTTAGTCGGACGACCCACCGGTGAGATGCGCAACCGTCGGCGGTGCGATTGACGACGCGCCATGGATTCCCGCCGAGGCCGAGAGCATTGCCGCGAGTCGCGCGGCGACGTAGTGGCGCACCGCCTCGGGCACGCCGTTGACCACCCAGCCCTTGAGCACCTCGACTGCAACGCCGCTCGAGGCGGCGAGATGTTCGAAGGTGCGGCCGGCCGCCAGGTGCTCGTGCAGGAACGACAGCGCGTCCCTGGTCGGGTCGATCACCACCAGGGGTGGTGGCGGCGCCACGACCTTCGGCGGTCGCAGCCGCATCTCGCCGCGCGGCCAGTCCTTGACCACGTGTTCGAACAGCGTCTCGGCGTCGGCGTAGATGTCGGACGTCGCCAGCTTCTCGTGGCCGAGCTCGCGGCGAACGCGACTCGGCGTGACGCCGGTCGCGAAGCGGATCGCGGTCCAGG
This sequence comes from Pseudomonadota bacterium, assembly GCA_040388765.1. GTDB lineage: Bacteria > Pseudomonadota > Alphaproteobacteria > Sphingomonadales > Sphingomonadaceae > Sphingomonas. The sequence continues at coordinate 10,625 of JAZKBG010000033.1, read as the reverse complement.
TGTGGCGGGTGCAGTGCGGCGACAGGTCGCGCGCCTCGGCGTCAATGTCGCAGGCGCCGAGGTAGCGGCGAAACGCCTTCCATTGGTTCTTGTCGTCGTACCTGCGCACCAGTGGCTGAGGCACGACCCAGCCGTGGCGATCTTTCTCGGGCACCTGGTCGAGCAGATCGCCCAGCTCGGACAGCAGCGGCGCACGGCGTTCCTTGTTGCCCTTCGGCGCCCACAGCACGCGCCCGCGCGCGTCGCGCAGCACGCGGATGGTGATCACCTTGGCCTCGCGATCGACCCATTCCCACCGGGTGTGCGCGGCCTCGTCGACGCGCATCCCGGTGTAGACCAGGAGGCAGGCCATCAGGTAGTAGGGATCGCAAGCTCGATCGTCGGCGACCATCCGCCGCAGCTCGTCGACCCGCAGCGCGTTCTTGACCGTCTTGTCGACCTTGAAGCGCTTGATGCCCGTCAGCGGGTTCGCGCGCAGCCCGAACCTGGACACACCGAGTTTCGCGATCGACTTCAGGATCACGAGCCAGCGGTTCTTGGTTACCGCGCCGGGCGCATCCTTCCCCTCCGCGAACGACGGCGCCGCGGCGAGCCAGTCGGCGACCGTGGTCTGGACGCTCGTCGCCTTCAGATCGACGGCGCCGGCCTCGACCGCGGCGGACGCCACGCGCTCCACCTCCTCGATGTAGCGCTGGTTCATGCCGCGGCGGGTCAGCGCGGCGACGTACTCGGCGGCGACCGCGGCAAACGACAGCGCGCCGGTCGACGTCATCTCCCAGCGCAGCAGCGCGCGCTGGTCCTCGGCCCAGGCCCGGCCCTTCGCCTTCTCGCCGTCGGGGAACCGCTTGGACTTCCACGACCGCCGGCGAGCGTCCCAGACCCGGAACCGCCACCGCTTGCCGCGCTGGTGCCCGTCCTGGGCCCACTGGTCGATCGTCTCGATGCCGTCTTCCATGCCGGAAAACACCCCTCTGCCGGGTAACAAGCGGGTAACGGAGCCGGGCAGAATGGGGGTACCTGGGAATGGCGCAACGAGTCGGGGCCGGGACTTACGGCGATGGGGTTACCTGGGAATATCTGGTGTGCAGATTGTGGCTCTTCAGGTCGCGGGTTCGACTCCCGTCAAGGTCCCCAGGCATAACCCCCGGCTCACACCGGGGGTTATCTTTTGGGCCTGGGCGGCCGGCCGGGTAGGAGACGACCCCTTCCGGGTAGCACTTGGGTAGCAAGCCGGACCGGCCGACGAACCGCATGCGGAAACCAGGGCCCCGTCGGGTAGGCTCGGGGCATGAGCCCTCGCGACCGCATCCAGCTCGACGACCACTTCGCCGCGGCCAAGGCGCGCTCGCGCGCCGCGCCCACCCCGACCGTCGGTCCCGGCCGGGCCATCGCCGGCCTGGCGCTGCTCGCTGGCGCCATCGCCGCCACGTGGTGGTGGGCCCTGCAGCCGGCGCCCCTGGCGGGGCCGCACCAGCCGAGCGACCTGATCACGGTCGCCGAGCGCCACGCGGCGGTCGCCGGCCAGGGCGAGCCCGAGGCGCGGGGGCCGCGCGCGGGCGGCGAGACCGCGGCGCAGTACCAGGCGCGGCTGGCGACCTACCGCGCCCAGGACGCCGCCAGCGGCGCCAGCGAGGCCGCGGCGCTGCCGCCGCTGGCTCTCGGTGACGCAGGCACCCCCGATCGGGCCGCAGCGGGCAGCGCTGCGCCGGCTCCGACCCGTCCCGCGGCGCGCGCCACCCGACCGGTGGCCCCGGCCATGCCGGCCGCCCTGGCCGCCGCCGACCGCAGCGCGCTCGGCCTCGCCGACCGGGTCAACGGCCTGCGCGAGGACCGCGCCGCGCACCTCCGCTGGCTCGATGCCTGCCGGAAGCAGCACCTGGTCGAGGGCGCGCGGGCGGCGATCGCGCGGGCACGGGACGGGACCGCCGCGCACGCGGCCGAGATCGCGGCGCAGAACCTCGCGGCCGACATCGACACCCACCAACGCGAGTCGCGCCGCATCGAGGGCCTCGTGGCGACCGCCGAGCGGCGCCTGGTCGACTACTGCGCCGACCACGCTCAGCAGGTCCCGGCGCTCGAAAACCCGCCGGAGACGGTCACCGGCGTGGCGGCCCAGCCGAGGCCGCTGCCGGCGGCGAGCGGACCGGCGCCGACCATTCGCCCGGCGGCGGCCACCGCGCGCGCTCAGCCGCAGGATCCGTTCGGCTCGCCGGGTCGCTGAGGCGCCGGCCGCCGCCGCGGCCTAGAACAGACCGCAGGCCTGGAGCGCGTCGATCGCCGCCAGCAGCGACGCCCGCAGCGCGGTCACGTCGACCTTGAGCGCGTTGACCATGGCCGCATCGGTCCCCGTCGCGGTGCCGCTGACGGTGATCGCCGACGGGTCGCTGACGGTGGTCTTGGTGACCGCCGCGGTGCCCCAGAAGCCGACCTTGTCGGACCCGTTGACGCCCACCAGGACGCCCGCCGACCCATCGCCGAAGAGCCGCAGCGTGTTGCCGGCGCGGTGCGACAGGTTGCCGCTCTGATACCAGGTGCCGTCGGACGCGATCAGCTCGATGCGCGAGGACGACGTGCCGGAGGCGCGGTTGGCGTAGAACACGCGCCCGCCGATGAGGTCCAGGTCGCAGCCGGGCGCCAAGCGCGCGCCGTACGCATCGGCGCCGGCGCCGTAGAACGTCAGGTGCGTCGTCGGCGTCACGTCGTCGCCGATCGTCCAGACCTGCGAGCTGCCGGTCAGGACGAGGTTCTTGCTGCCGCCGTCGAACACTTTCAGCGGGATCTTGAACTGGAAGTAGCGGCTCCCGGCGGAGCTGTTGGTGCCCCACTGCATCACCTCGGTGCCCGACGCGAACGTCGACGTCGCCTGGTCGTAGAACCCGATCGGGCCGCCGGACGCGTTCACCCGGATGCGGCCGCTGATGTCGGTGCCGGAGCCGACCAGTCCCGAGAGCAGGAAGTCGAAGCCGCACCCGCCCGAGACCAGCAGCCGGCTTCCGGCCTTGCCGATGCCGACGACGGACGCAGCGCTTGCGGCGTTGCCTCCGTCCAGCGCGAACTCGCGGGTCGCGCTCACCCAGGCCAGCTCGCCGAGGCTCTCGTTGACCCACGCCGTTCCGTTGAACCGCAGGAAGTCCTGGGCCGCGGCGCCGGTGACGCTGACGTCCTGCAGCGCATTGAGCACCACATCGGAGGCGAGCTTGATCGCCGAGACCGAAGCGTCCTGGTAGCTCGCCGTGCTGAGCTGGCCCCACACCAGCGACGACGCGCCCATGTAGAGCACGTCGCCGGTGTTCGCCGCGACGATGTCCGCCGCGACGCCGGGGGTGTTCGCCGAGCGGCCGACCACCGAGAGCGCGGCGCGCGTGCCGAGGCTGGCCAGGCTGCCCGCTGCCGCTTTCCATTTCCCGGCGGCGAAGTTGTAGGTCAGCAGATCGCCGTCGGCGGCGGCGTCGATGGAATCGCCGTCGACGTCGAGGAGCTGCCACAGGCCCACGCTGCGCGGGGACACTCCGGCCGGACCGTCGACGCCGATCCACCCGTCCTGGTAGGCGATGAACAGCGGCTGCGCGATGTCCGGCGCCGTCGGCTTGGTGCTGGTCGGCTCGCCGGGCGTGGTCGACAGGTAGTACCGGCTGTTCGCGGTGTAGGACGTGCCGAGCAGTTGGACGTAGCCGCCGGTGACGATCTCGGCGGTCGTCGAGTCGATCACCAGGAGCACCACGCCGATGGCGTCGGGCGCGAAGTCGTCCGAGGTGGCGGCCGCCGTCCAGGTGCCGCCGCTCAACTGCACCCAGGTGCCGACGTCCCAATCGTCCGTTGTGGCCGAGATCCGCTTCGAGTCGTAGCCCGGCGAGCCGTTGAGCGTGCGGCTGGCGACCCGCCCGATCGCCCGCTCGAGGTCGCGGATGCGCAGCTCCAACGCATCGCCGGGCGCGGCGCTGCGCGAGCCGAGGGCAGCGACGCTCCTCACAGGATCACCTCGAGGTCGGGGATAATGCGCTGGGTCTCGTACACCGTGTCCCACATCTCGACGTCGTCGCGCTTCACCAGTTGCCAAGTGCGGCGGGTGATCAGGGCGTAGGTCCCGTAGGTCCGGTCGCCAAGCGTGACGCTGGTCAGCAGCACCCCGGGCGCGTAGGTGTCGCCGATGTCGAGATTGCCGCGGTCCGTCCACCGCGCGCGGTAGCCGGGCACGGCGAACCAGGCCCGCGCCAGGGCGAGCACGGCCCGCAGCCGGCCGCGGTCGTCGCGCGCCACGATCTCCGGACTGACCAGGGTCAGGTCGGTGCCGACCGCGCCGCGCACCTTGTCGCCGTCGACGCCGGTGATCGAGCCGACGCCCACGCGCCAGAGCTCGCAGCCCTGGGCCTGGATCAGCTTGACCCGCGGCGTGGCGCGCGGGAACTCGCCAGGCGAGCGCTGCCACGAGACCGCGATCGGGCGGTGCTCGCGCATGCCGACGGTGACGTAGATCTTCGCGTCCTCCGCGGCCAGGCGGGTCTTGAGCTCCAGGCCGTTCTTGCCGTCGTCGATCACGATCGCGAATGGCTCGTTCTGGATCTCGACGCGCCACTTCAGGCTCATGTCCTCGTAGAGGTTCGACCCGTTGTAGACCACGATCACCGGCGCCTGGCGCGGACCGATGCCCGAGGACGAGAACTGCTCGGCGCAGGGCACCATGCGCTCGCCGGCGTGGACGTAGCCGGGCACGCGGTCGGCGGACGCGGTGACCGAGCGCTCGCCATTGAGCCCGTTGACGCCGTACGCCGACGAGGTCTCGACCTGCGGGGTGTTCTCCAGGCCACCGCCGAATGCGGTCTCGTCCCAGGTCGGCGACAGGGTGAAGCGGCGGTAGACCTGCTCGTAGAGCGGCAGCGACGGGAATCCCGCGTGCGCGGTCTCCTCGGACGGGTTCCAGCCCTTGGCCAGGTGATCGGGGTAGGCCAGGGTCAGGCCGGTCCAGGGCGGCGCGCCGCGCACCACGATCGCATCGTAGGTGCTCGCCTCGTCCTGCTCGATGACCAGACCGCTGATCCACGGGGCGACGTCGGGATCGGTGACGTCGAGCGTCGCCGTGTCGGACGCGGCGGGCAGGATGTAGGTGCCGATCGCGATCGCCTCGGGTGAGGCCGAGCGCACCCGGATGAACGCCGAGTTTCCGGACACCTCGACGGTCCAGGTCAGCGCGCGCTTGGTGCTGATCAACTCGTTGAGCGCCTGCAGCAGGGTGAGCCCGCCGAGGTCGAGGTCCTCGGGGATGTAGTCGAGACAGCCGCCGTCGTCGATGATCAGGCTCCACGACCACCCGTAGGCGGTGGTGCCGCCGGCGAGCGTGGGGGTGGCGGCCCCGGCCAGCAGCAGCTCGGCGATGTTGAACGCGGTCCACTCGTTGGCCGCGGTGGCGTCGCCGAGCTGGTGGACGTACACCGAGAGGCCGTTGATCGAGACCGGGCTGTCCGAGCGGTCGCCGCCCGGCTGGTGGTTGAACGGCGGCAGATAGCCCGGGTCGACCGCGCCGCCCGACTGGTACACCCAGCCGCGATCGAGGTGGATGCCGTCGAGCACGGCGCCGATGCCGACGGCGAGCCAGGTGGCGCGGCCGCCGGTGTTGCGGTCCGGCGCCAGGTCCGGCTCGATCGACTGCGCCTGGATGACGCCGTGCCAGAACGCCGTGTAGCGGTGGCCGTTGACGGTGATCGAGCCGTCGTCGTCGGACTTCAGCAGGCGGACGACGAGGCCGACCAGGTCGTCGACCAGCCCAGCCCGGGTGATGTCCGGAGCGATGCCGGCCGAGGTGAACGCGGCCGCGTTCGACGGCTTCACGATGCCGAAGTCCTGCTCGAGCGTCCACTCGCCGAGCGCCTGGTTCGATCCGCCGCTGCCGGAGACCGCGCGCACCCACCGCTGGGTCGTCCAGCCGGAGTCCGAGCCCGGCAGCGTGTCCGCGGTCTGCACCAGCACCGTCGGGATGATCCGCTGGGCGAGGACCATCAGAACGCCGACGGCCGGGCGGTGTCGACCAGGAGCGTCCACTCGGCCTCGACCCGCCACTTCGAGGAGTAGCCTGCCGAGCCCTTGACCGCGACCACGCCCATGATCGTGACGTTCGGGTAGGTGACCCCGAACTGGTCGACGACGGTGACCACCTCGCCGTGCAGCGCGCGGTACTTCTCGGCCAGCGCTTCGGCCAGCGCGGCCGACGTCGTCTCGGTGACGGTGGGCATCTTCTGCGGCTTGGTCGTCCAGCCGCCCTTGACCACGCCGACGCCGTCGACGCCGGGCGCGGTTTCGATCAGCGCGATCTTCTGCGTCGCCCGCAGCAGCCGCGCGCCGAAGGTCAGCACGGTGTAGGGTCCGATCGTCGGCATCTCAGCCTCCGCCCGCGTACGGCTCGATGTCTTGGGTGCCCTTCCCGAAGGCGTTGTCCTTGCCCGCGGCCTCGTTCGCCGCCGAGCCCTTGCCGCCGAACAGCACGCCCAGGTCCTGGAAGTTGCCGGCGATGTAGCTCTGCAGCTCGGCGACCTTCGCCAGGAGCGCCGCCTCCTTCTGGTAGGCGTCGAACACCTTGCTCACCGCGGCGGCGGCCGGGTTCTTGGCCTCGGACAACTGCCCGCGCGCGACGCCCTCGGCGACGCCGGCGGTGACCTGGCCGCGGCGTACCGACTCGGTCTGGCCCTGGACGCTCTGCACGCTCGCCGCGCGACGCAGGTACTGGTCGCCGCCGGTATCGGCGAGGGCCTGGTTGAAGTTGGCCTCACCGCCCTGCACCGCGCCGTAGTAGTCGTTGAAGACTCGCCCGGCGGTCTGGCGCGCAACGCCCGGCAGCGACAGGTCGGCGCCGCCCTTCGCCAGCTCGGAGGCCGCGTGCGAGAACGGCACGCCGGTCTGCGCCAGCGCCTTCGCCGTGCTGATCGCCGCGATCGCCTGGTTGGTCCGCCCGAAGCGGCCGTAGATCGACGACAGGCCGGCCGTGGCCTCGTCCTCGCCGATGCCGCCGTTCTGGGTCAGGTCGTCGAGCTCGGCGATGCCGCCGGCGCCGCCGATGGCGCGGACCTTGCGGCGACCGCCGGCCTGGCCGACGCCCGCGAGCGACGCGGCGTTGCCCTTCTCCTGGGCCCCCTCGATCGCGTCGGACATCTTCTTCCACGCGTCGGCGGCGTCCTTGGCGTCCTGGGTCTGCTTGTTGAGCACCGCGCTGACGGCCTTCAGCGCGACGCCGACCAGCCCCGCCGCGATCGCGATCTTCGACAGGCCGCCCTCCATGCCGGCGCCGCCGCCGAACTTCGCCGCCAGCTCGCCGAGCGGTCCGCCGACCTTGCCGATCGCGTGCCCGAGCTCGCGCCAGGTCTTCCCCTGCTTCTTGGCCGCCTCCTCGAGCTGCTCGGCCTCGGACTTCGGCTTGCGGAACGCCGCGCCGGCGACCTGCCCGAAGCGGGCGACCTCGGCGGTGGTCTTCACCTGGGCCTTGCCCACGCCCTCGATCGCGCTCTGCAGCGAGCGCATCGAGTTGCGGATCTCGGCTTCGAATTCAGACGCCACTGTCAGTCCCTTCGAGCACGGACGACCGGAGCGTGCCGCCCTTGGTCAGGGCCGCGCGCTCGTAGATCTTCATGAACAACTCGGGCACCCTGGCGGCGATCCACGGCCGGTCGCGGTCGAAGCGGCCGAAGGCATCGGCGAAGGATTCGCTCGACCGCTCGACCACCAAGCGGATGCGCTTACGGGTCGCGGCGTGGCCGGGGACGACGACGATCGTCGCGGTCTTGTGATGCTTGTAGCTGTAGCCGGCGACGACGATCGGAACCCGGGTGGTCTCTCGGTGCGAATTGAGAATCGGACCGATATTCGACAGGAAGTTGAGCGCCCCGCCGCCGTAGGCCAGGCGGGTGGTCACGTCGGCCTTGGATCCACGGATCGTCCGCGGCTTGCGCTTCGCGAGCATGTCGCGGAGCCGGCCGGTCTTGACGTAGACGGGCAGGAAACCCTTCTTCTGCATGTAGCCGCGCGAACCGACGTCGTGGTCCTGTCCGTGGTAGCCGTAGAAATCGTTGCCGGCGAAGGTGAACCGCGCGGCCAGGCCCGGAGCCGTGGTCCGGTCACGCCACTCGATCAGCGCGCCCTTCTGCGCCCGGGCCATCCACCGCGCGAACAGATCGCCGCGCAGTTGGTCGACGAACCGCTCCAGATCCGGCAGCGGGTTGGTCGTCGAGATCATGCCGCACCATCGCGGTCCGTGATGTCGCAGGCCGCAGCCAGGATGCGCAGGAGGGTCAGCTCGGTCAGCCACCGGCCGCCAGCGATCTCGTGCCGGCTGACGGTGTGGCCCTGCTCGAGCAACTTCAGGGTCAGGTCGGTGATCGCCGTCCACTCGTCGTCGAGGCTCGCCCCGGTGGCGAGGTCGTGCGCCACCGCGTGCAGGCGCTCCTGCATCTCGACCAGATCGGCCGGCGCCTGCCAGCCCTTGGCATCGCCGCGCCACTCGCGCTCGAGCGCGGAGACGTAGACCGGATCGGTGCCCGGCTCCTGGTCGTCGCCGGGCTGGCGCATCAGCAGCACCGGCACCCGCCAGCGGTGCTCGGGGTAGGCGCCGACCACCAGGTGCCAGCGGGCGATGCGTGGGTTGGGCGCCGCTCGCGCCAGGTGCTGCGGCACGGTCGAGCCGAGATGGAACCACCAGCCGGGCTCGGCCCGCTGCCAGCCCTCCTCGCCCTGGCTGTAGGACCCGCCGTAGATCCTGCCCTCACTGGCGGCCGGCGTGCCTCCGGCTGCCACGTCGGGGCCCTTGCCCGGCAGCAGGTCCAGGTGGCCGACGAGGTCGGCGCGGTGCGCCGGCTTCGCGATCCCCGGCGGGCAGTAGTAGCGGACGCCGGGCCGCACGACTCAGGCCGTCGCCCAGGTCAGCGGCTTGGTGGTGCCGTTGTGCACGGTGCGGCACAGCAGCCCCTTGGTCATCGGCCGGCCGTTGTCGCCGCCGATCCCCTCCTCGTTGGTCCAGGCGGTGTTGAGGGTCACCGTCACCGTGTCGGTGCCGAAGCCGCCGCCCGAGGCGTAGCGGGTGAACACCGCCGAGACGGCGCCGGTGCCGGCGCCGAGGTCGAGGTCGCCGACGTCGGCCTTCAGGGTGACGGCGAGCTTGCCGTTCGACCCAGCGCCGTTGTACGCGATGGGCTCGGGCAGGCCGGCCGAATAGTCGAACTCGAAGCGCGGGTCGATGTCGATCTCGAGCGAGTTGACCGCCGGGATCGCCGAGCCGTTGAGGGTCAGCGCCGAGAGCGCGAAGCCGAAGTTGGGGAACGGCGCGGTCGGCAGCGCGGCGACCGACGACGACGCGACCGATGCCGTCGTCCCATCGGACGAGACCAGCAGCGCCTTGAGCAGCATCTCGGCCGGGTTGCCCGGCGACCAGCGGATGCCGGCGCAGTAGATCAGGCCGCGCAGACCGGTGCGGGTCTCGTGCACCGACGACGAGTTGTAGCCGACCGCGTTCGCCGCCTGCTTGCCGCCGTAGAGGATCAGGCCGTTCGACGCGTCGAGCGCCAGCATCGGGAAGTCGGTGCTGCCGGAGAGCGCGGCGATCATCGTCTTGAGTGACAGCGTGGTCAGGTCGACCATCGGCTTCCGGTGCGTGACGTGGTGCGCGGTCTGGTAGATCACGCCGTCCGAGCCGTCGCTCGCGACCTCGACGCCCGAGTCGTACTGGTAGCCCTTCACGCCCGGGTAGAGGGTGTTGTTCAGCTTGATCTGCTGGATGCCGAAGCGGGACATGGGTCAGCCCTCGAAGGTGATGGTCAGGTGGGCCTGCAGCGCATCGGCGTCGGCGCCGGCGTCGTCGGGCAGGCCGGGGCCGATGATCGAGCATGAGCCGGTGGCGAAGCAGGACGTGGCGCCGAACTGTGCGGTGATCTCGTCGCGGATCGCGTCGGCGATGTTGGTCGCGCGGCGCATGCTCTCGGGCGGCGTCTCGCCGGTGAGCTTGCGCGCCTGGAAGACCAGGATGTCGACCTCGCCGTGGTAGCGGTAGAAGCCGACGCCGATCAGCTCGGTCTGGATCTCGGGCACGCGCACGATCGCGTACGGTGGCGTCGCGGTGAAGGCGCTGTTGTCGCTGGCGATCGCCTTGCCTTCGCCACCGGCGAGCTTCGGCGTCCCGCCCCACTCCTCGACGATCTTGGCCAGGGCCAGGGTCGGCGTCGCCGCGCCGACCAGGGTGCGGAACGTGGCCGAGCCCGAGAGCATGGTCAGCGCCGCGAAGGTCGCGCTCGCCTTGTACGAGGTGTAGGCGACGGTCATCCGCCGCTCCCGCTCACGACGCCCTCGGCCGCCACCTGGTGGTGCTGCTCGTAGCGCGCGTAGAGGATCACCCCGCCGCCCAGGTCGGCCGAGTAGCGCTCGACCACCCAGGTGCCGGCGTAGGCGCCCGTCGCGATCACGAAGGAGTCGAGGCGGCGCGGGTCGCGCACGGTCCCCTCGATCGCCAGGATGCCGGCGCGCAGCAGCGAGAGCACGCCGGTGAACTGCGCCATCCGCCGGTCGGCTTCGCCGCTCGGGGTCGGCAGGAAGGATTCCTCGACGTCGCCCGGCACCAGGGTGACCGCGAAGCCCGACGCGGCGCCGTTCGGCGTGTA
>JAZKBG010000032.1:0-9069 GCA_040388765.1 Pseudomonadota bacterium | reverse complement strand
CCATAGTCCCGCCACCTCGTTCTCGAACAGACGGACCAAGTCTGCAGTCGCTGACATCGCCAGGCATATCTCCACCGATGGCGATTGCGCTGGTGTCGATGCGGCCCTCGAGCACCGCTTTCTCGCGCTGGCGTTCTTCATCGATCCGAACAGTGGCCCGCCCGAATTGCCAGACTCCGGGTTTCGGCGGGGTGCCCTGATCTTCCGGGACAGCTGCGCGCGAAGTCGTCGATGGCTACGCCCCGTCGTTCCGCTGCATTCGCGCGTCGCGACGCCGTCGGGCGTGACCGTGCGCATGCGATCGTGCACGATCATACGGAGCGTCGAACCGGTTGCCGGACGACGATATCCTACCACGCGCACGTCCCAGCGCTCTTCCGTCGGATGCGCTGCCGACCGTGTTCGCCGCCATCGGACAACTGGCACGAACCTCCGCGATGCGCGGCGGTTGCATGTTGGGTACTTGTCCCATGACGACGATTGTCGGACAGTCGGACCAATGCTCCCCCGTCGAAGGATGCCACAATCGTTCCCGAACTGCCCCTGGAACTCGGTCGCAACCTGACGCACGGCATGCTCGACGCGTTGGGCAAGGCGATCGTCACCGGCCGCTACGACTCCAGTCGCTTTCCGACCGAGGCGGAAATCTCGCAGGCGTACGGGGTCAGCCGTTCGGTCACGCGCGAAGCCGTCAAGATGCTGACGGCAAAGGGGCTGGTCGCCGCGCGGCCACGACAGGGTACGGTGGTGCAACCCACGTCGCTCTGGAACCTGTTCGATACGGACGTGCTGCGCTGGCTGCTGGACCGGAAATTCTCGATCGAATTGCTGCGCCAGTTCAGCGAATTGCGGATCGCCATCGAGCCGGAGGCCGCAAGCCTTGCGGCAGGCTATCACCAGCAACAGGAAATGGCCGACATCCAGGCGGGTCTTGCGCGCATGGTCGCCGCCGAGCAGGGCGGGGACGACGCGCTGGAGGCCGACATCGCGTTCCACGTCGCGATCCTGCGGGCGTCGCGCAATCCCTTCTACGGGCAGTTCGAGGCGATGGTGTCCACGGCGCTGCGGACGTCGATCCGCTTCACCAACCGCATCAAGGGGCGCAGCGCGAGCATCGACGATCACGCCGCGGTCGCCGCCGCGATCGCGCGGCGCGACGCGGTCGATGCCAGGAACGCGATGCGCCGGCTGATCGGCGATGTGCTCGTTCTGATAAGGGAAAGTTCGGTTCCGGCCGCCGACGGCGTTTCAAATTCGCTATAGAAGGGGCCAAGCCCTGCCCGCGTCGGTCGCGGGGGATTGCGGTCGATGTCAGACCGGCACCTGCTCGGTATCGCCCAGCGCGAGCCTGACCTGCTCTTCCTCCAGGTCGAGCTCCCGGATCAGCGTGGCGAGCGTCTCGCCGTCCAGTGCCTCGCGGTGTTTCCTCAGCCGGACGCGCGCGTCGTCCAGCGTGGCGAGGCGTTCGCGCATGATGGCGCGAAGACGTTCGGGGTCATGGACATGCCCCGTGCGCGCGGCCACCTGCTCCGACCAGCGGACCTGCGCCAGGACGTCGTCGGTCGTGCCCGAGGCATGTGCGCCGACGCCGGCAATCGCTCCCGCGACGATCGCTCTGGCTTCGACCAGCGCGGGACTGGTAGCTGCGATGTCGGGCTCGCGCAGGTCGAACCACTGGATCAGCCATTTCAGCGTGGTGCCTTGCAGCACCAGCGTCGATAGGATCGCGCAGAAGGCGAGGAAGACGATCAGGTCGCGCGCCTCGAAATCGCTGGGCAGGGCGAGCGCGGCGGCCAGGCTGACGACGCCGCGCATGCCGGTCCACGAGATGATCGTCGGATAGCTGAGCGATGGCGTGAACTTGCCCCCACGCAATACGGCGACCAGCGCGGTCGCGGGGTAGAAGGTGGCGAACACCCAGACGAACCGCGACACGATCAGCGTTGCCGACAGGCCCAGACCCAGCATCGCGAGGTGCCAGCCGCTATACTCCTCCAGCCGCGCGAGGATGCCGTGGAGTTGCAGGCCGACCAGCAGGAACACCAGGCTGGCCAGCACGAACTCCACCAGTTGCCAGGCGCTCGCACCCTCGAGCCGGGTGGTCGCCGCCAGCTTCACCTGCGCCCGGCCGATCAATCCGCCGCACGCCACGGCCGCGAGGACGCCCGATCCTTCGATCCGCTCGGCGATCAGATAGGCGGCGAACGCGGCCAGGAACGACACGACGATTTCGAGGTGCTTGTCCTTCAAGCGCCGCATCAGCCAGTTGGCCCCGAACCCGGTTGCAACGCCGACCGCGGTGCCGATCAGCGCGATCAGCGCGAAGCTGCTCGCCATCGTACCGACGCTCGCGACAGACGCCACCGTCGCACCGACCGCGAAACGGTACAGCACCAGCGCGGAGGCGTCGTTGATGAGGCTCTCGCCCTCCAACACCGCGACGATCCGCTTGGGCAATTTGAACCGTTTGAGGACCGATGCTGCGGCGACGGCATCCGGCGGCGCGACAATCGCGCCCAGAGCGATCGCCGCCGGCCAGCTGATGCCCGGAATGAGTTCGCGGGTGACCATCGCCACGGCCCCGGCGGTGAACAGCACGGCACCGAACGCGAGCAGCACGATGAATATGATATTCGCGCGGAACATCGTCCAGTCGGTGCGCAGCGCGCTGGCCTGCAGCAATGGGGGCAGGAACAATGCCAGCGCGAGTTCGGGCTTCAGCGCGATGTGAAAGGTGCCGGGCACAAATGCCAGCGCGATCCCGCCCAGGACGAGCATGACCGCCGATGGAATCTCGAGTGTGCGCGCCAGCAGCGTCAGGCCCAACGCCACCGCGAGCAGGATCAGGATCGCCTCGAGGATATGCATGCAGACGGTTTCCCGGGACGCAGACGATCGGGGCCGCCCTGACGGACGGCCCCGGACGTTCAGATCCTATCGCCGAGGGCACCCTTGACGCTACCCTTGACGTCCTGTCCGGTGCCCTTCAACTGCTGGGCCTCGCCCTCGGCTTCCAGCTGTGCGTTGTCGGTCGCCTTGCCGATCTCTTCCTTGACCGTGCCGGCGACCGTGTTGGCCGCGGCGCTGACCTTGTCGGTGAATTCACCCATCTCTCGTCTCCTGTATGGCGCAACCCGGGGCGGGTCGCACGAAGCGGTCACTTCTTGCCGGATTTGCCCGACGCTCCCGACACGGCGGTTCCGGCGGACTTCATGTCCTTGCCGGCACCGTTGACGGTGTTGCAGCCTGCGAGGGCGATCGCCGCCGTCATGGCGAGCGTCAGTCCGAATGCTTTGGTCATCATCGTCTCCTTCCATCGAAAAGTGCGGCGGGCCCGATACGCCGGCCCGCCGCGGACACTCAGCGCAGCCGGCGGCGGGTCGCCGCGGTTGCGCCGAAACCGGCTGCCGCCGCGCCGATCAACAGCGCGAGCACGAGAACGAACGACGTTCCGGCAGCCGCACCGGCCGCCTTGTCGGTCGCCGTCTTAGCGGTGGCGACGGTGTCGTTCTTGGCCTGGACGAACTGCTGCTTGGCGCGCGTCACCTGCGCCTGCGCTTCGGGCCGGCCGATCTTGCGCTGGGCGGCGACGATATCGACGATGCGGCTTTCGGCCTGCCGCCCATCGGTGCCGCCACGCGCGAGCGCGGGCAGCTGCCTGGCGATCTCGGTCTGCGCCTGTTCGGGCGTCATCAGCGCAGGGTCGCTCGGCGCGTCGGACAGATAGGCGGCGGCCTCGCTGCGGACATCGCGTTCGTCGATCCCGGCGATCGCCGCGGCCTTGGGCGCTGCGGCCCCGACCGTCGTGCCCGCCGCACCAGCGACAGCACCGACCGTGCGGAATGCGCCGCCGATGATCCCGCCGACCGCCGATGTCAGCAGATAGAGCGTCAGGATGAGGGTCACGCCCCAGACGACCAGGCCATGGACCAGCGCGTCGAACCGTTCGTGAACGCCCGCGACCCGAGCGGCTGCATAGCCGCCCGCACCCAGCGCGAGGATGGTCGTGACGAACCAGTAGATGCCGGCCCCGATCCCGAACCCGGCCGCACCCGGCGTGGTCCCTTCGACCGGATCGACCATCGTCAGCCCGATGCCAGCACCCAGGATGCCGAGCACCAGCTGCACCGCGACGGCGATCACGACGCCGGCAAAGATCGCCCCCCACGACAGGCGGGTCGGGATCTTGCGGGCATAAGTCTCATCGATCGGCGCGAGGCCGGTCGCTACGTTGGTCGCCATGATAACTCCTGTTGAAATCGAATGGATCGCCGCGGTCAGGACCGCGAGGATTTCTGGATGTCCGATGTGTCGGCCGCACCGGCGTGCTTCTCGGCGCTGCCGCGCGCGCGCGCCGTGTCGTCGCCGATCAGCTTGCCGATCGCTTCCTTGACCGAGCCCTTGGATTCGCGCCTGGCGGCAGCCTTGGCGGTCGTACTGGTGGGCGCGTCGCCACCGGTCCGTTTCGCGGTCATGCTGCCGTCTCCTGCTCGGTCCTGTCGTGCCGGACACCTTCGCCGTCGAAGCCACGCGCGCGCGCCCAGGCGACGGCGGCGATGCGGCGATTGACGCCGATCTTGGCGTAGATCCGCGCGACGTGGTTGCGGACCGTGTTGCCCGCGACGTCGAGCTCACGCGCGATCGTCTTGTCGTCATACCCGCGGCAGATCAGCGCCAGCACGTCGCGTTCGCGCGCGGTAAGGTCGTCGAGGCCGGGGCCGGTCGCGTGCGACTGCGGCGCGCGCAATCGCGCCAGCTTGTCCATGATCGACCGGCTGAACCAGCTGGTGTCCTTCATCACCGCCTCGATCGCCTGCACCAGTTCGACCTCGGTCGCCTTGCGCTGGGTGATGTCCTGGAACGCCCAGAGCACGCAGACATCGTCGCCCAGCCGGATCGCTTCGGTGGAGACGATACAGTCGATCGGGGTGCCGTCCTTCGCGACGATCCGTGCCTCATGGCCGCGCAGGTCGTCGCCTGCGTCGATCGCCTGCTCGACGGCTTGCCGGGTCGCGCTGCTGTCCCATAGCTCGACCTCGCCCAAGGGGCGGCCGATGATCTCGGTCGCGCCATAACCGGTCAGCGCGGTGAAGCTGGCATTGACCTCGCACAGCAAATGCCCGTCCCGTGCGCCGATCGCCATCGGCACCGGTGCCATCTGGAAGGTGCGCGTGAACCGCTCTTCACTGTGCCGCAGCGCTTCCTGCGCCTTGCGGCGGGGCTCGAGGTCGGCGAAGGTGAAGAGCATGCACGGCTGGTCGCCCATGTCGATCGGCTGCCCGGCGACGATGACCAGTTTGGTCCCGCCGCCGGGCAGTTCCAGCTCGGCCTCCATCTGCGGGATGGTCCGGCCCTCGGCCAGCCGCTCCTTGGCGAGGTCGCGCTTGTCGGCCGCGCGCAGCACGTCGATGTCGTAGACGGTCTTGCACAGCACCTGGTCGCGCTGGTGCCCGGTCATGTCCAGGAACCCCTGGTTGACCTTCACGAAGCGCAGATCGCTCAGCCGACAGATGACCGCCGGGGCCGGATTGGCGTTGAACGACTGTTCGAACCGATCCTCGGCCTCGTAGCGCGCGGAGACGTCCTGAATGATGAGCACCAGACACGCTGGCTCGCCGTCGTCTGTGTCGTTGAGAACCAGACTGCGCACCTGATGGACCCAGCGCGAGTCGTCTTCGCCCGCGACGGTGACCTCGACCACCACTTCGGAAAAGGAGTCGCCGGCCACGACGCGGTCGATCGGATAATCGTCCGCCGCGACCCGGTGGTTGTTGCGATAGCGCAGCTGGAAGCGGGCGCGATACTCGTCCACCGTCGCGCCGAGGTCGGCGATATCCTCGACGCCGTGCATCGCCAGTGCGGCGTCGTTCGCCCAGAGCAGGCTCTGGTCGGGATCGATCAGGATGACGCCCTCGTCGAGACCGCCGATGATCTGCCGCAAATGGCGCAGATCGGCGGTTTCGCGCAGGGTCTTGAACGCCGCGTCGGCCATGGCGGGATCAGCCGCGGCGACCGTGCACGAGCCACGCGACGCCATAGCCGGCAAGCGCTGCCGCCGCGGCCCAGAGCAACGGCGTGTCCTGGATTGTCTGCGCCGCAGCCTTGCCGGTCTTCTGCGCATTGTCGGCGACGCGCTCGCCGGCCATCGTCAGGCGATCCCGCGCCGCCTGCGCCAGATCGGGCGCGCTGTCGATCGCGTCGTCGATGATCGATCTGGCGCGGCCATAGGCGTGCTGCGCGCCGCCGGCGACCTGATCGACGATGCCATCGACCTTCCAGTCGCGACTGTTCGCAGTGTCGCCAATGGCCTTTTCGACCTTGCCGCCGACATAGCGGGCACCGCCCTGAAATTCATCGCTGTTCATGATCGGATCCTTGCTGAATGAAGATGCGGCGCGGCGTTACGGCAGTACGCCGCATCCTGCGGCGGCCTTGCCCACGGCGATCGCGATCGCGGGATCCTTCAGTTCGCCCGCGACGCGCAGGAGGTCGCTGACGGTCAGTACCCCCGGCGTGGTGTCACCCTTGCGATAGGCGGCAGCGGCGCGGCCGAGCCGCTGCAGCTGGCCGAGCGACAGGTCACCCTGCAGCCGCGCACCGACGCAATCCGAACGTCCGGCGTCCAGCCCGTACCGCTGCAGGCCCGTCGAGATCCGCGTGGCCGGCGCAGCGCAGGCGCTCAGCGTCAACCCGCCCAGCATCGTGATGATCAGTGGCTTCATGATCGGTCGTGTCCCTTGCGGATCCGCTGGAGCGCGGCCGGTTCGGGCGCATCAACCGTCAATCGGGTCGAGCGTTCCTGGTATTTTTGTCGGTAAAAGCTAGTCCCGATCTACCACCACCGTACAGGCGGCCTCTTCCAGATAGAGCCGCTCGAACCGCAGGTGCAGTGCGCGCGCGCCCGCTTCGCTGCTCTTCTCGGCCAGTTGCCGATGATCGTCGGCGCGCTTCAGAAGATAGCCACGTTCCTCCGAACCGGTGCGTCGAAAGGGATCGGGGCGGTGCAGGTCGGTCATGGACCGGTCGCTACCACCAAGTCGCGCGCGACCATATCGTACCGGAATACCCATCTTCTGGTAGTTTTGTGCTTGCCACGAGATGACAGACGACCGTGCGGTCGCGCGGGCGGACGGATCGATCGCGATAGCGTCGGGAGTGACCTGGGTGGTGCCCGACAGGGGACAAGGACGGGCACTCAGATCGTTGGAAAATTTCCGTCAGTCGCCAGTGACGCGCCCGTCCTCATCGGCGATGCCGGCTTTGGAGCGACGTTTCCGCGCCGCTTGGATAATATCCTCGATCTCGAAAATCAGCTTGATGCCCTGCATGGTCTTGCCGTTGTCGTTCGCCTGGTCCTCCAGAAAAAGCGCCTTGGCCCGGGCCGCCAGGTCCATCGCCGCGGTGTGCCGTTCCTCGCCCAGCTTGCCGCGCACGATATCGAGTGCCGCGCGCAGGATATCGAACTCGCTGTCGATCGTCCTTTCGGGGAACATTTCGTCAGCAAAGGTCGGCGCCCCACCGGCTAGCGACGCCAGCATATCGTATATTTCGCTCAGCGTTGCAGGAACATAGGGATTTGGGTTGGTGTAGGAACTGCGGAAAATCTCGCTCATTGTTTCGTCTCCGGGCGAGTAATGACATAAGTGCTGTCGGAACCGATCTGTCTCGGACGTACGATGACGACCTGGCCCGGTTGGAAATCGGTCGCGAAGAAACCCCGGACTTGCGCCGTCTGCAAGGTCTTGCGAGTCAGCGTCACGTCATAGGCCACCGACCCAACCCGCGCATCGGGCTGCCGAAACGTCGTGTCCGATCCCGACGTGTCGTTCTCGCGCCGATTGACCCGCACCGGCCCCTTCCCGGCCGAATCGATCTCGGATTGATTGTAACGGAAACGAAGATCCCTGCGGACTTCGCGATCGATGTAGTTGCCCAGCGCCTCCTGTTCGGACAATCGCACCGGCAATCCACCCGCCTTCAACAATCTGAGTCCGCGCTCATACGCCAGATCCGTCCTTTTCTGCAGGAACCGCAATGTTTCGACCTGCATCGGTCGCGCCTCGCCCTTTACGCGAAGAAGCGCGGCGGCACGGTCAAAGCGCAGGCCATCGATCCGATTGAGCTGTCCCTGCAGCGTCTGCGGAAAGCCGAGAGATTGAAAGCGGTACGTCGGATCGACGGCCTCGATCTGCTCGATCAGAACGCGCGTCCGCGCCAGATTGAGTTCGGCCAGGGCCGCCCGGGCAGGACCGGATAAATCGAAAATGCTGTCGGCGACCGCGATGATCGCACCGCCAGGAGCATTTTGCAGGCCGGGAAAGGCTTGCTCCAACAGCATGGGATCTTCGAAAGCCCGGCTGTTGCTGCCACGGATCGATCGGGGAGCACGGAACGACCGCGCCGGCCTCAGGTCGGCATCCGCCTCGCTGGGCCTGTACACCGCATCGGACAAGATCGGCTTTGGTTCGCTCAAGACAGGTAAACCGTCCTGAGCCCTGATCCACGTCTCTGACGATGGCAGCAACGTTCCCCCGGGTTTCTGCGGGCCGGAAGGTCGCGATCGGCCGTGAGAGATGATGACCCGGCTCAGCAAACGCGGGCCACCGGGTGCAAAGGTGAACTGCCCATTCCGGGGATCATGATACGGATTGAACTTCAGTTCGATTCCGCCCGTCTGCTCGGTCGGTAAGCGGCCGGTCCGGAGCCAGACCGAAAATATCCGCCGTCGGTCTGTTTCGCCGATGTCTATCATGCCGCCCCCCGTCTCGTGCGGCGAGAACATCTGAGCAACATTTTCCAACACGTCAAGCCGAGACTGGGTGGCGGCTGGGCTTAGGTGCCCAGTCCTGTTCTCCACGAGAAGCATTTTCAAGAGTGTGGTGCCCCGTAGAGGACAAAGATGGGCACTCAGATCATTGGAGAATTTGCGTTCGTCGTCGCTAGGGTCAGGACTCGTTGATCACAGCCAGAAGATGACGGTGGCCGCGAGAGCGATGGCCGAGGAGAAGGCGGTAGGGCAGCGATCGTAGCGGGTGGCGACGCGGCGCCAGTCCTTGAGGCGACCGAACA
>JAZKBG010000031.1:0-44745 GCA_040388765.1 Pseudomonadota bacterium | reverse complement strand
GAGAAGTACAACAAGGTGATCGACGCCTGGAGCCGTTGCGGCGACCAGGTGGCGACCGCGATGATGGACGAGATCAAGGCGGTGAAGAAGCTCGACAACGGGCGCGAGGCACCGATCAACTCGATCTACATGATGGCCCACTCGGGTGCCCGCGGTTCGCAGGCGCAGATCAAGCAGCTGGCCGGCATGCGCGGCCTGATGGCGAAGCCGTCGGGCGAGATCATCGAGACGCCGATCATCTCGAACTTCAAGGAAGGCCTGACCGTCCTTGAATACTTCAACTCGACCCACGGCGCGCGCAAGGGCCTCGCGGATACGGCGCTCAAGACCGCCAACTCGGGCTACCTCACCCGCCGCCTCGTCGATGTGTCGCAGGATTGCGTCATCATGGAGGAGGATTGCGGTACCGAGCGCGCGCTGGAGATGAAGGCGATCGTCCAGGGCGGTTCGACCATCGCGTCGCTGGGCGAGCGCATCCTGGGCCGCACCACGGCCGAGGACGTGGTCGGCAAGGACGGCAAGGTCGTCATCCCGTCGGGCACGTTGCTCGACGAGGCGATGATCGTGACGATCGAGGCGCTGAACATTCCCGGCATGAAGATCCGTTCGCCGCTGGTCTGCGAGGCCAAGATCGGCGTGTGCGGCAAGTGCTACGGGCGCGATCTCGCCCGCGGTACGCCGGTCAACATCGGCGAAGCGGTCGGCGTCATCGCGGCGCAGTCGATCGGCGAGCCGGGCACCCAGCTGACCATGCGCACCTTCCACATCGGCGGTGCGGCGCAGCTGAACGAAACGTCCAACCTGGAGGCGCATGCCGACGGCACGGTCGAGTTCCGCGACCTGCGCATCATCATGGACCAGCGCGGCCGTCGCGTCGTGCTGAGCCGGTCGGGCGAAGTCGCGATCGTCGACATGGACGGGCGTGAGCTCTCCGTGGATCGCATCCCCTACGGCGCGTACATGCTGTTCGACGACGGGCACATCGTGTCGAAGGGCGACCGGATGGCCGAATGGGACCCCTTCACCATGCCGGTCATCACCGAGACGGCCGGTACGGTGAAGTATCAGGACCTGATCGACAACAAGACGATGACCGAGCAGGCCGACGAGGCGACGGGCATCACCCAGCGCGTCGTCACCGAGAACCGCAGCATCGGCGCCAAGACCAAGGAGGACCTGCGTCCCCGCCTGACCCTGACGGGGGCCGGTGGCGAGGCGGATGCCGCGCGCTACATGCTGGCGGCGGGCGCCGTGCTGTCGGTCGAGGACAATGCGCAGGTGCAGGCGGGCGACGTGCTTGCCCGTGTCGCGCGCGAGTCGGCCAAGACCCGCGACATCACCGGCGGTCTGCCGCGCGTCGCCGAGCTGTTCGAGGCGCGCAAGCCCAAGGAGAACGCGATCATCGCGAAGGTGTCGGGCCGCGTGGTGTTCGGCAAGGACTACAAGGCCAAGCGCAAGATCGGCATCATGCCCGAGGATGGCAGCGATCTGGTCGAGTATCTGGTGCCGAAGTCCAAGGTCATCGACGTGCAGGAAGGCGATTTCGTCAAGCGCGGCGACAACCTGATCGGCGGTTCTCCGGATCCGCACGACATTCTCGAAGTGCTCGGGATCGAGCCGCTGGCGGAATATCTCGTGTCGGAAATCCAGGAAGTATATCGACTCCAGGGCGTGAAGATCAACGACAAGCACATCGAGGTGATCGTTCGCCAGATGCTGCAGAAGGTCGAGATCACCGACGGCGGCGACACCACGCTGCTGGCCGGCGAACAGGTCGATCGCGACGAGATGGACGAGCACAACGCCAAGCTCGACAAGAAGCAGGCCAAGGCGGTCGGCAAGCCGGTGTTGCTGGGCATCACCAAGGCCAGCCTGCAGACCCGCAGCTTCATCTCGGCCGCCTCGTTCCAGGAAACGACCCGCGTCCTCACCGAGGCTTCGGTGCAGGGCAAGATCGACAACCTGAACGGGCTGAAGGAGAACGTCATCGTCGGCCGGCTGATCCCGGCGGGCACCGGTGCGGGCATGAACCGCCTGCGCGTGGCGGCCACCAGCCGCGACGCCGCGCTGCGCGCGCAGCAGCGTGCGCTGGCGGCAGCGACGATCATCGCGCCGAACTCGGCCGCCGAAGAGCATGAGGCCGAACTTGCCCGCGACGTGCGCGACTCGGGCGGCACCGGCAACGATCCGCTGGCCGAGGTCGTGACGAGCGGCACCGGCACGGATGCGGACGCCGGCGAGTATCTGAATACCGAGGACTGATATCCTCGGGCGTTCAAGCGCTCGCGAAGAAATGAAGCAGCCGCCGTCCGGGATGTCCCGGGCGGCGGCTTTTTCATGTCGGTGGCGATGGTGTCAGCGGGTCAGAGCCTGAAGAAGACGGCGTGAGGGTGATCCGCTCTCCTACTCCGTTCGTGCTGAGCTTGTCGAAGCACCGTTCTTTGCCTCACGAGCGCCGACCTTCAGCAACGCAGTACGTTGCTTCGACACGCTCAGCACGAACGGTTCAAGGTGAGGTCATCATGGCCTAATCGTCCTCGTCCTCGAACCCCACCAGATCCAGCGCGCGCGCCTTGATCTGACGCATCGCACACCAGTGGACCAACGCGTCCTCGCGGCCGTGGGTGACCCAGACTTCCTTCGGATTCAGTTCGCGGATCGTCGTGGTCAGTTCGTCCCAGTCGGCGTGGTCGGACAGGATCAGCGGCAGTTCGACATTCCGTTGCCGCGCGCGCTGGCGGACGGTCATCCAGCCGCTGGCCATCGCGGTGATCGGATCGGGCAGGCGGCGCGACCAGCGATCGTTGAGCGCGCCGGGCGGCGCGATGACGACGCGGCCCATCATCTCGGCCTTGGTGGCGTCGGCGACGGTGCGCAGATCGCCCAGATCGACGCCGTGCGCGACATACAGGTCGCACAGTTTCTGCAACGCGCCGTGGAGGTAGATCGGGTCGTCGAACCCCATGACGCGCAGCTCGCGGATCACGCGCTGCGCCTTGCCCAGCGCATAGGCCCCGACCAGCACGCAGCGTTCCGGATTGGCGCGCAACGTGGCGAGCAGTTTGTCCATCTCGTCATGCGTTTCGGGATGGCGAAAGACCGGCAGCCCAAAGGTCGCCTCGGTGACGAAGACGTCACACTTTACGGGTTCGAAGCGCGCGCAGGTCGGGTCCTCGCGGCGCTTGTAGTCGCCCGACACGACGATCCGTTCGCCGCGGTGGTCGAGCACGATCTGCGCCGATCCCAGCACATGACCGGCGGGCACGAAGCTGACGTCGATGTCGCCGAGCCGCAGCGACTCGCCGTATGCGACCGGGCGGCCGACCTGCTGGCCATAGCGTACGTCCATGATCGCCAGCGTCTCCGGCGTCGCCCACACCTCGCCATGCCCGCTGCGGGCGTGGTCGGCATGGCCGTGCGTGACCAGCGCCCGCGGTACGGGGCGCGATGGATCGATCCACGCGTCGGCGGCGGGCAGGTAGATTCCGTGCGGGTGCGGCTCCACCCAGTCGCCGAGACGTGGCATGCGGGTAATATGGACTGGCGACGGGAAGGTTCCACGGGGCGAGGCCGGAATGGCTAGCCAGACAGCACTGCACCTCAAAAGTCGGAACTTGGGGCGCGGGAACGGCGCAATTTACGGTCGCTGGAAACTCCCACAATTTGGCTCGCAAACTGACGATCGTCGCGTTATTTGACGCAGCTCGCGAGGGGAATTGTCGATGAAATTTACATCTGCATCGATTGTGGTTGCCGCGACGATCTTATCGGCGGCAGTGCCCGAGCGTGTACCGGCACAAGTCGCGCCGATTTCTCCGGTAGAGATCGCCGTGAATGGAGTATTCTTCTTGTGCCCCGCTCTCGTTCGAAAGCGGGAAGTTCCCTCCGATACCGATCTCGCTAAGTTTGGGTTTGTCGCCTCAACAGGCGGAAATCCGGGCGAACTTTCGTTCAAAGGAAAAAGTGAGAACGGTGTTCTCGTAGCTTCGTTGAACCCTAATAAAAAGCGATGTACGGTAGGCTACGCAGGTGGCGGATATGAACAAATCTCCGGCGTTGTTCGAGACACGGTAATCAAGAATAATCTTAAAAGAATCGCTGGCGGCGATCAAGACGGCGCGAAGGCCGATGTATTTGAGGGATATACTCATAATTCATCCGCAATCGTGCGGATTATCATTGTTGAGAACGACACCAATAAGTCATCCTCGATAGCCTATTCAGAAAGGTGACTTTGCTCCGCAATGTGACGAGTTCTTCAATTGTGACTTTGCATGGCTCTCGCTGCTGCATGTCAGTCCATGCCGCAGAGCGGCCACGATTCATATTCGGAAGATCTCGACGATTAAGCTGGGGATCTCCCTAGCGCTGGATTGCTTGATCGGCCGGCCCCATATCTCAACACGTTGACCAACACGCCCGCCCTTCCCTTCCCTTTGACCGACTGGTTCGCCGCGCGCAGCTGGGCTCCGCGCCGGCACCAGATGGACATGCTCGCCGCCGGTCGTGCGGGCGAGCACGCGCTGCTCGTCGCCCCCACGGGCGCGGGCAAGACGCTGTCAGGGTTCCTGCCCACCCTCGCCGAGCTGATCGAGCATCCGGAGTTCGACGGGCTCCACACACTCTACGTCTCGCCGCTCAAGGCGCTGGCGGTGGACGTGCAGCGCAATCTGATGACGCCGGTCGAGCAGATGGGCCTCCCCATTCGCGTAGAGGCGCGCAGTGGCGACACGTCGTCGGACGCCAAGAAACGCCAGCGGGCCAAGCCGCCGCATATCCTGCTGACCACGCCCGAATCGCTCAGCCTGCTGGTCAGCTATCCCGACAGTTTCGCGATGTTCGCCGGGCTGAAGACGATCGTGATCGACGAGGTCCATGCCTTCGCCACCGGCAAGCGCGGCGATCTGTTGGCGCTCAGCCTCGCGCGGCTGACCGCGATCGCCCCGCAGGCGCGCCGCGTCGCGCTGTCGGCGACGGTCGCCGATCCGGACGGATACCGCGCCTGGCTCGCCCCGCACGGCGATATCGACGCGGTTAGGCTGGTGATCGGCGAGAAAGGCGCCGAGCCGAACATCGCGATCCTTCTGCCGCAGGGCCGCGTGCCGTGGTCGGGCCATTCGGGCCGCTATGCCGCGCCGCAGGTGATGGCCGAGATCGAGTGCCATGAGACCACGATCGTCTTCTGCAACACCCGGAGTCTGGCCGAGCTGATCTTTCAGGATCTGTGGAAGGAAAACCGGCTGCAGCTGCCTATCGGCATCCACCACGGCAGCCTCGACAAGGAAGCGCGGCAGAAGGTCGAGGGCGCGATGGCCTCGGGTAAGCTGCGCGGGCTGGTCGCCACCGCCAGCCTCGACCTGGGGGTCGACTGGGGCAACGTCGATTGCGTGATCCAGATGGGCGCGCCCAAGGGGTCCAGCCGCATGCTCCAGCGGATCGGCCGCGCCAACCACCGGCTGGACGAGGCGTCGGAGGCCGTCATCGTGCCCGGCAACCGCTTCGAATATCTGGAGGCGCGCGCGGCGCTGGACGCGGTGCAGGCTGGCGAGCTCGACCCCGACATCTTCCGCCCCGGCGCGCTCGACGTGCTGGCGCAGCATATCATGGGAGTCGCCTGCGCCGCGCCGTTCGCGGCGGCCGACCTGCTCGACGAAGTACGCGCCGCCCTGCCCTATTCGGCGCTCAACGAGGCGACCTTCACCCGCGTGCTGCAGTTCATCGCCGATGGCGGTTACTCGCTGCGCGCGTACGACAAGTTCAAGCGGCTGACCGAAGGTGCCGACGGGCTGTGGCGGGTCAGCCATCCGAAGTTCGTCGGCCAGCACCGGCTGAACGCCGGAATCATCGTCGACGCCGTCACGTTAACCGTCCGCTTCCGCAACGGCCGGCGGCTGGGCACGGTCGAGGAGGGGTTCGCCTCCACCCTGTCGCCGGGCGACACCTTTTTCTTCTCCGGCATCAGCCTGGAGGTCGAGAAGGTCGATGTCACCGACCTGATCGTCCGCGCCAGCAGCCGCCCGGCGCGCATCCCGAAATATGGCGGCACCCGGATGGCGCTGTCGACCAACCTGGCGCACCGCGTCCGCAGCTTCCTGTTCGACCGCAGCGAATGGGCGCGCTTTCCCGACGACGTGCGCGAGTGGCTGGAGGTCCAGGATCGCCGCTCCGCGCTGCCCGCCCCCGACCAGCTGCTGGTCGAGACGTTCGAGCGCGAAGGGCGGCACTATATGGTCGCCTACAGCTTCGAGGGGTGGAACGCGCACCAGTCGCTGGGCATGCTCATCACCCGGCGGATGGAGGCGCTGGGGCTGAAACCCATCGGCTTCGTGTCGAACGACTATGCGCTGGCGGTCTATGGGCTGGAGCCGATCACGGACCCGCGCGCGCTGTTCTCGCCCGACATCCTCGAACATGAATTCGTCGAATGGGTGCAGAGCTCTGCCCTGCTCAAGCGCGCGTTCCGCGAGGTGGCGGTGATCGGCGGGCTGGTCGAGCGCCAGCATCCCGGCAAGCGCAAGTCGGGCAAGCAGGTGACGTTCTCGACCGACCTGATCTACGACGTGCTGCGCCGCTACGAACCGACGCACCTGCTGCTCGAGGCCGCCTGGGCGGACGCGCGCGCGCGGATGACCGATGTCGGGCGCCTCGCGTCGCTGCTCGATCGCGCGCAGGACACGATGCTGCACGTCGCGCTGGACCGCATCAGCCCGCTGGCGGTGCCGGTGATGGTGCTGATCGGGCGCGAGAGCGTGGCGCAGAGCGGGTCCGACGACGACCTGCTGGCCGAGGCCGAGGCGCTGGCGGCGGAGGCGATGCAGCTCGATTGATCGCTTGTCGCCCGCCCCAAGCAGGCATAGCCTGACGGTTCGGTACAGGGGAGGCGCGACGATGGGGTTCTATCCGGTCCTGCTGCCATTGTCGGTCGCCGCATGGCTGACCGCCGACGCAGCCCAGCCTGCGCCAGCATTACCCGAACAGGGGCAGATCGCGTTGCGCGAGCACACCGAACGGCTAACCGTGCCGGTCAGCATCGCCGGTGCCGGTCCCTATCGTTTCATCATCGACACCGGGGCACAGCGCACGGTGATCTCGCGCCAGCTCGCGCAGACGCTGGGACTGTCGCGCGGCGGCGACGTCACCGTCGTCGCGATGAGCGGGATATCGCGGGTTGGCACGGTCATCATCCCATCGCTGCGCCTGTCGAGTGTGCCGGAGATCGGCCGGATCGTCGCACCGGCACTGGATGCGGGCGATCTCGGCGCGCTGGGGCTGCTCGGCATCGACACGCTGCAGGAGCACAAGGTGACGATCGATCTGGAAGCGCAGACCATGGCGGTCTCGCCATCGGTTCGGCGCACTGGTCGCCAGCGCCGCGATCCCGGAGAGATCGTCGTGCGGGCAAGGAGCGTGTTCGGCCAGCTCATCGTGACCGACGCCCAGGTGGACGGCAAATCGGTGCGCGTCGTGATCGACACCGGATCACCGGTCAGCGTCGGCAATCATGCGCTGTTGCGCCTGGTATCCAGACGCGGAGCGAAGCTGGAGCCGCTGGAGATGACCAGTGCGACCGGCGGCACGATCGTCACCCGGTTCACCCATGCCAATCGCATGCGCGTGGGTGGCGTCGAATTCAGCGCCATGCCGATCGCATTCGCCGACGTGGCGCCGTTCGAACGGTTCGGACTGGAGAAGAAGCCGGCGATGCTGCTGGGCATGAACGCGCTCAAATTCTTTCGCCGGGTCGAGATCGACTTTCCGAACCGGGAAGTGCGCTTCCAGCTGCCGCGCCGGGACAAGATGACGTATGATTGCGCGCTGGCGATCCAGCGCCACTGCGCGCAGTGAGCGCTTTCCCTTCGATGCGGCTGCCGCTAGCCTGTCGACAAATCGACCGGGGGGACATGATGACACGCTCGATACTGGCCGCGCTCGCCGCGACGACGCTCTCCATCCTGCCCGCCGCGGCGCAGAACCGCCCCGATGAAAAGCCGTTCTTCGACCTGTACAAGGAACTGGTCGAAACCAACACGGTCGTGAACGTGGGCAGCTGCACCCAGGCGGCGGGGCAGATCGCGGGGCGGATGAAGGCCGCAGGGTTCACCGATGCCGAACTGATCGCCTTCTCGGTCCCCGAACATCCCAAGGACGGCGGGCTGGTCGCCGTCATGCCGGGCACGGACGCGAGCGTAAAGCCGATGCTGCTGCTCGGCCATCTGGACGTCGTCGCCGCGAAGCGGGAGGATTGGGAGCGCGATCCGTTCAAGCTGATCGAGGAAGGCGGCTATTACTATGGCCGCGGCACGATCGACGACAAGGCGCAGGCGGCGATCTGGGCCGACACGCTGATCCGCCTGAAGCAGGCAGGGTTCAAGCCGAAGCGGACGATCAAGCTGGCGCTGACCTGTGGCGAGGAAACGACGTTCGCGTGGAACGGCGCCGAATGGCTGTCGAAGACCAGGCCCGACCTGATCGCCGCCGAATTCGCGTTCAACGAAGGCGGCGGCGGGCGGCTGGACGAAAATGGCAAGCGCCAGATTCTGTCGCTGCAGGTTGGCGAGAAGGCCGCGCAGAACTACACCTTCGTCGCCACCAATCCGGGCGGCCATTCGAGCCAGCCGACGCCCGACAACGCGATCTACGAACTGACCGACGCGGTGAAGCGTGTGCAGGGCTATGCCTTTCCGGTGAAGTTCAACGACACCACGCGGGCGTTCTTCACCCGGATGGCGGGCACGGTGCCGGCAGCGACCGGCGATGCGATGCGCACGTTGCTGGCCGATCCTGACGATGCTGCGGCCGCAGCGATCGTCAGCCGTGACAAGGCGGCGAATTCGACGCTGCGCACCACCTGCGTCGCGACGCTGCTGGCCGCCGGCCACGCCGAGAACGCGCTGCCGCAAAAGGCGACCGCGAACATCAACTGCCGCATCTTTCCGGGCGAAAGCGTCGATCAGACGCTGGCGAAGCTGCAGGACCTCGCCGGCCCCAAGGTGAAAGTGACGGCCAATCTGCCCGTGCGCCCGACCGGGCTGCCCGTGCCGCTGAATCCCAGAATCGTGAAGCCGATCGAGGCGCTGGCGGCGAAGCACTTCCCCGGTGTGCCGGTGCTGCCGACGATGTCGACGGGGGCCACCGACGGCATCTTCCTGGAGGCGATCGGCATCCCGGTCTATGGTGTGCCGGGAACGTTCATCGACCCGAACATGAGCGGCGTCCACGGGCTGAACGAACGCATCCGCGTGGACTCGCTCTACGCCAGCCGCGATTATCTGTTCGATCTGGTCAAGCTGTTCGCGAACATGAAGTAGGCCCCCGTGCTCCCGCGCAGGCGGGAGCCCAGGGTCGCAAAGGCCATCGTCCGTGGCCCTAGGCTCCCGCCTGCGCGGGAGCACGGGGTGAGTTAACCTATTGAGCTCCCGCCTGCGCGGGAGCACGGGGTGAGTTAACCTATTGATCCCGCGACACCGACCCGCCATAGCGCCACCCCATGGTTCCCTTTTCGTTCGCAGGACAGGATCTGGCCGCGCTGCGCGAGGGCGCGGTCTATTGGCCCGCCCGTCGCGCGCTGCTGGTCGCCGATCTGCATTTCGAGAAGGCCAGCTGGTTCGCCAGCTTCGGCCAGCATTTGCCGCCCTATGATTCGCTGGTCACGCTCGACGCGCTGACCGCGCTGGTCGAGCGGACGCGGCCGGTCGAGATCTGGTGCCTGGGCGACAGTTTCCATGATTCCAAAGGATGCGAGCGCCTGCCCGAGCGCGCGCAGGCCATGCTGCGCGCGTTGACCGGCGCGACGCGCTGGACCTGGATAACCGGCAATCACGACGCCGGCTTCGTCGATCATTGCGGCGGCACCATCGTCGATGAAGCGCTGGTCGACGGGCTGGTCCTGCGGCACGAGGCGGACCGCCGCGATCCCCGGCCCGAACTGTCGGGCCATTTCCATCCCAAGCTGCGGGTTCGCGTGAAGGGACGGCAAGTCGCCCGGCGGTGTTTCGTCGCGACCCCGACCAAGCTGATCCTGCCCGCGTTCGGATCGCTGACCGGCGGCCTCGACGCGCATCACCCGGAAATCGTCCGCGCGGTGGGCCGCGGCGCATCGGCGCTGGTCGCGCTCGACGACCGGTTGCTGCGGTTTCCGATCGCGGCGTGAAGCGAAAAGCCGTCACCGCGCCGGCACGAATTCCACCACGTCCAGCGTCGATTCGAATTCGGGATAGGGCAGCACCAGCCGCCAGCGCCGTTCGCCGATGCGCTCGACGATCCCGGCCATGTCACGCGCACGATCCTGCCCATATTGCATCGGTGACGTCTCGTCGCCGAGCAGCAGCGTGCCGAGGAAGATTCCGCGCGCATCGCCGTCGCGGAAGACCAGCCCGACCGGGCGCTGCGACCCGGTTTCCTTGAAGAAGCTCAGCACCTCGCCCTCCGCCTCGACGCGACAGGCGAACCAGGGATAGACCGAATAGTCGGACAGACCGACGGACTTGGCGCCCAGCTTGAACGTGCGGCAGCGATAGTCGCCGACCGGCGGCAAGGCACCGGCCAGTGCACGATCGGGCTCGAACAGGGCACCCATCGGTGCCAGCGCACCCCCGCGCCCGCCGGCGCGCACTTTCGCCAGCGCATCGGTCCACGCCGTCCGCCAGTTGCGCAACCGTTCGCGGTCCGC
Organism: Pseudomonadota bacterium; assembly: GCA_040388765.1. GTDB lineage: Bacteria > Pseudomonadota > Alphaproteobacteria > Sphingomonadales > Sphingomonadaceae > Sphingomonas. Next base: position 34,076 of record JAZKBG010000031.1, on the reverse strand, counting down.
CGGCGTCGCCACGCCCCGCCAGTCCATCGGTGTTCGACCGACACTGGCCGGGCGGGGCCGTTCGCCGCCACCGCCGCATCCGGCCAGGAACATGCAGACGAGCAGAACGACGAACGGCTTGGCTGTCATGGATACGCGCGACCTTGTACGATTCGGACGGACGAGCCTACGCGTTTCCAGCCACTTGGCCAGCGACGTGATCCGTCAGCCCGCGGTCCAGCCGCCATCGACGGACAAATTGGCCCCGGTGATCTGCGCCGCCGCATCGCCGCACAGGAACAGCGCGATGGCGGCGACCTGTTCGGGCTGGACAAATTCCTTCGTCGGCTGTCCGGCCAGCAGCACGTCGTTGATGACCTGCTCCCTGGTCATTCCCCGCGCCTTCATCGTGTCGGGGATCTGCCCCTCGACCAGCGGCGTCCAGACGTATCCGGGCGAGATGCAGTTGGCGGTGACGCCAAAGGTCGCCAGTTCCAGCGCGATCGTCTTGGTGAAGCCCGCCAGCCCATGCTTGGCGGTGACATAGGCCGACTTGAACGGCGATGCGACCAGGCTGTGCGCCGAGGCGGTCTGGATGATGCGGCCCCATTTTCGGGTCTTCATGTACGGCACGGCGAGGCGGGTGGTATGGAACGCAGCTGTCAGGTTCAGTGCGATGATGAGGTTCCACTTGTCGGTCGGGAAGTCCTCGACCGGCGCAACATGCTGCATGCCGGCGTTGTTGATGAGGATATCGACCCCGCCGAACGTATCGGCGGCCTCGGTCATCATCGCCTCGATCTGGTCGACCTTCGTCAGGTCGTGGCCGCTGTACAGAGCCTTGCCGCCGCTGGTCGCTTCGAGGGCGGCACGTTCCTTCTCGATCGCGGCCGCGTCGCCAAAGCCGTTGATGACGATGTTCGCACCCTCGGCGGCCAGCGCCTTGGCATAGGCCAGGCCGATGCCGGAGGTTGAGCCGGTGATGAGGGCGGTCTTGCCTTTGAGGAACATGGGTAGGATCTCCGCTATCGTCCGTCATTCCCGCGCAGGCGGGAATAGATTGGCGCTGAACGTGGTAGGTATCACCAGCGTCAGCCAGAATTGATCCCCGCCTGCGCGGGGATGACGAAATGGGGCGGCGGCTACCCCTTCGTCAGATCGAACGCCGCCGTCCGACCGTCGATGATGTTGCTCGCCACCAGCCGCGACTTCGCCATCGTCTCGGCGACCGCGGCGCGCCCGGCCGTCCAGTGTTCGCGCATCGTGCGGGTCGAGAATTCGAAATCGCGTGCGCCCCCTTCCCAGGCGTTGGCACGGTAGATCAGGTGGACCAGATTGACCGCCGGCTCGTCGGCCGCCGCCGCGAGTGCGCGCACGTCGGGATCGTCGCGCAGCCCATCGGGCAATTTGGCGAGCAGGTGGCGGATCGTCTCGCGTTCCTGCCGCAGCTTCAGCCGCTCGGCCGACACCGCGCGGGTGCGGCTGGAGAAGCGGATTTCCTTTTCGCGCGCCATCGCGTCCATGATCGTCCGGGGCATTTCGGCAGAGGCGGAGAACAGATCGACCTGAAACACCAGCATTTCACCGGTCTGGTTGTCGAGCACATGCGTCAACGGCGTGTTCGACACGATCCCGCCGTCCCAATACCAGCGCCCGTCGATCTCGACCGGCGGCAATCCCGGCGGCAACGCCCCCGATGCCATGATGTGGCGCGCATCGATACGGTCGGTCGTCGTGTCGAAGTATCGGAAATTGCCGCTTTCGACATCGACCGCGCCGACCGACAGGCGGACCGGACCATCGTTGAGCAGATCCCAGTCGATCAGGCTGTCGAGCGTCGCGGCGAGCGGTGCCGAATCGTAGAAGCTGAGCGCCTCGGGCGTACCCGGCGCCGCCATCGTCGGCGGCAGCCAGCGCGGTGCGAAGAACCCGGGTACCCCGGTCGCCATCACCGACATCGCCGACCATTCGTGGACGAACTCGCGGATCTGGTCCTGCGGGAAGATCGGGAAGCTGGGCAGCGCCGACGTCGCGGTGTTCCAGAAGCTACGCAGCCGCTCGACCGCGCGTTCCCGCGGATTGCCGGCGATGATCGCTGCATTGATCGCGCCGATCGAAATGCCCGCCACCCAATCCAGTTCGATCGCGGATTCGGCCAGCGCCTCGATCACGCCGGCCTGATAGCTGCCGAGCGCGCCGCCGCCCTGCAGCACCAACGCCACGCATTCGGGCAGCGGCAACGTGGCGCCGCGCGCGCTGCCACGGAGTTTGCGGGGATCAGCTTCGGCCATCGCCGCCTGTAATGATGCAGCGCAGCGATGGTTGCAACCTCGCGGCCCCCCGCGCATTCATGGCGCACGTGTAACGAAGGGGCATGGACGATGCGGCTCGACGATCTCGATCCCAGCAACAATGTGGATGATCTCGGATCGGGCGGCGGTGGCGGGGGTGGCGGCATCCCGATCCTCGGACTGCTGCTGCCCTTCCTGTTCCGTGGCAAGATGGGTTGCGGCGGCATTGCGTTGCTGCTCGTGGTCGGTGCGTTCTTCCTGTTTTCTGGCGGTCTGGGTAGCCTGACCGGGGGCGGATCGGGTCCGGCGACGCAGCGGGCCCCGGGCGGCGCGACCAGCGGCGCGGCCGTCTGCAACACGACCGAGCGGCTGTTCTCGTGCCGCGTTCTCGCCTCGACCGAACAGGTATGGACGAAGGTCTTCGCGCAGAGCGGACAGACCTATCAGCCACCGCGGCTGGGCTTCTACACCGGCGGCACCCAGTCGGGCTGCGGCTCGGCGACGTCGGCCGCCGGTCCCTTCTATTGCCCGCCGGACCAGCGCGTCTTCCTCGACACCAGCTTCTTCGACGAGTTGCAGAACCGGTTCGGCGCAAAGGGCGACTTTGCCGAAGCCTATGTCATCGCGCACGAGGTCGGCCATCATATCCAGAACCTGACCGGCCAGGCCGAGAAGGTGAACGCGATCCAGCAGCGCGGCAGCAAGGCCGAGGGCAATGCCGCCTCGGTCCGCCTTGAACTCCAGGCGGATTGCTATGCCGGCGTCTGGGGCAGATTGTCGGGCCGGATGGAACCCGGCGATATCGAGGAAGGCATGACCGCCGCCAACGCGATCGGCGACGACACGCTCCAGAAACAGTCGCAGGGTCAGGTCGTGCCGGACAGCTTCACCCACGGATCGTCGGCCGATCGCATGCGCTGGCTCAAGCGCGGGCTGGACACCGGCGATCCCGCCCAGTGCGATACGTTCGCAGGATCGGGAATCTGACCGCGACCGGGCTCCGGCGTCGCCCGCAGCCCGGACGGTGGCTTACACGCGAACCAGCATCTTGCCGGTATTGGCGCCGCTGAACAGGCCCAGGAACGCCTCGGGCATCGCATCGAGGCCTTCGACGATCGTTTCCTCGCGCTGCAATTGCCCCGCTGCCTGCATCGCGGCCATGTCGCGATAAAAGGCATCGGCCTTGTGCATATGGTCGCTGACCAGCAGGCCGGTGATGCGCAACCGCGCGCCGATCACCTTGGCCAGATAGCGCAGGCGGGTCGGCTCGGTCGTGTTGTAGATGTCGATCATCCCGCAGATCGCAAAGCGCGCGTGGAGGTTCGCCGCAGCCAGTGCGGCGTCCAGATGCTCGCCACCGACATTGTCGAAATACACGTCGATCCCCTGTGGCGCTACCGCCAGCAGCGCCTTCACGATCGACGGTTCGGCCTTGTAGTCGATGACGTGGTCGGCGCCCAGCGTGCGGACCCAGGCGCATTTGTCTGCGCCGCCGGCCGATCCGATCACCGTCATGCCCTTAGCCTTCGCCACCTGCACGACGGTCGATCCGACCGCGCCGGCCGCCGCCGACACGAACACCGTGTCGCCCGCCTTCGCCTCCGCCACGTCGAGAAGGCCGAAATAGGCGGTCATCCCCGGCATGCCGAACTGGCCCAGGAACGCCTGCGGCGGTACGCCCAGATCCGGCAGCTTCTGCACCGCCTTGCCCGCTACGACCGCTTCGTCGCGCCAGCCGTCCATGTGCAGGACATGATCGCCGACCGACAGGCCGTCGAACCGGCTCTCGACCACCTCGCCGACCGCGCCACCCGTCATCGGGGCACCCAGATCGAACGGCGCGGCATAGCTTTTCGCATCGTTCATGCGCCCGCGCATGTACGGATCCACCGACAGCCACAGGTTGCGCAGCCGCACCTGCCCCTCGGCCAGCGGCGGCAGGTCGATGTCCTTCAGCGCGAAATCGGCGGCAGTCGGCATGCCGTCCGGGCGGCGTTCGAGGGTCCAGGCACGGGGCATTGTCGTCTCTCCTCAGATGTGCGGCGACGATAGGCGGCGGACCCCTCGGCTTCAACGCAAAACGGCCCGGGCATCGCTGCCCGGGCCGCCGCTCATCGGTGCGTGACCGATCAATAGGTGCCGGAGAAGCTCCGGTTGAGGTTCGCGCCGCGCGTCGACTCGCGATCCGTCTTGCCCTCGTCCTGGCCGAACAGAGCGCCCGACGTCTCCTCGTCGCGCCACTGGCGCTGCGCCTCGTCGGCGGTGCGAGCGATCGTCACCTTGTCCGACACCGACTGGATCCAGCTCGACGGGATCGAGTGGTGCCGTCCGCCGGCATCGCTGTCGGTCTTGGTCAGGATGATGCGATCGCCGCGCACCTTGTCGATCGTGCCGACATGTTCGCCATCGGATCCGACGACTTCCATATGTTCGGTCACCTGCGTCAGCGACTGACGCTGCGTCTGGCGATTGGTGCGCCAGCTGCCGAATTCATTCTCGAATTTCTTCGCGTTCTCCTGGCGATACTCGTGATAGTCGCGGTCGAGCGCGTCGATCTGGCCGCGGCGCCAGCTGTGATAATCGGAGTCGCGTCCATAGGCCGTGTTGCCGTGCGCGCCGAGGCGCTCGTCGTAGCGCTGGTCGTATTCGCGGCGGCGCTCGGCGTCCTCGTCGCCGAACCACGAACGAACCTCATCGCCCGCGCGCGCGATGAAGCCACGATCCTGATAGTCATAGCCCTGCGGCATACGGCCGTAGTCGCGATTCCCGGCCTGACGTCCGCCGTTGCCGCGGTCGCGGTGCTCGCTGTCGAATCCACGGTGGCTGTCCGCGGCGTAACGTCCGCGATAGTTGTCGCTACCGCCGAAACGCTGTTCCTGGTAACCGCCGCGCATGTCGTAGCCGGACGATCCACCGCCATAATAATCCCGGTTGCCCGAGCCGTAGGTTTCACGTCCACCGCCGTTATCAGGGCGATATCCGCGATCGCCGCCGTAGCCCGTACCACCGCCGCGGAAGTTCCGATCGTCGCGATCGCCCGGTCCGCGCGACGTACGGTAGTCGCCAGCGCTGGAATAGCCGCGTTCGCGGCCCGATCCGAAGTCGCGGCCATAGCCGTCATGCTCGCGATCATAAGTGTTGGGGACGTCATAGGGTCGGTCGTTTGCCATGACACACATCCTCTTTGCTTGCGGGTCCGCGCGTCGCGGCCAGGCCGGTCGGCGCGTGCTGGCATTTCAAAGAACAAGCGGGAAATTTGTTCCTGTCCGCGCGGCTCCGCGGGCGACGAAACGAGCGGCCGCCGCGACCGAAATTTCTGCGGCGCGCAGACGTTGCATCGCTGGCGCCATCTGGCTAAGGGGAGCGTCCCCGGTCGCCCGCGCGCGCCGGGTCCGGGAGTGCGGGGCTGTAGCTCAGATGGGAGAGCGCTGCAATCGCACTGCAGAGGTCAGGGGTTCGATTCCCCTCAGCTCCACCACCGCTCCCGTGTCGTCTCGTCCAGCCTGATCGCCGCCTGAGCGCGTCGCCTTGCTCGCGCCGTGTTTTACTCCCATCTAGGTTGCCTCATGCCATTTTCCGATCTCCCGCCGCTTCTCGGTGAAGCGCTCGCCGCGCGCGGCTACACCGCGCTGACACCCGTCCAGTCCTCCGCCGTCGCCGAGGAGGCCCGCGGTCGCGACATGATCGTGTCCGCACAGACCGGGTCGGGCAAGACCGTGGCATTCGGCCTGGCGATGGCCGGCGAATTGCTGATCGACGGCAACCTGCCCCCGCCGGGCAAGCCGCTGGCGCTGGTCATCGCGCCGACCCGCGAACTGGCGCTGCAGGTCAGCCGCGAGCTGGCGTGGCTCTATGCCGGTGCCTATGCCAAGATCGCCACCTGCGTGGGCGGGATGGACGCCAGCCGCGAACGTCGCGCGCTCGGATCGGGCGCGCATATCGTCGTCGGCACACCGGGGCGATTGCGCGATCATCTCGAGCGTGGGTCGCTCGACCTGTCGTCGCTGAAGGTCGCCGTCCTGGACGAGGCCGACGAGATGCTCGACATGGGCTTCCGCGACGATCTGGAAGGCATCCTCGACTCGACGCCCGAGGGTCGCCGCACGCTGCTGTTCTCGGCGACGATGCCCAAGCCGATCGTCGCGCTTGCCAAGCGGTACCAGCGCGACGCCCTGCGGGTGTCGACCGTCGGCGAGGATCGCGGACACGGCGACATCGAATACAAGGCGGTCACCGTCGCGCCGTCGGACATCGAACACGCCGTCATCAACCTGCTGCGCTATTTCGAGGCGGAGACGGCGATGCTGTTCTGCGCCACGCGCGACAACGTTCGTCACCTCCACGCCAGCCTGGTCGAGCGCGGCTTCTCCGCGGTCGCGCTGTCAGGCGAGCATAGCCAGAACGAGCGCAACCATGCGTTGCAGGCGTTGCGCGATCGCCGCGCCCGCGTATGCGTGGCGACCGACGTCGCCGCACGCGGGATCGACCTGCCATCGCTGAGCCTGGTCATCCATGTCGAACTGCCGCGCGATGCCGAGGCGTTGCAGCATCGTTCGGGCCGCACCGGTCGCGCGGGAAAGAAGGGGACGGCCGTTCTGCTGGTGCCCTATCCGCGCCGCCGCCGCGTCGACATGATGCTGAAGAGCGCCAAGATTTCCGCCGAGTGGAGCGATCCGCCCAGCCCGGAGGATATCCGCAAGCAGGACCACGAACGCCTGCTGGCCGCGCTGCTGGCCCCCGTCGAATTCGACGACGAGGATAGCGCGCTGGCCGAACGGCTGATAGCCGAGAAATCGCCGCAGGAGATTGCCGCCGCGCTGGTCCACGCGCACCGCGCCCGCATGCCCGCGCCCGAGGAACTGATCGACCGGTCGAGCCAGTCGCCCGAGGCGCAGAAGGGCCACCGCGAGGGGTTCGACGATATCGTCTGGTTCAAGATGGACGTCGGCCGGCGCCAGAACGCCGATGCACGCTGGATCCTGCCGCTGATCTGTCGTCGCGGGCACGTCACCAAGTCGGAGATCGGCGCGATCCGCATCGGCCCGAACGAAACCGCGTTCCAGATCCCGCGCGCCGTCGCCGACAAGTTCCTGGCCGCAGTCGGCCGCACCGCCGGCGAGGACGAGGTGACGATCATCCCGTCCGACGGTCCGCCGCCCCAGGGCGGCGGCCGCGATGGCGGTCCTCAGCGCGGCGGGCCGAACCGGCCGACGCTGCGGCCCAAGCCCGGCGGCGGATCCGGCGGTGCGCCCTATCGCGCCAAGCCCGCCGGCCCGCGGGGTCCGCGTCGGCCCTGACGCGTGACCGTGCGCATCCTGGTCGATGGCGATGCCTGTCCGGTGAAGGACGAGATCTATCGTGTGGCGTGGCGCACCGAGGTTCCGGTGACGATCGTCGCCAACAGCCATTTCCGTGTGCCCGATCATCCCCTGATCGCGCGCGTGGTGGTGTCGGACGGATTCGACGCGGCGGACGACTGGATCGCGGAACGGTCGGATGCGCGGGCGATCGTGGTGACGGCCGACATCCTGCTGGCCGATCGCTGCATCAAGGCCGGGGCGACCGTGCTGGCCCCGACCGGCAAGCCCTTCACCGCCAGTTCGATCGGCGCCGCCGTGGCGACCCGCGCGATCATGGCCGACCTGCGCGCCGGTGCGGGCAGCGAGGGGATCGGCGGGCCCAAGCCGTTCGCGAAGGAGGATCGATCGCGCTTCCTGTCGGTGCTGGATGCCGCGATCGTGCGGTTGCGGCGCTAACTTCTTTCCCAACCGTTCGTGTCGAGTACACTTCGAGCTTGTGGAGAAGTTGTATCGAGACAGGTTTTCTCGATACGCGCTCTCGACTTCGCTCGATCGTTACTCGAAACGAACGGATGTAGAGACAGAGTGAACGACCCAGCCCCACCCCCCATCCCCGCCGCCACCGTGATCGTCATGCGCGACCGTCCGCACGGCGCGCCACAGATCCTGATGGTCGAGCGGTCGAAGGCGATGGTCTTCGCCGGCGGCGCGATGGTTTTCCCGGGCGGGCGGATCGATCCCGGCGACCATGTGCTTGCCGCCGAACTGGGGCTGGATGACGAAGACGGTCCGGCGCGCGTCGCGGCGGTGCGTGAATGTATCGAGGAAGCCGGGCTGGCCCCCGGCGTCGCTCCCCCGCCCGATGCCGCGACGCTGACGGCGCTGCGCCACGCGCTTCACGACGGCGCGACGATCGGTGCCGCTCTGGATGCGACCGGTGCCACGATCGACGCAGACCGGATCGTCCCCTTCGCCCGCTGGTTGCCGCTGGGCATGCAGCACCGCATCTTCGACACGCGCTTTTATCTCGCCCGCCACCGCGAGGACGCCCCGCCACCCGTGGTCGATGCGACCGAGAACAGCCGGCTGATCTGGACCACCGCCGCCGATGTCCTGGCCGACGCCGACGCCGGGCGCGTCACGGTGATATATCCCACGCGCCGCAACCTCGAACGTCTGGCGCTGTTCGACGGCTTCGACGCGGCGGTCGCGCAGGCGCGCGCGCACGATATCCGCGCGATCACGCCGTGGGTCGAGGTTCGCCGTGGCGTCGATCACCTCTGCATCCCCGACGACCTCGGCTATCCGGTGACGTCGCAGCCGACGCAGACGGCGCTGCGCGCATGACGTCCGTGCGGACGTTCCTGGGCGCCGCGACGATCGCGGCGGTCGTACTGGCAGTCGGCTTCGCCCTCTACGCGCTGGCGAAGTCGCGGCCGCAGGATCTGCCGTGGACGCCGCTCGATCTGGGCGAGACGCCGGGCATGTTCACCGGGCGCAAGATCGCCGCGCTGGGCGATGATTTCGCACAGTGCCGCACATTGCTCGACCGCGCGGGTGTCCGGTACGTCGCGCTGGAGCCGGTGCGTCCGGCCGACACCGCCTGTGGCTATGCGGACGGCGTCCGTCCTACCGGTGGTGCGGCGGCGCTGCGCTACGCGCCCGCCGCGCTCGGCATGGCGTGCCCGGTCGCGGCCGGCATGGCAATGCTCGAATGGAACGTCATCCAGCCCGCCGCCGAACGGCATTTCGGCGCGAAGGTCCGCACGATCGAGCATTTCGGCAGCTACAATTGCCGGCGGATGTACGGCCGCAGCCAGGGCGACTACAGCCAGCACGCCACCGCCGACGCGATCGACCTGTCAGGCTTCGTGCTGAGCGACGGCACGCGGATCAGCGTGGTCGGCGACTGGACGGCCAAGGACGGCAAACTGGCCGCCGAAAAGGCCGCGTTCCTGCGCGAGGTGCGCGACGGGGCATGCGACCTGTTCGCCACCGTCCTGTCGCCCGATTACAACGCGGCGCATCGCGACCATTTCCATCTGGACCAGGCAAACCGCGGCATGGGCGGGTGGCGGGCGTGTCGGTGACGCGAGGTGAACAGGTGTGAGCCTGTTCACCGGTGCGCGAAGGCGTACGCGTCACCGCGGCCGGCGCTGCGCAGCAGCGACCGACGTCACGGGATTTACTCCCGTGACGCCCCTGTCGAGTGAAACACACGGGCTCGGACGAAACAGATCGACATCGGCAAAGCCGATGTCGTCGGTCGGGCTTACGCCCGCCGGCCGGTGGTCGGTCCGCGACGCAAATCAGCTTTGCTGATTCACTGACCGACCACCTGCTCGATCACCCCAAAGATCGGATGATGCCGGTCATCCTCCGCCCAGATCCTCACGCTATCGCCCTTCTTCAGGAACGGCGTCACCGCCGCCCCGCCGGTGATCGTCTCCACCGTACGGACTTCGGCCAGGCAGGAATAGCCGACGCCGCCGTCGGCGATCGCCTTGCCCGGGCCGCCATCGGCACCGCGGTTGGAGACGGTGCCCGAACCGATGATCGTCCCCGCCCCCAAGGCGCGCGTCCTGGCCGCATGCGCGACGAGCGTACCGAAATCGAACGTCATGTCTTCGCCCGCCGCCGCGCGGCCGAATGGCTGGCCGTTCAGGTCGACCATCAGCGTCCGGTGCAGCTTGCCGTCCCGCCACCAGTCGCCCAGCGCGTCGGGGGTGACGAACACGGGTGAGAAGGCGGATGCCGGCTTCGACTGGAAGAAGCCGAAGCCCTTTGCCAGTTCACCCGGGATCAGGTTGCGCAAGCTGACGTCGTTGGTCAGCCCGACCAGCCGGATCGCATCCAGCGCCTGATCCCGCGTCGCACCCAGCGGCACGTCGCCGGTCACGACGACCACCTCGGCCTCCAGGTCGCAGCCCCAACTCTCGTCGGCCAGCGGGATCGGATCGCGCGGCCCCAGGAAGCCGTCCGATCCGCCCTGATACATCAGCGGGTCGGTCCAGAACGTGCTCGGCATCTCCGCCCCGCGCGCCTGCCGCACCAGCGCGACGTGGTTCACATAGGCCGATCCGTCGGCCCACTGATACGCCCGCGGCAGCGGCGACGCGGCGTCATGTTCGTGGAACCGGATCCGCGGGATAACCTCGTGATCCAGATCGGTCTGCAGGTTCTTCAGATCGGGCAGCAGGCGGTCCCAGTCGTCCAGCGCGGCCTGCAGCGTCGGGGCGATGTGCCCGGCCTCCGCACACCATGCCAGATCGTTCGACACCACCACCAGGCGGCCGTCGCGGCCGTGCTTGAGGCTTGCGAGCTTCATCGTGCATCATCTCCTGTCGTTGTGCGTTCAATGGCCCTCACGAACAGCGATGTCGAGCAGCCGATGTCGAACAGGGCGGTTGACAGGCCATCACGAGTATTCGACCCCTTCCCGCGATGACGCTGCGTTTCCTGGACCATGGTGGAGAAATGGGCCGGCGGATCCGCGACCACGACTGGTCGCGGACGCCGTTCGGGCCGCTGGAAACCTGGCCGGCGACGCTGCGCACGGCACTGGGCCTTTGCCTGGAGTCGTCGCACCCGACCGCGGTCTACTGGGGGCCGGACCTGCGGCTGTTGTACAACGACGCCTGGGCACCGATCCCGGCCGAACGCCATCCCGCCTGTCTGGGCCAGCCGGGCGCAGAGGTGTGGGGCGACATATGGGACGTGGTCGGGCCGCAGTTCGACGACGTGATGGCGAACGGCGCGGGCATCGCCGCCTATGACCAGCCGCTGACCTTCGTCCGTGACGGGGTGCCGGTGGACACCTGGTTCAACTACAGCATCTCGCCGATCCGCGACGATACGGGCGAGATCGTCGGCGTGTTCAACCAGGGCAACGAGACGACGCGCTTCGTCCTGGCCGAGCGTCGTCAGGTGGCCGAGCGCGACCGCCTGCGCGAACTGTTCCAGCAGGCACCGGGTGCGGTCGCATTGCTGCGCGGGGCCGATTTCACGTTCGACATCGCCAACGACGCGTACGGCGACCTGATCGGCCACCGCGACATCATCGGCAAACCGATCGTGGAGGCGCTGCCCGAAGTCGCCGAGGCCGGCTTCCTGGCGTTGCTGGAGGATGTCCGCGCCAGCGGCGAAACCTATCGCGCGACGGCCGCCCCGGTTCCGCTGTTCCGCAGCGAGGGCGGGTTGGGCGAGATCCGGCTGCTCGATTTCGTCTATCAGCCGATCCGCGATGCGACCGGGCAGGTCACCGACATCTTCGTCCAGGCCAATGACGTGACCGACCGTGCGCGCGCGGAACAGGCGCTGCGCGAGAGCGAGGAGCGGCTGCAGATCGCGCTCGATTCGTCGCTGAGCATCGGCACGTGGGACTGGGACGTCACGGCCGATCTGGTCACCGCCGACGCGCGCTTCGCCCGCCTGTACGGCGTCGATCCCGAGGTCGCGGAGCGCGGCGCGTCGCTGGAGACGTTCTTCGGCGCGATCCACCCCGACGACCTGCCGCGCGTCGATGCCGCGATCCGCGAGACGCTGGCCAGCGGCAAGCCGTTCATCGAGGAATATCGCCTGACCCAGCCGGGCCGCGCCGACATCTGGGTCGTGGCGCAGGGCCGTGCCCGGTTCGATGCGGAGGGTCGCCCGGTCCGCTTCCCCGGTGTCAGCTTCGACATCACGCAACGCCGGCACGCCGAGGACAGGGCGCGCGAAACCGCGGCCGAGCTGCGCGCCGCCACCGAGGCGCAGGACTTCGTCTTCCGGCTGACCGAGCGCTTGCGGTCACTCGACTCGCCGGCGGCGATCCTCGAGGCGACCACCGCTGCCATCGGTCGGCGGCTGAGCGCGGATCGCGTCGGCTTCTACCGGCTGCTGTCGGAGGATCTGGTCCAGTTCATGGCCTGCTGGACGAGCGAACGGATGGCGCCGCTGACGGGCACGATGCCGACCGCGGACTTCGGCGATCCCAACCTGCAGCGCTATCGTTCCGGCGATACATTGGTGTTCGATAATTATCGCACCGATCCCAGCCTGGCCGGGACGCGGATCGGGCAGCTCGCGGGTGCTGGTATCGGCGTACCCTTGATCCGCGGCGGACAATGGGCAGCCTGCCTGTTCGTCAACCAGGCGGTCGCGCGACACTGGACCGCCGACGAAGTGTCGCTGATCGAGGCGGTGGCGGAAGTGACATGGGACGCGCTCGACCGCGCGACCGCGGTGGCCGCATTGCGCGAGAGCGAGGAAAAATTCCGCGCCATCGCCAATTCCATCGACCAGATGGTCTGGTCCACCCTGCCCGACGGTTTCCACGATTATTACAACGAACGCTGGTACGATTTCACCGGCGTTCCGCACGGATCGACGGATGGCGAGGCGTGGAACGGCATGTTCCATCCCGACGACCAGCAGCGGGCGTGGACCGCCTGGGCACACAGCCTGGCGACCGGCGATCCCTATCGCATCGAATATCGCCTGCGCCACCGCTCAGGCGACTATCGCTGGGTGCTGGGAAGCGCCTTGCCGGTGCGCGACGCGGCGGGCAGGATCGTCCGCTGGTTCGGCACCTGCACCGACATCGAGGAGATCATCGCCGCACGCGAAGTGCTGGCCCGGTCGCGCCGCGATCTGGAGGATGCGGTCATCGAACGCACAGAGCAGTTGATGGCGGCCGAGGCCCAGTTGCGCCAGGCGCAGAAGATGGAAGCCGTCGGCCAGCTGACCGGTGGCATCGCGCACGACTTCAACAACATGCTGGCCGTGGTGATCGGCGCACTCGACCTGCTCGAACGACGGATCGCGCGCGGCAGCACCGATGTCGCACGCTATGTCGAGGCCGCACGGGATGGAGCCAGTCGGGCGGCGGCTCTCACGCAGCGGCTGCTCGGTTTTTCCCGACAGACCGCGATCGATCCCATGCCGACCGACCTGAATGCGCTGGTCTCGGGCATGACCGACCTGCTGCGGCGGACGCTGGGCGAAGCGGTGACGGTCGAGACGCGGCTCTCGACCGCGCCGTGGATCGCCAACACCGATGCCAGCCAGCTGGAAAACGCCGTCCTGAACCTCGCGGTGAACGCGCGCGACGCGATGCCGGGCGGTGGACGGCTGACGATCGCAACCGACAATTGCGCGATCGGCGAAGGTGATGCGATCGCCTTCGGTATCGCGCCGGGCGACTATCTGGCGCTGGCCGTCGTCGATACGGGCGAGGGCATGTCGCCCGAGGTCGCGGCGCGGGCGTTCGATCCGTTCTTCACGACCAAGCTGGTCGGCAAGGGCACCGGGCTGGGCCTCAGCCAGGTGTTCGGCTTCGCGCGGCAATCGGGGGGCCATGTCGCGATCGAGTCCACGCCCGGCGTCGGCACGACCGTCCGGATCCTGCTGCCGCGCGACACCAGCGATCGGACGCCGACGCCCGCGGCGGAGGATCGCCGTGCGGCACCGCGGGGACGCGGGGACGAGGTCGTTCTGGTGGTGGAGGACGAGGACCGTGTGCGCAGCTATTCGGTCGAGGCGCTGCGCGAGCTCGGCTATCATGTCGTCGATGCCGCCGACGGGCCGAGCGCGTTGCGCCTGATCGAGGGCGGACAGCGGATCGACCTGTTGTTCACCGACGTCGTCATGCCCGGCATGAACGGTCGCGAACTGGCCGAGGCGGCGCGCTGGCACCTGCCCGACCTGCGCATCCTCTACACCAGCGGCTACACGCGCGACACGATCGAACGGACCGGTCCGGAAGCCGCCAGCGTGCTGACCAAGCCGTTCGATGTGGCGACTCTGGCGGCGCGCGTACGCAGCGCGCTCGACGGCGACGACTCCGCGCGCTAGGGCGCGCGCGAAGTTTTCCGACGCGAAGGATGATCGAGTGGCCAACGTCGCAGTGATCGGCGCCCAGTGGGGCGACGAGGGCAAGGGCAAGATCGTCGATTGGCTGGCCGAGCGCGCCGACATGGTCGTGCGGTTCCAGGGCGGTCACAACGCCGGACATACATTGGTCGTCGGTGACAAGGTCTACAAACTGTCGCTGTTGCCGTCGGGTATCGTCCGCGGCACCCCCAGCGTGATCGGCAACGGCGTGGTGCTCGACCCATGGGCGCTGCGCGACGAAGTGAATCGGCTGGCCGAACAGGGCGTCACCGCGACGCCGGAGACGCTGACGATCGCCGAAACCTGCGCACTGATCCTGCCGTTTCACCGCGATCTCGACGCGTTGCGCGAGGATGCCAGTGGATCGGGCAAGATCGGCACCACCCGCCGCGGGATCGGCCCCGCGTACGAGGACAAGGTGGGACGTCGCGCGATCCGCGTATGCGATCTTGCGCATCTTGACGATCTTGCGCCGCAGCTCGATCGGCTGACCGCACACCACGACGCCCTGCGCGCCGGATTCGGCCAACCGCCGATCGATCGTGCCGAACTGCTGGCCGACCTGCGTGAGATCGCCGACTTCGTGCTGTCGTTCGCCAAGCCCGCATGGAAACTGCTGGCTGAGGCAAGGGCGCGTGGACGCCGGATGTTGTTCGAGGGGGCGCAGGGCGTCCTGCTCGACATCGACCACGGCACCTACCCGTTCGTCACCTCATCCAATACCGTGTCCGGCACGGCAGCGGCGGGTTCGGGACTGGGGCCGGGCGCGGTCGGCTTCGTCCTGGGGATCGCCAAGGCCTACACCACGCGCGTGGGATCGGGCCCGTTCCCGACCGAACTGGATGACGCGATCGGCGAGAAGCTGGGCGTACGCGGTCATGAATTCGGGACAGTGACCGGGCGCAAGCGGCGTTGCGGGTGGCTCGATGCGGTGCTGCTGCGCCAATCGGCGGCGGTCGGCGGCATTACGGGCATCGCGCTCACCAAGATCGACGTGCTGGACGGGTTCGACGAGGTGAAGATCTGCACCGGCTACGCGCTCGACGGCCAGACGCTCGATTATTTCCCGTCGCATGCGGCGGATCAGACGCGGGTGAAGCCGATCTACGAAACCATGCCGGGCTGGTCAGAAACGACGGCCGGCGCACGAAGCTGGGCTGAACTGCCGGCGCAGGCGATCAAGTACATCCGGCGGATCGAGGAGTTGATCCAGTGCCCAGTCACGCTGGTATCGACCAGTCCGGAACGCGAGGACACGATCCTGGTCCGCGATCCGTTCGCGGACTGACCCGCAGCCCCGGATGGGGCCACGGGCCACGTCGCGACGTCAGCGCGGCTTCTTCTTGTCCTTTTTGGGCTTGGCCTCGTCGACCGGCTGCTCGGTCGGCACTGCTGCCGGGTCTGCGGCTGGAGCCGAAGCGGGATCTACCGTCGGCGTGGTCGCGCGATCGGTAGCCGGCGGCAGCGTGGCGGGGTCGGCCGGCGGGGTGGGTGCAGGTGCAGTGGTGTCAGCGGGCGGCGTCGTCTGCGGCGCGGCCGGCGGTACCTGCTGGGCACCGACGGCGGTCGACAGGCCGAGCGCGAACAATCCGGCGATCAGGGTCTTTTTCATGGCGTAACTCTCCATACGTACCGACCAATCAACCGTTGGCGGCAGGATATGGATGCTCAGGCCGACCCCGGCCCGCCACGCCCCGACCCGCAAAGCGCGATTAACGCCCAGCTAAATGGGGGCGACGTTCAGCGCCCGGTCTGGGCGCGATGCAACAGTTTCTGGTCGGCCAGCACCAGCGCCATCATTGCCTCGACCACCGGTACCCCGCGTATGCCGACGCACGGATCGTGCCGGCCCTTCGTCGCGATCTCGACCGCCGCGCCGTTGCGGTCGATCGTCTCGACCGGGGTGAGGATCGAGCTGGTCGGCTTGAACGCGACGCGCAGGCGCACCGGCTGGCCGGTCGCGATCCCGCCCGCGATCCCGCCGGCGTGGTTGGCGAGGAACGTCGGGCCGTCCACGCCGGGGCGCATCGCATCGGCATTGCCCTCGCCCGACAGCGCAGCGGCGGCAAAGCCGTCGCCGATC
The DNA here is from genome assembly GCA_040388765.1 of Pseudomonadota bacterium. Taxonomy (GTDB): domain Bacteria; phylum Pseudomonadota; class Alphaproteobacteria; order Sphingomonadales; family Sphingomonadaceae; genus Sphingomonas. Next base: position 17,550 of record JAZKBG010000031.1, on the reverse strand, counting down.
TCTACGCCCTTGACCGCATTGATCGACATCATCGCCGCCGCCAGTTCGGAATCGAGCTTGGCATAGAGCGGCGCGCCCCACCCCGCCGGTACGCCCAACGCCTCGCAGACCACGACGGCGCCCAGCGACGACCCGCTCTTGCGCGCGGCATCGATCATCGCTTCCCAGCGCAGCGCCGCAGCGGCATCGGGACAGAAGAAGGGATTGGCGTCGATCTGCGCATCGTCGAAATTGGCCGGATCGATCGCGTTTCCGCCGATCGCCTCGACCCAGGCCCGGATGCGCACCTCCGGGATTACCGCGCGCGCCACCGCGCCCGCCGCGACCCGTGCCGCCGTCTCGCGCGCCGACGATCGCCCGCCGCCGCGATAATCGCGAAAGCCGTATTTGGCGTCGTAGGCATAATCGGCATGGCCGGGGCGATACGCCTGCGCGACCTCGGAATAATCCTTCGATCGCTGGTCGGTATTCTCGATCATCAGGCTGATCGGGGTGCCCGTCGTCCGCCCCTCGAACACCCCCGACAGGATGCGTATCAGATCCGGCTCGCGCCGCTGCGTGGTGAAGCGCGACGTGCCCGGGCGGCGCTTGTCGAGCCACGGCTGGATATCGGCCTCCGTCAGGGGAAGCCCGGGAGGGCAGCCATCGACGACGGCGCCGAGTGCGGGACCGTGCGATTCGCCCCAGGTGGTGAAACGGAATACGCGGCCGAAAGTGTTGAAACTCACGCCGCAGCGGCATGTCGCTGAGAATGGACTCCCAGCCCGGCAAGCATTCCGGCAACCGACAGATCTTCGTCCAGTTCGTCCCAATGCAAGCCGGACGGCGAAAGCTCGACGGCCTCCAGCAACGCGGCGGGCGCTCCCAGCAGCCGTGGATACCATGCGAGAGGCATCCCCAAGGTCCGTCCATCCGAAAGCTCGACCCACATCGTGCTTTCGTCGAACCGCACTGCCATCGGTCTAACCAAAATGTCCATTCCAAGCGTCCATGATGTCTTTGCGACGGGCCCGAACGATAAGAGTCTCAATCGCCAGATCGCGGCTGTTCAGCGCATTAACGTACGCGAGTTCGACCTCTTCACCAATCCAGAATTTCGCGTCGGCGTCATTGCCCTTCACGTGAATATGAACTGGTTCGCGCGGATGTCCCTCGAATGAATAGAAGAAGAAGCGAAAGCCTCGCTCGCGAAAGACAACGGGCATAGCCGTCAGACCAGCGCGATATCCGGTGCGTCCTCCGCCTTCATGCCGATCACGTTGTAGCCGGCATCGACGTGATGCGTCTCGCCGGTCACGCCGCTCGCCAGGTCGCTGAGCAGGTACAGCCCCGCCCCGCCGACATCCTCGATCGTGACGTTGCGCTTCAGCGGCGAGTTCAGCTCGTTCCATTTCAGGATCAGGCGGAAGTCGCCGATGCCGCTGGCCGCCAGCGTCTTGATCGGCCCTGCCGAGATCGCGTTCACGCGGATGCCGTCGCGGCCCAGATCGACCGCCAGATACTGGACGCTCGTCTCCAGCGCCGCCTTGGCCACGCCCATCACGTTGTAATGCGGGATCACCTTCTCCGCGCCGTAATAGCTGAGCGTCAGCAGCGATCCGCCGGGCTTCATCAGCTTCGCCGCGCGCTGGGCCACTGCCACGAACGAATAGACGCTGATGTTCATCGTCATCAGGAAATTGTCGAGGCTGGTGTCCATGTACCGGCCACGCAGTTCGTTCTTGTCGGAAAAACCGATCGCGTGGACAACGAAGTCGATCTGCGGCCAGCGCGCCTCGAGCGTCGCGAACGCCTTGTCCAGTTCGCCCATGTCGGACACGTCGCAATCGATCAGGAAATCCTGCCCCAGCTGTTCGGCCAGCGGGCGCACCCGCTTTTCCAGCGCTTCGCCCTGATAGCTGAACGCGAGCTCCGCGCCATGCGCCGCCAGCTGCTGCGCGATCCCCCACGCCAGCGACCGATCGTTGGCGAGCCCCATGATGAGCCCGCGTTTACCCTGCATCAAACCCGTCACGCCGTCAGCCTTCCGCTGTCTTGCTGTTCTGCGGCGGCTCTACACCGGTCGCGGGCGGTTCCGCCAGTGCCGCGTTCAGATGCGCACCGAACACGATGCCGAGACCGATCAGGAAGAAGAACAGCAGCGCCACGACGACCCCGGCCAGACTGCCGTAGGTCAGGTCGTATCCGCCGAGGCTGGAGAGGACTTTCGGCAGCAGTGCGGTCATGCTGACCCACCACAGCGCGGTGAACAGCGCGCCGGGCCATTTCGGGCATTTGGAATAGCGATATTTGGACGGCGTGACCGAATAGAACAGCATGTACAGCGCGCCGAACATCACCAGCCCCGGGATCAGTCGGGCGAGGCCGATCCAGCCGGCGATATCCTGGGCGAACGGCACCAGGCGATAGACGAACTGCTCGGCCGCGGTCAGCACGCCCTGGATCAGGAACGAGATCAGCGCGAGGATCACCGAGCCGACGATCACCGCCAGCGACCCCAGCCGGTATTTCCAGAATGGGTTGGCGAACACGGTACCATAGGCGCGGCGGAAGATGTCGCGGATCGTCTCGATGAAACTGCCGACCGTCCACAGACCGACGAGCGCACCCAGCCACAGCAACGAACCCGTTCGCGCCGTCAGCACGTCGCTGATCGGCTTGCGCAGGATATCGGCGACATCGGGCGGCAGGACGTGGAGGAACGACGCAACCGCGTGTTGCGTCTCGGCGCTCTGTCCGAAGAGGGACGCGATCGCGGCGGCGACGATGAAGAACGGAAACAGCGTCATCAGCGCGAGGTAGGCGAGGTTGCCGGCGTGGATGAAGCCGTCACTGTACACGCCGACCAGCACCCGTTTCGTCACCAGCCAGGCAGCGCTGCCGGGGCCGACCTGCGCCAGCCCCTTGTCGAACCGCTCGCGCGCCTTGCCACGTGTCTTTGCTCGGGCCTCGGGCGTCTGCGGGGCGATGTCTTCCATCGGCGTCAGACGCCCAGCCGACCCCGCGGGTTCCCCTGGTCCGCGCCGGCCCAGCCCTCGACGAATGCGGTCAGCGCGGCATCGTCGGCAGGCAGTTCGATCATCAGCGTGACCAGCTGGTCGCCCCGCGTACCGCCCTTGCCGTGAAAGCCCCGGCCCTTCAGCCGCAGCACCTTGCCCGACGACGCACCCCTGGGCACCGTCAGCATCACATTGCCCTCGACCGTCGGGACCGCCACCTTGGCACCCAGCACAGCCTCGGCCAGCGTCACCGGCAGGTCGAGCCGGACGTCGTCGCCATCGCGCGTGAAGAATCGGTGGCGGCCGATCTCGATCGACACGATCGCATCGCCGCGTCCGCCCGGCCCTTCCTCGCCCTTGCCCGACAGCCGCATCTGGGTGCCGTTCTCGACGCCTGCCGAAAGTTTCAGGTCGATCGTCTTGCCGTCCTTCAGCGTGACGCGCTGCGGGCTGAGGCTGGCCGCATCCTCGAAGCTGACGACCAGCCGATAGGGCACGTTCGCGCCCTTGGGGGCCGGGCGGCGTCCACCGAAGCCGCCCTGGAACCCGCCACCGCCGCCGCGCGCCGCGCCGCCGAAGATCCCCTCGAAGATGTCGGAAAAATCCGCGCCGCCCGCACCGCCGCCGAAATCCGCCGAGAATCCGCCGCCGCCCTGTCGCGCCCCGGCTCCCGGCCGCTGGCCATAGCCGAACGGCGCGGCCGGATTGCCGTGCCCGTCGATCTCGCCACGGTCGAACCGGGCGCGCTTGTCCTTGTCGGTCAGCAGGTCGTACGCCTGCGTCACCTGGCTGAAGCGGTCCGACGCCTTGGGATTATCCTTGTTGCGATCCGGATGCAGCTCCTTGGCGAGCTTGCGATACGCCTTCTTGATCTCGTCCTCGGTGGCACCGCGCGCCACGCCCAAGGTCTGGTAAGGATCGGCCATCTACGTCCCTGTATGCGAAAGTCGCGCCTATGTGGCGGTTGACGGTAGGATTCGCAATTCTCAGGTGGAAAGAAGGTGTTTTGGGCGCCCTGCGGGCGCGAAGAGGTATGACCTGCTTGGCTGCGGAGCAGCAGCCCCTGTCGTCCGCCGATCGATGGTCTTCCGATTGCTGGCCTCGTACCTTGAAATCTTCGTGCCTTCGCGCCTTGGCCCGCAGGGCACCCAAAACATCTCTTCTTCTGACTACTTCGCCCCATACCCCCCGAACAACGTTCCGAAGAAGTCGCCCTTGTTCCACCGCGGCCGTTCCGCGCCGTCGGCGATCTCGCGCGCGATCGCATAGTTCACGTCGATGAAGCGGACGCCCTGGCTCCAGTCGAGCGCGGGCTGCCACACTTCGTCGGACGGCTTGTGATAGTGGTTCTCGAAGAAGTCTTCGACCGCCTTCTTTCCCGGTCCCGCCTGACCCGGCCACAGGAACACGCTCGGTACGCCCTGCTGGACGAAGCGATAATGGTCGCTGCGCGTGAACAGGCCCTGTTCGGGCATCGGATCGGGCGAGAAGCCGACGCCGATCGACGCCGCCGCCTTCTTCACGATCGGACCCAACGTCGAGCGTTCGGCACCGAAGGCGATCACGTCCTCGAACTTGTAGGTGATGATCGGCATGTCGAGGTTGACGTTCGCGACCATCGCCTTGGCCGGCACGGTCGGATTGTGCGCGAAATATTCGGCACCGACCAGGCCCTTTTCCTCCGCCGTCACCGCCAGGAAGACGATCGAGCGCTTCGGCGGCGTGCCGCTCGCCTTGAACTTCTTCGCTTCCTCGATCAGCGAGGCGATACCGACCGCATTGTCCTCGGCCCCGTTGTAGATCGTGTCGCCCGCCTTGTCCGCACGGCCGACGCCGACATGGTCGAGATGCGCCGACAGCACGACATATTCGTTCTTCAGCTTCGCGTCCGATCCCGGCAGGATGCCGACGACGTTCGCGCTGGGCAGCGGCGTCCACTGCGTGTTGACCGTCGCCTTCAGCGATCCCGGCAGGACCATCGCCCTGAAGCGGGTCGCGTCCGATTCGGCCCCCTTGGCGATGTCGGGCCAGGCGCTGCCGAACAGCTTCGCCGCGAACGCCTGGCTGATGCTGCCCAGGCCCGGCGCGCGCGGCGCGGGGTCGAAGCCGACGCCCCTGGGATCGGCCCAGGTCACGCGCGGCCGGTCATAGAATTTAGCCCCCTGCGCAAAGCCGTTCGCCTTGGCGCTGGCCGCCGATTCGATCACGATGACACCCGCCGCGCCCTTGGCCTCGGCGATCATCCGCTTCGTCGCGGTGCCGCCGAAATGCGCGCGCAGCTCGGGGTGGAAATCCTTGGGCGCGCCGCCGAAGATCAGCACGATCTTGCCGCGGACATCGACGCCGGCATAGTCGTCGCGGCCGATCCCCGGCTCGACGATGCCATAGCCGACGAAGGCCAGCCCGGCATCGACCGTCGCCGCCGCCTTGCCCGGGTACGTGCCCGGCACATAATCGGTCCCGAACGCCAGCGGCATCGGCTTCCCACCGCGCGGGGTGAAGGCGAAGCTGCCCTGGTCGGTCGCCTTGACGGTGATCAGCGGCACCTTTTGCAGATAGCTGCCGTCGTCGCCGCCCGGCCGCAGCCCGGCCGAATAGAATTGCGATGCGACGTATTGCGCCGCGATGTCATATTCCTGGCTGCCCGCTTCGCGCCCGCGCATCGCGTCGGACGCCAGATACATGACATGCGCCTTCATCGCCGCTTCCGCCGGAGTCAGCGGCGCGTTGGTCACCGCGTTGCGCTTGGCGAGTTCGGCGGCGGTGACCGGACCCGGCGTCGGTGCCGGAACATCCTGCGCGAGCGACGGCGTGGCGGCGATGAGTGCGAGCGAAGCGACGGTCGCGAAACGGGAAATGCGCAAGATCGGGGAATCCTTGAAGCAGGAGCCTGTGAATGCCCCGGACGTAGCAGCGTGGAACCGGCCAGCGCAATTCGCAGGCTGGTAAATGCACCCACAGGGCATATGAACGACATCATGGACGTCCAGACCACCGCCGCCGCCGCCCCGCGCGTCATCCACCGCACCGATTATCGCGCGCCCGACTGGCGGGTAGAGGCGATCGCGCTGGACTTCGATCTCGATCCGGCGACGACGCGGGTCAGGGCTTCGCTGACCGTCGAGCGCAACGGCACCCACGACCGGCCGCTGCGGCTGGACGGCGACGGGCTGACCGCGGTATCGGTAAGCGTCGATGGCGGTGCCGCCGACTGGACGATGGACGGCGAAGAGCTGGTCGTCACGCTGGCTGGCGACGCGCATGTCGTCGCGACCGAAGTCGTGCTGTCACCGGAAACCAACACGCAGCTGATGGGCCTCTACGCCTCGGGCGGGCTGCTGTGCACCCAGTGCGAGGCCGAAGGGTTCCGCCGCATCACCTTCTTCCCCGATCGGCCCGACGTGCTGGCGCGCTATTCGGTGCGGATGACCGCCGACAAGGCGCGCTTTCCGGTGCTGCTGGCGAATGGCGATCCGATCGACAGCGGCGACCTGGACGACGGCCGGCACTGGGCGCAATGGAACGATCCGTTCCCCAAGCCGAGCTACCTGTTCGCGCTCGTCGCGGGCGATCTGGTCGCGAACTCCTCGACATTCGTCACGCGATCCGGCCGCGCGGTCACGCTCGGCATCTGGGTCCGTCCCGCCGACCTGCCCAAGACCGCCCACGCGCTCCAGGCGCTGGAGACGTCGATGCGCTGGGACGAGGACGTGTACGGCCGCGAGTACGACCTCGACGTGTTCAACATCGTCGCGGTCGACGATTTCAACTTCGGCGCGATGGAGAACAAGGGGCTGAACATCTTCAACAGCCGCTACATCCTGGCCGATCCCGACACCGCCACCGATTACGACTATGACGGCATCGCCGCCGTGGTCGCGCACGAGTATTTCCACAACTGGTCGGGCAACCGCATCACGTGCCGCGACTGGTTCCAGCTGTCCCTGAAGGAGGGCTTTACCGTCTACCGCGACCAGAGCTTCTCGGCGGACCAGGGATCGCCAGCGGTGAAGCGGATCGAGGATGTCCGCGGGCTTCGTGCCGCGCAGTTTCCCGAGGATGCCGGCCCGCTCGCGCACCCGGTGCGCCCGGACGAATATATCGAGATCAGCAACTTCTACACCGCGACGATCTACAACAAGGGTGCCGAGGTGATCCGCATGATCGCCACGTTGCTCGGCCCGCAGAAGTTCCGCGCCGCGACCGACCTGTATTTCGACCGCTTCGACGGCACGGCGGCGACGGTCGAGGACTTCGTGACCTGCATGGAGGAGGCGGGCGAGGCCGACCTGTCGCAGTTCCGCCGCTGGTATTCGCAGGCCGGCACCCCGCGCGTCACCGCCAGCCTGAACCACGAGGCGGGATCGGGACGCGCGCTGCTGAAGCTGTCGCAGGTCGTGCCGCCGACCCCGGGCCAGAGCGAGAAGGCACCGATGGTCCTGCCGCTGAAGATCAAGCTGTTCGGCAGTGCGACCGCGACGCCGCTGATCGAGGAGCGGCTGGTCGTGCTGAGCGAGCACAGCGCCGAAATCGCGTTCGACGGGGTGAGCGAACGCCCGGTGCTGTCGATCAACCGCGGATTTTCCGCCCCCGTGATCGTCAACACCGATCGCACCGCGACCGACCTGGCATTCCTGTCCGCGCACGACGACGATCCGTTCGCGCGGTACGAGGCGATGCAGCAGCTGATGCTCGATACGCTGGTCGGTTCGGTCGCGTCGGGGCGGGCGGATCACGCTGCGCTGATCGACGCGGTGCGCAACACGCTGACCGACGGCGCGCTCGACCACGCGTTCATCGCGGAAGCGGTGCTGCTGCCGTCGGAAAGCTTCGTCGGCGACCAGATGGCGATGGTCGATCCCGACGCGATCTTCCGCGCGCGCGAGGCGCTGCGCCGCGACCTCGGCAAGGCGCTGGAGGCCGACTGGCGCGCCGCGTACGACGCGACCCGCGCCAACCGGTTTGAATATTCCCCCGCCGCCAAGGGCGACCGCCGGCTGCGCAGCGTCGCGCTGGGCTATATCACGGCCTCGGGGGCGCAGGACGCGGCGACGCTGGCGTTCCGGCAATTCGAGACGGCCGACAACATGACCGATCGTCAGGGCGCGATGGTGACGTTGGCCGGGGGCACGTCCGATGAGCGCGAGGCGGCGCTCGACATCTTCTACAATCGCTACGCCGACAATCCGCTGGTGCTGGACAAGTGGTTCCAGGTCCAGGCACTCTCCCCGCGCGACGACACCGCGCAGGCGGTCGAGGATCTGGCGCGCCACCGCGACTTCACGCTGGCCAATCCCAATCGCGCGCGCGCGCTGGTCGGCGCGTTCGGCGTCAACCAGCGCGCGTTCCACGACGTGTCGGGGCGCGGGTACCGGTTCCTCGCCGACCAGCTGATCGCGCTCGACAAGCTCAATCCGCAGACCGCGGCGAAACTGCTGCCGCCGCTCGGGCGGTGGAAGCGCTACGACGCCGGCCGCGCCGCCCGGATGCGCGCCGAACTCGAGCGGATCCTGCACACGCCGGGCCTGTCCAAGGACATGCTGGAACAGGCGTCGAAGAGCCTGGACTGATCGCTTCCGCGCCGTCGCAGGAACGACGAAAGGCGTCTGGCGGGTTCTCCCCCTAGACCACCAGTCGCCGCTTCCCCCGCATCACGCTGGCCCGCGCCACCCGCGTCGGCACGGCGGATCGCGTCGCGACCGAATCCCACAATATCCACTCGTTGACCGCGCGTTCGGGCGTCAGCGTCAGTTGCATGTATCCGCGGCCCGACGTGTCGGCCCATTTCAGTTCGGGATTGCCGTCGACCAGCAACCGCGCGACCGCCGCCGGGGGGACGCCGCGCGTCGCGCTCTCCAGCCCGCCCGACGTCACCGCCTGTCCGCCGAACTCGACCGCCGCCGCGCGACCGCCCTCGGCCAGTTCATAGGCCCAGGCATTGTGGCTGTCGCCCGAGAGGACGATCGTGTCGCTCGCCAGCCCCTGCGCGCCTGCGAGGAAGCGCGACCGCGCCGCCGGATAGCCGCCCCAGTTGTCCAGCTCCTGCGGCAGGCCGGCACGGCCCATCTCGACGCGCTCGCGAAACCCTGCGCGCGCCCAGTCGGGGATCGCGGGCAGCATGCCGAGCGCGGCTTCGGGCGTCTTCTGGAAGCCCATGTTGGTGCCGAACGCCACGACCTGCCACGGCCGCCGCGCGCGCGACGAGGCCGTCATCGCCGACGCCAGCCAGAATTCCTGCTCGCTGCCCATCATCGTACGCGCCGGATCGTGCCAGGCGCCTCGCGCAAACGCCCGCAGCGCTTCCGCCCCCTTGCCGACCTCCGGCCCCTGCGACCGCGCGGCCAGCCGGGTGTCGGTGCGGTAGAGCGTGGCGAGGCCGCCGACGTCATAGCTGGCCCACGGCGCCTCGCCGACCGGCATCCATTCGCGCCATGCCTGCAAGGCCCCGGCCTTGCGGATCGACCAGTCGCCCTCCTTCGCCGGCTGGTGGTTCTGCGCGCCCCCCTCCCAGCTGTTGTTGGCCGATTCATGGTCGTCCATCACGACCAGCATCGGCATCGCGGCATGCAGCGCCTGCAGGTCGGCATCGGCGCGGTAGGCGGCGTAGCGCAGCCGATAGTCGGCGAGGGCGACGATCTCGTGCGTCGGCGCGATGTCGCGGCCGGCGATCATCTCGGCCTTCACCGGATAGACGCCGGGGCCGTATTCGTAGAAATAGTCGCCCAGATGATATGCCAGATCGCAGTCGCCGAGTGCAGCGTGGGCATAGGCGTTGAACCAGCCGAACCCCATGTTGGAACAGCTGAACACCGCGATCTTCAACCGCCGCGCGCTGTCGGGCAGCGTCTTCGTCCGGCCGACCGGCGATAATGTGCCGTCGGCGGCGATGAAGCGATAGTGATAGCGCGTTCCGGGCTTCAGCCCCGCGACGGTGATCTTCACGGTGTGATCGCGCCACGGCCCCGTCACCAGTTCACCACCGCCCGCGATGCGCGAGAAGTCGGGCGATTCGCTCAGTTCGACGCGAACGCGCGCCTCCGCACCGGCGGGCGGCACGTAGCGTGTCCAGAGCAGCACCGAATGCGCACCCGGTTCCCCACTGGCGACATTGTGGGTGAAGCCGGTCGCGCCGATCAGAGCCTGCGCGGTGGCGAAGCCCGGAACCGCCAGCGCAGCCAGCCCCAACGTGCCCGTGACGATCAGGCTGCGGCGATCGATGGTCGGTGTCATGGCGCTCTCCCTTGCACCGCACCTTGACGCGTTCGTGACAGCGGGGAAAGCGCGCGATAGGCGGGAAGCCGTGATGGCCTCTCCCCTGTTCCGCCGATTCGCGATGTTGCTCATGGTCGCGATCGCTGCGCGCGCGGTCACCTTCGGCAATCCGATCCTGCACGTGGACGAGGAATTCTACTTCGTCACCGCGCGCGCGATGCTCGACGGGCTGGTCCCCTATGTCGACCTGTGGGATCGCAAGCCGATCGGGCTGTTCCTGATCTATGTGCCCGCCGCGGCGCTGGGCTACCCGCTGGGCGTCTGGGGCTATCAGCTGCTCGCGCTGGCCGCGGTCGTCGGAACCGCGCTCTGCATCGCACGACTGGCCGACCGTGCGGGGTGGCAGCGCGGCGCGACGCTGGCCGGCGTCGCCTACATCCTGTTCCTCGGCTTCGCCGATGGACAGGGCGGTCAGGCGCCGATCTTCTACAATCTGCCGATGGCGATTGCGGCGCTGCTGATCGCGCCGGGGCCGCACGACAGCGACGCCGCTGCACGGTGGCGGCGCGGGCTGGGCGCGATGGCGCTGGTCGGACTGGCGCTGCAGATCAAATATTCCGCGGTGTTCGAGGGCGCGTTCTTCGGCCTGTGGTGGCTGTGGCGTGACTGGCGGCTGGGCGGCAGCCTGACGCGGGCGCTGCTGCGCGCGATCCCGCTCGCGCTGGCCGCATTCGTGCCGACGCTCGCGGCGTGGGGCTGGTACGTCGCGCACGGTGCCGGCGACGCCTTCGTCTTCGCCAACTTCACCTCGATCCTGTCGCGCGGATCGGACCCGAGGCACGAACAGCTGCGCAACATCAAATGGATGTCGGCGATGCTCGGGCCGTTGCTGATCCTCGCGATCCTCAGCCGGCGCGAGACGCCAGCCAGCCGGTTCGTCGGCGCCTGGACGATCGCGGCGCTGACCGCGGTCGTCGTGTTCGGATCATGGTTCAACCATTATGCGCTGCCCGTGATGGCCCCGGCGGCGGCGGCGGCGGCGGGGTGGATCGGCGCGCACCGGCGGGTCAGCATCGCGCTGTTGTGCGTCGCCTTCGTCACCGGCCAGGCACTGATGTACAAGAAACGCCTGAGCCGCGGCAGTCCCGCACAGTTCGCCGAGCTGACCCGCGCGGTCGGCCATGGCCCCGAAAGCCTGTACCTCTATTCGGGATCGCCGATGATCTACGCATCGACCGGGCGCCCCTGGCTCACGCGCTACATCTTTCCCACCCACCTGCAGTTCCAGCGCGAGCGTGGCGCGGTCGGCGTCGATCAGCAGGCAGAGGTCGAGCGCATCTTCGCGCTGCGGCCGGGCGTGGTCGTGATGACCGCGTTCCACAAGGGCGAGCGGCCCGAGATGCGCGCGCTGGCCAATGCCGCGGTCGCCGCGCGCTATCGCCGGACCGCGAACGTGCAACTGGGTCGCGACCGCGTGGCCGTGTACCGGCTGATGCCCGCCGCGCGGTAATCAGCGCGTGGCGTCCGCCTCGCCCGATGCAGCGGCATCCCGATCCTCTGCCGCGCGTTCGCCGCGGCGTTCCAGCGCGGCCTTCAGCATCGCGGTGATCGGATCGGCGAGCGCCAGCCCGAGGATGCCGAGCAGCGCACTCGCCAGGATCTGCGTCCCCAGCGTCAATGCCGGCGGCATGTCGACCGTCTTCTTGGCGACCAGCGGCAGCAGGACATAGCCGTCGAAGGTCTGGACGATCAGATAGGTGGCGATCGCCCAGATGCCGGTGTCGAACCCGGCCGAGAATCCGACCGCGACCATCAGCAGGCCGGACACGAAAGCGCCGATGTTGGGGATGAACGCCAGCAGGCCGGTCAGGATGCCCAGGATCATCGCCATCGGCACCCCGCCGATCATCAGCGCGACCCAAGTCAGCACACCCTCCGCCGCCATGCCCAGCAGCCGCCCGGCCAGCAGCCGGCGCAGCGTATAACCCATCCGGCGCACGGTGACCGAGAATTCGTCGCGATGCGCCTGCGGCACCAGCCATTGCAGACCGCGTTCGTACACGCGCGGCTCCATCGCGACGAACAGACCTACGACCATGATCATGAACATCGTCGTCAGCGCGCCCATCGCGGTGCCGACCCACGACGTCAGCCGCCCGACCGATCCCAGCGCCTGGCGCGCGATCCCACTGATGTCCGACGCGCCGGGCATCAGCCCCTGGTTGGTCAGCCACGTGGTGACGCGCACCGCCTGTCCCTCCAGCGTCGTGCGCAGCTGGCTGACCTGTTCGGCGACCTGTACGCCGGTCAGGTAGAAGGTGCCGACGAGGAAACCGACGGTCGCCAGACAGACGATCAGCAGCCGCCACCCGCGCCCGATCGGCAGGACGCGGCCGAGCAGGCGCACCCCGCCATCGAGCATCGATGCGAAGACCAGGCCGGCCAGGATGATGAGCAACGGCTGGACCAGCAGCACCGCCAGCGCCACGGCGGACGCCATGCCGATCCACACCGCCGCGCGCTTGATCTCCTCGCGCACGGCGGGATCGCGGATCTCGTTGGGGCTGGCCCCCTCGATCACCGGTACGCGGCGCTTGCCGTCGCGGATATGGGTGTCGTCGGCGGGGATCGCGGTATCGCTCATTGCGGAGCCCTTTGCGGATGCAGCGACAGGCCGGCGCGGCCCGACCGGAACGACCTGGCCCAGGTCAGCGGATTGAGCGTCGCGCTGCCGTCCAGCGAGAAGGTGATGAATTCCGCGCGACCGCCGATATTCTCCCAAGGCACCGCGCCGCCCAGGCCCTGCTGCGCCAGCGAGAACCGGCTGTCGGCGGAATTGTCGCGGTTGTCGCCCATCAGGAAGACATGGTTCGGCGCGACGGTATAGGGTCCGTAACTGTCGCCCTCGGAATAGGGGGAACTGTCGATCGTGTCGTACGACCGCCCGTTCGGCAGCGTCTCGCGATAGATCGCGAACCGGCAGTAATCGCGGCCGTCGGCGCCCTTCACGGTCGCATCCATGCCGTAACTGCCCGGCGAACACTGGTTGTTCGGATCGATCGCGATCAGCCGCTCGCCCATCGCGCGGCGCGGTACCGGACGGCCGTTGATCGACACGACGCCGCCCTGCACCTGGATGCGATCGCCGGGCAGGCCGATGACGCGCTTGATATAGTCGGTGCGCGTGCCCGGCGGAGTCACGATGACGACATCGCCCCGCTGCGGCAGCGATCCGAACAACCGCCCGGACACGAACGGCATCAGGTGGAACGTCGGCGTGACGAACGAATAGCCATAGGGAAACTTCGTCACCACCAGCCGGTCGCCGACCAGCAGGCCGGGCATCATCGATTCGCTGGGGATATAGAATGGCTTGGCGACCAAGCTATGGAAGCCGAGCACCGCGACCACCAGCCAGATCAGCCCCTTCACTTCCGCCCACCAGTCGGTGCGCTTGCCCGTCGCCGCGACGGGTACGGGGTCTTGCGTCGTCGTCAATGCCAGATCCTCGACCATCAATTCCTCGGCCATCACCGCGTCTCGATTGCATCAATGATGACAAAGGCCTGCGCCCACGGGTGGTCGTCGGTCAGGGTCAGGTGCACGGCGGCGACGTGGCCCGGCGGGATCATCGCGTCAAGTCGCGCCTTCGCCCCGCCGGTGAGCTCGAGCGTCGGCGCACCCGACGCTGCGTTGACCACGCCGATGTCCTTCATGAACACGCCGCGCTTGAATCCGGTACCGACCGCCTTGGAGAACGCCTCCTTGGCGGCGAAGCGTTTCGCCAGCGTGCCGGCCTTGGTGAACGGGCGCCGGTCCGCCTTCGCGCGCTCGGCGGGCGTGAACACCCGCGCCTCGAACCGCGCGCCGAACCGGTCGAGCGACGCCTGGATCCGCGCGATGTTGCACAGGTCGGAACCGAGGCCGACGATCATCCGCGCGCCGCATCCATCAAATCGCGCATCCGCCGCACGACCGGTCCCAGCCCGTCGAAGATCGCCTCGCCGATCAGGAAATGGCCGATGTTGAGTTCGGCCAGCTGCGGGATTGCGGCCACGGCCTGCACATTGTCGAAGGTCAGACCGTGGCCGGCGTGGACCTCGATCCCGTTCTTGGCGGCCAGCGCGGCGGCATCGGCCAGCCGGCGGAGTTCGACCACCTGTTCATCGCCCGACAGTTCGGCGTACCGCCCGGTGTGCAGTTCGATCACCGGCGCGCCCAGCCGGATCGCCGCGTCGATCTGGGCTGCGTCGGGTTCGATGAACAGCGACACGCGGATGTTGGCGCCCTTCAGTTCGCGCACCATCGGTGCCAGGTGATTATGCCCGCCCGCCGCGTCCAGCCCGCCCTCGGTCGTCCGCTCCTCGCGCTTTTCGGGCACGATGCAGGCGGCATGCGGACGGTGACGCAGCGCGATGGCCAGCATCTCGTCGGTCGCCGCCATTTCCAGGTTCAGCGGGATCGGCAGTCCGTCCGACAGCCGCGCGATATCGTCGTCGGTGATGTGCCGCCGATCCTCGCGCAGGTGCGCGGTGATGCCGTCGGCCCCCGCCTCCGCAGCGATGAAGGCGGCGCGCACCGGATCGGGATAGCCGCTGCCGCGCGCGTTGCGCACGGTCGCGACATGATCGATGTTCAGGCCCAGGCGCAGGTGGTTGCTCGTCATCCCAACCTCCGTTCGTTTTGAGCGCAGTCGAGAAACGCTTGCGATCTACTCGTGGCCGTTTCTCGACTGCGCTCGAAACGAACGGTCTGGCAGGAGCGTAACCTCATGCCGCCCGACTCCCCGGCTTGATCGCGGGGATCGTGGCCAGTTCGGGCGGCAGCGCGTCGGCGGCATAGGTCGGTACGTCGAGCCGGATCAGCGGCACGAACGGCACGTCGAACCGCGCCGCGCCGTTCGAGCGATCGACCAGAGCGCCCGCGGCGACGACCACGCCGCCCGCCGCCGTGATCGCGGCGATCGCCTCGTTCGACGACAGGCCGGTGGTGACGACGTCCTCCATCATCAGGACGCGGGTGCCGGGATCGAGGCGGAAGCCGCGGCGCAGCTCGAACACGCCGGTCGGTCGTTCGAGGAACATCGCCGGTACGCCCAGCGCGCGGCCCATCTCGTGCCCGACGATGACGCCGCCCATCGCCGGCGACACCACCGCCTGGATATCCAGGCCGTCGGGCAGCTTCGCGACCAGCGCCTGCGCCAGCCGCGCGGCGCGCGCCGGGTCCATCAATACGCGCGCACATTGCAGGTAGCGCGACGAGCGCAGGCCGGAGGAGAGGATGAAATGCCCCTCCAGCAACGCCTCGGCCGCGCGGAATTCGTCGAGCACCTGTTCGTCGGTCATCGCCCGCGCATACGAGCGCTCCGGCGGGGCCGCAATGCAGCGAAGTCCCGACCCGTCGAAAAAGCCGGAACCCGCCCGTTGAGACTATGGCTTGAGGCCGGGGCGTCCCCCGCGTATAGGCCGGCACCAATGGCCTTTTCGGGCCGGGCGGTGCGACAGATGCCGCAATCGAACAGGGACTTGGCTGACAACGATGCGCATGACTGATTTGAAGTCGATCATCGCCGCTGCGGGGCTCGCGCTCGCCAGCGCCGCTGCCGGTGCGGCAGCGCCGGCGAACACCACCGCCGCCGCGCCCGCGGTAGCCGTGGATGCCACCGCAGCGAACACCGCGGCGCCCGCCCCGGCGGTCGCGGCGACTCCGGACCCGACGCTCGCCGCCGACGGCAGCCAGTTGGTCAAGCCGGTCGCGCATGTCGGCCAGCCGTCCAACGGCTATTTCGGCATCCAGCCGCAGGTGACGAAGAACGGCGAGACCGCGCACTGGTTTCACGACGCGATCCTGTTTCCGCTCATCACCGCGATCTCGATCTTCGTCCTGGCGCTGCTGATCTACGTGATGTGGCGGTTCCGCGCATCGGCCAATCCCAACCCGTCGAAGACCAGCCACAACACCTTCATCGAGATCGTGTGGACGCTGGTGCCGGTGCTGATCCTGGTCGCCATCGCGGTGCCGTCGATCCGCCTGCTCGCCGCGCAGTACGCGCCTGCGCCCAAGGGGGCGGTCACGTTGAAGGCGACCGGCAACCAGTGGTACTGGACCTATGAATATCCCGACCACGGCGGCGTCGCGATCACCGCGAACATGCTGAAGGAGCGGAACGACCCGACGCTGGCCGCCGGCGCGCGCTTCCGTACCGACGCCGACGGCCCGCGCCTGCTGGCCGCGGACAACCGTATCGTCCTGCCGGTCGGCGTGCCGATCCGCCTGCTGACCACCGCTGCCGACGTGATCCACAGCTGGGCGGTTCCGGCATTCTGGATCAAGCTGGACGCGGTGCCCGGCCGGATCAACGAGACGACGTTCACCATCGACAAGCCCGGCGTGTATTTCGGCCAGTGCTCGGAGCTCTGCGGCGCGCGCCACGGCTACATGCCGATCGCGGTCGAGGCGGTCAGCCCCGAACAGTTCGCGCGCTGGGTCGCGGCCAAGGGCGGCAAGATGCCGGGCGCACCCGTCCCCGCCGCCGAGCCTGCCGCGGCATCGCCATCGGCGGCCGCTCCGGTCGCCACCGGCACCGCACTCGAGAACGCCACTGTCGCGCCCCCGGTCACGAACCAGGCCGCTACCGACAACACCGGAAACTGATGATGACCGACACCGCCCTCACCCCGCATGCGTTCGACGCGCACGGCCATTCGGCCGACGCGCATCATCACGATGCCGATCACAAGCCGGGCTTCTTCGCCCGCTGGTTCATGTCCACCAACCACAAGGACATCGGGACACTGTATCTGATCTTCGCAATCACCGCGGGGATCATCGGCGGCGCGATCTCGGGCCTGATGCGGATGGAACTGGCGCAGCCGGGCATCCAGTATCTCGGCGGCTGGGCGGCGATGCTGCACGGCGGTGAGGCGTCGTTCGATGAATCGTTGCACTTCTGGAACGTGCTGGTGACCGCGCACGGCCTCATCATGGTGTTCTTCATGGTGATGCCTGCGATGATCGGCGGCTTCGGCAACTGGTTCGTGCCGATCATGATCGGCGCGCCGGACATGGCGTTCCCGCGCATGAACAATGTGTCGTTCTGGCTGCTGATCCCCAGCTTCGCGCTGCTGCTCGCCTCGCCGTTCTTCGGCGGTGCTGGCAACGGCTGGACGCTGTACGCGCCGCTGTCGACCTATGGCGAGCCCGGGCCGTCGACCGACATGGCGATCCTGTCGCTCCACCTGGCCGGCGCGTCGTCGATCCTGGGGGCGATCAACTTCATCACCACGATCTTCAACATGCGCGCGCCGGGCATGACGCTGCACAAGATGCCGCTGTTCGT
>JAZKBG010000030.1:0-23316 GCA_040388765.1 Pseudomonadota bacterium | reverse complement strand
TATCAATGGGTCCTGACCCTAGCCCCACCAATGCGGTCCGCAATGAGTCCGCAGTCTAGATATCCAAGACCAGCCGGGCGGATTTCGAGCCCGAGCAGCACACCATCATGCGATCGTTGGCTGCTTGCTCGTCGGACGTCAGCACTGAATCGCGATGGTCGGGCACACCCTCCAGCACCTTGCACTCGCAGGTGCCGCAGATGCCTTCGCTGCACGAATAGGCGATGTCGATATTCGCGGCTAACATAGCGTCGAGGATGCTCTGGCCATGCTCGATCTCCAGCTCGACACCCGATCTGGCGCACGCCACGCGATAGCCGCCTCCCAGCGCCGCTTTCTCCTTGGCCGCGAAATATTCGACATGGACATGGTCGCGCGGACGCCCGATCTCGGTAGCGGCGGTCTCGAATGCGCGGAGCATTGGATTGGGTCCGCAACAATAGAGATGCGCGTACGGGGGGGTGCCCGCGATCACCTGCTTGAGGTCGAGCATCCGGCCACCCGGCTCCTGGTCGAAATTAAAGTGGACACGCCCGGGCTTAGCCACCTCGAGGACCTCCAGCCGCTCACGAAAAGCGCACATACTGCGCTGTCGGCAGCTATACCAAAGCTCCCACGACCGTCCGAGGCTTTCGAGCCTTTGAATCATGCAGAAGATCGGCGTGATCCCGATGCCGCCGGCGATCAGCACGACATGCCTAGCATCCTCGACCAACGGAAAGTGATTGCGCGGAGCGGAGATGGTGATGCTATCACCGGGCGTCAGCTTATCGTGGATCAGCTTTGATCCGCCGCGACTTGCGGGATCGCGGTTGATCGCGACGACATAGCGATCACGATCGCCCTGCGGGTTGCACAGCGAATAGCTGCGCGACAGTCCGTTGGCGAGGTGCAGGTCGATATGCGCGCCGGCGGTGAACGGCGGCAGCGCGCGGCCATCGGCCCGGCGGAACTCCCAGGAGCTGATCCCGTCCGCCTGGCGTTCGACGGCGGCGACTACCGCGTCGATATGTTCTACCTTATCGGTCACGGCCGCACCCAGCGCAGTTGCACGTTGCAGAACTCGCGCAAGCCGAAATGCGAGAGCTCGCGGCCATAGCCGCTGTGCTTTACGCCGCCGATCGGCACGCGCGGGTCCGAAGCGGACATGCCGTTGACGAAGACCGCGCCGGTCTCGATCCGCCGCGCCAGCCGGTCGGCGGCTTCGATATCCGCGGTCCACAAGGACGCCGACAGGCCAAAATCGCTGTCATTGGCGATGCGCACCGCGTCCTCGGCATCCTCGGCGGCCATGATCGCGGCGACGGGTCCGAACGTCTCCTCGGCGCAGACGGGCATGTCGCGGGTCACGTCGACTAGGACCGTGGGCGGGTAGTAGGCTCCCGGCCCTTCCGGGATCTCGCCCCCGAGCAACAGCCGCGCGCCCATCGCCACGCTGCGGCAGACCTGGCCGTGAACATCGGACCGGGCGCGCACCCGCGCCATCGGACCCATCCGCGTGTCGGGATCGAGGGGATCTCCGTACCGGATCCCGCGCGCCGCCTCGACGAACCGGACGACAAACGCTTCCATAATCGGGGCGGCGACAATGATCCGCTTCGCCGCGATGCACACCTGCCCGCAATTCTGGAACCGCGCTTCAACGGCAGCGGCGACGGCAAGATCAAGATCGGCATCAGCGAGGACGATGAAGGGATCGGACCCGCCCAACTCGAGCAGCGACTTCTTGATGTGGCGCCCGGCCTCGGCGGCCAGCGATGCACCGGCGGTGACGCCCGCAGTGACAGTGACGCCGACGATGCGACGGTCGGCGAGCAGGCCGGTGACCAGAGCACGATCGGCATGGACAACGCCGAACAGACCCTCGGGGAAGGCCGCCGCCCGAAAACATTCGTCGAGCGCACGGGCGCTGCCCTGAACATTGTCGGCGTGCTTGAGCAGAAAGCCGTTGCCTGCGCACATGATCGGCACGGCGGCGCGCAGCACCTGCCAGAGCGGGAAATTCCAGGGCATCACGCCCAGCACCACGCCGAGCGGGAGATAGCTGATAATCGCCATGCCATCGCCTCCGACGTCGGGCGTCTCGTCGGCGAGTAACCTGGCCAAGTTGTCGGCGTACCAGCGCGCCAGCCGGGCGCATTTTTCGATCTCTGCGCCCGCAGCGGTTATCGGCTTGCCCATTTCGAGCGTGATCAGCCGGGCGAGAGACTCGCGGCGCGCCTCCAGCATATCAGCCAGGCGGCGAAAGGCTTGCGCGCGCCGATCGACGCTGGTGGTCCGCCAATCGGCGAAGGCCGCGTCTGCCGCTGCCACCACTCTCTCCAGCGCAGGCCCGTCGAGCGCGGGGTGTCGCGCGATTTCCTCGCCGGTGGCGGGATTGATCGAGATCGCCTCGGTCCGCATGTCGATCGGCTTCCTGACTTTCAATAGACGCTGGGAGGGCGCGGGCTCGCGGCCTGCGCGTGCGTGTCGCGGAAGCGTGCGGCCAGCGCCTCCGCCCCCCGCGCGAGCAACGTGACATCGGTGCCGACCGCGACGAAGCTGGCGCCGAGCGCGAAATAGCGACGTGCCGCCTGTTCGTTGGCGATCAGCATGCCCACCGGCTTGCCGACAGTGCGCACGGCGGCGATGCCTGCTTCGATCATCGCCTGCACCTCGGGATGCATCGGATCCCCGAGATGGCCGAGATCGGCGGCGAGATCCGACGGACCGATGAAGACGCCGTCGACGCCCTCGACACGCGCGATCGCGTCGATATCGGCGAGCGCCGCGCGGCTCTCAACCTGGACGAGCAGGCAGATTTCGGCCGCGGCCACCTGCAGATAATTGTCATGTCGGTTCCAGCGGCTAGCGCGCCCGATCGCGGAGCCCACGCCGCGAATGCCGTTGGGAGGATAACGGGTGGCACGAACCATCGCCGCCGCGGCACCAGCGTTCTCGATCATCGGCACCAGCAGCGTCCGCGCACCGAGATCGAGATATTGCTTGACCAAGACGGCGTCGCCGGCTGGCAGGCGTACTACCGGCTCGACCGGATAGGCGGCCGCCGCCTGCAACTGCGCCAGCACCGATCGCAGGTCGTTCGGTGCGTGTTCGCCGTCGATCAGCAACCAGTCGAAGCCGGCACCGGCACAGATCTCACAGCAATAAGGGGAAGCCAGAGCCTGCCAGAGGCCGATTTGCGCGCGACCTTCGCCGATCGCCTGTTTGAAGGGATTGTGCATGACGTCCCGATCCTGGCCCGGTCTCAAAGGAAGCAGCAGGAAACGCGGCCGAAGCCGCCGAAATCCCCCAGGAAGCGGCTCCCCGGCGGAGCCTCGACGGGGCGGATGAACGACCCGGACAGCACGATCTGGCCTGCCTCGATGTGATCGTCATAGGCCGCCAGCCGCTCCACCAGCCAGGCAAGCGAGACCAGCGGATCGCCGAGCACGCCGGCGCCAAGGCCGGTCTCTTCGACCTCGCCATTGCGCGACACCACGGCGCCAACGAAACGCAGATCGATGCCGGTGAGATCGCGGACCGGCTCTCCCATTACGATGCCGCCGTTGGCTGCGTTGTCCGCGATCGTGTCGCATATGGTGCGCGGCCGACCGTTCTGCGGATCTAGCCGGGTAATGCGCGTATCCAGAATCTCCAGCGCGGGTGCGATATAATCGGTCGCGGCGAGGATGGCTTCGGGCGACGCGCGGGCTGGGTCGATCGTCTCCTTCATCACAAAGGCGATCTCGGCCTCGACCCGCGGTTGGATGAAACGCCCGGCCGGAATGTCGGCGCCGTTCGCGAAAGCCATGCTGCCCAGCAGCACGCCCGAATCGGGAATGTCGATCGAAAGCGCGGCCTGCATCGCCTTTGAGGTGAGGCCAATCTTCCAGCCGATCGCCGGATCGCCGGCCGCCCGCTTCATCCGCACCCATGCCGCCTGGACGGCATAGGCGTCGTCCATCGTCATGCCCGGATAGGTCTCGCTGAGCAGGCGGATCTGGCTGCGGTCGCGCTCGGCCGCCGCCAGAGCGTTGGCCGCATCGGCGATCGCCGCATCGTCGAGCGTGACGCCGCCGAAATCGTCGATGCGGCGCGCCTGCGCCATCAGCCCGTCACCGCGGCGCGATTGGTGGCAAAGCCCTCCTCAGCCCCCAGCAGCGCCGGCGGCTCCTTCAGACTTTCCTGCCACAGCAGCGATTCCATCGCGATGTTGAGCGGCTGATCCTGAATGGTCAGCTCATATACCGGCTCGTCGTAGCTGGCATGGTTATGGACCGACCAGCCGGGCGCGGAAAGCATCAGATCGCCGGCCTTCCACTCATAGGTCTTGCCCTCGACGGTCGAGCGGCCCGAACCGGAGAAATAATAGTTCACTGCCGCGGACGAATGGCGGTGCGGGCGATCGACGATCTTGGGCGGACGCACGGTCATCGTCGCGAAAAAGTTCGGCGTCGTGCCGTTGGTGCGCCCAGTCATCGGATTGTAGAGCAGGTACAAGCGGCGGCCGATATAGTCCTTGCCGAGCGCCTCAAGCTTGTCGAGATGCTCCTTCACCTGCTCCCAAGGCCAATATAGCGCGGGGCTGGTGACCGAAGGTGGATTGATCAGCCGCTCATATGGCATCAGCCAGGCGCCTTCCTCGGTGAGCTGGAAAGTGCCATATGGGCTGGTGCGGCGATTGTCCTCGGCCTCGCCCTCGCCACCTTCCTCGCGGTCGATGGACTTCAACATCGGCAGGGGGTTTTCCTCGACGACATGAATGTTGAGCATGTCGAGCAGCGCGCCGTTGGAATAAGTGAGCCGCGCATAAACTTGTTCGCTGTTATTCTTGTGACGATAGATCCGCATCGACGGCGTGTTCCATACGTCGTGGAGCGCGGTAACACGGCGCTGGCCGCTGATCTCGGTCTCACCCTGGCCGCGGATGACGAAATTCACCTGCGTTGAATTCTGCCGGAAGGTCGCCGTCTCCTCGCCCGGCAGCAGGACGTCGAGCGCGACTTCGATGCCGGGGGCGAGGCCATTTGAGCGGCGGTTCATCGGATGGCGGAAATAGGAGCGGCGCCGGCCATTGGCCGGCTGCGGAAGCGCGGCGAGGCGCGAAATCTCGGCATCGATCACCTCCTTGGAGATGACGATAGGCTCCCAGGGAGCTTCCTTTTCCGGGATCGGGCCGGTGGCATCGACGAATACGCTGCTCATAGCGAAAGGTCCTTCTATTGGTCCAGCGTCAGGCGCGGCGCGTGGCGAATGATCGGGGGAATGGGGCGGCCGAGCCCGGCCTCGCGGGCCCGCCGGAAAATCTCGATGCCGAGCGACAGATCGGAAATGCCCATGCCCATCGCCTTGAAGACGGTCAGATCGGCATCGGCCGGTCGCACGCTGTCGCTAGCGACCAGCGCGGACAGCGGATGAAGCCGTGCCCATTGCGCTTCGTCGCCGCCGAACGCGGTCATGAATTCCTGGCTGAGCTTGCGCACTTGGGGAACGGAGTCCGCGCCGGTGACGGTGGCGCGTTCGAGCAGGTAGGGCTCGAACTCCACCCGCTCGGGCGTGATCGCGCCGACGGCGTTCAAGTGCACGCCGCGCGCCAGCATGTCCCGCGTAATGACCGGCTCGCGCGCCCGCGTGACCAGAGTGACGATGTCCGAGGCGTCCAGCGCCTCGTCGAGCGTCTGGGTGGCGATCGCCTCGATGCCCAGCTTCTGCTCGACCTTGGCGGCAAGCGCCTCGCGATTGGCCGCCGTCGGGCTCCACACCGTGACGCGGTCGAGCGGCCGCACTGCCGCGACTGCGGCGACCTGAGTGATGCTTTGCTTGCCGGCACCGATTATCGCCAGGCGCGATGCGTCGGGCCGGGCCATCACGTCGGTGCCCACGCCGCTGATCCCGCCCGTGCGCATCTGGCCGAGCGCAAACGCCTCGATCAGCGCGACGATCGCTCCGGTGCCCGCGTCGAGCAACACCAGCAGGGGCATCGCACCTCCCGCTGTATGGGCCCAGGTCTTCGCGCCGACGATGTTCCAGCCTTCGAACACCGCGCCGATCGCGTGCAGCGTAGAGCCGTTCGCCCAAGTGGCGTGGGTTTTCACCATGTTGCTCGCGCGGCCGGCGGCCTCCTCGCGAAGCCCGGCGCGCAAGGCGTCGATCGCCTCGGGCAACGCCATTACCGAGACGACCTCGGCCTCGGAGATCCAAATCCCCTGGGTCAAGCGCCGGCCTCCTCGAATATCGACGGCACCGGCGGCGCCAGTTCGAGCCCGTTCACAATCATCGCGTG
This sequence comes from Pseudomonadota bacterium, assembly GCA_040388765.1. Taxonomy (GTDB): domain Bacteria; phylum Pseudomonadota; class Alphaproteobacteria; order Sphingomonadales; family Sphingomonadaceae; genus Sphingomonas. The sequence goes on along the minus strand of JAZKBG010000030.1, from coordinate 17,051 downwards.
GGTGATGTAGCGGCCGATTAGGAACATGACGGCGATCGTCTGTTCCGGCCCGATCGCATCGATCAACGCTTCCCGCTCAGCGGAGACGCCCTGGCCGCTGCGCTCGACCATCGCGACGACGAAGCGCTGAACGGCACGCTCCGCGTCCGAAAGACAGGGGGCGTCCTGCGGCGAAAGCTGCTCGACCGCCGCCACCCATTCCTCGCCAAAGCCCAGTTTTTTTGCCAGCCGCTCATGCTGGTGAAGTTCGTAGCGATTGTCGAACAGCTTCGCGACGGTCAGCGCACCGGTTTCGGTCAGCCGGTCCGGCAACGCCTTCTTCAGCGCCTCCGTCATCTCCATGAACGGAGCCAGCACATCAGGCTGCACGCCGACGCATTTGAAGAACTCGCCCAGATAGCCGAGCCGATCAACCCGCGCGCGAAGCACGTCCTGAACGCGCGGCGCCAGCGCGTCGAATTCCATCCGTACGATGCGATTACTCAATTCGCCACTCTCCTCGGCCCGACGGATAGTGTGAGAGATAGCACTATGATTGAAATACATTATAAGACCGATGGTCATACCAAAGAGGCATTACGATGGATCTGCGCCAAGTGCGATATGTGATAGCTGTCGCCGAGGAGTTGAACTTCACCCGGGCGGCGCAACGGTGCCACGTCTCGCAGCCCCCGCTCAGCCGGGCGATCCGCGAACTCGAGGACGAGATCGGCGCACGCCTGTTCGATCGTGACAAGCACCATGTCGCGCTCACGGCGGCGGGCACGGTATTCATAGCCGACGCACGCAAGGCTCTGGAAATCTTGGACGACGGATCGGAGCGCGCACGCCGCGCCGCCGAGGGGCTGAGCGGGACCCTCAATATTGGCTTCGGCGGATCGACTGTCTACGCGCTGGTCCCTGCGCTGGTACGACGCTTTCGCGAAACCATCCCCGAAGTCGAGATCGTCTTTCACGCTATGTCGGTGCTTCACCAGATCGAGGCGCTGCGCTCGGGCGAGATAGATGTCGGCATCGTCCGGCTGCCGATTTTCGACGAACTGATCGAGACGCGCTTCGTCTACAGCGAGTCCCTGATCGTCGCGCTTCCGCTTGGCCATCCGCTGCTCGTTAACAGCGGCGCCATCGGAATTGACGCCCTCGATTCCAGTGGGTTCGTCGCCTATGAGCCGACGCGCGGCTTCAATGTCCACGCGGATCTGCACGCGCTTTGCCGTCTCGCCGGATTCGATCCGAGGATCACGCACGAAGCGCCCACTACCGAGGCCGTGATCGGCATTGTTGCATGCGGCGAGGGCGTCGCGATAGTCCCGGCCTCGGCCGAGCGGCTGCGTATGCGGGGCGTGGCCTTTCGTCCGCTGCAGCCGCCGCCGCAGGCGCCGGGCCTTGCCGACGTCCGTTTCGGCCTCGCCTGGCGGCACAAGCAGGCGAGCGCGACGACGATGCAATTCGTGGAAACGGTGACCGCCGCGCTTCCCGCGATGGAGAAACGCGTCGGTCAAGGCGTCTGAGACGCTTGGAGCACGCCTCGGGAATGGCGACGCCTCTCCCGAAGGTGCCTCGGAACCCGGTCAAAAGTTGAAGCGGATCGTTCCCTTCACTTCTCGCGGCTTCTCAAGGATACCGTCGGTGCCGCTCGCGCTGACGCGAAGCGATTGATAGACGATTGCATTGGTGATGTTGGTCACGGCCAGGCTCAAGCTGAAGCTCTCACTGGGTGGCGTGAACGAAACCTGTGCATTGAGCAGCGAATAGGGCTTCTGCGAAAAATTGTTGGTGAAGTCGTAGTAGATTCGGTCGCTGTGGTAGAAGTTCAGACGCGCGCCAAAGCGGCCCACTTCGTATTCGTGCGACCAATCTGCAGCGAGGTTCATGGCCGTTCGCGGCGCCAGCACGATGCGTTTACCCGACACGTCGGCGATGACCGCGGTGTTGCCGGTGGCGTTCGCATTGGGAGTAAATCCCTGGGCGAGCGGGAATTTCTCGTATTCGCCGTGAAGATACGAGAATTTGCCGGTGAAGTTCAGGTCGCGCGTGGGCATGAGAGTGAGTTCGAGTTCGCCGCCATAGATTTCGGCCGTCGCTGCATTCTGGAGGAGCACAAGGTTGGTGAACGGGTCGCGCGCGCTGACCTGCAGATCCTTATAGTCGTAATGAAAGACCGACAAGTTCGTCCGCAGCCAGCGAGCCGGATCGGCCTTGATACCGCCCTCAATGGAGGTGAGACTCTCGGGTCGGGTAGGCGTGGGCGAGGTGCCGACGCCGTTAAAGACGCCGCTCTTGAACCCGGTGCCGTAGTTTAGATAAACGTTGGCGTCGGGGTCGAACTGCCAGCGCAACGCACCGCGGTAGGTAAACTTCTCGAAACGGCTTCGCTGTTGCGGAAACAGGGCCACGCCGTTCGAAGCTTGCTCGAACTTGCGCACCTCGGTGGTGTAGCGGCCGCCCGCCGTCAGAAACAGCGTGCTGGTCAGCGAATACGTGCCCTCAACGAAACCCGCGAGCGAGGACACGCGCACGTCGGGCGACGTGGTCGTCGTGGAAAGGGTCGGCAGCGTCGGCGGCGGCACGCGCGACGGCGTCGTGGTCGGCACGACACCGTCCAGGTGGCTGGTATAGAAATAGGTGCCGGCCAGCCATTGCAGCGGACCGGAACCGCTCGACAGGACGCGAACTTCCTGTGTGAAGCTGCGCTGGCGCGTGTTCACTTGGCCGAGGCCGAGATTGATGTTCGTCGAATCCCGATCCTGCTGCTGGTAGATCTCGCCATTCTGATACGAGGTGGCGGTCTCGATCCCGATCGATCCAAGATCGATGCGCGATTGCAGGTTGAGACCGAAACGCTCCAAGTTCAGCTGGGGCTCATAGTTATATGCAGCCTGCCACGGTCCGGTGGGGAGGATCACGCCAAGATAAGAGCGTGCGACGGTGTTGTTCTGATAAAGCTGGTTGGCGTTGGAACCGCCGTCACGTTTGGCATAGTCGCCGGTGAGGACGAACTGTGCGCTGTCGCTCGGCCGAAACAACAGTTTGCTGCGTAGTGAGAAATAGGTGTCCTCACCGTAGCCCAAGCCGCCCCGCACCAGATCGGTGATATAATTGTCTGTTCTCTTGTAGAGGCCGGCAAAATCGAACGCGATCTTGTCGGAAAGCCCGCCGGTTACATAGCCGCGCAGATCGTAGTCCCCTGCGCCACGGAGCATGCCCGCGCTTGCGGTGATATGGCCGCGGAAGCCGAAGCTGGGATCAGGCGTGATGATGTTGATCAGGCCGCCGGTCGCGTTGCGGCCGAATAGCGTGCCTTGTGGACCGCGCAGAACCTCGACGCGCTGGATTTCGACCAGGTCGAGATTGGTAGTCCAGGGATCGGGCTGGTAAACGCCGTCGATATAGGTCGCGATGCTCGACTCGTCGCCGACCACGCCACCACTGCCGATCCCCCGGATCACCGGCTGATTCACGCCGGCGTTGCGGCTTCCGACCAGACCCGGAACGACTTGCGTCAGCTGGCGGGTGTCGAGCACGCCGCTCGACTGAAGCGCCTCGCCTGTGACCGCGGTGACGGTGACGGGAATCTTCTGCAGGCGTTCCTCGCGGCGAGTGGCAGTCACGACGATGTCGGCGATGCCGCCCTCGTTTACCTGCGTGGGGCTGGACGCAGTCGTATCCTGGCTTTCGGCGACCGGTACTGCAGGGCTCGTCGATGGGTCGGCGACAGCCGACGTGGTCTGCGCCATGGCCGGCAAGCTGATCGACCCGCACAGGACTGCGACAGACACTAACGCCTTCATACCAACCCCTCCGATATTTCTATTATGGACATGTCCATTATATCCGAAAAACGGACGCGTCCATTAAAATCATGAGGGTCCGCAAAATCGTGGTGCCTGATCGCGGACGGCGACGGTCACTCTCAGCCCTGGGCCGGGTGGGATATATTTGTTCGTGATGTGACGACGCGTGTCGCGGGGCGTCAGTCGATCAGGGACCTGCCGTCACACCGATGGCCACACGCCGGCTAGCGGGGTAATCGACGCGCGGTCACGCGCTATTCGCGAAAGCCGAGGGGCGGGATGCCGGCAACGCCCCAAACATCGCCTTTGTGTTGCGGGCCCCATATCTGAGGCTCGACCGGCGCGTTGGCATCAAATTGCTCCATTTCGCCGTAATATTCGATATAGTTGCCGGCGGGATCGGTATAATAGCTGAACACGTTGTTCCCCGGCCCGTGCCGTCCAACGCCCCACACGCAGTTCACGCCAAGCGACCGCAATCGCGCAAAATTCCGCATGACGTTGTCCAGCGACCCGACGTCATAGGCCACATGCTGGAGTCCCGTCCGCCCCTCCCGGCTCTTCATCAGCGCGAGCGAATGATGATCGGCGTTGCAGCGCAGGAACGACATCCCCGCATTTGTCCGATCGGTGACCTGAAATCCCAGCGTCGCATAGAAGCGCTCCGCCGCGTCCTGGTCTGGCGTCCACAGGACGATATGTCCGATGCGGTCGGGTGCGAGGGCGGCTGGCGGCGTCACAACTTCGGCGGCATCCGGCCGTGGCGTCACGAGCCAGACGTGGCGTCCGTCGGGATCCTCCACAACAATCGCCGCTTGGTCGCTGCGGAACAGGCCCTGTTCCGAAACCGGCTGCGGAGCGAGGCCGGCGGCAGCGAGCCGCGTCGCGATCGCGTCGAGATCGCCTGTCGATGGGACTTGAAAGGCAAGGTGCGCGACTTGCGATGACCCTTCAGCGAGCACCAGATCGTCGTGGTCTTCTCTCCCGCTTCGAAACCCGGCAAAATCCAGGTCGGAGCCACGATCCTCCAACAGCCAGACATCACGATAGAAACGTCGCGCCTCGTCAAGGTCGGGTACGCGCAACGCCAGCCGATGAATGCCTTGAACTCGCGGTGCCCGCTCCTGCATGTCCATTCCCTTCCTCAATCGCGCCGACCGCCGTCGCTCGAAGCGTCGGCAAAGATGACCCGCCCGACAACCCTAGTGAAATTGCAGGTACATGTCCATTTTTTTAGCCGGTAACGGGCACATAGTGGCGGTTGGGGAGCTCGTGTAGAACGGCGTGGACGGGACCGGCCCTACGCGGACGCAAACAGGCTTTCGCAGCATGAATCCGATCGAATGCATTTTTGGGGCGGTACAGTGTCCGATTGCATCGGACACGACCATGTTCGTCGACTTTGCGCGGCTTCCGATCCGGTCGATGATGCGTCCGGCCGGGTGTCCTAAACGTTCTGGCGGCTTCCGCGGGTACGCCGCCGGCGCGGTGTTTCGGAATCGGCAATGGCGCCCGACCCGTCAGCTCCCGACTTGGATTTCAGGGTACTGACCCGCGCTTGTTGGACCAGGCCCATGATCTGGAGCCGGATGAGACGCCGCAGATAAGCGATGCCCTCCTCCGCGACCGGATTGTCTCCGCCGATCCACCATCGCGCCGTTGCCGAAAAGATCAGGAAAAAGTGTTGCGCAACGACATCGGTGGTCTCGGGAGGGCGAATTTCGCCACGATTGATCGCATCCTCGACCATGAACTCCAGTTGCCGGGCGATGGAGCGGCGGGTCCGCGTGTATTCCTCCCCGTGCATTCCGCCGGAATAATAATTGATCTGAAGGAAGATGCGGGCGAGTCGGGGATTGTCCGCCCAGTCCCTATAGAAGGGCGTGAAAAAGGTGAGTATCCGTTCCTCGAACGGGATTTCGCGCGAACGCGTGACGTCGATCGCGGCCTCCATCGTGCTGACGGTGATTTCGTTGAAGACCAGCAACGTGAGATCGCGCTTGTCCGCCGCGTAGAGCGACAAGGTGCCGAGCGCGACATGCGCTTCGCGTGCCACATCACGCAGCGTCGTCGCGTCATAACCATATTCGGAGAACAGCTTCAGCGCGGCCATCCTGATACGCTCGCGCTTCTCTGCCTTGTTCCGTTCCCGAACGCGCACCACCACCGGCCCCCCCGTCGCCTGCATGGTTCGCGTTATCACACCTTTCGCGCGGTTTCGAGCACGGGAAAGGCGCTGGTGCCGACAGGCTTGCGAACTAAACGCAACGATCATCACGTCGACTGGGCGCGCGCCTTCTCCTCGCGACGGCGCGTGGCACGGACGAACGCGGCAGCGACAAACGCAGCGATCAGCGGACTGAGCGCGAGACCCGCATAGATGCGCGATGTGCTCATGCCGCCCGCCAGGACGATCCCGACCAGCAACGGCGAGATCACTTGGCCGAAGCGCGCAGCCGAGGTTCCCCAACCGATCCCCGTAGAGCGCACCCGAACCGGAAACAGCTGCGCTGCCAGCGCCTGCGCTCCGGACCCGCCTATTCCTATGAATGCGCCGACCAGGCCGGCCACGACAATCGTGGCCGCGAAATTGCTCGCGGTGAATCCAAGGCACCAGATCGAGAGCGCGTCGAAGAACAACGCAGGTACGATCGTGCGCAGCGCACCGAAGCGGTCGACCAGCCACCCCGCGATCAGCATGGCGGCAACACAGCCGACATTGAACGCCGCCTGCGAAAATGCGGCCTGTGATATCGAGAAGCCACTCTCCGCAAGGATCGAGGGAAACCAGACGACCATGATCTTGGTGGTCGCTGACACGAACAGGTTGAGCAGGCAGAGCAAGATCGTGAGCGGTGCCAGCCCTCCTTCGAAAACCGACCAAAGCGATTGGCGGGGTCGAGGATGTGACGAGACCGCAGCCCGCGATACATCCACAGCAGCGGGATCCAGGCCCAGCTTCACGAGCAAGCGGTCGAGCCGTTCGCGGTGGGTGCCCGCTTCGATCAGGAAGCGAGGCGATTCCGGCAGCAGCAACAGGACGAGCACGATCACGAGAGCACCGAGCGCCGCGCCCATGTAGAGAACGAGCCGCCAGTCGTGCTGCTGGAGAATGACCGCGGCCATCACACCCCCCAGAGCCGCGCCGGCCGGATAGCCGGCGTAAACGACTGAGACCATCGTTCCGCGCAGCCGGGTGGGCGCATATTCCGACGTCAATGCCAGCGCCGAAGCGAAAACTCCGGCAAGCCCGATGCCCGCCAGAAACCGCGTGGCCAGCAGCAGCCCGAACGACGGAACGAGCGCCGTCAGCAGGGTAAATACCGTCATCGTCGAGACACTGAGGATGATCGCCGGTCTGCGTCCGAAGCGGTCGCCGAACGGTCCGAATGCCAGCGCTCCGATGGTGGCGCCTACTTGGGTCAGCGAAAAGATGAGGCCCATCGCTGCCGTGCTCAAACCGAGCTCCGCGCTCATAAGGGGGGCGACGACCCCGATCGATTGATTGTCGATCCCGTCGAGCATTGTCACCAGCGCGCACAGCACGAACACGCGAATTTGGATCGCCCGCAGGCGGCCCTGGTCGAGCGCGGCTATTGCCGAATGTTCGGTACCGGAAGGGGCTCCGCCAGGCATGATCATCTTTCTCCGCAGAAATAATACGTGTTCGCGCCGCCCCCTCCTGGGACTCAGCTCGATTTGTGTGCTGCGGATTCGAACGACAGGACGATGCGGCGCTCCTGGATACGCCAGACCCGATCCGGTCCGCGCCGATAGATATCGTGTGCGTCGGCCAGAGCGATCGGTTCGGCGGGCGACAACTCCGGCCCGTTGGAGCGGAACAGGAGGATGAAGCAGAGGCCGCGCGCCCGATCGGGTCCGTCGCCCCAGAAACGAAAGTTGGTGCAGACGTGGCGGACGCGGCGATTTCGCGCGGCCGCGCGCTCGCGGCCATAGGCATTGATCGCTTCGGACCCTTCGCAAGTGAAGTTGGGGGCAAGGAGGCGCCCATCCTCGGTGTAGAGTTCGGCCAGATCTTCGGAGCAGTTCATGTCGAGCCGGTAGGCGTGCTCTGTGATCAGCGCCTCGAGTTCGGCGCGCAGCGCCGCGTCTTTGATGGGGACGCCGATAGTCACGATACCGCCTCCGCCGCTGCGGCCGCGCGACCGCCGGCGAATTCGTCCCGAAGCTGGCTCCAGCGCCGCCCGGCTTCGCGTGACGCCTCGGCATAGTCGTCGGGGAAAATGTCGTAAGGCGGGCGGATGGGACCGGGGTCGCAATAGCCCGCCTCCGCAATCCGCGTCTTTTCCATCTGGGTGTTATAGCTGGCGAACAGCTCCGGATTTCCCAGCATCGGGGCAAGCGGCGCGATGCTCCATGCGATCCGTTCGTCGATATGCTTGGTCTGATCAGCATCGCCGGCCAGGATCGCGTCGATCAGCGCTCTCGATGGCTCCGGCCCCATACCCGCCGCAGTCGCCCAGCAGGAAGTGGTCGTGGCCGGCGAGATCGCCTGGAACTTGGCGGCGACCATGTCGCTCGGCATGAAGTGGATGCGGCCTTCGGTCGCGGCGATATTCTCGGCCAGGTTGGTCGGCTGGGACGATTTCACCGAGGTTACCGTCGGCGCCTCCTTCGCGATCCGCGCCCAAAACTCGGTGGGAAAGGAGAAGCGGAAGGCGCGCGCATTGGCATAGGCCATCACCGCGAGATCGGGAAACGCCTGCCCGACCTCGGCATAGAAGCGGACGGCCATATCGACAGTGCAAGGCTGCCACATCGGCAAGCCAAGCAAGGTACCGTCGGCACCCTGTTCGCGTGCGAACGCTAGCCGTTTATAGGCTTCGTGCCCCCCCATCGCGGTCGCCCCAACGAACAGCGGAATGCGCTTGCCGACAGTCTGAGCGACGGTGGCGACGAAGCTGCGATAGTCCTCGTTCGATATGGTCGCGCATTCGCCCGTGGTACCCAGTATGATCAGGCCGTTCGCCCCATCATCGATCAGCGCGCGAACCAGCCGCTCGGTTTCGTCCAGCGCCACGGTGTCGGTGGCGTCGATCGCCTGTGCACCGGCGCGCGCCGGCGTCGGGATGATCGCGTAAAGTCCCTTGAAATCCTGCGCCTGCATCAAGACTACTCTCCTCAATCCCTAACCGGTACTTGGTGCGACATGCCGACCTCGCGTCCTTCACGTGCCGACCGCAGAATCGCCTCGCTCACTTCCATTGTCGCGCGCCCCCAGGCGCCGTCGTGCAGGATCGGGCGCAGTCCGGCGAAGGCATCGTACATCTCGTCGATGACGCCGCTCTTGTCCGGAAAGACACGCGGCGGATCGAGCGGATGCTCGACCGCGCCATGCTTGCCGTAATGAATGACGCCGCGTGCCGACTGGCGCAGATCACCGTCCGGCCCGCTGACGATCGTCACGCCGAAATGGGGATGGTTCCATTCGTCCTGGGGGGGAACGGCGAGGCGCCGGTCTCCCCCGAAACCGCCCGCCGCCTTGGCCGCCGCTTCGGAGCCAGCGCCCGCGATATCCTCCAGCGCCATGCGCGAGGCGGCGTGCCGTTCGGGCCGTTTGGGCTCGCCGAGTTCGCCGACCCAATAATGGAACTCGTCGGTGTCGAAATAGTCGTAGCCGCTGTACACGAGTGATGCGGCGCTGCCGTTCTCGAACTGGAGGAAGGTGACGTGCGCACCTTCGGTCGGTCGCTCGGGATCGAGCGTCCATGCCATCGAACGTACGCTGCGGACCATGCCGCCCCCGAGCAGGCGCGCCACGTCCACCTGATGCGGAACCTGATTGTAGATGATGCCGCCGCCCGCCTCGGTGCGCAGTTCCTCGGGCCGGCGGGGACGGTAGAGGAAATTGCCGTAGTTCCACGAATTGATCATCGAAACCGGTCCGATTGCGCCTTCGCGGATCAAAGCGCGCATCTTGAGGACTGGTGCGTCGAAGGCATGCGTATGGCCGACGACCAAGTGGACGCCGTTCGCCTCCGCGACCGCGATGATGGCGCCGCATTCCTCCAGCGTGAGCGCCATCGGCTTCTCAATGATGATGTGCTTTCCCGCGCGCGCCGCCAACGCGGCATGATCGCGGTGCATCTGATGGGGCGTAGCGATATAGACCACGTCCACCTCCGGATCGGCGCACAGCGCCTCCGCCGTGGCATGGGTGCGCGCACCGAGCTCGGCGGCGAAGGCGTGGCGCGCCTCCTCCCGCGGGTCGGCGGCGGCGGTGATCGCGACATGTGGATGGCTGAGGAAGCTTGGCATCATCTGCTTGGCGGCGCCGCCCAAGCCGATGATTCCCAGCCGCATCGTCGGCATCGCTCGATCGTTCACAGGCGGATTCCGGCGCTTGCCTGGATGTTGGGCGCGAAGAGTTCGTCGATCTCCACGCGGCGTGGCGCCAGCCCCTGCTCGTGGAGAAAGGCGCACAGCGCCTCGATGGTGGGCCGGTTGGGCTCGACGCCATAGGGCCAGAAATCGTCGCCGAAGGTATCGCGGATCGAGCGAACATATTGCCCGATCCACGGCAACGAGATGGGCAGCGGCTCGTCGATCGCCAACTCGGCGAGACAATTCGCCTTGCTTTGCTCGAACGCCTGCTGGAGGCTCACCGCGATCCAAGGATCGCGTTCCCACACGTCGCGTCGAATGACGACCGTGTGCATGATCGGGAAGACGCGCGTCTTGGCGAAATAGGCGCGCTCGACGCCGGGTATGTCAGCGAATAAGTAGCGGATTCGCGGATCCCCGGCGAGCAGCGCGGGCGGCACCTGCGGTGCGATCAGCGCGTCGATGGCGCCGTCCGCGAGCATATCATTCAGCGCCCGCTGCTCCTCATGCTCGATCGTGACGCCGTCGATTCGCACTTCGGTGAGCGGGCGGCGGCCCGCTGTTTGGAGTCCGCCGGTGATCCAATGAATGTCGCCCGGTTGGACCCCATATTCGTGCATCAGCACGCCCCGCGCCCAGACGGCTGCGGTCATCGAATATTCGGGCACGCCCACGCGCCGTCCCTTCAGATCGGCAGGTACGGCAATGCCGGCGGTCGAGTTGACATAGATCGCGCCGTGGCGGAACGTGCGCGAAGGAAAAACCGGGATCGCGACAAACGGGGCGTTGCCCTGTGCGACACGCAGTACATAGGTCGAGAACGACATCTCGCCGCAAGCGAATTCGCCGCGCAACACGCGGTTGAACGCCTGCACAGGTGACATCGGAAGAAAGTGCAGGTCGATTCCCTCGGGCACGACCGTGCCATGATAGAGAGCGCGGACGCGGTCCGAGAGGTGGCCCGCATAGCTGAGCGAGAGTCTTGCCACGCGCCGCCTCAGAGAAAGATCGACAGCGATTCAAGGCCGAGCACCGTGGAATCGAGGATGGCGGTGCGTTTGACGAGCCGTGACGCTTCGGTGCCGATACGGATCTCGTCGAACCGTTCGGCCGTGAGAATCTGCGGATGCGCCGCGTCGCCACGATGGCAGAACACAACCAGGTTGCTGCGCGCCGCCACCAGTGCCGGGTCGCTGCCGTGCGACGTCACGCGGATGTTGGAGACCATGCGCCGCGTACGCGTCGCCGGGCTTTCCGACCAGGCATAGCGCGAACGAAGTCGCTTCACGCGCATTTCGATCGAGGCATGATCCTCTTTCAAATAGAAAGCGGTGTCGCTGATACCCGTGCCGTCCCAATTCTCGCGGCCGGTCCGGACCGGCGCCGAATAGTCGATCGCCGGGTCGAGCAGTTCAAACCATTCGGCGAAGCGGCGGTCATCGAGATACTCGGCTTCCCTGTTGAGGAATTCCTCGCAAGCCTGCTGCAAGGCAAAGTCGACCCGCTGGCCGGCAGACCCAGCCGCGATATGGGCGGTCGCCGCTTCAGTCATGATCGCCGGTCTCGACCTTGGTGTTGGTCATGCGTTCGTACCAGGTCTTATGGAATGTTCTCAGGCCGCCCTCGCCCGCATTTGTCGAGTTGGCGACGCCCGGCCCAACCCAGTCCGTCAGCGGTTTGCTGGTGCTCATGTCCCCCATTCCCATCTGATAGTTGAAGCGCACCTTGTTGAGCTCGGCGAAAACGGTGCCGGCCGTGCGGGTGACGCCCGGCCAGACCGCGACATCGTCCTGCTCGAAGCTGCCCGAGGGGCTGAAACTGCTCATCCCGACTTGATAGGCGCGGCGCTTATACTCGGGAGACGCCTCTTTCGGCGCCAGCACCCAATTCCAAATCTCCATTTGGCCCGGTCCCTTGGGCTGCCAGACGCGCAGCGTGAGGAAACCTGCCTGCGGCTTCTGCGGGCTATCGCTCAGGCCGATATGAAGGAACGAGAAGTTCGGAAACAACGTGCCGTTATGCAGCAGCGATCGCTTGGCCAGATCGAACTGGTCCTGGCTAAGCGCGCCGGCATGGAAATGACGGGTCACCTCCTCCGGGTAGGAAATGAACGGCGCCTCGCCGAGGACCTGGCGGATGCTGATCGCGTGGCCGCTGCAATCATGGACATGGAGCCCGGTCCCCTCCCGCGGTGCCCCGGCAGCGGCGCTGTCGATGATGCCGGCTTCCAGCACCGATCGGTGAGTCATCTGGGTATGCGAGCTGTCGCCGCAGAAATTCTCCGCGCCCTGCTTCCAGTTCGCGTCGACCAGCCAGCGATGCGGCTCTCCCAGCACTTCCATCCCACCGTCGGACAGTGCGAACTGGATGTCGAAATACCATTTGTAATCGCCGAGATACTCTTCGAACGGCGCGGCATCCGGGTCGAGATTGGCGAAGATCAATCCCATGTAATTGGTGACGTGCGGCGCTGCGAACAGGCCCCATTCCTTGAGGGCCAGCGACGCATATCCCTGGCTGCGAACCGGGACGCCAATCAACTCGCCGCTGTTGCGATACGCCCAGCCATGGAACGGACAGACGAAACCCTTGGTATTGCCCGCCTGCACCCGGCACACCTGCGCACCACGGTGGCGGCACGCATTGAGCAATACGCGCAACTCGCCCTGTTCGTCGCGGATCAGGATGAAGGGATCCTCGCCGATGTTGCGGGTGACGAAATCCCCCCGGTTCGGGATTTCGGTTTCATGCCCGATATACACCCAGGATTTTGCGAAGATGCGCCGCAGCTCGAGATCGTAGACATCGCGATCGTGGAACACTGCGGCGGGCAGCAGTCCCTTGCGCAGATCGTCCTCCATGCCTTCGATCGAAGCGGGAACGGCAAAAGCCTGCTCGGTCACACCCATACTCTCCATCAGCGACCCCGCGGGTCGGCTTTGCCATAGCGCATCACGAATCTGAATCGGGCGGGCAGCCGCGCCCGCGCGATGCCGCGTTAAATCCGGGAAAACGCTCAATCGACGATCGCGCTGACAGCCCCGTTTGAAGTCCCACCGCGTTCATCTTAAATGGACATGTCCATTAAATTAGGCGATGTCAAGGCGCATCCGCATGGCTTTCCATCAAATCGGTACGTGCGTGTCAGGCCCGCAGACAGGCGTATCGAACAACGCGACGGAGGACGAGATTGAACGACACCGGCGGTAGCGGAGAAGAGGTCAGGCTGGCGAAATCGTCGCCCGGCGCCATTGCCGGCTTGTCCGCCACCATCTTCCTGTCGTCTCTGGGCGGCAGCGTGGCGAATGTCGGCTTGCCGACACTGTCGCGCGCGTTCGCGATCAGCTTCCCGCAGGCGCAGTGGATCGTGATCGCCTATTTCCTCGCGGTTATCAGCCTGATCGTAAATGCCGGCCGCCTCGCCGACAGCGTCGGCCGGCAGCGCCTCATTCTCGCCGGTCTGGCACTGTTCGGCCTGGCTTCGATAGGCGCGGGCGCGGCATCGAGCTTTTGGTTCCTGATCGCGGCGCGGGCGCTGCAAGGCGTGGGCGGCGCGATTATGCTGGTGCTGGCGTTCGCACTGGTTTGCGACATCGTGCGCGCTGAACGACTTGGCAGTGCGCTGGGCTTGCTGGCCGCGATGTCGGGCTTGGGAACTGCCGCCGGGCCGTCGTTGGGCGGGCTGCTGATCGCGGTGTCGGGCTGGCGCGCGCTATTCCTCGTCAACGTGCCGGTCTGCATCGCGATCGCCTGGATGATTTATCGCACCGTACCCCGAACGCTCCATCCCGAAGCCACACCGTGGCGCTTTGATTGGGCCGGCACCGCTCTGCTCATCTCGGCGCTGTGCGCCTATTGCTACGCCGCCACGCCCGCGAGTGGGCACTTCGCCACCGGCAACGCCATCGCGCTGACGCTCGCAGTGGCCGCCGCGGCAGCGTTCATACTCGTCGAGCGACGTGTCGCCGATCCCCTGCTGCGGCTGGGGATGTTCCGCGACGTGGTCCTGTGCGGCAACCTGGCGATGAGCGTGATCGGCTCGGCCGTGATCATGGCGACGCTGGTCGTCGGCCCTTTCTATCTGGTCGAGGGTTTGCGCATGAAGCCCGTTCAGGCGGGGCTGGTACTCTCCGTCGGGCCGGTGATCTCGGTCATCGCAGGCGTACCGATCGGTCGGCTGGTGGACCGGCTGGGCATCGCCGCCATGAGCATGTCCGGACTGGTGATCATGGGAGCGGGAACGATGGCGCTGGCGCTCGGCGAGGGGATCGTCGGACTCCCACGCTTCGTCGGCGCGGTGATCGCGGTGATGGGCGGCTATGGCGCGTTCCAGATCGCCAACAATGCTGCGGTGATGGCAAAATCATCGTCCGGGACACGCGGGAATTTCGCCGGGATGATCAACTTGTCGCGCAATATCGGACTGGTGACCGGCGCATCCGTGATGGCCTCGATCTTTTCCGCCACCGCGCACGACCGGACTTCGACCGGGCTCGCCGCGGCGCACGGCCTCAGGGCCACCTTCGCGGTAGCCGCCGGCATGGCTGCGGTTGCCGTTGCGATCGGCTTGTCGAGCGGGGCGATCGCGTTCGTGCGCCGAAATGCGAAACCCGGCGGCTGACGGCAAATTTCCGGCCGCGCTTCTAGAAAGGTTGACGCGACCGACCAGCCGTATAGAAATGGACACGTCCATAAAACTGGACGTCCTGCACGCCCCAAAAGCTGGAGAGAACCAATGAAGCCGGTGACGACGGCGTCGCGCATGTTGATCGGCGGCGATCTGGTGGCGAGCGAAAGCGGTGATTGGATCGATTCGATCGATCCCGCGACCGAAGAAGTGATCGGACGCATTCCGGCCGGCAATGCACGCGATGTGGCGCGTGCGGTGGATGCCGCAGATCGCTCCTGGGAGGCGTGGAACGGTATCGGCGTCGCCGCGCGTGCCGAGGCGCTTCGCGCGTTCGGGCGCAAGATCCTCGAGCGTGCCGACGAGCTGCTTGAGGTCGAGGTCCGCGATACCGGCAACACGATCGCGCCGATGCGCGGCGACGTGCGCACCGGCGTGGAAGGGATCAACTATTATGCCGGCCTGGCTTATGAGCTGAAGGGAGAAACCATTCCCGCGACGCCGGGCAATCTCCACTTCACGGTGCGCGAGCCCTATGGCGTGGTGGCTCGCATTGTACCCTTCAACCATCCGGTGATGTTCTCCACTGCGCGCACCGCGGCGGCGCTGATGGCCGGCAATTCGGTAGTGGTGAAGCCGCCCGAGACGAGCTCGCTTTCCACGCTGATCCTGTCGGAGATCGCGCGCGATGCGCTGCCGCCAGGCGTGTTCAACATCGTCACCGGCACCGGTGCCGGCGCCGGTGCGCCGCTGGTGCGCCATCCCGGCGTCAAGCGCATCGCGTTCATTGGATCGGTCGAGACGGGTATGGCCATTCAGCGCATGGCGGCGGAGAGCGCGGTCAAGCACGTCACTCTGGAGCTGGGTGGCAAGAACCCGCTGATCGCCTTTCCCGACGTGGATCCCGCAATCGTGATCGACGCGGCGATTGCCGGCATGAACTTCTCGTGGCAGGGCCAGTCGTGCGGATCGACCAGCAGGCTGCTGCTTCACGACTCGATTCACGACGAAGTCGTCGCCGGGCTCACCGAGCGCATCCGCGCGATACGGGTGGGCGATCCGATGGACCCGTCCAGCCAGATGGGTGCGATCAACTCGAAAGCCCAGTATGACAAGGTTTTGCGCCATATCGCCGCCGCGCGCGAGGACGGTGCGCGACTGCTGGCCGGCGGCGGCCGGCCTGAAGGGGAGCAATTCCGTAAGGGCTTTTGGATTGAGCCAACGCTGTTCGGCGATGTCGAGCAATCGATGCGGATTGCCCAACAGGAGGTGTTCGGCCCGGTTCTGTCGGTGATGAGATGGTCGACCCTCGACCAGGCGATCGCGATCGCCAACGCGACCGACCTCGGCCTGACCGCGTCGATCTATGCCAACAATGTCGACGACGCCTTCGCCACGGCGCGAAGGGTGCGCTCCGGCTATGTGTGGATCAACAGCGTCGGACCGCATTACCCGGCCATGCCCTATGGCGGAATGAAGAACAGTGGAACCGGACGCGAGGAAGGCATAGAGGAAATGCTGAGCTACACCGAGCAGAAGGCCTATAATTTGGCGATGCGGATATAAGCCGTGATCGCCTGGCCGCCAACAGCAGGCGAGGCGAACGGCCCGTCCTCCAGTGGGGTCCGACCGGTGTCAGGAATGGCTTGACCGTTGATCGATGCGAAGGAAACCAGTCCTGGCGGGTCGGCGGTACGGGACGTTCAGTCGTGAGAGGGTTGGTCTGCTGACGCGCTTTGTCCGAATAGGCTTGCGACGGCATGATCACCCGTGCGAGCGGGAAATCTTTCTGGAGCTCCTGTCCGACATGCAGATCTTCGGGGGGTACCGCATCGGCTCGGACCAAGCGAATCCCGCCGTCGCTCGGGCTTTACCATAACTCGCTTATGGCAGTAGGTCGCGACGGCCTTCAACCGGTGCCGGAAACGAACCGGCCGCTTTCCCCCCTTATAACGGTCATCGGGCATTACGGCAGAATATGGCTGGCGGGAGGCTCGATCCAAGCGGTAACAAACTGATTTTTTTGGATCAGCGCTTGTTAAATTTATCTCGAAAACTCTTCGATTGATTGAGCTGACTTCGCTGCAGCTTCTGCTGCTGACTATGCGCAAATCGGTCGATTGTCCCCATCCGTCGCTGCAACTCGACTGGCATGGGTGGGTGCGTACCTCGTTTCGTCATCATCGTCTCCTTCATGCTGATTGCTATGCTCTAGCTCCGAGGAACCCTTGGGTGAGGATCGGGAGCCCTCCCCCCATTAGCTTTAGGGTCAGGACCCATTGATG
>JAZKBG010000029.1:0-67841 GCA_040388765.1 Pseudomonadota bacterium | reverse complement strand
ATGCCGATGAAGCGCTCGAACGTGCCCAGGATCGCGCGGTGCAGCATCACCGGGCGATGGCGGTTGCCGTCCTCGCCCACATAGCTCGCGTCGAGTCGGTCAGGCAGCACACGGTCGGACTGGATCGTGCCGACCTGCCACGTCCGCCCGATCGCGTCGGTCAGATGGAATTCGAGCTTCGGCGCGTAGAAGGCACCCTCTCCGGGGAGTTCCTCGAACCTTTCCTTGATCGATTGCGGCAGGTTCGACGCCTGCACCGCATCGCGCAGTTCCTGCTCGGATGTGTCCCACATCGCGTCGTCGCCGAAGCGCTTTTCGGGCCTCAGCGCCAGCTTCACGGCATAATCCTCGAAGCCCAGATGCTTGTAGACGCTGTCGAGCAGTTCGCAGAACTTGCGGACCTCCTCGACCAGCTGGTCCTCGCGCACGAAGATATGCGCGTCGTCCTGGGTGAACTGACGCACGCGCATGATGCCGTGCAGCGCGCCGTGCGGCTCGTTCCTGTGGCAGCAGCCGAATTCCGCCATGCGGATCGGCAGGTCGCGATACGACTTGATCCCCTGCTTGAAGATCAGCACGTGCGCCGGGCAGTTCATGGGCTTCAAGGCCATCAGGTCGCCCTCGCCCGACAGCACCGCACCCTCGTCCTCGGTGTTCGGAACCTCGTCGGGCACGACGAACATGTTCTCGCGGTACTTGCCCCAATGGCCCGACTGTTCCCACTGCTTGGCGTCCATCAGCTGGGGCGTCTTGACCTCGGCATAGTCGGCCGCATCCAGTCGGCGGCGCATATAGGCCTCCAGCTGGCGCCACAGGATGAAGCCGTTGGGGTGCCAGAATACCGACCCCTGCGCTTCGGACTGAAGGTGGAACAGGTCCATCTCCTGCCCGATCTTGCGATGGTCGCGCTTGCCGGCCTCCTCCAGCATGTGGAGGTGCGCATCGAGCTGCTTCCTGTTCAGCCAGCCGGTGCCGTAGATACGGCTGAGCATCGCGTTCTTCTGGTCACCGCGCCAATAGGCACCCGACACGCGGGTCAGCTTGAACGCGGCGGGATCGAGTTTCCCGGTCGAGGCCATGTGCGGCCCGCGGCACATGTCGAGCCACGCGCCCTGGCGATAGATCGTCAGCTCCTCGTCGTCGGGCAGTTCGGCGGCCCATTCGGCCTTGAACGTCTCGCCCTGCCTGTTCCAGGTCTCGATCAGCTGCTCGCGGGTCCAGACCTCGCGGACGAACGGCTCGTTACGGGCGATGATCGCGCGCATCTCGGCCTCGATTGCGGGCAGATCGTCCTCGGTGAAGGGCCGGTCCTTCGGCGCGAAATCATAATAGAAGCCGTCGTCGGTGGCCGGGCCGAAGGTGATCTGGGTGCCCGGGAACAGATGCTGCACCGCCTCGGCCATGACATGCGCGAAGTCATGGCGCGCGAGTTCGAGCGCATCCGCCTCGTCCCGCGCCGTCACCAGCGCGAGTGCCGAATCCTTCTCGAACGGCCGCCCGATATCGCGCAGCTCGCCGTCGACCCGCGCCGCGATCGCCGCCTTGGCCAGCCCCGGCCCGATCGCCGCGGCGATGTCCGCCGGCGTAGTCCCCGGCGCAACCTCTCGGACGGAACCGTCGGGCAGCGTGATGCGGAAATGCGCGGACATCGGGATAATCACCAAAATGTTGAAAGTGCGCCGCCTATGCCGTGGGAGCAGGCCTAAGCGCAAGACAGCCACTGCCCCCCCCCATTGACGTCCGTACTATATATGGTACGAACCCACTTCGTAAACTCGGAAGCTCGGAAACTCGGAAACTCGGAAACTCGGAGAAAGCGATGAAGGATTAGATTTTTACAAGAAGGTTAGATCATGTTTCAGCTTCTATTCTATGAGACAGCGGGCGGAAATGAAGTCGTTTTAGATTTCATTCGCGCCCTGCCCGAGGACGATAAGAAAACAATCGGCCTGGATTTGAAGACCGTGCAAATCGGCTACCCTCTCGGGCTGCCGCTATGTCGTCCGCTCGGCAACGGGCTGATGGAAGTCCGGAGTTCGCTGCCGTCCAAGCGTGAAGCCCGGGTGATCTTCGCTTTCGATGCAGTCGCACAATGTCTGATCGCGCTGCACGTCTTTATCAAGAAGACGCAGAAGACACCCAAATCTGATCTCGATCTGGCGCGTAGTCGCCGGAACGAGTTCTTTCTGAAAGGAGGTTAGCAATGACCATTGAACAAGGGACGCGCTCGCTGGCGGACCTGAAGTCCCTGGATATGTTCCTCGACGAAGAGGGCGTTCGCGAAGAGGTCACCGACCTTGCCGTGAAGCGCGTGATCGCGCTGCAATTGAGGACCGCGATGAAGGAACGCAAGCTGACGCAGACCGCGATGGCCGACCTGATGGACACCAGCCGTGCACAACTGGCGCGCATTCTGGACCCTCAGGAATACAACGTATCGCTCGACACGTTGAACCGCGCGGCCAAGGCCGTCGGTCGGCAGTTGCGGGTGGAACTGGCGCAGTAACCACCCCTCACACCACCCCGAACGGCACCACCATGTTGTCCGCGCCATGCCCGATCCGCGCGCGGCCGAGGTAGGGCACACCCATGTCGCCGCACCAGCGCGTCATCATCATCTCCAGCGACTCGCCGAACTCCTTTTCCGTATCGCCATCGGGCACGTCGGTCACCGCGCCCAGCCGGACGCCGGCGATGCCCTTCAGCTGCGTGGCGTTGGCCATCTGGAACAGCAGCCGGTCGATGCGGTAATAGGCCTCGCCGACTTCCTCGATATACAGGACATGGTCGGTCAGGTCGGGCATCCACGGCGTACCGATCAGCGCACACAGGATGACCAGGTTGAACGCCACTGCGGGTCGTCCGCCCAATGTCGGCTCCAGCGCGTTCCGGTCCCGGTCGACCAGCCAGCCGAGCGCGCGGCCGACGCTCAGGCCCTTGCTCGCCTCGCTGACGTTCGACGCCATCGGCCCGTGGATCGGCCGCCCGATCCGCCGCGCATAGAGCGCGCCGAGCAGGAACCCCATGTCGGAAAAGCCCATATAGCTCTTCTCGCGCGCCGCCGACGTCAGCTTCGGCATCACGTCCTTGAGGATGCGGTTCGAGCCATAGCCGCCGCGGCCGAACCAGAGCGCATCGACGCTCGGGTCGTTCGCGTATTTCAGGAAGGTTTCGGCGCGCAGCGCATCGGGTCCGGCGAAATGTCCCGCCTCGGCATGCACCTGCGGATCGATCACCAGCTCGACCTGCGGATAATAGAGCGCGGCGAAGGCCGCGACGCGCGCGACGCCGGCCTGGCTGATCGATCGGGCGGGGGCGACGACGGCAATTTTCATTTCACCCCCAATTACTCCGTTCGTTTCGAGCGAAGTCGAGAAACCATTTCGATCCATCGCACCGGCTTCTCGACTTCGCTCGAAACGAACGGAAAATGGTGGCGGCGATCCGTGGCACCGGATAGCGCGCACCCATGCAGCACGGCAAACGCTTCTTCTTCGTCGGCATCGGTGGTTCGGGCATGATGCCGCTGGCGATGATCCTGTCGGCGCGCGGCGCGGTCGTCGCGGGGTCCGACCGGTCGCTCGATTCCGGGCGGGTGCCGGCCAAGTTCGCCGCGCTGTCGGCGCTGGGCATCGCGCTGCACCCGCAGGACGGCAGCGGGATCGTGTCGGCGGACCAGACCGTCGTTGCCTCCGCCGCGGTCGAGCACGACGTAGCCGATATCGTCGCGGCGACGCGCGTCGGTGCCACGCGGATGACGCGGGCGGAACTCAACGCGCAGCTGTTCAACGCCGCCGCGCTGTCGGTCGGCGTCGCGGGGACCAGCGGCAAGTCGACCGTCACCGGCATGATCGGCTGGATCCTCCACGCCGCGGGCCGCGATCCGACCGTGATGAACGGCGCGGTGATGAAGGACTTCGCCTCCGCCGATGCTCCGTTCGCCTCCGCGCTGGTCGGCGCGGGCGACGCCTATGTCAGCGAAGTGGACGAAAGCGACGGGTCGATCGCGCTCTATGCGCCGGACGTGGCGGTGCTGAACAACGTCAGCCTGGACCACAAGTCGCTCGCCGAACTGCGCGCGCTGTTCGGCGATTTCGCGGCCAAGGCGCGCACGACGATCGTCAACATCGGCGACGCGGAGTCGGCCGTGCTGGCGACCGCGCTCGACCGCGACCGGCTGGTCACTGTGGCGGTGGAGCGCGACGCCGACCTGAGCGCGCGCAATCTGGTGCCGGAACGGTTCGCGATTGCGTTCGACCTGATCGCGGGCGGCGAAACCCGGCACGTCAGGCTGGGCGTGCCGGGTGTGCACAATGTCGCCAACGCACTGGCGGCGCTGGCCGCGGCCGTCGCGGCGGGGGTGCCGCTGGACGACTCCGCCCACGCGATCCAGGGCTTCACCGGACTGCGCCGCCGCTTCGACCTGGTGGGCGAGGCCGGCGGCATCGCGGTGATCGACGATTTCGGCCACAACCCGGACAAGATCGCCGCGACGCTGGCGACGCTCCACGCCTTTCCCGGCCGGCTGCTGCTGTTGTTCCAGCCGCACGGCTATGGCCCGCTGAAGGTCATGCGCCGCGAACTGGTGGCGACGTTCGTCGAGGGCCTGCACGACGGCGACCTGCTGGTGCTGCCCGACCCGGTGTATCAGGGCGGGACCGTCGCGCGCGAGGTGACCAGCGCCGATATCGCCGCCGATATCGCGGTGGCCGGCGGTCAGGCGCTGCACATCCCGGATCGCGCGGCCGCCGCGGCGCATCTGGTCGCCACTGCCAGATCCGGCGACCGCATCGTCGTGATGGGCGCGCGCGACGACAGCCTGAGCCTGCTCGCCGCGGAGATGGTCGCACAACTGCGCGGTTGAGCGCCTCCCCCGATCCCATGTTTTACCACCCCGTTCGCCTTGAGTAGCCGTCGAGCGTGTCGAGACGGCGTATCGAAAGGTCCGTGCCGCCAGAAGCGCTCTCTCGATACGGGCTCTCGGCAAGCTCGATCCCTACTCGAGACGAACGGAGCGGGTGAATGTCGATCGATCCTTAGCGAACGGAGATTCTTCCCACCTCAGTTCATCGGCGTCGCATCGCCGCCGCCGACGATCGCGGCGGGGTCCAGTCCGTTCTTCTTGAGATAGTCGAACAGCGCGATCGCCAGCCGCTGGGCGCCGGGCACCGTCATCACCAGCCGCTGGTTGGCGACATAGTGCATCGGCGACGGCGCGGCGGGTTCGGCCATCTTGATCGTCGCCAGCGTGATGCGGATCGTGCCGTTGACCGCATCGAACGCGATCGCCTCGTCCGCGAAGACGTCGGCGATGAACGGATTGGACACGACGGGCAGCCCGCCGGCGGAATTGGCCATCTTATGAAATCTCCTGAAGGACCACGGCCTATGCGGGGGGTGGCGGCGCGACGCAACTGGAAAGCTTACTTGACATGACAAGTACACTTTACGTAAAGCGTCCTTGTCACACGAATCAGCCAAGGAGTTCCATCCATGCGCAACACCACCGCCGCCGGCCGCCGCTACCTGCGCCGTTTCTTTCCCACGATGGCGGCCTATGTCGTCGCGCTGTTCTTCGCGACCTGGGCGATCCGGATGTGGCAGCCGACGGGCGTGCTGCTGGTCGCGCTGTCGATCCTGCCCGCGCTGCCGATCATCGGCGTGCTGGGCGTGATCGGGCTGTATCTGGTCGAGGAACGCGACGAGTATCTGCGCGGCCGGATCGTGCAGGCGATGCTGGTCGGACTGGGCTTCATGCTCGCGATCGCCACCGCCTGGGGATTTCTCGAGGAGGGCGGCGTCGTGCCGCACGTGCCGGCCTATTGGGCGTTCATCCTGTGGTGCTTCGGCTGGGGCGTCGCACAGTGCCTGCAGTCCCTGCGCGATCGCGTCGCGGGGGACGCCGCATGAAGAACACCCTGCGCGACCTGCGCGCCCTGCGCGGCTGGAGCCAGCAGCAGCTGGCCGACGCGCTGGAGGTGTCGCGCCAGAGCGTCAACGCGATCGAAACCGGCCGCTACGACCCCTCCCTCCCCCTCGCGTTCAGGATCGCCGACCTGTTCGACACGACGATCGAAGCCATTTTCGTCAACCCTGCCAAGGATATCGATCAATGATCCGTCTCGCCTCCCTGCTCCTCGCCGCCGCCGTTCCGGTCGCGGCATCCGCCCAGTCCGGGCCAACCACGACCGCCGCCGTCCAGCGCGACCATGTCTCGATCCGCGACGAGGGTGGAACCGGGCCGGTGGTCATCCTGATCCCCGGCCTGTCGAGCCCGCGCGCCGTGTGGGACGGCGTCGTGCCGGCGCTGAAGGCGAAACACCGCGTGCTGACGGTGCAGGTCAACGGATTCGCCGGTGACGCGCCGCGCGGCAACCTGACCCCCGGCATCCTCGCCGGCATCGTCGCCGATCTCGACGCCCATATCGTCGCGAACCGGCTGGGCGCGCCGGCGGTGGTCGGCCATTCGATGGGCGGGCTGGTCGGCATGATGCTGGCGAAGGCGCATCCGGACCATGTCGGCCGGCTGATGATCGTCGATTCGCTGCCCTATATCGGCGAGCTGTTCCTGCCCGGCGTGACCGTGGCGCAGGTCGAGCCGCGGGCCAAGGCGATGCGCGACCAGGTCGTCGCCACCTGGGGCAGGCCCGCCGACGCCGCCACGGCGGAGGCGACCGCCAATTCGCTCGCCGCGACGCCCGATGCCCGCGCCAAGGTCAAGGCGTGGTTCGTCGCGACCGACCCGCGCGTCACCGCGCAGGCGCTGTACGAGGACATGACGACCGACCTCAGGCCCGACGTCGCCGGGTTCGCGCTGCCGATCACGCTCGTCTATCCGGCTCCCGGCGATGCGCTCTACCACCGCGCCTATGGTGCCGCGCCGAAGGTCACGTACGTTCCGGTCGCCGACGCCGCGCATTTCGTGATGCTCGACCAGCCGGCCGCGTTCGCGACAGCGCTCGACGATTTCCTGAAATGAGGTGCCGGGCGGCGGGAACGAAGCGCCGTTCCTGCCGCCCCGGACCCGTCAGCGCGCGGCGAGCTGGATCGGGCTGCGGCCGACCAGCATCGCGATCTGGCGATCGGCATCGCGGTGCATCTCGGCAACGCAGCGGTCGCTGTCGAGCCGGCTGGCAAGCGTCGCGCCCGAGGCGTGGCACACACCCCGCGCGGCACGGGCCACACGGGCGTGGAACCGGGCGCGGTGCCCGGCATCGGTCATGTCGAGTCCGGTACGCGACACGCGGACCTGCACGGTTTCGCGCACGTCACCGGCCATCACGGGTCCGGCCAGCGACAGGCACGACAGGGCGATCGCCGCACACGCGGCGTTGGATATGGTCTTCATCGGTAATCTCCTGGGCAATGCCGGCGCGGGATGCGATCGCCGGCCGCGCGTCGCCTCTGTCGGGCGACCGTCACGGCCGGCTCCCCGCCGGCGAGGCTCGTGTAGCCACGCCGCGTTACGCCCGAACGACGCGACGACGACGCGATCGAGAAAGCTGGATGACGGGAGCGTGACCGTCCGCGCCGTTGCCGATCCGCGGCATGCCCTCTAGACGCTCGCCCATGTCGACCCGTGCCCTTGCCTATCACCTGACCCCCGGACGGGGGCCGACCCTGGTCTTCCTGCCCGGCTATGCCAGCGACATGACCGGTACCAAGGCGCTGGCGGTCGAAGCCTGGGCGAAGGCGCATGATCGCGCCTGCGTCCGGTTCGACTATGCCGGTTGCGGCGCAAGCCCCGGCGCATTTGAGGATTTCACGCTGGCCGACTGGCGCGACGATGCGCTGGCGGTGATCGACCAGCTGGTCGATGGGCCGGTCGTGCTGATCGGATCGTCGATGGGCGGGTGGATCATGCTGCTCGCCGCGCTCGCCCGGCCCGACCGCATCGCCGCGCTGGTCGGAATTGCCGCCGCGCCCGATTTCACCAGCTGGGGCTTTACCGATGCGGAAAAGGCGACGCTGCGCCGCGACGGCCGGCTGGAACAGCCATCGCCCTATTCCGATCGCCCGACGGTCACGACGCTGGGCTTCTGGGAGGCGGGCGAGGCCCTGCGCGTGATGCGCCCGGGCATTCCGATCGACTGTCCGGTGCGGCTGATCCAGGGGCAGGCCGATCCCGATGTGCCGTGGGAACTGGGCGTCCAGCTGGCCGGCTGTATCCGTTCAGCCGACGTGCAGACGATCCTGGTCAAGGACGGCGACCACCGACTGTCGCGCGATGGCGACATCGGCACGCTGATCAGTACGATCGAGATGTTGACGCCATGATCCTGCTCGCCCTGTTGCTCCAGTCCGCCGGCCCGGCCGAGACGATCGATGCGCGACTGGAGCGCTGCGTCGATCTGGCGACCGGCGATGGCGTGGCGGGTCAGGCGATGGCGACGTCGTGGGCGCTGTCGGGCGGCGGCTATCTTTCGCGTCAGTGCCTGGGCATCGCCTATGCGACTCAGGGCAAATATGCCGCCGCGGCCGGATCGTTCGAGGACGCGGCGCGCGGGGCGGCAACCGCAAAGGATGCGCGCGTCGCGAATTACTGGGCGCAGGCCGGCAATGCGTGGCTGGCGGCCGGCGATGCGGCCAAGGCGCGGGCCAGCATCGACGCTGCACTGGCCGCCGGTGGGCTCAGCGGCCTGGCGCTGGGCGAGGCGCATCTGGATCGCGCCCGGGCGCTGGTCGCGGCAGGCGAGATGCAGGGCGCGCGCGGCGATATCGACCGCGCGTTGCAGGCCGCAGCGACCGACCCGCTCGCGTGGCTGCTGTCGGCCACGCTGGCGCGGCGCAGCGGCGACCTGAAGCGGGCGCAGGCCGATATCGCGCAGGCGCTGGAACGCGCCGCCGACGACGCATCGGTCCAGCTGGAGGCGGGCAACATCGCGGCGCTGACCGGGGACGAGGCGGGTGCGCGCGGCGGCTGGACCAGGGCCGTGCAACTGGGCGGCGCGACGCCGGTCGCGGCGGCGGCGAAGACGGCGCTGGCGCAGTTCGACGCCGGCAAATAGGATAGGGCTATCGATGGCTCTAGATCCCTGTCGCCTCCCCGGCGAAGGCCGGGGTCCAGTTGTCAGGGTCGATGAAATGACGGACGGCCCTCACCAACTATGGGTGCCAACCTGGACCCCGGCCTTCGCCGGGGAAGCGGACATATTTTCTACACAAGCAGGTACGAACGCCATGCACTATCTCCACACGATGATCCGCGTCACCGATCCGGACGCGACGATCCGCTTCTTCGACGTGCTGGGCCTGAAGGAGGTCCGGCGACTGGAGAGCGAGAAGGGTCGCTTCACGCTGATCTTCCTGGCGACACCCGAGGACATGAACGCGCCGGGCGAGCGCGCGAAGGCCGAGGTCGAGCTGACCTACAACTGGCCGACGGAGGGCGAGGCTGGCGAAACATACACCGGCGGGCGCAATTTCGGCCACCTCGCCTACCGCGTCGAGCATATCTACGACACCTGCCAGCGGCTGATCGACGCCGGCTACACGATCAACCGCCCGCCGCGCGATGGCCACATGGCGTTCGTCCGCACCCCCGACAGCATCTCGATCGAGCTGTTGCAGGACGGCGTACTCGAACCCGCCGAACCGTGGGCGTCCATGCCCAATGTCGGGGAATGGTAGGCGTGGCACTGGAGATCGTCCGCGTCGCGGTACTGAGCGACAATTATGTCTGGCTGATCCATGACGACGTGAGCGGCGAGACGGTCGTGGTCGATCCGTCCGATGCCGCGCCGGTACTGGCGGAAACCGATGCGCGCGGGTGGGCGATCGACCAGATCTGGAACACGCACTGGCACCCGGATCACACCGCCGGCAATGCCGCGATCAAGGCGCGGTTCGGCGCGACCGTGACCGGGCCGGAGGCCGAGCGGGCGAAGATCCCGACGCTCGACCGCGGCGTGGGCGAAGGCGATACGGTCGCGATCGGCAACCATGTCGCGCAGGTGATGGAAACGCCCGGCCATACCGCGGGCCATATCGTGTTCCATCTGGCCGACGACGCGATCCTGCTGTCGGGCGACACCTTGTTCGCGATGGGCTGCGGCCGGCTGTTCGAGGGCACGGCGGAGCAGATGTTCGCCAACATGGCGCGCTTCGCCGCGATGCCCGACGCGACGATCGTCTATGGCGCGCACGAATATACCCAGGCCAACGGCCGCTACGCGCTGGTCGCCGAACCCGACAACGCAGCGATCCGCCAGCGCATGATCGAGGTCGATGCGCTGCGTGCCGCAGGCGAAGCGACCCTGCCCACGACCATCGGTGCCGAACGCGCGACCAACCCGTTCCTGCGCGCCGACAGCGTGGCGCAGTTCGCCGCGCGCCGCGCCGCCAAGGATGCTTTCTAGCCGCTGGTGCGTTACAGTCGGTACGAGATGCATTGGAGGCGAATATGCTGCGGTCTGTCCTTACCATCGGCGTCCTGATGCTGGCCGGCTGCGCCGCCACCCCCGAACAGGTCGCGCGCGAGGCAGCGGGCGATGCGCGGGTGCAGGCGAAGCTCGACCGGAAACTGGCCGGCTTCACGCCCGGTCCCACGGTCGAGTGCATCCGCCCCAACAGCGGCGGTGTCACGATCTTCGGCGACACCCTGGTCTATGACGACACCGGCCGCCGGCTGTACAAGACGACGACGACCGGCGGCTGTTTCGGCCTGAAACGCGATGACATCATCGTCACCCGCAGTTTCGGCAGCCAGATCTGTCGCGGCGACATCGTACGCACGGTCGATCGCACCAGCGGATTTCCGTCGGGCGCCTGCGCGTTCGGGCCGTTCGTGACCTACACGCGCGATCGCCGCGGTTGATGGCCCGCGCCGCCCTGTGCGGCCTCGTCGCGCTAACGCTGACGGGATGCGCGACCACCCAGGCCGACCCGGCAGCGCGCGACGCGGCCGAACTGGCCGACATGATCGGCGGGCGAAGCGCCGGTAAAGCCCAGCGCTGCATCGGCCTGACGTCGGCCACCGGCCCGACGATCGCCGGAACCAGCCTGGTCTATCGCGATGGTCGGCGGCTGTGGGTCAGCCGGCCGATCGACGGTTGTCCCACGCTGCGCGGCGATCCGATCACGATCGTAGAGATGACCGGCAGCCAGCTGTGCGCGGGTGACCGGTTCCGCACGATCGAACGCGGCGGAATCGGCATCCCGGGACCCTATTGTCGCTTCGGCCCCTTTGTGCCGTGGGAAAAGGCGCGCCGGTAAGCGGGACCGGCCGCCTGGCGAGGGGGAATCGCCGAATTACAGGACGTACCGGCTCAGATCCGTGTTCCGCGCGATGCTGGCCAGCTGGCTCTCGACATAGGCGGCATCGACCGTCAGCGTCGTGCCACCCCGATCCTCGGCCTCGAAGCTGACGTCCTCCAGCAGCTTTTCCATCACCGTCTGCAGGCGTCGTGCGCCGATATTCTCGATCTCGCCGTTCACTTCCGCCGCGATACGCGCGACCGCGCGGATGCCGTCGGGGGTAAAATCGATCGTCACGCCCTCGGTGCCGATCAGCGCCTTATACTGTTCGGGCAGCGACGCCTTGGTGTCCGACAGGATGGCGACGAAATCCTCCTCGGTCAGTCCCTTCAGCTCGACCCGGATCGGCAGGCGACCCTGCAATTCCGGCAACAGGTCGCTCGGCTTGGCGACGTGGAACGCCCCCGATGCGATGAACAGGATGTGGTCGGTCTTCATCGGTCCGTATTTCGTCGCGACCGTGGTCCCCTCGATCAGCGGCAGCAGGTCGCGCTGGACGCCCTCGCGACTGACCGATCCGCCGCGCACGTCGCTGACCGCGATCTTGTCGATCTCGTCCAGGAACACGATGCCGTTGGCCTCGGCATCGGCGAGCGCAGTGCGGCTGACCTCGTCCTGGTCGAGCCGCTTGTCGGCCTCCTCCTCGACCAGCTTGGCCCAGGCGTCGTGGACATTCATCTTGCGACGCTTGAGCTGCGGGCCGCCGAAACCCTTCATCATCTCGCCCAGGTTGATCATCTGCGGTCCCGCACCGGGGATGTCGAACGGGGTGGCAGCCGCGGCCTCGAGCTCGATCTCGATCTCGGTCGCATCGAGATGCCCGTCGTTCAGCCGCTGGCGAAAGGCCTCGCGCGTCGCTGCGCTCGAATCCTTGCCGGTCAGCGCGTCGAGCAGCCGCGTCATCGCCGCCGCCTCGGCCTTGTCCTTCACCGCCAGACGGCGGCGCTCCTTCTCCAGCCGGATCGCTTCCTCGACCAGGTCGCGCGCGATCTGTTCGACGTCGCGGCCGACATAGCCGACCTCGGTGAACTTGGTCGCCTCGACCTTGACGAACGGCGCATCGGCCAGCTTCGCCAAGCGGCGGCTGATCTCGGTCTTGCCGCAGCCGGTCGGCCCGATCATCAGGATGTTCTTCGGGGACACTTCGTCGCGCAGATCGGCGCCGAGTTGCTGGCGGCGCCAGCGGTTGCGCAGCGCGACCGCGACGGCGCGCTTGGCGTCATGCTGGCCGATGATGTGCTCGTCCAGCGCGCGGACGATGGCTTTGGGGGTCAGGGAATCGGTCATTAGATCAGAAAAAATCCGTTCGTTTCGAGCGAAGTCGAGAAACGCTTGCGCAGTGCTCCGTCACCCGTGTCTCGACTTCGCTCGACACGAACGGAGGAGGGTTCAAATGGTCGACTCCAGCACCTCGATCGTCGTGCGATCGTTGGTGTAGACGCACAACTCCGCGGCGATCGCCATCGCCTTGCGGCACAGCACCTCCGCATCGGGTTCATACTCGGCCAGCGCCCGCGCGGCGGCGAGCGCGAAGTTGCCGCCCGATCCGATCGCCGCGATCCCCGCTTCGGGTTCCAGCACGTCGCCGTTGCCGGTCACGACCAGCGTCACGTCCTTGTCGGCGACGATCAGCATCGCTTCCAGGTTGCGCAGATATTTGTCGGTCCGCCAGTCCTTGGCGAGTTCGACCGCAGCGCGCAGCAACTGCCCCTGATGCCGTTCCAGCTTCGCCTCCAGCCGCTCGAACAGGGTGAAGGCGTCCGCGGTCGCGCCGGCGAACCCGGCGATCACCTTGCCGTCACCCAGCGGTCGCACCTTGCGCGCATTGGGCTTCATCACCGTGCTGCCCTGGCTGACCTGGCCATCGCCGATCACGACCACCTTGCCGCCGCGCCGTACGCTCAGGATCGTGGTGCCATGCCACGTCATCTCGTTTCCGCTCATGCGGCGCATATGGGGAGCACCGCCCGCCCGCATCAAGGGCGGGTGATGCCGACGCGTGTCACGGCTGCGCCCGCCCCTTTCCCCACTCGCGCGCCACGGTGTAGCCGAGATAGCCGGTACCGAAGAGCGCATAGAGCGGTTCGGGAATGCCGCTCAGATACGCATTCATGCCCTTGGCGATCGCCTCCGCCATCTCCGGCCGGGCGGCGGCAATCAGGCCCATCGGAATCGCCCAGAGCAGCAGCGCGTACATGACGTAGAGGAAGCTGGGCCGGGCCCGGCTGGTCCACGGATCGGTCGATTGCGCCTCGGCCAGTACTGCGGCCATCTGCGCCTTGGTCCGTTCCATGTCCTGGCTGCCTTCCAGCTTCAGCAGTTCGAGCTTGGCGGCGTCGCGTGCCTTCGGATCCGGAATGATCTTGTCGAGCAGGCCGGCGATCGGCCCGATGATACCGTCGATGAGTCCCATGATGCGCGTCCCTTTGCAGCGAATGTTGATGGAGGTTGAAAGCTCAGCCGATGCGATTGGCGAGCCAGCCGTAGAGGAACGCCTCGTTCGCGGGGCGGCGTTCGGCCAGCCGGACGTAGCGTTCGCCCTGCAACGCCTCGATCGCGGTGAGCAGTACGGTTTCGCCCGCGTCGCCGCGGCGTTTCAGATAGGCGTCGAGCGCGGCCAGCGTCCGCGGGCCGACCGTTCCATCGACGGCAATGTCGGGAAAATCGCTTGCCCCGCGGTTGAGCGCGTTCAGCGCCCGCTGGAGAAAGCCGGTGGCGACGGCGGTGCCCATGTTGACCCCGGTGTCGAACAGCTCGGCGGCGATGGCGGGGGCGCGCTCGTGTACGCGGTCATAGCCCGGCCGCAGCCAGTAGAGGCGGCGATAGATTGCCGCCGCGTGGTCGCGCGGAAAATCGCGCATGTCACCGTCAAAGCCGTGGCGGCGCGCGACCCGTTCGGTCACGCCCCAGCGTGTCGGTCCGCCGCGATCGGCGGGATGATGGGAAAATCCGCCTTCACGGTCGATCACCGCGTCGATCAGCGAATCGATGTTCATGATGCCCTCCTGTCAGAAGGGCCAATCCGTTATGCAGACAGGTTCATGTAGGACAGCAGAAAATAACCCGGATGGTTCGCAAACCATCCGGGTCTTCAGATCAGCGACAGCGAACGTTGTTGCGGTCGATCGACTTTCCTGCCGCTGCACCGGCAGCACCGCCGAGCAGGGCGCCGAGTACCGAGGAGCGGCCCGGTGCGATGATCGCGCCCAGCGTACCGCCGGCGATCCCGCCGACGATCAGGCCGGTCGTCCCGTCGTTGCGGCGGCAGTAATATTGTCCGTCGCGACCGGCGTAGATCCGATCATTTCGGCCGAGGCGACGCTCGCGGTAACGGTTGTTCTCGACGTAATAGCGATCGGCCTCATAGCCGCCGTACGACGGATCGGGCCGGTCATAGTCATAGCCGGCATAGGTCCGATAGCGCGGATCGACATCGTAACGGTCGCCATATTGGCCGCAGCCGCCAAGCAATGTGGCGGTCGCGACGAGACCGAGGGTCAGGGTACGCATGGATCACTTCCTCCTGTTCGCCCCCCGACGCCCGCACCGATGAATGCGCGGGGCTGGCGAAAGTTGCGAACAGGGTGGTCACATGCGGAGCGCGAGCCTTGGGACGGATCGACATCAGCCCATGCAGGCCTGCAAAGCGCGATTTTCCTGCGCTCCGGTGCTTGGAAAACCACCCTTTTCGACTCCGCCTGAACTGAATGTCGATCCGCCCTAGCGGACCAGCATCGCCTTGACCTGCGGCGCATCCAGCCCGCCGACGGCCAGCCGGTATTCGCCCGGAGTCAGCGCGAAGCGGACGATCTTGCGGATACCCGAACACGCCGGGCCGTGGCCATGCTTCGCCGTGGTCAGCGCGGTACGGCTGCCCACGCGGTACAGGTCGATCCACCCCTTCGCCCCCAGCGCGACCCCATAGGTACCGGCGACCTTCACGCGAAACGTCGACAGCGCCATGCGGCCGGGCTGTTTCGGCAGCGCGACATCGGCCAGCCGCACCGTGGCCGGATCCATCGTCGGCAGCGCCACCGCCTTCATCGACGCCAGATCAGCGCCCGAACTCGTCCAGCCGGCGAGATCGGGCGGCAATCGAACCGGGGTGGCGGGACAGGCCGGCGCGGCGGCGGCCTGGGCGAGCAGAAGGGCAAGGATCATGACGCCGATCCTAGCGCGGCTCCATTCCCGTGGGAATATAGAGCATCACGTCGTGATCGGCGCCGGGCAACCGCATCCGCCGGTCCGGAACCAGCCCGATCGCGCGCAGGATCGCGATCGAGCGGACATTGTCGGGGTTAACGATCGCAACGACGGGCTCGACGCCCTGCGCCGCCGCCCAGTCCATCACGCCGCGCACCGCCTCCAGCGCATAACCGCGACCGCGCCCTGCCGGCAGGAAGGAATAGCCGATGTCGAGATGGTCCAGCCCGTCGCGATCGACCAGCCCGGCCATGCCGATCACCTGACCGTCCGCCTTCGTCTCGACCGCGAACATGCCCACCCCCTTGGCGTAGGCCGGGATGTAGCGATCGCGGATCGCGACCTCGGCATCGGCCAGCGTGTCGACGCCGCGGTGGCCGATGTTGGCGCGGAAATCGGCGTCGGTCAGCATCGCATGGACGAACGCGGCATCGTCCGGGCCCAGGTGGCGCAGCACCAGCCGGTCGGTTTCGATGACGATCATGCCCCCTCGCCCCCCGGCTCGTGAATCCCTAAGTCGGGGTGATGGCACGGACGCGCGTGATTGTCATGAACTCGGCATTGGGGCCCCTCGATTACCGTGTGCCGCAGGGCATGCATGTCGAGCCGGGGTCGATCGTCGTCGCCCCGCTGGGACCGCGCCAGTTGCTGGGCGTGGCGTGGGAAGAGGACCGGTTGCAGACCGAGACGGTCGGTGACAACCGGCTGCGCAATCTGCTGGCCGTCGCCGACGCGCCGCCGATCCCGGCCCCCTTGCGCCGGCTGGTCGAGTGGACCGCGGATTACTATCTGGCGCCCTTGGCCGCGGTGCTGCGCATGACGCTCGCCAGCACGTCGGCGCTGGAGGGACAGAAGCTGGCGATCGAATATCGCGCGACCGGGGTGGTGCCCGACCGGATGACCCCGCAGCGCGAACAGGCGCTGGAACGGATCGGCGACCGCCAGGGGCTGGTGCGCGAACTCGCCACGATCGCCGACGTCAGCGAGGGCGTCATCCGCGGGCTAGTAAAGGCCGGGGCGATCGAGGGGGTCGAGGTCGATCTCGATTCGCCGTATCCCGATCCCGACCCCGATTTCGCGCCGCCGGTGCTGTCCACCGACCAGGCCTATGCCGCCGGCATCCTGCAGGCCTCGACCGCGACCGGAGAATTCGAGCCGTTCCTGCTCGATGGCGTCACCGGTTCGGGCAAGACCGAAGTCTATCTGGAGGGGGTCGCCGAGGCGATCCGGATGGGCCGGCAGGCGCTGATCCTGCTGCCCGAAATCGCGCTGACCGAACCGTTCCTCAAGCGCTTCACCGCGCGGTTCGGGGTGGAGCCGGTGGCGTGGCATTCGGGCCTGCGCTCGTCGCAGCGCCGCCGCGCGTGGCGGGCGATCGCGACCGGCCAGGCCAAGGTCACCGTCGGAGCACGCTCCGCGCTGTTCCTGCCCTACCCCAATCTCGGCATCATCGTGATCG
This sequence comes from Pseudomonadota bacterium, assembly GCA_040388765.1. Taxonomy (GTDB): domain Bacteria; phylum Pseudomonadota; class Alphaproteobacteria; order Sphingomonadales; family Sphingomonadaceae; genus Sphingomonas. Next base: position 50,923 of record JAZKBG010000029.1, on the reverse strand, counting down.
ACGAGGCGCACGAGACGTCGTTCAAGCAGGAGGACGGCGTCCATTACCACGCCCGCGACGTCGCGGTGATGCGCGGGCGGTTCGAGGGCTGCCCGGTCGTGCTGGCCAGCGCCACGCCGGCGATCGAGACGCGGCACCAGGTCGAACTCGGCCGCTATCGCGAGTTGAAGCTGCCGGGGCGCTACGGCGTCGCGGAAATGCCCCGCATCGAGGCGATCGACCTGCTTGCCGAACCGCCGCCGCGCGGTCGCTGGATCGCGCCGCGCCTCGTCACTGCGATCGACGACACGCTGGCGCGCAAGGAACAGGTGCTGCTGTTCCTCAACCGTCGCGGCTATGCCCCGCTGACCTTGTGCCGACACTGCGGCCACCGTTTCCAGTGCCCGAACTGCACCGCGTGGATGGTCGAGCACCGGCTGATCCACCGCTTGTCGTGCCACCACTGCGGCCACATGTATCCGACCCCCAAGGCGTGCCCGGAGTGCAAGGAAGAGGACAGCCTGGTCGCGTGCGGCCCGGGCGTGGAGCGGATCGCCGACGAGGTGAAGGCACTGTATCCGGAAGCGAAGGTCGCGATCGTCACCAGCGACACGATCTGGTCCCCCGCCAAGGCCGCCGAATTCGTCGCGCGGATGGAGGCGCACGACATCGACATCGTGGTGGGTACGCAATTGGTGACCAAGGGCTATCATTTCCCCAATTTGACGTTGGTCGGGGTGATCGACGCCGACCTGGGACTGGAGGGCGGCGACCTGCGCGCCGCCGAACGCACCTTCCAGCAGATCATGCAGGTCTCGGGGCGTGCGGGCCGCGGCGAGAAGCCCGGCACCGTCCTGATCCAGACCACCGCGCCATCATCGCGCGTCATCGCCGCGCTGGTGTCGGGCGACGCCGAAAGCTTCTACGCCGCCGAAACCGAGAACCGCCGCGAGGCCGACGCGCCCCCGTTCGGCCGCTTCGCCGCGATCGTGGTGTCGAGCGAGGACAAGGGCGAAGCGGATTCAGCCGCCCGAATGATCGCCCGCAGCGCACCGAAAGTTGACGGCATGCACGTGTTCGGCCCCGCCCCCGCCCCCCTGGCGATGCTCCGCGGCCGCCATCGATTCCGGTTACTGGTCCACGCGACCCGCAGCCTTGACGTGCAGGACGTCATCCGCGAGTGGCTCGGTGCGCTGGAATGGTCGGCGAAGGTCCGGGTGGCGGTGGACGTCGATCCGTACAACTTCCTGTGACCGCCCGCGTCATCCGTCGCTCACGTGACCACGAGCAACGGATATCTGTCCAGCCAGCGCTTACTGGCGATCCGGTCGTCGAACACTTGCCGCTTATCGGCGATAAATGCCTCCGTCGGCCTCAGACGCAAGGCAAATAGATCGTCCACGCCGAGCGGGGCATTGATTTCGACTTGGCCGTCCGTCCCGATCCGCGCGGCGACCGCAGTGGCCGTTTCGGGCCAACGTCGCATCGCATCCGCAACGCAACCATAGGGGACGTCGCCGTTACGGCGATGCATGCGCGCCTGATTCTTGACCGACCATTCGATGCCGGGCCGACGGATGCTAAGCTCCTTCTGCAAGGCCGCGTCGACGCCGCGATCCGCGGTCACATCGTCGAACCAGAGAACGTCGATGTCGCCGACTGGCCGACGCCTCGGGAAACCATGCCGGTCGTCCCAGACGGCATCGCGCACGAACCCGGCCCCGATCCAGCCGTCGGGAAGCCCCAGTGTCGCGACGACTTCCAAGGCGTCGCGTCGAAACGGGTCACTTGCCAGAAGCGCCTGAAGCATAGCAATCCGGTCCATGACTATCGCTTGGAAAAGCGGCGACCGAAATTCAAGGTCATTCGAGTCCGGGTGCCTGCAAGCCGATGTCGTCACGTCAGGACCATCTTTCACGCCGCCGCCGCCTGCCCGTCGCGCAGGAAGGATACGAACGATTCGGTCGAGGCGCGCAGTTCGCGGGCAGTGACGCCGAGTTCCGAGGCGCTGCCGCGCAGGCTGCTGCACAGGGTGGCGGCAGTGCCTGCCGCGTCGGCGACGCCGGCCATGCGACGTTCGATTCCGGCGGCACTGTCGGCGGCGCGATCGGCGGTGTCGTGCAGGCTGCCGGCGGTTGCCTGGTGTTCGCCGACCGCGCTCGCGATGCCGCCGGCGGCCGCCGCGACCTGGGCGATCGCATCGTTGACGTCACGCAGCGTGGTCGCCGATTCGGTGATGCCGTCGCGGATGCCGGCCAGCAGGCCGCTGATCGTGTCGCTGGCCCGCGTCGTGTCCGCCGCCAGCGTCTTCACCTCGGCGGCGACGACGGTGAAGCCGCGGCCCGCCTCGCCGGCCCGCGCCGCCTCGATCGTGGCGTTCAGCGCCAGCAGGTTCGTCTTGCCCGCGATCTCGCGAATGTCGTCGACCAGGCTTTCGATCTGGCTCGCCCGGCGTTCCAGATGCGCTATGGTGCGAACGCTGTGCTGCGCCGATCCGCTGGCCGCCCCGGTCAGGTCAGCCTGGACGGCCGCCGCCGACGCGATCGTGCGGATCGACTCCGACAGGTCGCGGATGGCACCGGTCACCTGGGTGATCTCGTCGGCCGCGCGCGCCGCCCCGGTCGTCACTTCACCGACGGCAGCGTTCGTGTCCTGGGTGCTGTCGCCGAGCCGATCGGCGGACTGTTCCAGCCGCGCGGTCGCGGTGCCGATGGCGTGGACCACCGATGTCACCGACCGCTCGAATTCATTGGCCAGCGTCACCAGCTCGCCACGGCGCTCACCCGCGACGCGCGCCGCGGCCGCTTCGCGAGCGGCGCGTTCGCGCGCGGCATCCTGTTCGGCGGCACCGGCCTTGGCGAGGGCCTGTTCGGCGCGGGCGCGCTCGTCGTTGGCGATCGCGGCCAGCTCCTCGGCACGGTCGATCGCACCGTCCTGGGCCGTGATAAGCCGTTCCAGTCGGATCGTGACCAGGACCAACACCGCGCATTGCAGCACGACCGCGACGGCGTGGAACAGCACCCGGCCAAGGTTGCCGGATCCGGTGAAGACCCAGTCGGGTGCCACCCCTTGCAGCACGAGGTGGTGCAACGCGATCAACACCGTCGCCAGCGCGATCGGTCGCCAGTCGCACAGCACCACCAGACCCGCCATCGCGACGAAGAAATACATGTGCGCATCCATCTGCCACATGTGTCCGCCAAGCTCGAGGACCAGCATCGCCGGCAGGAACGAGGCCAGCGCGCCCATCACCATCCGCGCCTCGGTATCGCAGCGTCCGCGCACCGCCATCAGCGTCGGCACGGCGTTTGCCACCAGGCCGATCGCGATGACCGGAACCATCGGGGTCGATGCCCCAACCAGCCAATGCTGCACGACGAGGACGGCCAGCCCGATCCACCCTATCACGGCCCAGGCCTGGACACCCCGGCGGCGCAGGCGGTCGAGGGTCGATGGCGTGTGCGACGCGACGACCGCGGCCGGCGCGTGCGCGGGCGCGCCGTTCCCGAGCGTCATCGCCGCGATCATGCCGCCGCTCCCGACGACTGCGCTTCACCACATAATGTACGCGGTGCCGAGACGATCAGAATGCCGTGATCCAGCGCAGCCGTGGCGATGGCGCGCCGATCGCCCAGCACGACCAGCGACCCTGGCAGCGGCCCGTTCCCGACCAGGGAGGCCCCGCCCGCCATGGCGGCGTCCACCGGACCCGCGATCTGCCCCGACACGGGCACCAGCAACATCGTACCGTGCTCGGGCGGCCACAGCGCTGCCCCGACGATGGCGCTCACGACGGTAACGATCTGGCAGGCGACGGCGATCGGAAGGCGACTAGGCATGGATTTCGCCATAGAGAACGCATCGTTAAGGATGGATTGCGCAAATTACGTAAATTGCGGACGGTTGCGGATCGATCGTCCCGATGATGCGATTGCGCCGTTCGATGACGTGATCCCTTTCGGATCGGGTGCCGCATCGGCTAGGGCAACGCCAGATGCGCTTCCTCCTCGCCCTGCTCGCCATGCTCCTGGTGTCGCACCCGGCCCGCGCCGACGACATTTCCGCCGCCGGGCGCGGAGTCGTACGGATCGTGACGATTGCGGTCGCCGACGACGAGGTCGTCGGGTTCGGCCACGGCTCGGGTTTCGCCGTCTCGCCCACGCGCATCGTCACCAATGCGCATGTCGTCGAACTGGCGGCGCGCTATCCCGGCAACGTGGTCATCGGCGTCGTGCCGTCACAGGGCGACAAGTCGTTCCAGGGCAAGTTGATCGCGGTCGATGCCGAACGCGACCTGGCGTTGATCGAGGTTACCGGCATCCGTCTCTCACCGCTGGCGCTCTATGCCGGGCCGGCGAACGAGGGCGAGGCGCTGATCGCGCTCGGTTATCCGGGCAACGTGGATCTGGCGACGGCGCGGTCGTCGGCCGACTTCATCACACCGACATCGCCGGTGCGGAGCCAAGGCGTGTTCAGCGGCCGGCGCAGCCTGATGGGCACCGACATGCTGCTGCACACCGCCAGCATCGCGCGGGGCAATTCGGGCGGGCCGCTGCTCGATCGCTGCGGGCGGGTGCTGGGGGTCAATTCGGCGCTGACGCGCGGCGACGACGGCGACGCCAGCTTCGCCTTTGCCATCGCCGACAGCGAGGTGCTGGCGTTTCTGAGCGAGAACAAGCAGCCGGTCGCTTCGGTCGGCACCCCCTGCATGACGATGGAGGAGCGGCTTGCCGCCGATCGCGCCGCCGACGAGGATGCGACGCGCTCCACCGATGCCGCCGCGCGCGAGGCGGCCGAACGGACGCGGCTGGCGCGCGAGGCGGCGATCGTCGAGGCCCGCGCGGCGAACGAGGTCGCGCGCGAGAACTTCATGGCCGGTGCCGCGGTCGCGCTGGTGTTCGGTGCACTCGCCCTGGGAGCGGCGGGTGTGCTGGCGTCGCGTGGACAACGGCGCTGGCCGTGGGCAGCGGGCGGCGGCGTGGTGCTGATGCTCGGCGCGGTCGCGCTATTCGTCCTGCGGCCCAGCTTCGATGCCGGCAGTATCGCCGAGATCAGCGCCAAGGCCGCGACCACGTCCGACGCGATCGGCCCGCTCACCTGCAGCTTTGTAGCCGATCGCAGCCGCCTGACGGTGTCGCAGCCGGCCGAGACCAAGCTGGCGTGGGGTGGTGACGGCTGCATGAACGGGCGCACCCAATATGCCGAGGACGGGCGCGGCGGGTGGCAACGCGTGCTGGTGCCCGACGAGGAAGCGACGGTGTCGATCCTGGCGTATCAGCCGGCGACGCGGACCTATACCAACACCCGCTACTTCCTGGACGAGGCACGGATGACCGAGGCGCGACGGCTGCGGCAGGGCGTCGGGGTAAAGGCGTGTACCAGCGACGGTCCCGCGCGCGCGAATCTGGCGAGCCAGCAGTCCGCGATCCGCGCCGCGCTGCCGCCGGTGCCGAACGAGAAGCTGGTCTATTCCTGCAAGCCGACGGGGTAGCCGAACTGATTTTGGCGGGCGCAATGCGCCCAAGGCACGAAGGCGGAATGAAGCCTGCGTATCAACCCGAGATCGGAAGACGTTCGGATCGATTTTGACGATCTTTTCGGTTGCCCACGAATACTGAAATCTTTGTGCCTTCGTGGCTTGGGCGCGTAGCGCCCGCCCGACCAGATTTTTCTTTTTCCACTCCGCCGGACCCCCGCCCCACCAGACACGTTAGGCGCGCCATGACCATCCAGATCACAACCCGCCTGGCCTATGATTTCGCCGAACCCAGCGACGTCCTGCTGCAGATCGAAGCCGCCCTGATTCCCGAGCAGACGGTTCTCGATGCATGGATCGACATCGCGCAATGCGACCATTTCGCCCGCGTCGCCGCGCATGACGGCATCGGCGAGCGCATCTGGCTGCGCACCCATGGCCGGTTCACCGTCGATTACCGCGCGACCGTGACGATCGACCGCATCCTGCCGGACCTCGCCGCGCTGCCGGTGGTGCCGTTCCACCTGTTGCCGGGCGAGACGGTCCAATATCTGATGGCCTCGCGCTATTGCCCGTCGGACCTGTTCGAGGATTTCGTCACCGCCGAATTCGACCATCTGACCGGCGGTGCCAAGATCGCGGCGATGCGCGACTGGATCGAGGACTGCTTCACCTACGAATCGGGTGCCAGCACCTCGGCGACGACCGCGCTGGAAAGCTTCGTCCAGCGCAAGGGCGTGTGCCGCGACTATGCCCACGTCCTGATAACGCTGGCCCGGGCGAGCGGCATCCCGGCGCGGATCGCCAGCGTCTATGCGCTCGGCGTCGATCCGCAGGACTTCCACGCGGTGGCCGAAGTGTTCCTGGACGGTGCGTGGCACTTGGTCGATGCGACCGGCATGGCCAGGGCCGGCGACATGGCCAAGATCGGCGTTGGGCGCGATGCGGCCGACGTCGCGTTCCTGACGAGCTATGGCAACGCGACGTTCTGCGAGCAGGTCGTCACGGTGACCGCCGCCTGACGCCATCAACCGGAGGGTGCTTGGTCGGCCCCCTCCCGCTTCAACAACGCGGACTTGCGATCCGCCCCATAGGCATAGCCTCCGATCCCCCCGTCGGCGCGGGTCACGCGGTGGCAGGGGATGACCACCGCGATCGCGTTCGATCCACACGCCGTGCCCACCGCGCGGACCGCCCCCGGCGATCCGGCGGCTGCGGCGATCTGGGCATAGCTCCGCGTCTCGCCCGGCGGGATCGTGCGCAGGGCGTTCCACACCGCCTCCTGAAACGCCGTGCCCTGAACGTCGATCGGCAAGTCGGTGTCGCGGCCGGGACTCTCGACTTCGCCGACCACCCGTGCGGCGAGATCGGCCAGTGCCGCACCCCCTGCGACGATCTCGGCCTGCGGGAAGCGTAGCGACAGCGTCGTCCAGTCCTCGTCGAACGCGACGCGGCACAGCCCCTTGTCGGTCGCGGCAATCAGCAGCGGGCCGAGGCTGGTGTCGGCGATCGTCCAGCGGATCGTCACCCCCGACCCGCCGCGCTTCCATGCCGATGGCGTCATGCCCAGCCGGGTGCCGGCGGTGTCGTAGAAGCGGCTCGGCGCGGAATATCCCGCGTCGTAGATCGCGCTGGTCACGCTCTCCCCACCCGCCAGGGCCTGCGTCGCGCGGCGTGCCTTCAGGCCGCGCGCATAGGCGGCCGGCGTCACACCGGTCGCGCGCTTGAAGATGCGGTGGAAATGATGCGGGGCATAGCCGACCTGCGCCGCGAGTGCGTCGAGGGCGATGGTTTCGTCGGCGCCGTCCAGCGACGCGATCGCCCGTGCCACCGCGACGTGATCGCGACCGACTTCGTCCGGCTTGCAGCGCAGGCAGGCGCGAAACCCCGCCGCGCGGGCGGCGTCCGCGTCAGGATAGAACACGACATGCTCCCGCCGGGGTCGCCGCGCCGGACAGGACGGCTTGCAGTAGATGCCGGTGGGGTCACCGCCACGATCACCCGCCCGTCATAGCGACGGTCGCGCGCGTCGAAGGCGGCCCAGGCGGTGGTGTCGTCGATCTGCGTCATGCGACGGATATAGCGGTTCGATGGACGGGGCGCTTCCCGTGGTTTGCTTTCAAAGAAGATGGTTCACGCAAAGGCGCGAAGGCGCGAAGAAGGCTTTCTGGGGTTCACGCGGAGGCGCGGAAACGCGGAGCAGAAGAGAGAGCCCGCGAAGCGGGTCTTGAGATGCGCGTGCGATCGTACACACCACATACCGCGCTCCTCCGCGTCTCCGCGCCTCCGCGCGAACCAATCCTTCTTGCGCCTTCGCGCCTTCCCTGAACCCCTTCTTGACTTTCGCAACCCCACCCGTCATATGCTGCACCAGCGAAGCCCGTCAGAAGGCTGCGTGATCGGGCGGTTTCGCCCCCGGCTCGGCTTCGCGTTCCCCAAGCTTCCCCTATCACGCGGGTCGCCAGATGACTGGCCCGTCGTTTCGCTGTGTCCGTGTGACGCCAGCGCGCCGACTCCATTTGAAGAGTCTACCCATTTCATGACCATCACCTTCGACCAGCTTGGCCTGTCCAAGCCCGTTCTCGACGCCCTGACCGCCAAGGGCTACGTCAATCCCACCCCGATCCAGGCGCAGTCGATCCCCGCGCTGCTGCAGGGCCGCGACCTGCTCGGCATCGCGCAGACCGGCACCGGCAAGACCGCGGCGTTCGTGCTGCCGTCGATCGACCGTCTGGTCGCGTCGAACAATCGCCCGATGCCGCGCCAGTGCCGCATGCTGGTGCTCGCCCCGACGCGCGAACTCGCAGCCCAGATCGCCGACAACGCGCGGCTGTATTCCAGGGGCAGCCGCCTGAGCGTCGTCACCGTGTTCGGCGGCACGTCGCTGCACAAGAACAAGGTCGACCTGTCCAAGGGCGTCGATATCCTGGTCGCCACGCCGGGCCGCATGGTCGACCTGATCGAACAGGGCCACCTGAGCCTGAACGCGGTCGAGATCTTCGTGCTCGACGAGGCCGACCAGATGATGGATCTGGGCTTCATCCATGCGCTGAAGCGCGTCGTGAAGTTGTTGCCGCACCGTCGCCAGTCGCTGTTCTTCTCGGCCACCATGCCCAGGACGATCCGCGAGCTGGCCGAACAGTTCATCAAGGATCCGGTCGAGGTCAAGGTCGCGCCGGAATCGACGACGGCGGAACGCGTCACGCAGGAAGTGATCTTCGTCAACCAGGCCGAGAAGCAGGCGTTGCTGACGATGGCGCTGATGCAGCTGAAGATCGACCGCGCGCTGGTGTTCACCCGCACCAAGCACGGTGCCGACCGCGTCGTGAAGCTGCTGGAGGCCAACGGCGTCGCGTCGAACGCGATCCACGGCAACAAGAGTCAGCCGCAGCGCGAGCGTGCGCTGGGCCTGTTCCGGTCGGGCGAAGTGCCGATCCTGGTCGCCACCGACATCGCCGCGCGCGGCATCGACGTGTCGGGTGTCAGCCACGTGTTCAACTTCGAGCTGCCCAACGTGCCGGAACAGTACGTCCACCGCATCGGCCGCACCGCGCGGGCGGGCGCCGACGGCATCGCCATCAGCTTCTGCGCCGATGACGAGAAGCCGTACCTGCGCGATATAGAGAAGCTGACGCGCCAGAAGGTGACGATCAAGTCGTTGCCCGAGGATTTCCAGGCGGAAGCGGCCAAGCTGCTGAAGTCGCGCAAGCCCGTCGTAATGACCCGCGACGAGCAGAACGGCCGCAATGGCCGCGCGCAGCAGGGCGGTGGTCGCGGTGGCCGCGCCGGTGGTGCCGAGGCGGCAGCCGCAGGCGAGCGCCGGTTCTTCCCCGCGAAGAAGAAGTTCAGCGCGCGGCCCGCGGGGGCCGGCGGCGGTCGGCCGGGCGGCGGCCAGCGCAGTGCCGGCGGGGCGCGCGGCGGGCGGTAACGCCCGACGACGATCGGATCGGACAGCGGCGGTCGAAGCATATGCTTCGGCCGCCGTTCTCTTATGCGCTCCCCGCCGCGGCAAGTCCGGGCCGACCGCATGATCCGGCTACAGATCGCGGCTTTGCCACCCGATCAATCCGTCATATGACGATGTGCGAGCACGGACCCGTGCCATTCGCGCGTGTTAGCCGATTCGAGGAACCGTCCGTGCCGCCAGCTGATGATCTGCCCGCCCTGGCATTGACGGGCATCGACGGACTGGATGACATATTGCACGGTGGGCTGACGCCGCATCGCCTGTATCTGGTCGAGGGGACACCGGGAACCGGCAAGACGACGCTGGGCCTGGGGTATCTGCTGGCCGGCGCGGCGATCGGCGAACGCGGGCTGTACATCACGCTGGCGGAAACCGAGGTCGAACTGCGCGCGGTGGCGCAGACGCACGGCTGGTCGCTCGATCCGATCGACCTGTTCGAGATGGTGCCCGCCGACGGCCTGGGCGAGGACCAGGAGCAGACGCTGCTGCACCCCAGCGAGGTGGAGCTAGGCGAAACGATCCGCGACGTCATGGCCAAGGTCGACGAGCACCGTCCCGCGCGGGTCGTGCTCGACAGCCTGTCCGAACTGCGGCTGCTTGCGCAAAGCCCTGTCCGCTATCGCCGCCAGATCCTGGCGCTCAAGCATTTCTTCTCGACCCGCAACTGCACCGTGCTGTTTCTCGACGACAAGAGCGGCACCGGCAACGACCTGCAACTGCACAGCATCGCGCACGGCGTCATCTCGCTTGAACAGACGTTGTCGGGGTTCGGGGCGCAGCGCCGCCGCCTGCACATCGTGAAGATGCGCGGTGTACGCTATCGCGGCGGCTATCACGATTTCGAGATCGAGCGCGGCGGCCTGTGCGTCTATCCACGGCTGGTGGCGTCCGACTATGGTACGCTCGAAGCGGGTGCCAGCGTGACGACCGGCTCGAGCGAACTCGACGCCCTGCTCGGCGGCGGGCTGGTGCCCGGCACCTCGACGCTGCTGACCGGTCCGGCCGGCGTCGGCAAGACGACAACCGCAGTCCAGTGCATGATCGCGGCACTGGAGCGCGGGGAGCGCGCCGCCTATTTCCTGTTCGACGAACGCCTGCCGACGCTGCTGGCGCGCAGCGAGGCGCTGGGCCTCGATATCCGGCCCTATATCGACAGCGGCCATCTGGAGCTGCGCGCGATCGATCCGGCGGAGATGTCGCCCGGCGAGTTCGCCGGTGCGATCCGGGCGGCCGTCGAGAGCGGCGCGCGCTGCGTCGTCATCGACAGCCTGAACGCCTATCTGCAATCGATGCCGAACGAGCAGTTCCTGGTCCTGCAGATGCACGAACTGCTGACCTATCTGGGCCAGAAGGGCGTAGTCAGCCTGCTGATCCTGGGGCTGCACGGCGTGATGGGCGACATCCGGTCCGACGTGGATCTCAGCTATCTGTCCGACACCGTCGTCCAGTTGCGCTATTTCGAGGCGGAGGGCGAGGTGCGCCAGGCGATTTCGGTCATAAAGACGCGCACCGCACGGCACGAACGGACGATCCGCGAGTTTCAGATCGGCAGCAAGGGTTTGCGCCTGGGCGAACCGTTGCGGCAATTCCAGGGCGTCCTGACCGGCGTTCCGACATTTTCGGGTGAAAGCAAGACGTTGATGGCCAGCCGCATGGGTACACCGGAATCGCACGGATAAGATGCCGGATCGCGTCCTGATCCTGGCGCCGCGCGGACGCGACGCGGCGATCGCGGCCGACCTGCTGACGCGCAACGATATCGCGGCGCAGGTCTGTCCGGACATTCCCGGCCTGATCGCTGAGCTTCAGACGGGTGCAGGTGTCGTCCTGATGACCGAGGAGGCGCTGACGATCGGCGATCCCGGCGACCTGGCCGACTGGGTCGCGGGCCAGCCGTCCTGGGCCGACATTCCGTTCGTCGTACTCGCCAACGGCACCAAGACCCCGCGCACATCACTGGCGACCCAACGACTGCGCGACCTGGGCAATGTGGTCCTGCTCGAACGGCCGCTGCATGCCGAGGCGATGCTGGGTGCCGTGCGCTCGGCCCTCAAGGCGCGCGCGCGGCAGTATGAGCTGCGCGACGCCGCCGATACGCTGGAACGCGCCGTCGTCGATCGCACCGCCGAACTGGAGGCGGCCCGCGACAGCCTGGAGATCGCGCTGGACGCGGCCGGCATGGGCAGCTGGGATATCGATCTGGTCAGCGGCGTCGCGCGACGGACGCTGCGCCACGACGAGATCTTCGGTTACGCCGCCGCCCTGCCCCACTGGACCGTCGATACGTTCCTCAGCCACGTCCGACCCGATCAGCGCGAGGCCGTTGGTGCCGCCTTTGCCGAAGCCACGCGGACGGGCGAACTCGACGTCGAATGCTGCATCGACGCCGCCGACGGCAGCCAGCGCTGGATCGTCGCGAAGGGTCGTACCCGCTATGACGATGAGGGCAGGCCGATCCGCATGACCGGCGTCGTGTCCGACGTCACCGCGCGCAAGGACGCCGATGCCCAACTGGCGCAGGCGCAGAAGATGGACGCGATCGGCCAGCTGACCGGTGGCGTCGCGCATGATTTCAACAATCTGCTGACCCCGATCGTCGGCAGCCTCGACCTGATCCGGCGGCGCTACAAGGACGATGAGCGCACCCAGCGGATGATCGCGGGCGCACTCCAGGCGGCCGAGCGGGCGGCGACGCTGACCCAGCGGTTGCTGTCGTTCGCGCGGCGCCAGGCGCTGCAGCCACGGGCCGTGGATATCGGCGGGCTGATCGACGGGATCGTCGATCTGATCCGGCGGACGCTCGGCCCGTCGATCGTCGTGACGCTCGACGTGCGGAACCGCGTGCCGTCGGCCCGGGTCGATCCCAACCAGCTCGAACTCGCGTTGCTCAATCTGGCGATCAATGCGCGTGACGCGATGCCGTCGGGTGGACGCCTGTCGCTGGGTGTGAGCGATGCCGTCGTCGGCCATTATGGCACCGCCACGACCGGGCTGGACGCGGGCCGCTATGTCCGCATCGTCGCGGCCGACACCGGCGTCGGCATGGACGACGCGACGCTGGCGCGCGCGACCGAGCCGTTCTTCTCGACCAAGGGCGTGGGCAAGGGCACCGGGCTGGGCCTGTCGATGGTCCACGGCCTGGCCGCGCAATCGGGCGGTACGCTGAAGATCTCCAGTGCGCCGGGCGCGGGAACGCAGGTCGAACTGTGGCTACCCGCAACCGACGAAGCCGCCGAGGGTGCGGCCGGCGAGCGGACCGAACCCGTCGTCGCCCGGCGCGCCGCGACGGTGATGCTGGTCGACGACGAGGAACTGGTCCGCTCGGCGACCGCCGACATGCTGCGCGATATCGGCTACGACGTGGTCGAGGCGGGATCGGCCTCGCAGGCACTGAGCGCGGTGCGATCCGGCATCGCGGCGGACGTGCTGGTCAGCGATTACCTGATGCCCGGCATGACCGGGGGGCAGCTGATCCACGAACTCAGGACGCTGGGCGTCCGCATGCCCGCGCTGCTGGTCACCGGCTATGCCGCAGCAGGCGAGGACGTACCCGCAGACGTGAAACTCCTGGCCAAGCCCTTCCGCCAGGTCGATCTGGCCGCGCAGGTCGATGTGCTGTTGCAGCCCCGCGCGAGCGGGCCGGGTGCCCGGCATGGCGAGACGGCGGGCGCGCTGCCGGTCCGGTAGATTGCGATGATCTCGAACTGATGGCGCTCGCCGATGTCGCGGGTGCGACATGGCGAAGATCCACGGAGAAGAAATTGGTCGGGGCGACAGGATTCGAACCTGCGACCCCCACACCCCCAGTGTTCAGGAGCCTTACTTTACGTCGCTTGTCGCAGCTTTGCACCGCTGTAAAACTGTTCAAAAACAACACGTTGAATGTCCTTGCGGGCTTTCCGGTGATTGCCGTAGCTTTACGCGCAGCTCTTACACTGGTCTTACACGAGGACTTCGATGCCAAAACTCAACCTCACCAAGCAGGCGATCGACAAGGTCGCTAAACCCGGCACTGGCACCGTCATCTATGTCGACACGCGGGTGAAGGGGTTCGGCCTGCGCGTTACCGCCTCGGGCGCTGCCAGCTTCATCGTGCAGGGCATGGTGAAGGGGCAGAGTAAGGAACGCCGGATCACCATTGGCACCTACGGGGCGTGGACGGTCGAGGCAGCGCGCCGCCGTGCGGAGGAAATAAAGCACCAGTTCGAAGATGGTATCGATCCGGTGGAACAGAAAAAGCAGGACGAGGCGATGAAGGTAACGCTGCGCCAGGTCGCAGATGCCTATTTCGACCGCCCCGGTCAGCCGCTGCGTGAGAGCACCAAAGCCGAGATGAACCGGCATATCGACAAGGTATTCGCCAAATGGGCGCACAAGCCTATCGCGTCGATCACGATTGAGGACTGCCGCCAGCGTCACCGGGAGATGTGCCAAAGCGGCATCGACGGACGCCCAGCGCCGGGACAGGCGCAAATCTCGCTCGTTACCCTGCGCACGCTCATCAACTTCGCCAACCGCCGCTACCCGCGTGCGGACGGATCGCCGCTGATCCCGGTCAATCCGGTTAAGGCGATGGCGCACGACAACTGGAAGACCTTTGAACCCCGCACTCGCCATATCGAACTTAGCGACGTAGGCGCGGCATGGTACGCGCTCGATGAAATGCGACTGGCACCTAAGAACGCCGATGCGCTCGCCGCAATCGACGTGACGCGGTTTCTCCTGCTCACCGGCGCGCGCCGCACGGAGGCTGCGGCGTTGACATGGGATCGGGTTCACTTCAGCGAGAACGCTGCCGATTGCTGGTGGCACCTCCGCGAGGAGGACAACAAGACTGGCAACCCGGTGTGGCTACCCCTGTCGTCGCGGGCGGTGGCACTGCTCAAGCAACGCCAGAAGCTGGCCGACGAGGCGAAGAAGCTGGGCAAGCCGGTCAGCAAGTTCGTGTTCCCGTCGCGTGCGAAGTGCGGTCACGTCTCCGACACCCGTGCCCCATTCGAGCGCCTGTGCAAGGCGCTGGGGATGACCGGTCTATCGGCGCACGACCTGCGCCGCACGCACGTCACGGTCGGCTTCTCCGCGTGCAACGTCGAGCTGTTCAAGATGGAGCTGCTGACGAACCACGTCCCCGAGGGCGTGACCGCTCGGCACTACCTCCAGACGCAGCGCCTCCAGTATTTGCACCCCGAGACGCAGCGCATCAGTGACCACATCGAGCGCGAGGGTGCGATTGCCCGCGCGAAGGCCACCGGGGCGAACGTGGTGGCGCTGCCGCTGCGAGCGTGACGCACGCGGCGGGCCGCTACAGCCGGGGCTACAGCGGTGATCGCAGCGCGCCGCCGGGTAAGGGGCGGCCCAGCACCGATCGCGCCCCACGCCGCCCTACAACGAGAGTCGGTTTCGATCGGTCCAATCGAACTATTCAGTCAAAATCGCGCGAGGCCGGCGCCCCTATCAAGATCGCCCCCACCTCGGCTTCGAGAGAAAAAATTCTCGGCTGAATCTGTGAACCGACCCGGGCGACCGCTGCGCAAGTGCCGCTTGCGGACCCAGCGGCGGGCAACGTAAAACACAGCTTGCCCCGCTCTGTTGGGGGCATCGCTATCGGGTCGGGCTAGCGCCTGGCTGTTCACCCCATCTCCGCTCTGGGTCACCTGCGGCAGCTAGTCTGCCAGTGATGACACGCTGGCAGGCCTCGTAGGAGGCCCGTCATGGCCACAGTCGAATTGGACGACCTGCTCAGCAGCGAGCAGACCGCCGCGCTTCTCGGCATCAAGAAGAACACTCTCGAAATCTGGCGCTGCAAGGGCAAAGGCCCAGCGTTCATCAAGCTCGGCCAGCACCCCTCGTCGCCGATCCGCTACCAGCGGTCCCGCGTCATGGCGTGGCTCACTGCGCACACGTTCGACAGCACCAGCGCCTACACCGTGGCGAACGCGCCGTGGCAGAGAGCATCCGCATGAGCCGGGTCGCGAAAAGCGGCCGGATGCGCACCCACACCCGACCGCTTCATCCGAAAGCTCCCAATCCCTGTCCGAGGACCAGCAACATGCATACCGTGCGACGGGCCGCCGAAGGTCCGCAAGCCAGCGCGTTCTCGGCAAAAACAGCGCCGGGTATTTTTTCGCCGGATGCGATGGGCATCCCCGACAGATTGACTGGTAGCCCGACCCTCGGCGGGGAGGCTCATCATGGCTGAGCCGCCGCCGTGGGAAGCGCCCAAGTGCGCTGATGGGTCTATCGACTGGGCCAACATGGACAAGGCGCTCCCGCCTCGCACCGCCGATTTCGACATTCGCACTGCGGAGCAGCGCAGTGAGGACATTCGACTCCTAGCGAAGTCCAGCGAGGACAGCCGGCGCGCAGAGGAGGCCAAGCTGGCAGCGGCACAGTTGAAATCCGGCGTCGCGATACCCCGCCCGATGGCTCCCATGGACGCAATCAAAATGGAGGTTGCGATGAAGAGTGATACCGCCACGGTTGCGCTGCGTTACTTGGTCGATCCTTTTCTGCCGAGCAGGTGCGTCGTCGGCTTCTTCGGGCGCGGCAGCACCGCCAAGTCGTCGCTCGTGGCCACAATGGGCGCTGACATTAGCGGGGATGCTTCGACCCTATGGATTAGCGTTGAAGAGCCCGATGATTGGATCAGGGTCCGCCATATGAAAGCCGGTGGAGAGGAAGGCACGTTGTTCGTCGTTACCGCCGTCGCCAGCAAGTCCGACGCCCAAGGGCGGGTCACGGGGTCCACCTTCGATGTTTACGAGCATCTTGAACCGTCCATTATGCAGGCGCGGCACCACGCCGATCAGATGCATAATCCGCCGCGCCCGCTCAAGCTGGTCGTGCTCGATACAGCGGTTGGCCTGACGGGCTGGCGGAAGGGCGAAAGCCCGAACGATGACGCCTCGGTGAAACGCCTACTTGCGTATCTGCAAAGCGTAGCCGAGCGGTATGACGTCACCGTCGCCATCATCGGCCATGCGAACAAGAGCAAGCATGAGTACTTCGCTGACACGGTTGCAGGCGCGTCCGCTTGGACCAATTCGCCGCGTTTGTCGTTCGTCCATGCGCGTGACATTCGCGAGGAACATGCGTGCGTGATGCGTGTGGCGAAGACGAATTTAACCACACGCTTCACGACGCTCTACAGCACCGAGCCGATCCACACCTTGGCACATCGCACGGAGGGCGCGGACTCGGTGCTGGTCCGCGCCAATATCGGTCTCACGGTTTGGGGTGAGGACGAGTCCATGGAGGTGTTCGAGGACGCGACCCGCAAGCCCCCGGAGGAACGCGAGGGTGACGGTGGCGGAGGTAAGAAGGAAACCCTTGTTGGCAAGGTGATGGATGTGCTGGTCGAAGCCGTTTACCGGACATGCCAGCCCGTTACCCGCGAACAGGTCCATAATCTGTTTGGTAGGGAAATCAGTCGGCGCGAATGGAGCAAGGTGGACGACCGCCTCAAGCTGATGCAGTTCCAGTACCGCATCGTCATTGAGACCGGCCCACAGAATAAGGTGCTCTACGTGAAGCGGGCATAGGAGAACTGTTACATTCGCCCCCAATGACCACAGCAAGGCAACAACGGTAACAACGGTAACAGTTGTTTGATAATTAGATGCTTTTTAAGCCTCGATGTTACCGATGTTACCGTTGTTACATGAGTTTGCCTATGGCGAGCCATGTAACAACTCTCCGGGTCCGCTGCTTGTGGTCAGTCATGGGCAACAAAGCAATTCAACAATAGGTTGAAATAGATTCAACATTTAGTTGAACCGACACCCGTAATATTTCCGGGTATTCACATTTAAGCCGCTCTGTTCTATATGATGCTTGCAAGCATTAGCGAGGTGATGGCATGGGTCCAGATATTGAAGCTGCTCTAGCAGACATCGAAGCGATCATTCGCGCGGACGGCGCGGAGGAAATGACGCTGCCAGAACGCGCTGGTATGTTCGCCGCGTTGAAGCACCTGTGTGGTAAGCTGCGTGAGACGCTGGCGGAGGACGGTTGCCTCTCGACCTACGCCGCAGAGAAGCTCTCGAAGGTCAGTCATCATGGCGCAGGCATCTTCGGATTTGAGGAGACTGGCCGGATGGATCGTGCCGCCCAGCGCCAGTTCGCCTATGCCGACCTCCATGTGCTTCGAAGCGAAATTGAGCGCCAAATTGGCGGGGCAGAATGATGTAGGGTGTGTATAGTTCGGGAGGGCTGAACGCCTCGTTAAACTATACACACCATACATCGCTTCATGAGCGACATTGAGTTCCCCGTTCCGCCTCGCCCGAAGCCCAAACCCGGTTCGCTTCCCATGCGAGAGACGCGTGCCGATCCGCTGGAAGGGCTGGACGAGGATGCGCGCGAGCGGATCGAAGCCATTTGGAATTCACCGACGCCGTGGGGTGAAGAACCTCCCGCGCCGCTTGCCCCGGCCAAGCCCACGACGACCAATCTCAAGAAGCTGAAAGCTGCCCGGAAGAAGGTTGAGGAATATAGCGCCGTCTTGCGCACCGACGCTTTTGATGATTGGGTCCGTCGCTGCACCGATGCAGCGGGTGCGCCTCGCGAATGGACCCGCGCCGCGCTGCTCTACGCGAGCTATGTCCGTCACGCTAAGACCTATGGCGAGAACCGTCCCGACAAGCGGCTCGCGAAAGAAGGGCTTGCGACCGAAACCGCATGGGGAAAGATGATGGGGTCGCTCTTTATCAAGAAGCGGCGTCGCGCAGGGCAATATTACCCCCTGCGGCTCAAGCAAGGCGCCTAGTACAGGCCGCGCTGCCGCCGCGCTGGGGTGCGAAGCACCACGCTCGCCCCTACTGCTCGGGCAACCCCTGCCACCCCCGTAGCGCGGCTTGCAGCGGCCTGCGCCCGTGTGGCCATCACGTCAAATCGTCGGCGCGCAAACACACTGTTTTCGGATCGACTGCGGCAAGAGAACGTGAACTAATTGAAATTGCTTGCAAGTATTGCGGACCCGTGAGCCGCGCCGCTAGCGTGTAAGGACAGTGTATCTTTCATCCGAAAGTGAAGGTCCAAATGTCCGACGACTTTGACGTGCGTATTTCGCCAACGCTCCACCCCGGTATCGACGGTGAGATTGCCGATTACGACGATGACACTCGCCCGCTACTTGGTCAGACCGAGACGGCGGTGAGCGAGGCGTTTCAGGCGCTCAAGAACATCCATGATTGCAAGGTAGCGATCAGTGGCAATCCGACCTTGAACGAAGCGGCCCGGCTGGTCGCTCTCGATGACCATGCCACCAAGGTGATGAGCAAAGTCTATGCGTCGTGGTCGCGCACGGTGGACACACTGAACACCAACATCGCGAAGATGGAGCGGGACTTAAACGCGCCGGTTGAGCAGCGCGCCACCGCCTCGATGGCGTCGGAAATCCGCACCTACTTCCGAAGCATGGATAACGAGGCCAAGCGCATCACCGCGATCCGGCAAGCGATTGCCGAGGGCGATGACATGACAGTCACCGCCGTACTCGGCGGGCGGCACTACCTCTCCGGGATCGACGCTGAAACCAGCGCGCAGTTCCTACGCGAGTGGCACGAGAAGCAGCGCCCGCTTGAAGCGAAGAAGCTGCGCGCCATGAAGTCCGCCGCCGACATGCTCAACGGTCGGTACAAGCTGCTCACCAAGGCCGTCAGCGACGCGGTCGGCGATATCAAAGAGTATCAGGAATCGGGCGACGGCAAGCGGCAGATCCTCGTTCGGACGATCACGGCCGAGCAAGTGCGCGAGCAAGTGCGGAAGTCGAAAGAGCCGTTCGCAGTTCCGGTCTGACCTACCGAACCGATTGATCCGATCCTGTTTCATCAAATCGAGGCGAACGTGGCCGAACCGAATATCCCTCCGTGGCGCGAAGGCTGGAAGCCGGTTGAAGCTCCCGATGGCCTCGTCACGGCGGGCAACCCAAATTGGGTGAAAGGCATGAAAAGCCCGAACCCCGCTGGTCGCCCTCCCGGTCTATCTCCGCAATCCAAGCTAGTGCAGCGGATGCTCGAAAATGCAGATGGCATCCTCGATGCTGTCATCGCCAAGGCCATCGAAGGGGATTCTGCCAGCGCATCCCTGATCCTCGCCCGCATCGTACCGGCGTTGAAGAGCCAGTCGCAGACTGTGCAGTTCGCGTTTGACCACACCGCGCCCGCCAGTGAGCAGGCCGCATCTATCATTTCGGCAATCGCGTCTGGCGCAGTGTCGCCCGATGTGGGTCGGCAGATTCTAGAGGCGGTGAACGCGCTGACTCAGATCAAAGCCTCCGAACTGCTCGAAGCCCGGATCGCCGCTCTCGAGGAGAAGCATTCGTGATCGCGTGTTCGCGGCAAAACCGCGCTCGTTTGCAAAAAGGCCGAGTGCGAACGGCCTCCGTGCAGATTGACCTGTACCCCGACGGAGACCGCTCATGACGACGATAACCACGGTGCGGAACAAGGTCGTCACCGACAAGCCGGAAGCGGAGGACGTGCTGGTCTATGTCGGCTGGACCGGTCCGACCGACACCCCCGGCGTGCGTACCGCCATCTCCACCCGCTACATGCCGATCAGCGCGTATCGGGAGTGCTTGGATTGGGCTGTGGCCATCGCGGACCAGTTCTCGCACCCGCTCTATGTCGTGCCGATCAGCCATGACGACATTCTGCACACCGACCGCTGGAACCCGTTCGCGGAAATTCTGGCGACGCTGAACGATCGGGAGCGCGGGGAGCTGCGCCAGACGGCGGTCGCAAGCCTGTGCGAACTGATGCGCGACTGCGACGACCGGGAGGTCCGCGCCGAAGCCTACGACATTCTCACTCAACTGAAGGTGATACGATCATGACTGACAATACCGTTCCCGAGGGCAAGGCAGACGTTCCCGCCTCGCAGCTTCGTCGTGCTGAGAAGTACGGAATGCCCGCTGAGTATGCCGACCGCATCGTGCAGCGCCATTTCGGCGTAGCGGACGACAACGCCGCCCTTGCTGGCGGGCAGGTTGCCGCTGACATCGAGGTAAGCAAGGCGCTCAACGTCAAGGGCTGACCACAATGTCGCTCCGCACCCTTCAACGGCGCGTTGCCAAGCTGGAGAAGGGTGCGAAGCCGCGACCATCGCCCATCGTCATAATGTGCAGTTCGTTCGACGCCTTCGCCGACGCCACATATGCGGAGGTTGAGGCGGGCAAGCTGGCGGGGGAGTTCCTGCCGATCCTCGACATTCTCCGCGACTGGGAAGCGGGCGGCGTATGGATGCTAGCATATGCCCGCTGACGGGGAACCCGCGTGGCTACTAGCGTGGCAGTACGAGCAGAGTAAGCCGCGCCCTGCACCGTCGCCGAAGGCTCCACCGCCCAAGCTAGCGGACGGGCTGCATGTGCCGCTCCGTATGCGTGGTCAGGCAGCGGCCATCGGCATCATCGAGCCGGACCCTTGGCCGTTCGACGAGTGCAAGCGCCGGGAGCCGGTGTTGGACGAAGACTACCCGCCGCGCGTGGTCAGGAAGGTAGGCTGGCACCGCTGCCTCAAGTGCCGCCGTCCATTTTTCTCAGAGGATGTGCTTCGCCTGCGCCTGTGCAGCGGCGCGCAGGGCTGCCGGGGAGACGAAGACAGGTTCAGATAGCGAGACAGCGCGGGAGTTCTCTTGCTCGCCGCGCCGAGGGTTAAGGCCACCGACCCCTCGCCATTAAAACATCGGGGCCAGCAGCGGGGTCTCTCTCCTTGAGGCCTGACGCTGTCAGCACCCTGCGCCTTCGGGCGCGGGGTGCTGCTACGAGTGCCCCGAGTCACCCGCAACTCTTACACGTCTCTTACACAGTGCGCGCGCGAGGAAACGGGCACCCTTCGATGCCCGCGTAACCCATTGAAATGGTGTGGAAAATTGGTCGGGGCGACAGGATTCGAACCTGCGACCCCCACACCCCCAGTGTGATGCGCTACCAGGCTGCGCTACGCCCCGACCGGCGAGGGCGGCCGCGCGTGGCGGACACCCTCGAAGCGCGGGCATCTAGGCCGGGTGTTCGCGCGATGCAAGCTTGGCCTGACCGACGGGCGCAAAAGTTGCGCGGCGGGCTGCACTTTGATAGCGGGACCGCCATATGCCTGCCCGGGGGCCATCCCGGTACTTCCCATTATGTCGAGAGCCATGTTCATTTCACCCGCCCATGCCCAGGCCGCCGGTGGCGCCGCTGACGCCGGAATGTCGCAGATTATTGGCATCGCGCCGCTGATCCTGATCTTCGTCGTGTTCTATTTCCTGATGATCCGCCCGCAGCAGAAGCGCATGAAGATGTTGCAGGCATCGGTGCAGGCGGTGAAGAAGGGCGACAGCGTCATCACCGCAGGCGGGCTGGTCGGCAAGGTGACCAAGGTCGAGGAAGCATTCGTCGAGGTCGAGATCGCGCCGACCGTGAAGGTGAAGGTCGTCAAGGCGACGCTCGCGGAAGTCACGCCGCTGGGCAGCAAGCCGGCCAACGACTGATGCTCGATTTCCCGCGCTGGAAGGTCTGGCTGGTCTGGGCGACGATCGCGTTCTGCGCGCTGCTGGCGGTGCCGAGCATCGTGCCCGAGAGCGCGCGCGCCAAATGGCCCGGCTGGATTCCGCAGCCGGTCATCAACCTGGGCCTCGACCTGGCGGGGGGCAGCTACATCCTGCTCGAAGCCGACACCAACGACGTCGCTGCGACCCGGATCGAGGCGATGCGCGAACTCATCACCACCGAGATGCGTCGCGGCAATCCGCGCGTCGCGATCGGCGATATCTCCACCCGCGACGGCCAGCTGAGCTTCATGGTGCGCGACGCCGCCCAGGTCGATGCCGCGCGCGAACGGCTGTTGCCGCTGACCACCGGTGCCGGGCTGACCGGGCAGCGCGACTGGGACATCTCGGTCGTGGACACCAGCCGCTTCGTGATGCGCCCGACCGCGGCCGGCATCAACCAGGCGATCGACAGCGCGATGAACGACGCGCGCGAGATCGTCGGCAAGCGCATCAATGCGCTGGGCACCCGCGAACCGACCATCGTCCGCCAGGGCAGCAACCGCATCGTCGTCGAGGTGCCGGGCCTGAAGGATCCCGAAGCTTTGAAGGCGCTGCTCGGCAAGACCGCGAAGCTGGAATTCAAGCTGGTCGATATCTCGGCCAATCCCGACGACGTCGCGCGCGGCCAGGCACCGATCGGCAGCCAGATCCTGCCGTACGAGAACGGCGGCGGCTTCGTCGCGGTCAAGCGTTCGACGATCCTGTCGGGCGACATGATCGCCGACGCCAAGCAGAGCTACGACCAGAACGGTGCGCCCGACGTGACGCTGACCTTCAACGGCGAGGGCGGCCGCCGCTTCGCGCGCGTGACGCAGGAAAATGCCGGGCGTCCCTTCGCGATCATCGTCGATAATCGCGTGATCTCGGCCCCCAACATCAACGAACCGATTCTGGGTGGCACCGCGACGATCTCGGGCGGCGGCTTCACCGTGCAGTCGGCGAACGAACTCGCCATCGCGCTGCGATCGGGCAAGCTGCCGGTCGAGTTGAAGACGGTTCAGGAAAGCTCGATCTCGGCCGAACTCGGTGCCGATTCGATCCAGAAGGGCGTATTGGCCGGCATCGTCGGCAGCCTGGCGCTGATCGTCTTCATGATCGTCACCTATGCCCGCTTCGGTGTCTACACGACGGTTGCGCTGCTGGTGAACGCGGTGATGATCCTGGGCGTCATGGCGGTGTTCAACGCCACGCTGACGCTGCCCGGCATCGCCGGTTTCGTGCTGACGATCGGCGCGGCGGTCGATGCCAACGTGCTCATCAACGAGCGCATCCGCGAGGAGGCGCGCAAGGGCCGCGCCGTCATCCAGACGGTCGAGATCGGCTACAAGGAGGCGAGCCGGGCGATCTTCGACGCCAACATCACCAACGTGATCTCGGCCGTCATCATGTTCGTGTTCGGCTCCGGCCCGGTGCGCGGCTTCGCCGTCGTGCTGGCGATCGGCATCGTCACCTCGGTCTTCACCGGCGTCACGCTGACCCGCCTGCTCGTCGCGGGCTGGCTCAAGCGCAACCGCCCCAAGACCATCACCATTTAAGGCCGCCCGTCCCATGCGCCCGCTGAAACTCGTTCCCGACGACACCAACATCGCGTTCCTGAAATACCGGAACATCGCGATGACCCTGTCGATCCTGCTGATCGTCGGCAGCCTGGTGCTGTGCGTGGTCAAGGGGTTCAACCTGGGCATCGACTTCATCGGCGGCCAGTCGGTGCGCGTCACCTTCGCCCAGCCGGTCAACGTCGAACAGCTGCGCGAGCGGGTCGAGGCGCTGGGCGTGGGCGAGGCGACGATCCAGCGGTTCGGGTCCGACCGCGAGGTTTCGGTCCGTACTCCGCTGCCCGACGACGCGGACGAGACGGCCGCCGATCGCGCCGCCACCGCGATCAAGACGACGATCGAGAAAAATTATCCCGGCGCGAAGGTCGGCGCGGTCGAGAGCGTGTCGGGCAAGGTTTCGAACGAACTGTTCCGTCAGGGCGCGATCAGCCTCGGGCTGGCGATGATCGCCATCGCGCTGTACATCTGGTTCCGGTTCGAGTGGCAGTTCGGCGTCGGCGCGCTGTTCGCGCTGTTCCACGACGTCGCGCTGACATTGGGCTTCTTCGCGCTGACCCAGCTCGAATTCGACCTGAACGTCGTCGCCGCGGTGCTGACGATCATCGGCTATTCGCTCAACGACACGATCGTGGTGTACGACCGCATCCGCGAGAACATGCGCAAATACCGCAAGATGGGCATGGCCGAACTGCTCGACCTGTCGATCAACGAGACGTTGAGCCGCACCGTCGTGACCTCGCTGTCGATCGGCATCGTGCTGACGATCCTGCTGGTCCTGGGGCCGGACGTGATCTTCGGGTTCACCGCCGCGATGCTGCTCGGCATCGTCATCGGCACCTTCTCGTCGGTCTATGTGTCGGCGGCGATCCTGCTCTGGCTGAAGCTGAAGCCCGACAGCTTCCTGCCCGCCGAGGCCAAGGCCGACGGCAAGCCGATCGCCGAGCTGCCGTGAACCTGGATCGCAACGCCGTCGCTGCGGGTCCGGTCATCGCCGGCTTCTCGGGCGGCGGCTTTCGCGTCGATGACAATGTCTATCGGGCGCTGCTCATCACACCCGAGCGCGCGGACGGCTGGCGTCCGCCGGCGCTGAACGCGCTGACCGATGCCGATGTCGCACCTGTGCTGGCGCTGGATCCGACGCCCGAATTCCTGCTACTGGGCACCGGCGCGACGCTGGAACATCCGCCGCGCGCGTTCGTGCAGGCGCTGGAGTCCCGCGGGCTGGGCGTCGAGGTGATGGACAGCCGCGCCGCCGCCCGCGCGTGGGGTGTCCTGCGGGCCGAGGGGCGGCAGATCGTCGGGGCACTGTATCCGCTAGGCTAACGCCCGCCGCACCGTCGGCGCGCGACCAGTCCGGAGAGATGTGCATGAAGCTGGGCGGTATTCGCTTCCCAGCTGAACCGCGCCGCGGCTGCGCGCACATCCGGCGGCGCGGGCGGTGCCATCAGCAATTCGGCGATTCCTTCCGCGAAGGCCGCCGGGGTGCGATCGACCACCCGGCCCGCCGCCGGCCGGTCGATCGTCTCGCGCGCGCCGCCGGCGCTGGTGATGACCACCGGCGTTCCGCTCGACAGCGCCTCGACCCAGGCGTTGGCCAGGCCTTCGGACACGCTGGCGAGCGCCATCACATCGGCAGCGGCGAACAGCGCGGGCAGGTCGGCATGGGGTACGCTGCCGAGCAGTCGCACCGTCCCCTCCAGCCCGGCGGCGGCGATCCGCGCCTCCAGCGCCGGGCGTTCCGGTCCCTCGCCGGCGATCAGCAACGTCGTGCCGGGCAACCGCGCGACCGCATCGATCACGATATCATGCCCTTTGCGCGGGATCAGCGCGCCGACCGACAGCACCAAAGCGCCCGACACGCCGAGCCGCGCCTTTTCGGCCGCGCGGTCGCGCGGCGCGAAGCGATTGCCATCGACGCCGGTACGATGCACCGCGATGCGATCGGCCGGCATGCCCAGCGCGATCATGTCGTCACGCAGAGCCTCCGACACCGCCAGCAGGCCGTCGGCCGCGCGGCCGGCGCGCAACACTGACGCTGCCGTCGGTCCCGCACGGCCCCAATGATGGATATCGGCGCCACGCGCCTTGATCGACACCGGGACGCCGAAATATTCGCCTAGCGCAACCGCCGCCGGTCCATCGGGAAAGAAGAATTCGGCATCGATCACGTCGAACGGGAAATCTCGCCGCATCGCGGTCAGCAGCGGTTTCAGCACGTGAACGATCGCGGCGGCGTGGAGCCGCCCGCCGGTGCCTAGCAGGTTGAGAAAGCGCGGACGCTGGATCGGTACACCCTTCCAGTCTTCGTCGTCCGGCAGGTCGGCGAGCGCGGCATAGCGGCCGATGCGGTGAAGCGGCCAAGGCGGCAGGCCAACCGGCGAGACGATCCGCAGATCGACGTCGGGACGTGCCGCGAGCCCGAGCGTCTGACGCTCGACGAACACGCCGAGGTTGGGCCTCGACGCGTCGGGAAACAGGCTGGCAAGAGTAAGCACGCGAAGCATGGCTCCGCGTGCTTACACGGTCAGGGGTTAAGGTCGCGCTACGATAGCGACCTCAGCCACTCATCAGCGGCACTGTTTCCGGCTGCCGCTGCGCTCGATCTCGCGACCTGCGACAGCACCGGCAGCGGCACCCAGAAGTGTGCCGACCGTGCGGTCGCCGCGGCTGTCGATCGTCCGCCCAACCAGCGCACCGGCGACGCCGCCGACGACCAGACCGGTCGTGCCGTTCGGCTTGCGGCAGTAATAGCGGCCGTCACGACCGCGCCACTCACGGTAACGCGCACGGTTCTGGGCATCCGCCTTGGAATATCCGGTTTCCACGGCGACCGGAACGGTCATCGCGGCGGGGACGAGCAGTGCAGCGGCACCGGCCGCCAGAAAGAGATTACGCATATTACGGCTCCTTTGATTTCCCTGATCGATATCGATCGATGTGCAGGTGTAACGTCCCCTGTCTGCATCAGGTTGCATGAACCCAAAACAACGATGTGTTCATGCGTCTGCGCGGGTCGTTTCGGCGCCGCAGCGGATCGTCGGTTCCGATCGCATCCATCAGGCTCCAATTGGGTAAGCCGGCTTCGTGCGGCAGTCCGCCGGTCGCGGGAACCGACGGAGCGGCGACCGTCGCATCCTTTGGGTCGCGAACGTCGCTTGCCGCCGGCTTCAATCGGCACCGACTGACGGAGATATCGCCCCGCCTTCCCGCTCAACCCCCGTTCGCACGGACCGTGAGCGCGGCAAGCTCGTCGAACAACGCGTCATTCACGGTCTTGAAGTTGAAGCAGGTCTTGCCCTGCCGGCGCTTCGACAGGGCTTCCGAAAGTCCGTCGGCCAGTGACGGCCGGGTGTAGAGCGGCATCAGATGATAGGCGACATAGCTCTTCTTGATCGTCACCGTGCCGAACCAGCCGGGCTGCCCGGTAGACGGGTCGATCGCTGAGGTTCGGATCACGAGATTACCCGGCGCATCCACGGCAACGATGTGGCTGTCCACGGCGTCCAGCATGACCTCGCGCAACCGGTCGTAAACGGCATCGAACGTGTCGGTCATCTGTATCCCTCCTCCGGTCACGTGCGCGATGGTCATGATAGGCATCCGACCCGCGCGGGCAACACCACGCCCGATCCTGCTGGCGAAGGCACCGCCAGTATGCTACTGACACGGGTGTGAGCAATCCGATCCCCCATCAATACGCCATTCCGGTCGATCCGGCCGACATCGATTTCATGGGGCACGTCAACAACGCCAGCTATCTCAAGTGGGTGCAGGACGCGGTGATCGATCACTGGCGGTCGCTGGCCCCCGCCGACGCCGTCGCGCAGCACCTGTGGGTCGCACTGAAGCACGAGATCACCTATCGCCGACCCACGTTCCTGGGCGACGACGTGATCGCCACCGTGCTGCTCGAAAAGGTGCAGGGCGCGCGGGCATTCTACGAAACGATCATCAAGCGTGGCGAGGATGTGCTGGCCGAAGTGCGGTCGAGTTGGTGCTGTGTCGATGCCACGACGCTGCGCCCCGCACGGCTGGCGCGCGACATCGTCGATCGCTTCTTTCCCCAGACCGCAGCCGACTGACGCCGTCTCCGGCACTCGCGCGTTGACGCCGCGTTAGCCAAGGAGAGCGACGATGACCAATCCGGAACCCACCGACCCGACCGCACTCGACCAGGCCGAGGCGGCGCAGCTGATCCAGGACGCCGGCGTCGCGGACGAGAGCGCCGCCTACGTCAACGGCGGCGATGTGCCGGACACGGACACCCCCGATGCCGTGTCGGAACCCGAAGCCCATCCCAGCTGATCGACGGCACATGAGAAAGCCGCCGGACCTCTGGGGTCCGGCGGCCGCTCCAGGGAGGAGCCGGGTTGTCGCTTGATCGCTTATTCGGCGCCCTGCGATAGATAGGCGGTCAACTCGGCCTTCGACACCACCTTCGACCGGTCGGTGTCCGCCGAAGCGAAGGCGCCATCGACCCACTTCACCGTCGCCGGATCGCCGGCCTTGGTCGCCGGATCGCTCGCCGTCCTCAACGCGACCATCCAGGCGCCGAACTCGGCCTTGTCCAAATTCGTGTCCGAATTCTTGTCATAGGTCGGAAACTCGGTGTTCACGACCTGGGCGATTTGCGTGGCACCGGTGACGGGCGCGGCCGGATCGGTGGGCGCGGCAGCGACTTGCTCGGCCGGCTGCGTTGCCGGAGGGGTGCCGGGCATAGTCTGCGGTGACGGTGCTGTTGCCTGTTCGGCCGGCGCGGTGTCGGTCACGGGCGCACCCGGGATCGGCGCATCCTGCGCGGCAGTGGTCGACGTGCTGGCCGGATCGGCGGTTTGTGCCGTCGGCGGCGTCTGCGGCGCGGTCTGCGCATCGGCTGGCGCAGTCGTCATCGGCTGACGACCCGGTGCCGGCTGGTCCTGCGCCAGTGCGGGGGCCGAAATGGCAAGAGCACTCACAAGCATAGCGGTCTTCATCATGATATATCTCCTGTTGGATGAGATGCCTGTACCAAGCGATACTCTACGCGGACAGGCGATCGTGCTTCCCTGGACTGTGCGATATCAACGTCACATTTATGACACGGTTCCCGAAAATTCGTTTTTGCCGGATCGGTTCGGCCCTGCTAACGGCACGGCTCGTCCCGCAGTCTCACGAGGTTTCGCATGATCCCCCGCTATTCGCGGCCCGACATGGTCGCGGTCTGGTCTTCCGAAACGCGTTTCGGCATCTGGTTCGAGATCGAGGCGCATGCGACGCAGGCACTGGCCGATCTGGGCATCGTCCCGCAGTCTGCGGCGAAGGCGTTGTGGGACTGGTGGGCGACGAAGCCGGCGATCGACGTCGCTGCGATCGACGCGATCGAAGCGGTGACCAAGCACGACGTCATCGCGTTCCTGACCTGGGTCGCCGAGCAGGTTGGCGATGAGGCCCGCTTCATGCACCAGGGCATGACATCGTCCGACGTGCTCGACACATGCCTGTCCGTACAGCTGGCACGGGCCAGCGACCTGCTGCTGGCCGATCTCGACGCGTTGCTGGCGGCGATCCGCACACGCGCGTTCGAGCACAAGCTGACCCCGACGATCGGGCGCAGCCACGGCATCCACGCCGAACCCGTCACCTTCGGCCTGAAACTGGCGCAGGCGCATGCCGAATTCGCGCGCTGTCGCGACCGGCTGGTCCATGCCCGCGCGGAGATCGCGACCTGTGCGATTTCCGGAGCGGTCGGCACCTTCGCCAACATCGATCCGCGCGTCGAGGCGCATGTCGCCGACAAGCTCGGCCTGACGATCGAACCCGTATCGACCCAGGTCATCCCGCGCGATCGCCACGCGATGTTCTTTGCGACTCTGGGCGTCATCGCGGGATCGATCGAGCGGCTGGCGACCGAGATCCGCCATCTGCAGCGCACCGAGGTGCTGGAGGCGGAGGAATATTTCAGCCCCGGGCAAAAGGGTTCGTCGGCGATGCCGCACAAGCGCAACCCGGTGCTGACCGAGAATCTGACCGGGCTGGCGCGGATGGTGCGCGGCTATGTGACGCCGGCGCTGGAGAATGTCGCGCTGTGGCACGAACGCGACATCAGCCATTCGTCGGTCGAACGCTATATCGGCCCCGACGCGACGATCACGCTCGATTTCGCGCTAGCCCGGCTGACCGGCGTCGTCGACAAGCTGGTCGTCTATCCGGCGCGGATGCAAAAGAACCTCGATCGGATGGGAGGCCTGGTCCATTCGCAACGCGTGTTGCTGGCGCTGACGCAGGCGGGGGTAAGCCGCGAGGATTCCTATCGGCTGGTCCAGCGCAATGCGATGAAGGTGTGGGAGAGCGATGGCGAACTGTCGCTGCTCGACCTGTTGAAGGCCGACCCGGACGTCACCGCGGCGCTGAGCGCGGAGGAGATCGAGGCGAAGTTCGACCTTGGCTATCATCTGCGCCACGTTGACACGATCTTCGACCGGGTGTTCGGCTAGCGCCGCGAAGCCAATCGGCGTCGCGGCGTCAGCCCGGCCGGCACCGCACCAGCGGTGACCGACGACGCGGCTTTGCCGCGGCGAGAGCACGACATTACAATCGGCGCGATCGTTACGCCCACGATTGCATTTCGTGCAATCGTAACATTGTTGTTTGCGATTGAAACTATCATGCGCGGGCCTCAAATGTGCTGCACCGCACCATGAAGGGCGGTAACAGGAGATCACCCATGCGCAATCTGGAAACCTCGGCGTTCGGCGCCGCGGCTCTGGTTGCCCAGGCGCTGGTCATCGCCGCGATCCTCGCGGCCTGAAACAGACTCTGGGCACCCCGCCCGCCGCGTGGTTCACGCGCGCGGGCGGCTGACCCGCGTCTCCCCCCTTTTCTTACCCGATACGCCTGCTAATCTGACCCCACGGGCAGATGCGGACGCCCGTTCAGACGACACGTCGTCCAAGTCCGTTCCATCAGCCGCGCCTGCGGCCGGAGCGACATGACGATGACGACCGACACCCCCGACGATACGACCGCACTGCCCCCCACCGGCCTTGCGCTGTCTGCGCTGTTCCTGAAATTCCTCCGCTTCGGCTGCCTCGCGTTCGGCGGACCGGTCGCGCAGATCGCGATGCTGCGACAGGCGCTGGTCGAGGAGGAACGCTGGCTGTCGCCGGCGCGGTTCAACCGGCTGCTGGCGATCCTGCAGGTGTTGCCCGGTCCGGAAGCGCATGAGCTGTGCGTCCATCTCGGCATGATGGCGCGCGGGCGAATCGGCGGGTTGCTCGCCGGCCTGGGATTCATGCTGCCCGGGCTGCTGCTGATGCTCGTCGCGGGATGGCTCTACGGCGAATGGATCGTCGGGCGCAGCGGCGTCGCCGGCGCGCTGCTCGGCGTACAGGTGGTGGTGATCGCCGTCATCGTACGCGCGGTCGACCGTATCGGCAGTCATGTTCTGGAGGACCGGATGCTGTGGGCGCTGGCAGCGGTAAGCTTCGCTGCGACCTTGTGGGGGACGCCGTTCTGGATCCCGTTGGTCGCGTCCGGCCTGACCTATGCGTTCGTGGCGCAACGATGGGCCGCTGCGGCGGTGGCGGCACTGGCCGTCGCGGCAGCGGTCGTGACGCATCCGATCGCTGCCGGCACGGCGCCGCTCGGTGCCGCCGCGGGTTCCGCCACGCTGGCGGCGCTGTTCGTCGCGGGGCTGAAGGGCGGGCTGCTGACCTTCGGCGGCGCCTATACCGCCATCCCCTATGTCCGCGCGGACACGGTGGGACGCGGCTGGCTGAGCGATGCCAGCTTCCTCGACGGGGTCGCGGTGGCCGGGGTCCTGCCGGCACCGCTCGTCATCTTCGCGACCTTTGCCGGCTATGTCGCCGGCGGCCTGCCCGGTGCGCTTGCGATCACCGCGGGCATGTTCGCGCCTGCCTTCGCCTTCTCGATGATCTTCTACGAGCGGTTGGAGGCGGTGGTCGAAAATCCCGCGCTCCACCGTCCGCTCGCCGGCGTCGCAGCGGCGGTGGTGGGCGTCATCGCCGCCACGTGCGTCCAACTCGGCGGCGCGACACTGGCGCGGGTGACGATGGTCTGGCCAGCACTCGCGCTGTTCGCGGTCGCGCTGATCGTCGCGTGGCGGTGGAAGAGTCGCCTGGCCGCCCCTGCGCTGATCGCCGGCGGTGCGGTGGCCGGTTGGCTGGCGCTGGGTTAACCCAGCGCCGCCTTCTTGACCTTGGCGAAGAAGCCCTCGTCCTCCGGGCTTTCGCTGCCGCTTTCGGTTTCGCGCAGTGCCTCTAGCAGTTCGCGCTGGCGGGCCGACAGCTTGGTCGGCGTCTGCACCTCGATCCGCACGACCAGGTCGCCGCGGCCACGGCCTTGCAGGACCGGCATGCCGGCACCGCGCTGGCGCAGTTCGCGCCCCGACTGGATGCCGGGCGTGATGCGGATCGTGTTGGGTGTGCCGTCCGGCCCCGGAATCTCGATCTCGCCGCCTAGCGCCGCCATCGCGAAGCTGATCGGCGCGCGGGCGAACAGCGTCGTGCCCTCGCGCTCGAACCGCTCGTGCTTCTTCACGTGCAGGAAGATGTAGAGGTCGCCGGCCGGCGCGCCGCGCTGACCCGCCTCACCCTCGCCGTTCAGGCGAATACGTGTGCCCTCGTCGACGCCGGGCGGGACGGTGACGCTGAGCGTCTTGGTCTTGTCGAGCCGCCCCTCGCCTCGACACTTGGCGCACGGATCGGTGATGACGTGGCCCGCGCCGTTACAGCCCGGGCAGGCGCGCTCGAACACGAACGGCCCCTGCTGCGAGCGGACCTTGCCGTGGCCGTGGCACAGGGCGCAGTCGCGCGTACCGGTACCCGGCGTCGCGCCACTGCCGTGGCACGTGTCGCACTGGCTGGAGACATCGACGGTGATCTCGGTCGCGTGACCGTGGAACGCCTCCTCCAGGCTGATCTCCAGGTCGTAGCGCAGGTCGGCGCCGCGCCGCTGCTGCGGACGCCCACCGCGGCCCTGACCGCCCATGAACTCGCCGAACACGCTCTCGAAGATATCGGAGAATCCGCCGAAGTCCGCCGCGCCACCGCCTCGTCCGCCACCGCCGCCATTGGTGAACGCGGCGTGGCCGAACCGGTCATAGGCCGCGCGCTTCTGCGGGTCCTTCAGACAGTCATAGGCTTCGTTTACCGCCTTGAACTTCGCCTCGCTGTCCTTGCAGCCGGCATTCTTGTCGGGATGATATTTGATCGCGAGCCGACGGAACGACGATTTCAACGTCGCGTCGTCGGCGGTGCGGCTGCATTCGAGCAGCTCGTAATAATCGACTTCGGTACTCATGACAGGCCCCCGCCTAGCAACCAACGACCGTCATTCCCGCGAAAGCGGGAACCCATCTCCCGGACGTGCCTAGCATTCAATCCGGGAGATGGGCCCCCGCTTTCGCGGGGGTGACGACCATGGATCATCTTCAGGCCTTCTGGTTGTCGTCCACTTCCGAGAATTCGGCGTCGACGACGTCTTCCTTCGGTGCTTCGTCACCGCCCTCGGCCGATGGCGAGGCTTCGGCTGCCTGCTGCTTCTCGTAGATCGCCTGACCCAGCTTCATCGCGACCTGCGCCAGCGCTTCGGACTTGGTCTTCATCGCCTCGGCATCGTTCGATTCGACCGCGGTCTTGGTTTCGGCGATCGCCGTTTCGATCTCGGACTTCAGGCCCGCATCGATCTTGTCGCCATGTTCGGCCAGCTGGCGCTCGGTCGTGTGGACGAGGCTCTCGGCGTTGTTCTTCGCCTCGGCCGCGGCACGGCGCTGCTTGTCCTCGTCGGCGAACGCTTCGGCGTCCTTGACCATCTGGTCGATGTCGGCGTCGGACAGACCGCCCGATGCCTGAATGCGGATCTGCTGCTCCTTGCCGGTGCCCTTGTCCTTGGCGCTGACGTTGACCAGACCGTTGGCGTCGATGTCGAACGTCACCTCGATCTGCGGCACACCGCGCGGGGCCGAGGGGATGCCGACCAGGTCGAACTGGCCCAGCATCTTGTTGTCCGCGGCCATCTCGCGCTCGCCCTGGAACACGCGGATGGTGACGGCCTGCTGGTTGTCGTCCGCGGTCGAATAGGTCTGCGACTTCTTGGTCGGGATCGTCGTGTTGCGGTCGATCATCCGGGTGAACACGCCACCCAGCGTCTCGATGCCCAGCGACAGCGGCGTCACGTCGAGCAGCAGCACGTCCTTGACGTCGCCCTGCAGCACGCCGGCCTGGATCGCCGCGCCGATCGCGACGACCTCGTCCGGGTTGACGCCGGTGTGCGGCTCCTTGCCGAAGTAATCCTTCACGACTTCACGTACGCGCGGCATGCGCGTCATGCCGCCGACCAGCACGACCTCGTCGATCGCGTCGGCCTTCAGGCCAGCGTCCGACAGCGCCTTCTTGCACGGCTCGAGCGTCCGCTTGATGAGGTCCTCGACCAGCTTCTCGAGATCCGAGCGCGTGATCGCCTTGACCAGATGCTTCGGACCCGTCGCATCGGCGGTGATGAAGGGCAGGTTGACCTCGGTCGACGCGGCCGACGACAGCTCGATCTTGGCCTTTTCCGCGGCCTCCTTCAGACGCTGGAGCGCCAGCTTGTCCTTGGTCAGGTCGATGCCTTCGGCCTTCTTGAACTCGTCGGCCAGGAACTGGACGATCTTGGCGTCGAAATCCTCGCCGCCCAGGAAGGTGTCGCCGTTGGTCGCCTTCACCTCGAACACGCCGTCGCCGATCTCGAGGATCGAGATGTCGAACGTACCGCCGCCGAGGTCATAGACCGCGATCGTCTTGTTCGAATCCTTCTCGAGGCCATAGGCCAGCGCCGCCGCGGTCGGCTCGTTGATGATGCGCAGTACTTCCAGGCCGGCGATCTTGCCGGCGTCCTTGGTCGCCTGACGCTGGGCGTCGTTGAAATATGCCGGCACGGTGATGACCGCCTGCGTCACCGTCTCGCCCAGATAGGCTTCGGCGGTTTCCTTCATCTTCTGCAGGATGAACGCGCTGATCTGGCTCGGCGAATAATCCTCGCCACCGGCCTTCACCCACGCGTCGCCGTTCGATCCCTTGACGATCGTGTACGGGACCAGCTCGGTGTCCTTCTTGGTGACCGGATCGTCGAACCGGCGGCCGATCAGGCGCTTCACCGCGAAGATCGTGTTGTCGCCGTTGGTCACGGCCTGGCGCTTGGCCGGCTGGCCGATCAGTCGCTCGCCGTCCTTGGCGAAGGCGACGATCGACGGCGTGGTGCGCGCGCCTTCCGCATTTTCGATCACCTTGGGCTTGCCGCCTTCCATCACGGCGACGCAGCTGTTGGTCGTGCCAAGGTCGATACCGATTACTTTAGCCATAGTCCTGCCTGTACCCCCAGGGTTTCTAACGCATTGATCTTGCACGGCCCGCATCCCCGATCAGGGCGAGACGGCACCGCAGTTACCGCCGCGATATAGGTGGAGGCGGGCTTGCCGCAAGAGTATGCCAAGTCCTAGGCATGACTCGGGTTTTCTCGAAACGGGAGTGGGTTTCATGCGGCTACTGGTCGGGAGTGCGATCGCAGCTGCGATGCTGGCCGGGTGCCAGCCGCAACCGCCGCATGTCGAGAATGCGTGGATCCGCCTGCCCGCCGTGCAGGGCCGCCCGGCCGCGGCCTATTTCACGCTGGACGCCGGGCAGCAGGCACAGACGTTGCTCTCGATCCGGACGCCCGCCGCGGTGCGCGCCGAGCTGCACGAGAGCATGGCGGGACACGGCAACATGATGTCGATGAAGCCGCTGGGCCAGGTCGCGGTGCCAGCGGACGGGACGGTCGCCTTCGCGCCGGCAGGCAAGCACGTCATGCTGTTCGACGTGAATCCCGCGCTCAAGGCCGGCGGGACGACGACGCTCACGCTGGCGTTCGCCGACGGCCGCACGATCGAGGCAACGGCCGAAGTCGTCGGCGCGGGCGATCCGGCACCTTAACGCGCACCGAACCGACGGTTCAGCCTTTGCTTACCGCGCCTGCGCTACACCGGTCGGCAACCGCAGGCCATTCACCCTGGACTGCGGCGGGGCGCATCGTCTTGCCGACGGTGCGCCCCAACGGCATGACCACGCAATGCCCCGCCGACACTACCTCACCGCGACGCTGCCCGATGGATACGTCAAGACGATCGGACCGACGACCGCGGACTTCACTCACTACTGGCGGATCGTGGCGATCCTTGGCAACGGCCGGACCGAGGTGTTCTGGGGCCATGTGAAATCGCTGGCCGAAGCGAAGCGCAAGCGAACCGCGACCGCCGACGCCGCCCGGATGCGCGGCTGGGCCAGCCACCGGTTCGAGATCGCCGAACTGGTCCGCAGCGACGGCTTGCCCCGGCCCGCCGCCACCGACTAACCTGACGCGACACTCCAGCGACCGGACCCGCCATGCCGCAGATCATCGACAGCTTCCGATCGTCCACCCGCGGCTGGCTGCTGGGCACGCTGGCGGGATGGGGCACGATCCTGCTGTTCGTCGCCGGCCCGGTGCTGGCGGTGATCGCGAGTGGCACGACCGCGACCGTATCGCCCGCGCTGCCGTTCGTCCTCAGCGCGATCGCGGTGGTGATCGTGGTGGCGAAATGGATCGGCGCGATGGCGACACGCTATGATGTCGCGTCCGACCGCCTGATCCTGCTGCGCGGCATCGTCAACAAGTCGATCGACGAAATCGAGCTTTACCGCGTGAAGGACGTGCGGATCGCGTTCAGCCTCATCAACCAGCTGGCCGATATCGGCACGATCACGGTCACCTCGTCCGACGAGACGACACGCGCCGCGCCGCTGGTGATGCCCCACGTGCCGCGCGCCCGCGCCCGTCGCGAGGAGCTGCGGACGCTGATCGACGCCGCCCGCCGCAGCCGCGGGGTGCGCGAGATCGATCTGGCGCACGAGGATATGTGAACGAGGCTCAGATCGCGGCCAGCGCCTTGAGCGGCGTGGACGCATCGGCCAATAGGGCCGGGTCGATCGTCCGCCGCTGCTCGACCAGCGCGCGGCCCTGGACGAAATCCTTCGCGGCGTTGACGCAATCGAGCGCGATCACGCAACCGCCGCGCAGGTAGACCACCGAGAAGCTGCGCGTCGCCGGATCGCCGCGCACCACCGCGGTGTCGAACCCGGTCGATAGGCCGACGGTCTGCAGTCGCAGATCATACTGATTCGACCAGAACCACGGCATCGCATCATAAGCCTCGGGCGCACCGGCGATCGCCTTGGCCGCAGTGGTCGCCTGGTCGTTGGCATTCTGCACCGATTCCAGACGGATCGTCGCGCCATCGGCGAAGCGGTTCGCATGCGCGGCGCAGTCGCCGATCGCGAAGATATCGGGCAGGCTGGTGCGGCAATGTTCGTCCACGAACACACCGTTGCCGCCGACCGCACCGGCTGCGATCAATGGCTGCACCGCCGGCACGATGCCGATCCCGACGATCACCATCTCGCACGCCAGCACCTGTCCGTCGGCCAGCCGGACGCCGACCGCCGCGCCACCGGCTTCCTCGATACACGCGACGCCCGCGCCCGTGCGCAGATCGACGCCGTGTGCGCGATGCTCGGCCTCGTAGAAGCGTGACAGCGGCTCGCCCGCCACGCGCGCCAGGACGCGATCCTGCGCCTCCAGCACGGTGAGGTGCTTGCCCAGCTTGGTCAGGACAGCCGCAGCCTCCAGCCCGATATAGCCGCCGCCGATCACGACGACGCGGCTCACGTGCGGCAGTTCGGCGATCATGCGATCGACATCGGCACGCGACCGCACACCGTGAACGCCGCGCACATCGTGTCCGGCGCAGGTCAGCCGCCGCGGCGCGCCGCCGGTCGCCCAGACCAACGTACCATAGCCGATCTGCGTCCCGTCGCAGAGCGTCACGACATGCGCGCCGGCATCGACCGCGGTCACGGTCCGGCCCGGCAGCATCGCGACGGCGCGATCGGCCCAGAAGGCGGCGGGGCGGATCAGGATGCGATCGAACGCCTTGTCGCCGGCCAGATAGTCCTTGCTGAGCGGCGGGCGTTCGTAGGGCAGTTCGGGTTCGTCACCGAGCAATGCGATGCTGCCGGCGACGTGTCGCTGGCGCAGGGCGATCGCGGCCTGTGCGCCGGCGTGACCCGCGCCGACGATCAGCACGTCGTATCGGTCGGGCGCCACGCCGCCGCTCAGTCGAACAGGCTCGACACCGAACTTTCGTCGGCGATGCGCTGGATCGCCTCGGCCAGCAGCGGCGCGATCGTCAGGTGCCGCACCTTCGCGCTTTCGGCGATCGTGTCGTGGTTGCCGATCGAATCGGTGATGACCAGTTCGCTCAGCGCCGACCCGTCGACCCGCGCGACGGCGCCGCCCGACAGCACCCCGTGCGTGACATAGGCGACGACGTCCTGCGCGCCCGCTTCCTTCAGCGCGGCGGCGGCGTTGCACAATGTGCCGGCCGAATCGACGATGTCGTCGATCAGGATGCAGAACCGCCCCTCGACCTCGCCGATGATGTTCATCACTTCGGATTCACCGGCGCGCTCGCGGCGCTTGTCGACGATCGCCAGCGGTGCGTTGTCGAGCCGCTTGGACAGCGCCCGCGCGCGCACCACGCCGCCGACGTCGGGCGACACCACCATCCAGTTGCCCTGCGGATGGCGGCTGCGGATGTCCTGCGACATGACGGGTGCGGCGAACAGATTGTCGGTCGGGATGTCGAAGAACCCCTGGATCTGCCCGGCGTGGAGATCGACCGAGAGCACCCGATCCGCCCCGGCGGTGGTGATGAGGTTGGCGACCAGCTTGGCCGAAATCGGGGTGCGCGGACCCGGCTTGCGGTCCTGCCGGGCATAGCCGAAATAGGGCAGCACCGCGGTGATCCGCCGCGCCGACGCGCGTTTCAGCGCATCGATGATGATGAGCGTCTCCATCAGATTGTCGTTCGCCGGGTAGGACGTCGACTGGATGACGAACATGTCCTCGCCGCGGACGTTTTCCAGGATCTCGACGAAGATCTCCTCGTCGGCGAAGCGACGGACGCTCGCCTTGGTCAGCGGGATCTCGCAATAATCGGCGATCGCCTGCGCGAGCGGTGCATTAGAATTGCCGGCGATCAATTTCATGGGCCACGCTTCCCCCCGCGAGTTCGCCGCTCCTTTAGGATGACGGTGGGATGACGGCTAGTCGGTTTGCGCGGGCGCAGGCGATGCGGCTATGGCTGCAGGCGAAAGGACCGCGTCATGCGTCACGTGCCGATTGCCGAGTTCGAGAACAACGTGTCCGAATATCTGGCCGCGGCCGAGGCCGGTGACGAAATCGTGGTGATGAAATCCGGTCAGGAAGTGGCTCGGCTGACCGCCGCCGATCCTGTCAGGCAGGCCCGTAAGCGAGCGGCGGTCGATGCGATGTTTGCGCTAGGGCAAGAGATCAGGGCCAAATATGGCCCGACGACAGATGCCGAAATCCGCGAGTGGCTGGAGGAGGGGCGACGGTGAATCTGGTCGTCGATGCGTCTGCGGTCGGGGCGTTTTTGCTGCCCGACGAGTTGGACGATCTTTCGGAATATGCTGCCCATTGCTGCCGAAGCCAGACCATTGTCGTGCCGCCGATCTGGCCAACCGAACTTGCCCATCTGATTTTGAAAGCTGCCAGGAGAGGGCGGATTGATCCTATCCAACTGCCCAGGATTCATCTGAACGCCGACATACTGTGTGGCGAAGCACAAATCGCGCAGGCCGCGACGATCGGTAAGATCATCGATCTCGCGCAGCGGCTGAACCTAAGCGCTTATGATGCAAGCTATGCGGAGCTTGCCCGGCGGTTGGACGTGCCCCTTCTCACCCGCGACAACGCGCTTGCTCGCGCAGCGCAGACACTTGGAATTGCGTTGGCTCGTCCATGACCCCCATCACCCGTTTCGCCCCCTCGCCCACGGGGCACCTCCACATCGGCAACCTGCGCACGGCGCTGCACAACTGGATGTTCGCGCGCGCGCATGGCGGGCGTTTCCTGCTGCGGATCGACGATACCGACGCGCTGCGCAGCGAGGAGCGGTTCGTCGATTCGATCCGCGCCGATCTCGACTGGATGGGGCTGACCCCCGATGCCGAGGTGCGCCAGTCGGCCCGGTTCGAGCTGTACGAGGCGCGGTTCGCCGAACTGCGCGCTGCGGGGCGCGTCTATCCGGCGTACGAAACCGCGCAGGAACTCGACCTGAAGCGCAAGATCCAGCGCGGGCGCGGATTGCCGCCGATCTACGACCGCGCCGCGCTCAGCCTGACCGACGCCGACCGCGCCGCGCTCGAAGCCGACGGCGTACGGCCGCACTGGCGCTTCCGCCTCGACGCCGCGCCGATCGTCTGGGACGATCTGATCCGCGGTCGCCAGGCGTTCGATCCCGCGACGATGAGCGACCCCGTCGTGCGCCGCGCGGACGGATCCTGGCTCTACCTGCTGCCCAGCGTCATCGACGATATCGACATGGCCATCACCCATGTCGTGCGCGGCGAGGATCACGTGTCGAACACCGCGGCGCAGTTGCAGATGTTCGCCGCGCTGGGCGCCCAGCCGCCGGCGTTCGCGCACGAGGCACTGCTGACCGGCAGCGAGGGGAAATTGTCGAAGCGGCTGGGATCGCTCGGCATCGACCATTTCCGCGGGGCAGGCATCGAGCCGCAGGCGATCGTCGCGCTGCTGGCGCGGCTGGGGACGAGTGACCCGGTCGAGCCGCTGGCCGATCCCGCGCCGCTGATCGCCGGGTTCGATTTCGCGCGATTCGGCCGCGCGCCGGCACGGTTCGACGAGGCCGAGCTGGCCGGACTGAACGCCAGGATCGTCCACCAACTGGACTATGCGACCGTCGCCGATCGTCTCCCCGCCGGCATGACGGCCGAGGCGTGGGCGGCGATTCGTCCCAATCTGGCGACGGTCGCCGACGCGGCCGACTGGTGGACGGTGGTCGAGGGACCGGTGACCGCCGCGGTGGATCCCGACGACCGCGCATTCCTGGCGCAGGCCGCCGGTATCGCCGCCGCGATCGACTGGGGCGGCGACCCCTGGCACGCGCTGACCGCCGCGCTGAAGGAAGCGACCGGGCGCAAGGGCAAGCCGTTGTTCCTGTCGTTGCGCCGTGCGCTGACCGGGCGTGACCACGGGCCGGACATGGCCGCGCTGCTGCCGCTGATCGGGGCAACGCGGGCGGTCGAACGCCTGTCCACGGCCGCGCGCTGATTCGTGGTTGCACTTGATATGTTATGATGTACCATAACTCGACAGCCGGATCACCGGCCGGGAGATGCGAAGGAGACGCGTGATGTATGCCGACCGGTACGAGCGTTCCAAACCCAACCCCGTCAGCCTGACCGCGGCGATCGGTATCAATGCCGCCCTGGTCGCTGCGCTGCTGTTGTCGGCGCCCGAGATCATCAAGACGTTCGATCCGCCGCTGGTCACCTATCCGGTGACGGACGATCCGCCCCCACCGCCGGTCCCCGAACCCGAGCGCAAGCCCGAGGCAAGGACGCCGACCGACGTGAAGATCGAGACGCCGATCCCCGACGTCCTGCCACCACTGCCGCCGACCAATCCGGTGCAGGGCACCACCGACCCGCAGCCGCCCGTTCCGGCCGATCCCGGTCCCGCCACCGGCGGCGGCGGCGTGACGGTCGATCCCCCCGCCCCCGCGCCCGTGCTGGTCGATGCGTCCCCGGTGCGCGGCGTCGAGTTCCAGCCCGACTATCCGCCGAGCGAACGTCGCGCCGGAACCGAGGGCGCGGTCACCGTCCGCGTCCTGATCGGTGCCGACGGGCGGGTGAAGACGGTCGAACTCGTCCGCACCGTCAGCGACGCGTTCTTCGCCGCGACGAAGCGCCAGGCGCTGGCGCGCTGGCGGTTCAAGCCGGCCACGCGCGACGGCATCCCGTACGAAAGCTGGCGGACGATGACCGTGCGGTTCGTACTCGAAGGCTGATGGGAGGGCGCGGGGGTGGTCTCGCGTGGCCCCCGCGCCTATCTTAAGGCAGCCATGCACTTCTTCGCCCGCCTCTCGCCGATCCGCGCCTTTCTGGACCTGCGGCTGTTCCTGGCGCAACGCCAGCCGTACGAACTGGCGTTCCTGTTCCTGTCGATCGTGCTGACGACGCTGCTGATCGCAGGGTTCGTCAAGGATTCGCACATCGAGAAGCCGTACAAGCGCGACATCCAGTATTTCCAGAGCTGGCCGGCCGATCGCACCAGCGCCGATATCCGTGCCGACCAGGTGCGCGACATGGCGGTGCGGACCAAGGCGGACGTGACGTACGAGAAACGCCGCGCCGACATGAAGGCGAGTTTCAAGCGCGTCGACGACAAGATGACCGAGTGGGGCCTGTAGCCGACGCCCGCTGGATGGCCGCCGCGCTGGCGCTGTCGCAGCGGACGCGCGGTCGGACCGCGCCAAATCCCAACGTCGGATGCGTGATCGTGCGCGACGATCGCGTGGTCGGGCGCGGCTGGACGCAGGTCGGCGGGCGACCGCATGCCGAGGCGATGGCGCTCGACCAGGCCGGCGCGGCGGCGCACGGAGCGACCGTCTACGTGACGCTGGAGCCGTGCGCGCATGTTTCGCCGCGCGGGCCGGCGTGTTCGGACAGGCTGGTGGAGGCCGGCGTGGCCCAGGTCGTGGTGGCGCTGACCGATCCCGATCCCCGCACCGCCGGGCGCGGTGTCGCCCGGCTGCGCAATGCGGGAATCGCGGTGGTCGAGGGTGTGCTGGCCGACGCCGCCCGCGATGAGATGGCCGGGTTCCTGACGCGCCAGGCGCTGGGTCGGCCGTTCGTGACGCTGAAGCTGGCCACCTCGCTCGATGGGTGCATCGCGCTGGCATCGGGAACGAGCCGGTGGATCACCGGGTCGGAGGCGAGGGCGCACGCGCATCTGGAACGCGCGCGGCACGAGGCGATCCTGGTCGGGCGCGGAACGTATGACGCAGACGCACCACAGCTCGACGTGCGGCTGCCGGGGCTGGAGGATCGGTCGCCGCGGCCCATCATCCTGACGACCAAGCCGTTCGTTTCGAGCGCAGTCGAACAACCGCGAGAGCGTGCCGACTCCGCGTTTCTTGACGGCGCTCGAAACGACCGGTGGGAGACGATCGCCACTCCGCAGGCCATCGCCAGCCTCCCCGGCGTCGATCACCTGCTGGTCGAGGGCGGCGCGCAGGCAGCCGCCGCCTTCCTGCGCGCGGGGCTGGTCGATCGCCTGCTGCTCTACCGCGCGCCGATCCTGATCGGCGGAGGGTTGCCCGCGCTGGGCGACATCGGGCTGACCGATCTGGTCGCCGCGCACGGCCGCTGGACGCTGACCGGTGCCCGCCGGCTTGGCAGCGACCGGCTGGAGGTCTATCGCGCAGCCGCATGTTCACCGGAATAATCACCGATGTCGGACGCATCGCCGCGGTCGAGGACCGGGGCGACCTGCGCGTCCGCGTCGCCACCGCCTATGACACCGCCACCATCGACCTGGGCGCATCGATAGCCTGTTCGGGCGTCTGCCTGACCGTGGTCGGCACCGGACCCGACTGGTTCGATGTCGATGTTTCGGCCGAGACGACCGGCCGGACCGCGGGGGGCCAGTGGGTGGCGGGCCGGGCGCTGAACCTGGAGCGGGCGCTGAAGCTGGGCGACGAGCTGGGCGGGCATATCGTCACCGGCCATGTCGATGGCATCGGCCACGTCCTGTCGGTCACGGCAGAAGGCGGATCGCACCGCGTCGAGATCGCCGCACCCGACTCGATCGCGCCCTACCTCGCCGAAAAGGGTTCGGTGACCGTCGATGGCGTCTCGCTGACCGTCAACGCCGTCGCCGACACGCCCGACGGGACGCGGTTCGGCCTGAACATCATCCCGCACACCGCCGAGGTGACGACCTTCGCCGACCTCGCCGCAGGCCAGGCGGTGAACCTCGAGATCGACGTCCTCGCCCGCTATCTGCAGCGCATGGAGAGCTATCGTGTCAAAGCCCGCTGAACTGTCGCGCCTGTCCCACGCGTTTCTCTCGACGCCGGAAGAGATCATCGACGAAGCGCGCAACGGCCGCATGTTCATCCTGGTCGATGACGAGGATCGCGAGAACGAGGGCGATCTGGTCATCCCCGCACAGATGGCGACGCCCGACGCGATCAACTTCATGGCGAAATACGGCCGCGGCCTGATATGCCTGGCGATGACCAAGGCGCGGACCGAGGAACTCGGCCTGGAGCTGATGAGCCGCCACAACGGCACCCGCCACGAAACCGCCTTCACCGTGTCGATCGAGGCGCGCGACGGTGTGACCACGGGCATTTCCGCGGCCGATCGCGCGCGTACCGTCGCAGTCGCGATCGACGCATCGAAGGGCAAGGCCGAGATCGTGACGCCCGGCCACGTCTTTCCGCTGGTCGCGCGCGACGGCGGCGTGCTGGTCCGCACCGGTCATACCGAGGCGGCGGTCGATGTGTCGCGCCTCGCCGGCCTCAACCCCTCTGGCGTGATCTGCGAGATCATGAACGAGGATGGCACGATGGCGCGGATGGACGACCTGGTCGCCTTCGCGCAGTTCCACAAACTCAAGATCGGGACGATCCGCGACCTGATCGCCTATCGCCGCCGCTACGACCATCTGGTCGAAAAGCGCGCCGAGGTCCGGTTCACCTCCGAATGGGGCGGTGAATGGACCGCGCTGACCTATTGGAACAAGGCGACCGAAACCGAGCAGATGGTGCTGACCAAGGGGCGGATCCGGTCGGACACGCCGACGCTGGTGCGGATGCACGCACTGTCGCCGTTCGCCGACCTGCTGGGCGAGACGGGCGACCGCTCCAGCCTGCTGCGCCGATCCATGGAGATCATCGGTGCGGCGGGTGCCGGCGTGATCGTCGTGCTCAGTCCCACGCGCACCGACGCCTTCACCACCGCGCTGCGCGTGAAGGCGGGCGAGGCGAGCGCCGCCGATATGGAAGAGTTGCGCGATTATGGCGTCGGCGCGACCGTGCTGAGCGAACTGGGCGTACGCGACATGATCCTGCTGACCAACACCCACCACACGCTCGTCGGGCTCGAAGGCTATGGCCTGAGCATCGTCGGCGAGCGTCCCATTTCGGAAAGTGACGCCTGATGTCCAAGGTTCTGATCGTCGAGGCGCGCTTCTACGAGCATCTCAACGACATGCTGCTGGCCGGTGCGCGCGCCGCGATCGACGCGGCGGG
This sequence comes from Pseudomonadota bacterium, assembly GCA_040388765.1. Classification (GTDB taxonomy): domain Bacteria; phylum Pseudomonadota; class Alphaproteobacteria; order Sphingomonadales; family Sphingomonadaceae; genus Sphingomonas. The sequence continues at coordinate 6,215 of JAZKBG010000029.1, read as the reverse complement.
GCATAGCCACGAGACGATCACCGTACCCGGCGCGCTGGAGATCCCCGGCGCGATCGCGCTGGCGAGCGAGAGCGGCGCGTACGACGCCTATGTCGCGATCGGCGTCGTCATCCGCGGCGAGACCTATCATTTCGAGATCGTCGCGGGCGAAAGCGCGCGCGGCCTGATGGCGCTGAGCATGGACGGGCTGGCGATCGGCAACGGTATCCTGACGACCGAGAACGAGGCGCAGGCGATCGTCCGCGCCGATCCGGCCCAGCTGAACAAGGGCGGCGGCGCGGCCGAGGCGGCGCTGGCGATGCTGGCGCTCCGGAACCGCTTCGCCTGAACGGCCCGGTCCTCTTCACGCCGCGGCTGATGCTGCGGGTGCCGACATCGGCGGATTTCGATGCCTTCGCCGAATTCTGTGCGGACGAGGCGACGATGCGGTTCCTGGGCGGCGTGAAGTCGCGCAGCGCCGCGTGGCGCGTGTTCACCACCATCGCAGGGGCGTGGACCATTGCCGGCTTTTCCTACTGGTCGGTGATCGAGCGCGCCACGGGAGCATGGGTCGGCCGGATCGGGCCATGGCAACCCGAAGGCTGGCCGGGACGGGAAATCGCCTGGGGCGTCGCACCGGCGTTTGCCGGAAAAGGCTATGCCCATGAAGCGGCGGTCGCGGCGATGGACTATGCCGTCGATGTGCTGGGCTGGACCGACATCATTCACACGATCCACCCCGACAACGTCGCCTCGATCCGGCTGGCGGGACGGCTGGGATCGGTCAATCGCGGGCCGACCCGCCTGCCCGACCCACTGGCCGACTTCCGCGTCGATGCCTGGGGCCAGAGCGCCGCTACGTGGCGCGCGGGCAACGGCGCGGGTCGGACGTAGGAGTCCGCCGCGGGGGCGCGAAGATGCCCGGGACGATCGCCTGCGATTGCCCCCCGTCCGTCATTCCCGCGAAGGCGCGAATCCATAGTCGCCGAACGACGTGAGTCTCACCGGATTCAGCGACTATCGATCCCCGCCTTCGCGGGGATGACGGTCAGGGTGCGGCTATATCTTCGCGCCGCCGCCTGACATCGTTCCTACACCGTCTCGAGCGCCGGATAGTCGATGTAGCCCTCCGGCCCCGGCGTGTAGAAGGTCTTCACGTTCGGCACGTTCAGGTCCGCCCCGGTCCGGAAACGCTCGACCAGGTCGGGGTTGGCGATGAACGGCCGGCCGAACGCGATCGCATCCGCCACGCCCGAATCGAGATCGGCCTGCGCACTGTTCGCGTCATAATCCTGGTTGAGGATCAACGGATTGGTGAACACCTTCCGGATGCTGGGGCTCAGCTTGGGCACGTCGGTGCTGCCGAACGTGCCCGCCGACCCGATCTCACGCAGTTCGAGGAAGGCGATGTTCAGCGACTGGAGGTGCGCGGCGGCAGGCACGAACACGGCCTCCGGGTTCGAATCGTCGCAGCCTTGCGTCTCGCCATTGGGCGAGAAGCGGACGCCGACACGATCCGCGCCGGCTTCGCCGACCAGCCGCTCCATCACCTCGCGCAACAGCCGCAGGCGGTTGTCGACCGACCCGCCATAGTCGTCGTCACGGAAATTGGTGCCGTCGCGCATGAACTGGTCGATCAGATAGCCGTTGGCGGCATGGAGTTCGACGCCATCGAACCCGGCGGCCAGTGCGTTGCGCGTCGCGGTCGCGTAATCGTCGAGCGTCCGGGCGATATCGTCGTGCGTCATCGCGCGCGCCTCGACATTCGGATTGTCCAGCCCCGGTGCGCGCGGCGGCGCGGTGGTGGCCGAGGACGAGAAGGGCGCATTGCCCGTCACGTCCTTGCGCGCCAGCCGGCCGAGGTGCCAGATCTGCGTCACGATGCGCCCGCCTGCGGCATGGACGGCTTCGGTCACCGGCTTCCACGCCTCGACCTGTGCCGCGTTCCAGATCCCCGGCGCGTTGGGCCAGCCCAAGCCTTCATGGCTGATGCCGGTACCCTCGGTGATGATCAGCCCCGCCCCGGCGCGCTGCCGGTAATAATCGATCATGATGTCGGTCGGCACATGATCGTCGGTCGACCGGCCACGCGTCAGCGGCGCCATGATGATGCGGTTGGGAGCGTGGATCGCGCCGAGGTCGATCGGGTCGAACAGCGTAGGCATAAAATCAATCTCGTCTTTGTGGATGGCGACGGGCCGGATGTAGGGCGCTAAGGGGCGGCATGCATCGCCCCGCATCCGAAACTTCGCCTATACCGTCCCCAAGCAAAGCGTTGCCGCTGGCCGCGCTGTTCGCCGCGAATATCGCACTGGCGTTCGGGCCGTGGTTCGTGCGGCTGACCGATGTCGGGCCGGTTGCGGCCGGATTCTGGCGCGTGGCGCTGGCGACGCCGGTGCTGCTGGCCGCCGCTGTGATGCTGGGGCAGAATCCGGTTCGGCAGGCACGCGGGCTGTGGGGTGTGCTGGCGCTGGGCGGTCTGGCCTTTGCCGCCGATCTGGCCGCGTGGCATGCCGGCATCCACCACACGGTGCTGGCCAACGCCACGCTGTTCGGCAACGCCGCGACGCTGATCTTCCCGATCTATGCCTTCGTCGTCGCGCGAAGCTGGCCGTCGCGCGCACAGGGGCTTGCGCTGGGCATGGCCGCGGTCGGCGCGGCGTTGCTCATGGGCCGGTCGGCGCAGCTGTCGTCGCAGAATCTGATCGGCGACCTGCTCTGCCTGACCGCGGGTGTGCTGTATGCGGTGTATTTCGTAACGATGGCCCGCGCGCGCGAGACGATGCAGCCGCTGCCCGCGCTGGCGCTGTCGTCGTTGCTGGGCGTCGCGCCGCTGCTGATCGCGGCGCTCTGGCTGGGCGAGCGCATCTTACCCGGCGACTGGACGCCGCTGATCGCGCTGGCCGTGGTCAGCCAGCTGATCGGCCAGGGACTGATGATCTATGCGCTGGGCCATCTGACCCCGCTGGTCGTCGGCATCGCGCTGCTCACGCAACCGATCGTCGCCGGGGCGATCGGCTGGTTCGCCTATCACGAGCGGCTGGGCGTACCCGATGTCCTGGGCGCGGCGTTGGTCGGGCTAGCGCTGGTGCTGGTCCGCCGCGGCGGGACGCAGACCGTCGCGTCGCCGCTTGAACCCGGCGACGCGACAGGACAGAAGGACGTGCCATGAGCTTCGACGACGCCACCCTGGACGAGATCCGCGCCGCGCTGGCCCCCGCGGTCGCCGCCAATGCCGCATTCGACGGCTGGAATGCTCGCGCGGTGGAGGCGGCCGCCGCGGGCCTCGGCATCGACCCCGACGTCGCGCGGCTGGCATTTTCCGGTGGCGCGACCGACATGATCGACGCCTGGTTCGCCGATATCGATCGCACGATGCTGGACGCGCTGCCGCCGGAGGCGCTGGCCGCGATGAAGATCCGCGCCCGCATCGCCGGGCTGGTCGCGGCACGGCTGGACGCACTCGCCCCGAACCGAGAGGCGCTGCGCCGTGCGCTGGCGATCCTGGCGATGCCGCAGAACCTGGCGAAGGCCGCGAAGCTCGGCTGGCGATCGGCCGATGTCATCTGGCGCGCGGCAGGCGACACCGCCACCGATTACAACCACTACACCAAGCGCGCGATCCTGGGTGGCGTCTACGCCGCGACGATACAGGTCTTCATCGACGACGAGAGCGAGGGTCAGGCCGATACGCGCGCGTTCCTGTCGCGCCGGATCGACGGCATCATGCGCTTTGAAAAGGCCAAGGCCGGATTCCTCAAGCGCACCGAGCATCGCCCGAGCCTCAGTCGCTTCATCGGACGTCTGCGCTATCCGGCGGTATAGACACTGTGCACCCGTTCGCCCTGAGCGACGTCGAAGGGCCCGTTTCCGCACGGTACTGCGACTGCGCTCGGCACGAACGGATGGGCAGAACGATCACCACCCCGGTCGAAAATCGCCGCTGGTATTCCCCGCAGGTTATTGATAATCAGTCGCAGCAATGAACTTCGCTGCCTCGATTCCCTTGCCCGTCGCGCTCGGCACACTGGCTCCCCGCACATCGGCGACGGTGTCGGCGATCGACTGGGATGTGCTGACCCCGGTCGAGACGCGCCGCCTGCGCGAATTCGGTCTGGACGAGGGCGTCGAAGTGGAACTGCTTCACCGTGCCGCACTGGGCGGCGGGCCGCTGGTCGCGCGGATCGGCCGGATGACCATCACGTTCCGCGCGCATATCGCCCGCGCGATCCACGTCCAGCCTGCCTGAGCGGACCATGTCCACGCTTCCGCTGGTCGCGCTGGTCGGCAATCCCAATGCCGGCAAATCCGCGCTGTTCAACGCGCTGACCGGCGCGCGGCAAAAGGTCGGCAATTATCCCGGCGTCACAGTCGAGCGGCATTCGGGCCGCCTGGCACTCGACGACGGCCGCCCGGTCGAACTGGTCGACCTGCCCGGCACCTACAGCCTCGATCCGTCCAGCCCCGACGAGGAAGTCACCCGCGAGGTCGTGATGGGGCGGCAGGCGGGCGAGCGTCGGCCGGACGCGATCGTCGTCGTCGCCGACGCCACCAATCTCGACAACCACCTGCGATTCGCCCTCCAATTGCGTGGCCTCGGCCTGCCGATGGTGCTGGCGCTCAACATGATCGACATGGCGGAACGCGACGGGCTGGAGATCGACATCGCCGCGCTGGCCGGCGAACTCGGCCTGCCCGTGGTCGCAACCGTCGCGGTGCGCCGCCGTGGCCTGGACGCGCTGCGCGCCGTGCTGGCCGAGACGCTGCGCACCAGTGCCATTCCCCGCATCGACCCCGACGGTGTCGATCCCGACATCCGCCATTTCCAGCGCGAGGCGCGCCGCATCGCGCGCGCCGCCACGATCGCGGCACCGCGCGCGCGCCAGGTCACCGCCACGCTGGACCGCGTCGCGCTGCACCCGGTCGCCGGACCCCTTATCCTGCTCGCGCTGCTGTTCGTCATGTTCCAGGCGGTGTTCAGCTGGTCGGAAGGCCCGATCGGCTGGATCGAGGGCGCGCAGGGGTGGCTGGCCGACACCGCCGTCGCCACCCTGCCCGACGGCTTCCTGCGCAGCCTGCTGGTCGAAGGCGTCATCAACGGCGTCGGTTCGGTCGTCGTCTTCCTGCCCCAGATCGTCATCCTGTTCCTGTTCATCCTGGTGCTGGAGGCGTCGGGGTACATGGTCCGCGCGGCGATGCTGATGGACCGACTGATGGCGGGTGTCGGGCTGTCGGGGCGGGCATTCATCCCGCTGCTGTCCAGTTTCGCCTGCGCGATCCCCGGCATCATGGCGACCCGGTCGATCAGCGACCCCAGGGAGCGACTTACGACGATCCTGGTCGCGCCGCTGATGACCTGTTCGGCGCGGCTGCCGGTCTACGCTGTCATCATCGGCGCATTCATCCCGGCGCGCCGCGTGATGTGGGGCGTGGGTCTGCAGGGGCTGGTGATGCTGGCACTGTACCTGGCCGGCATCGTGAGCGCGATGCTGGCGTCGGTGCTGATCCGGCGCACCGTCACCCGCGGGGTCGGCGGCGGCTTCCTGCTGGAGATGCCGCGCTATCAGTGGCCCGCGCTGCGCGACATCGCGATCGGCCTGTGGCAGCGCGCCTGGGTGTTCCTGCGCCGCGCGGGCACGATGATCCTGGGCGTCACGGTCGTGCTGTGGATCCTGACCAGCTATCCGGTCGCGCCGGCGGGCGTGAAGCAGAGCGAATATTCGGTCGCCGGCCGCATCGCCAGCGGGCTGGAGGTCGTGCTGCGCCCGATCGGCTTCAACCACGAGATGAGCCTGGCCGTGATCCCGGCGATGGCTGCGCGCGAGGTCGCGGTGTCGGCACTCCAGACCGTCTACGCGATCGATTCGACGGACGAGACGCGCGGTGCGCAGGAACTGGGCGGCAAGCTCAGCCAGCGCTGGAGCCTGGCGACCGCACTCGCCTTTCTCGCGTGGTTCGTCTTCGCCCCGCAATGCCTGTCGACGATCGCGGTCGTCCGGCGCGAAACCAACGGCTGGACCTGGCCGACCTTCATGATCGTCTACCTGTTCGCGCTGGCCTATGTCGCGGCCGGCGCGACCTACTGGATCGCGGTCCGCGCCGGTTTGGGCTGAAGGGGACTGGCGCAGGCCCGAGACCGCTGCTAGGCAAGCCCGCGCACTAGGCACCCGTAGCTCAGCTGGATAGAGCGCTGCCCTCCGAAGGCAGAGGCCACTGGTTCGAATCCAGTCGGGTGC
>JAZKBG010000028.1:53327-80412 GCA_040388765.1 Pseudomonadota bacterium | reverse complement strand
AGCGCCTGGTCGAGCACAAGAAGGACGTCGTGATCCTGCTCGACTCGATCACGCGCCTGGGCCGCGCCTACAACACCGTCGTGCCCAGCTCGGGCAAGGTGCTGACCGGCGGTGTCGATGCCAACGCGCTCCAGCGGCCGAAGCGCTTCTTCGGTGCCGCGCGCAACATCGAGGAGGGCGGATCGCTGTCGATCATCGCCACCGCGCTGATCGACACCGGCAGCCGCATGGACGAAGTGATCTTCGAGGAATTCAAGGGCACCGGCAACTCCGAGATCGTCCTCGATCGCAAGGTCGCCGACAAGCGCATCTTCCCGGCGCTCGACGTCGGCAAGTCGGGCACCCGCAAGGAAGAACTGCTGGTCGAGAAGGACAAGCTCAGCAAGATGTGGGTCCTGCGCCGTATCCTGATGCAGATGGGCACGATCGACGCGATGGAATTCCTGCTCGACAAGATGAAGAATTCCAAAACCAACGACGATTTCTTCGACTCTATGAATCAATAACCGAGCGCGGCTTGAGTTAGCGGAGCTAACTCAGGACTCGCGCCGGTTCGGCCATCGGTGCGCAGCCACCGGCCGACGGCATGGGCTTTGCCCATGCCTGTTTTGGGGGAAATGCCATATGATCCTCGAACATGCTCTCCTTACCGTTCGCCCGGGCGAGCAATCTGCTTTCGAGGATGCAATGCGATCGGCCATTCCGCTGATTTCCGCGTCACCCGGTTTCCAAGACATCGAAGTCCGTCCCGCCGCCGAGGAATCGGGACGCTATCTGCTGCTGGTCCGCTGGGACGACATCGCCAGCCACCGCGATGGTTTCCGTCAGTCCGATCGCTACAGTGCCTGGCGCGCAGCCCTCCACCATTTCTACGATCCGATGCCAGATGTCGTCTATTTCGGCGACTCGATCATCGACAGCATCGATCCAGCCGGATAGGCAGCCCCCATGACCGACCTCTGGCAGCACATCGTCTCCGATTTCTCCAATATCACGGAACCGGCGCAACTGACCGCGTTCCTGCAGGTGTTGATGATCGACGTCATGCTGGCGGGCGACAATGCGATCGTCGTCGGCGCGCTGGCGGCGGGGCTGCCGGCGGACCAGCGCAAGAAGGTCATCCTGATCGGCATCATCGCCGCGCTGGTGCTGCGGATCGCCTTTGCGCTGGCGGTGACGCAGTTGATGCAGATCGTCGGGCTGATCTTTGCCGGCGGCCTGTTGCTGCTGTGGGTATCGTGGAAGATGTGGCGCGAACTGCGCCATGACGCGGGCAAGACGGCGGAGGAAACGCTCGATATCAAGCCGGCCAAGAGCTTTGCCGGCGCCGCCTGGGCGGTCGCGGTTGCCGACGTATCGATGAGCCTCGACAATGTTCTGGCCGTGGCGGGTGCGGCAAAGGCGCATCCGGGTATCCTGATCGTCGGCCTGCTGTTGTCGGTCGCGCTGATGGGCTTGGCCGCGAACGTGATCGCCAAATATATCGAGCGCTACAAGTGGATCGCCTATGTCGGCTTGCTGGTGATCGTTTATGTCGCGGCCAAGATGATCTACGAAGGGTTCACCGACCAGGCGGTCGGCTTGACCACCCTGTTCTGAATCCGACCGTTCGTGCTGAGCTTGTCGAAGCACGTGCCCGGAACACGTACTTCGATAAGCTCAGTACGAACGGTTTTATCCCAGATGCTCGGCGAAGAACGCCGCGGTTGCCGCATCGGCCCGGTCCGCAGCCTCGGGTGAGCGCCGATTGCCGACCTCGGTCGCGAAGCCGTGGTCCTCGCCCGGATAGTCGATCAGCGTGACCTTGGGATGGTCGTCCAGCCCCTCGTGCATCTTCGCCTGCGTCTCGACATCGACGAACCCGTCGTCCCCGGCGATGTGCAACAGCAGCGGGTGGGCGATGGCATGGGCTTCGCGCAACAGCCCGTCGATCCCGACCGCATAATAGCCGACGCTGGCGTCCACATCGGTGCGGGCTGCCGTCATATAGGCCAGCCGCCCGCCCAGGCAGTAGCCGACGCAGCCGACCTTGCCGCCGACAATCTCGGCGCGGGCATAACGGATCGTCGCCTCGATATCGGCGATGCCGGCGTCCTGGTCGAACCGGCCCATCAGGTCCAGCCCGCGCTGCATCTGGTCGGGCACGTCGGGATCGAGCTGGACGCCCGGTTCGATCCGCCAAAACAGATCGGGCGCGATCGCGAGATAGCCGGAATCCGCCAGACGATCGCACTTCTGCCGGATTCCGGCGTTCACGCCGAAGATTTCCTGGATCACGACGATCGCCGCCGTCGCCTTGCCGGCCGGCCGCGCGACATAGGCGCCGAACGATCCGCTGTCGTCGAGCGTGGGGATGGTGGCGTCGGTCATGGTTTGGCTCCGTGTCGGGTTTCGTGGTCGAGCAGCCAGCGCTTGGTGACGATACCGTCGCCGGCAGAATAATTGTCGCGTCCCGCGCTCGTCAGGATGCGGTGGCATGGCACCACGATCGGAAATGGATTGCGCGCGCACAGCTGCCCGATCGCCCGTGCGGACGATCCCAGCTGGCGGGCCAGCCCCCCATAGGTCAGCGTCGTGCCGTAACCGACCGCGCGCAGGCCGTCGCGCAACGCCTGCCCGCGCGGTGTCTTCGGCGGGGCAAGCGCAACGTCGAACGCCTGCAATGCCCCGTCGAACCACGCCTCCAGCTGTTCGGCCGCTGCCAGCACGGCAGGAAAATCGGCCCGGCGCGGAGCGGTGCGTTCCGACTCGATCGCGATGCGGTGCACCGCCTCCTCGTCGCCCTCGATGCGAATCATGCCGACGGGCGTTGCGAGAAGGGCGGTATCGCGCGCATAGATCATGCTTCGGCCTAGCACGGGGACATGGGCGCATGAAGATCAACGTCGAAATCGAATGCACACCCGCCGAGGCTCGGGCCGCCATGGGCCTTCCCGACCTGACGCCGCTGCACGACAGATATGTGTCGATGATGGACGAAGCGATGCAGGGCGGCGTATCGCCCGAAATCCTCGAGAATGTCATGAAGAGTTGGGCACCGATGGGTGAGGCGGGGATGAATTTCTGGCGCCGCATGTTCGAGAGCGGCACCAAGCCGGCGGGATGAGCGATACGATCTTCGCGGTGTCGAGCGGCGCGCCGCCATCGGCGATCGCGGTTCTGCGGGTGAGCGGTCCGTCGGCCTTCGCCGCGGTTGCCGCGATCGCCGGCCGGGCGGTGCCGCCCCGCCACGCCCGACTGCGCCGCTTGCGGGATCCGGCGACCGGCGAAACGCTCGACCAGGCGGTGGTGCTGACCTTTCCCGGACCGGCCAGCGCGACAGGGGAAGATATCGCCGAGTTTCACCTGCACGGCGGGCGTGCCGTCGTTCGCGCGGTCGAGCATGCGCTGGCGATGCTGCCCGGATGTCGCCCGGCCGAGCCCGGCGAGTTTACCCGCCGCGCGTTGACCGCTGGACGGATCGACCTGACCGAGGCCGAGGGGCTGGCCGATCTGCTCGCGGCCGAAACCGAAGGGCAGCGCCGCGCGGCGATCCGCAGTGCGGAAGGCGGGCTGCGCCGCCGGATCGAGGACTGGACGGATCGCGCGGTCGGCCTTGCGGCGATGATCGAGGCGGCGATCGATCATAGCGACGAGGAAGACGCCGGCGATGGCGATGCGATCGTCGCGACCGTCGGCCGGGATGCTGCTGCCCTGGCCGACGAGATCGCGATCCTGCTGGCACAACCCGCGGTCGAGCGCCTGCGGGACGGCGTACGTGTCGTGCTCGCTGGCCCACCCAACAGCGGCAAGTCGTCGCTGTTCAACGCAATGGTCGGCCGCGACGCCGCAATCGTCTCCCCGATCTCGGGCACGACGCGCGATCGCATCGAGGCGCCGGTCGTTCGGGGCGGAATCGCGTGGCTGCTGATCGACACCGCCGGGCTGACCGACGCGACCAGTGATCCGATCGAGGCGATCGGCGTCGCGCGCGCCAGAGAGAGCGTGGACGGTGCCGATCTGGTCCTCTGGCTTGGCGACGCGCCTCCGCCGGAGCGAAACGCGGCGACCATCTTGGTACACCCGCGCAGTGACGCCGAGGGGCGAGGGGCTGTGCCGGACGGTCGGATCGCAGCGAGCGCGGCACTCTCGGATGGAACGTCTGCGGTGTGGGTGGAGCTTGGACGCCGCGCGAAGACGCTGTTGCCGTCGGGCGATCTGCCGGCGCTCAACCGACGCCAGCGGCAGCTATGTTGCGACGCACAAGAGGCGTTGCGCGTCGCAGCATCCGCCACCGATCCGTTAATCGTTGCCGAGGAATTGCGGCTCGCCAGATCAGCGTTTGATCACATAACGGGTCGCGCACACCTGGAGAATGTCCTGGACGCGCTGTTCGGCCGCTTCTGTATCGGCAAATGACGTTTCACGTGGAACATCGCTTTGACGGGGTGGAAACAGCGGCGTAGATCGCGATCATGCGCGAATTCGACGTCATCGTCATCGGCGGGGGCCATGCCGGCACCGAAGCGGCGGCCGCCGCGGCGCGTCGCGGCGCGCGCGTTGCGCTGCTCACATTTCGCAGGGATCGTATCGGCGCGATGTCATGCAATCCCGCGATCGGCGGGATCGGCAAGGGGCATCTGGTGCGTGAGGTCGATGCTTTCGACGGTCTGATCGCGCGCGCTGCCGACGCTGCCGCGATCCATTATCGCATGCTCAATCGCAGCAAGGGGGTGGCGGTTCACGGGCCGCGCATCCAGGCCGACCGGCGACGCTATGCCGCGGCGATCCAGTCAGCGATCGCCGCCGAACGCAACATCACCGTGATCGAGGGCGAGGCAGCAAGCCTGGCCCTGTCTATGGACGGCACGGTGTCCGGCGTTGTCCTCGCCGAGGGCACAAGAGTTGATGCTCGAGCCGTGGTGCTCGCAACCGGTACGTTCCTTGGCGGTCGAATCTTCCGGGGCGAAGATCGCGAGACGGGCGGGCGAGTCGGCGAACAGGCGGCGACCGAACTCGGACGGCAGCTGCGCGCACTGGGCCTGCCGATCGCACGGCTGAAGACCGGGACACCACCCCGGCTGGACGGCCGCACGATCGACTGGGGCGCGCTGGCCGAGCAGCGATCCGACGAGGACGCGTGGTCGATGTCGCCGATGACCCGCAACCCGCGCTTGCCGCAGATCGCCTGCGGTGTGACGCGGACGACCGCGCACACCCACGACATCATCCGTGGCGGACTCGATCGCTCTCCGCTGTTCAGCGGCGCGATCGGCGGGGGAGGCCCGCGCTATTGCCCGTCGATCGAAGACAAGGTGCATCGCTTCGGTGATCGCGATGGCCATCAGATCTTTCTCGAGCCGGAGGGTCTCGATGATGCGCTCGTCTACCCGAACGGGATTTCCACCTCGCTCCCGGAAGATGTTCAGCGCGCGATGATCGCTTCGATCCCGGGCCTGGCGGACTGCCGCATCGTCGTGCCCGGCTATGCCGTCGAATATGATTATCTCGATCCGCGCGCGCTGGAACCGACGCTCGGCTTGCCCGCTGTTCCCGGACTCTATTGTGCGGGGCAGATCAACGGAACGACGGGATATGAAGAGGCTGCGGGGCAGGGCCTGGTCGCGGGGTTGAATGCTGCGGCACATGCCTGCGACCTGTCGCCAGCACAGTTCGATCGTGCCACCAGCTATCTCGGTGTGATGATCGATGATCTCGTGCTTCAGGGCGTGACCGAACCCTACCGGATGCTGACCGCGCGGGCGGAACATCGCCTCACGCTGCGTGCCGACAATGCCGAGACCCGACTGGCGGCAGAGGCGGAACGGTTGGAATGCATCTCCGATGCGCGACGGATCCATCTGGACGGCGCGAGGGCCGAGCGCAATCGGATTGAGCGGGCACTGGCTGTCTTGCGCACCGCAGACGAGGTGATCGCGGGCGGGGGTCGTGTTGCGCGCGACGGTATGCGACGGTCGGCGTATGACTGGTTGCGGTTTCCCGACGTGCCGCTGGAATCGCTGGTCGATCCGACGGAGTTCGATCCCCGATTGTTTGCGGAGGTTGCCGAGGACGCCCGCTACGCGCCCTACATCCAACGGCAGGCGCGGGATGTCGCCGATCGCAAGGCCGCGGCCGATACCGCACTGCCATCCGATCTGGCTTATGCGGCCGTCCCCGGATTGTCGAACGAGATGATCGAGAGGCTTGGCGCCGCGCGGCCAGCGACGCTCGACGCCGCATCTCGGGTGCAAGGCATCTCACCGGCGGCACTGTCGGCCGTGTTGCTTCACGTGAAACGTCTGGCCGCATGACGGAGGATGAAGCCCGTGATTGGGTCGAGCAACAATTTGGCGGCGATGCGGTTGCGCGGCTGGCTGCCTATGGCGCGATACTGGTCGCGGAGAACGATCGGCAGAACCTGATATCACCGATGACGGTTCCGACATTGTGGCCCAGGCACATCGTAGATTCCGCGCAGCTGCTCCAGCTGGCACCCGCAGACTGGCAGCACTGGGCGGATATCGGGGCGGGGGCGGGCCTGCCCGGGCTCGTCGTGGCCATATTGGAGCCGCAACGCCAGGTCACACTGATCGAGCCTCGGCGCCTGCGCGTGGAATTCCTGAAACGATGTGCCGACGAATTCGCCTTGGCCAACGTGGTTGTCGTCCAGGCAAAGGCGGAGCGCGTCAGGATTTCCCATGCCGACGTCGTGTCCGCCCGCGCCGTGGCCCCGCTGGATGTGCTGCTGTCCGCCAGCACCGCTGCCGGTTTTGGCGATGTATCGACGACCTATCTGTTTCCTAAAGGTGCCAGCGCCAATTCGGAAGTGGATGTCGCGTCCGTCGCGTGGCAAGGTGCGTTTCACGTGGAACAGAGCATCGTCGATCCGGAATCGGGCATCGTCGTCGCTAAGGGCGTTGCCCGGCGATGAGGGTCGTTGCGATCGCCAACCAGAAGGGTGGGGTGGGCAAGACCACGACCGCGATCAATGTCGGCACCGCGCTGGCAGCGACGGGATCGCGCGTCCTGCTGATCGATCTCGACCCGCAGGGCAACGCGTCCACGGGTCTGGGCATCGGCCGTAACGACCGACAGACATCGAGTTACGACTTGCTGATTGGCGAGGGATCGCTGAACGACGCGGCGATGGCGACGCGCGTTCCGCGACTCGATATCATCCCGGCGACCGTCGATCTGTCAGGTGCGGAGATCGAACTGATCGAGTTCGAGGCACGGACGCATCGGCTGGATCGCGTGGTGGCGCGGAGCGAGGCGCGATGGGACGTCGTGTTGATCGATTGTCCGCCCTCGCTGGGATTGCTCACGATCAACGCGATGGTGGCCTCGCATGCTCTGCTGGTGCCACTGCAATGCGAATTCTTCGCGCTCGAGGGTCTGAGCCAGCTGCTGAGCACGGTCGAACGCATCCGGTCGCGGTTCAATCCGGGACTGGCGATACTGGGCGTGGTGCTGACGATGTATGATCGGCGCAACCGGCTGACCGATCAGGTGTCCGACGACGTTCGCTCGGTGCTGGGCAAGGTCGTGTTCGATACCGTGATCCCGCGCAACGTCCGCCTGTCGGAGGCACCGAGCCATGGCTTGCCGGCATTGATCTATGACCATCGCTGCGCAGGATCGGAGGCGTACATGGCCCTTGCCCGCGAAGTGATCGTGCGTCTGCCCCGGATCGCAAAGGCTGCGGCATGAGCGAGGATATGGCAGCGTCGCCCCGCAAGCAGCGTCCGGGGCTTGGCCGTGGCCTGAGCGCGCTGCTCGGCGATGCCGCGGTCGAGGCACCGGTCGATGGTCGTCGTGGTGATGTACCGAGCGGCGTCCGCACTTTGCCGGTCAGCGCAATGGCCCCCCATCCGGACCAGCCCCGCCGGCACTTCGACGAGGACAAGCTGGAAGAGCTGGCGCGGTCGATCGCCCAACGCGGGCTGATCCAGCCGATCGTCGTGCGACCGCACGGCCATGACTATCAGATCGTCGCCGGCGAGCGACGCTGGCGCGCCGCCCAGCGCGCTCGACTGCACGAAGTGCCGGTCATCGTCCGCGACCTCGACGATGCCGAGACGATGGAAATCGCGCTGGTCGAGAACATCCAGCGCGCCGATCTCAACGCGATCGAGGAGGCGGAGGCGTATCGCCGGCTGATCGACCATTTCGGCCATACCCAGGACGCCCTCGGCAAGATCGTCGACAAGTCGCGCAGCCATATCTCCAACCTGTTGCGATTGTTGGATCTTCCCGATCCGGTACGCAAACTGGTGGTCGAAGGCGCGATCGACATGGGGCACGCCCGCGCTCTGATCGGCGCACCCGATCCCCTGGCGCTGGCGCGCAAGGTGATCGACGACGACCTGTCCGTGCGCGATACCGAACGGCTGGCGCGCGAGGCGAAGCCCGCCGCGAGAGACGCGCGCAAGGGGAAACCCGATGCGGGTGGACGCGATGCCGATATCGCGGCGCTCGAACGGCAGCTCGGTGACCTGCTCGGACTGGGGATCCGGATCAACCACAGCGACAAGGGCGGTACGCTGACGCTGACCTATTCCACGCTCGACCAGCTCGACATGGTGTGCCAGCGGCTGAGCGGCGAGCGGATCTGACGGGAGGGTTGCGCGCTACCGTCGTTGGGCGGCGGCGCGCGCCAGGGTCAGCGTCTCGTGCAAGGCGCCGACCGTCGCCGGATTTCCGCCGGTCAGCAAATTGCGCTCCGCCCGCCGGACGCGGGCGATACCGGCGGCGATCTGTGGCGCAGTCCAGCGGCGCAACGCGTTGATCGTGCTGGCTTTCTCCTTCCAGAACACACGATGTTTCTCGACCACGGATTCGGGCGAATCGCCGCGATCCACGTCGCCACGCATGTCGGCCAGCGCGATGAGGCGGCGCGCGATCGCCCGTAGCGTGGGGATGGTCATGCCGGCAGCATCGATTCCGGCCAGTTCGCTCCCCAGCAGGCTGGGCTGACCGTCGATCACGGCGGAGACGGCGGCCGACATTTCCGATCCGGCGATGTTCGCGCCGATCTCCGCAAATATGTCCTCACCCGCCTCGCGAGGCCGGTCTGGGGCGGCATCCAGGTAGAGCGCCAGCTTCTCGATCTCGCGCGACAGGACCGCGCGGTCGCCGCCGGCAGCGTCGAACATCGCCATTGCGGTGTTGCCGGTCAGCCGCAGCCCGTGCTCGCGCGCGATACCCGCCGTCATCCGCGCCGCATTCGCACCGTCGGGAACGTAGCAGGCCAGCACCATCGCGCCAGGCGCTGCGACGGCGAGCTTGACCAGCTTGCCTGTCGCCTTGAGCGACGGGCCGATCGCGACCACGGGATTGCCGGCGGCCGAGGCGTTTAGCAGCAGTTCGACCGCTTCGACCGATTCCTCGCCCATGGCGGTGACGCGGACGTAGCGTGTGCCGCCGAAGAGCGAGATCGCCGCCGCCTCGTCCGCCAGTCGGCCGGGGTTCGTACGCAGTGTCGCGCCGTCGAGATCGATCCGCTCGGCATCGCTGCCCATCGCGCGGCCCATCCGGGCGGCATATTCCATCGCGCCCGCTTCGTCGGGGCCGTGGAGCAGGAACAGGCGGACATCGCCCTTGCCGCGGGCGCCCTGGTCGATCGCCGTCCCGACCTGGGCGGCGTTCGCCTTCACTTTGCCGTCGTGCCCGAACGTTGCGCATACAGCGCGACGCGCGCGACGATCTGCTCTGCGACGATACCGGACAGTCGTTCCAGCGCAGTCTGCTCGGCCGCGATCGTGGCATATTCCGACCCGACGACATCCACACCGGCGTCAGACCCCGCGGTCGCATCGAGCAGGGTCGCCCCGCTGGTCAGATCGACGAGCTGATAGCGCGCGCGCAGCGTCCGCCGCTCGCGCGAGATGCTGTCGTCGCGCCGGACGCCCAGCCCCGCGATCCGATCGTCCAGCCGCACGTCGAGGCGATAGCGCGCCGCCGCCCCGTCGACCGCCGACAGCCTGTCCCGCAGCGCCGACGATACCAGCCAGCCGGCCTGTCCGTCGATCGGCGTCACCTGTACCTGGGACAGGGCGATCCGCGCGGGGCTGTCGATCCCGCCATACAGGGGGCGCATGCCGCAGGCGGACAGCGACAGCAGGACGGCGAGGGGCGCAACGATCCGGATCATGCGACGATGTTGACCAGCCGGTCGGGGACGACAATCACTTTCTTCGGCACGGCCCCCTCCAGGATGCGCTGGACGCCCGCGGATGCCAGCGCGGCAGCCTCCAGCATGTCCTTTGCGCTGCCCTTGGCGACGGTCAGCGTATCGCGCAGCTTGCCGTTGACCTGCACCGCGACGGTGACCTGATCGTCGACCAGCAGTGCGGGATCGACCGTGGGCCATGCCGCATCGGCGACAAGGCCGGCGTTGCCGAGATGGCTCCACAGTTCCTCGGCGATATGCGGGATCATCGGCGCGACGAGTTGCGGCAGCAGGCGGATCGCCTCAGTGCGCGCCCGCGATGGCGGGGCCTTTTCCAGCGCACCGACCAGGGTGTAGAGCTTGGCGACCGCCTTGTTGAACGCCAGCGCCTCGATATCCTCGGCGATGCCGGCGATCGTGCGATGCAACAGGCGGCTGATCGCGATGTCGTCGCCCTCGCCGGTGGCCGCGTCGTCGGCAGTGACGAGCCGCCAGACCCGCTGGACGAAGCGCCACGCGCCCTCGATCCCCGCCTCGCTCCACGGCAGGTCGCGCTCGGGGGGCGAATCGGACAGCATGAACCAGCGCACCGCGTCGGCACCGTAACGATCGACGATGGGGGAGGGATCGACCGTATTCTTCTTCGACTTCGACATCTTCTCGACGCGGCCGACCGTGACCGGCTCGCCGGTTGCGATCACCTTTCCATCGGCGATGTCCTCCGGCGCGAGCCAGGTGCCGGCGGGGTTCTGATACGTCTCATGCGTCACCATCCCCTGCGTGAACAGCCCGGCGAAGGGCTCGGCAACGTCGATCTTGCCGATATGCTTCAGCGCACGGGTCCAGAAGCGAGCGTAGAGCAGGTGGAGGATCGCATGCTCGACTCCGCCGATATATTGCCCGACCGGCAGCCAGCTTTCCGCGACCGCCTTGTCGAACGGTGCGTCGTCGGGCTGGCTGGCGAAGCGGATGAAATACCAGCTGGAGTTGACGAAGGTGTCGAGCGTGTCGGTTTCGCGCCGCGCGGGCTTGCCGCATGACGGACAATCGACATGTTTCCACGTCGGATGGCGATCCAGCGGGTTGCCGGGAACGTCGAAGCTGACGTCCTCGGGCAGCACGACCGGCAACTGGTCCTTGGGCACCGGCACCACGCCGCAGGCATCGCAGTGGATGATCGGGATCGGCGTACCCCAGTAGCGCTGGCGCGATACGCCCCAGTCGCGCAGCCGCCACACGGTGGTGCCCTGGCCCCAGCCGCCATCCTCGGCACGGCCGATGACAGCGCGCTTGGCCTGAGGCACGTCCATGCCGTCGAGGAAGCGAGAGTTCACCAGGCGACCGGGGCCGGTATAGGCTTCGTTACCCTCGAACAGCGGTTCGCTCGTATCGCCGTCCGCGACGACGCGCCGTACCGGCAGGTCGTATTTCCGCGCGAAATCAAGGTCGCGCTGGTCGTGCGCGGGCACGCCGAACACCGCGCCGGTACCGTATTCCATCAGCACGAAATTGGCGATGTAGACCGGCAGCTGCAGGTCGGGGTCGAACGGGTGCTGCGCGGTCAGGCCGGTGTCCCAGCCCAGCTTTTCCTGCGTCTCGATCTCCGCCGCCGACGTACCCCCCGCCTTGCATTGCGCGATGAACGCAGCGACTTCCAGATCGCCGGCGAGGGCTTGCGCTATCGGATGGTCGGCGGCGACGGCGACGAAGCTCGATCCGAAGATCGTGTCGGGACGCGTGGTGAAGACCTCGACCGACCCGCCGTCGCTCAGGGCGAAGCGGAACCGCAGCCCTTCGCTCTTGCCGATCCAGTTCTCCTGCATCAGCTTGACCTTGTCCGGCCAGTGATCGAGCGTTTCGAGGCCATCGAGGAGTTCGTCGGCAAAGTCGGTGATCTTGAGGAACCACTGGTTCAGCTTGCGCCGCTCGACCAGCGCGCCCGATCGCCAGCCGCGCCCGTCAATGACCTGTTCGTTGGCGAGCACGGTCATGTCGACCGGATCCCAGTTGACCGCCGATTCCTTGCGATAGACGAGGCCCGCCGCGAGCAGGTCGAGGAACAGCGCCTGTTCGTGGCCGTAATAATCGGGCGCGCACGTCGCGAATTCGCGGCTCCAGTCGAGCGCAAAGCCCAGCCGCTTCAGCTGCGCCTTCATCGACGCGATGTTGTCATAGGTCCAGGCACCGGGGTGGACGCCCTTTTCCATCGCGGCATTCTCGGCCGGCATGCCGAACGCGTCCCAGCCCATCGGGTGGAGCACTTCATGCCCCGTCATCCGCCGGAACCGTGCCAGCACGTCGCCCATCGTATAGTTGCGGACATGCCCCATGTGGATCTTTCCCGATGGATAGGGAAACATCTCGAGCACATAGCTCTTGGGCTTGGGGCTGGCGTCGTCGGCGGCGAAGGTGGCACGGCTGTCCCACTCCGCCTGCCACCGGGCGTCGGCGGCAAGCGCGTTGAATCGCGACGGTGTCACTGGTCAGTCCTTACTGTCATCGCGCCGGATGAACCTTCAAACCGTTCGCCCTGAGCCTGTCGAAGGGCGTGTCCCGGGTACACGTGCTTCGACAGGCTCAGCACGAACGGTTGGGGGAGGCGATCCCGCCGGTTGCGTCTAGTTGGCGACGGCGCTGCGGCGCAGGTCGCGGGCGCGGGTGAGGATGATGTCCTCGAGCTTCTGGACCGTCGCGGCCTGGACCGGTGCGGCCACCCACTGACCGGCCTGGTTGACCTGGCGCAGCGCCGCGACACGCACGGCATCGGCGCGCAGATCCTGGTCGAGGATCGACACCGTGACCTTCATCCGCT
Organism: Pseudomonadota bacterium; assembly: GCA_040388765.1. Taxonomy (GTDB): domain Bacteria; phylum Pseudomonadota; class Alphaproteobacteria; order Sphingomonadales; family Sphingomonadaceae; genus Sphingomonas. Next base: position 67,447 of record JAZKBG010000028.1, on the reverse strand, counting down.
CGGTCGGCGTGTTGGGGTTCGTGTACCAGTCGGTCACGATCACGCCGCCGTTCGAATCGGTCTGCAGCAGCGGCATGAAGCTGAGCGTGTCGAGTGTCGCGCGCCACAGATAGCTGTTGACCCCGATCGTCGTGACCTGGCTGGCGGCGAGATCGGCCTTCGGACGGTCACCGCCGCGGCCGCAGGCGGCCAGTGCGAGCAGGGCGACGGTCATCAGGGCGGTACGCTTGCGCGAGTTCAGGCGCGGGGTCATCGGCGGATCCTCGAAACTTGCCTGATTTCAGGCGACACGCCTCTATAGATCACCCGCGCCGCGCCGCAAGCGCGCGGCGAATCTGTGGATATGCTGCAACACTTGTCTGACGAAATGATTCGGACAGTGGAACCGCGGCGGCGTTCCGTGGTAGCGCAATCGTCGGGAGTTGGAGTCGCATGGTCGCATCGCGCGTCATCGTTGGAGTGAGCCTGGCTGCAGCCGTCGCTGCGGCCTGGGCGGTCGCGCCTGCGATGGGTGCCGAGGATGGCCGCGCCGCACCCCGCCGCATCGCCGTGCCGACTGCCGGCATCGGTTCGTTCACCCCGGCGTCGGGCGATCCGCGTCTGGCCGCCGTGCTGGCCCGGGCCGGCATCTCGGGCAATGGGTTCCGCTTCACGCCATCGGGTGCCGGCAAGACCGGCGCGCGCGCCGTGACCGTCGCGGTGCGCGCACGATCGAATCGTGGTGCCGCTGCTGCTGCCGAACCGCTGGCGACCGGGGCCGCGCCCGTCGCGCTGGCACCGATCGCCTATAATCTGGGCGTGGCCGTGGGCTGGAAGCGGTTCGCGCTGTCGGGTGACCTCGCCAAGGTCGATCTCGCCGGCCAGCCGGGCAGCCGCGAAAGCGCCGACCTGGGTGTCAGCTACACCGGTGCGGCGTTCAGCGGCCGGGTGAAGGCAGAGGCCGCACGGCCGCTCGCCAACCAGCCGCGTCTGATCGCCGACCAGCCGAGCTACTCGATCGACGTCGGCGGTGCCTATTCGATCACCCGCAACCTCGATGTCACGGCCGGCGTTCGCTACAAGTCGGAGCGGGAGCGCCTGCCGCAGCTGACCGACACGCGCCGTGACAGCCAGTCGGTCTACGTCGGGACGGCATTCCGCTTCTGACGGGACATGGGGTCACTGGCTCCAGGCGTCGATTCCGGCCCAGCCATGTACCGGCAAACACCTGAGCCTGCGTGCGCGTAAGCGCGTCATCCCGCCGAGCGCAATGACCGGCCGTTCCGCTCCGCGGATCAGCAGCCCCAGCCGGACCGGCCCGAGCGTTTGCCCCCCCGAGTGCGATCGTGTCGCGAAGACGGGCGAGACGAACACCAGATCCGCCCCGGCCCGCCGTGCCGCGATCAGCTCGCGGCGGTCGTGCACCGACCGACTGTGCAGCCCGCGCCGTGGGCGACGGTTGTGCGCACCGTCCTTTCCGTCGAGCCCGCCCGCCGCGAGCACGATCAGCCCACGTCGGCGCGCGATGGCCGTGACACGTGCCAACAACGCGCGACGCTCGGCCTGCGACAGCCCATAGTGTCGGAACACAACGCCGGCCCCGCGTGGCAGACGGTCGAGCGCGCTCCACAGCGCGTCGCCCATCCGCTCGTCGGTCATCAGCCACAAGCGCGGGACAGGGTGGCGGCGGCGCATGCCCATCCCTATAGCGCGGACGATGCGACACGACGATCCCGCCCGGCGCCTGGCCGATATCCAACAGCGGATCGACCGCGCCGCCAAAGTCGCGCGGCGCGACTCGGGCGACGTCACGCTGGTCGCGGTGTCGAAACTGCACGATGCCACCGCCATCCGCCCGCTGATCGCTGCCGGGCAGCGCGTGTTCGGCGAAAATCGCGTACAGGAGGCAGCGACGAAATGGCCTGAACTGCGCGAAGCGACGCCGGACGTCGCACTGCATCTGGTCGGGCAATTGCAGTCGAACAAGGCTCTGCAGGCGGTCGAACTGTTCGACGCGATCCATTCGCTCGATCGTCCGTCGTTGCTCACTGCGCTCGCCAGGGCAATCGACGCCAGCGGGCGGCGACCGGACCTGTTCGTCCAGGTCAACATCGGCGCGGAGGACCAGAAGGGCGGCTGCGCGATCGCCGACGTGCCGGCTCTGCTGGCCCAGGCGCGCGATGCCGACCTGCCCGTCGTCGGGCTGATGTGCGTACCGCCCGCCGGGCTGCTGGCCGCGCCCTATTTCGCGCTGTTGGCAAAGATCGCGCGCGACGAGGGGCTGGCGGGGCTCAGCATGGGGATGAGCGACGATCTGGACAGCGCGGTGACGCTGGGCGCGACCCACGTCCGGGTCGGTACGGCACTGTTCGGCGCGCGCGACGCATGAGCATTTCCGTGCGCTTCGCCGCACTGCTCTTCGATTTCGACGGCGTGTTGATCGAAAGCGAATATGCCGGCAACCGCCAGATCGCCGAGTATCTCAGCGGCATCGGCCACCCCACCACGCCCGAACAGTCGATGGCGCAGTTCATGGGACTGGCCGGGCCCGACTTCCACGCCGCGATCGAACGCTGGATCGGCGGCGCGATCCCCGAAAGCTTTCACGAAGCCCGCGCGACCGAGGATGCCCGCGCGATCGCCGAAGGGGTGGGCGAAGTCGCCGGTGCGGTCGCGTTCGTCCGGTCGCTGCCCGTCGACCTGCCGAGGGCGATCGTCTCGTCCAGCCCGACGCACTGGATCCGCGCACATCTAGCCCATCTCGGCCTGACCGACGCGTTCGGCGATCACCTCTACTCGGGGCGGGAGCATGTCACGCGTGGGAAACCTGCGCCCGACCTGTACATTCACGCCGCCGCGCGGCTGGGCGTCCGGATCGCCGACTGCGCGATCATCGAGGATTCGCCCGTGGGCGTGACCGGTGCAGTGGCGTCGGGGGGATATGTCATCGGCCTGTGCGCAGGGATGCACTGCGGAACGGGCCACGCCGAACGTCTGCGCGCGCTGAGGGCGGCAGAGGTGGCGGATGACTTCGGAGAGGTTGCGAGTCTGCTGCGTTGAAATTCGCGGTGTTCCCAAACCGCTGATACACTATGGCGTCATCCCCGCGAAGGCGGGGATCAATAGTCGCTGAATTCAGTGATGCGCACCCAAGTCAGCCAGAATGGATTCCCGCCTTCACGGGAATGACAGCGGTGAGGTTGAGCCGACTTCACCGCCTTACCCCCCTTACAGCTGGTGCCCGGTCCGGTCGCGCTTCGTCGCCAGATAGCGGGCGTTATGCGGGTTCGCGGGCAGCGCCAGTGCGACCCGCTCCGTCACCGCGATGCCCGCCGCTTCCAGCCCCGAAACCTTCGCCGGATTGTTGGTCAGCAACCGTATGCTCCGCTGCCCCAGCAGATCGAGCATCCTCGCCGCCACCGCGAAGTCGCGCGCGTCGATCGCGAATCCCAGCCGGGTGTTGGCATCGACCGTGTCGAATCCCTGGTCCTGCAACGCATAGGCGCGCAGCTTGTTGACCAGCCCGATCCCGCGCCCTTCCTGCCGCAGGTAGAGCAATATGCCCCAGCCGGTGCCGGCGATTCGGCCCAGCGCCTCGTGCAGCTGCGGCCCGCAATCGCATTTCAGGCTGCCCAGCACGTCGCCCGTCAGGCATTCGCTGTGCAACCGGACCAGCGGCGGCGTGCCGTCGGGGCGCCCGACGATCAGCGCGACATGCTCGCCTGCCGCCTCGGGTGTGCGGAACGCGACGATCTCGGCATCCTCGGCCGCCACGACCGGCAGCCGAGCGCGCGTCGCGATGTGGAGTCGGCCGGCGTCCTCGTGCGCGTCGATGTCCGCCGCGGCGATCCTCACCTCGGCCGGACCGCCGGGCCGCGCGAAATAGGCCGGCAGCAGCCCGGCGATCCGCGCCAGCCGCAGCGCGGCGGCGGCGGCGTCGGGCAGCGGGCTGGAGACCGCGCGAAACGGCCCCTTCATCGGCGTCGCAAGATCGAACTGCGGATCGGCGAGCGCGGTCGCGGTGGCGAAATCGAGCCACGGTGCCCGCTCGACCGTCACCGGCGCGTCGGGCGCGGCGGCCTCGCGCTGGTTGGCCAGCTTCAGCGTCGCCGCGCGGCCCGCCGACAACAACACTACCGCGCCGCCGTCGGGATCGAACGCGGCCAGACGCTCGGGATCGGCGCTCTCGATCGCCAGCAGCGACAGGCCGTCGATCGCGACCGGCCAGCCGCGACGCAGCGCATCGATCGCGCGGGCAACGTCGCGCGGCCCGCTCACAGGTCGAACTCGGTGACGATCGGCACATGGTCCGACGGTTTCAGCCAGCTGCGGCACGGCTCGCACACGCGGTGCGCGGTCGCCTTCGCCGCGACCTCGGGGCTGGCCCACATGTGGTCGAGCCGCCGGCCGCGATCCGACGCCGCCCAGTCCTTGGCGCGATAGCTCCACCACGTATGCAGCCGCGCCGGGGCGGGATGGAAATGGCGGCCGAGATCGATCCAGCCATGTGCCGCCTGCAACCGGGCCAGCGCATCCACCTCGACCGGTGTATGGCTGACCACGTCGATCAGCGCCTTGTGGCTCCACACGTCCTCGGGCAGCGGGGCGACGTTGAAATCGCCGGTCAGCACGGTCGGCACGTCGAGCGCGGCCGACCACTGCGTCATCCGCTCGAGAAAATCGAGCTTCTGGCCGAACTTCGGGTTCGCCTCGCGATCGGGCACGTCGCCGCCGGCAGGAACATAGACATTCTCGAGCCTGAGGCCGTTCGGCAAGCGTACCCCGACATGCCGTGCCTCGCCATTGGCCTGCCAGTCGAGACGGTCGTCCTCGACGATCGGGATCCGGCTGACGATCGCCACGCCGTGATGCATCCGCTGGCCATGGACGATGACATGGTCGTAGCCCAGTGCCCGGAATGCGGCGGTCGGATAGTCGGCGTCGATGACCTTGGTTTCCTGCAGGCACAGGATGTCGGGCGCTTCCTCGCGCAGGAACTGCTCGACGATGCCGATGCGGAAGCGGACGGAATTAATGTTCCAGGACGCGATGCTGAGAGTCATTGCCGGGCGATGTAGGGGGTTTGGGCGCGTGCGTCACGGGGTCCAATCGCGCCGTGGCAAAGCCACGTCGTCGATCGCCGCTTCACGGCGTCGGCCGGGCGTTTTGGAGTCCCGCCGCATTCCGCGTCGGGCTCCTAAACGCCAAAGGCCCGCGCTCCGGGGGCATGGAGCGCGGGCCGACCTGGTGTTCGTCACGCAGGCAGGAGGGGGGACCGGATCATCCGGGCAACAGGGGGAAATCCCGAACGTTGGAAAGCCCCCGCCTCCGCACGACGGGCAATAGCGCGACGTTCCTGTCGCTCAGATGAACATGCCGGTTCATCTGCGTTCAGCTACGCGGTCCGCCCCTCTGCGGGTCGCGCCAGCGGAACGCTCCGTCGCTCACGGGCACGTCGAACTTCTGGTTGGACAGGCGGATCGTCGTGCGGTTGTTCTGCGAATCCAGTGCCACCCAGCCCTGCAGCATCAGTCCGCCGGGTGCCGATGCCTGTCTCGCGAACACCATCGTGATGCGTCCGAACTCGGGCCGTTTGGGATCGCGCGCCTCGATGCTGACGACATTCGGGTTGGCACTCGGCTGGACGGTGGCGAAGCGCGACAGATCCTTCGACGGGTCCAGCAACACGCCCAGCGGCGAGTTGCCGATCGGCCAGCGCGACTTCTGCCCGACGGAATAATCGAGGAACCACAGATCCTTGCCGTCGCCGACGATCAGGATCGGCACACCTTTTTCATACTGGAACCGGATGCGGCCCGGCTTCTTCAGCGTCACCGTACCGGTCAGCACCTTGCCCGCACGATCGGTCTGGGTGAAATTCGCGGTCATGCTCGGCGTACTGCGCAGATGCTGCTGCACCTGCGCCAGTTCGGGCGATGCGGCCGGCGCGGCGAGAACGGGAACGGCCAGCGCGGCAGCGACGGTCAGGGTCAGGAATTTCAGCATGTCGGCCCTTCTGGGTGAGCGGCGTTGAACGCGGGGTGAACCTTGCGACTGCCAAGTGACGGAATCGGACTCATTTCTGCCACGGTTTATCGCAAGCCTATGATGACGTGGGAATTCAATCGGGGATTTGCTCTGCTATGTTGGTGTCGGAGGTGAATGTCATGGCTACTGGCACAGAATTCGAGGCCGAAGTCGATCGCAATTTCGACGCCTTTCTAACTCTGCTTCCAACCCTTTTACGCTCGAACAAAGGCGAATTCGCGCTGATGCGTCATGGCGAAACCACCAGTTTTCACAGTGACGAAGCTACTGCGTTGGCTGCGGGCCGTGGGGCATTCTCAGATCGCCTGTTTTCTGTGCAGGAAGTGACGGACCGTCCCGTGGATCTCGGATTTTTCAGCCATGCGATCAATTCACGGATCGCTTAGTTTCCTGCAACCCCTCATCCAAGTCAGCATCGGGCCGTTCGGCGGGGCGTTTGGAGACCGGGAAACCTGCACCGCCCTTATTGACACGGGTGCCACCCGCACATGCCTGACGCCGCGGCTGATCCAGAAATTCGGCCTTCAACCTAAATCCAAGTTGCTCGTCTCAAGCGCGACATCTGCGCCCGAGCGCCGGAGGGCCTACAGTTATTCGCTTGGCTTGTTCTGCAATGAAGGCGCGGCGGGGCTGCAGACGCTGTATGTTCTTCCCTATGAATTCATCGCGCCGCCCTTCATCGATAACGATAATTTCGATGTCCTGCTTGGCATGGACATTCTTTCGCAAGGGCGGCTTGTATTCGAAGCGGACGGCAGCTTTCTGTTCGATTTCACATTCTGATCACGCCAGCGGCCGACCGTCCTCGTCCATCAGCACTTCGCGCCGGCCGACATGGTCCGGGCGGCCGACCAACCCATCCTTTTCCATCCGCTCGACCAGTCGCGCGGCGGAGTTGTAGCCCACGCGCATCTGGCGCTGCAGCCAGCTGGTCGATGCCTTCTGGCTTTGCGCGACATGCTGGATCGCCTGGCGATACAGCTGGTTTTCGGGTGTATCGTCGCCGGTCGGCGCGCCTTCCATGCTGAATCCGCTGTCGCCTTCCGGATCGCTGGTGACCGCGTCGATATATTCGGGCTCGCCCTGACCACGCCAGAAATCGGCGACGGCCTGCACCTCGTCGTCGCTGACGAACGGTCCGTGGACGCGCGCGGTGCCGCGGCCACCGGGCATGTAGAGCATGTCGCCCTTGCCCAGCAGCTGCTCGGCCCCCTGCTCGCCCAGGATCGTGCGCGAATCGATCTTGCTGGTGACGTGGAAGCTGATGCGCGTCGGCAGGTTCGCCTTGATGACGCCGGTGATGACATCGACCGACGGGCGCTGGGTCGCCATGATGAGGTGGATGCCCGCCGCGCGCGCCTTCTGCGCCAGCCGCTGGATCAGGAACTCCACTTCCTTGCCCGCGGTCATCATCAGGTCCGCGAGCTCATCGACGATGATGACGATCTGCGGCAGCGGGTTGAGGTCGAGCGTTTCCTCCTCATACTGCGGCTTGCCGTTGTCGTCGTAGCCGACGTGGACGCGCCGCCCCAGCGTCTGGCCCTTGGCCTTGGCGGCGCGGATCTTGTCGTTGAAGCTCGCCAGCGACCGCACGTTGACGCTGGCCATCATGCGATAGCGGTCCTCCATCTGCTCGACCGCCCATTTCAGCGCGCGCACCGCCTTGGCCGGTTCGGTGACGACGTCGGCCAGCAGGTGGGGAATACCCTTGTAGATGCTCAGTTCGAGCATCTTGGGGTCGATCATGATCATCCGGCACTGGTCCGGGGTCAGCCGGTACAGCAGCGACAGGATCATGCTGTTCAGGCCGACCGACTTGCCCGATCCCGTCGTGCCCGCCACCAGCAGGTGCGGCATCGGGGCGAGATCGGCGACCACCGGATCGCCCGCGATGTTCTTGCCCAGCACGATCGGCAGACCCTGCGCCGCGTCGAACGCATCGCTGGCGATCAGTTCGTGCAGCGTGACGGCCTCACGCCGCGCATTGGGCAGTTCGATGCCGATCACGCTGCGGCCCGGAATCGTCGCGACGCGCGCCGAGATCGCGCTCATGTTGCGCGCGATGTCGTCGGCCAGCGAGATCACGCGGGTCGCCTTGATCCCGGGTTCGGGTTCCAGCTCGTACATCGTCACGACCGGGCCGGGGCGGACCTCGGTGATCGCGCCCTTGACCTTGAAATCGTCGAGCACACTTTCGAGCAGGCGCGCGTTGCGTTCCAGCGCGGCCTTGTCGATCACATTGCTGGCATTGGGCGGCGGCGGCTTCAGCAGGTCGAGCGGCGGCAGCTTGAAATTGTCGCGCAGGTCCAGGCTGGCCTGTTTCGCTTCCTTCTTCGCCGGTGCCGGCGCGATCTGGCGGTCGGCGATCAGCGGTCCGGGCCGGTCGGTGGGGACGGCGACCTTGCGCGGCAGCGGCGCCGGCGTCGGATCGATATGCGCGTCGTCGTCGCCATCGATGAACGCGTCGGGTTCGGCAAGCGGCGATGCCAGTCTGGTGCGCGTCGGCCGACGGAAGCGCGGCAGCGACAGGCGGCGGTCGGACAGGTCCAGGTTGACGCCGCGGACCCACACGACGATCCCCGCGATCCCCAGCGCAAGCCCCAGCCCGCGCTGGACCCACAGTTCGGCGGTCGCGTTGCCGACGAAGCGGACCGCCCATTTGCAGGCATCGGCCACGCCCAGCCCGACGATGCCGCCCCAGCCGCCGGGCAGCGACAACACGCTTTCCGAACTGATGAAGGCAAAGGCGCTGGCCATGAGTGCGACGCCGATCACGGTCGTCCGCGTCATTCGCACCCAGCGCCCGACCGGCACGTCGCGCCACAGTCGCGTCGAAAAGATCAGACCGAGCGGCAGCAGCAGCGCGACGGCCGGTCCCAGGACGACGAACAGCAGATCGGCGACGAGCGCGCCGGGCGCCCCCATCAGGTTGCGCACCGGTCCGCCCGCAGCGGTGTTCATCGACGGATCGCCCGGATGATAGCTCGCCAGCGCCAGCGCCAGCGCCAGCGTACCGAGCAGCAGCGCGACCGCGCCGAGCATCGCGCCCGAGCGTCGCGCACCCGCCTTTACCGTGTCTCGCCACAGATAGGGCGCAGCCCGGCTCGCCATGATTCGTCCACCCCGAAAACTCAAGGGCATATTGTCCGCCCGCACGGACTCGACGTCAAGGCAGCGGCTTGCGGGCCGCGCCGTGACGACGTCGCGCCATTGGCAGGCGCGGCGCTTGGTCGTAGAGCGGACGCCATGGATCGTGCGGACGTGCTCATTCTCGGTGGCGGGCTGGTCGGCAGCGCGCTGGGCGTCGCGTTGTCGGCGCATGGCCTGACCAGCATCATCGTCGATATCGCCGCGCGCGACGCAGTGCTCGCCGCCGGGTTCGACGGCCGCGCCTCGGCGATCGCGTCGGCACCCTATCGCATGCTGGAAGCGATCGGGGTGATCGACCGGCTGGCCGGCGTCGGCTGCCCGATCGAGGGGATCCGCGTCAGCGACGGGCTGGAGCCCGGCGCGCTCGACTTCGCGCCCGATACGCCCGGGGATGCACTGGGCACGATGTTCGAGAATCGCCACCTGCGCCGCGCGCTGCTCGACGCAGCCGAAGCCGCTCCACACGTCGATCTGCGGATGCAGACCCGCGCGGTCAGCGTCGAGCGGGGTGCCTTCGGCGTCGTCGCAACGCTCAGCGACGGATCGACCGTCGCCGCGCCGTTGCTGATCGCGGCCGAGGGGCGCAATTCGCCGACGCGCGAAACCGCCGGCCTGCGCGTCGCGCGCTGGGCCTATGATCACGCCGCGATGGTGTCGTCGTTCCACCACGCGCGCCCGCACGGCAACATCGCCTACGAGATCTTCTATCCCAGCGGCCCGTTCGCGCTGCTGCCGCTGGTCGACGATGCCGATGGCCATCGCTCGGCGATCGTCTGGTCGGTGCGCGCGGGCGATGCGGCGGGGATGATGAAGCTCGGCGACCGTGCCTGGCTGGCCGAGGCCGACAAGCGGATGGGCGGGTTCCTGGGGCCGTTGTCCGGTCTGACCCGGCGGTCGAGCTATCCCCTGGGCTTTCATCACGCGGCGACGATCACCGCCGAGCGCCTGGCGCTGGTCGGCGACGCCGCGCATGGCATCCACCCGATCGCCGGGCAGGGCGTCAACGTGGGCTTTCGCGATGTCGCGACGCTGGTCGAGGTGCTGGTCGAGGCACGGCGCACCGGGCTCGACCTCGGCGATGCGCAGGTGCTGGCGCGCTACGAACGCTGGCGCAGCCTCGACACCTTCATGGTGGCGGCGGCGACCGACGGGCTGACCCGCCTGTTCGGCATCCCCGGCCGCACCGCCGGCGCCGTACGCCGCGCCGGCCTGTCGGCGGTCCAGCGCCTGCCGGCGCTGAAGGACCGGTTCATGGCCGAGGCGCGCGGCGAAAGCGGGCAGGTGCCCAAACTCCTGTCGGGTTTCCTGGTCTAGGGTCAGGACCCATTGATCGTGATGGTCGTGACGGAGCGGATTTTGGTTCAGGGCAAGGATCGAGGAGCGGAGCGATGCTCGAGCATCGTGACCGACGAGAGACGCCGCCCTGGGCCAAAATCCGCCCGCCGCTAAAGCGGTTGCCCGTGATGAACAGGTGAAACTGCCCCCGGCAGTTTCAGCCCCGTCCGGGGGACGGGGCGACCTGTTCATCCCGCTGGCTGCGTCACGACGATTGCAGGTAGCGCCGCTACCTGCTGCACGCCCTTCCTTGCCAGCGAACACGCACGGGCAATCACGACCGTCGCGATTAATGGGTCCTGACCCTAGGCGCTGCGACGACGCCGCATGGTCCGGCCGCATGCGGATCAAAAAATTTTTCGTTCGCGCGATTGTCCGCTTGCGTTTGCAGAACATCAGGAAAGTCCACGCGTCGCGCCATGTGCGTGTCCGTGAAGCGAGTCATTCGAGCGACGAACCGTTGACCGCATCGGCCGGTCCCGGACTTGCGTTACGCGACGAATAGGCACAATCTCTTGTGGTTGTGTCGGGGGACCAACCCAACCCTTGGTGATTTTCCTCTACGAACCCATATCGTGGAGCAGCCCGGGTTGCGCCCTCGTCACCAGCTACGGCCTCGTTTTGTTCTCGGACAAACGCGGGCCAAGGTGGTAGCATGGCGGGGCGCCCGAGTCGGACCCCGCCCGAGTGGATGAGGGAACGGCGCGATGGACTTCAGGGATTCTGCGGAGAGCAATGTGAACGACGCGACGACCATGCTGGATGCGATGACGGCCAGCGCCGCGACCGCCGCGCCGACGACGCTGGAGGCCGACGGGTCGCGCCACATCGCGACGCCCTATCCGGTCGATGTCGATCACAGCCGTGACGCGTTGCTGACCGAATTCGGCAAGGACACGCTGCGCGACCGCTACTTGCTGCCCGGCGAGAGCTTCCAGGATCTCTTCGTGCGCGTTGCGTCGGCCTATTCGGACGACGCCGCGCATGCCCAGCGCATCTATGATTACATCAGCCGCTTGTGGTTCATGCCCGCCACGCCGGTACTGTCGAACGGCGGCACCGGTCGCGGCCTGCCGATCAGCTGTTTCCTCAATTCGGTCCCCGATTCGCTCAACGGTATCGTCGATACCTGGAACGAGAATGTCTGGCTGGCCTCGCGCGGGGGTGGCATCGGCACCTATTGGGGCAACGTCCGCGGCATCGGCGAGCCGGTCGGCCTGAACGGCAAGACCAGCGGGATCATCCCGTTCGTCCGCGTGATGGATTCGCTGACCCTCGCGATCAGCCAGGGCAGCCTGCGCCGCGGGTCGGCGGCCTGCTACATCGACGTCAGCCACCCGGAGATCGAGGAGTTCCTCGAGATCCGCAAGCCCAGCGGCGACTTCAACCGCAAGGCGCTGAACCTGCACCACGGTGTCCTCATCCCCGACGCGTTCATGGAAGCGGTGCGCGACGGCGGCGAGTGGGAGCTGAAGAGTCCGAAGGACGGGTCGGTTCGCGGCACGGTCGATGCGCGTGGCCTGTTCCAGAAACTGGTCGAGACGCGTCTGGCGACCGGCGAGCCGTACATCGTGTTCGCCGACCATGTGAACTCGAACATGCCCAAGCATCACCGCGACCTGGGGCTGAAGGTATCGACGTCCAACCTGTGCAGCGAGATCACGCTGCCGACCGGCAAGGATCATCTGGGCGCCGAGCGTACCGCGGTGTGCTGCCTGTCGTCGCTCAATATCGAGACATGGGATCAGTGGAAGGACGAGAAGGGCTTCATCGAGGACGTCATGCGCTTCCTCGACAACGTGCTTCAGGACTTCATCGAGCGCGCCGAGCCGGGCATGGAAAAGGCCGCCTATTCCGCCAGCCGAGAACGGTCGGTCGGGCTGGGCGTGATGGGTTTCCACTCCTTCCTGCAGGCGCGCAACCTGCCGTTCGAGGGCGCGATGGCCAAGTCGTGGAACATGCGCATCTTCAAGCACATCCGCGCGGCCGCCGACGAAGCGTCGATGCAGCTGGCGATCGAGCGCGGCCCGTGCCCCGACGCCGCCGACATGGGCGTGATGGAGCGGTTCAGCTGCAAGATGGCGATCGCGCCCACCGCCAGCATCAGCATCATCTGCGGCGGCACCAGCGCCTGCATCGAACCGATCCCGGCCAACATCTACACGCACAAGACGCTGTCGGGATCGACCTCGGTCAAGAACGCGCACCTCGAGAAGCTGCTCAGCACCAAGTCGAAGAATTCCGACGCGATCTGGAACTCGATCCTCGAACGCGGCGGATCGGTCCAGCACCTCGACTTCCTGAACGAGGACGAGAAGGCGACGTTCAAGACCAGTTTCGAGATCGACCAGCGCTGGCTGCTCGAACTCGCCGGCGACCGCACGCCCTATATCGACCAGGCGCAGTCGCTGAACCTGTTCATCCCGGCCGACGTCGAGAAATGGGACCTGCTGATGCTCCATTTCCGCGCGTGGGAACTGGGCATCAAGTCGCTCTATTACCTGCGCTCGAAGTCGATCCAGCGCGCCGGGTTCGCCGGCGGGGTCGAGGCCGACAACACGATCGCCGCGCCGCAATTCCAGGTCGAATCGAAGGATTACGACGAATGTCTGGCGTGTCAGTGAGGTGGAAGGACGCGGCGAGCCTTTGATCTCAAATCCCTCTCCCCTTGTGGGAGAGGGAGGGAGCGGCGCGCGGCGCCGTGGAAGGGTGAGGGGGAACGCCGACGGCCTGACCAAGCGTCAGTTGCTCCCCGCGCTCACTTCTGTGCGTTCACGTGAACTGCGGAAGCATAGTACCGAGGCGGAGCAATGTTTGTGGAACGCCTTACGGCGGGCGTTTCCGTTTGCGCGGTTCCGGTTTCAAGTACCTTTCGGGTCATTCCATGCGGATTTCTGCTCACACGGGGCAAAGCTGATCATCGAAGTCGATGGGGGTCAACATGCCATCCAAGCCGAGGCAGACGGTGCCCGCACAGAGTTCCCGATAAGTGAAGGCTATCGCGTTCTGCGTTTCTGGAACAATGATGTACTGGAAAACATCGAAGGCGTAATCGCGACTATTGCCGCAAATCTCCCTTCTCCCCCTGTGGGAGAAGGTGGCGCAAAGCGCCGGATGAGGGGGAATGAGGAGTGACTATAGCAGCCAAGTCCCCCTCACCCCTTCCGCCGCTCCGCGGCTCCCTCCCCTCTCCCACAAGGGGAGAGGGGATCAATGCCTTAGCCGGCGTTCTCTTCTTCCTCGAACGTCACCGCGACGTCGGCGTTGGCGCTCAGGCGCACCGTGTCGCCCTCGACATCGGCGACCAGGCCGAGCGAGATGAAGTGGTGATGCCCTTCATGGCTTCCCGTGCCTTCGGACACCTGCGCGCCGGAATCCTTCTTGGTCAGCTTGATGCGGTTGCCCTCGACCTTGTCGACGGTGCCGACATGGACGCCGTCGGCGCCGATGACGTCCATATGTTCTTTGATTGCGGATGCGTCGGCCATGGGAAATCTCCTGTGCGGGTTACGCGGGCAGAACGCGCGCCGTGGGGAATGGGTGCATGAGCGCGCGGAGCACGATAATGTTGCTTGGCGCCCTCACCGCCTGCGCCACCCAGGTATCGA
>JAZKBG010000028.1:0-53227 GCA_040388765.1 Pseudomonadota bacterium | reverse complement strand
CGGAGCACGATAATGTTGCTTGGCGCCCTCACCGCCTGCGCCACCCAGGTATCGAGCGCCGTCGCCCACACGGCGACCACGCCCGGATTCCTGCTCGGCCTGTGGCACGGCTTCATCTTCCCGGTCGCGTGGGTATTGTCGCTATTCCTGCCCGAGGTCGCGGTCTACGCCGTGCCGAATAACGGCGGCTGGTACGACTTCGGCTATTTCCTGGGCATCGTCGTGTTCGGCGTCGGCGCGCGCAAGACGCGGACGGTGTACGTTACGCGCCGGGGCGTACGCTGATGCCGCTCGAGAGCATCATCATGTACGGTGCGGGCACCTTCGGTTTGCGCAAGCAAATCGAAGAGTCGCCACGGCGGGCAGCGAGGTCGGCGCAGCCGGCCACGTCTGACGGCGTGGCGCTGGGCGAGTCGGCTGCATGAACTGGCAAGTCATCATCATGTTCATCGTTGCGGCGGTGTTCTCGGCGATCGGCATCGGCCTGTTGCTCGCCCTCGCCCGCCCGCGGACGGCGGGGCAGGTCTACGCCTTCCGCATGGTCGGCATCATGGCGCTGTCGGGCGGCGTGGTGCTGGCGATGAGCGCCACCGCGATGTGGCAGTGGAGCATGGAGGGGTGAGCGGATGGATGCTCGCCCTTATCGTTCTGGCGCTGGTCTTGGTATTGGCGTGGCTGGCCATCGACTTTCTGCGCGACGCCTTCCTCTTCCTGACGCCAGAGGAAACCGCGAAGCGTCGACTTCACCGTCGAGTCGGCAGTGGCGACGCCTATGATCGCGCCGTTAGCCGTATCGATTCGCACAAGCCGTGGAGCACCTTGATGCTCAGCATCGCCGGTCTGACCGGCATGCTCGTCACGGCCTGGATAATTCTCGGATAAAGCAAGGAAAACCCCATGTCCCTCACCGAAGCCCGCAAGCAGTACAAGCCGTTCGAATACCCCTGGGCGTTCGACTTCTGGA
Source organism: Pseudomonadota bacterium (assembly GCA_040388765.1). GTDB lineage: Bacteria > Pseudomonadota > Alphaproteobacteria > Sphingomonadales > Sphingomonadaceae > Sphingomonas. Next base: position 52,263 of record JAZKBG010000028.1, on the reverse strand, counting down.
AGCGTCAGCAGCAGATCCACTGGATGCCCGAGGAAGTGCCGCTGGGCGAGGATTGCCGCGACTGGGCGCAGAAGCTGACCGATCACGAGCGCAACCTGCTGACGCAGATCTTCCGCTTCTTCACCCAGGCCGACGTCGAGGTGCAGGATTGCTACCACGAGAAATACGGCCGCGTGTTCAAGCCGACCGAGATCAAGATGATGCTCGCGGCCTTCTCGAACATGGAGACGGTGCACATCGCGGCGTACAGCCATCTGCTCGATACCATCGGCATGCCCGAGAGCGAGTATGGCATGTTCCTCGAATATAGCGAGATGAAGGACAAGCACGACTATCTGCAGAACTTCACCGTCGATTCGGACGAGGACATCGCCAAGACCCTGGCGATGTTCGGCGGCTTTACCGAGGGGTTGCAGCTGTTCGCGTCGTTCGCGATGCTGATGAACTTTCCACGCTTCAACAAGATGAAGGGCATGGGCCAGATCGTGTCCTGGTCGGTGCGCGACGAGAGCCTGCACTGCGAAGGCATCATCAAGCTGTATCATACGTTCGTGCAGGAGCGGGATTGCCTGACGCCGTCGGTGCGCAAGGACATCCGCGACATGTGCCACACCACGGTGGACCTGGAGGACGCGTTCATCGACCTGGCGTTCGAGCAGGGGCCGGTGAACGGCATGACCGCGGAGGAGATCAAGCGCTACATCCGCTACATCGCCGACTGGCGGCTGAACCAGCTCGGGCTGAAGCCGATGTTCATGATCAAGGAGCACCCGCTGCCCTGGCTCGCCCCGCTGCTGAACGGCGTCGAGCACGCCAATTTCTTCGAGCAGCGCGCGACGGAATATTCCAAGGGCGCGACGAAGGGTCAGTGGAACGACGTCTGGTCCAGCTTCGACAAGCGCCAGAAGGCCAAGGCCGGCCCGGCCGCGAACGAGAGCGGGACCGAAGGCGAAAGCGGGGACATGTTTTCGGCGGCCGAATGACATGGTGCGGACCGGCGACCCAACCGCCGGTTCGCGCGCCCCGAACCGTCCCGAACCCGCACATCCGTCCGCCACCGGACCGATCGGCTGTCGCCGAACTGCAACACGCCTGCGCTAGCGATACCGCTGCCGCGCGGCATCCTAGTGCCTCCAAAGCCACAGTTTTCCATGTTCTTGTGCAGCGCGAAAAAGATCATCGACAGGGCGTGACGCCCGCGACACGTTAACATGTTGTCAACCTTCAGCGAGTCGCCGACACGTTCGTCGGACATCGAGTCGCTGCCAGCCCGTGAAAGAGTTTCTCGCCATGGCCACTATCTCGCTGACCGCATCGGGCACCGCCTACACGCAGAATTTCGATGGACTGGGGACGAACACCGGCGGCAGCATCGTGCAGGACGATCCCGCAGCCAACAGCCTGGCGACGTTGCTGCCCGGCTGGGCTGCGGTCGAGGCGGGGACCGCGCCGAACACGACCTATTCCAGCGGGACCGGAAGCAGCACGACCGGCGACACGTACAACTTTGGCACCAGCGCCGCCGACCGCGCTCTGGGCAGTCTGGCCAGCAACGCCCAGATCTCGACCTTCGGCGCCGCTTTCACCAACGACACCGGTGGCACGATCTCGTCACTGCTGATTTCATATGTCGGCGAACTCTATCGGGTCGGCGCGGTCAGCCGCGAGGACAAGCTCGATTTCCAGATCAGCTACAACGCGACCAGCCTGACGACCGGCACCTGGGTCGATGTCGATGCGCTGGACTACAAGGTCAACAGTGCGGCCGGCACCGCACTAGGTGTCAAGGACGGAAACCTCGCCGCCAATCAGACCGCGCTGTCCACGACGTTGTCGGGCCTGGCGATCGCCACCGGTGCGACCTTCTGGATCCGCTGGATCGACGTGAACGTATCCGGCAATGACGACGCTCTGGCGATCGACAGTTTCTCGATCACGCCGACGGCCGCGGTCGGCGGTGCGGGCAGCTTCGCGATCGGCAACCTGGCGGCGCTGGCCGAGGGATCGACGGGCGCGACGACCGACTTCGGCTTCACCGTCACGCGCAGCGGCGGCACGGCGGGCGCGGTCACCATTCCGTTCACGATCGACTCGGCCGGGCTGGCCAACGGCGCATCGGCGGGCGACTTCCAGTCGCTGACCGGCACGGTGAGCTTCGCCGATGGCCAGACCGAGGCGCTCGCGGTGGTCAAGGTCAATGCCGACGCGACGCCCGAACTGGACGAGGCGTTCCGCGTCACGCTGGGCACTCCATCGGCGGGCAGCGTCACGACCGCGACCGCGACCGGCACGATCGTCAACGACGATGGCGCGCCGATCCAAGTGGCGATCGGCGACGTCTCCGTGACGGAAGGCAATTCCGGGCCGGCGAGCATGACGTTCACCGTCACGCGCAGCGGCGGCAGCGGCGCGTTCGACGTCAACTATGCGACCGCCGATGGCACCGCGACGGTCGCGGGCAATGATTATACCGCGCAGAGCGGTACGCTGAGCTTCGGGGTCGGCGAGAACAGCAAGACGATCACGGTGCTGGTCACCGGCGACACGACGCAGGAGCCGAGCGAGACCCTGGTCGTCAACCTGTCGAGCGCGACCAACGATGCGGTGATCGTCGATGCGCAGGGCGTCGGCACGATCACCGACGACGACGTCCCGCTGACGCTGATCCACGACATCCAGGGCACGAGCTATTTCTCGCCGCTCGTCGCTGCGGCGGGTATCGCCGGCTACGGCACCGGCGCCAGCACGACCGTGAACGCTACCCCGACGACGGTCACGGTCCGCGCGGTCGTGACCGCGATCGACGGGGTCGGCGCGCGCCAGGGCTTCTACATCACCGAGGAAGCCGCCGACTGGGACGCCAACAACTTCACGTCGGAGGGCATCTTCGTGATGACCCGCACCGATTCGAGCATCGGGACGCTCGTGTCGTCGATCGCGGGCCTCGCGGTCGGCACCGTCGTGACGGTGACCGCCAACATCATGGAATATCGCCCATTCAACACCAATGGACCGTTGACCGTGCTGGTCAACCCGACGGTGCAGCTGGGCCAGACGAACCAGCCGCTGCCGATCCTGACGCTGGATGCGTCGCACAAGATCCCCAACAGCCTGCTGACCGGCGTCGCGCCGGTCTATAACGACTCGGTCGACGACGCCGGCGACAGCTTCGACGCCACCAACTACGCCATGTCGTTCTTCGAGACGATCGAAGGGATGCTGGTCACCGTTCCCGACGTCCGCGTCGCCGACGGTTTCACCGTGGCGCAGGGCGGCGGCACCAATTTCAAAGTGTATTCGGGCGTGTCGGCCAACCCCGAACAGATCAACAGCCGCGGCGGCTATACCATCGCGGGCGATCCGCCGCTGTCGCCGCCGGACACTGCGTCGACCACCGACAATACCGTGGCCGGCGGCAAGGGCGTGACCGATGGCGACATCAACCCCGACATCCTCGAACTCGACTTCTCCGACTTCGCGCTGACGCTGCCGGGCTATCTGTCGGGCGGTGCGCTGTCGATGGGCGACAAGCTGGGCGACGTGACGGGCGTGGTCGAGTGGAACTTCACCGACATGAAGCTCTTCCCGACGGCGATCTCGCAGGGCAGCTTCGTCGATACGACACTGACCAAGGAGGTGACGACGATCGTCACCGATCCGCGCGCGCTGACCTTCGCCACGTTCAACGTGGAGAATCTGGGCGGTAATGCGACCCAGGCGCGGTTCGACGCGGTGGCGCAGGCGATCAAGGTCAACCTGGGATCGCCGGCGATCCTGTCGATCGAGGAGATCCAGGACAACAACGGCGCGGCCGCGGGCGACGGCACCTCATCGACCGGCAGCGATGCGACGACAACCTGGACGAAGCTGGTCGCGGCGCTCAACCTGGCCACCGGCAAGATCTATCAGTGGGTCGATCAGGCACCCGTCTACAATGCCGAAGGCGGCGAGCAGAGCGGAAATATCCGCGTCGGATTCCTCTACGACACCGGTCGCGTCCAGCTCGGCAATCTGGCGGCTGACGCACCGATCGAGGAGCGTCGCAAGTTCGTCGATCGGCTTGGCGACAACGTGCGCGATGCGGGCGATCTGATCGCCTATTCGGACAATATGGTGTCGGGCATCAACACCGCCGACTATACGACGACGCGCCTGTCGCTGCTCGGTCAGTTCACGTTCAACGGCAACACCGTGTTCGCGCTGGCGAACCACCTGCCGTCCAAGGGTGGGTCCGGCACCTTCTGGGATGCCGGCCTGATCGACCCGCAGAATGGTACGCCGACCAACAGCGACTGGGATCAGCGCTCGAAGATCGGCGAGGATATCTACACGCTGCTGAACTATATCCAGGGGCAGAACCCCAATGCCCGCGTGCTGTCGGGCGGCGACTACAACGACTTCTATTTCTATCGGCCGCTAGAAACCGCCACTGGCTATGTGTTCGCCGACGGGACGGCGCGCAACGACGGTGCGAAGCTGATCAACCTGGCGCTCGCGCTGCCCGAGGCGGAACGCTATACCTACACGTTCGACGGGCGCAGCCAGGCGATCGACCATATCCTGGCCGATGCCGCGACCGCGGCGGTGGCGAGGACCGACGTCGTTCATATCAACAGCGGTTTCCTGGCGACGGGTCCCAACGCGCGCATTTCGGATCATGATCCGGTCCTGACCTCGATCAACCTGCGCAGCTTCGGCGAGACGCTGAACGGCACCACGGCGGGTGAGACGATCGAGGGCTTCGGCGGCGACGACATCATCGACGGCAAGGGCGGCACCGACACGCTGGTCGGCGGGATCGGCAACGATATCTACATCGTCGATAGCCTGGACGATGTGGTGACCGAGCTGGCGGGCGAGGGCTTCGACGAAGTGCGCACGACGGTCGCCGGCTACGTACTACCTGCCAATGTCGAGAAGCTGACCTTCATCGGCACGACCGGGACCGGCAACCAGAACGTCAACGGCAATGCCGGCGACAACACGCTCGGCGGCGGCACCGGCGGCGATCGTTTCGACCTCAGCCAGGGCGGGGCCGACACGGTCGATGCCGGCGCCGGCGACGACGGCATCTATTTCGGTGCGGCGTTCGGCGCGGGCGATGTCGTCAACGGCGGCGCGGGGACCAACGACCAGCTGGCGCTGCAGGGCAATTATGCCGGCGGGGTCACCCTGTCCGCCGCGAACGTGACCGGCGTAGAGGTGGTGGTGCTGCAATCGGGTGCCGGCGCCGCCTATGCGATCACCACCGCCAATGATCTGGTGGCGTCGGGTGCGGTCATGAGCATCTACGGCGCCACGCTGGCGGCGGGCGAGACGTTCACGTTCAACGGCGGCGCGGAAACGGATGGCGCGTTCCGCATCTATGGCGGCGCGGGGGCCGACGTGCTGACCGGCGGCAGTGGCGACGACGGATTCCTGTTCGGGCCGGGCAAGTTCGACCCGACGGTCGACCGCGTCGATGGCGGGGCGGGCAGCAACGACCAGCTGGCACTCGACGGCGATTATACGGTGACGCTGGACGGGACGAGCATCCGCAACGTCGAAGTGATCGTGCTGCTGGAAGGAACGGCGGCGAACAAGAACGACTTCGTCCTGACCATCGCCGACAGCTTCGTGCCCGTCGGCGAGACGCGTACGATCAACGGCGCGCTGACCTCGGCGGCGATGTCGGTCAACGGCGCCGGCGAACTGAACGGCAACCTGATCCTGACCGGCGGCCGCGCGGCGGATACGCTGATCGGCGGATCGGGCGCGGACATCCTGTTCGGTGGCATGGGCGGCGACACGCTGACGGGTGGGGCCGGCGCGGACATCTTCCGCTATTCGGCGGTCGCGCAGTCGAGTTCGACCTATTACGACACGATCACCGACTTCGTGTACGGGTCCGACACGGTCGACCTGCCCGGCACCTACGACGTGTATGCGCGCGTGACGACGGGTTCGCTCAGCACGGCCAGCTTCGATGCCGATCTACAGGCGGCGATGACCGGGCAGCTGACCGTCGGTGGTGCCGTGGTGTTCACGGCCAGCGCCGGGACATTGTCGGGCGCGACGTTCGTGGTGGTCGATGCGAACGGCGTCGCCGGATATCAGGCCGATCAGGATTATGTGATCCGCATCGACGGTGCCGTCCCCGGCGTGATCCCCGACTTCATCGTCTGACCCCCGGTTCTGCGATCCGGGGCGTGGAGACATGCCCCGGATCGCACTGGACGTCGGTGCGGCGAAGTCGCACGGTGGCGGGATGGTCCGCGGTTTCCTGTTCATCCTGCTGGCGTTCGCCTGGACACCGGCCATCGCCCGTCCGCTCCGGGTGATGAGTTTCAACGTCCGCTTGCCGATCGCGGTGGACGGCATCAACCGCTGGGAAGCGCGCCGCAATCTCGCGGCCAGGGTCATCGCGCGCGAACGCGCCGACGTGATCGGTACACAGGAACTGCACAAGCGGCAGGGCGACGACCTGATCGCGCGGCTGCCGGGCTATGCGTGGTTCGGCATCGATCGTCGCGGCGGTCACGACGACGAGCATATGGGCGTCGTGTACAATCGCGCCACGCTGCGCCTGATCGGGTTCGGCCAGTTCTGGCTGTCCGACACGCCCTGGGTTCCCGCCAGTATCAGCTGGGGGCATCCCTATCCGCGGATGGTGACCTGGGCGATCTTCGAGCGCGCTGCGGACAAACGCCGGTTTCGACTGCTGAACACGCATCTGCCCTATCGCGCAGAGGATGAGGCGGCTCGCGCCAAGGGCGCGCGGATGATCGTCGATCGCCTGCGCACCCTGCCGGGCGACGCGCTGCCGACGGTGCTGACCGGAGATTTCAACACGACGCCGGACAGCGACGCCTACCGCATCCTCGCCGCCCGCTTCGCCGACACGCGCACCACCGCGCCGATCCAGGCCGGGCCGGCGGCAACGTTCCACAACTATACGGGCACACCGGATCGCCGGATCGACTGGATCCTGGCGACGGGCTTCACGCCGCTGGCCGCGCGCACCCGCACCGACCACGCGGGGCCGGTGTGGGCGTCGGATCACTTCCCGATCGTCGCCGAGCTCGACTTCACTCGCTGAGCGTGAACCCGACGCTCGGTTCGACCGCCGATGACCCGCCGATCCACAGGCGGAAATCGCCGGGTTCCGCACCCAACGTCATGTCCGCGCGGTGAAAGGCCAGGTCGGCGTCGCTGATCCGGAAACTGATCCGCCGCGCCTCGCCCGGCTTCAGCGTGACTTTCTGGAACCCCTTCAGCTCCTTGACCGGTCGCGTCACCGATCCGACGAGGTCGCGGGTGTAGAGCTGGACGATCTCGGTCCCGGCGCGCCTGCCGCTGTTGGTCAAGGTGACGCTGGCGGTCAGCGTCTCGCCGGGCCGGATCGATGGCTTGTCGAGCGTGACGGGCGAATAGGTAAAGCTGGTGTAGCTCAGCCCATGACCGAATGGCCACAGGGGCGTGTTCGCGACGTCGAGGTAGCGCGACCGGTATTTCTGCTCGGGCCCCTTGGGATCATAAGGCCGCCCGGTGTTCTTCATGCTGTAGAAGATCGGCACCTGCCCGACGTTGCGCGGGAAGGTGACGGGCAGCTTGGCCGACGGATTATAGTCGCCGAACAGCACGTCGGCGACGGCATGGCCGCCCATCGTGCCGGGATACCAGGCCTCCAGGATCGCATCGACGTTATCCGCCGCCCATTGCACCGAATTCGGGCGCCCCGACAGCAGCACCAGCACGATCGGCTTGCCCAGTTTCTTCAGCTCCTGCAGCAGCGCCTGCTGGTTGCCGGGCAGGTCGAGCGAACTGCGGCTGGCCGCTTCGCCGGTCATGTCCCAATATTCGCCCATCGCCGCGACGATCACATCGGCGTTACGCGCAGCCGCGATCGCTTCGGCGAACCCGTCGGTCTTGCCGGCATCGGCAAAGGCATAGCTCGCGCCCTTGGCATAGTTGACGGTCACGCCCTTGCCGGCGCGCGCGCGGATGCCCTCCAGCACACTGACCGGCCTGGTGCGGTCGCCCTGTCCCGCCCAGCTGCCGATCATGTCGGCCTTGCTGTCGCCGAGCGGCCCAATGACCGCGATCGACTTGGCCGACGCCGCGATCGGCAGCACGTCGCCCTGGTTCTTCAGCAGCACGATCGACTTGCGAGCGACATCGCGCGCGGCCGCCAGGAACGCGGGTGTCATCACGTTCGCCTTTTCGCGCTTGGCATCGCTGAACCGGTACGGATCGGCGAACAGCCCCAGCCGGTACTTCATCTCCAGCACACGGCGTACCGCGGTATCGATCGTCGCCATGCTGACCCGGCCCTCGGCGACCGAGGTGGCGAGGTGGTTGAGATAGACCGCGCCCTGCATGTCCATGTCGATCCCGGCGTTGATCGCCTGTTCGCCCGCCTGCTTCTCGTCCCGGGCATAGCCGTGCGGGACCATTTCGTTGATCGAGGTGAAGTCGGTGACGACGAACCCCTTGAAGCCCCATTCCTTGCGCAGCACGTCGGTCAGCAGGAACTTGCTGCCCGACGCAGGAACGCCATCGACATCGTTGAAACTGGTCATCACGGTCGCGGCGCCGGCATCGATCGCGGCCTTGTACGGCGGCAGATAGGTGTCGCGCAGTTCGCGCAACGACATGTCGACGCTGGCATAGTCGCGCCCCGCCAGCGGCGCGCCATAGGCGGCGAAATGCTTGACCGTGGCGAGTACCGCGTTGGTATCGCCGATGCGCTTGCCCTGGAATCCCTGCACCCGCGCTTCGGCGATGCGGCTGCCGAGATACGGATCCTCGCCTGCCCCTTCGCTCATCCGCCCCCAGCGCGGGTCGCGGCTGATGTCCACCATCGGCGCATAGGTCCAGTGCAGCCCCTCCGCCGCAGCCTCGGTCGCGGAAATCCGCGCCGACTGCCGGATCGCATCGAGATCCCATGATGCCGCCTCGCCCAGCGAGATCGGGAAGATCGTCCGGTGGCCGTGGATCACGTCATAGCCGAACAGCAGCGGGATCTTCAGCCGGGTGCCCTCGACCGCCAGCTTCTGAAGCTCGCGGGTGTAGGCCACCGAATGCGCGTTGAAGATCGCGCCGACCTTGCCCGCCGCGACATCCTCCTTGTAACCCGCACGCAACGTCGGGCCGGTAGAAACCCAGTCGCTGGTCAGCAGCGTCAGCTGGCCGATCTTTTCGGGCAGGGTCATGCGGGCGATCAGGGCATCGACGAACGCCGTCATCTTCGCATCGTCGCCCCAGCCCGCCGGGTTCGCCGTTGCGGCCGCCGCGTTCGGTGCGCCCTGCTGCGCCGTGGCGGGGGCCAGGCTCCACGCCATGGCCGTTGCGGCGAGCAGATACGCCGCCCGATGGATCGCCTTCATGTCGTCTCCCGTGACTGTTGGCCCCGCCCGGGCTGTTGCCAAATTACATCTTGACGAAAGGGGCCGTGCGGGATGATTGTGATCGCCAATGTAACCGGTTCCAAATCCGCTGACAACAGGGCGGACTGGCAAATAGGGGGAGGTTTTCCAGCCATGACCACGAAGACGACGCGTTCGCCCGCCCGCCGCGGCACGATGAAGCTCGCCGGCGCGCTGCTGCTCGGGTCCGCGTTGTCGGCGATCGCCGCGGTTCCGGCGCAGGCGCAGGTCAACGACGCGTCGCTGCGCGGTCGCATCACCGCTGCGGCCGGGGGCATGCCGACGCAGGTCGTCGCGATCGAGGTCAACACCGGTGTGCGCCGCACGTCGAACGTCAGTGCGGATGGCACCTACAACTTCCCGTCGCTGCGCGTCGGTACCTATCGCCTTGAAGTGACCGGCCCGGCCGGCACGCGTTCGACCGACGATTTCACGCTGACGGTGGGTCAGGGTGCGACGTTCGACTTCGACCTGTCGGCACCGACGGCGCCGGCCGATACCGCGGGGGCCGCGACCACGGGTGCGGACGGCGACATCATCGTGACGGGCAACCGTATCCAGACGATGCAGGGCGGCGAGGTCGGCACGACGATCAGCCAGCGCCTGATCGAACAGCTGCCGCAGAACAACCGCAACTTCCTGGCGTTTGCCGATCTGGCCCCGGGCGTACAGTTCCTGACCAACGGCAGCGACCAGTCCAACCTGCAGGGCGGCGCGCAGCGCGGCAACTCGGTCAACATCTTCATCGATGGCATCGGGCAGAAGGATTACGTCCTCAAGAACGGCATCACCGGCCAGGATTCGACGCAGGGCAACCCGTTCCCGCAGCTGGCAGTCGGCGAATACCGGGTCATCAGCAGCAACTACAAGGCCGAGTTCGACCAGGTCAGCTCGGTCGCGATCACCGCGGTGACGAAATCGGGCACCAACGACTTCCATGGTCAGGGCTTCGTCGATTTCACCAATCAGAAGTTCCGCGACGCGCGCCCGGTCGAGATCTTCCCGGCCAATGCGGTGAAGGTGCGCAGCAAGGATCTGCAGTTCGGCGGCGCGCTGGGCGGTCCGATCATCAAGGACGTGCTGCACTTCTTCGCCAGCTACGAGGGCAAGCGCCGCGTCAATCCGCGCGACATCACGATTCCGGCGACGCTGGCGTCGGCGATCTCGCTGCTGCCGGCCAACCTGCGCGGCGTGTATGGCTCGGCCAACGAGACGTTTAACGAGAACCTGTATTTCGGCAAGATCAACTTCGCCCCCACGCAGAAGGACCTGTTCGAGTTCTCGGTGAAATATCGCGACGAGAGCGGCGAGCAGTTCAACAGCGGCATCAACGCGTTCGAGACGCGCACCGTCGCGCGCGTCGAGGAACTGCGTGGCCTGGCCCGCTGGCAGCATAGCGAGGACAGCTGGGTCAACGACTTCAAGGTCGCCTACGAGGACGTCAGCTGGAATCCCAGCCCGGCGACCACCGGCATCCGCAATTTCTACAACGTCCAGATCGTCAACCCGGCGAACACCGCCCAGTTGCTGCGCGGCGATATCCTGTCGACCGGCGGCGGCACGAACTTCCAGGACAAGGGCCAGAAGGGCTGGCAGGTGTCGGACGACTTCACCTTCACCGGCCTGCAGGGCCACACGATCAAGGTCGGCGTGAAAACGAAGTGGGTGACGCTCAATTCGTTGCAGCTGAACGGCTTCAACCCGACGATCCGTTACTTCACGCCGGTCGGCGCGACCGCGCTGAACACGACCGTGCCCTATCAGCTGACGTTCCAGACGCTGGCCGGCGGCTTCACCGATGCGGCGATCCGGTCGAAGAACTTCCAGTTCGGCGCCTATGCGCAGGATGACTGGGACATCACCGACCGGCTGACGCTGAACCTGGGCCTGCGCTGGGATTACGAGCGGACGCCCGCGTTCCTGAACTATGTCACCCCGGCCGCACAGGTCGCGGCGGTCAGCCCGGCGAACTATCCGAACCTGATCGGCGCGAACTACAACATCAACGACTACATCTCGACCGGAAACAACCGCAAGGCGTTCAAGGGTGCGTGGCAGCCGCGGATCGGCTTCAACTACGACCTCGACGAAAATGGCCGCTTCTCGGTGTTCGGCGGCTATGGCCGGTCGTATGATCGCAACCAGTTCGACTTCATCCAGCAGGAACTGGCGCAGGGCCAGGCTGCCGGCCGGACGTTCAACTTCCTGAACAGTGGCCTGCCGACGAACGACCAGTGCGTCGCCAGCACGACCTGCATCGCGTTCAATCCGGCGTATCTGACCGAGGCCGGGCGCGCCGCGCTGGTCGCCGGGCTGCCGGCCGGCGCGGGCCGCGAGCTGCGCTTCATCAAGAACGACATCAAGATGCCGTACTCGGACCAGTTCAGCCTGGGCCTGCGCGGGCGGTTCGACCTGCTGGAAACCGAGGTCGGCTATTCGCATGTCCAGAGCCGTGACGGCTTTGCCTATCTGCTCGGCAATCGGCGTCCCGGCGGGCTGTTCTTCCCGGCAAGCGGCAACGCCGATTCGCCGTTCGGCTTCGCCCCGGCGCCGTTCGGGTCGATCATCATCGGCGACAATGGCCTGAAGACCGACGCCGACACCGTCTATGGCAAGCTCGTCAAGCGCTACACCCAGGCGTCGCCGTGGAGCCTGGATGCCACCTACACCTTCACCAAGGCGACCGAGAACCGTCAGTTCAACGAGACGTTCAGCCTCGATTTCGCGAGCCTCGACGACTATCCGACGCGGCGTTCGGCGGGTGTGCGCACACATCGCTTCGTGATGGCGGGAACGGTCGACATGCCGTTCGGGCTGGTCCTGTCGAGCAAGTTCCAGATCGCATCGCCCGTGTGGCTCAAGACGATCGTCGGCACCGCCGGTACGCCGCCGACGCGCGACGTGGTCGCTCGCCGGGCCGAAGGCAACGGCGATCGCTGGGGCTTCCGCCAGATGGATCTGTCGGTGACCAAGAACATCCCGCTGAACTTCCTGACCGACGAGACGCGCATCTGGGTGCGCGCCGACATCATCAACCTGTTCAACGATCGCAACTACAACGGCTTCAATGCCGCCACCGGCCTGCGCGATCCGAACAACTTCAACATCGACGGCCCGCCGCGGACGATCAAGGTCTCGACCGGCTTCAACTTCTGACGCCACACGGCCGCATCCGACCCGTTCGGATGCGGCCGGTCACCTGCCGGGGGGCAAACGGAGTAAGCGATGCGTTCCCGGTTCTCCCTGATCGCCGCCGCAGCCGGCCTGCTACTCGGCGCCTGCCAGCCACCGCGCGCCGCGGCACCGGCATCGGCCCCGGCGGCGTTCCGCCCCTCGCCGGCGCAGGCGGTCTTCGCCGACGACCTCTCGCGGCGCACCTTCCAGTATTTCTGGGACACCACCGATCCGCGGACCTGCCTCGCGCCCGATCGCTGGCCGTCCGCGCCCTTCTCCAGCGTGGCGGCGATCGGCTTCGCGCTCACCGCCTACGGAATCGGCGCCGAACGCGGCTATGTGACACGCGACCAGGCCGCCGCGCGCACCGCCGACTGCCTCGACTATCTCTACGCCCTGCCGCAGGGACCGCAGGCATCGGGCGTCGCCGGGCACAAGGGCTTCTTCTACCACTTCCTTGATTTCCAGCGCGGGCAGCGCTTCCGGACCGTCGAACTGTCGAGCGTCGATACCAGCCTGATGATCGGCGGTGTCCTGTTCGCACAGAGCTATTTCGATCGCGCCGATCCGGCGGAGGCGCGCATCCGGGCCGCCGCCGAAAAGCTCTACACCCGCATCGACTGGACCTTCATGCAGCGTCCCCCGGGCACCCCCCGCGCGACCAACGCGCCGGCGTCGCAGGGGCTGTCGATGGGCTGGCGACCCGAGCGCGGATACGAACCGCACGACTGGGTCGCTTATAACGAGGGCATGCTGGTCTATGTGCTGGCACTGGGATCGCCGACACATCCGGTGCCAAAAAGCGCCTGGGATCGGGGATGGGCGCTCGGCCTCGACAAGGCGTGGGCGACCTATATGGGCCAGACCTATCTCACGTTCGAGCCGCTGTTCGGCCATCAGTACAGCCATGTCTGGATCGATTTCCGCGGCATTACCGAACCCTATATCGCATCAAGAGGGATCGATTATTTCGAGAACAGCCGCCGCGCGACCTATGCGCAGGCGGAATATGGCCGGCGCAATCCGGCCGGGTGGACCGGCTATGCCGGCGACCTGTGGGGATGGACGGCGTCGGACGGACCGGAGAACTCGAACACCCGCACCGTCAACGGCCGGGTGCGGACGTTCGAGACCTATTCCGCGCGCGGCGTCAGCCCGGATGTCGTGCGCGACGACGGTACCCTGGTGCCGACCGCGCCGGGCGGATCGATCGCCTTCGCACCCGAAATCGCGTTTCCGGCGCTGATGGCGATGAAGGACCGCTACCCCCGCGTCTGGGACCGCTACGGGTTCAGGGACGCGTTCAACCCCAGCTTCACCTTCGCCACGCCGCCGAGCCGCAGCGGCACGGTCGATCCCAAGTCCGGCTGGGTCGCCAACGACTATCTCGGCATCGACCAGGGGCCGATCCTGGCGATGGTGGAGAACCAGCGCAGCGAACTGGTGTGGAAAACGATGCGCCGCAATCCGCATATCCGCCGCGGGCTGGAGCGGATCGGTTTCACCGGCGGATGGCTCGACCGGCGTCAATAGGCGGACAGCCGTTCCTGCGCGGCGCGGAACCCCGTTTCCAGCTCGGCGACGATCTCGGCCACGGGCTGCTCGCGTGTCGTCGCGTGGACGCCCTGCCCCGCCCCCCAGATGTCGCGCCAGCGCTTGTGCGCATCCTCGGTCGAACCATAGTCGCGCGGTCGCGGCGCACCGTCGTCACCATAGCCCGCGGCGACCAGGCTGGCGCGCAGCCACGACGCCGGCGTACCGGTCGGCGCAGCGCTGACGACGATATCGGCGATGTCGGCGTCGGCCAGCATCGCCTTGTATTCGGGTTGCGCCATGCTCTCGGTCGCGGCGATGAAGCGCGTACCCATGTACACCAGGTCGGCGCCGCCCGCGATCGCCGCCGCCACGCCGGCGCCGTCGGCGATCCCGCCACCGAGCGCCAGCGGTCCCGCATGAAAGCTGCGCACCGCCGACAGGAAGGCGAGCGGCGACAGCGCGCCGGTATGCCCCCCCGCGCCGTGGCTGACGCAGGCGAGCCCGTCCGCACCCGCCGCCAGCGCCTTGCGCGCCAGTCGCGGATCGATCACGTCGGCCAGCACGATGCCGCCGTAGCCGTGCACGGTGTCGAGCACCGGTGCGGGACTGCCCAGCGCGGTGATGACCACCGGCGGCCGGTACTTCGCGACCAGTGCCAGATCGTCGGCCAGCCGCGCGTTGGTCGAATGGGTGATGAGGTTCGCCGCCCACGGCCGCGCGCCGATCGCCCCGGTGACGCGCGCCATCCAGTCGTCGAGGGTGGCGGCGGTCCGGCAGTTCGTCGTCGGAAACGCGCCGAGGATACCGGCGTTGCAGGCCGCGATGACCAGTTCGGGACCGGTGACCAGGAACATCGGGGCGGCACAGACCGGCAGGCGTAGTGCGGGGATCATGCGCACCGCTCGACGATCATCGCCGCCCCCACGCCCGATGCGCCGGTGACGACGACCAGCCCGTAGCGCCCCTGCGCGGCGTCGAGCGCGTCGAGCAAACTGCTCAGCAGGATCGCACCGGTCGCGCCCATCGGATGCCCCTTGGCCAGATGCCCGCCGCCGACGTTGACGCGGTCCGGATCGACGTCGCGGTCGCGCAGGAATTTTGCGATGACGACGGCGAAGGCCTCCATGAATTCGATCCGCGCCATATCGGCCAGCGTCAGCCCGGCGCGTGCCAGCACCCGGTCCATTGCGGCAAAGCCGGCGGTCAGCGACGCCGACGCCTCGCCGCCGCACTCGGCATAGGCGACGATCCGCGCCCGCGCGCCGTCGCGTTCACCGGACAGCGCGACCAGTCCCGCCCCGTCGCACATCGGCGGGGCATGGGCGATGCTGTGGATATGGGTCACTGCGTCGTCGCCCAGCACCTCGGCATAGGCAGCGCCGAGATCGGCGAAGGCGGGGGGCAGCGCGGCCAGCCGGTCGATCATCATGCCGCCGCGCGGACATTCGTCGCGGTCCAGTCCGGCGACGGCGATGCGCGAGGCGGTCAGCGCCGGATCGTCCTCGGCGGCCGCCGCGCGTGCCTGCGAGGCGGCGGCGGCGGCGTCCATCGCTTCGCGGGTGATGCCCTCGCGCGTGGCGAGCCGGTCCGCAGCGATCGCGACCGGCAGATACTGCGCCGCGCGCGGCAGGCTGCGGTCGGTATAGAATGCGGCCTTGTCCGCCATGAAGCCGACGCGTGACATCATCTCGACCCCGCCGGCCAGCGCGGTGTCGATGACCCCGCTCCCGATCAGCGCCGCCGCCTGGCCGACCGCGACGAGACCGCTGGCGCAATAGGCGTTGATCGTCTGCGCCGCGGCGGCATCGGGCAGGCCGGCGGCAAGTTTCGCGACCACCGCGATATTGCCGCCCTGCGCCCCGACCTGGCCGACGCAGCCGAGCATCAGCGTGTCGGTGTCGCGGCTGCCCGGCGCGCGCGCATTGAGCGCGTCGATCAGCGCGACGACCAGCCCCTGCGGCGTCTGCCCGGCCAGCCCGCCATCCGGCTTCGCCTTGCCACGCGGGGTGCGCACGGCGTCGCGGATGTAGACGGTCATGGTCTGGCGCTCCGTTGGTTGCGAGGGGTCCGGCATCATGTGCGCAGTCGCGCGCGGTACGCCGGCGGCGCGGGATAGGCGAAGAACCCGGGCGGCGCGGCGACCACGTCGGCGATTCCCGCGATCGCCACCGCGACCGTCGCATCGGTCAGCGCGCGCGCCGGCGGGGCGGCCGGATCGCCCTCATCGATCGCCAGAGTCAGGCGGATGTCGGGCCGACCCCTGATATCGATCGTCCAGTGGCCGCGGCCGTCCTCAGGGTGCAGCGCGGGATCGGCGGTCCACAGGATCGACAGCGTCATCGTCACGCCGCTGCGCAGCGTCGCGATCCAGCGCCAGCGCGTCGCCGCCACGCTCCCCTCCGGAATGACACCGGCGGGCAGCACGATCTCGCGCGGCGCGGCGGTCACTTCGTGGTTCGGTGCGATGGCGACGATCGGATCGTCCAGCCCGACAGCGGCGAGGTGCAGGACTTCGGAAAACAGCGCGGTGTAGAGCGCCGCCAGCGGCCCCTGCGTGATGTCGCCGCTCGCCGGGTCGGCACCGAAGCCCATCAGGCCGAACACGAATTCGGGCGATGCCATCGACGATGCGTCCACCGTTTCCCGGACGTGGATGCTGGTCATTTCCGCGCACAACCCGGTCGCGGCCAGCGTCAGTCGCTCCACGATCGCGCCGGGATTGACGCCCAGCCCCGCCAGCGTCGTGCCACCGGTCGCGCAGGCGGCGCGCAACGGCGCGGCATAGGCATCGTCGTGCGCTTCAGGATAATGGAATCCCGCGGTCGAGATCACGTTCTTGCCCGATGCCAGCAACCGCGCGACATCGGCGTTCATGGCGTCATAGGGCAGGGTGATGCGCGGCATGTGGAGCACGACGTCCGCGTCGAGCGCCAGGATCGCGGCGATATCGTCGGTCGCGATCACGCCGGTGGCCGGACGGCGCGCGATCTCGCCGGCGTCGCGTCCGGCCTTCGACGCCGAGTAGACATAGACGCCGACCAGCTCGAGGTCGGGATGGTCGATGATGCGCCGGAGCGCCGTGCGGCCCATCGATCCCGTGGCCCACTGGATCACGCGGATGGGCATGTCAGGCGGCGCGGACGGTCTGTCTCGAACCCGTTTCGATGAAACTCCGGTCGGCCCACACGGCATGCGTACCGCTCGACAGCTTGTGCGGCAGCGCGATGCGGCACACCGGGCCGGCGGCGACGTCCTTCGCGTCGATCAGCACACATTCCGACGTGCCGCGGTTCTCGTCGATCAGGAAGCTGACCAGATACCCGTCGTCCTCGTCCACCGCGCCCAACCGCGGGGCGAAAGGGGCCTCGCTGGCGTAAACTCCGTCGGGCAGGGTAAAACGTTGCGCCGCACCCGTCTCCAGGTCGTGCTTGACGAACCCGTTGAAGAGGAACCAGCCCGGCTTCGACGTGACCGAATAGGCGTAGCGATAGGGTTTGCCGGCGAAACGCGCGTTCATCATGCCGAATTCCACCGTATCGTCGTACAGACGCTCTTCGCGCGTGGTGCCGTCGACCAGGTTGAAGCGCCAGCGATGCAGCCGGCTGCGGAAACTGTGCATGTCGAGATAGGCCATCATATGCTCGTGGCCCTCGACCGAGCCGGCCAGCGGCGACGGGGTGGGATCCTCCTGGAAATAGCCGTCGAGCACCAGTTCGTCGCCATCCTCGTACGCGTTGAGGAAATGCAGCACGTAGCAGGGCGCGGCGTCGAACCAGCGGACCTCGCCGCCATGCCGCGGCACGACCGCGAAGCGCGATCGCATGTCCTTGAAATAGCGCACCGCATGGACGCCGCGGTCGAGCAGTTTCGGGTCCCAGAACACCGGCAGGTCGTTGAAGATCGAGAAGCGTTCCGAAAACGCCATGTCGTGCGGCAGGCGCGGTCCCGGCAGCGGGATCGGCATATAGGTCGTGCGCCTGCCCGACGCGTCGACGACGCCGTAATGCATGTACGGCGCATGCTTGGAATAATTGAAGAACAGCAGTTCGCCGGTCGCCTCGTCCACCTTGCAATGCGCCGACACGCCGTCGATCGGCGCCCAGGGCGCGACGCCGCGGTCCTCCAGCGTCAGCGGGTCGAGCGCATAGGCCTCTCCGCACTGGTAGAAGGTCGAATAGAGCGTCCCGGCGTGGACGACGACGTCGGTCGAGGCATTGTCCTTCAACCCGCCGTGCGCGCCATAGCCGGGGCGGATCGAGGTGCCCGGTGCGTCGGCCAGCCCGCCCCAGAGCGACGTGCCGGCCTCCTGCTCCGCCTCGAAACAGCGGGTGCGGACGAAACGGTTGCGATAGGTGACGCGCCCGTCGCGGAACGCGATCTGGTGGACCATCGCATCGCCGTCGAACGGGTGGTGGCGGCCGAGCGGCTGGTGCACCTGATTCTCGGTGTTGCGGATATATACGCCGTCGATGTCGTGCGGGATCGCGCCCTCCAGCACCTCCAGATCCTCGGCGTCGACTTCCTCGTGCAGCGGGGTCCACGCGCCATTGAGATAGGGGTGGTTGCTGGGTCGCAGGCTGGTGACGACGGGCGGGAGGCGATCGACCTTCATGAAACCAAGTCTTTCAGATTGCAGCGTTCGTCGCAGGATAGCCGAGACAGTCTTATCAAGCAAGTCACTGGCCGGCGCGGATCGCCGGCCAGTGGTCCACGGTGGTCAGAACTTCGACGACAGCCGCACACCATAGGTCCGCGGCGGGCCGTAGAGCGACGATTCGTCGCCCAGGAACGGGATCACGCTGACGCGGTACAGCCGGTTGGTCAGGTTTTTCGCCCACAGGCTGACGGTCCAGCTGTCGTCGGCGCGGCCGAAGCCGATCCGCCCGTCGAGCAGGCCATAGCCCTTCTCGAAATTGGTGTTGTCGGGGCCGTAGAAGAAATTGTCCTGATAGGTGTAGTCGGCATGCGCCTTGAACGCATAGCGACCGCCGAACGCCGGCCGCTCGAAATCGGCGGCAAGCGAATATTGATAGTCGGGCGTCCGCGGCAGGCTGTTGCCGGTGTAGGTGATGTTGCGGCGGGGATCGACGTACAATTTGTACTTGGCATCCAGGATCGATCCGGATGCCGACAGCGTCAGCCCCTTGGTGACCGCGACCGACAGTTCGCCTTCCACACCCTGAATCTTGGCGTTGGCGGCGTTGGTGACGACCGTGGTCAGCAGCACATCGTCGAGCTGTTCGACCTGCAGGTCGCTGAAGTCGAGGCGGAACGCCGCCAGGTTCAGGCGGACGCGGCGATCGAACAGGTCGCTCTTGATGCCGACTTCGTAGTTCCACGCCGTCTCGGGGTTGAACGGGCGCGCCGCGGTCACCGGATCGGGTGTTGCCGCCTGCCAGCCACCGCCCTTGAAGCCCTTTGCGGCAGAGGCATAGACAAGCACACCATCGCTCGCCTTCCACT
This sequence comes from Pseudomonadota bacterium, assembly GCA_040388765.1. Lineage (GTDB taxonomy): Bacteria > Pseudomonadota > Alphaproteobacteria > Sphingomonadales > Sphingomonadaceae > Sphingomonas. The sequence continues at coordinate 32,683 of JAZKBG010000028.1, read as the reverse complement.
CCAGCGCGAAGCGCGGGGTCAGCTCGCGCCACGTCCGTTCGACCGAGATGTTGTACGGTGTGCGCAGCGGGGCGGGCGACAGGATGTCGCCGGCCGGGCCGAAGCTCAGGATGACCGCGCTGGCGTCCATCTTCTTGTGGTCGATCGTGTAGCGCGCGCCCGCCGATGCGGTGAAGCCGGAGAAGAGTTCGTATTCGATTTCGCCGAACGCGGCATAGTTGGACGCGACGCCGTTCTGCGCGAACACGTTGTCGCCATCCAGGCTGTCGCGGGTGCCGCCGGGGCCGCCGGGCAGGCCGGAGCGCGCGGTGTTCTGCGAACTGCGATCGGTTTCCTCGCGCAGGTAATAGAGACCGGCGAGCCAGCGGAACGCGTTGCCGCGATCGGACGCCAGCCGGATTTCCTGCGTCAGGCCGCTATAGTCCTCGGCCTGGGTCAGGACCGAATCGGTGAACGACGGCGGGGCGCCCGATCCGGCCTGGCTGAAGCGCTGTCCCGAATCGCCCAGCCGCAAGGCGGCGAGATAGGTCAGCGACGCGCCGCCGAAGTCGTAGTCGGCGCGGCCGGTGAAGCCATAGGTGTTGCGGCGGTTGTACTGCAGATACGGGGTTTCGGTGGTGCGCGGGTCCTTCGAGATCTGGCCGACCGAGATCGGGCCGAAGCCGGCGCGGGTCGGATCGTCGATCGCGTGGCGCGCCTGGCCGCCGCCCTCGTCGTGACTGGCATCGGCGACGAAGTTCAGCGTCAGCTTGTCGCTGGCGTTCCAGAGGAGCGACATGCGCCCGGCATAGCCTTCGGCATCCTCCAGTTCCTGTCCGTTGACGATGTTGCGGCTGTAGCCGTCGTGACGATCCTGCTGGAACGACAGACGCGCCGCGACGGTGTCACTGAGCGCGCCGGTCACGTTCGCCTCGGACTGGACGGTGCCATAGGTGCCGATCGACGCATAGGCGCTGCCGCCGAAGTCGAAGCGCGGGGCGGCGGTGATGATGCTGACGGCGCCGCCGACGACGTTCTTGCCGAAGATCGTGCCCTGCGGCCCGCGCAGCACCTCGACGCGTTCGACGTCAAAGATGGGCGGCGTGGCCGATCCGCGGCGACCGATGTAGACCTCGTTGATGAACAGGCCGACCGACGGGTCGGCGGTGGCGCTGGTCAGTCGGACCGTGCCGACGCCGCGGATGAACGCCTCCTGCTCGATGCTGCCCTGTTTCTGGAAGGTGAAGCTGGGCGTGCGGCCGGCGATCGCCGAAAGGTCGGTGATCTGGGCATCGCGCAGCGCCTCGCCCTGGAAGGCGGTGACCGCGATCGGAACGTCCTGCAGGCTTTCCTGTCGCTTGCGGGCGGTGACGACGACCTCTTCGAGCTGCGGGCCATCGGCCGCGGCGCCCTGCGCAGGCGGAGTGCCGGCAGTCGTCTGCCCCGCGGCGGGCAAGGCAGCGGCCAGCGCGATCAGGCCGGCGCCCGACAGCGCGAGACGGGACAGTGCGGGGTAACGACGTGCGGCCATGATAATCCTCCCCTGGCCTCGCGCAGCCCTTCTTCGGGCTGTCGCGGGCAACTCAGTCGCTTTAAGCAAGCCGGGCGAACATCCGCCGTGGCGAGGCGCTTGTCAAGGGCGCTCGACGCGCGCTTTGCTGCGGTCATGCTGCACCCGAGTTGACATGCGCCGATGGCTGCGTCACCATCACTTGCATAAAACTACTGAATGACGGAGAGCGGCGATGGCGGATGTGTCGGACGAGCGCAAGGTGGAGGTCGGCCACCAGATGATCGCCGCGTGGAACGCGATGGACTGGGACGCCGCGGCGGCATTGATGACCGAGGATTCGGTGCTGCATTCGATGATGATCGACCCCATCGTCGGGCGCGACACCATCCACAAGCGGATTTCCGGACTGGGTGCGCTGGCCGACTCGATCGACCTGCAGGTGTCGAACATGGGTGTCATCAACGGCATCCTCTACATGGAGCGCCTCGACACCTTCGTGGTGAAGGGCAAGCCGGGCGCGACCCCGGTGTGCGGCGCGCTGGAATTCGAGGGCGACCGGATCAAGGTGTGGCGCGAATATTACGACCGCCACCATCTGCTCGACCAGATGGGGATGGTGACGGATTTCGATTCCGAGACGCGGTGATGGACCTCCGCAGTGCGGTTAACAGAAAAACGCTGTTCCCCGGCGAAGGCCGGGGTCCGGTTGCGACTCGTATCGGTTTTTCGTCGGCGATCTGGAACTGGGCCCCGGCCTTCGCCGGGGAACAGCAACAGGTAACGATGGTGTGACCAGTTCTACCACCGACTGGCCTTCCCCCACCCGCAGTTGGTTCGCCGTCGCGGTCCTTACGCTCGGCTACACCGTCAGCTTCGTCGATCGCACGATCCTCAGCCTGCTGATCGACCCGATCAAGGCCGACCTCGGCCTGTCCGACACCCAGATCGGGCTGTTGCAGGGCCTCGCCTTCGGTCTGTTCTATATCGCGATGGGCCTGCCGCTCGGCTGGCTGGTCGATCGCGTGTCGCGCAAGCGGGTGATTGCCGCAGGGGTGACAATCTGGTGCCTCGCCACCGCGGCCTGCGGACTGTCGTCCAGCTTCTGGCAGATCTTCCTCGCGCGGATGGGCGTCGGCGCGGGCGAGGCGACGTTGTCGCCAGCAGCGATCAGCATGATCGGCGACAGTTTCCCCGCCGAGCAACGCGCCTTTCCGATCAGCGTCTATTCGATGGCATCGTCGGTCGGATCCGGTTTGGCCTTGATGGTCGGCGGCGCGGCGGTGGCGGCGATCTCGCGGACGTCGGGGCTCGTCCTCCCAGTGGTCGGGCGGCTGGCGCCGTGGCAGGCGACGTTCGTGCTGGTCGGTCTCGCCGGGCTGATCGTCGTCGTGCTGCTGGGGTTCGTCACCGAGCCCGCGCGGCGAGAGGTCGTCGTACCGAAAGCGCAGGCCAAGGCGGCGGGGCTGGTCGCGCACATCGGGCGCCACCGCGCGTTCCACGTGCTGCATCTGGGCGGCATGGCCTGTTATTGTGTCGTCATCTACGGTGTCCTGTCATGGATGCCCGCATATTTCATCCGCACCTTCGGCTGGACGCCGGGCGAGACGGGGCTGCGCTACGGCTTCGTCGTCACCGTCTTCGGCGGGTTAGGGCTGGCGGCGGCGGGGTGGCTGTCGTCGTATCTGGCGAAGCGTGGTGTCCGCGCGGCCAGCCTGAAGATCACCGGGCTGTCCATCCTGCTGGTCACGCCGATGCTGGTCGCGGCGTGTCTCGCCCCCGACGGCTGGACCGCAGTGTATATTCTCGCGCCCGCGATGGTCGCCTTCACCGCGTCCGGCGGGATCGCGGTCGCGGCGCTGACCGAGGCGGCACCGGGCAACCTGCGCGGGCGCACGGCGGCGCTGTATTATTTCGTGCTGGGCATCGTCGGCATCGCGATCGGGCCGGTCAGCGTACCGCTGATCGCGCAACATGTGATCGGCGATGCCCAGGCGCTTGGGCCGGCGATCGCCACCGCAGTGGCGGTGCTCGGACCCGTTGCCGGCACATTGGTCCTGTGTTCGATCCGTCCGTTCGGACACGCGGTCGATGCGCTGGCGTCGATCGCAAACCCGGTTGACCCGGCGCTCGCGCCATCATAAGCTTGCGTAACAAGACTGACCAATGAGTCGGCCGGACTGGAGAGCGTCGTGACCTATATCCTGGGTGGATGGCAGAGCGATTTCGCCGACAACTGGTCGCGGCGCGGGATCGATCTGGCCGACGCCTTCGCCGAAACGGTGCAGGCCGGACTGGACGCGACGCAACTCGATGCAAAGGATGTCGATACCGGCCACGTCGGCAATTTCGTCGCCGAGCTGTTCGCCGGACAGGGGCTGCTCGGAGGCTTCTTCGGTCTGGCGCATCCCGATTTCGACGGCCTGCCGACGTCGCGCCATGAAGCCGCCTGTGCATCCGGATCGGTCGCCATCCTGGCGGCGACCGCCGAACTGGACGCCGGTCGCTACGACCTCGCCTGCGTGGTCGGGATGGAGCAGATGCGCAACGTGCCCGGGCAAATTGCTGCGCAGCATCTGGGTGCGGCAGCGTGGACTGGGCACGAGTTCGGCGACGCCCAATATGTCTGGCCGCGCGCCTTTTCCGACCTGACCGAGGAATATGATCGCCGCTATGGCATCGACATGGCGCATCTGTCGCGGATCGCCGAGATCAACTTCGCCAACGGCCGCCGCAATCCCAATGCCCAGACGCGCGGATGGCAGTTCAGCGACGCCAGCTTCACCGACGACGCGACCGCCAATCCGGTGGTCGAGGGGCGCATGCGCAAGACCGATTGCGGGCAGGTGACCGATGGGGCCAGCGTGATCTTTCTCGCCAGCCCAGAGCGGGCGAAACGCTATGCCGACGCGCGCGGAATCGACATCGACAGCCTGCCGCGGATCACCGGCTGGGGGCACCGCTCCGCCCCCATCTCGCTGCGCCGCAAGCTGGATGTCGCCGACCCCGAGAACTATGTCTTTCCCCAAGTCCGCCGTGCCGCCGACGAGGCGCGGGCGCGCGCCGGCGTCGGCGTGGACCAGGTCGATGCGTTCGAGGTCCACGACTGTTTCACCACCACCGAATATATGGCGATCGAGCATCTCGGTCTCTCCGCACCCGGCGAGGCGTGGAAGCGCGTCGAGGATGATTCGATTACGATCGGCGGGGCCAATCCGGTCAATCCGTCGGGCGGGCTGATCGGCTGCGGCCATCCGGTCGGCGCGACCGGCGTCCGCATGGCACTGGATGCGTTCAAGCAGGTGACCGGCACCGCCGGCGACTATCAGGTCGAGGGCGCGAAGACCGTCCAGACGCTGAACATCGGCGGATCGACAACCACGACGGTCAGCCTGGTCGTCCAGGCGTGATCGACCGCCGAACTTTGATGATGGGCGGCGTGGCGGTTGCCGTGACCGGCCCGGCGCTATCCAGGGAGAGACACATGACCGACCATATCGCATCGCTGAAGCGCGTGATCGACAGCTGGCACCGCGCCGACGCGGACGGCGTCCTGGCCGAGCTGCACGACGACATCACCTGGAACAATTCGGGCGGGATGAAGCCGCCGATCCAGGGCAAGGAGACGATGCGCAAGACGCTGGAGGCGATGAAGGGCCGGCTGAAGAACAACCGCTGGCGGCTGTTCGACGTGGCGCAGGTCGGCGACACGGTGTGGATGGAGGGCGTCGACGAATTCGACACGATGGACGGCACCCGCGTCGCCATCCCCTATTGCGGCATCCTGAACTACGAGGGTGGCAAGATTCGCCACTGGCGCGAATATTTCGACGGGCGGCTGCAGGACGAACAGATCGCCGGCAAGGGCGTCCGGCCGACAGTGGACGACATGCTGAACCGCAAGGCCGTCTGAGGATGACTTTACTCGACGGTGTTGGGGGAGGATCGAACGCATGCCGTCTCGCACCAGGCCGCTGACGCACGTGGACGCCGCCGCAGACCTGCCGCCGTTCCGCGAGGCGAAGCTGATGCCGGTCGACCTGGACGTCGATCGGCGCGAGGACGGCAGCATCCTGATCCGCAGCCGCGTGCCGATCGGCGACTTCGATCCCAATTTGCCGCAGGCGCTGGCGGATTCCGCGGCGCGGCAGGGCGACAAGCCTGCGCTGGCGTGGCGCGAGAAGGGTCGCGAGGGCTGGGCGACGCTGAGCTATCGCGATCTGAAGCACCGGATCGACGCGGCGACGCAGTGGCTGCTCGACCGTGCCCCCGCCGGACGCCCGCTGCTGCTGATCGCTGACAACACGCCGGCGTTCACGGTGATGACCTTCGCCGGATGGGCGGCGGGTCTGCCGGTATGTCCGGTCAGTTCGGCGTACGGCGCACTCGGCGGCGATTTCGGTCGCCTGGCGCATGTCGTCGCCAAGGTGAAACCCGGCATCGTCGTGGCGGAAGATACCGCGCGACTGGGGCCTGCGCTCGCCACACTCGATTTCGGCGACTCGACTCTCGCGACCGGCGATCCCGGCATGGCCCCGAAGCCCGCAGTGGCACTGGCGGACCTTTATGCCGCCACGCCGACCGACGCAGTGGCGGCGGCGATCGCACGAATCGACGGGGACGATATCGCGGCGTATATGCTGACATCGGGATCGACCGGCCTGCCCAAGATGGTCGCGATCAGCTTCGCCAACCTCGGGGCCAATTCGATCCAGTGCCGCCAGATGGTCGGCGAGGCGGCGGGCTGGCATGACGCGATGCTCGACTGGCTGCCGTGGCATCACGCCGCCGGCGCGTTCGTGATGCGCACGACGCTGACCGAAGGCGGGACGCTGTACATCGACGACGGCAAGCCCGCGCCGGGGCTGTTCGCCGAATCGATCCGCAACCTGCGCGAGGTGCCGGTGCGGTTCTTCAACAACGTGCCGCTGGGCTATGGCATGCTGGTCGAGGCGCTGGAGAGCGACGCGGTGCTGCGCCGCACCTTCTTCTCGCAGCTGAAGGTCATGCTGTACGGCGGTGCCGGCTTAAGCCAGCCGGTGTACGACCGGTTGCAGGCGTGCGCGATTGCCGAAACCGGCCACCGCATCATGCTGACGTCGGGCTACGGCTCGACCGAGACGGTGTCGGCATTCATGGCGATCCATTTCGAGACCGACAAGGTCGGTATCGGCCTGCCCGCGCCGGGCGCGGAGGTGAAACTGGTGCCCGCGGGTGATCGCTACGAAGTGCGCGCCAAGGGGCCGAACGTCACGCGCGGTTATCTCGACGAGCCGGACAAGACCGCTGAGGCGTTCGACGACGAAGGCTATTACCGCACCGGCGACATGGCGGTGTTCCACGACCCCGATCGGCCCGAGGCGGGACTGGCGTTCGCGGGCCGCGCGGCGGAGGAATTCAAGCTGTCCTCCGGTGCCTGGGTCTATGGCGGATCGATCCGCGACCAGTTGCTAAAGGCGCTCGCGCCCAACGTTCGCGACATCGTGTTGTGTGACGAGAACCGGCCGTATCTGACGCTGATGCTGTGGACCGCCGGTGATGCCGGGCGGGCGGAGATCGAGGCGGGCCTGCGGGCCTATAATGCGGGCCAGCACGGCGGATCGTCGCGCATCGCCCGCGCGCTGATCCTCGACGAACCGCCATCGGCCAACGCGCATGAAATGAGCGACAAGGGCACGATCAACCGCCGCGCGGTGATCGAACGCCGCTGTGCCGAGGTCGAACGGCTCTACGCCGACGCGCCCGATTCCGACATCATCGACCTGACGAAAGTGACCGCATGACCGATCCGCGTATCCAGGCCCTGCTCGACAAGCAGGAGATCACCGACGTCATCAACCTGTACCTGCGCGGGGCCGATCGTGCCGAGATCGCGCTGATCGCCGACGCTTATCACCCCGACGCGATCGAGGATCACGGCGGCGTCTATAACGGCCCCGCATCCGATTACGTCGCGCTGATGGCGAAGATGCTGCCCAAAGGCGGGATCATGAATCATCTGGCGACCAACATCGTCGTCGAGCTCGACGGCGATGTCGCGCAGGCCGAGCATTACATCCTGGCCTTCGCGCGGATGAAGGAGAAGGGCGGCGACGTGTTCGACACGCTGACGCTGGCGCGCGCGATCGACCGGTTCGAGCGGCGCGACGGCAAGTGGAAGATCGCGCATCGCCGGCTGGCGTGGGAGTGGAACCACGAGATGCCGTTCGCCGAAAGCTGGGGCCGCGGCATGATGTTCGCGCCGGGCACCGAGCTGGTCCGCGGGGCCAAGCATCCCGCCGACATCCTCTATACGGCGGCGGCGTGATGGAGATCGCCGGATCCGTCGCCATCGTCACCGGCGGCAACCGCGGCATCGGCGAGGCGTTCGTGCGCGCGCTGATCGCGGCCGGGGCGGCCAAGGTCTACGTCGGCAGCCGCGATCCCGCCAACGCCGCGCATCTGGTCGATGGCGACAAGGTGGTGGCGCTGAAGCTCGACGTGGCGCAGCCCGACCAGATCGTCGAAGCGGCGCGGATCGCGACCGACGTCAGTATCGTCGTCAACAACGCCGGCGCGTTCCTCAATCAGCGGCTGATCGGCGCGGACAGCATCGCCGCGGCGCGCGAGGAGATGGAGGTCAACTATTTCGGCCTGCTCGGCATGTGTCGCGCCTTCGCGCCGGTGCTCAAGGCCAATGGCGGCGGGGCGATCGTCAACGTCCTGTCGTCGGGCGGGGTGGTCGCGGTGCCGGCGATGGGTGGGTACAGCCCGTCGAAATTCGCCGCGCGCGCCGCGACCACCTCGATCCGCGCCGAACTGGCGAAACAGGGTACGAGCGTGTCGGCGCTGATCGTGGGATCGGTCGACACGCGGATGGCGGCGCATGTCGGCGGGGCCAAGGAAAGTCCGGCGGATATCGCGAAGGTCGGGTTGTCCGCGATTCGGCGTGGCGCGGACGAGATCGATACCGACCGCATGGCGATGGAAGTCCGCGCCGCGAAATCGCGCGATCCCAAGGCACAGGAACGCGCGCTGGCGCGGATGCTGGATGCGGAGACGATTTCGACCGGAAGATAATCAGCCGTGCCCCCGCGCAGGCGGGGGCCCAGGGCGTCGAGCGATGTCCTGTGTGGCTCTAGGCTCCCGCCTGCGCGGGAGCACAAGGGGGGCAAATGGACGTCATAAAAATCCTCGCGATCGACGCGGTCACCGTCGTCATCGCCTTCACCACCATGTGGGCGATCTGCGCGTCGATCCGCGATGTGACGATGGTCGATGCGTGGTGGGCGCTGGGCATGGCGCTGCTCGCGCTGGCGACGTTCGTGCAGATGGACGTCGCGACCGATCGCCGGGTGTTGCTGCTCGGCATTTGCGCGGTCTGGGCGATCCGGCTGGGGGGCTATCTGTTCTGGCGGTGGCGCGATCACGGGCCCGACCGACGCTATGTCCGCATGATGGAGAAGGCCGAGGAGAAGCGCGGCTGGAGCTATGCGCGCGCCTCCTTCTGGCTGGTCTTCGTGACGCAGGCACCGCTGCAGTTCATCGTCGCGCTGCCGGTGATGCTGGGGCAGATCCAGACCGAGCCGGTCGCGCTTGGCACGCTGGCTTACATCGGCGCGGCACTCGCGATCTTAGGGATCGTCTTCGAGAGCATCGGCGATTTCCAGCTGACCGCGTTTCGGAAAAAGCCGAAGAATGCGGGGCAGGTGCTGTCGACGGGCCTGTGGCGCTATACCCGCCACCCCAATTACTTCGGCGACGCGTGCGTGTGGTGGGGCCTGTTCCTGATCGGCGCGGAGACGCCGCTCGGATGGCTGGCGCTGCCGGGGCCGATCCTGCTGACGTGGACGCTGATGAAATGGTCGGGCGCGCCGACGCTGGAATTCCGCATGCGCAAGACCAAGCCGGGCTATGCCGACTATATCGCGCGGACCAGCGGGTTCGTGCCGTGGCCGCCGAAGCGGGTTTGACGCGTCCAGCCGTTCGTTTCGAGCGTAGTCGAGAAACGGGGCTAAGGATCGAAGAGGGTTTCTCGACTTCGCTCGAAACGAACGGGGTTGGTTTGGGAGAGTGACGTGCAACTGACCCCGCAAGCGCGCATCGACGATTTCACCGCCAAGGGGTGGTGGGGGACGCGCACACTCGACGACTGGTTGCAGCGCAATCGTCGGGAGGTGCCCGACCGGCTGGCGCTGATCGACCCGCTCAACCGCGCCGACCTGGACGGCAAGGCACCACGGCGGCTGACGTGGGGCGAACTCGGGACCGAAGTCGATCGCGTCGGCGCCGCGCTGCTCGGGCTGGGGCTGAAGAAGGACGACATCCTCACCTACCAATTGCCCAATATCGCCGAGACGGTGATCCTGGCGCTGGCGTGTTCGCGGATCGGGGTCATCATCTCGCCGGTCGTCATGCCCTATCGCGCGCATGAATTGGGCTATGTCGTCGATACGGTACGTCCCAGGGCCATCGTCACGCTGGCATCCTTCGCCGGGCACGACCACGCCGCGATGGCGCTGGCCACAGGCGTGGAAAAGGTGCTGATCCACGGCGGCGACGCACCCGCCGGCACGGTCGATCTGGACACCGCGATCGCCGCCGCCGATCCGGCCGACGCCGCGGCCTATCACGAAGCCGACCCACTGCGCGCAGGCGAGGTCTTCACGATCTTCTGGACGTCGGGTACCGAGGCGCGGCCCAAGGGCGTGCCGCGCGACATGAACCACTGGGTGGTCAACGGCGAGATGGTCGCCGAGGCCGCCGACATCCGCGAAGGCGAAGTGCTGCTCAACCCGTTCCCGCTGGTCAACATTGGGTCGTTTGGGCTGGTCACCCCGTGGCTGATGCACCGCGGCACATTGGTGCTGCACTACCCGTTCGACCTGAAGGTCTATCTCGCGCAGATCGCCGCCGAGCGGGTCAACTACACCATCGCCGCGCCCGCGATCCTCAACGCGCTGCTCAAGACGCCGGGGCTGATGGATGCGTGCGACCTGTCGTCGCTGCGCGCGATCGGGTCGGGATCGGCCCCGCTATCGCCGTGGATGATCGAGGGCTTCGCGCGCGACTACGGCATCGAGGTCTGCAACATCTTCGGCTCGAACGAAGGCGCGTCGCTGTTCAGCGACGCGCGGCAGGTGCCCGATCATCACGATCGCGCGCGCTACTTCCCGCGGATGGGCGTCGCGGGGATCGAGTGGCCCGGCAGTCGCGCGAACACGATGATCCAGACGCGGCTGGTCGATATCGATACCGAGGCGGACATTACCGAACCCGGCCGTCCCGGCGAGCTGCGCTTCCAGGGCGCGGCCACCTTCGGCGGCTATTGGGAGAATCCGCAAGTCACCGCGAACGCCTTCGACGCGCACGGATTCTACCGCACCGGCGACCTGTTCGAGATCGCCGGGACCGACGACCGCTTCTATCGCTTCGTCGGGCGGTGCAAGGACATCATTGTGCGCGGCGGCGTGAACATTTCGCCGGCCGAGATCGACGATCTGCTGGCCGGGCACCCGATGCTGAAGGAGGCCGCGGTGGTCGGCATCCCCGACGAGCGGCTGGTCGAGCGGATGTGCGTCGCGGCGGTGCCGGTCGATGGCGCGACGCCGACCTTAGGCGACGTCGCCGGCTGGCTGGAGCAACAGGGGCTGGCGAAGTTCAAGCTGCCCGAGGCGATGGTGACGATTGATGCCCTGCCGCGCAACGTGATGAACAAGGTATCGCGCCGCCACCTGCGCGAGACGGTGATCGGGATGCTCGGATGAGCCATGCGGATCGCTTCGCCGCCGTCATCGCGGCATGGAACGCGGGCGACATCGACGGCGCTCTGGCCGGCATGGCCGACGATGTCGTGTGGCACGTCGCGGTCGGCGCGTTCCCGCCGCTGGTCGGCAAGCCCGCGATCCGCGGTTTCCTGCAGCAGTTGCGCGGCGACATGGCGCAGACGCGGTGGCGGATCCTGCATGCGGCCGAAGCGGGCGACCGATTGTTCGTCGAGGGGATCGATGCCTATACCCGCACCAACGGCACCGCAGTCGCGATGCCCTATGCCGCGGTGGTCGAGTTCCGCGGCGGGCTGATCGTCGCGTGGCGCGACTATATCGACACGCGGCGGATGGAGACACTGCGCGACGGGGCCGCGGTGCCGGCATGGCTGGATTTCCAGCAGGGGTGACGGGACTCGGGCCACCGGCCCGGCCTCACTCGAACGTCGTCGAACTCGCCGTCACCACGTCGCCGCACTGATCGCAGGTGATCTTCGGCACCAGCGCCGCGCCGCACCCGCGGTGGACCAGCCGCTGAGGCGGCCCGGCGTCGCCGGCCAGCCAGCGGTCGCCCCAGCGGATCAGTTCCAGGATCAGCGGGAACAGGTCCAGCCCCTCTTCGGTCAGCGCATATTCGTAGCGCTCGGGCTTGTCCTGATAGCGTCGCCGCACGAGTACGCCCAGATCGACCAGCCGGGTCAGCCGTTCGGACAGGATGTTCGGCGCGACGCCCAGTTCGGCCTGCAACGCGTTGAACCGCCGCTTGCCGGTAAAGGCCGACGCGATCGTCTGCGCGGTCCAGCGGTCGCCCAGCACCTCGATCGCGCGCTCCAGCATCTTCTGGTGCGGATCGAGATCGCCGCGCGCGACGATCGAGCGGCGCTGCGCGCGCGGGCGCGCCGGCGGATCGAAGCCCGCGCCCGGACCGTCGGTCGCCACCACGTCGCGCGCCGTCACTTCCTCGCCGCAGGCGGCGCAGCGCAGCTCGGGCAGGAAGATGTTGCCGCAGCCGTGCTTCAGCCGGTGGACGATCACGTCGGGATCATAGAACCAGCGCCGTTCCCAGCGGATGATCATCAGCGACGCGCCGAACAGGTCCAGCCCCATCTCGGTCAGGCGATATTCGTCGCGCGGCGGGCGATCCTGATAGCGCACCCGCTTCATCACGCCGGCCGCCTCCAGCCGCCGCAACCGGTCGGTCAACAGGCTGCGCGCCAGCCCGATGCGCGCCTGGAAATCGTCGAACCGGCGGACGCGGGTGAACGCCAGGTGCAGGATCATCAGCGTCCAGCGATCGCCCAATATGTCGAGCGCGCGCCGCGCCGAATTCGACGCCAGCCGGTGGCCGGTCCTCTCCCCCTCGATCGTCGCGTCATCCGCCATTACGTCGAACCTTACCGCAAGCCGCCGGTGGGGAAAGCGGAAACGCTCAGACGCGAACGTACCGGAAGTACCAGACCTCATGCCCCTTGGTCCGCGCCTTGCGCTCGTAGCGCGTCTCGGGCCAGTCGGCGGGGCGGGTGAGGAAGTCGGCCGGCGTGTTCGCCTGCCAGATGAAGTCGCGGCGGCGGTCCATCACCATCATCGCATGTGCGCAATAGGTCGGGTCGTCGGTGCCCAGGCGGAATTCGGCACCCGGCTTCAGCTTGGCCGCGATCAGGTCCATCGGCCCGTCGTTGACCATCCGCCGCTTGGCATGGCGCGCCTTGGGCCAGGGATCGGGATGCAGCAGGTAGACGCGGGCAAGGCTGGCGTCGGGCAACCGGTCGAGGACCTCGATCGCATTGCCCATGTGCAGGCGGACGTTGGCCAGGCCATCGTCGCGGATGTGGTTCAGCGCGCCGACCACGCCGTTCAGAAACGGTTCGCAGCCGATGAAGCCGTGGCCAGGGCGCATCGCCGCCTGTCCGGCCAGATGCTCGCCCGCACCGAAGCCGATCTCGAGCTCCAGCGGCCGGTCGTTTCCGAACAGACGCGCGGCATCCAGCGGCCCGCCGTCGGGCACCGACACGCGCGGCAGCAGGTCCTCGACCAGCGCGGACTGGCCGGCGCGCAGCTTGTGGCCCTGGCTGCGGCCATAAAGCTGGCGGTGGGTGGCGGGATCGACCATGACGTGACGGCCGATAGGCGGGCGCGAGCGCAACCGCAACCGCGGGCGCGCTGGGGCGTATGATGGCGATGACCAGGGTGAAGAAGGCAGCAAGGACCGCACACCGCGCCGACCGCAAGGCGGCCGCCAAGGCACGCCAGCCGCAGGATACGCGCGCGATGCGCGTCGCCCGGCTGGTGGCAGAGGCCGGCGACCAGCCGCCGCTGATCGCGCTGTCGGCGGCGACGCTGGCGATCGGGCTGGTGCTGCGCCGGTCGGCGGTGGCGGAGGCCGGTGCGCGGATGCTCGCCAGCCACCTGCTGGCGACCGGGATCAAGACATGGGTCAAGCGCAGCATCGATCGTACGCGGCCCCATTCGGTGGCGAAGGGTCATGCGTACCGGCTGGAACCCGGCGAGAGCACGTCGCACCATTACAGCAGCTTCCCGTCGGGCCACACCGCCGGCGCGGTGGCGGTGGCTCGGGCGGCGGCACGGGTCTGGCCGGGCGGGACGCCGGTGCTGGCGGTGGCGGCGACCGGGATCGGCGCGTTGCAGCTGCCGATCGGCAAACATTATGCCAGCGACGTCGCTGCCGGCGCGGTGGTGGGGCTGGTCAGCGAGGCGCTGGTGGATCGCGCGGTGCGAGCGATCCGGACGCGGCGCGGCTGATGCGGGCGCTGGCCGATCCGGACGCGGCGCTGGGTGCGGGGCTGGCCGCGATCCGCACGGAGTTTCAGGTGCCCGAGGGCTTTCCGCCCGCCGTTCTCTCTGCCGCCGAGGTGGCGGCGCGACAGGTCCCGAACGTGCACCGCGACCGAACCGACGAACCGTTCGTCACGCTCGATCCCGCCACCGCGACCGATCTCGACCAGGCGTTCGCGATCACCGCCGACGGCGACGACCTCCTGCTCCACTATGCGATCGCCGATGTCGCGTGGTTCGTCGAGGACGGCGACGCGCTGGACGTCGAGGCGTGGGCGCGCGGCGAGACGCTCTATCTGCCCGACGGCAAGGCCGGGCTGTACCCGCCGGTGCTGGCCGAAGGTGCCGCGAGCCTGCTCCCCGACGGGCCGCGCCCGGCGGTGGTGTTTGCCGTCCGGGTGAAGCGTAACGGCGCGGTGCGGCTCGACGGTGTCGAGCGTGCGATCATCCGCAGCCGCGCCAAGCTGGCCTATGATCGCGCGACCGACGCGGAACTGCCGGCGGGTTTCGCCGAGCTGGCGCGTCGCATCCGCGACGCCGAGCGCGCCCGTGGTGCGGCGCGGGTCGATCCGCCCGACCAGCAGGTGGTGGCCGGACCCGACGGGCGGCTGACGTTGGCGTACCGCCCGATGCTGGAGTCGGAGGCGCAGAACGCGGCGCTGTCGCTTGCTACCAACATGGCGGTCGCCGATCTGTTGCAGGCGCACGGCACCGGGTTGTTCCGCGTGATGGAGGGGCCGGACGACGCCGCGGTCGCGCGGCTGCGGCGCGAGGCGGCGGCACTCGGCATCGACTGGGCCGACACGATTCCCTTCACGGATTTCGAGCGTACGCTCGACCCACATGATCCGGCGCAGGCCGCGCTGATGCTCGCGATCCGCCGTGCCGGGCATGGCGCAAGCTATGCGCCGTATCGCGCCGGAGTGACGCCCTGGCATGCCGCGATGGCGGCGACATATGCGCATGCCACCGCCCCGCTGCGCCGGCTGGCCGATCGCTACGTCATCCGCGCGGCGCTGAGCATCGCGAACGGCGACCCGATCGAGGCGGCCGTGAGCGATGCCTTTGCCCGCCTGCCCAAGGCGATGGCGCGGGCCGACGCCCGCGCCGCGCGAATCGACCGCGCGGTGATCGACCTGGCCGAAGCGGTGATGCTGCGGGACCGGATCGGCGAACGCTTCGCAGCAATCGCCACCGACATCGACGAACGCGGCACCCGCATTCAGCTTGCCGACCTGCCGATCCTCGCGCGCGTCGATACGACGGGGATCGCGCCGGGCGACCGCCTGACCGTCCGGCTGATCGCGGCCGATCCCGCCACGCGGACGATCGGTTTTGCTATCTGACGCCCGACGGCAGCGTGATCGTCGACTTCCCGCCCCATGTCGTCGCGCTGGAGATGGCGGGACCGCTCAGCAATTCGAGTACGCGCGCCGGCGCGGGCAGGCGGTCCTGCGGCGGATAGTTGATCGTGCGGCCGGGCAGGATCAGGTCGACCGCCCAGTTTGGCTTGCCCTTCCCCATCAATAGCGCGCCGACGCTCGGGGCCACCCAGACCCCGCGCCCGGCATCCGACAGCGCGAGCAGATAGGCGTTGTCGGCGGCATTCGCGCGATAGACTCCGGCGGTGTCGAGCCGCGCGGCGTCGCGGCACCAGGTCGCGGGCGGGGCGTCGCCCTTGTCCTTCGCCTCGCTGGCGACACCGACCATCAGTGCGCCGAGCAGGGCCGATGCGCCATCGACCTTGGCGGACTTCGCCGTCCCCTTGAATGTCAGCGGCGTGGCGCAGTCTGCGATCGCGGCGGCGACCGGGGCGTCTGGCGCGCCTGTCGGCCACGCAAGGGCCGTGACCGCCGCGCGCAGTCGCTCGGCGACATCGGTGCCGTCGCGCGTCTTCGACGAATAGCGCAGCTTCACCAGCCAGTCGCCCAGCGGCAGCAGCGCGACGCCGGTGCCCTTGTACTCGCTGCCCGCCAGCGACCACGACCCGATCAGCCCGCTCGCGGTGCTGCGTCCCGGCGGTGCGATCGGCGTCGGCGGCACGGCGATCGTCGGCGTTCCATAGACCGGCCGCGTCTCGATCGCCCAGCGCGCGCGGTCGAACCACACCGGCACCGCGCCCGATGTTGCGCGATAGACATAGACGGTCAGGATATCGGCATCGGCGCGAGTATATTCGGCGGCGATATCGAGCTGCGGCGCTTCGGTTTCCAGCACACGCGTACGCGGCAGGCCGAGCAAAGCCGCCGGCAGGCTCAACCCCGAATTGACGTGCGCGAACGGCGCGTCGGCCGACACCACCACGAGCCGCGGCTGGGGTGCCTGCGCCAGCGCGGGCGCCGCTCCGATCAGGAGGACGCCCGCGCAGAACTTCAGGATCTTCGACATATGCGACGCCTCCATGGACGCGTCGAACATGTCAGCCGCGGATGGCCGCGGCAAGCATCACGCCGCCAGCGCCGCCTTCAGGTCGTCGACCAGGTCGGTGCGCTCCCACGGGAAGAAGTCGCCCTCGGGCTTGCGGCCGAAATGGCCGTACGCCGCGGTCTTGGCGTAGATCGGCTTGTTGAGGCCCAGGTGCGTACGGATGCCGCGCGGGGTCAGGCCGCCGAGCTTTTCGATCTTGCCGATCGCGGCTTCGAGCGCGTCGTCGCCGACCGTGCCGGTGCCGTGCGTATCGACATAGAGCGACAGCGGCTTCGACACGCCGATCGCATAGGCCAGCTGGATCGTGCAGCGCTGCGCCAGGCCGGCAGCGACGATATTCTTGGCCAAGTAACGCGTGATGTACGCCGCCGAGCGATCGACCTTGGTCGGATCCTTGCCGGAAAACGCGCCGCCGCCGTGCGGGGCGGCACCGCCATAGGTATCGACGATGATCTTGCGCCCCGTCAGGCCCGCGTCGCCGTCGGGTCCGCCGATCTCGAAGCTGCCGGTCGGGTTGATGTGATAGACGGTCTCGTCGCTCAGCAACTCGGCCGGGATCACGCTGGCGATCGCCTGCTTCACATAGGCGTGGAGCTCGGCCTGCTGTTCGCCCTGGTCATAGCCCGGCGCATGCTGCGTCGAAACGACGATCGCGGTCGCCGCCACCGCCTTGCTGCCCTCGTAGCGCAGCGTGACCTGGCTCTTGGTGTCGGGCTCGAGGAAGGGTGCCGCGCCCGAATGGCGATCCGCCGCCATCCGCTCGAGGATCTTGTGACTGTAATCGAGCGTCGCCGGCATCAGGTCGGGGGTGTCGTTGGCGGCGTAACCGAACATGATGCCCTGGTCGCCGGCGCCCTCGTCCTTGTTGCCCGATGCGTCCACGCCCTGCGCGATGTGCGCCGACTGCGGGTGCAGGTTGTTCTCGAACCGCAGCGTCTCCCAGTGGAAGCCGTCCTGTTCGTAGCCGATCCGCTTCACTGTATCGCGCACGGCCTTCTCGACCTCGTCGCGGACGCCCTCGGCCCAGTTGCCGGCTTCGTCCATGATGCCCTTGCCGCGGATCTCGCCGGCCAGCACGACCAGCTGCGTGGTCGTCAGCGTCTCGCACGCGATGCGCGCTTCGGGATCCTTGGACAGGAACAGGTCGACGATGGCGTCGGAAATCTGGTCGGCGACCTTGTCTGGATGGCCCTCGGACACCGATTCGGACGTGAAGAGATAGCTGGAACGCATGAGATATCCTCGAAGGAAAGAGCAGGAAGCGAAAGCGCGGGCCGTTGCCATGCCCATATAAAGCTTTCCTTATGTCCCGCCCGTAATCCCGCCGGCGCGCGCCGTCAACGTCGTCGCCGCACCGCCAGCGCGCCGCCGAGCAGCAGCAGCGCGACGATGGGCGCCGCCCAGTTGCCGATGCGCGAGAACAGCGTCGGTGCGCCGGCCGGTGGCATCGCCACCTCGATCGCGCCGGCGCGGTAGCGCGGAATCGACGCGATCAGCCGTCCGTCGGCACCGATCACTGCGGAAATGCCGTTCGGAGTCGACCGCACGACCGGCAGCCCCTCCTCGATCGCGCGCATCCGCGCCTGCGCCAGATGCTGCGGCGGACCCCAGGCACCGAACCAGGCGTCGGTCGAGGGATTGAAGATCATGGCCGGGCGCCGCGCGGGATCGACGACCTGGCCGGAAAAGATGATCTCGTAGCAGATCTGCATGCCGATCGCTCCGAACGGCGGAACATCCAGTGTGCGCGGGCCGGGGCCATCGGTGAAGTCGATCTCGCCCGCCACCAGCCGCGACAGGCCAAGCGGTTCGAGCAGGCCGCGCATCGGCAGATATTCCCCGCCCGGCACCAGATGCGCCTTGTCGTAGCGCCCGCCCAGCCGCGCGTCGGGCTTCACGACGAAGATCGAATTGCCCGCCCCGGTGATCTCGCCACCCCGATCGAACATCAGCGCGGTCCCGCCGACCAGCGCGCGATCGTTGGGCCCCAGCAACCGCGCGATGCTGGCGCGGGCCGCGACCGGCGACCCGCGACCCCAATACCAGTCGGCCGGGTAGCCGTCCTCCAGATACGGATCCACCGCGCCTTCGGGCCACAGGATCAGCCGCGGGACCGGACCCGGCCGGCCCGACAGTCCGGCCAGTGTGCGCAGGATGTAGCGGCCGCGCTCGGGCGAGACATGGACCTGTTGCTCGATATTCGGCTGAACGACGCGCAGCCGCGGCGTGGCGGCGGGCTGGACCGGCGCGGGGCCGCGATAGCTGGCCAGCATCAGCGGCACCGGCAGCAACACCGCGAGTCCCGCCAGCACGAGTGGTGCGGGTTTGCGAGGCACGAGCAGCAGCAGGCCCGCCAACGCGACGGTCAGCCCCGACAGCCCATAGGTACCGACGATGCTCGCCAGCGTCGCGACCGGCTGCACCGGCACCCACACGACCGACAACGGATCCCACGCATAGCCGGTAAACATCGTCGCGCGCAGCCACTCGCCGGCGATCCACGCGGCCCCGGCGACCAGCGCGAACGCCGCCCCCGGCGGCGTCGCCGTATCGCCCCGGCTGCGCGGCGACGCCAGCCGCCAGACCAGTCCGGCCGCGACCATCGGA
Source organism: Pseudomonadota bacterium (assembly GCA_040388765.1). Taxonomy (GTDB): domain Bacteria; phylum Pseudomonadota; class Alphaproteobacteria; order Sphingomonadales; family Sphingomonadaceae; genus Sphingomonas. Next base: position 13,621 of record JAZKBG010000028.1, on the reverse strand, counting down.
TAGAGCGCGAGGTAGAGCGCAAGCCCGACGACCGCGACATAGCCGATCGCGGGCGGCATCCGGTCCTGGAAATCGAACGCGTGCTGGATCCAGTTGTTGTTGATCGTGAAGTGCCCGACCCCGAACAGCCACCCGGCCAGCAGCGCGCCTTTCAGGCTGTGCGCGTCGTGGATGAGCCGCAGCCAGATCGCGACCGCGACGATCGTGAGCGGCACCATTTCAAGCGGCGCGAAACCGGTCGCGGCTAGGGCACCGAGCAGGATGGGAAGAAGGAAGCGCATTGTCCGCGGGGTCTTTAGCGGGGGTGGGCAGAAGAAGAAATGATTCACGCGAAGGCGCGAAGGCGCGAAGGGAGGAGGTGAGATTTTCACGCGGAGGCGCAGAGACGCGGAGGGAAATTCCTCAATGCTGCCGTCGCGCGTCAGCGCGACAGCCCAACCTGCGCTGCGCCGACGAAGGCCGCTATCGCGGCAGGCGATACACCTCAGCGCGCACACCTCTTCTGCTTCTCTTCGCGCCTTCGCGCCTTCGCGTGAACCAACCTTTCTTCTTCCTGACGCTCCGCGTAGACCAAGGCCCATGACGCTCCGGCCCTTCCACCTCGCCTTCCCGGTCCACGATCTCGCCGCCGCCCGCCATTTCTACGGTGACGTGATGGGCTGCCCCGAAGGACGGTCGTCGGACCAGTGGATCGATTTCGACTTCTACGGCCATCAGATCGTCGCCCACCTCGATCCCGCGGCACAGCCGGTCGTGGTCGCCAATGCGGTCGACGGCCATCACGTGCCCGTCCCGCACTTCGGCGTCGTGCTGACGATGCCCGACTGGCAAGCGCTGGCCGAACGGGTGACGGCGGCGGGGATCGCGTTCGGGATCGAGCCGCATGTGCGGTTCAAGGGGCAGGCCGGCGAGCAGGCGACGATGTTTTTCTGCGATCCGTCCGGCAACGCGCTCGAGTTCAAGGCGTTCGGGGATGATTCCCGGATCTTCGCCACTGAAAAGCTCCTTGCCACCGAAAAGGCCCCGTCATGACCGAACCCGTCGAAGTCGATATCGCCCACAGCCTGGGCCGCGAGGCCGCGAAGACGCGGATCGCCGGGGGGATCGGCAAGCTGGAGAGCTTCATCCCCGGCGGTAGCGTGACCGAGCATCGCTGGGACGGCGACACGCTGCGCTTCACCGTCGCGGCGATGGGCCAGCGCGTGGCGACCACGCTCGACGTGCTGGACGACAAGGTTCACCTGAAGGCCGAACTGCCGGGGTTCCTCGCGATGTTCTCGAGCAAGATCAAGGACGTGCTGGGCCGTGAGGGGCCGAAGCTGCTGAAGTAGGGCACCACGCTCCTACCCGTTCGTGCTGAGCGAAGTCGAAGCCCATGGGGCGGGCGACCCGCCTGGTTCACGTCCTTCGACTTCGCTCAGGACGAACGGGAGGTGGTCGGTTGGCCCGCCTCCCACCGCGCCCTGATCGCATCCGACGTCTCGCGGCTCCCGTCGTGGCTCCAGCCCGGCTCGCGCCAAACATATTGCAGCTTAGACCCCCACGGCGCTGCCCACACGTCCCGCGCGATACCGATCCATTCGTGCGTCGCCGCCCACCACAGGTTGAAGCTGCCGAGGTTGCGGACGATGCCGTAGCGCGGGCGATCCTCGTCCAGTTCGGGCGCGAAGGTGCCGAATATCCGATCCCAGACGATGAACACACCGGCATAGTTGCGGTCGAGATAGCGCGGGTTGGTCGCGTGGTGGACGCGGTGGTGCGACGGCGTGTTCATGACGCCCTCGAACCAGCGCGGCATGCGCCCGATCGCCTCGGTATGGATCCAGAACTGATAGACCAGGTTCACGCCCGCGACGAACGCGATCAGCGCCGGCGGGAAGCCGATCAGGAACAGCGGCAGCTTGATGACGAACGTCAATCCGAAGAAACCGGTCCACGTCTGTCGCAGCGCGGTCGACAGGTTGTAGTGCTGGCTCGAATGATGGACGACATGCGCCGCCCAGGCCCAGCGTACGCGATGCCCGGCGCGGTGGATCCAGTAATAGGCGAAGTCGTCGAGCACGAACGCCAGGACGAACGCCCACCATGCATAGCCGATGTCGAACAGCCGGAACTGGTAGACCCACAGCGCGACCGCCAGGAACAATCCCCCGGTCAGCAGCCCCGCGATCGTGCTGCCCAGTCCCAGCGCGAGCGAGGTGAGCGTGTCGCGCGGACAGTAACGATCACGCCCGCGCAGCCGCGCGACGATCATCTCGACCAGCACCAGCAGGACGAAGGCGGGGATCGCCAGGGTGACGGGGTCGGGAAGGGACACGGCGATTGCTTACACCCGTGTCAGTGGCGGGGGAAGCGGGCGCGTCGTCCGCGCCATACCAGACACGTCGGTGATGATTCCGCCATGTCAGAAACGTCGTCATTCCCGCGCAGGCGGGAATCCATTCTGGCTGAATCTGGCGAGTATCACGGCCACTAGCGACTATTGATCCCCGCCTGCGCGGGGATGACGGTCGTGGCTTGAGCGAATGGCATCAGCACCGAAAACGCCCGGAGTGTCGGGCGACGCTAGTGCAGCGTCACCACCGTCGTCCGACCGGCTTCGTCCTCCAGGGTGCGGACTTCGCCTTCGGTCACGCCGAACAGCAGGATGTCGCCGAACAGGCGCTCGCCGGTTTCCACCGTCACGCCCTCGATCGCGACGCGCAGGCGCAGCGGCGGCACCAGCCGGCGGACCGCGACGCGCGCGCCGTGGCGTTTCAGGATCGCGATGCCGGCATCGCCGGCGACCAAGGCTGCTGCCCCGTCGGTGCCGACCAGCGCGCGGCCGGCGTGGAAGCCGGCCAGCGCGCCCTCGGCAAATTCCGCCGCGGTGGTCGCATCGGCGATCCGGCTTTCGCCCAGCTTCAGCAGCCGCGCGATCCCTGCCAGCACCAGGATCGCGACGAGCGACCAGCCGAGCTGCGTCCAGCTCACGGCCCGGCTATCTCGCGCCCGACACCAGTGTGTCGAGCATCGGCCGGATGCCGCCGATATCATATCCTGCGCCCGCGGCCTTGTCGGTCAGCGTCTGCGGATCGTCGCCCATCCGCGCGCGGGCCAGCGCCCACAGATGCGCGCTGCGCGTGCCCGACCGGCAGAACGCCAGCACCGGGCCGGCGGCGGCGGTGAGCGCGTTCGCCATCGCTTCGACCTGAGCGCCCGAAAACCCTGCGTGCGTCACCGGAATCGCGCGATAGGCGATGCCCGCCGCTTCCGCCGCGGCGGCGATCTCGGCGCCGGACGGCTGGCCGGGTTCTTCGTCGTCGGGACGGTTGTTGACGATCTCGGCATAGCCCGCCTTCGCGATCGCGACGACCTCTTCGGGCGAAATCTGCGGGGCAACACTCGTGTGGTCGTCGATTTTGCGGATCATGCGAACTCTCTGATGACGGACAGGAACGCTGCACCATAGGCATCGAGCTTGCGCGCGCCAACGCCCACGATGCGCGACATCGCCTCGAGCGTGGGTGGTCGCTGCGACGCCATGTCGCGCAGCACCGAATCATGTGCCACGACATAGGGCGGAACGCCGGCCTCCTTCGCCAGCGCGCGCCGCTTCTCGCGCAGTGCGTCGAACAGCGGATCGCCGACCGGATTGGCCTCCACCCCCACCGCCGCGGTGCCACGGCGACGGCGTTCGCGCTTCGGCGGCACCACCAGCGACACCTCCGCCTCGCCTTTCAGGATCGCCTTGGCGGCAGGACCGAATTCCAACCCGCCATGCGGATTGGCGCGCAAGGCGTCGCGGGTCTGGAGCGCGCGCGCGACCGGCTTGATGAGCGCGGCGTCATCGCCATCGACGATGCCGAACACCGACAGGGCCTCGTGCCCGTTCATCAGGCTGCGCTCGGTCGACTGGCCGAGCAGGATGCTCTCGACATAGCCGACGCCGAACGACTGGCCGGTGCGGAACACCGCGGACAGGAACTTGCGCGCGACCTCGGTCACGTCGGTGCCGACCGGCGGGTTCAGGCAGTTGTCGCAGTTGCCGCAATGCTCGCCCGGTTCCTCGCCGAAATGCGCCAGCAGGATGCGGCGGCGGCACCCGGTCGTCTCGACCAGCGATCCCAGCGCGGTCAGACGGGTGCGCTCGCCGGGCTGGCGCTGTGGCTCGACCTCGCCGATCCGCTGGCGTGCCTTGGCGAAATCCTCTGCCCCCCAGAACAGGTGCGCGACCGCCGGATCGCCATCGCGGCCGGCGCGGCCGGTTTCCTGATAATAGGCCTCGATCGACTTCGGCAGCCCGGCGTGGGCGACGAAGCGCACGTCGGGCTTGTCGATCCCCATCCCGAACGCGACGGTGGCACAGATCACCATGTCCTCGGACGCCACGAAATCCGCCTGGTTGCGCGCGCGCACCGCCGGGTCGAGGCCGGCGTGATAGGCGCGGGTCGGCCGCCCGGTCTTCGCCAGCGCCTCGGCCATCTTCTCGGTTCCCGCGCGGCTGGGCACATAGACGATACCCGCGCCGGGGGTCTCGGCGATCAGGTCGGCGATCTGGCGCGGGGTGTTGTCGCGCGGGGTGATCGCATAGCGGATGTTCGGGCGGTCGAACCCGGCGACGATCAGCCCGTCGTGCGGAATGCCGAGCTGGTCGAGGATGTCGGCCCGCGTATGCGCATCGGCGGTCGCGGTCAGCGCCAGGCGCGGAACGTCCGAAAACCGGTCGAGCAGCGGGCGCAACAGGCGATAATCGGGACGGAAGTCATGCCCCCATTCGCTGACGCAATGCGCCTCGTCGATCGCGAACAGGCAGATGCGGCCGCGGTCGAGCAGCTCGCGAAAATCCCCGCCCGACGCGCGTTCGGGCGCGACGTAGAGGAGATCCAGCGCACCATCGAGGAAGCGGCCACGGGTTTCCGCGCGATTGCCGTCTACGCTGGTCAGGGTCGCCGCACGGATGCCGACCGCCTCGGCGGCGCGCAGCTGGTCGTGCATCAGCGCGATCAGCGGGGATACGACGATGCACGTCCCCTCCAGCATCGTGGCGGGCAACTGGTACGTCAGCGATTTGCCGGCCCCGGTCGGCATGACGGCGAGGGTGGACTGCCCATGGAGGACACGATCGACCACCTGCCGCTGGACGCCGCGGAAGTCGGGAAAGCCGAAGATCGATTGCAGGTTCGCGCGGGGGTCTGACACCGCGGGGGACTTAGGAGGTGTCGCCCGAACCGGCAACCGGCCGCAAACGCGCCGCGGTTCGGACATGATCGCACGCGACGGTGGCGTCATGATCCCGACCCCACGCCGCGCGCTCGCCGTTCTGCCCATCCTGCTGATCGGGGCCGCGCCGCCGCCCGAACGCGTGATCCGCGCGGGTGACCTGCTGTCGGCGACGATCGCCGGTGTGCCCGCCAGACTGCTGGTCGATCCCGGGGCGCCGTCGTTCGCGCTGGTCACCGCCGATCTGGCCACACGGGCGCAGCTGAAGCCAGGGCCGTTCGGGCTGAACTATCTGGTCGGCCCGGTCCGCGTACCGGGACGCACCGCGGTGGTCCGTGTCGATCTGGGCAATGGCGAGGAGAAGAAGCGGATCGGCTGGACCGAGCGACCGTTCGTGCCCGGTGTCGATGGATCGGTCGGTCCCGGTGGGTTGCAGGACGACGTCGTCCGGTTCGTGCTGCGCGATGCCCGGCCCGACGAGCGCGAGACGGTGCTGCCGATGGTCGATGGCGGCGGGCTGTTCGGCGGCGCGGTCGGACTGTTCGGGCGGATCACACTCGACGGCGAACCGGTCCGCATCCGGTTCGACCTGCGCCGTCGCGCCAACATGATGAGCGCGGGCATCGCACTCACGGTGGCGAGATTGCATGGCGGTACGCTGGCGAAGGATGCGCGATCGACCGAGATCGCGTTCGGCGTGGAACGGCCGGTGCGGACGATGAGCCTGTCCCGGCCACTGGACATCGCCGCCTTGCGCATCGCCCGGATCGACGTGCGCACCGGCGACTTCGGCAATGCGGACGGGATCGCGACCGAAGCCGCCGCCGCCGCGCCCGACCCGGACGAGGTGGTGGTGACCGCCAAGGGCAAGCGCGACCGCAGCCGCGACCGCATCACGATCGGTGCCGACGCGCTGTCGGCCTGTTCGTCGATCACGTTCGACAAGCGGGCGAAGCTGATCCGGCTGCGCTGCGGCTGATCGCGTGGCATAGGGCAACCGGGCGCGACTCGTTGAGGACGACGACATGAGGAAGCTGCGATTCGGGATGGCGCTGCTGGCGGCCCTGCTCGGCACACCGGCCGGCGCGGCGGACGGACCCGGTGTTCTGACGATCCGCTCCGACGAGACATTGCCGATGAGGGTCAACGGGGTCGAGGGCCGGATGCGCGTCGATCCGTCGGCGGTACCGCGGATGTTCTGCAACCCCGATTTCGCCATGCGCGCGAAGATCATAGCACAGGGCCGCGGCGCGCTGCTGTCCGATCCCGCGGACGTGTTCGGTTCGTTCGGCGCGGTGACACTCCAGCTGGCTGGTCGGACGCAGGAGGTGCGGGCGCACTGGATCGATCAGCCGTATGTCGAGGGGGCCGACTGCGTGATCGCACCGGGCATGATCGGCGTCGATGCGGTCCGCTTCGTATCCGGCCGGGCATCGCGCACCGAACGCACGGTGGCGATGCCGCTGAATCCCGGCGGTCCGGACTCGCCGCACTGGAACGGCGCCGCCGCCACCGCGATCCGTGTCGGTGACCGCGACATCAGCGTCGGTTTCTCCTATCTCCAGCCCGACAACAGCGTCACCGCGCGCGCCGCGCTGCGGATTTCCGGCGCACATGGCGGACGCTATGCGGGCGACGCCGTGCGCAGCCTGTCGCCGTCGGGCCGCGAACGGCAGTTGCGGCGCATGGTGCTGCAATCGCCGTTGCCGATCGGCCCGCTGGCGGTCACCGCGATGCAGGTGCGCGTCACCGACTGGGGATCGGCCGGGCGGATCAAGCCGGTCGGAACGATCGACCCGCCCGCGAACCCCGACGACGTCATGGTGGTCGCGCAATATGAGCATGAGGAGACGTTCGAGCGGCTGACGATCGGCCGCGACCAGCTGCGCCGCTGTTCGTCGATCGTGGTAGATTTCCGCGCAAAGGAGATTCGGCTGACCTGCGGGTGAACGCGGCGATGACGGCCTGCATCGGCCCGCCGTGAATCGGCTCTACACAGGCATCGTCAGCTGGTCGCTGCGCAGCGCATCGATCCGCTTGCTCAATCGCATCTTGGTTTCGGCCTTCAGTCGCGCGCTGTCCGACATCACCGCGACCAATCGGTCCAGCGCAGCGACGTCGCCGACTGTCATGAACGCCTTGTGCTTGTTCACGAAGACCACCGATGTCCGCCTCCGCGCAACCAGTTCGATGATGTTGGACAGGGTACCGGTGCTGCGCGAATCCCAGATCATCAGGCCGTAATCTGCGACCTGCGCCATTTCCACGTCCTTGGCGGTGAAGAAGGCTCGTGTGCCGGGAGCCGCCGACGTGAACACCTGCTCGACCGGCCAGCCGCCGATGTTGTTACGAGGCGATCGGCCGCTGCAATACACGGTGACGCGCGTTGCCCCTGCCTCCAGCAGGCACGCCTGGATCGCACTGTCGGCGCCGTCCGCATCGCCGACCACGACCGCCATCTCGCGTTCGACCATCGTCTCGATGCGCTGGACGACCTCCGGCGCTAGGGTTCCGATCGCTATCGATCCGGCGACGAAAACGGTTTCCACAAGACTTTACCTCCAGGTCAGCGCGACCACTGTCACCCGATCGATCTCGGGACGCGCCATCAGCGCTTCGTATGCAGCCTCCATCGATGCGCCGGTGTGGAACAGGTCGTCAATCAACAGGACGTGATGGGGCCCGCCTTTTGCCGGCGCTGCCGTGATCGTGCCGCGCAGGATGGCCTCCTTCTCGGTGAAAGTCTTCACATTCTTGAGCTGGGGCGTCGGCGCCTTGACCAGAATCGACAGCAACGGAACATTCAGAATTCGTGCAACTGCGGTAGCGACTTCGGTGACGGGCTGGCGAGCGCGCACGGTCGATGCCGGCATCGGTACGACGGCGCTGATCCTGCCCGCACTCGGGATACCATGGGCCACCACTGCCTTGGCCAAGGGGGCGACCTGGGACCAGTCATGGCGATATTTAAGTTGAAATGTCGCCTCTCCGACATCGGTTCGCACGGTGTCAAACTGTGGATGTCCCTGTTCGTTGTCACCGATGTACGTGCTCGACACGATGTGCTTGTCGAGGGCGTGTCCGTGTTTCCAGCTGCCGCTCAACGACTTGACGTTCACCTTCATCGCCGATCCTTCCATTTGGTGGAGGGCGGGCGTTCGCGATACATGCGTCGGTCTCAAGCATGGTTGGATCGGAAATGGCGCACCCACGGGGGCACCGTTCGGCGGAGCCACGCGAACGTCGCCGAAACGGATCAATCTACTCCCCCGCCAGCGCCGCTTCCTGCTCGGCCTGTTGTCGCGCCCACATCTCGGCATACAGCCCGCCCCTGCGCAGCAACTCGCCATGCGTGCCCTGTTCGGCGATCCGGCCGGCTTCCAGCACGACGATGCGGTCGGCGTGGACCACAGTGGACAGGCGGTGGGCGATGACGATCGTCGTGCGGCCCCGTTCGATCGCTTCCAGCGTGGACAGGATCTCGGCCTCGGTCCGGCTGTCGAGCGCACTGGTCGCTTCGTCGAGGATCAGGATCGGCGGGTTCTTGACGAGCGTCCGCGCGATCGCGACGCGCTGTTTCTCGCCGCCCGACAGCTTCAGCCCGCGTTCGCCGACGCGGGTGTCAAACCCGTCAGGCAGGCTCTGGATGAACGGCGCGATCGACGCGCCGCGCGCGGCCTCGGCGATCTCGGCGTCGCCGGCCCCTTCGCGGCCATAGGCGATGTTATAGCCGATCGTGTCGTTGAACAGCACGGTGTCCTGCGGCACGATGCCGATCGCGGCGCGCAAGGAGGACTGGCCGACGCGCGCGATGTCCTGGCCGTCGATCGTGATCCGGCCGGCGCTCACGTCCCAGAATCGATAGAGCAGCCGCGCCAGCGTCGACTTGCCCGCGCCCGACGGCCCGACCACAGCCACCGTGTGTCCGGCCGGCACGTCCAGGTCGATCCCCTTCAATATCTCGCGCCCGTCACCATAGCCGAACCGTACGCCCTCGAACCGCACATGGCCCTCGCCGACCACCAGCGCAGGCGCGTCGGGAATGTCCTTCACCGCCGTCTCGGTATCGATCAGGTCGAACATCGCGCCCATGTCGATCACGCCCTGGCGCACCGTCCGATACACCATGCCGAGCAGGTCGAGCGGGCGGAACAGCTGCGCCAGTAGTGTCGAGACCAGCACGACTTCGCCCGGCGAGAACTCCCCGCGCGACCAGCCCCACGCGACCAGCGCCATGCCGCCGGCCATCATGATGTTGGTGATGAGGCTCTGGCCGATGTTCAGCCACGCCAGCGAATTCTCGGATTTGACCGCCGCATTGGCATAGGCGGCGACCGCGTTGGCATAGCGCCGTGCCTCGCGCTCTTCGGCGTTGAAATATTTGACCGTCTCGAAATTCAGCAACGAATCGACCGCGTGTGCGACCGCGCCGGTATCGAGGTCGTTCATGTCCTGGCGCAGCGCGGCGCGCCAGTCGGTGACGATGCGCGTGAAGACGATGTAGACCGCGACCATCGCGACCGTGCCCGCGACCAGCCACCAGCCGAACCGTGTGGCGAAGATGCCCAGCACCAGCGCGAGTTCGAGGATCGTCGGGGCGATGTTGAACAGCAGGAAATACAGCATCGTGTCGATGCTCTTGGTCCCCCGCTCGACCACCTTGGTCACCGCGCCGGTGCGACGTTCGAGATGGAACGACAGCGACAGTGCGTGGAGGTGCCGGAACACGGTCGCCGCCAGCCGCTGCGTCGCGTCCTGCCCGACGCGCTCGAACACCGCGTTGCGCAGGTTGTCGAACACCACGCTGGCAAACCGCGCGGCGGCGTAGCCGATCACCAGCAGCAGGACGAGCGTGGCCAGGCCGCGGTCGCCGCTCGCCATCCGGTCCACCGCGCCCTGCAGGGCGAACGGCGCGCCATAGACCTGCACCAGCTTTGACAGCACGACGAACCCCATCGCGCCGACGATCCGCGCCTTCAGCCCGGGCGCATCGTCCGGCCACAGATAGGGCAGGAAACGGCGGAGCGTCGGGACCAGGGGGCGGTCCGCGCTCGGGCTGGCGACGGCGGGGGGCATGAAGAGCGAGATAGGCGTCTGCGGCCATCACACAACCCGGCGCCGCACGGAACCGCCGCGCCGCGCCGGATGTTGTTGCGATCGAAGGGAAGGATGCGATGGAACCGCTCTACTATGTGATGGCGATCCTGGGTTGCGGCGACGATGGCGCGGCCTGCCAGCAGGCGCGACTGGAGCCGGTTCGTTATCAGTCGGTGGCGCAGTGTCAGGCGGCGATGAATGCGGCCCTGCAGCGCAGCACCGACCTGTCCTTCCCCACGATCCAGGCGACCTGCCAGCGTCGCGGCCTGGATATCGCCGCACGTCCGACCGATCGCCGGGGCTGACCTGTAGCCACCGGACCGCCCCTAGCGGCTCAACTCGACGATATGCTCGAACACCGCGGGGTGGAGCGGTTGACGGAATGCGGCGCCGACGTGCTCGCCGCGCTGCCACGCGACTTCCGCCTCGAGCCCCTGTAAACCGGGCAAGGTGATCCACACGATGCTGCCGGGGCGCAACTGGAATGCGGTTTCGGCGCGGAACCCGGTGCGGGACAGATCGACGACTCGGATCGAGAAGCGCGACGCGCTGCGATCGCGCACCCGCGCGTCGAGCGCGACCGAGCGACGCAGGGTCGCCCGATTGTCGCCGGTGTTCGCTACCGGAACCCGTTCCGCAAGACGTGTCGTATCCACGGGGGGAGCATTGCCGGCAAATCGTTGAAACTTCGCCAACATATGGCTCAGGTCACGGCATCCCACACCAGTTTCGCGCCGACCGCGATCATCAGCCAGTAGATGGCGGTGTAGAATCGCGCCGGGCTGATCCGCCGCACCAGCCACACGCCGGCCAGCGTCGACAGGATCGCGACCGGCAGCAGCAGCGCGGCGATCGTCAGATTGGCGGCGCTGAACTGGCCCAGCGCCAGATAGGCGGGCACTTTCACCCAGTTGACCACCGCGAAGAAGATCGCGGTGGTGCCGACCAGCACGTCGCGGGGCAGGCGGCGCGGCAGCACCCACAGCTGGAACGGCGGCTGGCCCGCATGGGCGATCTGGCTGGTGAAGCCCGATGCGATACCGAACAGGCTGCCGACCCAGCCGGGCGACCGGCTGGCGGTCTGCGGCACTCCGGTGCGCTCGACGTGCAGCCGGTATAGCCCGAACACCACCGATATCGCACCGACCGCGCCCAGCACGGCATCCGGCGAAACCGACGCGGCGAAAAAATAGCCGAGCGCGATGCCGATCGCGGCGCCCGGCAGCATCCAGCCGAGCACTTGCGCGTCCCAGTCGCGCCGGAACGCCCAGACCCCGACGACATCCTGCACAATGAGGATCGGCAGCAGGATCGCGGCGGCCCGCACCGGCGAGATCGTCAGCGCGATCAGCGGCAGCGCGAGCGCGCCCATCCCTGCGAACCCGCCCTTGGCCAGCCCGAGCATCGTCACACCGATCGTCGCGACGATCCAGAAGGCGGGCTCGGCAATCAGCGTGGCGCGAGTCGCAGCAGCGCGACGACCCCGGCCGCGGCGATCGCGGCCAGCGCGATCACCGCATAGGTCAGCGCCTTCAGCCAGCGCGCGATCTCGGTTTCGCGGGCGGTCGGTGGCGCGGGCGGGGCGGGCGCGGGCACCGGCGATTCGATCGTCATCGTGCCCGTACCCGGCGCGACGACCTGCGGATCGGACGCTGCAGGCAACGGCGCGGACGGTGCAGCGGCAATCTCACCGGGAAACGCACCGCCGATCCGCGAATTCGACACGCTGGCCAGTGATCCGATCAGCGCCAGCGTGGCGAGCGCCGCCAGCACCAGCATCGCGGTGCGCGCCAGCCAGTCGGCGACGTGCCTCACTCCGCCGGCTCGGCCGCCTGCGGGCGGCGGACGCCGGCGCGGTCGCGGCGCTTCAGTTCCGCCTTCAGATCCTCGGGACGCGGCGCCCACAAGAAACCGAAGCTGACGGTGCCGCGCTTCGTCTCGACCACGTGATGCAGGCGATGCGCCTGGACGATCCGTTTCATATAGGCCGACTTCGGCAGGTATCGCGTGGCGATGCGGCGGTGCACGATCACGTCGTGGAACCCGAAATAGATCGCGCCGTACGCCGCGATTCCGGCACCGATCCATGCGAACCCCGGCCACCAGCCCAGTTGTACGCCGCCCAGCAGCAGCACGATCGACGGTACCGCAAAGATCACCGCATACAGGTCGTTCCATTCCCAGTTGCCGTGGCGCGGGGCGTGGTGGCTGGCGTGCAGGAACCAGCCCGGCCCGTGCATCACCCAGCGGTGCATGACATAGGCAAACCCCTCCATGAAGATCACGGTGGCGACGAACAGCGCGATTCCGGTGGGCCAGGACATGGCACCCATATAGGATATGCCGCATCGCAACGCGAGGCAGGCTGGCTTCACCTCCGGCGATATGCTTTAGGCGCAAGCGAACATCTCCGATCTCATCCGAAGGACGGCGCAGCTTCCCATGAACATCCATGAATATCAGGCCAAGGAATTGCTGGCCAAGTTCGGTGTCCCCGTGCCCGCCGGCTTCGCCGCGCTGTCGGTCGAGGAAGCCGTCGAGGCATCGACCAAGCTGCCCGGGCCGCTCTATGTCGTGAAGGCGCAGATCCACGCCGGCGGCCGCGGCAAGGGCAAGTTCAAGGAGCTGTCGCCGGACGCCAAGGGCGGCGTCCGTCTGGCCAGGACAGCCGACGAGGTTCGCGCCGCGGCGACCGACATGCTCGGCAACACGCTGGTGACGATCCAGACCGGCGATGCCGGCAAGCAGGTCAATCGCCTGTACGTCACCGATGGCGTCGACATCGCCAAGGAATTCTACCTCGCGCTGCTGGTCAACCGCGCAACGGGCCGTGTCTCGATGGTTGCCTCGACCGAAGGCGGTATGGATATCGAAACCGTGGCTCATGACACGCCCGAGAAGATCCAGACGCTCGACATCGACGCCGCGACCGGCTTCATGGCGCACCACGGCCGTGCCGTCGCCGCCGCGCTGGGGCTGACCGGCGACCTCGCCAAGCAGGCCGCCAACGTCGCGTCGAAGCTGTACGACGCGTTCCTGGGCACCGATGCCGAGCAGATCGAGATCAATCCGCTCGCCGTCACGGACGACGGCAAGCTGCTGGTGCTCGACGCCAAGGTCGCTTTCGACGGCAACGCGATGTTCCGCCACAAGGACCTGATGGAGCTGCGCGACACCACCGAGGAAGACGCGATGGAACTCGAGGCGTCGAAGTACGACCTGGCCTACATCAAGCTCGACGGCGATATCGGCTGCATGGTCAACGGCGCCGGCCTCGCCATGGCGACGATGGACATCATCAAGCTGAACGGCATGTTCCCGG
>JAZKBG010000027.1:0-130233 GCA_040388765.1 Pseudomonadota bacterium | reverse complement strand
GTCATGATCGCGGGCAGGCGCGCGGCCTTTTCCTCGGCGCGCATCATGCGTTCGTTGCGGAATTCGGCCGACAGGACGCGCAGTGCGGAGGCCAGCGGAGTGCCGTATTTTTCGGTCTGGATCATCGTCGTGACGACGCCCTTGATCGAATCCAGGTTGGTGCGCGCCGCCAGATTCTCGAACGCGCTGCGACGATCGGTCAGGAAGCCCAGTTCGATCGCGGTCAGCGAAAATTCGTCGCCCAGTTCGGGATAGGCGCGGCCCAGTTCCTTCGACACGCGGTGGAACGCGGCATCGACGGTCAGTCCGGCCTCGGCGCAGATCACCAGCAGGTCGAGCGCATCGGGCAGACCCTTGCGGATCGCGGTCTGGCGCTTGGCGATCTTGTTGTTCAGGTACAGGTCGGGTGCCTTGTACGACAGGATGAACACGCCGGCGACCAGGCCGTAGCGCTTCAGCGGCCCCCACAGCGGGAACATGTCGGCGACATAGACCAGGTAGACGATCAGCGCGCCGAACACGATCGGCAGCACCAGCCGGCCGAAGATGACCGCGACGGCCCATTCCTTCGACCGGATGCCGGCCTGCATCAGCTTGACCTGCGATGCCTTGACCTGCGAATCCTGCAGCACCTTCATCGACGACAGCAGCGACCGGATGCGGTCGGTCGCCTCGTTCTTCTGGACCAGCTTCGCGCGGCGCTTGCTGGTCGATGCGGTGATGCCGGCCTTCAACTGCTCGCGGCGGTCGTTCAGCGCCTTGACGCGCTTCGACATCGGATCGCGCACCGTGGTGACGGTGTAGATCGCGAACATCACGGCCAGCGAGGCGACCGCGGCGAGCAGCGTCGCCACCCACAGCACGTCCACGCCCAGCAGCGTCGGTCCATTGGGAGAGGTCATGTCGTCGTCCCTCTCAGATCTCGAAGTTGATCATCTGGCGCATGATGAATGCACCGATCGACATCCAGATCATCCCGCCGCCGCCCGCGATGATAAGGCGTTCGTCGATGAAGAAATTCTGCATGTAGCTGGCGTTGATGAACCAGATCAGCCCGAACACGATGAAAGGCAGCGCGCCGATGATATAGGCCGACGCCTTGGATTCCGATGACATCGCCTTGATCTTCAGCGCCATCTGCGCGCGCTTGCGCAGCACTTCGGCCAGGTTGGCGAGCGTCTCGGCCAGATTGCCGCCGGTTTCGCGCTGGATGGCGATGGTGATGACGAAGAACTGGAATTCGGGCGTGCCCAGCCGGTCCGACGTTTCCTGCAACGCCTGGTCCATCGTCTTGCCGATCTTCATCTTGTCGCTGACCGAGCGGAATTCCTCGCCGACCGGCCCCTCCACCTCGGCACCGACCACACCCATCGTCTCGGTGATCGGCAGGCCCGAGCGCAGGCCGCGCACCAGCAGTTCGATCGCGTCGGGGAACTTGGCGTTGAACTGCGCCAGCCGCCGCTTGATGAAGAAGCCGACAGCGGCATGCGGAACGCCGATGCCGACGAACAGGCCGACGAACAGCGCCAGCAGTACCGGCGCGCCCTTTAACAGCAGCAACAGCGCGGGCACGATCGCCAGTCCGACCGTCGCCATGCCGTA
The DNA here is from genome assembly GCA_040388765.1 of Pseudomonadota bacterium. Taxonomy (GTDB): domain Bacteria; phylum Pseudomonadota; class Alphaproteobacteria; order Sphingomonadales; family Sphingomonadaceae; genus Sphingomonas. Next base: position 128,631 of record JAZKBG010000027.1, on the reverse strand, counting down.
TTTGCCGACCGTCCAGTTCTTGCCCGTCATCGACAGGCGCTTCTGCAGCAGTACGGGGTTGGGCAGCAGCCGCCCCATCGTCAGGTCCATCTTGGTCGCGCTGCGGTTGCCGATCTTGCGGACCTGCGCTTCCATCGCGCCCATCGATGCGGCTGCGGCGTGACGATCGCGCAGGCCGGTCAGCCGCCGTGACTGCGCCCGCGCGACCGACGGCCCGCTGAACGCGAACGCCGCCAGCACCAGCACCATGAAGGCGCCGGAACAGATCAGCATGAGCGGCGCGATTTCCACGTGGACGAATCCCTTTCACACTCGAGCGGCAGGGGACGGCACGCGGCCGCCCCCTGCCGATATCACTTCTTCTTGCCGGGCAGGCGCGCGGTCAGCGCACCCAGCTTGCCGAGCAGCGAGCCGCCGGCGGCCGGGGCGGCGACGCCCTTGGCCTTCTTGCCCGCCTTCTCGGTGACCGGTGCGTCGGCATCGGCGCTCACCAGCAGGTGCGCGGCGATATCGCCCAGCGGCGCGAGCGACTTCTGGCCCTTGGCGACTTCGGCCAGCGGCTTGCCGAGCTTGGCGGCCTGAGCGGCCAGCTTCGGCTCGAACGGCAGGACAAAATCGACCTTGCGCTCGATCGAGCCCTCGAAATCCTTGCGGTTGATCTCCTGCTGCGCGGCCGGCTGCACCCGGTTGGCGACCACGACCACCTTGGTATGCGGCGCGTTGGAGCGGAACCAGGCGAGGATGCGGATCGTGTCGCGCGCCGCGGCCAGCGTGAAATCGGTCACCACCACCGCGACCTGGATGTCGGTGATGAGGTGCGGGTGATTGACCAGCATGGCGCGTGGTAGATCCACGACGGTGCACTCGAACGCGCCGCGGATTTCCTCCTGCAGCTGGTAGAAGGCGGCACCATCGGTGACGATCGGCGAGTTGATCGGCGCCTCGGCCGACAGCACGGCGAGCATGTCCGACGCGCGCACCATCGCGCGTTCGATGAACAGCCCGTCGATGCGGCTGGGATTCTCGATCGCGTCGGTCAGCCCGCGGCCCGGCTCCAGGTCGAGCGCCAGCGCGCCGGTACCGAAATGGACGTCGAGATCGAGCAGCGCGGTGGTCCGCTTGTTCTTCGCACTCAGCAGCCAGGCGAGCGAGGTCGCCAGCGTCGATGCGCCGACGCCGCCGCGCGTCCCGATCACCGCGATCGAGCAATGCGGGCGCTCGACCGACACTTCGACGGCGCGGGGCGCATTGAGCATCGCCTGCGCCTGCGAAAAGCTTTCGCGCAGCATGTCGGCGTTCAGCGGCTTGAGCAGATAATCCTGGATGCCGCTGGCGACGAGATCGCGGTACAGGCGCACGTCGTTGACCTGCCCCGCCGCGATGACGACGGTGCCGGGTTCGCAGACTTCGGCCAGCGCGTTGATGTCGTTCAGCGGGTCGCCGCTTTCCGACAGGTCGACGAACAGCACGTTGGGGCTGGCCGATACCGACAACGTCTGCACGGCATTGCGCAGGCCGCCCTTGTTGACCTTTTCCCCGCCCCAGCCGAGCTCGATCGCGATCGGGCGGATGGCCTCGGCGGTGGTTTCGTCGCAGACGAAGGCGACGAACGGGTCGCGCGTCGCCGCGCGCGCGGGATTCCAGGGGGCGTTCATGTTACTTGCCCCCCTTGGTGTCTTCGGACTTCAGTCCGGCCGCGCCGGTGGTCGGTGCCTTGCGGAGCGTGTCGATCGCCTTGTACGACACCGCCGCATCGGCCGACGAAGCGCCGGGCTGGCCGCGGACCAGATCCTCGGGCCGGGCGACCATCGCCGCCAGGTTGGAATTGATCGCGCAGCCATAGTTGGACTGGGTGTTGCTCTCGAACTCCACGCCGCTGACGCGGCTGTGGTCGGGGCAGCCGGGGACGGCGGCGCGCATCCGCGATACGATGACGCGGGCGGTGCCCGGTGCGATCGACCCGGTGGTGATCGGCACTTCGTCGGATACCAGCAGGCCGTAGCGTGCGGCCTGCGCCGACACGTCGTCACGTACGCCACCGTCGTTGCCGGTATTGGCGTCGATCGCGACGCGGTCGCCGTAGCCGAGCCGCAACGACGCCATCCAGCCGGCCAGCCGCGCGGCTTCGCCCGGGGCCAGGCCGTCGCCGCCGGCGGCGACGTCGAAGGCGTAGTCGCTGCGCTCGACCACCGGCTGGTGCACCGATTCGAGTCCGCGGTTGCGCGTACCGCAGGCGGTCAGCGCCAGCGCCGCGGTGGCCAGTGCCATCATCCGGATCGTGCGTGTCATCGTCTTCTCCCTCACACCCACGTTCACTTGAAGCTGAAGCCCGGCGTCGGCGCCGAACCCTTCTTGTCCCTGGTCTTCACCGGCTGTGCGACGGCGGCGGGCGCCACCTGCTCGCGGCGCTTGTCCTCGCGCGGGGCGGGGATCAGCGGCGACGGGCTGACCGCACCGATCGACGGCGGCGGCGCGGACGGCGTGGCCATCGTCGGCTTCGGCCGTTGCAGACCCGATGTGCCGCTTGCCAGCGTGCCCAGCAGGACGCGGTCGGCATCGGTGGGTCCGCGGTAGCCGTCGGTCGGCAGCACGATGTCGTTCGCGTTGACCGGCTTCACCAGATACGGCGTGATGACGATCACGAGTTCGGTTTCGTTGCGTCGAAAGCCGTTCGAGCGGAACAGCGCGCCAAGCACCGGGATGTCGCCGATGCCGGGGGCCTTGCTGATCTGATTGTCGTGACTGTTCTGCATCAGCCCGGCGATCATGAAGCTCTGGCCCGAGCCGAGTTCGACCGTCGTTTCCGCGCGCCGCGTGGTCAGCGCGGGGATCTGGGTGCCGCCGATCGTGACCGCGCCGGCCGCCGACAGCTGCGACACTTCCGGACGGACGCGCAGCGAGATCCGGCCGTCCGACAGCACCGTCGGCGTATAGGCCAGGCTGACGCCATATTGCTTGTATTCGACCGACACCGCGCCGAGTCCCTGACTGACGGGGATCGGGATCTCGCCGCCGGCCAGGAAGGTGCCGGTTTCGCCCGACAGCGCGGTCAGGTTGGGATTGGCCAGCGTGGTGACCTGTCCGACCGTCTCGCCCAGGTCGATCGCCGACAGGATGTCGAGGCCGAGCAGCTTGCCCGCCAGACCCAGCGCGGTGCGCTGCGGCGTGTTGGCGAGATTCGAGAAATTATACTTCGTGCCGGTGCCGGGATAGACGAAGTTTCCGGTGCGCGGATCGAACGGCAGCCGGATCGAGCCTGCGGGCAGGCCGAATTGCGACGAGGCGTCGAGCTGCGGCAGCGTCGATGTGTCCGCAGCACCGATCGTGCCGACGGTACGACCCGACGCGACCCCGAACTGGAAGCCCGACGTGCTGTCCTGCGCCTGCAGGTTGACGCCGATGTTCTTGATGAAGCTGCGGCTGACCTCGGCGAACTTGACCTGCAGGTTGACCTGCAACGGCGTCGCCGTGCGCAGTCGCGACAGCACTTTCGTCGTGTCGCCGACATAGGCCTGCACCAGCCGTTCGGCCTCCGCGGCGTCGGCAGGAGCGGCGACCACGCCGGTCAGCAGCACCAGGCCGTTCATCGGCGTCGCGACGATCTGCGCGTCGGGCAGGGCCAGCCCCAGCATCGATCCGATCGAATCGAAATTGTTGCCGATCCGGACGGTCGAGGCATAGACGACGCGTCCGGCCTTGGTCGTGGCGGAGATGGTCGTCTCGCCCGGCGCCTTGCCGAATACGTACAGCTGGGTGGGTGAGCGGACCTGGACGTCGGCGATCTTGTCGTCGGCCACGAACACGTCGGACATCGGCGCCGACAGCGTGACCAGCCGGCCGCGCCCGGTGTTCAGCTGCAGCACGTCGCTGCCGCGGCTGACCGTCTGGGCGATCGTCTGGCCGGGCGTGGCGGTGATCGCCGTCGCCGCCAGGCAGATCGCCAGCGGCAGGCCGAGCGGCCTGTTGAGAACACGCATCCTACTTCCCCCCCACCGGAACCACGGTGACATTGTTGCCGCGCGACACGCGCACGATCGGACCGATCGGCGCCGCTGCGGGTGCATTCGCCGGCATCGGGCCCATCGGGACCCCGGCCATCGGCGGCATTCCGCCACCGCCGCCAACGGGCTTGCCGGGCACGGTCGAGCGCTGGAAGCGCGAGACGTCGGCACCGGTCGAATAGCTGCCCTTGCCCTCGGTCGGGCGGCTGGCGAGCTTGGCCAGCATCGCCTTTTCCGCCTTGGGATCGGTGCCCTCGGGTACGTTGACCTCGCCGGACGCGATAGCTTCCTCCAGCTCGCCGGCATTGTCGGCGATCGAGCGCAGCGACAGCGACAGCGACCCCACGGTCTGGGCGACCGCGATCTTCTCGGCGATGGCCGGCGTCACTTCGAGCGTGACGGTGGAATATTGCGTGACGACGGTGTTGCCCTTGTCGTCGACGCCCTTGTCGGTCTTCTGGTCGGTGGCGAGCACACGCAGGTTGCGCAGCATCGTTTCCGACGCCTTCAACGGGGCGCCATCGCCGCCGCCGGGTACCGACTGGGTCAGCAACAGGTCGACGCGGTCACCCGGGAACACGAAGCCCGCGACCGACGACTGCGCCGACACCGGCACCGTCACGGCGCGCATGCCGGCACCCAGCGCTGCGGCCAGGAAGCCGCGGTCGCCCGGCTTGACCAGCGCACCCTGGCTGACCGGCTGGCCGGCGGGAATGGGAAAGCGCACCACGGTGCCCACGACATTCTTCATGTCGGTGCCCTGGCGCAGGAAATAGGCGTTCTCGACCAGTTCCTTGGGCCATGGCTGGAATTTCAGCGCGGTCGCGTCGATGATCGTGCCTACCGGCAGCGCCTTGGTCGCGACCAATACTTCCGGACCGTCGATCACGACCGGTTGCCCGGCCACCGCGGTCGGCGATCCCGCGCCCGTCATCAGGCTGCGCGCCATGAACGCGGTGATGCCGGCGACCAGAAGCGCCCCCACCAGCAGGAAGATTTTGCGTCCGTCCATCTCAGTCACGCGCCTTTCGCATTACGGCGGGTTGATCCGTCGTTAAGCATCATCCGAATTGGTTAATTATCGGTTCCCGCATCGCGAGAAGCCCGGCGATGGCGATCGCCACGCCGTAGGGAATTTCGATTCGCCGGGACGATCGCCGCCACCGCGCCTCGATCACCAGCGCCAGCGTCACCGCGCCGCCGACCAGCGACATCACGACCAGCATCCACACCAGCTGCGTCAGCGGCAGCCACAGCGACAGCGCGCCGATCAGCTTCACGTCGCCGCCGCCCATCTGCCCCAGCGCGAACGCGCCGGCAAAGAAAGCGAACACGATCAACGCGATACCCGCCTGCATCGCCATGTCCGGCCACGGCGACAGCCCGAGCGCCAGCCACCAGAGCGGGGCCAGCAGCGCGATCGTCGCGGTCTTCCAGTTGGCGATCTCGCGGACGCGCGCGTCCTCGATTCCCGCAGAAACCAGGAACAGCCCGAGCACGCCGAGCAGGGCAAGAGCGATGTAATCCCCCATCAACCGCAAAGTCCTAGACGGTGCGGCTTTCCAAAACGTAACCATCGCGGATGGCAGATTTCCACGACTTCGCCGCCGCCCGTCGCCGCTACCCGGCCGACGCGTCGATTCGCCCCTGGCCGGCACCCGACGGCTGGCCGCTGCGCGTCTTCGACTGGCCCGCGACGGGTGAGTGCCGCGGATCGATCCTGTTCCAGGTCGGGCGCGGCGACTTCTTCGAGAAATATCTCGAGACGCTGGCGTACTGGCATGCGCGGGGGTGGCGGGTTACCGCGCTCGACTGGCGCGGGCAGGCTGGGTCGGGGCGCCTGACGCCCGATCCGCAGGTCGGCCATATCGATGATTTCGCGACCTACATCGCCGATCTGCGCGCGTTCTGGACGGAATGGGCGGCGACCGCGCAGGGGCCGCGCGTCGCGATCGGCCATTCGATGGGTGGTCACCTGGTGCTGCGGGCGATGGTCGAACAGGCGATCGCGCCGGACGCCGCCGTCCTGGTCGCACCGATGCTGGGGCTGCATGCGCCGATCGGCCCGCGCTTCGGCCGGGCGATGGCGACGTTGCTCGGCGGGCTCGGCAAGCCCGAGCGCGCGGCGTGGAAGGGCAACGAGCGGCCGCATACGCGGCTGTCGCGCCAGGCGCTGTTGACCGCCGACGTGTCGCGCTATGCCGACGAAACGTGGTGGCGCGATCGCGATGCGGCGCTGGTGACCGGGCCGCCGAGCTGGCGGTGGGTGATGCAGGCGTTCGATTCGACCGCGGCGCTGCGCGAGTCGCCGGCGCTGGCGACGATGACCGTGCCCACGCTGATGCTGGTCGCCGAGCACGACCGGCTGGTCGATCCGGCCGCGGCGCTGGCGGTGGCGGCGCGCCTGCCCGACGCGCGGATCGTGCGGTTCGGCCGCGAATCGGCGCACGAGATCCTTCGCGAGGCCGATCCGGTGCGGACCCGGGCGCTATCCGAGATTGACGCCTTCCTGTCGGCGCGGGCAGAGGCGGGGGCATGAAGCGCTTCGACATCGCCATCGTCGGCGGCGGCATCGCCGGTGCTGCCTTCGCCGCGGAAATCGCCCCCCACGCCTCGGTCGTGGTGCTGGAGGCGGAGGACGTCGCCGGATATCATTCGACCGGACGGTCGGCGGCGTTCTGGTCGGAAACCTATGGTGGTCCCTATGTGCAGCCGCTGACCAGCGCGTCGGGCGACGCGATCGCACCGTACCTGTTGCCGCTGGGATCGCTGCACATCGGACGCGCGGAGGAAGCGCCGCTGATCGACGCGTTTCTAGCCGAATTCGCCGGCAGCGGCGTCGACCTGACCCGCGTCGATCCGGCAGAGCATGTGCCGGGGCTGCGGCCGGAATGGACACTGGGCATCCTGGAGCCGAGCTGCGCCTATATCGACGTTGCGGGCCTGCATGCCGAGGCGCTGGGCCGGATGAAGAAAGCGGGCGGCGTCATCTGGACCAACGCCGGTTTCCGCGGCGCGGCCCGCTCCGGCGGCGACTGGCAGGTCGATACGGCGGCAGGACCGGTCGCGGCGGGCATCCTGGTCGATGCCGCCGGTGCCTGGGCAGATCCGGTCGCGGCGCAGGTCGGGGCGCGGCCGCTGGGGATCCAGCCCTATCGCCGGACGCTCGCGCAACTGCGCACCGATCCGCCGACGCACGAGGGCATGGCGCATGTCGCGCACATCGGCGGCAGCTTCTATTTCAAGCCGGAGGCGGGCGGCAAACTGTGGCTGTCGCCCAGCGACGAGACGCCGACCGATCCGTGCGATGCCGCGCCCGAGGAACTTGACGTCGCCATCGCGATCGACCGGCTGGAGCAGGTCGTCGACTGGCGGGTGCAGGCGGTCGAGCGCAAATGGGCGGGCCTGCGCACCTTCGCGCCCGACCGGTTGCCGGTTTATGGTTTCGATCCGCAGGTCGCGGGCTTCTTCTGGTGCGCGGGGCAGGGCGGATTCGGCATCCAGACCGCACCCGCCGGATCGCGCGTCGCCGCCGCGCTGCTGCTCGGGCGGACCCCGGACGTATCGGTCGCCGGTATCGATCCGACCCGCTATGCGCCCGATCGTTTCGGGACTAGGCTCGACTGATCGTCATCGGACATGGAGAGTCGTCATGGCCCATAAATTCGTGATCGAGCAGAACAAGGCCGGCGATTACGTCGCCAAGTTCAAATACAACAGCGAAACGATCTTCTGGACCGAAGGCTATGCCAGCAAGGCCGGCGCGCAGAACGCGATCGATTCGATCCTGAAGAACGGGCCCGGGGCGGCGCAGGAGGGGTAGGAATAACCGCCCACACCTACCCGGAAATCCGTTCGTCCCGAGTAGCGATTGAGTAGGCCATAGGCCGTATCGAAAGCGCGTATGGAGGGATCTGGATCCTGGCGAGGATGTCTCGATACGAGTCCTCGATACGCTTTCTGCGAAGCTACTCGGTCTCTACTCGACACGAACGGGTAAGGTGAGGCGGAACGATTACTACGCCGCCCGCATCGCCGCGTCGCTGGCGAGCTTGTCGGCGCGTTCGTTGTCCGGGTGGCCGGCGTGGCCCTTCACCCATTTCCATTCGATCCGGTGCGGTTTGGCGGCGGCCAGCAGCGCCTGCCACAGTTCGGCGTTCTTCACCGGCTTGCGATCAGCGGTCTTCCAGCCGTTCCGCTGCCAGCCGTGGATCCACTTGGTCAGCCCGTCCATGACATAGCGGCTGTCGGTCGACAGCGTCACGCGGCACGGCTGTTTCAGCGCTTCGAGCGATTTGATCGCCGCCATCAGTTCCATGCGGTTGTTGGTCGAGGGCTTCTCGCCCCCCGACATCTCGCGCTCCTTCGTCCCGAACCGCAGCAGGGCACCCCAGCCACCGGGGCCGGGATTGCCCTTGCACGCGCCGTCGGTGGCGATCTCGACGTGCGGAAGCTCGGTCATGCGAAGGCCCGGGGGTTGGCGGCATACCATTCCAGCCGGCGCCGATAGGCCAGCGGGTCCTTGCGCGTCACCAGCGCGTCGGGCGGCGTGTTGATCCAGTCATAGGCCCGGCTGAGCAGAAAGCGGATGCAGGCGCCGCGGGCGAGCACGGACAGGGCGGCGCGTTCCTCGTCGGTGAGCGGCTGGAGGCTCTCATAGCCTGCGACCAGCGCCCGCCCGATCGCCGGGTCGAGCGGGCTGCCGTCACCGTCGAAACTCCATGCCGAATGCATGATCGCGAGGTCATAGGCGCGCAGGTCGGTGCAAGCGAAATAGAAGTCGATCAGCCCGGTCACGCGGTCGCCCAGCATCAGCACGTTGTCGGGGAACAGATCGGCATGGATCGGCGCGGTCGGCAGATGATCGGGCCACGCCGCAAGAACATCGTCCAGCGCCGAGTCGACCGCCGAGAACAGTCCGGGGGCGATCGAGTCGATCGCGTCGCCGCAGCGCTCCAGCAGCGGACGCCAGCTGTCGCGTCCCATCGAATTGGGGCGATCGAGCGGACAGTCGGCCAGCGCGACATGCATCCGCGCCATCGCCGCTCCGGCGGCGTGTGCCTGTGGCGCGGTCGGGTGCGTCACCGACACGCCGGTCAGGAAGCGGATCAGGCAGGCCTGCCGCCCTGCCAGCGTCTGGATCGCGACACCGGTCCGGTCCTTGATCGCCGGTGGAACCGGCTGGCCCTTCGCCGCGAGGTGATCGAGCAGTCCCATGAAATAGGGCAGGTCGCCCGCCTCGACCCGCTTTTCGTACAGCGTCAGGATGAAGCGGCCCGCGGTCGTATCGACCAGGTAATTGCTGTTCTCGACACCCTCGGCGATGCCCTTGGCCGACACGAGGTCACCGACGTCGTAGCGTGCGAGGAAGTCGCTCAGCGCTTCCGCCGAGACCTGGGTATAAACGGCCAAACTATGGTTCCGTTCGTGCTGAGCTTGTCGAAGCACCGTTCATCTTCGCGTGGCGGAACCTGAGCCACGAAGAAGGGCAGCCCTTCGACAAGCTCAGGGCGAACGGAGTAGGCACCGGCACCGACCTTATGCCGCCTGCAACTCGCGCGGCAGCTTGAAGGCGATCGATTCGCGGGTCGTTTCGACCTCGCGCTCGGTGATGTCGAACCGCGTGGCCAGCAGGTCGACGAGTTCGCGGACCAGCACTTCCGGGGCGGACGCGCCGGCGGTGATGCCGACCGATCCGACGCCGTCGAGCCATGTCCAGTCGAGATCGGCGGCGCGCTGGACCAGCTTCGCGCTGGTGCCTTCACGCTCCGCGACTTCGACCAGGCGCAGCGAGTTCGACGAATTCGGCGCGCCGATCACCAGCACCAGATCGACCGCATGGGCGATCGCCTTCACTGCCGACTGACGGTTCGACGTGGCGTAGCAGATGTCGTCGGCCTTGGGCGCGACGATGCTCGGGAAGCGGCGCTGGAGGATCGTCATGATCGCCGCGGTATCGTCCACCGACAGCGTCGTCTGGGTCAGGAAGGCGAGGGTGTCGGGATTGGCGGTCGCGAACCCTTCGGCATCCGCCTCCGTCTCGATCAGCGTCATGTGACCCTCGGGCACCTGGCCGAACGTGCCGATCACCTCGGGGTGGCCGGCATGGCCGACGAACAGGATATGGCGGCCCGCGGCGACCAGCCGTTCGGCCTGGCGATGCACCTTGCTGACCAGCGGGCAGGTCGCGTCGAGATAGGACAGGCCGCGCGACGCCGCCTTGGCCGGCACCGCCTTGGGCACGCCGTGGGCGGAAAACACGACCGGCACACCGTCGGGCACGTCGTCCAGCGTCTCGACGAAGATCGCGCCCTTGGCCTTCAGCGTATCGACCACGAACTTGTTGTGGACGATCTCGTGCCGGACATAGACCGGCGCGCCATAGCGTTCGATCGCGAGTTCGACGATCTGGATCGCGCGATCGACGCCGGCGCAGAAACCACGCGGCGCGGCGATCAGGAGCTCCAGGGCGGGCATGTTGCTGTCGGTCATCGTGGGGCAGCCTCTACGCGATTGCTTGCGCGAGGTGAAGGCGATTGGTAGCGCTTGCCGCGCGCGGGACCGAGTGCCGCGCGCGTGTTTGAAAGGTGCCTGATTTGACCGCCCGCAGCCTCGTTGTCGTCGCATCCCTCGCGGCCCTCGCGACCACCGCCTGCTCGCGCACCGGCGAGGTCGATTCGTCAGGCGGCATCACCGCGGTCCGGACCGTGTGTCCCTCCGTCGCGGTGCCCTCTGCCACCGGCGACATCACGCTGTTCACCTCACCCACCGATCGCAGCGCGGACGCGATCGACGTCAACGCGATCATCACCAACGTGCGATCGACCTGCACCGACACGGTCGATCCGATCACGACGCAGATCACGTTCGACGTGCTGGCGCGGCGTACCGACACCAGCGCGGCGCGTGAGGTCGTGCTGCCGTATTTCACCACCGTGCTGCAGGGCGGCTCGGTGGTGCTGGCCAAGCGCATCGGTCGCGTTGCCGTGCGCTTCGAGGCCGGACAGGCGCGCGCCAGGGCCAGCGGCACCGGCACCGCCTATGTCACGCGCGCGGCCGCGACGCTGCCTGCCGACATCCGCGAACAGATCACGCGCCCGCGCAAGGCCGGGCAGGAGGATGCCGCGATCGACCCGCTGGCGGATCCCGCCGTGCGGACCGCCGTCGCCAAGGCGACGTTCGAGGCGCTGGTCGGTTTCCAGCTGACCGACGAGCAACTCCGCTACAACGTAACGCGGTAACGCGTCGGGTGTCGCGAAGGCGGTTTTTATGCGGCGGTGGCGGCTCCGGCGGACCTAACGCCGGCGCATGACGTTGGGGGTGCTTCAGTAACCTGTGGAGTATCCCCGATGACCGACACCAGCCACGATATCCGTACGCTCAACGGATTGATCGCCACCACGATCGACAGCGTCGATGGCTATACCGAGGCGGCGAAGGACAGCGAGAATGCGCGGTTCGCCGCGATGTTCACCGCCCGTGCGCAGGAGCGCCGCAGCGTCGCGAGCGACCTGCAGGGCGAAGTTTCGCGCCTGGGCGGCAACCCGGAGGACGACGGCACCATCCTGGCCGGTGCGCACCGTGTGTTTCTGGACCTGAAGGCCGCGGTCACCGGTCGCGACGACAAGGCGATCGTGAACGAAGTCGAGCGCGGCGAGGATCATATCAAGGCGAAGTTCGAGGACGCAATGCAGGACGGCGATCTGTCGCCGGAAACCAAGTCCGCGATCGGTGCCGCCTGGGGTTCGGTCAAGGCCGGGCATGACGAGATGCGCGACCTGAAGCATTCGATGGAAGCATAAGATCAGGCGGGCCGGGGGCGTCGTCGCCGCCGGCCCGCTTTCGGTCCGCTGTCAGCCCGCTTCGGCATCCGCGAACTGCAGGCTCGCCAGTCGCGCATACAGCCCGCCGAGCGCCGACAGTTCGGCATGCGTCCCCATCTCCACGATCCGGCCGCCGTCCATCACGACGATGCGGTGTGCGGCACGGACGGTGGCGAGGCGGTGCGCGATCACCAGGGTTGTGCGATTGCGCATCAGCCGGTCGAGCGCGGACTGGACCAGCCGTTCGCTTTCGGCATCGAGCGCACTGGTCGCTTCGTCGAGCAGCAGGATCGGCGCGTCGCGCAGCAACGCGCGGGCGATGGCGACGCGCTGGCGCTGACCGCCCGACAACCGGGCACCGCCTTCGCCCAGGAACGTGTCGAGCCCATCAGGCAGTACGCGCAGGAATTCCGCGGCGTTGGCCGCTTCCGCCGCCGCCCATAATTCTTCGTCGCCGGCGTCCCATCGGCCATAGCGAAGGTTGTCGCGCGCTGACGCGCCGAAGATCACCGTGTCCTGCGGCACCATCGCGATGCGGCGGCGCACGTCCTCCGGATCGGCGTCGCGCACATCGACGCCATCGACCAGTACGCGGCCCGCGGCAGGGTCGTAGAAGCGCTGCACCAGCTGGAACACGGTGGACTTGCCGGCGCCCGACGGGCCGACGATCGCGACCGTCTCGCCCGGCGCGACGGTGAGCGTGAAGTCGTGCAGCGCGCTGACCTCCGGACGCGTCGGATAGCGAAATTCGACGCCCTCAAACGCGATGTCGCCGCGCGGCGGCTGGGGCAGCGGGATCGGTCGTGCGGGAGCCGCAATGCCCGGCGTCTCGGCCAGCAATTCCGCCAGCCGCGCCGCCGCACCGCTGCCGCGCAGGACATCGCCCCACACTTCGGTCAGCGCCCCGAACGATCCCGCGACCAGCCCGCCGGTCAGCACGAAGGCGGCAATCGCACCACCGGTCATCCGCCCCTGCGTCACGTCCAGCGCCCCCTGCCACATCACCAGCGTAATGGCGGAGAACATGATGCCGATGACCGCCGCGGTCATGATCGCGCGCAGCAGGATGCGGCGCTTGGCGGTGCCGAAGACGCTTTCGACCGCACCCGAGAAGCGCTCCCCCTCGCGCGCCTGCTGGCCGAATGCCTGCACGATCTTCATCGCGCCAAGCACTTCGCTGACCATCGATCCGACGTCGGCGACGCGATCCTGGCTGGAGCGCGAGATCGTGCGGACGCGCCGGCCAAGCAGCATGATCGGCAGCATGATGACCGGAATGCCGACCAGCAGCAGCCCGGTCAGCTTGGGCGACAGGGTAAAGAGATAGATGATGCCACCGACCCCGATGATGAGGTTGCGCACCGCGATCGACAGGGTGGATCCGACCAGTTGCTCGATGATCGTGGTGTCCGCGGTCAGCCGGCTGGCGATTTCCGAGGGGCGGTTTTCCTCGAAGAAGCTGGGGCTGAGGCGCAGCAGGTTGCGCTGCACCGCGACGCGCAGGTCGGCGACGACACGCTCGCCGACCCAGGACACGAAATAGAAACGGAACGCGGTCGCCACCGCCATCACCAGCACGACGAGCAGCAGGTACCGGAACCACCGCCCGATATCGCCGTCGCCGCCGCCCGCGAAGCCACGGTCGATGATGAGCTTGAAGCTGGACGGGATCGCCAGCGTCGCCAGCGCCGCGACGAGCATCGCCGCCAAAGCCGCGGCGATATGGCCGGGATAACTGGCGGCGATCCGCCAGATCGCGTTCAGGCTGCGGATCGGGGCGCGGGGAGCGGGGGCGTCGGCCATGCGCGCGACCTAGGCGGCGGCCCCCGAAACGGCAAGCGGCGGAAAGCGGATCAGACGCAGCGGCCGTCGCGGGTCGGTGCGCCCGCGCCGCGCGTCGCCCAGGCACCGGTCGGTGTCTGGTATTTCTCGCCCGGCTGGGTCTGGTTGATGAGGTTGCAACCCGATACGAACGCGAACTGTTCGACCGTCGCGCCGTTGCCGGCCTGGCGCGTGTACGCCGCCTTGCGCTGGATGTTGATGTTGCTGACCAGCGCGCGCAGCGCCGGCGTCGCGTCGCCGACGATGCCGAGATAGCCATCGGGCTGTTCGCCGACCTGGCCCGCGGCACGCGCGGCGGCATAGGCGGGATCGCGCTGCGCATAGGCCGCCGTCGCGACGAGCGCGCCGGCAGTGGCGACCGCGATCAGCGCGGCGATGTGAAGCGTCTTCATGGTCAGAAAATCCCCGGGTTGTTCTGGATCAGCGATTTCGCCTCACCATCGAGACGATAGACCACTTCCTGCGTGATCGAGATGTTCAGGTTGATGACGATCGGCTTGTCGGGCGCGTTCACCGTCACGCACCCGCCCAGTCCGATGCTCAGACCGGCCATCATGGCACCCAATATCGTCATCCTCGTCACACGCTCGATGTTTGCGGAAAGCCCCGCCAACCTCAATCCTGTTTCTGTCATGGCTTTGTCTCGCTTTCGGGAGGCTGAATGGATGGCGCGACCGGCAACAGCCCCTGCGCCCGGCGCTTGCGCTCCTCGAGCAGCGCGGGAAGGTTGCGCTCGATCAGGCGCGACGGATCGTAATAGCTGCGGACCGAATCGAACAATTGCCGGAACGGCGCGCGCACGGTGATGTTGAACACGAACGGCAGCTTCGCCAGCCGGCGGATGATGAAGTTGCTCTTGGTGCCTTCGCCCTGGCTGACGCCCGCAAACCGGATCGCGGTAACCATCTCGCCCGCCAGCGGGCCGTCCATCGTCACGTTCAGGTCGCGATAGTTCAGCGCGCGCAGCGCCTGGAACGCCAGATTGCCCCAGGTGCCGACGTCCTTTTCCGTGATCGTGCCGACATAGGCGATGCTGCCGCCGCCCCGTGCCGCCAGCCGTCCGTCGACGATCCGCCCGCCGGTGTCGTCGAACACCATCGGCAACACGCCATCGAACGTGCCGGTTGCGCTGAGATTGTCGAAGTCGAACTGTTGCAGGAACGCACCTGCATCCGCGCCCTTGACCCGGAACGTCATGCGGCGCTCCTGGTTGGCGTTGAAATCCAGCCGGGTGGGATCGAGCAGCAACTGGCCGTTGGCGAACGGCCAGGCGCCGCCAGCCACCGCGACGCTGCTGTTCCCGGTCAGCTGATAGCGGATCGTGCCGTTCTCCGCCGCGATGCCCGGATTGACGCTGGCGATCGTCGCGATCTGATCCGGCGCGCTGACCAGCCCGAGCAGGTCGGTGAAGACGATCTCGCCCTTGATGCCGGTGACCGGGCCGAACGCGGCGGCAAGGTCGATGCCGTCGGTGGCGAATCGCCCGGTGCTGGTCACGCCCTGCGGAGTCCAGGCGATCCGACCCCGGCCCGCTACGTCGCCCTGGACCTCGGCAATCACGCCGAAGGTGATCGGGGTCAGTTCGTTGGGCTGGAAACGATCGCCGAACTGGATGCCGGGCACGTCGAGCGTCGCGTCGCCGATGCCGCGGCCCAGGTCATGCTCGATCGTCACCTCCGCGACGCGGATGCCCTTGGCCGGGCTCAGCAAGGTGCCCGTGGCGGCAATCCGATTGCCGACCAGGGTCAGCGCGACGTTGCGGCTGACCAGCGGCTCGAACCGGCGGTCTGGCGCGGCATCGGAGACGCCCATCTGTCCGTTCAGGCTCAGCTTGCCGCCCGACAGGCCCCAGTCGCCTGCCGCGTCCGACAGCAACAGCGGCACGTTGGCGATCTGTCCGCTGCCACCCGCGAAGGTGCCGGCAACCGTTCCGCCCGACAGCCGGCCGGTCAGCGTCCGCGCATCGATCCGCGTCACCCGATCGGGCGCGCCGAGCCGGGTCTGGACACCCGTCAGGGTGAAGCCGCCGTCGCCCAGCCGCAGGTCGGCGCCGGTAGCCGCCAGCGCCAGCGGCGTGCCGCCCAGCCGTCCGGTCAGCCGCGCAGAACCGATGCGCGCGCCACCGTCCGTCCGTCCGCGATCGATCCTCACCAGCGCCGCGCCGTTCGGGCAGAGCGTCAGTCGCGCCGGATCGAGTATCAGCCCGGACACGGCCAGCCGCTGCCAGGCGACCGGCGCGCAGTTCGGATTGACGACCAGCATGGACCCACGCCACCGCGCGTCGATCGGCAGGCGCAGGTCGTCGATCCGTCCGTCGCCTAGCGGCCCGGACAGCGTGGCGACCGTCGTGACCTGCGTCAGCGCGCCACCGGTGGCGCGAAACAGGACGGGTGTCAGCGCCAGCCGGGCGCCGCCCGCTGCGTAAGGCTGCATCGTCGCGCGTCCGCTCAGACCATTGGGGCCTTGCACGACGTCGATCGCCGCATCGGGCAGGCCACCGCCGCCGATCGTCACGCGTCCGCCCGCC
Source organism: Pseudomonadota bacterium (assembly GCA_040388765.1). Lineage (GTDB taxonomy): Bacteria > Pseudomonadota > Alphaproteobacteria > Sphingomonadales > Sphingomonadaceae > Sphingomonas. The sequence continues at coordinate 112,438 of JAZKBG010000027.1, read as the reverse complement.
TCGACGGCGCCGAAGCGCAGCAGCGGCCCGCCCAAGCTGACGCGGGCACCGCTGGCGGACGTCAGCGACAGGGAGGCGATCCGTACCGCGCGGGCGTTGCCACGAACGACCGCCTCGACCGCGGCGTCGGCCGACAGATTGCGTGCCGCAGCGATGCCGGCGCGCGACAGCGCGGTGGCCAGCGGGGCGATCGGCGTACCGGAACCGCTGCGTCCCAGCGTCCCGATCGCGGCGAGCCAGCGATCGGCGGCGCGCGCCTGATTCGCACGCGCACGTCCGGCAAATTCCAGTCCCATGCGCCCGACACGATAGCGCCCCTCGATCGCGGCGCTTTCGGCCCGGCCCTGTGCCAGTGCGGGCTGCGCGGCGGTCAGCGCGATGTCGCCAGCGGTCGCTGCCGCGGTCCCGTCGAAACTCCCGCGTCCGACGATCTGCCCGGCGGCGATACCGGGTGCGGCGACCCGCGACGCCGCCAGCCGTGCGCGGCCGGTCCAGCGGTCCAGCGCGGCACCCAGCGTCACGGCCACGTCGGCGGCGACACCCGACACCCGCGTACCGCCACAGGCCGCCTCCGCCACGCGCGTCGGCCCTTCGATGCTCGGGCGCTCACCTGCGACACGCAGGCCAAAGGCTGCGCGGACGCGATCCAGGGTGCAGCCCGATGCCGCCAGCCGATCGCTGGTCAGCGCCAGCCGACCGACGAACCCGTCGTCCAGCCGCCCCGCACCGCTCAGCTTCGCGCCGATGACGCCCTGCGGCGCCTCGATCCGCAGGCGGACATCCTCCAGACGGGTGTCGAGCGCAGGCAGCGCGAACGGCTTTCCGCTGGGCGGCGGCATCAGCCTGTCGATCGCACCGAGCGACAGCGTATTGTCCGGTCGCACCCGTGCGCGCATCCGCACGTGTCCGGCGTCGAGCCCGGCCAGCCGGACGCCCCCAAGACCCACTTCGGTGCGGACTTCGATCCAGTCGGCAACCAGGTCGGGCGACGCAGGGTCGCCGATCACCACGTTCGTCAGCCTTTGCCTGGACAGGCCGATACCGGCGACGGTGTAGCGTGCCGGTACACCGCGCCGGACCAGTTCGCGATCGACGAACCCCTGTGCGAGCGGCCGGCGCTGGGTCCACAGGCCTGCCACCGCGACGACGAAGACGAGCAGCAGCGCGATCAGCGCCTTCCAGCGCCTGCGCATCCGCCGCCTGCCCGTGCCTTCTGCGGCGTCCGCCGTCACGCAATACTCCCGCCACAAGGCCGACATTGCACTGCGGCCACCGGCTCGTTTAACCTTGGCCGCAGATGGACGTTCCCGCAACCAGCGCCGATGCCAAAGCCGATGACGCCGTCGGCCACCGCGCCCGGTTGCGCGCCCGGCTGCTCGAACAGGGCGGCGAGGCCCTGCAGGATTACGAGCTGGTCGAATATCTGCTCGCACTCGCCATCCCGCGCCGCGACACCAAGCCGCTGGCCAAGGCGCTGTTGCGGGAATTCGGCGGCATCGCCGGATTGCTGACCGCCGATGCCGCCGCGCTGTCGCGAGTGAAGGGGATGGGCGACACCTCGGCCGCGGCGATCAAGATCGCGCATGCCGCCGCGCTGCGGCTGTTGCGCACCGAAACCGTGGCGAAGCCGGTTCTGGCGAACTGGCAGGCGCTGCTCGACTATCTGCGCGCCGACATGGCGCACCACCAGATCGAGCGGGTCCGCGTATTGCACATGAACAGCCGCAACCAGCTGATCCGCGACGAGGTGATGAACGAGGGATCGATCGACGAGGCGCCGGTCTATGCGCGCGAGGTCATCCGCCGTGCGATCGACCTCGGGTCCGCGGCGATCATCCTGGTGCACAACCACCCGTCGGGCGACGCATCGCCCAGCCGCGCCGACATCGAGATCACGCGCGCGATCGCCGATGCGGGCAAGCGACTGAACATCGCATTGCATGACCACATCATCGTCGCGAGGGGCGGGCATACCAGCCTGCGCGCGCAGGGGCTTATCTGAACGAACCCGCCCGGCCGTTACAGCCTTGCGACATATTTCCGCGGATTCGGGCACGGCGCTGCGACAGGTGCGTTCCATCTTCCACTCGTCCCCAACGGGCATGTGAAAGAGGAGTGCGTAACATGAACAAGTTCACCCTGATGATCGCCGGCCTGGGCATCGCCGCCGCCACCGTGCCGACCATGGCCAGCGCGCAGAACTACGGCAACTGGCAGACGATCAACTCGCGTCAGGCCAGTCTGGATCGCCGGATCGACATGGGCATTCGCAACCGCCAGCTGACACGCAACGAGGCCGTGCGCCTGCGCAGCGAGTTCCGCCAGATCGCCCAGCTCGAGAATCGCTACCGTCGCGGCGGCCTGTCGATCGGCGAGCGCCGCGACCTCGACCGCCGCTTCGATGCGCTGTCGGCGCGGATCCGGTGGGAGCGGAACGACCGTCAGGGCCGCCGTTACTGATCGACCGAGTGATGGACGGGAGCCTCGCCAGCGATGGCGGGGCTCCTTTTTTTACGCTCAGCGCAACGGCTTGCCCGAGTCCTTCCATTTGTCGAGGATCTGTGAATCGTCGGTGCGCGTCGCATAGCGATCCTGCACGACGCCGCTGGCGGTAAACTCGGGCTGGACCTGCACAGTCGACGTCGACGTCGGCGTCGGCGTCGGTTGGGCAAGCAGCGCGGCGGTCGCCGTCGCGATGGTCGGCGTCGAAGGCGCCGGCAGCACCGCGGCGATCAGCGGCTGGTCGGTCCGGGCATGCGGCCCGGGCATCGGCTCGCCACCCAGATACACCTGCCGGAATGCCGCAGGGGTACCCCAATAGCCCTGCCACCGGTGAAAGAAATGCGCGCCGAACACGCCGGTCATGACCAGGCTCCGGTTCCACGACGGCGTGACGGCATAGGTGTGATAATGCGTCGCCATGCCGACGCCGGCAAAGACCTGGCCCGACAGCGCGCGCGCGGCGACGCGGCGGGCACGATCCCATGCGGCCTTCATCGGGACGCGGGCCAGCGCACCGTCACAGGCGAAACTGAACTGGCAGCCGCGCTTCTCCGATCCCTGATAGACGACGCCGCACACGGTGCCGGGAAAGGTCGGATGACGCACCCGGTTCAGGATGACCTGCGCGACCGCCGCCTGGCCGTCGTCGGGTTCGCTCGCCGCCTCGTAATAGATCGCCGTCGTCAGGCACAGCAGCGCACGGCCCTTGTCGAGTTCGGTGCCGCGCAGCACGAACGGTGCGGCGGGTCGGATCGACCCGTCGGTGGCGGGCAATGCGGTGTCGGGGACCGGTGCGGCCGGCAGCTCGACCGTGCTGGTCGCGCCGGACACGGGCAGATCCTTCTGCGCCTCGGCATAGAGCAGTGCTGCGCCGGGGAAATGATCCTGCGCGTCGAAACCGACCGGGTGCGGCGGCGGCATGGGAATCGCCGGCGGCAGCGGATCGACCCGCCCGGCCTGGGCCGAAAACCCCGCACCGACGAGCGAAACGAGCAGCGCCGCCAGCGCGCCGCGCCCTTGTCTGAAGAACCATCTTGCGATCACGGGACAGCGGTTAGCGCCGAATCCTGACGATTTCGCGGGCGATTTTGGTGCCGTCCCGGGGTGATACGCTAGATGGTTAAGTTGAGGATTTGGGGATGTTCGGGTTTGTGCTCCGGCTGCAGCCGAAGCACGATAAAGGCCTCAATCGTTCTTGTCGCGGTTCGCGTAAAGCAGCGCCGCGGCGACAGCGGCCGATCCGATGCCGACGCCCAGGCCGATCAGCGGCCAGTTCGCCTTGTCCTTGCCCGCCCGCGCCTTGGCAGCCTTGGCATGCTCGGCCGCGGCGACGATCTCGTTGGCCACGGGTTCCTTGGGCTGCTCGTCCGACACGCTCACTCTCCTTTTGTCCCGCGATATTGCGCGCGAAAGCCGTTGGCAAACGCCGATAACGTCCCGCCCGCGATCGCGCCGCGCAGATCGGCCATCAGCGCCTGATAGAAGGCGAGGTTGTGTTCGGTCATCAGCATCGCGCCCAGGATCTCGCCGGCACGAACCAGATGGTGGAGATACGCGCGGCTCCACGTTCCGCAGACCGGACAGCCGCAGGCCGGGTCGAGCGGACCGGTGTCCTCGGCAAACTTCGCGTTGCGGATGTTGATCGGACCACCACGGGTGAACGCCTGTCCGGTGCGCCCCGACCGTGTCGGCAACACGCAATCGAACATGTCGATCCCGCGCTCGACCGCGCCGACGATATCATCGGGCTTGCCGACCCCCATCAGATAGCGGGGCTTGTCCGCGGGCAGCTGGTCCGGCGCGTAATCGAGGCAGGCGAACATCGCGTCCTGGCCTTCGCCGACCGCGAGGCCGCCGACCGCATAGCCGTCGAAGCCGATGTCGATCAGTGCGTCGGCGCTCGACTTGCGCAGCCCCTCGTCCAGCGCGCCCTGCTGGATGCCGAAGATCGCGTTGCCCTCGGCATGATCCTCGGCGGCGAAGAACGCGTCGCGGCTGCGCTTGGCCCAGCGCATCGACCGCTCCATCGCGGCGGCCTGTACCTCGCGGCTGGTCGTCGTCGGCACGAGTTCGTCGAACGCCATCGTGATGTTCGAGCCGAGCAGCCGCTGGATCTCGATCGACCGTTCCGGGCTCAACATGTGCCGCGATCCGTCGAGATGCGACTTGAACGCCACGCCATCCTCGGACCGCTTGGTCAGGTCGGACAGGCTCATGACCTGATATCCGCCCGAATCGGTCAGGATCGGCCGGTCCCAGCCCATGAAATCATGCAGGCCGCCCAGCCGCGCGACGCGTTCGGCACCCGGGCGCAGCATCAGGTGATAGGTATTGCCCAGGATGATGTCGGCGCCGCTTGCGCGGACGTCGGCGGGTTTCATCGCCTTCACGGTCGCGGCCGTGCCGACCGGCATGAATGCGGGCGTACGAATGTCTCCGCGCCGCATCGCGATCGTGCCGGTGCGTGCTGCGCCGTCGGTCGCGGCGATGGTGAAGTCGAAACGGGGCTTGCTCACCTCAGTGCTCGTGCACCGCGCAGCCTTGCGTGCCAACCTCGATCTGCACGGTCGCATGGCCGATACCGAAGTCGTGATCCAGCCGGTGCTGGAGTTCGGTCAGGAACGCGTCCCCGGGATGGCCGCCGGGCATCACGATGTGCGCGGTCAGCGCGTTCTCGGTCGTGCTCATCGGCCAGATGTGGAGGTCGTGCAGCCGGGCCACGCCGGGCAGCCCCTCGATCAGCGCGGACACCTTCGCCGGGTCGATCCCGGGTGGCACCGCGTTCAGCGCCATCCCGAGCGAGTCCTTGAACAGCCCCCAGGTGCCGCCCAGAATGACCGCGACGATGACCAGGCTGACCAGCGGATCGATCCACACGAAGCCGGTCGACAGGATGACGAGGCCCGCGACGACGACGCCGGCCGACACCAAGGCGTCTGCGGCCATGTGGAGATAGGCGCCGCGGATGTTGATGTCGCTATGCCGCCCGCGCGCGAACAGCAGCGCGGTCGCGGTGTTGACCGCGATGCCGACCGCGGCGACCCACACCATTGTCATGCCCTGGACCGGCGGTGGATCGCCCAGCCGCTGCACGGTTTCGAGCAGGATCGCGCCGACCGCCACGAACAGCAGCATCGCGTTCGCCAGCGCGGCGAGGATCGACGAGCTCTTCAGGCCATAGGTGTAGCGCTGCGACGCCGGCCGCTTGGCAAGAGTCGCCGCGCCCCAGGCGATCAGCAGGCCCAGCACGTCCGACAGATTGTGTCCGGCATCCGCCAGCAGCGCGACCGAATCGGCGGCGATGCCGAACCCGGCCTCGACCACCACGAACGCCAGGTTGAGCGCGGTGCCGATCGCGAAGGCGCGGCCGAAATCCTTCGGGGCGTGGCTGTGGCCATGTCCGTGCCCGTGATCGTGGTGTCCCACCATGCCGGCTATCGCCGACCGCGCCGTTCGCGCTCGGGCCGGCCCAGCGCGGAGTTTCGGATCGTCAGCAGTTCGGCGCGCGTGATCGCGCCGTCCGTGTTCGCATCGAACCGCGCGAACAGCGTCTCCATCCGGTCCGCGAATTCGTCATAGGTGACGCGGCTGTCGCCGTTGCGGTCGATCTCGAACGGTGTCGGCACGGCGTTGCGATCGCCCAGCCAGCGCTCCGCCCAGTCGGAATACTGGATGTAGCCGATGCCTGTATCGCCCTTCGCGCGCCACGGCGGATCGGCGGAGGTGGATTCGAGCACCGATTGACGAAACTCGGCCAGCGTGGTGCGCCCGTCGTGATCGCGGTCGGCCGCGGCAATGAACAGCGCGACCGGTTCCGCGACGATCGTCGCCGGGGCCGGGCGATAGGGATCGGGCTTTGCAGGCGACCCGGCCGGTTGCTGGGCAAGCGCAAGCAACAGGGCGAGGATCATGGACGCGGCCTTTCGGGCAGAAGCAGGCTGGCATCGCCGTAGGAATAGAAGCGATAGCCGCTTTCGATCGCCTGCGCGTAGGCTTTCTGCATCCGCTCGATGCCCATGAGCGCGGATACCAGCATGAACAATGTCGATCGCGGCAGATGGAAATTGGTGACGAGGCCGTCGATGCCTTTGAAGCGGTAGCCGGGGGTGATGAAGATCGCCGTGTCGCCGTCGAACGGACGGATCACGCCGTCCTCTCCGGTCGCACTTTCGATCAGGCGCAGGCTGGTCGTGCCGACCGCGATGACGCGACCGCCGCCGGCCCGCACCGCGTTCAGCCGGTCGGCCGTCGCCGCGTCGATGCGGCCCCATTCGGCATGCATCCGGTGGTCTGCGGTGTCGCCGGCCTTGACCGGCAGGAACGTCCCGGCCCCGACGTGCAGCGTCAGCGTGGCGTGACCGATCCCGGCGGCTTCGAGCGAATGCATCAGACCGGGTGTGAAGTGCAGGGCCGCGGTCGGCGCCGCCACCGCGCCGGGCTGGTTCGCGAACATCGTCTGGTAATCGTCGGCATCGCGCGCGTCGGTCGGGCGTCGGGCGGCGATATAGGGGGGTAGCGGCATGCGCCCGGCGCGCTCCAGCAGCAGCTCGACCGGTTCGTCCCCGGCGAAATCCAGTGCGATGCTGCCGTCGTCGCCGCGGTCGCCTGCGGTGGCAGTCACGCCGTGTCCGAAGTCGATCGTGTCCCCGTCGCGGACGCGCTTCGCATTGCGCACGAAAGCCCGCCAGCGGCGCGGCCCCTCGCGCTTGTGCAGCGTCGCGCCGATCCTGGCCTCCCCCCGCACTCCTTCGAGTTGTGCTGGGATCACGCGCGTGTCGTTGAACACCAGCAGGTCGCCGGCGCGCAGCGCCGAGGGCAGGTCGGTGACGTGGACATCGCGTGTCTCCAACCCGTCCAGCACCAGCATCCGCGCCGAATCGCGCGGGGCGGCCGGACGCAGCGCGATGTTCTCGGGCGGCAGGTCGAAATCGAACAGGTCGACGTTCACACCACCATCCCAGTCCAGCCGTTCGTTTCGAGCGAAGTCGAGAAACACGGGTCCAAGCCCGACACCCGTTTTTCGACTTCGCTCGAAACGGACGGGAACGGGTGCGAGTGCTATTTCGCCGGCGGCGCCTTGCGGCCGGGTCCCGGCGGCAGCGTTTCCGGCGCGACCATCACCGGGGGCGGCGGCGGCGCATAGGCCGGGGGATTGTCGGCGGCGATATAGGCGTGGACGATCCTGGTCGGATTTTCCGGCGGCTCGCCACGCTCGATCGCATCGACATACTGCATCCCGTCGATCACGCGGCCGAACACCGTATATTTCTGGTCCAGCGACAGGCGCGGCGTGAACACGATGAAGAACTGGCTGTTCGCGCTGCCCTCCGCCTTGTCCTTCTGTTCCTGCGTCGCGCCCTCCGGCGCACCTTCGCGCGCGGCCGATACGGCCCCGCGGACGTGGGGCAGGTAATTGAACTCCTTAGGCAGGTCGGGCAGGTCGGACCCGCCGGTGCCGTCGCCCTTAGGGTCACCGCCCTGCGCCATGAAGCCGTCGATCACGCGGTGGAACGCCAGCCCGTCATAGAATTTGCGGCGCGTCAGCGTCTTGATCCGCTCGACCATCTTGGGCGCGACATCGGGGCGCAGCCAGATCGTCACCCGCCCGCCGTCGGACAGGTCGAGCAGCCACAGATTCTCCTTGTCCGTCGTCGCCGGCAGCGCGGCGCGGCCGGGCACCTCGATCAGCTGCGCCGCCGCGGGCACCGCGACGAACGCCGCCGCCAGAGCGAAAAAGGCCGAAATCAAACGCATGCAATCACCCCAGGGTCGAATCCGTGGCCGCGCTTAGACAGAATCGCGGCTTGCGGCAAAGTGAACGTGGGACGCGGCGAATTTAGGGCAGGTCAGCCGCGGTCGCCCTTCAGGCCGATCGTGCGCACACGGGCATCGACCTCGATCTTCACCGGCGGCGTCACGAACTTGCCGATATCGCCGCCGTACATCGCGATTTCCTTGACCAGCCGGCTGGCGATCGGCTGCAGCGAGACGTCGGCCATCAGGAAGACTGTCTCGATCCGCGCATTGATCTGCTGGTTCATGCCGGCCATCTGATACTCATACTCGAAGTCCGCGACCGCGCGCAGGCCGCGGACGATGACGCTGGCCCCCTCGCGCTCGGCGAAGTCCATCAGCAGCGAATCGAACGACACGACCGCGATATCGCCATCGACGTCGGCCACCTCGCGCCGCACCGTCTCCATTCGCTCCTCGACCGAGAACATCGGTGACTTCGACGGATTGGTCGTGACCCCGACGACCAGCCGATCGACCAGCTTCGCGCCGCGCCGGATGATGTCCATGTGCCCCAGCGTGATGGGGTCGAACGTGCCGGGATAGACGCCGATGCGGGTCAATGGTCGCGCTCCGTGATGTACCGCGCGACGCTGCGCAGGATGTCGGCTTCGGGTCCGTAACTGCGCAGGTGATCGATCGCCTGATCGACCAGCAGCGCCGCCTGTTCGCGGGCGCGGTCCAGTCCCAGCAGCGACAGGAATGTTTCCTTGCCCGCCGCTTCGTCCTTGCGCAGCGCCTTGCCGGCCAGCGCCTCGTCGCCCTCGACGTCCAGGAGGTCGTCGGCGATCTGGAACGCCAGGCCGATGTCGCGGGCATAGCCGCGCAGACCGGTGCGGCCCTCCGGCGGCACACGGCCCAGGATCGCGCCCGCCTCGACCGCGCAGGCGATCAGCGCGCCGGTCTTCATCGCCTGCAAACGGGTGACGGTGGCAAGGTCGAAGGTCGTCTTCTCCGCCTCCAGGTCCATCATCTGTCCGCCCGCCATGCCCGACGGTCCGGATGCAGCGGCCAGGCAGGCGATCAGTTCGACGCGCACGAACGGATCGGCATGGGCGTCCGGCTCGGCCAGCCACTCGAACGCCAGCGCGTGCAGGCAATCGCCCGCCAGGATGGCGGTCGATTCGCCATAGACCTTGTGGACGGTCGGCTTGCCGCGGCGCATGTCGTCGTCGTCCATCGCCGGCAGGTCGTCGTGGATCAGCGAATAGACGTGGATCGCCTCGATCGCGGTCGCGACGCGCGCGGTGCAGGCACGGTCCACACCGAACAGGTCGGCGGTGGCAAAGGTCAGCAACGGGCGCAGCCGCTTGCCCCCGCCGATCGCGGCATGGCGCATCGCGCGGTACAGGTCGGCGCGGGGATCGTCGGGGACGGTCAGCAACAGGTCGAACTGACGATCGACCGCGGCGGCGACGTCGTGCATCGCGGTTTCGAGCGAAGGCGTTGCCATTCGGCGGCTCAACCTGCGGCGAACGGCGTCGTGCCGATGGCCTGGCCGGCAGCGTCGGTGCGGATCGCCTCGATCCGCGCCTGCGCCGCGTTCAGCCGGGCGTCGCACTGACGGCGCAGCCGGTCGCCGCGCTCGTACAGGCCGATCGCCTCGTCCAGCGCGGCGTCGCCGCTTTCCAGCCGGCCGACGATACGCTCGAGCTCCTTCAACGCCTCCTCGAACGAAAGGTCGGCGATCGTCGCGGTGTCAGTCATGTCCTCTGCCATCGGCGACCTATGCGGCAGGGGCGGGCGGCAATGCAACCTCGCACCGCGCGCCACGTTGGATGCGCCATGTTCAAGAGCATCAATCCCGCAACCGGCGACGCCTTCGCCGAACATCCCGCGCTGACCGACACCGAGGTGGAGGCGAGGCTGGCAAAGGCCGCCGCTTTCTATCGCGAATGGCGCGCAACCTCCTATGACACGCGCACCGCGCTGCTGGAACGGATCGCCGATGCGTTCGATGCGGACAGGCAGGCGCTGGCCGAGATGGCGGTGCGCGAGATGGGCAAGACGCTGAAATCGGCGATCGCCGAAGTCGAGAAGTGTGCGAGCGGCTTTCGATACTACGCGGAACACGGTCCTGCACTGCTGGCCGACACCGAGATCGCGATGCCCAAGGGGCGGGCGGTCGCGCGCTGGCTGCCGACGGGTCCGGTACTGGCGATCATGCCGTGGAATTTTCCGTACTGGCAGGTCGTCCGCTTTCTGGCGCCGACGATCATGGCGGGCAATGTCGCATTGTTGAAACACGCGTCGCTGACGCAGGGCGTCGCCGCGCTGATCGAATCGACGGTCCTGAATGCCGGCGCGCCCGAGGGACTGTTCCAAAACCTGGCGATCCCGTCGTCGCGGATCGATCCGATCATCGCCGACGACCGGATCGTCGCAGTGACGCTGACCGGTAGCGAGGGGGCGGGGGGCAAGGTCGCCGAAGCGGCCGGGCGCAACCTGAAGAAGGTCGTGCTGGAACTCGGCGGGTCGGATCCGTTCATCGTCATGCCGTCCGCCGATATCGCGCAGGCGGCGGCGGTCGCGGTGACCGCGCGAACACAGAATGCCGGGCAGTCGTGCATCTGCGCCAAGCGGATGATCGTCCACGCCGACGTCCATGACGCGTTCGTCGACGCGTTCGTGAAAGGGATGCGCGACCTGAACATCGGCGACCCGATGACCGATGTGGCGATGGGGCCGCTGTCGAGCGTCGAGCAGCGCGACATGGTGATCGATCAGGTCGCCGAAGCGCGGGCCGAGGGGGCGACGCTGATGTTCGGTGCCGAAGCGATCGACCGTCCCGGCGCCTGGATGACCGCCGGTGTGCTGACCGACGTGCCGCCGGAGGGCAGGTTCGCGAAGGAGGAGATCTTCGGTCCGGTCGCGATGGTCTTCAAGGTGGCCGACATCGACGCGGCGATCGCGCTGGCCAACGACGTGCCGTTCGGGTTGGGATCGAGCGTCTGGACCACCGACGCGGCCGAGCAGGAGCGCTTCGTCCGCGAGATCGAGGCCGGGATGACCGCGGTCAACCAGATGCTGGCGTCGGTGCCGGAAGCGCCGTTCGGCGGGGTCAAACGGTCAGGCCATGGTCGCGAGCTCGGCCCGTGGGGATTGCACGAATTCATGAACCTGAAGGCGGTGATGCTGACGTAGATTCGGTTTTTCCGTCGTGATATTGTCGGGCCATGGCTGACCGCGACCCTGATATCCGGCTTGGGCAATTCACCGAGCGCGCCGAAGAATATGTCGGAAAAGACGTGTTCGAATCCATTGATGACGTGCTGATGGCCGCCTTCGATGCCCTGGATCGCGAAAGAGCAGCCTGGACCCGGCACGTGCGCACGCTCGTGCAGGAAGCAATCGATGACCCACGGCCGCCCGTGCCGATGGACGAGGCGTTCGCCCGTGTTCGAGAGCAGATCAGGGCAAAATATGAGGCGTGATGTGGCCGGTTGTTTTCACTCCCGCTGCAGAAGCCGATCTTTTGGATATCGGTGCTTGGGTGGCCGAACAGGCCGACGGAGATATCGCTTTGTCCTATATATCGCGAATCCAAGCACGCGCGTTACGTTTACGAGAATACCCCAATCGTGGCGAGGCTAAGCCTGAACTTGGCATGAAAGTCAGGGCTTTAAGTTTTGAGAGGCGGCTGCTCATCCTTTACAGCGTCGAGGAGGATGAAGTTTTGGTTCTTCGTATCATCGGAGCCGAGCGTGACCTAAGCGACCTCACCCTCTGACGTCACTTCGGCCAGCAGATCCTTGCGGCTCAGCTTGCCGACCATCGTCTTGGGCAGGGCCAGTCGTACGACCACGCCATCGACCCGTTCGTGCTTGCCCAATTGCGGGTTGAGCCATGCCGCGATCGCCTCGCCGCTTTCGGTCGCATCGTCGTTCAGCGTGACATAGGCGCGCGGCTTCTCGCCGCGGTACGGGTCGGGCAGGCCGATCACCAGCGCTTCCTTCACCGCCGGATGGTGGTGCAGGATCGCCTCGATCTGGCTGGGGAAGACCTTGAACCCGCCGACCGCGATCATGTCCTTCAGCCGGTCGACGATGCGGATGAAACCGGCGTCGTCGATCGTGCCCACATCGCCCGTGCGCAGCCAGCGGGTGCCGGCCGCATCGGTCACGAACACTTCGGCATCGGCCTCCGCGCGCTGCCAATAGCCCTTCATGATCTGGGGCCCGGCGACCACGATCTCGCCGGGTTCGCCGGCCGGCGGGGGTCGGGTCGGGTCCTCCTTGTCCACCAGCGACACGTGCGTACCGGCCAGCGGCTGGCCGATCGTGCCGGGATGTTGCGGCCCGGCATAGGGATTGCACGACACCACGCCGGATGTTTCGGACAGGCCATATCCCTCGATCACCGTCGCACCGGTATCGCCCTCGAACCGCGCCTTCAGTTCGGCCGAGAGGGGCGCACCGCCCGAAATGCAGTAGCGCAGCGAGGCGAAGTCGGTGGCACCATGTTTCGGATGGTCCAGCAGTGCCTGGTACATCGTCGGGACGCCGGGCAGCGCGGTGGGCTTCGTCCGGTCGATCGCGGCCAGTACCTGCCCCGCCTCGAACCGCGGCAGCATCACGATCTCGCCGCCGGTCACCACCGTGCGATTGAGCACACAGGTGTTGGCGAACACGTGGAAGAACGGCAGCACACCCAGCACACGGTCGGTGTCGGTGCCCCGCGCCGGATCGAGTGCCGCCACCTGCCGCGCATTGGCCGACAGGTTCTGGTGCGTCAGCATCGCGCCCTTCGGAACGCCGGTCGTGCCGCCGGTATACTGGATCAGCGCAAGGTCGGTCGCCGGATCGATCGTGGGCGAACCGCACGTGCCGTCGTTGGCAATCAGCGCGGAAAAGGCGGTGATGCGCGGATCGTCCGGCCGCGCGGCCACCTCGCTGCGCTTGAACAGGCGGTAGAGCATCGATTTCGTCGGCGGCAGCGCGCCGGCGACCGACCCGACCACCAGCCGCTCCAGCCCGCTGCGGTCCAGCACCCTGACCGCATTGGGCAGCAGCGCGGTGGCCGACAGGGTGAACAGCAACCGCGTACCCGAATCCGCGACCTGATGCGCCAGTTCATCGACCGTGTAGAGCGGTGAGAAGTTGACGACCGTCGCACCGAGCTTGAGGATCCCGTAATAGGCCGCGACATAATGCGGCACGTTCGGCAGGAAGAGGCCGATGCGGTCGCCCGGGCCGTAGCCAAGCCTGGCCAGACCGCATGCGACGCGGTTCACGCCGTCCTGGACTTCGCCGTAACTGTAGCTGCGACCGAGAAAGTCCAGCAGCTGCGCCTGCGGTGCGCGCGCGGCCGACGCCTCGAACAGGTCGATCATCGACACGGCGGGAAAGTCGCGGTCCCACGCCCCGGGATGCAGATAGGCGTTGCGCCACGCGATGTCAGGATCGGTCATTGACACGGGTGTAAGTTAGCCCCCGTGCCCGATCAAGTCAGTCGAGCAACGTCACCAGCAGCTTCGCGGCGACCAGCCCGGCGTCGCGGACGGATTGCACCTGCTGCACGTCCGGCGCATCGAGGCCCAGCGTCACACCGGGCAGGGCCAGCGTCGGCATCTGCGTACCTGCGGCCACGACGAGCGCGGCAAGGGCAAGGATTTCGGCGCGGCGCTTGTTGACCATGATGCCGACGATACCGCGCCGCCCCGCCAGCTTCAAGCCGCCATCGCACGCGTCGGCGCGCGGCGGGCACGGTCGCGGCCGGCGGTCTTGGCCTCGAACAGCGCGTGGTCGGCGTTGCGGTACAGCGTCTTCCAGTCGCTTTCGCCCAGCATCGGTCCGCTGCAGGTGCCCACGCTGGACGTGACCGTCAGGTCGAAGGGCATCCGCGCGGCCCGCAGCCGATCCAGCAACGTCTCGCAGTCGATCGCGTCGGCGGCGTCGGCCAGGATCGCAAACTCCTCGCCGCCCAGCCGCGCGACCAGGCTGCCCGGCGCGGCGGTGCGCAGTGCGCGCGCGAACACGCGCAGCACCTCGTCGCCGCCGTCGTGGCCCAGCGTATCGTTGACCGCCTTGAAGTGATCGATATCGATCAGGTGCAGCACCTGCGTGTCGGCGCGCCCGATCGCCCGGGTCAGGAACGCGCGACGATTGAGCAGGCCGGTCAGCGGATCGGCGTCGGCCAGCTCGCGCGCCTGCAACTCGCCGGCCAGCGCGTCGTCGCGCTCGCGGCTGAGCATCTGGACGCGATAGGCGATCGCAAGGCTGGAGACGAGCGCCTCGAACGCCAGCGACAGCACGGTCGAGTTGTCGAGCCAGAAGCCGGCCTGGAACAGGTTCAGCGCGGCCAGGATGCGGGCACCCGCGAACAGGATCGGTGCGGCCCAGGCGACGCAGAACAACCACAGATACCGGCTGCCGCGCGCCCAGGCGCTCCACAGGATCGGTCCGACGATGATCAGCCCCGACAGGAAGATGACCGAGGCGAGCCGGTCGGCCAGCGGCATGTCGATGTGCGACAAGGCAGCGAACAGCAGCCCGCTCGACGCCAGCAGCGCGACCGCCGCGGCGGTCGCACGCCGCAGCCAGCGCGAGAAGATGCGCTGTTCAAAGAAGCTGCGGGCAAAGGCGATGGCGCCTGCCGCCGCCAGCCCCAGCGTGACGTAGTTGACGCGGAGGCGATCGTTGTTGTCGATCCCCGGTACGACCCAGGCGAGGACGCCCGATGAACTGAATGCATAGCCGAGCAGCGCGAGCAGCATCGCGCAATAGGCCAGCTGGAAGCGGTGGCGCAGCGCCCACCACAGGGAGAGATTGTAGATCAGGAGCGCGAACGCCAGACCGGCAAAACCCGCATAGATCGCCGCCATCGTCATGTTGGCGCGGGCGCTGTCGCCGGCATCGGCCAGCCGCTGGCCGCCGACGATCCCGCGCAGGTTCGCGGACCCGTCGACGCGCCACAGCAACTGCACGATCGGCACCGGGCGCCATGCGGGCCGGAACTCGGCGATCGCGCCGAGCTGGATATGCTGCGACAATGTGGCGCTTGTCGTCGGAATGGCGGCAATGCGACCGTCGGCGTAGCGGACGTAGAGCGTCAGTCCTTCCTGCCACAGGCTGGACACCCGGACGCGGACGTGGCGGGTCGCGGTGCTGTCCGGCAACGGCGCGGACATGACCCAATAGTTTCCGGGGCCGAAGTCGGTCTGGCGGGTGGTGCAGTCGAACATGCGCGGTTGCGCGAACATCGCGACGGGTGTCTGTCCGTGACGCAGCGGTGCCACGCAACTGCTCAGCGGCTGGCCGGCAAGCCCCGCCTGCGCCGCGGCGGGCGGTGACCATATGGCGATGATCGCTCCGACCAGGAGCAACAGGAATCTCAACGGCGTGTCCCCCGACATGCCGAGGATGCTAGGCGCGCGGGGACTAAAGACCGGTTAAGGATCCCGTCGGCGATTCAGTCGGTTGCAGCCGGAGCCTGCGCCTTCGTCCGATAGCGATCGAACCAGGCGAGGATCGCGGACGCCTTGGCCGCCGACTGGCTGAGACGCGCCGTGAATCCGCCGTGGCTGGCGCCCGGCACCTTGACGAGCGCGGTCGGCACCCCGCGGATCTGCAGCGCGGCATACAGCTGCTCGCTCTCGCTGACCGGGGTACGATAATCCTCGCTGCCGACGACGACCAGCGTCGGCGTGTTGATCGACCCGACCAGGCTGAGCGGCGAGCGGTTCCAGTAGCTCATCGGATCCTCCCACGGCTGCTTGTCGAACCAGTAGCGCGAGGTGAAGCCGGTGTTGTCCATCGTGAGCGCCTCGCTGACCCAGTTGATGACGGGCTTCTGCGCTGCGGCGGCCTTGAACCGGTTGGTCTTGCCGACGATCCACGTGGTCAGCACCCCGCCGCCCGATCCGCCGGTGACGAACAGATTGTCGGGATCGGCCACCCCGGCGGCGATCGCCGCATCGACCGATGCGATCAGGTCGCCGTAATCGTCGCCGGGATATTTCTTGTCGATCGTGTTGGCAAAATCGGACCCATAGGACGTGCTGCCGCGCGGGTTGGTGTAGAGTACTGCATAGCCGCCGGCTGCGTAGAGTTGCACGTCGGTGGCGAACGTCGGGCCATAGGCGGTGTGCGGCCCGCCGTGGATCTCCAGGATCAGCGGCACCTTCGTGCCCGGGGTATAGTTCGGCGGTGTCACCAGCCAGGCGTCGATGGGCTTGCCGTCCGGCGCGGTCACCGGCAGCTTGCGCAACTGGCCCAGCGTCTTGGCGCCCAGCCAGTCGGCGTTGAGCCGGGTCAGCCGCTTGCCGCCGACGTAGACGTCGGCAGGAGCGGATGCGCCGCCGCCGGTGTAGGCGACCGTGCCGCCGCGTGACACGCTGAAGCTGCCGCCGGTGTAGGGCCGATCGAGTCCGCCGCCGGCGACCGCATCGACGATCCGCGTGATCGACCCGTCGAGGCCGAGCCTCGCGACTGTCTTCACGGCACCATCGTCATAGGAGATCACGAGCGAGCGGCCGTCCTGCGCCCAGACGAGATCGTCGATCCCGCGATCCAGCCCGGGCGTCAGATCGCGTACGCCCGATCCGTCGCGGTTCATCACATAGGCGCGGGTCGGCGTGTAGCTGCGGCGCTTGTCGTCCGCGCCGAGATACGCGACTTTCGTCCCGTCGGGCGAGACGCGCGGGTTGGCATCGGGACCGTAGCGGGTGGTCAGCGGCGTCAGCGTGCCGCTGGCGGTGTCCAGCGCGATCACCTCGCTGTCGTTCGGCTCCCGCTCCCAGTCCGGCTTGCGCACCGCCGAGAACAGGATGCTGCGGCCATCGGGTGTCCAGCTGAGCGGCCCGTCGTCGTGGAACGCCCCGAACGTCATCTGGCGCGGTGCCCCGCCATCGGCCGGCACGACGAAGATGTGGGTGTAGCCGGGCTTGAAATAGCCCTCGCCATCGGCGCGATAGGTGACGCGGTCGATCACCTGCAACGGGTCGGCCCATTTCGCGCCCTCCGGCTTTGCCGGTGCCTTGCCGAGCTTCAGCCCGTCGTCGGGGACCAGCATCGAATACGCGATGCGGCTGCCGTCGGGCGACCAGGCCAGTGCCGACGGGCTGGTCGGCAGGTTGGTGACCTTCGCGCTCTCGCCGGTCGCCATCCATCGAACATGCAGCTGCGCCGCGCCGCCATCGGCCGCGACATAGGCCAGCCGTGTGCCGTCAGGCGACCAGCGCGGGCTGAACGCATTGCCGCCGGTTGCGACCAGAGGCGCCTGCCTGCCGCTGGCGACGTCGACCAGCCAGATCGACGCGCGCATGCTGTCGCTCATCACATCGCCTGATCGCCGCACATAGGCGACGCGGGTACCGTCCGGGCTGATCTGCGGATCGCTTGCCTGTTCGAGGTTGAACAGGTCGGCACCGGTGAAGACGCGGGTCGGGCCCGCAGCGGTCTGCGCAAGAGCGGGCGCGGCGAGGGCGAGGAGGGCGATCAGGGGCAGGCGGATCATGCGGGATTTCCCTCGGACGGCGGTTGCGCCGATCATGTCCGCGCCGCGCGGCCTGTGCAAGCCACGGGGGATCAGCGCTTCGTCACCAGCCGGTCCTGGAGCACCAGCGCGTCCAGCGCCCCTTCCGCGAACAGCGCGACGGCCTCCGCCGGCGTCTCGACGATCGGCTGGCCGCGCTTGTTGAAACTGGTGTTGAGCAGCACGGGGATGCCGGTCGCGGCGTGGAAGGCGTCCAGCAGTTGCGCGAACACCGGGTTCCAGCGGCGATCGACGGTCTGGACGCGCGCGGTACCATCGATGTGCGTGACGTTGCGCAGCGCCTCGCGGTGCTCGGGCCGGGTGCGATCGACCAGGATCATGTACGGGCTGTCGCGGCCCGACGCGAACCAGTCGGCGGCATGTTCGGGCAGGACGGCGGGCGCGAACGGGCGGAAATCCTCGCGAAACTTGACCGCGGCGTTGATGTGGTCGCCCAGGCCCGCGATGCCCGGATGTGCCAGGATGCTGCGATGGCCCAGCGCGCGCGGGCCGAATTCGCTGCCGTCGCGGAACCAGCCGACCGTCTTCCCCTTCGCCAGCAGCGCGGCGACACGTCGGAGCAGGTCGTCGTCGGCCAGAGCGGCGATCATCCATTCGGCGGGGGCATCGACGAGCGCGCGGTCGATCCGTGCCGCATCATAGGATTGGCCGAAACACGTGCTGCCGTCGTGCCGGACGCGATCGCGCCCCAGCACCTTCATCCAGCCGTGGAACGCGCAGCCGAGCGCCAGCCCGTTGTCGCCGGCGGCGGGCTCCATGTAGAGATGCTCGACGACACCTTCGTCGATCAGCCGCGCATTGGCGACCGCGTTCAGCGCGACGCCGCCGGAATAGCACAGGCGATCGGCCGGAAACCGTGCCAGCCGATCGCGCGCAACTGCAGTGACCGCGCGCTCGACCTGCCGCTGCGCCCAGTGCGCGATGTCGGCGAAACGCTGAAACTGCGCGCGGAAATCGGAATAGTCGCGCGCGGGCGCGCCCAGCGCGGCCTGCCACCCATCCAGTACCGTGAGGCGACCGCCCCGCAGCGCCAGTGCATCCTCCCCGATCGCGCCGGGGCGGCCGTAAGGGGCCAGGCCCATCAGCTTGCCCGCGTCGTCGAGGTTGCCGAACACGTGGTGGCTGACCGCGCTGTAGAAGCCGCCGATCGAATGGCGCGTCGTCGGCAGCGTTATCGGGCCGGACCCGACACCCGCCATCGCACTGAAATCCTTGAGCAGCGGCTGAACGTCGCGCCCGTCGAAGCGATAGAAGCTGTCCTTCTCCCACCCTGTCGCGCCACCATCGTGCCAGACGGTGCCACCGGTCAGGTCGGTACATTGCGCGTGGGGATTGCCGCAGCCGTCGATGACCAGAATGGCGCACGCGTCGAACGGCGTGGTCCCGGCCGCGCTCCAGGCATGGGCGAGATGGTGCGAGATGCTGACCAGCGGCGGATGCGCGGTGTCGACGAACGGTCGCGGCCCGCCGTAACGGTCGCGGGGCGGCACTTCGAAATTGGCGCATTGCACGACCAGCGCGACGTCGGACAGCGCGATCCCCTCCGCCTGCAGGCAATATTCGATCGCGGCGCTGTCGTTACCGCCGTCATGCTTGCGCCGGGTGACGCGCTCCTTCTCGATCCCGACGCACACCCGCCCGTCCTTCAGCAGCACCGCGGACCCGTCGTGCGACAGGCCGGTGCCCAGGACGTAGATGGGCTTGGTCATGGTGCAATCCTAACGGGCCGGGGCATCGACGCCAATGGTCGCGGAGCCCGGACCGACGTGTGCGCTTACGTCGTGAAACCATGACAGGACCGAAACGGATTCAACTTCGCTTGATCCGATTTCAACCGGCGTCACGCTCGGACCACGTTCTGGGGAGACGATGATGCGGGGTTTCGCAAGGCTGCTGGTCGTGGGTTGGGCCCTCACGATCGCGGGGTGCACCAACTACGCGGCGGTCGCTACGCTATCGGGTCAGATGACTCAGGCCGCGGGCACGTGGAATGGCGTCGCGCGTCAGTCGCAGGTCGCGTGCCGCCGTTTCATCGCGCTCGGCGACGGGACGGGCGATTGCGCGACAGAAGATCGCGCGGCCGACGCGCTGGTCGCCGTGAACGATCGCGTCGCGCGATATTTTGCGACGCTGGCGGCCGTGGCCGTCGACGAGAATTACTCCATTTCGGGCGGTGCCGAGAATCTGTCCGGTGCGGTCGCGCAGATACCCGGCGTCAACGCCGACGATGTCGCTGCGGTCGGCGAGTTGGCGACCGCGTTCGCCAACCTGATGTTGCAGCACAAGCGTGAGCGGTCGATGCGCCGATTGATCGAGCGGGGCGGTCAACCCGCTCAGCGTGTCATCGCGATGATGCGGCGTGTCGCCGTGCCCAGCTTTGCGGGTAATCTCGACAGCGAGGCCCAGCGGATCGATCAGGCTCTGATCGATACGATTCCGGATCCGATGAAACGGCTTGGACCCGATCGTCGCGCGTGGTGCGACAGCCCGCCAAGACTGAGCAGTTTCGGCCGTGACCGAACCGCGTTCCTGATGGCGCTCGAACTGTGTCGCCGCCACCGCGAGGTTCGCGGCGATCAGGCGGCGGTCGCCGCGTACGATGCATCGCTCGCTTCGGCCGCCGAAGCGCTCGGCCAGCTGCAATCGGGTGCGGCGCGACTGGGCAAGGTCGAGACGGCGCGCCTGTTGTACCAGCGCGCGCGGGATCTGCAGGACAAGATCGACGCCGTGCGCGCGCGCCGGACGAAGGGAGACGAATGATGAGCGCTGCCGAAATCAGTTTCCGACTCGCGGACCTTTGCAAGGCGGCGGCCTCCGCCGCGCTCGATGCCCAGATCGCGCTCGGCAACTCCAATGATTCAGGCACCGTCCTGCTCCGGGATCGCCTGCGCCGTCAGGTTCTCAGCCTCACCGAGACGGCGACCGAATTGCGTACGCAGGCGCTCCTCGACGCCACTCAAGTGATGTCGGCCGATCTTGCCCGCATGGACGCGGTCATTGCCCAAGCCGAGGCGGACATTGCAGCGATCCGAAAGGCAAATCAGTTGCTGACCCGCATCGGCCAGATTCTGGCGGTCGGGCTCGCGGTCGTAACACTTGCGACGCAACCCGGCCCGGGCAACGCCAAGGCGCTCGTGGAGGCGATCGAAGCTCTGGCAGCGTAGCGACGGGACATGCCGGCAGGGCGAAAGGCCGGGCGGGGCGCGACACCCCGCCCGGCCGGTGCTACTTCACCGTCGCCGGCTTGCGGCCACTCTTCGGTTTCGGCTTCTTCGGGGCGGCCGGTGTGATCTCGAACGCCAGCGCATTATCCTTCAGCTTCACCGTCACTTCGCCGCCGTGGACGAGCTTGCCGAACAGCAGTTCCTCGGCCAGCGGCTGCTTCACCTTTTCCTGGATCAGCCGGCCCATCGGGCGCGCGCCATACAGCTTGTCGTAGCCGCGCTCGGTCAGCCATGCCTTGGATTCGTCGTCCAGCTGGATGTGGACGCCGCGGTCGGCCAGCTGGAGTTCGAGCTGGAGGATGAACTTCTCGACGACGCGCCCCACAACCTCGGTCGGCAGGTAATCGAACGGCACGATCGCATCCAGGCGGTTGCGGAATTCGGGGGTGAAGAGCTTCTTCACCGCCTCTTCCTGCACGTCCTCGCGCGTGAATTGTCCGAAACCGATCGATTCGCGCGCCATGTCGGACGCGCCGGCATTGGTCGTCATGATGAGGATGACGTTGCGGAAATCGACGGTCTTGCCGTGGTGATCGGTCAGCTTGCCGTTATCCATCACCTGCAAAAGGATGTTGAACAGGTCCGGATGCGCCTTCTCGATCTCGTCGAGCAACAGCACCGAGTGCGGCTGCTGGTCCACGGCATCGGTGAGGAGCCCGCCCTGATCGTAGCCGACATAGCCCGGGGGCGCGCCGATCAGCCGACTGACCGAGTGCCGCTCCATATATTCCGACATGTCGAAACGCTGGAGCGGAATGCCCATGATCTCGGCCAGCCGGCGCGCGACTTCGGTCTTGCCGACGCCGGTCGGGCCGCTGAACAGATAGTTGCCGATCGGCTTGTCGGGATCGCGCAGGCCGGCACGGCTGAGCTTGATCGCCGAGGACAGCACCTCGATCGCCTTGTCCTGCCCGAACACGACACGCTTCAGATCGGTGTCGAGGTTCGCCAGCGCCTTGGTATCGTCGGTCGAGACGGTCTTCGGCGGGATGCGCGCCATGGTCGCGATGACCTGTTCGATCTCCTTGGGCGTGATCGTCTTCTTGCGCTTGTTCGGCGCAACCAGCATCTGCATCGCGCCCACTTCGTCGATCACGTCGATCGCCTTGTCGGGCAGCTTGCGGTCGTTGATGTAGCGCGCCGACAGCTCGACCGCCGACTTGATCGCATCGGGCGTGTACTTCACCGAATGATGCGCCTCGAACGCGGTGCGCAGGCCGGTCAGGATCTTGATCGTGTCCTCGACCGTCGGTTCGTTGACGTCGATCTTCTGGAACCGGCGCAGCAGCGCGCGATCCTTCTCGAAGTGGTTGCGGAATTCCTTGTAGGTGGTCGATCCGATGCAGCGGATGCTGCCGCCCGACAGCGCGGGCTTGAGCAGGTTCGAAGCGTCCATCGCGCCACCCGACGTCGCACCCGCACCGATGACGGTGTGGATCTCGTCGATGAACAGCACCGCATGGGGCAGCTTCTCAAGCTCATTGACGACCTGCTTCAGCCGTTCCTCGAAGTCACCACGGTAACGCGTACCGGCCAGCAGCGCGCCCATGTCGAGCGAGTAGATGACGGCTTCCTTGAGCACGTCGGGCACTTCGCCCTCGACGATCTTGCGTGCCAGGCCTTCGGCGATCGCGGTCTTGCCGACGCCGGGATCGCCCACGTACAGCGGGTTGTTCTTCGACCGGCGGCACAGGATCTGGATCGTGCGATCGACCTCCGGCCCGCGGCCGATCAGCGGATCGATCTTGCCGGTCTTCGCCTTTTCATTGAGGTCGACGGTGAACTGCTTGAGCGCGCTTTCGCTCTTGCCCGACTTGCCCTCCGCCTTGGCCGGCTTTTCGTCATCCGCGCCCTTGGGCGGGGTGGTTTCGGTCGGCGAACCGCCCTTGCCGACGCCGTGGCTGATGAAGCTGACCGCGTCGAGCCGGCTCATGTCCTGCTGTTGCAGGAAATAGACGGCGTAGCTCTCGCGCTCAGAAAACAGCGCGACCAGCACATTGGCGCCGGTCACCTCGTCGCGGCCCGACGACTGGACGTGCAGGATCGCGCGCTGGACGACGCGCTGGAATCCGGATGTCGGCGACGGATCGGTCGATTGCTGGACCTTCAGCGCTTCCAGCTCGGTGTCGAGATAATGCGCGACCGTGGTCTGCAACTCGCCCAGATCGACGCCGCACGACGCCATGACCTTGGACGCATGCTCGTCCTCGATCAGCGCGAGCAGCAGATGTTCGAGGGTCGCATATTCGTGGCGGCGGGTCGACGCGGCCTTGAGCGCTTCGTGCAGCGTGTTTTCGAGCGCGGAGGCAAAGGATGGCATGTAAACTCTACTCCAGCGGGCCGCGGCAGATGCACCGGCCCTTTCCAACTATGTCGGAAGTCATGCGGCCCGCATCAAGCGCAGCTGCCCGGCACAGGTCGGATCGCCGAAGCGGCCTGCCCGGTGCATCGGCGCTCACGACTTGAACAACGCGTCGGCGCTGGCGCGATGGTTGACGGCGCGCTCAATTCTTTGTTTCGACCGGGAAATCTCTGCTTGCAGCGCGTCGATGCGCTCGTTCAGTTCCGCGACCGAGAACGGGTCGAGATCCTGACGCGCGAGTTCGGCGACCAGATCGCGCGAGCGGCGGGGAAGGCTGTCGTCGGCTTCCATGGCGGATACGTTGACGCATGGGCGGCGGGTGTCAATAAGCGAGCGACCAATTGGGGGCATGCCTAGTGACCGTACCGGCGACGATGACCGCGATCGACCCCGACACGCCCGGCGGCCCCGAGGTGCTCTCGCCCGTGGAGCGGCCGGTGCCGCAACCGGGGCCGGGAGAGGTGCTGATCCGCGTGGCGGCGGCGGGCGTGAACCGGCCGGACGTCCTCCAGCGCAAGGGCGGCTATGCGCCGCCGCCGGGTGCTTCGACGATTCCCGGCCTGGAAATCGCCGGCGAGGTCGTCGCGCTGGGCGAGGGCGTCGAACGCGAGCTGCTGGGCCAGCCGGTCTGCGCGCTCGTCTCGGGCGGCGGCTATGCGCAATATTGCGTCGCGCCCGTCGGCCAATGCCTGACCGTGCCCGAGGCGCTGTCGATGGAGCAGGCCGCCGCGCTGCCCGAGACGCTTTTCACGGTGTGGACGAACCTGTTCGAGCGCGGTTTCGCCAGCGAAGGCGACACCGTGCTGGTGCACGGCGGCACCAGCGGCATCGGCACGATGGCGATCGCGTTGTGCGGGTTGTTCGGCATCGACATCATCGTGACCGCCGGATCGGCAGAGAAAGTGGCCGCGGCCAAGGCCTTGGGCGCGACTCATGCGATCGACTACAAGGCCGAGGATTTCGTGGCGCGCGTGAAGGAGATCACCGGCGGCAAGGGCGTGGCCGTGGTGCTCGACATGGTCGGCGGCGACTATGTGCCGCGCAACCTCCAGTGCCTGGCCGAGGACGGCCGCCATGTCTCGATCGCGGTGCAGGGCGGGATGACCGCGACGATCCCGATCTTCGACATCATGCGCCGCCGCCTGACGCTGACCGGATCGACCCTGCGCAACCGCGACACCGCGTTCAAGTCGCTGGTCGCCGACGAACTGTCGCGCACCGTCTGGCCGCACGTCGAAGCGGGGCGGCTGAAGCCGGTGATGGACCGCAGCTTCCCGCTGAGCGAAGCCGCCGAAGCACACCGACGGATGGAGGCGGGGGATCACGTGGGCAAGATCGTGCTGATCCCCTGAACCGGGCTCGAAACCTCTAGGGAAACCGTAGCCTAGCCCGTAACCTGCAGGTCGAATCGGGAGGACGATTTGCTCGAATTCTTGGGCGCGCCGGGAAATGTCGTCTTTGTCGCTGCGATCGTGCTGATGGTGCTGGTCGGCGTGGTGCAGGCGGTCGGGCTGGGCGGTGATGTCGATGTCGATGCCGACGCCGATCTGGACGCGCTCAGCTGGCTGGGCGTCGGGCGGGTGCCGATGATGGTACTGCTGGTCGTGTTCCTGGCCGCGTTCGGACTGATCGGGCTGGTCGGGCAGCAGCTGATACTGGGCGCGACCGGCGCGCTGCTGTCGCCGCTGGTCGCCATCCCGACCGCCGGCGTCGCCGCGCTGCCGGTCACGAGTGTGCTGGCCCGTGGGCTGGGGCGCATCCTGCCACGCGATTTCACCACTGCGATCGACATCGACGATCTGGCCGGATCGGCCGCGGTCATCGTCACCGGGCGCGCGACCCGCGGATCGCCGGCTCGTGCGCGGGTCGAGGACCGCCATGGCCAGCCGCATTATGTGATGGCTGAACCCGACATGCCGGACGCCATGTTCGTGGAGGGTGAGCGCATCCTGCTCGTCCGGCGCGAGGGCGATGTTTTCCGGGCCATTTCCCGTGGCGACCACCATCTGCCGCATCTTGGAGGACTTGAATGACCGATGTCGCCACGACCGGGCCGGGGGCGCTGATCTCGATCGGCGTACCCGTCGGCATCGTTCTGATCCTGCTGTTGGTGATCGGCCTGACCATAGCCAGGCTGTACAAGCGGGCGTCGAAGGAAATCGGTTTCGTGCGCACCGGCGCTGGCGGCGAGAAGGTCGTGATGAATGGCGGCGCTCTGGTGCTGCCGGTGTTCCACGAGACGATGCCGGTCAACATGAATACCGTGCGGCTGGCGGTGGAGCGCAAGAACGCCGACGCGCTCATCACGCTCGACCGTTTGCGGATCGACGTGAAGGCCGAATTCTACGTCCGCGTGAAGCCCGACGCCCAGTCGATCGCGGTCGCCGCGCAGACGCTCGGCATGCGGACGATGAATCCCGATGCGTTGAAGGAACTGGTCGAGGGCAAGTTCGTCGATGCGCTGCGGTCGGTCGCGGCGGGCATGACGATGAACCAGCTGCACGAACAGCGCGCCGATTTCGTCCAGAAGGTGCAGCAGGTGTCGTCGGCCGATCTGGCGATGAACGGGCTGGAACTGGAAAGTGTGTCGCTGACCGGGCTCGACCAGACGTCGATCGAGCATTTCAACGCCAACAACGCGTTCGATGCCGAAGGGTTGACCAAGCTGACCGAGCAGATCGAACTGCGCAAGAAGGCGCGCAACGACATCGAGCAGGATACGCGCGTCCAGATCGAGACCAAGAACCTCGAGGCACAGCGCCAGTCGTTCCTGATCGGCCGCGACACCGAATTCGCGCGGCTGGAGCAGGAGCGCGAGGTCGAGATGCGCCGCGCCGCGCAAGGGGCCGAGGTCGCGCGCGAACAGTCGCTGCGCCAGCAGGAGGCCGATCAGGCGCGGATCGAAGCGAAGAAGCTGGTCGATAGCCAGCAGATCGAGGCCGACCGCGCGGTCAAGGAAGCGCAGATCGCGCAGAACCAGGCGCTCGAACTCGCGCGGCAGGAACAGCAGATCGCGGTCCAGAACAAGAGCCGCGAGGAAAGCCAGGCCAGGGCCGAGGCCGACAAGGCGCGGGCCCAGGCCGTCGTCGCCGAGGAACAGGTGACCACCGCACGGAACGCCGAGATCGCCGAGCGCCAGAAGCGCATCGAGCTGATCGACGCATCGCGCGAGGCGGAACGCGGCGCGATCGGCATCCGGGTGCAGGCCGAGGCCGAGAAACAGGCGGCGACCGACCGCGCCGGCGCGGTGCTGGAAGCGGCGCGCGGCGAAGCCGAGGCGGCGAAGCTGAAAGCCGAGGCCGACCGCGTCAGATTCGAGGTCGAGGCAGCCGGCCAGCGCGCGGTGAACGAGGCGGCAAACCTGCTGTCGTCGGATCAGATCGGCCTGGCGACGAAGCTGGCGTTGCTGAAGGTGCTGCCCGAGGTCATCCGCGAGGCCGCCAAGCCGATGGAGGCGATCGATAGCATCCGAATCGTCCAGGTCGATGGTTTGACCGGCCAGGGCGGTACTGGCGCGGGCACATCGGGCGGCGGCGATGCGCCCGACGGTGATCGCAACCTGGCCAATTCCGCGGTCGCCGCGGCGCTGCGCTACCGGGCGCAGGCGCCGGTGATCGATGGGCTGATGAAGGAGCTGGGCTTCGACGGCGGAACGCTGGATGCGCTGGTCGGCGGCGCGACGGCGACAACCGCCGGGCCGACGAAACCGCCGAAAGCTCCGATCGACAGGCGCGAATAGTTCGGAACACCATCCGTTCGTGCTCCGGCCGGCGTCGGAGCACGCTGGTGCCCGGTGGCGCATGAAGTGATAAGCGAGACTGATATTGAGAGACGGCGCTTTTGTTTGATGCGGCACCCGGCCCACGCCATCCTGACCGCATGACCGACCTGATCCTCCACGAATACGCCGCATCCGGCAATTGCTGGAAAATCCGTGCCACCGCGGCGCTCGCCGGCAAGACGCTCGTCCGGCGCGAGTATGATATCGTCAAGGGCGAGACGCGGACGCCGGAGTTTCTGGCGACGGTGAACCCCAATGGTCGCATCCCGGTGTTGCAGGTGGGCGACCGCTTCCTGCCCGAGAGCAACGCGGCGTGCACGTACCTCGCCGAGGCTACGCCGCTGATCCTTTCCGATCCGTTCGATCGGGCGGACATGCTGCGCTGGATGTTCTGGGAGCAGTATAACCATGAGCCGAACGTCGCGACGCTCAGGTTCTGGACCGGCTGGATCGGGCTGGACCGGCTGACCCCTGCACAGGCGGTCCAGGTCGATGCGAAACGGGCCGCTGGCGTTGCGGCGCTGGCGTTGATGGACGAGCATCTGACGTCCCGCGACTGGTTCGTCGGGGATTCGATCACGCTCGCCGACATCGCGCTGTATCCCTACACCGCGCGGGCCGGGGAGGGCGGTTTCGACCTGTCGCGCCATCCGGCGATCCGGGCATGGCTGGCACGGGTCGAAGCGATCCCCGGCCATGTGACGTTTGGGTGACGTCGCCCGCCTGAAACCGTAACATTCCAACGGCATGGTCGCCCCAGGACCGATAGCGGCGGGGGTATGGCCATGAGCGGAATCCTGAAACTGCCATTCAACGGCGACGTCACCGACCTCGCGGATTTCGCGGCGTCGCGACCGGCGATTCCGGAGCGGGTGGTCGATCGGACGCGGTACCGGACGATCTGGATTTCCGACGTCCACCTGGGCACCCGCGGCTGCAATGCCGAATTGCTGATCGATTTCCTGGATCACGTCGATAGCGACACGCTGTATCTGGTCGGCGACATCATCGACGGCTGGCGGCTGAAGAAGAAGTTGTACTGGCCCGACGCGCACAACGACATCGTCTGGCGCATCCTGAAGCGCGCCAAGCGCGGCACGCGCATCGTCTATATCCCGGGCAATCACGACGAGATGTTCCGGCAATATTGCGGGCTGGATTTCGGCGGCGTCGCGATCCGGCGGCAGGCGGTGCACGAGACGGCGGACGGTCGCCGCCTGCTGGTGCTGCACGGCGACGAGTTCGACGCGATCATGCTGTCGCACCGCTGGCTCGCCTACCTCGGCGACGCCGCCTATCATTTCGCGATGTGGGCCAACCGCTGGGTCAACGCCTACCGCCGCTGGGTCGGGCTGCCCTACTGGTCGCTCAGCAAGCACGCCAAGCAACGCGTCAAGACATCGGTCGCATTCATCTCGCGGTTCGAGGATGTCGTCGCGCATGAAGCGGGCGCGCGGGGCGTCGATGGCGTGGTCGCCGGGCATATCCATACCGCCGAGATCCGCGAGATCGCCGGCGTCGCCTATTACAACGACGGCGACTGGGTGGAGGGCTGCACCGCGCTGGTCGAGCATTTCGACGGGCGGATGGAGTTGCTCCACTGGGCGGACGAAGCGGCGGCGCGAGAGGCGGACACGGTCGTGGCGCTGGCGGCGTGACGAGCACACCTCCTTCCGTTCGTGCTGAGCCTGTCGAAGCACCGTCCTTCTTTTTTGGACGGACGAGCAGTTGGTACACAGAGCGGTGCTTCGACAGGCTCAGCACGAACGGCAGAGAGGCCGGGACAGTATTTTCCTCCACCGCTAAGCCGCCATGCGCATAGCGATCGTCACCGACGCCTGGGCGCCGCAGGTCAACGGCGTGGTCCGTACGCTGACGGCGGTGCGCGCGGAGTTGCAGCGCGCAGGCCACGACGTGCTGGTCGTTTCGCCCGACCTGTTCGCGTCGGTCCCGTGCCCGACCTATCCCGAAATCCGTCTGGCGTTCGCGCGGCGATCGACCGTCGGAACGCTGCTGGGCGAATTCGGCGCGGACGCGATCCACCTGGCGACCGAGGGGCCGCTGTGCCTGGCCGCGCGGGCGTGGTGCCTGGCGCGTGCACGACCGTTCACCACCGCCTATCACACCCAGTTTCCCGATTATGTCTCGGCGCGCACCGGCATCCCGGCGGCGTGGATATGGCGCTACATTCGCTGGTTCCACACGCCGGCCGCCGCGATCCTGGCGTCCACGCCGTCGATCCGCGCGACATTGCGCGAACACGGCCTTCCGCAGGTCCGCCACTGGGGCCGCGGGGTCGATCTGGGCGCATTCCATCCGCAGGTCGCGCCGCACCCGGCGCTCGGTCATCTGCCGCGGCCGATCCAGCTGTATGTCGGGCGCGTCGCGGTGGAGAAGAACATCGCGGCCTTCCTCGACAGCGATCATCCCGGCAGCAGGATCGTGGTCGGCGACGGTCCCGCCCGCGCCGCGCTGGCGGCGGCCTATCCGCAGGCGATCTTCATGGGGCCACTGTTCGGCGACGCCCTGGCCGGGGCCTATGCCGCCGCCGACGTGTTCGTGTTTCCCAGCCGCACCGATACCTTCGG
Source organism: Pseudomonadota bacterium (assembly GCA_040388765.1). Classification (GTDB taxonomy): domain Bacteria; phylum Pseudomonadota; class Alphaproteobacteria; order Sphingomonadales; family Sphingomonadaceae; genus Sphingomonas. Next base: position 82,693 of record JAZKBG010000027.1, on the reverse strand, counting down.
GCTGGTGATGATCGAGGCGCTGGCCTGCGGCACGCCGGTCGCGGCCTATCCGGTCACCGGGCCGATCGACGTGCTGAACGCCCGGGTCGGCGCGATGGACGACGACCTGACCACCGCGATCGGCGCGGCGCTGGCCTGCGACCGACGGGCGTGCGCCGATTACGCGCGCGGCTTCACATGGGAAGCCAGCGCGGCGCAGTTCCTCGACGCGCTGGTGCCGATGCCCGCCCGGCGCGCGGCGTAAGCATCCTTGCCTAAGGCGCGCATCCGCATTAGATCGTGCGCGACGCGGCCGCTCCGGTAAGGGGCGGCCCTTATTGTTTCTGGAGACTTCACGTGGCCCAGCCGCTCATGCCGCACGCGACCGCCAGCTGGCTGGTCGACAACACCGCGCTCAGTTTCGAGCAGATCGCCGATTTCTGCGGCCTGCACATTCTGGAGGTCCAGGCGATCGCCGACGACACCGCATCGGCCAAGCTGACGGGTCGCGATCCGGTGCGCGCGCACGAACTGACGCTGGAGGAGATCGAGAAGGGTCAGGCCGATCCCGAGTATCGCCTCGCGATGCTGAAGGGGCCGGAGCAGGTCCGCCGCACGAAGGGGCCGCGGTACACGCCCGTGAGCAAGCGCCAGGACAAGCCCGACGGCATCGCCTGGATCATCCGCAACCACCCGGAAATCTCGGACGGCGCGATCGGCAAGCTGATCGGTACGACGCGCACCACGATCGCGGCGATCCGCGACCGCAGCCACTGGAACATCGCCAACATCACGCCGAAGGACCCGGTGACTTTGGGCCTGACGTCGCAGCGCGAGCTGGACGCGCTGGTCGCCAAGGCGGCGAAGGCGGCGGGCATGGAAGCGCCGACCGACACGCGGCTGGAGGGCGACCGCGAGGCATTGCTGACCGAACTGCGCGCCCAGCGCGACCAGGCCGCGCGCGATGCCGAAGGCGGCGACGAGGGCGAGGATACGGCCAGGCCGGTCCAGCACACCGCAGAGACGCTGTTCAAGAACTGAGCGGGGGCGAAGCACCCTCGCCACGCGCGACATCGCTTCAGTCACGTCTGTCGACTTCGCTCAGGACGAACGGGTGCATTGTGCGTTAGGATCGCGCGAGACAGCCGCAGACCCGAGTCGGGTTGCCAAGCGGCGCGCGAGGAGTCCTGACCATGTGCGACGAACATACCGCCGACGATAACGCCGTTCTGGCGTCGGCCGACACGCTGACGCGCCGCCGGTTCGGCGTATTGGCCGGTGCCGCCGGGCTGATGGCGGTGCTTCCCACGCCCGCCGATGCGGCGGAGATCGCAGGGAAAGACGTGACGATCACGACGCCGGACGGCAGCTGCGACGCCTATTGGGTGGCGCCGCGGACCGGCAAGCATCCCGCCGTGCTTGTCTGGCCCGACATCATGGGGCTGCGGCCGGCATTCCGGCAGATGGCCGACCGGCTGGCGCAGTCGGGCTATGCGGTATTGGTGGTCAACCAGTTCTATCGTTCGGTGAAGGCGCCGTTCCTGGCCCCGGGCGAATCGTTCGACCAGCCCGAGGTGCGCGCGAAGATCATGCCGTGGCGCGCGCTGCTGACGCAGGCCGCGACGATCAGCGATGCGCGCGCGTTCATCACCTGGATCGACACCCAGCCACAGACGAACACGAAACGCGGGATGGCGACGACCGGCTATTGCATGGGTGGGCCGATGGTCCTGCTGACCGCTGCCGAGCGGCCCGACCGGGTGCGCGCCGGCGCGACGTTCCACGGCGGCGGCATGGCGACCGACAAGCCGGACAGCCCGCACCTGCTGATCCCGAAGATGAAGGCGAGCTTCCTGATCGCGGTCGCGGAGAATGACGACAAGCGCAATCCGGTGGAAAAGGAAACGCTGCGCACCACGTTCGCGGCGAACAAGCGCCCGGCGGAGATCGAGGTCTATGCCGGCACGATGCACGGCTGGTGCCCGCCCGACAGCAAGGTCTATAACGCGACCCAGGCCAACCGTGCGTGGGATCGCCAATTGGCGCTGTTCCGCAAGGCGTTGTGAAAACCGACCGATCGTGTCGAGTAGCGACCGGGTAGGCGCACAAGCGCCGTATCGAGGGCGCATATCGAGACATTGTCTCGATATGCCGTTTCGACACGTTCGACGTCTACGTGAAACGAACGGTTGAAGGATGAGAGCAAACCCATGACCGATCTGACCTTCTACACCAATCCGATGTCGCGCGGGCGGATCGCGCGCTGGATGCTCGAGGAAGTCGGGCAACCGTATGAGACGGTCGCGCTGACCTATGCCGACACGATGAAGGGCGACGCCTATCTGGCGGTCAACCCGATGGGCAAGGTGCCCGCGATCGTCCACGATGGTCGGGTCGTGACCGAATGCGCGGCGATCTGCGCCTATCTGGCCGATGCGTTTCCCGACGCCGGCCTGGCCCCGCCGACCCCGGATCGCGCCGATTACTATCGCTGGCTGTTCTTCGCCGCCGGGCCGCTGGAGGCTGCGGCGACCGAGCGGGCGCGCGGCATCGTCGTCACGCCCGAACAGTCGCGGATGGTCGGCTACGGCAGTTTCGACACGGTGATCGATGCGCTGGACGGCGCGTTGCAGGACCGCGAGTATATCGCCGGCGACCGGTTCACCGCCGCCGACCTGTACGTCGGATCGCATTTGATGTGGGGATCGCAGTTCGGCTGGCTGCCGAAGCGCGCGGCATTCGGCGCCTATATCGCCCGGCTGGCGGAGCGCCCCGCGTACAGACGCGGGGGCGAGAAGGACGATGCCCTGATCGCGCAGATGCAGGCGGCGGGGTGAACCGCGCTTAACCTTGGCGGGAAACCACGGCGAAAGCGTTGCGCGTCCATGCCGTCGTCATGACACGACATTCCATGTTTCCGTCCAGCTATGCCGAGTTCATGGCGTGGAGCGAGATGGATCGCCTCGGGTTCGTCGCGACCTGTGTCTTCTGGATCTGGCTGATCCGCTGGGTGCTCGGGCGGATGCCGGCGACCAACTGGGAAATCCGCCGGACCGTCAACCAGATGTATCCGGAAGCGCGCGACGATTTCCGGACCTGGCTGAGCGGCGAGCGCCATATCGGCTATTCGGAATATACGAACGGGTCCGGGCGGATCACCCGGCGCGGGCTGGGCAGGGCGTTCGTCGATTTCCGCCACGGCTACGAACAGGAACGCCGCCGCCAGCGCGCGATCCGCAAGCAGGATGCGGCGTTCCGGAAGTGAGGCGCGACCGGAACGCTTCGCGTTCGTTTCGAGCGCAGTCGAGAAACCGCCAGGTGATCGTCGGTGTCAGTTTCTCGACTGCGCTCGAAACGAACGGCGTGATGGAGGGAGGACGTTGGCGGGACTGAACCCTAACCCTTGCCAACCCCGGTCAGTTTCAACCCGGCGCGTACGGCCTCTTCGGGCGGATAGATGTTGCGCAGGTCGACCAGCACCGGATCGTTCATCGACTTCGCGATGCGGCTGAGGTCGAGCGCGCGGAACGCGTCCCATTCGGTCACGATCACCAGCGCGTCGGTGCCTTCCGCGGCGGCATAGGGTGATGCGGAGAATTCGACGTCGGTGAGCAGCGGCCGGGCCTGTTCGACGCCTTCCGGATCATAGGCCTTCACGATCGCGCCGGCATCCTGCAGCGCCTGGATCAGCGCGAGCGAGGGGGCGTCGCGCATGTCGTCGGTGTCGGGCTTGAACGTCAGGCCGAGTACGCCGACCGTCTTGCCCCGCGCCTCGCCGCCCATCGCCTTGATGACCTTGCGGCCCATCGCGCGCTTGCGGGCGTCGTTCACCTGAACGGTCGATTCGACGATCCGCAGCGGGACGTCATTGTCCATCGCGGTCTTGAGCAGCGCCAGCGTATCCTTGGGGAAGCACGACCCGCCGTAGCCGGGGCCGGCATTCAGGAACTTCGCGCCGATCCGCGTGTCCAGACCGATGCCGCGCGCGACCTCCTGCACGTCGCCGCCGACCGCCTCGCACAGGTCGGCGATCTCGTTGATGAAGGTGATCTTGACCGCCAGGAAGGCGTTGGCGGCATATTTGATGAGCTCGGCGGTGCGGCGCCCGGTGAACACCAGCGGTGCGGCCTGGCTGGTCGACAGCGGGCGGTAGATCTCGCGCAGCACGACGCGGGCGCGCTCGTCCTCGGCACCGATCACGACGCGGTCGGGGCGCTTGAAATCCTCGATCGCCGCGCCCTCGCGCAGGAATTCGGGATTGCTGGCGACGGTCGCGCCCTTGTCCGGTGCGACCTCGGCCAGGATGCGCTCCACCTCGTCCCCGGTGCCGACCGGCACGGTCGATTTGGTGACGATCACGGCAGGCCTGGTCAGCGCGGCGGCGACTTCGTGCACCGCGGCAAAGACATAGGTCAGGTCGGCGTGGCCATCGCCGCGCCGCGACGGCGTGCCGACCGCGATGAACACTGCGTCGGCGTCGCGCACGCCTTCGGCAAGGTCAGTGGTGAACGACAGGCGTCCGGATCGCACGTTGGCGGCCACCAGTTCGGCCAGGCCGGGTTCGTAGATCGGCATGATGTTCCGATGCAGCGCGTCGATCTTGGCCGCGTCCTTGTCGACGCAGACGACTTCGTGCCCGAAATCCGAAAAACACGCGCCCGACACCAGCCCGACATAGCCCGTCCCGATCATTGCGATACGCACAGCGCACAAACCCCCTTAGACAATCGCACCCGCCCTACCGGGCAAGCGTTAAACAAGAAAGACTGCGGCGTGGCGGCGACCACTTGTCTTTTGAGGAAACCGGTGTCAGTCGTCCTTTGGTCGTGGTGGCGCTATCAAGACGCCGCAGGACGGGTGAGGAGATGGTGCATGCGGATATCGATGACCCTTGGGCTGGCCGCGTTCGCGCTTGGCGGCACACCGAGCGTCGCGCGCGCGCAGGGCACCGCGCAGATCGCCTTTCCCGGCGCGGTCGGGCCGGCGGCGAAGACGCCGGGCGGGCGCGGCGGACGGATCATCCGCGTGACGACGCTGAACGCCGATGGCCCGGGCAGCTTCAAGGCGGCGCTGGATGCGAAGGGGCCGCGCATCATCGTGTTCGAGGTCGGCGGCGTCATCGACATGGGCCGCAAGAGCTGGACGATTACCGAGCCGTTCGTGACCATCGCCGGCCAGACCGCGCCGTCGCCGGGCATCACGCTCATCAAGGGTGGGCTGGACGTGAAGACGCACGACGTCATCCTGCGCCACATCCGCGTCCGCACCGGGGCCGACGGCCAGGCCAAGCGATCGGGGTGGGAAGCCGACGCCTTTTCCACGGTCGGCGCGTACAACGTGATCGTCGATCACTGCACCTTCAGCTGGGCGATCGACGAGAACATGTCGGCCTCGGGCCCGCGCTTCACCGGCACGACGCTGGCCGACTGGCGGCAGGGCACCAGCCACGACATCACCTTCCAGTATAATGCCGCGTACGAGGGGCTGGCCGACAGCTCGCATCCCAAGGGCGAGCACAGCAAGGGGTCGCTGATCCACGACAACGCAACCGGCATCACGATCTGGCGCAACCTGTATGCGCACAATGTCGAGCGCAACGCACTGTTCAAGGGCGGCGCGCAGGGCGTGTTCGTCAACAACCTGATCTATGATCCCGGCAAGCGCGCGCTGCACTATAATCTGATGGCGCTGGAATGGGAGGGGCACCCGTACGTCACCGGCGAGATCAGCGCGGTCGGCAACGTCCTGCGCGGCGGGCCGTCGACGGTCGAGCGGATGCCGTTCCTGTCGCTGGGCGGCGACGGCGACCTGCGTTTCCACGGACGCGACAATATCGCGGTCGACCGCGAGGGTGCGGCACTGCCGATGTTCGGCCGATATGGCGAGACGCGCGCGAAGCTGGTCGAATCGGCCAAGCCCGTCGTGTGGGTGCCGGGCCTGCCGGTGCTGCCCGCGCGCGACGTGGAGACGCATGTGCTGGCCAACGCCGGTGCACGGCCATGGGATCGCGATGCCGACGACATCCGGGTGTTCTTCTTCGTGGCCGAAGGGCGTGGGAGCATCATCGACGACGAGAAGGAGGTCAGCGGCTATCCGGCGTTCAAACCCACGTCCGCGAAATTCGTCGAGGACGACTGGAACCTCGACACGATGGAGCCGAAATCGGGTCGCTATCCGGGTCAGACGCGCGACATTCCGCAGGAAAGCCTGTCGGCGCGCGACGCGGCGATGCGGAAATAGCGCCGGTTCGCGCGTGACCGCGCCTCCCCGTACGCCGGACGGCCGCTACATCGTCGTCGACGGCGTGTTGTGGCGTGCGACGCGGCCCGACCTCGGTGAGGAAGAGCGCGACCGGCTGGTCAAGGCGCTGATGGCGGCGCGGCGCGCGGTCGGTCAGGCGAAGGACGAGGCGGCGACCAGGGCCGCGCGCGCCGACGTCGATGCCGCCAAGGTCGCTCTGGGCGAACGCGGTCCTATGTGGTGGAACGATGGTGCGCCGGACCTGAACCGGCACAAGGTCGCCAACACGCCCTATGCCGACTGGTGGGCGGATCGGAACGTCGGCGAATCGCTTGGAAAGACGCCGGAGCCGCGATAGCTTCGGGCGCATGATACGCCTCGTCCGCCGCGCCGCCGCAGTTGCGCTTGCCCTGATCGCCGCGCCGGCCGCGGCCGACTGGCGCGAGGCATCGACCGATCACTTCCTGATCTACGCCGACGCGGGCGAGGGCTGGGTCAAGGATTATGCGACGCGGCTGGAACGGTTCGCATCGGCGCTGCAGCGGTTGCAGCCCAAGGGCTGGGCCGGTGGCGGATCGATCAACCGCGTGGTCATCTATGTCCTGCCGAGCGTCGAGGATGTGCAGGCGCTTGCCGGCGGGCGATCGGTCGGCGGGTTCTACAAACCGCGCATCGGGTCATCGGTCATCTTCACGCCGATGGGCAGCCGGCTGTCGCGTGACGGACTGACGCCGATTACGACGTTGCAGCACGAATACACCCACCATTTCCTGCTCTCGACCGCGCGGTCGGGATATCCGTTCTGGTATTCCGAAGGGTTCGCCGAGCTGTTCGGCACGGCGCGCGTCCAGCCGAACGGCACCGTCGAGATCGGCCATCCCGCCGAACATCGCGCGTATAATCTCTTCAACGGCAGCATGAAGATCGAACAGCTGTTCGCACCGCCGAAGAAGTTCGATGGCGACGTGCTGTACGGCCGGGCGTGGCTGCTGGCGCACATGCTGACGTTCGACCCGGCGCGCAGCGGGCAGGTCGAACGGTATGTCGCGCTCATCAACGCGGGCAAGCCGTCGCTGGATGCCGCGCGAGAGGCGTTCGGCGACCTGAACGTGCTGCAGAAACAGATGACGGCCTATGCCTCGCGCCAGCTGACCTATTCGGTCATGCCGGCCGACATGACGAAGGTCGGGCCGATCGCGCTGCGGACGCTGACCGCGGGGGAAGCGGCGATGATGCCGGTCCGGTTGCGATCGGACAACGGCGTGACGCCCGAGACGGCCGGCGCGCTGGTCACCGACGCGCGCCGCCGCGCCGCGCCCTATCCCGGCGATGCCGGCGCGCAGGTCGCGCTGGCCGAGGCGGAGTTCGACGCGGGCCATCTCGACGAAGCGGCGGCCGCCGCCGATCGGGCGCTGGCGGCGGATCCGAAAAGTCGCGAGGCCATGCTCTACAAGGGGCGGGTGCTGATGCAGCGGGCGGCGGCACCCGATGCGACCGATCCGAAACGATGGCAGGAGGCGCGGCGCTGGTTCGTGCGCGCCAATCGGCTCGAACCCGATGCGCCCGAACCGCTGGCGCTCTATTACACCAGCTATCTGAAGGCGGGCGAGAAACCGCCGGAAGCGGCGATCGTCGGTCTGGAACGCGCGTTCGAGCTCAGTCCGCATGCCGTCGAACTCCGCATGCTGGTCGCCCGTCAGTATCTGACGGAAGGCGATGTGAAGACGGCGCGCGTCGTGCTGTCACCGCTGGCGATCGATCATCATGGCGCGACCGACAAGGGGCTGGCGCGGCGGATGATCGAGGCGATCGACGCGGGACGGCCGGCGTCGGACGTGCTTGCCACGCCGGCGGTCGTGCCGGATGACAGCGGGGCCGCGGCGAAGTCCTGAGCCGGCAGCGACCGACCGCTTACGTCCCCGGCTGGATATACGGCACCCGCGCGAACAGCTCGCGCTGCCAGCGGCGGGGGTCGTTCTCGACGCGGCTGGTGCTGTCGAAGATCATCGTTGCGCGCGTCTTCAGGTCATAGCGCGGCCATGGCGCGATGCCGGTCTTTGCGAACGCCACGAAGGCCTCCTGCATCGCCGCGCTCGCGGCGCGCGCATCCGCGCCGGTGCCGGTCTGCGATCCCGCGGCGCCGATCGTGCCGAACACCAGCGGGATGTCGATCGTGTGGAAAGCGCCGCGCCGCGGATCGGTGCGGCTGGCGAAATCGACCTGATAGACATGCGCCGGCACGCCCGCCTGCGCCCGCGCCTCCGCCTCGATCACCTGGCCGCGCCAGCTGCGCCCCGCCGTCGTCGCGTCGTAGAACACCTGCATCGGCGACCATGTCGGATAGCGCGCGCGATACTGCGCGACGACCCATTCGGGCAGGATATCGACGCGCAGTTCGGGTGCCATGCGGGCGGGCAGATTGTCCCACGTCAACCCCTTCACCTTCGCGCCATCGGGATCGAGGAACGCGCCGGTCTCCTGCCGCGTGTTGCCCAACATCATCGGGATGGCGTTGCCCAAGGGGTTGGCGTCGGGCCAGAACGGGTGGCGCGTCAGCCAGCGCATGTCGAGCACCGGCCCCATGTACACCCCGCCGCCCAGGATCGGATCGGTCGCCGACAGCGCGTCGATCAGCCGTTCGACGGGCAGGGCCGCGACATCGCCTGATCCGAGCTTGCCCAGGAACGCCTTCGCGCGCGCGGTGGCGTTCAGCGGGCCGGACACGGTGACCTGTTGCCCGCTCATCGTCGCGGCGCGATGGAACAGCCCCCTGGCGGCGGGCATCCCCATCATCGTCGCGATCTTCGCGCCGCCGCCCGACTGGCCGAAGACCATGACGCGTGCGGGATCGCCGCCGAACCTGGCGATGTGGTCGCGCACCCATTGCAGCGCGAGGATCAGGTCGAGCTGGCCCAGATTGCCGCTGTCGGGAAAACGCGGGTCGAGCCGGGCGAGGTAGAGATAGCCCAGCGCGTTGAGCCGGTGGTTGACCGTCACCACCACGACGTCGCCGCGCGCGGCGATCGGTTGCCCGTCGTTCAGCGGATCGACGACGCTGCCGTTGGAATAGGCACCGCCGTGGATGTAGAGCATCACCGGCTTTTTCGCGCGGGCGTCGGGTTCGGCGGTCCAGACGTTGAGAAACAGGCAGTCCTCCGACGTCGCGCCGACCTTGCCGGATTGTGGACAGGATGGGGCGAAGTCGGTGGCGGCGGTCGTGGTGGCGGGAAGGTAGGGGCGGGGCGCGCGAAAGCGTTCGGCGATGCCGTAGCGGATGCCGAGAAACGCATGGACACCGCGGTCGATCGTACCGGTCCAGCGGCGCGGTGCGGATCTGGCCGCGGCGGGCAGGGCGGGCAGGGCGAGGCCACCCGCGATGACGCTGCGACGGTTCGGCATGGGTTTCTCCAGGATCGACTAAGGCGTGATGGCCATATGACGGAATCACCCTCTCCCGTCGTCATTCCCGCGAAGGCGGGGATCAATAGTCGCTGAACTTCATGAAACCCACCTCCACCAGCGACTATCCGTTCCCGCCTTCGCGGGAATGACGGGAGTTGGGGTGGTTCGATCTAAAGTCGTGATGCCTCTAACGCCGGACGTCGAAACTGCCGGTCAGGAACGCGTCGAGATCCGCCTGACCGAAGAGGCTGGCGTCGCCCGGCAGGGAATGTTTGAGCGCGGTGATCGCGAGGCCCGCCTTTGCGACATCCTCCAGCGCCAGCCCGCTGCGCAGCCCGTGCAGGATGCCGCTGGCAAAGGCGTCGCCCGCACCGATCCGGTCGACTATACCGGTGATGAGCACCTCGTCCGTCTGGAAGCCGCGGTCGCGCGTGTCGATGCGCGCCGATACGCGGTTGCGATCCGCATCATCGGCATGGCGCGCGGTCGAGGCGATGACCTGCAATTTCGGAAAATGCGCGAACGCGGCCTCGGCGGCTTCGCGGCGGCGTTCGGGTCCGTCGCCGTGGAACGTCTCGCCCAGCAGCAGCGATACATCGCGGTGGTTGCCGAAGAGGACGTCGGCATGCTCGATCAGCGTGGTCAGGGTGCCGCGCGGGTCGCTGTCCCACGCGTCCCACAGGCGCGCGCGATAATTGCCGTCGAACGATATCGGTACGCCAAGCCGGTCGGCCGCGCGCACCGCCGCGACAGCCGCGGCGGTGCCGTCGGGCCCGAGCGCCGGCGTGATGCCCGACAGGTGGAACCGGTCCGCGCCGGCGAGCAGGCTGTCCCAGTCCCACGCATCGGCGGGTGCGGTCGCGAAGCTCGATCCGGCGCGGTCATAGAGCACATCCGTCGCGCGAAACCCCGCGCCGCTGGTCGCGAAGTAGAATCCCATGCGACCGGGCAGGCGCTGGATGCCGCGCGTATCGACGCCGTGCCCGCGCAGGTGCGTGATCGCTGCATCGCCCAGGCCGTTCGCGGGGACCGCACTGACCAGCGCGGTGTCATGGCCCAGCTTGGCCAATTGTGTGACGACGTTCGCCTCCGCGCCGGCGACCCACACGTCGAGCTTCGGCGTCTGGAGCAGCAATTCGCGCCCCGGCGGCGACATCCGCAGCATGACTTCGCCGAACGCTACGAACCTGCCCATCACTTCCTCCGTCATTCCCGCGAAGGCGGGAACCCATGGTCGCTGAACGATGTGAGACGTACCAGTCTCAGCCAATAGTGATTCCCGCCGTCGCGGGAATGACGGACTGCGGGGTGAGTCGGATCAGCGCGCCAGCCAGCCGCCATCGACCGCCAGGATATGTCCCTGAACATAATCCGACGCCTTTGACGCCAGGAACACCGCCGCCCCGCCCAGATCACCCGGATCGCCCCAGCGCCCCGCCGGGATACGATCGACGATCGACTTGTTGCGCACTTCGTCGGCCTGCAACGCCGCGGTGTTGTTGGTCGCGATATAGCCCGGCGCGATCGCGTTGACGTTGACGCCCTTGGTCGCCCATTCATTGGCCAGCAGCTTGGTGACGCCGGCGATGCCCGACTTGGACGCGGCATAGCTGGGCACGCGGATGCCGCCCTGGAACGTCAGCATCGAGGCGATGTTGATGATCTTGCCACCACCATTGGCGATCATGTGCCGGCCCGCGGCCTGGCACAGGAAAAAGACGGATTTCAGGTTGGTGTCGATCACCGCGTCCCAGTCGTCCTCGCTGAAATCGACCGCGTCGGCGCGGCGGATGATGCCGGCGTTGTTGACCAGGATGTGCAGGCCGCCCAGCTTGTCCACGGTTTCATCCACGACCCTTTGCACAGGTTCGATGGTCGACAGGTCGGCCGACACGATCTCGGCCCTGCGGCCGAGCGCGCGCACCTGTTCGACCGTCTCGGTCGCGGCGGACCGGCCGACCGCGGCGATGTCGGCGCCCGCGGCGGCGAGGGCGAGGGCGATCGCCTGGCCGATCCCGGTGTTGGCACCGGTGACGACCGCGACGCGGCCGGTGAGGTCGAAGGGGTTCGTGGTCACGGCAGACATTCTCCAATCCGTTCGTGTCGAGTAGAGATCGAGTTTGTCGAGAGCTCGTGTCGAGACAGCTTTCTCGATACGCCGTCTCGACTTCGCTCGACGGCTACTCGAAACGAACGGTGTGTTTTTGAGGTCGGCTCACGCCAGCTGGCAGATATCCAGCACGTTCATGTCGGTGTAATCCTGGTTCTCGCCGGCCATCGCCCAGATGAATGCATAGGATTTGGTGCCCGCGCCCATGTGGATCGACCACGGCGGCGAGATGACCGCTTCCTCGTTGGCCAGCACGATGTGGCGGGTCGCTTCGCCTTCGCCCATGAAATGCATGACGCGGTCGTTGTCGAGATTGTCGAGCTCGAAGTAGAAATAGATCTCGCTGCGGCGCTCGTGGATGTGCGGGGGCATCGTGTTCCACACCGAACCGGGCTTCAGCACCGTCAGGCCCATCACCAGCTGCGCCGAGTCGCAGATGCCGGGGATCACCAGCTGGAAGATCGTCCGCTCGTTCGACTCTTCGAGCGAGCCGCGCTCCAGCGCATTGGCGTCGGCGATACCCAGCTTGCGCGTGGTGAACGCCTTGTGCGCGGGGCACGACGCCAGATAGAAACGCGCGCCGTCGCCCGAGAACTGGACGTCCTTCGCGCCCATCGTGACGTACAGGCAGTCCTTGTTGCCCAGCGTGAAAGTCTCACCGTCCACAGTCACGGTGCCCTCGACCGTGCTGACATTGACGATCGCGAGTTCACGCCGCTCGAGGAAGGGGTGGCCGTGCGCCGACTTCGGTTCGTCCTGGTCGGGCAGCTTCACCGGTCCGCTGGTCACGGCGACGCCGCCGATCACGAAGCGGTCGGCGTGGGTGTAGTTCAGGACGCATTCGCCATCGCGGAACAGGCCCTGGATGAGGTAACGGTCGCGCAGTTCGTCGTTGCTGACGCACTCCATCATGTCGGGATGGGTGGCGTAATAGGTGCGATCGAACATGGACGGGCCTCTCTCGGAACAAAGTCGCGCAGCTGGTAACCGGTGTCAGGGTTCAACTCAACCCGGTTGACCGATTCGCGCCGCCGTGCGTTGTCCCACCGATCGCGCCGTCCAGACAAGAGTGCGGCACCGGGGACCTGCCATGATGACCGAAACCAGCCGCTACGCCACCGTCCGACCGGACGGCGTCGCCTATCCGTGGAACACCGGCCCGAGCGGCCAGGGATCGACCGAATGCGGCTGGTGCGGGCGGACGATCTACATGCCGGCGGTGCCCTGCTCGGTCGCGCCCATCCCCGGACTGGAGGATATCGTCACCTCTGCCGGCCTGGGCGATCGCTGCAAGTACGAGGCCGCGACGCGCGCGGAGGCCCACGCGATCTGACTGCGCACTCAGAGCGTCAGACGGGCGGTCGCGGCCGATGCCGGGTCGGTACGCTCGTCCAGCGACCGGCGGATTGCGCCGGCGGTCCTGACGACGCGACCCCGATAGGCGCGTACGCCGTTGACCGTGACCGTGATGGGCCGATCGAGGTTGATCAGGCGATCGGACAGGCGCAGCACCATGCCCGTCGGCACGTCGCCCTCCAGCGCGATCGTCTGGCCGTTCGCCGTCGCGACGATCCGCTGTCCGGCCTTCGCCGCTTTCGCATCGGGAATCTGGAGCCAATAGAAGCGGTCGTGCGTCACGTCGTCCTGCACCCAGACGATCCGCTTCGGCCACGGATTGCGCGTGAACTGCGCCATCCACGGCACCGCCTCGGCATCCTTGCGGTTCATCCAGTGCGGCAGGCCGGGATAGATGCGCGACATGCCGACATAGCCGCCCGGATCGGCCGCATGCAGTCGCACCATCTCGGCCGCGCGCTCGGTCGCGATACGGTTGCGGTCGTAGGCGGCGTCCGCCCCGCCCATGAAGATACCGAACGGCAGGTTGCGCAGCGACCATAGCGTCGCCTCGTTCGGGTGCCCCGCCATCGTCGCGGCGGCGGCGAACCGGTCGGCCATGCGCGGGGCCAATTGCCACACACCGTCGCCGCCGGCCGAATAGCCCATCAGATAGACCCTGTCCGGATCGACGCCGTTGACCGCGACCTGCGCGTCGATCAGCCGCTGGAACAGCGGATCGATATGCGCCTCGTGCCACAGGTTCCACGTGTCGGTCGGCGCGCGCGGGGCGAGATAGATGCCCTCCGCCGGTTCGTAGAGGCGGACCTGATTGCGCCATTGCTGGTCGTTCACAGCGGGCGGCGCATTGCCGCCGCCGTGCATCGAGATCCAAAGGCTGCGCTTGCCGAACGGCGCGGTGCCGAACGTGCGGCTGTCCCATCGGAGTGTCTTGTCGCCGATCGTGATCGCCTTGGCCGCGATGGCGGCGCGGTTCTCGGCCGCGACGCTGCGCAGGCGGTCGGCGGCCATCAGATCGAGCGCGCGGGCCGCAGCGGCCCGGTCCAGCGGTCGCGACAGGGCGGGAGCAGAAACCTGTCGCGACGACTGGGGTTGAGCGAGCCAAAGCTGAAGGTCGGCGATCGGGGTGCTTGGCAACCGCGCCGGCACCGGCACGGAGGTCGCCGCGACGACGGCGGCAAGGGCGAGACGGGGAAGCAACGGCTGTATGGGTCGATCCTTACCGGGCGATGATGCGTCGCTCGATACAGGACTGGCCGCTATATGAAATATACTTACGCTTATAAAAGAGTCGGAGTGGGACCTATGCCGCCGGCGCCGCCACGCTGCCGCGCTTGATGAGCGTGGACAGGAACATCGACGGTTCGTCGGCGTCATCCTCGCCCTCCACCGCGCCGGCGAGCAGCTTGGCGGCGGCGGCGCGGGCCATCGGGATGATCGGCCAGCGCACCGTCGTGAGCGGCGGCCAGATGTGGCTGGCGATGGCGGTGTCGTCGAAGCCGATGACCGACAGATCCTCCGGAATGCTCAGGCCGCGCTGGCGTGCCGCCTGCATGACGCCGGCCGCCATTTCGTCGTTCGAACTGACGATCGCGGTCGGGCGCGGCGTCAGGTCGAGCAGGCGGTCGCCCGCGGCTATGCCGCTCTCGAAGCGATAGGTGCCATCGGCGACAAGACTGCGCGGCACCTTCAGCCCCGCCTCGGACATGGCCAGCTCGAACCCGGCGCGGCGTTCCGCCGCCGATCGGAAACCGTGCGGCCCCTGTACCAGCCCGATGCGGGTGTGGCCCATCTCGATCAGGTGGCGGGTCGCGACCGCTACCGCCTCGCGATCGTTCGACGCGACCATGTGGATGTCGTCGTCCAGCTGTGCCGATCCCATGCGGACATAGCGTGCACCCGCCTCGCGGCAGACGCGGGCCAGCGCGTCGTTCTCGCTGATCGGCGGCAGCAGCATCACGCCGTACAATCTTTGCTGTTCCAGGAAGCCGCGGATGTCGTCCAGCATCGTCGGCGAACCGCGATCGACCGGCCGGACGACCAACGCGAATTCGGTGTCGCGGATCGCCTCCAATATCCCCTGCTGTACGCCCAGCACCATCTGGGCATTGGGATTGTCGTGGATCAGGCCGATAAGGAAATTGCGCCCCATCGCCAGCGCGCGCGCCTGGGGGTTGGGGACATAACCCAACTCCTCGATGACCTTCTCGACCTTGGCGCGCGTTTCCGCGTTCAGCAGCGGGGATCGGTTGATGACCCGGCTGACGGTCTTCTTGGAGACGCCGGCGATCCGCGCGACGTCGTTGATCGTGGACTTGCCTTCGCTCCGCATGGCGACAGATGTAGCATACCGGCGGCGACGGGGAAGCGTTTCGGCGCTTGCCGATGACACCGGTTTCCATTACGCCGGTGGTCGAGAACAGAGATCAATGTGAGGGGGTAGGCTTGGGAGAAACCGGATTCGCCGCGGCGGAGGATATCGCGCGCGCATTCGTCGATGCGCGCCGTGCGGGCCGCGCGCTCGGCCGCTACCCGGGGCCGGCTCCAGAGACGATGGCGCAGGCCTATGCCGTGCAGGACGCCGCGATCGCGCACGACGGCCGCGTCGTCGGTGGTTGGAAACTCGGCAAGATCACGTCGCCGACCGCCGAGCGCCTGGGCGCAAACCGTCTGGCCGGGCCGATCTTCACCGATCAGATCGTCACCGTCGATGGTGTCCGGGACGTCGCGATGTCGATCTTCGCCGCCGGCTTCGGGGCGGCGGAGGCGGAGTTCCTGCTGCGCATCGGCACGGCGCCCGATCCGGCGAAGGCGGATTACACGATCGCAGAAGCGACGGCGCTGATCGACGCGGTGCATGCCGGTATCGAGATCGCGTCCTCGCCCTATCCGGCGATCAACGCGGACGGGCCGCCGGTGACCGCATCCGATTACGGCAACAACAACGGCCTGGTGATCGGCGACGCGATTGCCGGCTGGCAGGACGGCGACATCAATGGCTGGGGTGTCGAACTGCGCATCAATGGCGCCGTGATCGGCACCGGGCGCGGGGCGGACATGCTCGACGGGCCATTCGGCGCCGCGGCGTTCCTGTTCAACCTTGCGGCACGGCGCGGCATCGCGCTGTCGGCGGGCCAGTGGATATCGAGCGGCGCGGTGACGGGCGTACATCCGGTCGTGGCCGGCGACCGTGTCGAGGCGACATTCGATGGACGCTACCCCGTCCGCTGCACCATCACCGGCTAAACGACGCAGCGGGCGACAGACCCGCGGGTTTCAGGAGAGTTTGAGCATGGCCACCGATACCGTCGTCACCCAGGCCTCGACAAACGTCGGCCGCTATCGCTGGGTGGTGGTCGCGATGCTGTTCGCCGCCACCGCGATCAACTATATCGATCGCCAGATGATCGGCGTGTTGAAGCCGACGCTCCAGGGCGAGTTCGGCTGGACCGAAACCGACTTCGCCAACATCATCTTCTGGTTCCAGGTGGCGTATGCGATCGGCTACATCGGCTTCGGCCGGGTGGTCGATGTGATCGGGGCGCGGCTGGGCTATACGGTGGCGATCATCATCTGGACGATCAGCCACATGGCGCATGGCCTGGCGACGTCGGTGACGACCTTCGCCATGGCGCGCTTCGGCCTGGGCATCGGGGAATCGGGCAACTTCCCGGCGGGTATCAAGGCGGTGACCGACTGGTTCCCGCAGAAGGAGCGGGCCTATGCGATCGGCCTGTTCAACGCCGGGGCCAACGTCGGCGCGATCATCACGCCGCTGCTGGTACCGTTCCTGGTCCTGATGTTCGACTGGCGCGTCGCCTTCTACATCACCGGGATCTTCGGCGTGTTGTGGCTGGTCATGTGGTGGGCGCTGTACCGCCATCCGAGCGAGCACAAGAAGGTCAGCCCTGCCGAACTCGCGTGGATCCAGCAGGATCCGGCCGACACCTCCGCGCCGATCCCTTGGAAAAACCTGCTGACGATCCGCGAGACCTGGGCGTTCGCGCTCGGCAAGTTCTTCATCGATCCGATCTGGTGGTTCTTCCTGTTCTGGCTGCCGGGGTATCTGTTCACGCGCTACAACCTCGATCTCAAGACGTTCGGTCTGCCGCTCGCCGCGATCTACCTGATCTCCGACGGCGGGTCGATCGCCGGAGGCTGGCTGTCGTCGAAGCTCATCAAGGCGGGCAAGTCGGCCAACTATGCGCGCAAGCTGACGATGTTCATCTGCGCGGTCTGCGTCCTGCCGATCTTCTTCGCGCAGGACATCAGCAACGTGTGGGGGGCGGTGCTGGTCATCGGCCTGGCGACCGCGGGGCATCAGGCATTCTCGGCCAATCTCTACACGATCCCGTCGGACGTGTTTCCGCGCAAGGCGGTCGGTTCGGTGGTCGGCATCGGCGGCACCGTCGGCGCGATCGGCGGCATGGGAATGGCGCTGTTCACCGGCTATATCCTGGATGCGACCGGCAACAATTATGCGATCCTGTTCGCGATCGCCGGCAGCGCATATTTCGTCGCGCTGCTGGCGGTCCACCTGCTCAGCCCGAAGCTGGCGCGGGTGGACCGGGTCGAGGGATAGCCGACGTGGGCGACCGGTGGCTCAGAACGCCACCGGCTTCGCATTCTGCCCGGCCAGTTTCGCGGCATAGGCGTCCAGCGCGGTGGTCATCGCGCGATGGAACTTGCCGCTGCGGTGCAGGAACATCGTCGTGTCGGTCGTCGTGATGGTGGCTTTCAGATAGTCGTTGGTCGAATGGATCTCGTTCGCGCACTCGCGATCGACGCCGCACCATGTCGCGACGACACCGTTGTAGATGGGATCGCGCCGGGTCGGCGGGCCATAACGCGCGATCATCGCCTGCAGGATGGCGTCCGGCGTCTGGCCCTGCGAGGGCGTGACGTAGTAGAGGCTGGAAACCTGCGTCCCCTGCGGCGTGGCGATGAAGCTCACCTGGCTGGTGCTGCCGTCGGGGGCGACACCGTTGTAGTTGCTCAGGGTCCGCCCACGCACCTTCAGATCGTCGCTGAGGCTCAGGTTTGCCTTGGTACGCGCCTGTGCTTCCCAGGTGCCGGCATTCAGGGTCATGTTCGCCCTGACCTTGCGCGCGCGGGCGATGCGCACCGCCTCGCGCGGGGACATGCCGAGTTTGTAGCCGGCGACGTCGAAGGTCGATGCATCGCGCGGTCGCACCGGCATCGCGGCAAGCGCGCTGTCGGGTTCGCCGGCCAGCATCGCATCGAGCGGATCCGCCGCAGCCGTGGCCGGATCGCTGTGCGCCGCGGGCGTGGCGGTCGCAGGCCGTTTGCCGGTCAACTGCCCGACGGTCGATCTGAACGCGCGCAGCGTATCGGTGAGACTCTGCGCCGCCGCCGGGGTGGCCACCGCCAGTGCCGCGCCGGCCAACATCATCGACCGCACCATCCTCGTCATCATCGTCCCCCGGAGAGATTGCCCGTGGCCGTGATGGACGACAGTCGCTGCCACGATCTCAACGACCGCGGCTAACGCACTGTTCACGATGGTTTTCGGCTTTCAGCCGTCCTGGTCGATCCGGCTGTGCAGCTTGGTATCGCGCATCTTGAGATACGTCACCAGCGACACGCCGATCATCGCGGTGACGTACCAGTAGAAGCCGCGTTCCCACCCCGCCGACTTGAACCACAGGGCGACATATTCCGCCGTCCCGCCGAAGATCGCGTTGGCGATGGCATAGGGCAGCGCGACGCCCAGCGCGCGGATGTGCGCGGGGAACAGTTCGGCCTTCACCACCGCGTTGATCGAGGTATAGCCGCTGACGACCACCAGCGCCCCCAGCATCAGGCCGAACGCGGCATAGGGGCTGCGGACCGTCTCCAGCGTCGCGAAGATCGGATAGGTGACCAGCACACCCAGCACCCCGAACCCGACCATCAACGGCTTGCGCCCCACCCGGTCGGACAGCGCGCCCGCCAGCGGCTGGATCAGCATGAAGACGAACAGCGCGGCGGCGTTGATCTCGGTCGCGGTGCCGACATCGAATCCGGATGTGTTGACCAGGAATTTCTGGAGGTAGATCGAATAGGCATAGAAGGCGAGGGTGCCGCCCGCGGTCAGCAGCATGACGGTGAACGCTTCGCGCGGATGCTCGCGGAACAGCGCGCCGAAACTGGACCGACCACCGGCCTGCTTCTTCTCGAAGCTTTCGGTTTCCGCAATCCTTCGGCGGATCCAGAACACGACCACCGCCAGCACACCGCCGACCACGAACGGAATGCGCCAGCCCCAGTCGGACAGCGCCGCATCGCTCATCACGCCCTTGAGCAGCAGCAGCACGCAGAGTGCCACCAGCTGTCCGGAAATCAGCGTGACATACTGGAAACTCGAATAGAATCCGCGGTGATGCTTGCCCGCCATCTCGGACAGGTACGTCGCGCTGGCACCATATTCGCCACCGACCGACAGCCCCTGCATCAGCCGCGCGATGACCAGCAGCACGGGTGCCAGCACCCCCACCTGCGCGTAGCTGGGCGACACCGCGATCAGCAGCGACCCCGAACACATCAGCGTGACCGACAGCGTGAGACCCGCCTTGCGTCCTTTCCGGTCCGCGTAGATTCCCATCAGCCACCCGCCGATCGGCCGCATCAGGAACCCGACCGCGAAGACGCCCGCGGTGTTGAGCAGCTGCGCGGTCGTATCGCCCTTCGGAAAGAAGTGCGGCGCGAAGATCAGCGCGAAGGCGGAATAGGCGTACCAGTCGTACCATTCGACCAGATTGCCGGCGGACCCGCCGATGATGGATCGCAGGCGGTGCGCATTGGTGAGTTCGGTGGCCATTACGCAATTTGATCGCAAACGGTGCTGACGGTCAAACGCCTGGGTCATCATCCGGCTCATCGATCTGGACTCAACTCGTTATCGACGTATCGATCCGTGCCGTCCTGACCGAAAATCGTGCGAGCGCGTTATTCATTGCGGCAAGCAGGGCGTGTTCGCTCATCGCGCGATAATCGCCCGACACGGTCAGCGATTCCGTTTCGATCGTCGGGTGGGTAAAGGTAAAGGTCCACGGATCGGCCCGCCGATCACCCAGCCGCCGCCCGAGCGCACGTATCGAGCCGTCCAGCATAAGCTGATCTCCACAGCCGCTGGCCGGATCGTAACCGCTTCCGAACAACGCGCCAAGCGCGGGGGCCGCCCCGATGATCCGGGTGCCGGTCGGCATCTGCAGAACCCGCATCTTGGGATCCAGAACCGTTACGCTACCGACACGTCCACGCACTATATCCAGCGTGTAGGGCCAGCGATCGCGCGCACGTGCGGGCATGGTCGGGCTGTCGTCCGCGATCGTCACATCGCCAAATATCCCGTCAAGGTCGCAGTCCTCGATGACGATATCGTGTCGTATCCCGTTACTGAACAATCCATGCAGCGACAGGTCGGATCGCTGCCCAACGCGGGCGGTCACCCGCTGCCAGTGCAGCCTGCCTGGTAACGTTGTGTTGGGCGTATCGTGCAGCAGCCAGCCTGTATGGAAGCTGAGCAGATCGTCCCGCCGCAACACGCTGTCGCGCACGATGACCTGCATTCCGCTCGACAAGCCCATCCCGACAAGCGGCACGGCCTGCTCGCCCGTGCCGACGATCTCGATCTGGTCGAACACCTGTCGGATGAACCAGTGTTGTCCGGGCGGACCAACCGTGGCAGGCCGCGAGAGTACGCCATTGTTGTCGGAGTGGATGGCATATTCATTAACCGACTGGATGAGCGTGACGCCCGATATCCGGACCGACTGGGTCGCCTCGATCATGCGCAGTCCTGGCAGCGCGTTGGTGAATGCGCTCCGTCCACGGCCAAGGCCCTGAATGACTTGATAGGGCGTGGTGATCAGGTCGGCCAGCGGCCGAATGCCTAGTTCGCTCAATTCGTGCCGTACGGGAGTAGCGTATGTCGATGTGTCGGAAAGTGGAAAGACGCTGTATGTGGGCTTTCCGTCGGGCAAGTCGGTGGGTGGTAGATAGAGAGCGGCGGTCGCGCTTTTCAGATCGTTGAAATCCCGTTCACTGCCGACTTTTACGGTTCTCGCGGCGTTTGGAGCGGCGATCAGAAAATCATTCATTTTGATACTGGTGAAGAGTGCGTCCGGATGAAGTCCACACTCCTCGTAGCTGTGGTACTCGGTCGAGAACGGCGGCTTGTCCGCCAGGACGATCCTGTCGACGTTGAGTTGGACAGTAAAGGTTATCCCGGAGTAGGCTGGGAACAGACTGTCAGACCATGCGAGTACCTGCGGCGGGATTAGCCGTCCCGCGACCGGATCGCGATCGAAGACTTTTGTCCAGCTGGCGAAGAATTCGCCACTGTCGAAATCCTTGAAGTGTAGGCTGATCCGATAGAGACGGTCGCTGAATTTCGCGAACTCGGTTCGGGCGAGTCCGATCCGTCGTCCTTCCGGCGTCTCCATTCCCGCAACGAAACCGATCCACTCGCGCAGCTGTGGGCTGGTGACAGTGGATATCCAGGGCAGCGCGGCGGGTACGGACGTGGGTGCAGGTGGCGGCACTGGTGTGGGGCTGGGCGTGGGCGTTGGCGCGGGAGGCGGAGTAGGAGAGGGGGTGACGGAGACGAGACCCGCTCCCGACGAGCCCCCCCCACATCCACTCAACAAGGCAGCGGTTCCCGCACCTGCCAGAAGACGCAACACTCCGCGCCGACCGTTCAGCATGGCAGCAGGTGCTGCCTGTTCGCCAGTCACAATGTCCTGCATATTCGCCCGTACTCCCGACCAACCCCAGCCCAGGAGCGCTGCGGACACGGGCTAGTCGATCGAGGTTCGACCATCAACGGGATTGAATGAAATTATAGCCATTTTGGATTTGTCTTTGACAACTTCTCATTCATCTCATCGCGCCAGGCCGATGGTCACGCGGCCGGTGTAACCGGCGGCAGCCGATCCGGTCAGCGTCGGCGTCTGCTGGGCGATCTGCGCGGCGGTATTGTTGCCGAAGACATTGTCGTTCGCGATCGAGATCCGCGCGAAGTTGGTGGTTCCGTTGGTGTAGGTGCCCGACGCGCCGGAATAGACTGCGGTGCAGGCCGCGGCCGGCATCGCCAGCTGCCCGACCAGCAGCGCGAACCGGCCGCTGGTCGCCGCGGCGGCCGACGAGAAGACTTCCAGATGGATGTGCGGATAGCGGCCGTCATAGCAGCCGGGAAAGATCGTCGTGAACGTGACCTCGCCATTGGCGTCGGTGACCAGCGCGCCGCGCAGCCAGCTGGCGGTCGGCACGTCGTACAGCGAATAGCGCCCGGTCGCGTCACAGTGCCAGATGTAGACCAGATACCCCGCCAGGCTGCCGCACGCCGCGTTCACGTTGACGACCTTCAGCGTCAGGGTCAGCGGTACGCCGGCGGCGACCGCGGTCTGGCCGGTGACGAAGCTGGTCGTGATGTTGCTGCGGATGACGCCGGTGGCGGTCAGTACGTTGCTGGTCGGGCCGCTCGACGTATTGGTGCCGTCGGCGGGGTAGGGGCCGTTGGTTTCGGTCGGGTCGGCGACGCATGTGCCAGTGGGAGTCGGCGTGGCCGTCGCGGTGGGGGTCGGTGTCGGAGTTGTCGTCGGCGTCGGGGTAGGCGTGACGGTCGCGGTCGGGGTGGGCGTGACCGCCACGGTGCCGGTCGATCCGCCGCCGCCGCCGCAGCCGCTGACGATCGCGGCGGTACCGACGCCGGCGAACAGGCGCAGCGCGCGGCGGCGGCTCGACAGCGCGTCCATGACCTTCAGATCGTGGAGCAGACCCAGGTCGTGATCCTCGATATCGTGCGCGTGGTCCAAGTGGCGTCTCCCGTTGTCGTGTCGCCACACCGTATCGCCCGCGATCAGCGCCGCCGTATGTCGCCGGATCGCGGGAATGTTGCGGCGTGTTACGCCAGCGGCAGCCGCACCTCGACCTGCCCGCCGCCGCCGCTGGCCTGTCCCAGCGTCACGCGACCGCCATGCGCCTCGGCCAGGGAGCGGACGATCGCGAGGCCCAGTCCGGTCCCGCCGGTGGCGCGGTTACGCGACGGATCGCCGCGGACGAACGGCTCGAACAGCTGGTCGCCGAGCTTGGGGTCGAAGCCGGGCCCGGCGTCGTCGATCGTCACGATCGCCTCGCCATCGGCGATCTGCCAGCCCACTCGTGCGACATCGCCATAGCGGATCGCATTCTCGATCAGGTTGGCGAACAGCCGGCGCAGGCCTGTCGAGTCGCCCCGGACCAGCGCGCGCGGTCCCGGATCGATCGTGGCAGGTTGGCCGGCGACGCTCAGATCCTCGACCAGCGCGTCGAGCAGGCTGCCCAGATCGATCCGCTTGCTGTCCGACACGCGTTCGTCGCGGGCGAAGCGCAGCACATCGCCCAGCATCGCGCGCATCTCCGCGATATCGCCGGCCGCACGGACGCGGGCAGGTTCGGGCAACTGCTCGATCCAGAAGGCGATGCGCGACAGGGGGGTGCCCAGATCATGCGCGATCGCAGCCAGCATCGCGGTGCGGCTGTCGGCATGACGCGCCAGCCGCAGATGCATCGCCGACAGCGCATCGCCCAGATCGCGGACTTCGCGCGGACCGCGGTCCGGCACGGCGATCGGCTGGCCGACGCGTCCGTGCGATGCGGCCTGCGCCAGATCCGCCAGCGGCCGGGTGATCGCCCGCGCGATCAGCCAGGCGGCGATGCCCAGGATGACGCACGCCATCGCCATCGCCTGGAGCGTCCACCAGTGCCAGCGGGTGAAGATCGGTTGCGGCTGCGTCTGCAGCACGCGCCAGCCCGCCTGCGTCCTGAGGCCTGCGGCGAACGGGCCGCGGATCATGAAGGGCTGGTGCTGGGACTCGAGCGTCACCACCCGGACGTCGGCGCGTGGAGCGCGGATCGTCTGCGCCAGGATGGTCTGCGCCGTCGTGTCGATCGCCCAGCCATTGGGCACGAGGCTGACCGACGCGCCCTCGACCAGGGTCATGCGCATCTCGCCGGGCGGCGGCGCGCGACCGTCGCGCAGCACCTGCGCGATGGTTTCCAGCCGCAGCGGCGCAGGGCGCGGGGGTGGCCCGCGAAACGTGACGACGAACAGCAGGATCGCGGTCAACAGCACCGATACGACGGTCAGCGCGAAGATGGGCAGCGCGATCGAGGACCGGCGCGCGCGGGCCGCGATCATCCGCGCGTGACTTCGGGCGCGAACAGATAGCCTTCGTTGCGCACGGTCCGGACCAGCTCCTCACCACCCGGCCGCGCCAGCTTTCGTCGCAGTCGGCTCATCTGCACGTCGATCGCGCGGTCGAAATGCTCGGCATTGGCGCCGCGCGACAGGTCGAGCAGCATGTCGCGTGTCAGCACCCGGCGCGGATGCTCGACCAGTGCCAGCAACAGGCGGAACTCGCCGTCCGACAGGTTGATGACGACATCGTCGGGATCGAACAGCTGGCGTCCGATCGCATCCAGCCGCCAGCCCGCGAAGCGGTGATAGTCGCGCGACGCCGGGGAGCGGCGCGCCGGCGCGGCATCTCCGCTGCGCGCGCGGCGCAGCACCGACCGGATCCGCGCCAGCAGCTCGCGCGGGTTGGCGGGCTTGGCGACATAATCGTCGGCGCCCATCTCCAGCCCGACGATGCGGTCGATATCGGTCGCGATCACCGACAGCATGACGATCGCCGGACCGGTGCTGCGGTCGATCGAGCGCAGGATCGACAGCCCGTCCTCGCCCGGCATCATGACGTCCAGCACGATCAGGTCGTAACGATCGGCGGCCATCGCCTGTCGCATCGCCGCGCCGTCGCCGGCGGTCGCGACGATATAGCCGTGACCGCTCAGGAACTGCGCGGTCAGTTCGCGGATGCCGGGATCGTCGTCGACGATCAGGATACGGGTGGCCAGGTCCAGGGGGTCGCTCGACGGTTGCAGCATGTGGTGGGCCATGCCCGCCCAGCGTATCGACGACGTTGCCGCGCTGCAATCTTGCGTAATCTTCGCGCGGTGTGTCGCTGCGGCAACACCGGGCGATCAGCGCGGGCGATCGTCCAGCCGGGCCAGGACGAACTGCTTCAGCGTCCGCGGGGGCAGCTTGTGTCCCAGGCCGGTCGCCGGCAGCGGTCCGGGCTGCGGGGCGGCATAGGTTCCGAACACCCGATCCCAGAGAGACACATAGGTGCCGAAATTGCGCCCCGACTGCGCAAAGTCGATCGTGTGGTGGATGAAGTGGTGACGGTTGTCGATCAGGATCGGGCGCAGCGGCCCCAGGTGGATCGGCGCGCGCGAATGGATCAGCCGGTCGCGGATCGCATTGAACGCTGCCAGCCACAGGACGGTGTCGAAGGTGAAGCCGATCAGCACCGCGGCGAGCGTCTGGAACACGCGTTCGATCACCCAGTCGCCGGGATGGACGTAGCAATTGACCGAATCGAGATCCTCGATGCTGTGATGCACCGCGTGGAACCGCCACCAGAACGGGATCTGGTGCTGCGCGCGATGCGCCCAGTAGACGAAGAACGAGAATATCAGGATCGCGCAGATCGCCAGCACCGGCGCGGCGAACGGACCCAGCACCGCTGCGACCTGCGACTGGTCGATCGGCAGCAACGGGCCGATCCCCAGGGTCATCGGCAGGTAGATGTTGAGCAGCGGCCAGGTTGCGTAGAACAGGACGGTGACGCCCAGCTGCAGCAACGCCGCGAAGGCCACGACGCGCCAGCTGCGCGGGCGTCCGGCCAGCGCGATCTCGACGACCAGGAACGCGCCGATCAGCACCATCGTCTCGGTCGAATGGAGCAACGCGCGCAACCCCATCGCCATGGCGGCCTGTGCCAGCGCCCACGGCTCCCGCGACTTGACGCCCGAGTGGATCATCGTGGTCAGCGAATCGGTCAGCGCCTGCTGCGACGGCTGGGTAAACGACAGGGCAAAGGCGATCGCGATCATCGCCAGCAGCAGGATCGGGGCCAGCGCGCGGCGCAACCGGCTCGCTCCGGCGGGGGCGGGGGCGGACGGCTCCGCGGAAAGGATGGCAGGGTCGGTCATGCGCTGTTCGCCGACCGCTTAATCGCTATGCCCCGATCTTGTCACGCGGTGCCTCATCACGGAGGGCAGGTTCGGGTTGAACTTTGCCGATCGCGCTGGTAGGGGGCCGGCGATTGTCGCTGCGGACCCGTGTCTGCGGCGCGCTTATCCATTCGACCGGAGCTTTTGGGTTTTTATGCAGATCATCGTTCGCGACAACAACGTCGACCAGGCTCTTCGCGCGCTCAAGAAGAAGCTGCAGCGCGAGGGCGTGTATCGCGAGATGAAGCTGCGCCGTCATTACGAGAAGCCGAGCGAGAAGCGCGCGCGCGAGCGTGCCGCGGCGGTCCGCCGTGCGCGCAAGCTGGAGCGCAAGCGCATGGAGCGCGACGGCGCCAAGTAAGGTTCGGGTCGCCACGCCGCACGACGTGCGTGGCGATTTCCGGCATTCTCAACGTGCGGCCGCTCGACCGGCCCTGACAGCAGTATTGGACCCGCCATGTCGTCGGTCACCGCCGTTCCGATCCCGCCGGTCAAGCGACGCTACGTCATCTATCTGGTCGTCGGCCTGCTGCTGGCTGCGGCCGGCGCGGCAGCGCTGGCATGGCAGGCACCGGTCGATTTTCTGACGCGCAACGGTCGCCAGGCGGGGGTCGTGACGACCGCATCGGGCCTGCAGTACAAGGTGCTGACCCCGGGCAGGGGCGAGAAGCCGACCGACGCCGACATCGCGTTGATCCAGTATGTCGGCACGTTGCCCGACGGCACCGTCTTCGATCGGAGCCAGCAGCCGACGCCGATGCCGGTCGCGGGCGTGGTGCCGGGCTTTTCCGAAGCGCTCAAGTTGATGCCGAAGGGTGCGAAGTACCGCGTCTGGATCAAGCCCGAGCTGGGCTATGGCGGGCCGCGCCCGGCCGGTGCCCCGCCGCTCGATCCCAAGGCGGCGGAGCTGGCGACCAAGGTGCTGACGTTCGACCTCGAGTTGCTCGACTTCCTGCCCGAATCGGTCGTCCGCCAGATGCAGATGCAACAGATGCAGCAGCAGGGCGCGATGCCCGGTGGTGCCCCCGGAGCGCTGCCGCCCGGCGTCACGCCCGCACCGGTGCGCTGATCGCGTGACCGATCCCGTCACGGCTCCTGCCGCCGCCAAGACGGCCGGCGGCGCCAGCCCGTCGCGCAAGCTTTTCTGGATCGGCGTGGTCGTCGGGGCGCTGGTGATGGCGGCGATCCTGACCGCGGTGCAGCTTGGCCGCACGTCGTCGGTCGGCAGCAGCGCGTTCCTGCTGAAGAATCGCTATGCCGACGGCGTGGTCCAGACGCCGTCCGGGTTGCAGTACAAGGTGCTGAAGCCGGGCAAGGGGGCCAGGCCGAGCGACACCGATATCGCGCTCATCACATATACCGGAACGCTGACCGACGGCACCGAGTTCGACAAGAGCCAACAGCCGACGCCGATGCCCGTGTCGGGCGTGGTGCCGGGATTTTCCGAGGCGTTGAAGCTGATGCCGAAGGATGCGGAATACCGCATCTGGATCAAGCCGGAACTGGGCTATGGTGCGAAGGCGGCGGGGCCGATCCCGGCGAACTCGGTGCTGGTGTTCGACGTCAAGCTGCTCGATTTCCTGCCGGAGGCGGTGGTGCGGCAGATGCAGGCGCAGCAGATGGGCAGCGCGATGCCCGGCGGTGTTCCCGCGGGCGAACCCGGGTCCGGGCAGCCGAAACGCTGATCCCGCGACCGCGAATCGCCGTTCGAGCCAATAATGTGGTGCGGTGCAGTAATTGGTTTCGTCCGTGGAATGGTTGACCGACCGTTCGCCAGACCTCGCACCTTTCGCGCGTCGGGTTGGCGACGGTCGCTCCCTGGCGATGACCGGGGGGCTCAGGAAAATGCAGCGGTTGGAACGTGTTGCGCCCGGGGCTAGGTTGTACAACACGTTCGCCGACGCCGATCCAACCGGTCCGGATATGACACCAGCGTTCGCGCGACCGATCGGCTCAAGCCCAATTTCTCGCGGGTTTTCGGCCGTTCCATCTTGCGCAGCGGCAAAATCAAGGCTAACGCAACTTTCGGAAGCTACCGACGTTTGACGCATCGGTAGATGGATCGATTTGGGGGTTCGCCGCAAAAATGCGGTTGTGCTGCCATGTTCGGTGAGTTAGACACGGACAGGGTTTCGATCCTGGCCAGCTTAAGGGAGACAGTTATGTTCAAGAAGTTTGCAGCGGCTTTGCCCGCGATCGCTCTCGTGGCGACCCCGGTTATGGCATCGGCTGCACAGCCTGTTGCTCAGAAGCTGTCGATCTCGAACGTCGTCGCCAAGCGCGCGATGGTGAAGTCGGGCAAGTCGAACCAGGCCATCGAGTCGGGCATCATCATCCTGATCCTGGCCGGTGCTGCGGTTGCAGCGGGCGTCGTCGCGGCGACGACCGGCGATAGCGATCCCGAGAGCGCCTGATCGGCCTCTGCTGAGCCAGATTTAAGAAAAGAGGGGGTTCGCTCCCTCTTTTTTTTGTCCTGCGCAGATGCGGGTCCGGGTCGAACGCGCCGGATTCGTTAACAGCGCCATGATCCTGTGCGTCGCGCGGGCCTTCCCTCAGGCTTGCAAGCGACGCATCCGCGGTGCAGGGCGCCTGCGCCACGCGCGATCGCGCGACGCCATCAGACCAGACGCGAGAATCCTTCGACCATGCTCAACGACAAATCGATCCTGATTACCGGCGGCACGGGTTCGTTCGGCAAGGCCTTCGTGAAGACGGTGCTGGAGCGCTATCCCGGCATCAAGCGTCTGGTGATCTATTCGCGCGACGAATTGAAGCAGTACGAGATGGCGCAGACCTTCAACGAAGGCGTTCACCCCGGCATCCGCTATTTCATCGGTGACGTGCGCGACGAGGCGCGTCTGCGCCGGGCGCTGGAGGGGATCGACATCGTCATCCACGCCGCTGCCCTGAAGCAGGTGCCGGCCGCGGAATATAATCCGTTCGAGTGCATCAAGACGAACGTGCTGGGCGCGCAGAACCTGATCGAGGCGGTGCTGGACAGTCAGGTGAAGTGCGTCGTCGCGCTGTCGACCGACAAGGCGGCCGCACCGGTCAACCTGTACGGCGCGACCAAATTGTGTTCGGACAAGCTGATCGTCGCTGCCAACAACATCCAGGGCGATCGTGGCATCCGTTTCTCGGTCGTGCGTTACGGTAACGTCATGGGCAGCCGCGGGTCGGTCATCCCGTTCTTCATGGCGCGCAAGGACGCCGGCGTCCTGCCGATCACCGACGAGCGGATGACCCGTTTCAACATCTCGCTGCAAGACGGCGTCGAGATGGTGCTGTGGTCGATCGCCAACGCCGAGGGCGGCGAAGTGCTGGTGCCCAAGATCCCGTCGTACCGGATCGGCGACGTCGCGACCGCGATCGCGCCCGATGCCCGCCAGGAAATCGTCGGTATCCGTCCGGGCGAGAAGATCCACGAGGAAATGATCACAGCATCGGACAGCTTCAACACGGTCGAGCGCGGTGCCTATTACGCGATCCTGCCGTCGGCATCGAACTACACGATCGAAGACTATTGCGCCAAGCACGGCGCCACGCTGGTGGAACCGGGCTTCTCGTACAACTCGGGCGACAACACCGATTTCCTGAGCGTCGAGCAGATCCGCGAGCTGATCGACACGCACGTCACCGGCAAGACGATCGACTGAGGCCGCAGATGGCCGATTTCATCCCGTACAGTACCCAGTCGATCGACCAGGCGGATATCGACGCGGTCGTCGCCGTCCTGCAATCCGATTTCCTGACCCAGGGGCCGGCGGTCGTCGATTTCGAAACCGCCTTTGCCGCGCGGCATCAGGTGGCGCACGCGGTCGCGGTGTCGAACGCCACGGCCGGGCTGCACATCGCGTGCCTGGCGCTGGGTGTCGGCGCGGGATCGCGGGTGTGGACCAGCACGAACAGCTTCCTCGCCTCTGCCAATTGCGCGCTCTATTGCGGCGCCAGCGTCGATTTCGTCGATATCGATCCCGATACGCGCAACATGTCGGTGACCGCGCTGGCCGCGAAGCTGGAACGCGCGGCGCGCGACGGCACCGGGCCGCATGTCGTGATTCCGGTCGATTTCGCCGGCCTGCCGGTCGATCTGGCCGAGATGCGCGACCTGGCCGACCGCTATGGCTTCAAGATCCTGGAGGACGCCAGCCACGCGACCGGCGCCAGCTATCTCGGCAAGCCGGTCGGCAGCGCCTTTGCCGATGCGACCGTATTCAGCTTCCACGCGGTCAAGATCGTGACGACGGCCGAGGGCGGCATGGTCACGACCAACGACCCCGCGCTGGCGCGCCGGCTGCAACTGCTGCGCTCGCACGGCATGACGCGCGAGGCGGCCGAGATGGAGGGCGTGCCCGAGGGGGGCTGGGACTATGACCAGATCCTGCTCGGTTATAATTACCGCATGACCGACATGCAGGCGGCGCTGGGCAGTTCGCAACTCGAGCGACTGGACGCCATGCACCGCGCCCGCGTCGCGCGGGCCGATCGCTACGACATGTTGTTCGACGGCATGGGCCTGAAACTGCCGGCGCGGCGGCAGGACCGCGAATCGGCGTGGCACCTGTACGCGATCGAACTGACGCCTGGCATGAAGCCGCGCGCCGAGGTGTTCGCCGGCCTGCGCGCCGCCGGCATCGGCGTGAACGTGCACTACATCCCGATCCACACCCAACCGCACTATCGCCGTCTGGGTTTCAAGCCCGGCGATTTTCCTGCGGCCGAGGCCTATTATGCGCAGGCGATCTCGCTCCCGCTGTTCCCGGCGATGACGGATGACCAGCAGGACCGTGTGGTCGCGACGCTGGCCGGACTGATCTGATGCGGATCGCGGTGATCCCGGCGCGCGGCGGCAGCAAGCGGATCCCGCGCAAGAACATCCGCGTCTTCGCCGGCAAGCCGATGATCGCCTACGCGATCGACGCCGCGCATGCCTCCGGCGCGTTCGACCGCGTGGTCGTCAGCACCGACGATGCCGAGATCGCCGATATCGCGCGCGCGCACGGTGCCGAACTGCCGTTCACCCGGCCTGCCGAGCTCGCCGACGATCATACGCCGACCGTTCCGGTGATCGCCCATGCGATTACGGCATGCCGTGCGCTTGGCTGGGACATCGATGCCGCATGCTGCATCTATCCCGGCGTACCGCTGATCGATCCGCAGGATATCCTGGCGGCGCGTGACCTGCTGGACGAAGCAGGCGGCGAAGGCTTCGCATTTCCGGTCGCCGAATTCCCGTCGGCGATCCAACGCGCTCTGCGCCGGGGCGAGGGTGGGGCGGTCGCGCCGTTCGATCCCGCGCATGTCGGTACGCGGACGCAGGATCTGGAGCCGGCCTATTACGACGCCGGCCAATTCTATTGGGGCGGTGCCGCGGCCTGGCTGGCGGGGCTGAACATCCACGCCAACGGCCGGACGATCGTGCTGCCCGAATGGCGCGTCGTCGATATCGACACGCCTGCCGACTGGGAGCGGGCGGAGGCGCTGTACCAGGCGCTCTCGACCCGCTGAGCGCGATGCGCGCGCCGATCCGCGTCGCAATTCGCGTCGATGCCTCGCCCGCGATCGGCACCGGCCATGTCCGGCGGATGCTGGCGCTGGCCGGCGCGCTGCGGGAGGCGGGCGGTACCGTGCAGTTCGTGGTTCGCGATCTGGGCCTGGACCTGGGCACGGCGCTCGATGACTATCCGGTGACGCTGCTGCCCGCGCCCGACGGTACGCCGGTTGCGACCGACATCCCGCATGGGACATGGGCCGGTGTGGACGAGGCCACCGATGCCGCGCAGACGGTCGCCGTGCTCGAGTCTGTGCCTGGCTGGGTCATCGTCGATAGCTACGCGTTCGGCGCGCGTTGGCACACGGCGGTGCGGCTCGCGACCGGTGCGCGCATTGCGGCGATCGACGATCTCGCCGATCGTGCGCTGGCGGCGGATCTGATCGTCGATCACAACCACGCGGTCCAACCCTCGGAAAAGTATCGCGCCGTCGCGCCGGAGACGCCGGCGCTGATCGGCGCGCGTCATGCCCTGCTCGGCCCAGTCTATGCCGATGCACCGCGCCACGCGGTCCGCGACCGGGTGGAGAGCATCGGCATCTTCATGGGCGGCGTCGATGCGATCGGTGCGACCGGTATCGTGCTCGACGCGCTCGATGGCTTCGACGGCGTGGTCGAGGTAGCGACGACCTCCGCCAATCCGCATCTGGCGGCATTGCGCGCGCGCGGCGCGACCCTGCTCGTCGATCAGCCCGATCTCGCCAGCTTCTTCGCGCGTCACGACCTGCAGATCGGTGCAGGCGGCGGGGCAAGCTGGGAACGCTGCTGCGTCGGCGCGCCGACATTGCTGCTGGCCGTCGCCGACAACCAGCGCGCGACGGTGCCGGTGCTGGCGCAGATCGGCGCGGTCGCGACCTGCGCGTTCGACGTGGACGCGATCCGCCGGACGGTCGCCGATCTGGTCGCCGATCCGGCCCGCCGCCGGACGATGGCGGACCATGCCCGCACGTTGGTCGATGGGCAGGGCGCAAGGCGCGTCGCCCTGTGGATGCTGCGCGATTCGCTGAGCGTTCGTGCCGCCACGATTGAGGACGCGCCGCTGATGTTCGCATGGCGCAACCACCCCGCCACGCGCGGCGTATCGCGCGATCCCGCACCAATCGCGTGGGCGGATCATGTCGCCTGGGTCGGTCGGGCGATCGCCGATCCTGAGCGGACGCTGCTGATTGCCCACGTCGGCGATACGCCGGTCGGCGTGGTCCGGTTCGACCGCCGCGACGCTGCGTCCGCCGAGGTGTCGCTGTATCTCGATCCCGCGCTGCACGGCCTGGGCCTGGGCCAGCGGATGCTGCTGGCGGGCGAATCGCGCCTCTCGCCTCTCGACATCCACGCCGAGGTGATGGATGGAAACGCCGGCTCGCATGGCATGTTCGCGCGCGCCGGATATGCCCCGAACGGGCCGAACCACTGGATCAAGCCGGCCGCCGCCGCCGGCATCGAAGGTAAGACAGCGTCATGATACGGATCGGAAATCGCGAAGTCGGCCCGGGCGCGCGCCCCTATCTGATCGCCGAGATGTCGGGAAACCACAACCAGTCGCTGGACCGCGCGCTGGAGATCGTCGATGCCGCCGCCGCCAGCGGGGCCGACGCGGTCAAGCTGCAGACCTATACCGCCGACACGATGACGCTGAACGTCCGCGCGCCGGGCTTCGTGATCGAGGATCCCAAGAGCTTGTGGGCCGGGCGCCAGCTTTATGAACTGTACGAGGAAGCGCACACGCCGTGGGACTGGCACAAGCCGATCATGGATCGCGCGTCCGCCCACGGGATGCACTGTTTCAGCACACCGTTCGACGACACCGCGGTCGATTTCCTCGAAAGCCTGGACGTGCCGGCGTACAAGATCGCGTCGTTCGAGGCGACCGACCTGCCGCTGATCGCCAAGGTCGCGAAGACCGGCAAGCCGATGATCGTATCGACCGGCATGGCCACCGTCGCCGAGATCGACGAGGCGGTGCGCACCGCGCGCGACAACGGCAACGATCAGGTGATCCTGCTGAAGTGCACCAGCACCTATCCGGCGACGCCGGAGAACACCAACATCCGCACGATCGAGAGCATGCGCGCAACGTTCGGCGTCGATATCGGGATGAGCGACCATACGATGGGCTGCGGCGTGTCGGTGGCCGCGGTTGGGCTGGGCGCGGTCCTGATCGAGAAGCATTTCACGCTGGCGCGCGCCGACGGCGGGGTCGATTCGACCTTCTCGATGGAGCCGGCCGAATTCCGCATGCTGCGCGACGAAACCGAGCGCGCGTGGCAGTCGCTTGGTCGCACGACGTACGGCGGCACCGCGGCGGAGGAGGCGTCGCGCGCGTTCCGCCGCTCGCTGTACATCGCGACCGACATTCCCGCCGGGACGGAACTGACGCGCGAGAACCTGCGCATCGTCCGACCGGGCTTCGGCCTGCCGCCCAAGTTCTTCGACCAGATGCTGGGCAAGCGCGTCACCCGCGCGGCGACGGCGGGAACGCCGCTCAGCTGGGATCTCGTCGGCTGAGCCACGACGTCCTCATCATCGGTTGCGGCAACATCGCCGGCGGATTCGACGAGCGTCGGCCGGCCGATGCGCTGCCCTATACCCACGCCGGAGCCTATACGCGCGACGGCCGGTTCCGCATCGCTGCCTGCGTCGATCCGGACGAGGATCGGCGGACGGCGTTCGCGGCGCACTGGCGCGTTCCGGTCGCGGTGGCTTCGATCGTCGCGCTGGGCGCGGCGCGGTTCGATGTCGTCAGCATCGCGTCGCCGACGGCGTTTCATGCCGATCACCTCGCCGCCGCGCTTGCCTTCAAGCCGAAGCTGATCTTCTGCGACAAGCCGGTCACGCCGCGCGCCGACGATACCCGCCGATGGGTGGAGGCCGCCGAGGCTGCCGGCGTGTTGCTGGCGGTCAACCATACACGCCGCTGGGCGCCCGACCTGATCGCGCTCGCCGCCGAATTGCGCGCAGGCACGCACGGAGCAGTGCGATCGGCGACCGGCTGGTACGGCAAGGGTGTGCTGAACAACGGCGCGCACATGATCGACCTGCTTCACATGCTGCTCGGCCCGGTCGATGTCCGCGCGGCGGGCGCGGCGGTCGCCGATTTCTGGCCCGACGACCCGACCATTCCGGCGCTGCTCGACGCGGGCGGCGTACCCGTCCAGCTGGCGACCGGCGACGCGCGCGATTATGCGCGGTTCGAGCTGGAGATCATGACCGAAGCCGGTGTCGTCACGATGGAGGACGGCGGCCAGGCATGGCGCATCCGCCGGGCGGAGAGCAGCGGCGCGTTCGCCGGCTACCGCGCGCTCGACGCGGGCGAACGCAGCGCCGGCCGCTATGACGCCGCGATGCTGGCCGCCGTCGCCAATATCCACGATGCATTGACTAATGGCGCGCCGCTCGCCAGCGACGGCACGTCCGCGCTCGCCGCCCAGATCGTCTGCGAACGCATCCGCTCACTGTCCGAAGGCTGTCCATGAACAACATCACGCTCGCGCTGCTGGGAGGCAGCCCGGTCATCGAAACCCCGCTCGCGCCGTTCAAGTCGATCGGCGAGGACGAAGTGAACGCCGCGGCCGAGGTCGTGCGCGGCGAGGTGCTGTCCGCCTATATCGGCGCGCCGGGCGAAGGCTTCATGGGCGGCAAGCATGTGAAGGCGTTCGAGGCGAAGGCCGCGGCCTATTTCGGCGTGAAGCATGCACTGGTCGTCAACAGCTGGACCTCCGGCCTGATCGCGGCGGTCGGCGCGATCGGCGTGGAGCCGGGCGACGAGATAATCACAACGCCGTGGACGATGTCGGCCACCGCGATGGCGATCCTGCACTGGAACGCGATCCCCATCTTCGCCGACATCGATCGGGAAAGCTTCAACATCGACCCGAAGTCGGTCGAGGCGCTGATCGGCCCGCGGACGAAAGCGATCATGGCGGTCGATATCTTCGGCCAGTCCGCGGACATGGCGGCGCTGCGCGCGATCGCCGACCGGCACGGCCTGCACCTGTTGTGTGACACCGCGCAGGCGCCGGGATCACGCCACGACGGGAAATTCACCGGCACCTTCGCCGATATCGGCGGCTACAGCCTGAACTATCACAAGCATATCCATTCGGGCGAAGGCGGCATCATCGTCACCGACGACGACCGGCTGGCGCGGCGGCTGGCGCTGATCCGCAATCATGCCGAATCGGTCATCAAGAGCGATGATCCCGCCGAGCTGGTCAACCTGATCGGCTACAACTTCCGCATGGGCGAGATCGAGGCGGCGATCGCGTCTGTGCAGCTGGACAAGCTCGCGCCCCGCGTCGCCAGTCGCCAGCGCGCGGCCAAGCAGCTGGACGAGGGGCTGGCCGGGCTGACCGGACTGACCACGCCGAGGGTCGCGGCGGACGGGACGCATGTCTATTACGTCTACGGCCTGACACTCGACACCCGGGCGCTGGGCGTCGATCGCGCGAAGATCATCGATGCGCTGAAGGCCGAGGGCGTGCCGGCGGTGTTCGCCGGCTACCAGGCGCTGCACCTGCTGCCGATCTTCGTCAATCGCATCGCCTATGGCACCGGCGGCTTCCCGTTCACGCTGGCCGAGCGCGAACTGCACTATGGCCCCGGCACCTGCCCGGTGGCCGAGGAACTGCATGCCACCAGCTTCGTCGGCATCAACCTGTGCATGAACGATTTCTCAGTTGAGGACGTCGATCTGGTCGTGGCGGCGTTCCACAAGGTGTGGGCGAACCTGGACGCGCTGAAGGGGTGAGCCTGTCGCTGACCGGTGCGCGCGTCACGCTGCGGCCGTTCACGGCGGACGACGTGACCGATGCGTACCTTGGCTGGCTGCGCGATCCGCGGGTCACGCGGTTCAGCAACCAGCGCTTCCGCCGGCACGACCGGAACAGCAGCCTGGCCTATCTCGGCAGCTTCGCGGGCACCGAAAACCTGTTCCTGTCGGTGCGGCGGCGCGACGACGATATCGCGATCGGGACGATGACGGCCTATCGATCGGTGGAGCACGGCACCATCGACGTCGGCATATTGATCGGCGATCCCGACAGCTGGGGTGGTGGATATGGCCAAGATGCGTGGGACACGCTGACCGGCTGGCTGCTGGCGCAGCCCGGTATCCGCAAGCTGACCGCCGGCACCGCCGCGCCCAACATCGGCATGGTCCGGCTGATGGAGCGTTCGGGCATGACGCATGAGGCGACCCGCCGCGCGCAGGAAGTGATCGAGGGCGAGCCCGTGGACCTGCTCTATTATGCCCGCTTCGCCGACCGCTGACCTGCCCCGGCCGCTCGCCGTCGTCGCGCATGATGCGGGGGCGGCGAACCTGATCGTCGCATGGCTGGACCCCGCCGACCCGCCGCGCTCCGTCATGCGCGGGCCGGCGGAGGCGATCTGGCGCGCGCGCATGGGCGATGCGCCGCTGGCCGACAGTATCGCGGAAGCGATCGACGGTGCGGCGACAATGCTCAGCGGCACCGGATGGGCCAGCGATCTGGAGCATGAGGCGCGCATCGCCGCGCGGGCGGCGGGGATCCGCTCGATCGCGGTGCTCGATCATTGGGTCAATTATCGTCCGCGATTCGAGCGGGGCGGGACGACCGTCCTGCCCGATGCGCTGTGGGTGACCGACGAGGATGCGGCGACCATCGCGCGCGACGCGTTCGACCTGCCGGTCGCGCTTCAGCCCAACCCGTATCTCGCCGCGCAGGTCGCCGCGATTCGGGCACCGCGCGATCCGGCCGCCGCACTCTACGTCCTCGAACCCGCGCGCAGCGACTGGGGGCGGGGGACGCCGGGCGAATTCCAGGCGCTCGACCATTTCATGGCCAATCGTGGCCGACTGGGCATGAGGCCGCACGATCCGGTGCGGCTGCGCCCGCACCCGTCCGACCCGCCGGGCAAGTACGATGCGTGGATCGCACGCAATCCACCCGCCACGATCGACCAATCGGCGTCGCTCGGCGATGCGATCGACGGCGCGGGGATCGTGGTGGGGGCGGAAACGCATGCGATGGTGGTGGCGCTTGCCGCCGGTCGCCGCGTCGTCTGCGCGCTGCCGCCCTGGGCACCGCCGTGCCGGCTGCCGCAGGCGGGGATCGAGCATCTGACCGATCGGAGCAAAGCATGAAGCGCCTGTCCGTTGCCCTGCTGGCGCTGGCGATGTTCGCCTGGGGCCTGGCGACCGGCTTCTACCACGTCTTTCCCTACGAACCGATCCGCGCGCTGAAGAACCGGGCCGAGGGCGATGACCCGAATGCGCCCAGGCCGGTGTGGACCAATCCCGACGCGTTCACCGTCGCCGATGCCGACCTGATCCTGGATACGCCGGCCGACGTCGTGATGCTGGGCGATTCGGTGACCGCCGGCGGGCGCTGGCACGAGATGTTTCCGGATGTTCGCATCGTCAATCGCGGGGTCGGCGGCGATACGGTGACGGGCGTGCTGCGCCGCGCGCCACGGATCGCGGCGATGCGGCCGAAGGCGGTGTTCGTGATGATCGGGATCAACGATGTCGTGTCGGGCAATTCGGCGCAGGTCGTACTCGACCGCTATGCCGCCGCGATTCGGATCCTGCGCCGTTCGGGCGCGCAGGTGTATGTCCAGTCGGTGCTGGCGTGCGGTGCCCGCTGCGACGACGAACAGCGCGCGCGGGTGGCGGCGATCGACGCGGCGTTGCCTGCGCTGGCGGCGCGCTACGGCGCGGCGTGGATCGATCTGAACACGCGGCTGGGCGACGGCAAGACGCTGCGTCCGGGGATGAGCTGGGACGGGATCCACCTGACCGGGGCAGGCTACGCCGCGTGGCGCGACGCGCTTCGCCCGGCGGTGGCGAAGTACGCACGATCCGGCCCGTCCTGAGCGCCTCGCTGGATTTTCCGCAGCAGCCCGTATAACAGCCTGCGCTGAGCCGGGGGACGCTGACGCCATCATGAAATACTGCTCGCGCTGCCTGCAGCCCGACACGCGACCGAACACGATCTTCACGCCCGAGGGAATCTGTCCCGCGTGCGATTATTTCGCGCGGCTGCAGGACGTCGACTGGCAGGAGCGGTTCGAGATCCTCGAGGATCTGCTGGCCGGCTATACCCGCGCCCCGGGGCAGAAGTTCGATTGCATCATCGGCGTGTCGGGCGGCAAGGATTCGACGCGTCAGGCGATGTGGGTCCGCGACAAGCTGGGGCTGAACCCGTTGCTGGTGTCGCTCAGCTATCCGCCCGAACAGGTGACGCAACGCGGTACCGACAACCTGTCCGCGCTGATCGAACAGGGGTTCGACGTGGTGATCTCCGCGCCTGCGCCGGGCGTCTGGAAACGTGCGATGCGCGCGTCGTTCGACCAGTTCACCAACTGGGCGCGATCGACCGAGCTGGCGCTGTTCAGTTCGGTGCCGCAGCTGGCGATCCGGTACGGCATCCCGCTGATCCTGTGGGGCGAGAACCCGGGGCTGCAACTGGGCGACCTCAAGACGCTGGGTCGCACCGGTTACGACGGCAACAACCTGCGCTACATGAACACGCTGTCGGGCGGCGGACTCGACTGGCTGGCCGAACGCGGGTTCGAGCGGCGACAGATGATCCCGTATCAATATCCGACGCCCGACGTGTTCGATGCGCACGGATTGCAGATCGTCTACCTCGGCTGGTTCCTGGGCGACTGGAGCCTGACCAACAACGGCATGTACGCGGTCGGCTACGGCCTGCACATCCGCGAGGACACGGTCGAGAACACCGGCGACCTGCTGGGCGTCACCAGCCTGGACGAGGACTGGGTGACGCTCAACCAGATGATAAAATACTACAAGTTCGGGTTCGGCCGCGTGACCGACTATGCGAACGAGATGATCCGGCTGGGCCAGATGACGCGGGCGCGCGGCATCGAACTGGTCACCGCGTACGACGATGCCTGTTCGCCCGACTATATCGCGGCGTTCTGCGACTATATCGACATCACCGTCGACGCGTTCTGGGCACAGGTCCACGCATCGGTGAACCGCGACCTGTTCGAGGTGCGCGGCGACGGCACGATCGTGCGCAAGTACGAAGTCGGGGTCGGACTGTGACGCCGAAACGGACGATCGGCATCGTCGATTACGGCGTCGGCAACCTCGCCTCGGTACGCGCGACGCTCCACTCGCTTGGCTATCGCTGCCGCGTGTCGAGCGACCGCGAGGTGCTGGCCGGGGCCGATGCGATCCTGTTGCCGGGCGTCGGCGCGTTCCCGGCTGCGATGGCGAAGCTCCACGCGCATGATCTGGTCGGGTTCCTGCAGGAACGGGCGCGCGGCGGACAGCCCTTCGTCGGCATCTGCCTGGGCATGCAGTTGATGGCCGACGCCTCGCTGGAGCACGGCACGACTGCCGGGCTGGGGCTGATCCCCGGCGAGGTGACACCGTTTCGCGAGGCGAACTGGCACATCGGCTGGAACTCGATCGAGGCGGTCGGCGACGACCCGATGGTGCGCCCCAGTGACGGCAAGTCGGTGTATTTCAACCACAGCTACATCTTCGACGCGCCGAGCGAATATCAGCTCTGCCTGTCGCGGCTGACCGAACCGTTCGTCGTCGGTGTGCGTCGGGGCAACCTCGTCGGCCTGCAGTTTCATCCGGAAAAGAGCCAGGATGCCGGGCGCGAGATGCTGCGCAACGTGATCGAAGGATTGTGCGCATGATCCGCAAGCGGCTGATCGGCGTCGTGACGGTGCGTGATGGCTGGGCGGTGCAGTCGTTCGGCTATGGCCGCTACCTGCCGCTGGGACGGCCCGAGGTGCTGGTCGAGAATCTCGACCGCTGGGGCGCGGACGAAGTGCTGTTGCAGTGCATCGATCGTGGAACACGCGGGCCGGACCTGGACCTGTTGGCGAGGATCAGCGCGCTGGGCCTGGCGACGCCGCTGATCTACGCCGGCGGCATCCGCGACGCGGCGGACGCGACCGCGGTCGTCGCGGCGGCGGCGGATCGCGTCGTGATCGATGCGCTGTTGCACGACGACCTGTCGCACGTGCCGCGGATCGCCGAGCAGCTGGGATCGCAGGCAGTGATCGCCGCGCTGCCGCTGTCGCGGGTGGACGGCGCGCTGAAGTGGCTCGACCACCGCGACGGAAGCGAGCGTCCGCTCGACCCGGCGGTCATCCAGTTGCTGGCCGACTGCGTGATCTCCGAGGCGCTGGTGATCGACTGGCGGCATGAGGGGACACCGGGCAGCTTCGACGCGACCCTGCTCGATGGTGTGGCGCCCGATCATGTTCCCCTGATCGCGTTCGGCGGGCTGTCGGCGCCCGAAGACCTGGCCGACGTGCTGGGACGCCCGCACGTCGCGGCGGCGGCGATCGGCAATTTCCTGAGCTACGAGGAACATGCCGTGCAGCGCTACAAGGCGGCGCTGGCCGCGCTGCCGTTGCGTCCGGCGGCCTATCACCGCACCCAGTACGCGTGATTCCGCCGCGCTGCCTTGGCTGAACCGGCGCCCGCCGCAGGATATCGCGCCGACATCGACGGCCTGCGCGCGATCGCGGTGCTGTCGGTCCTCGGCTTCCATGCCTTTCCAGGATATGTCCCCGGCGGATTCTTCGGCGTGGACGTGTTCTTCGTCCTGTCGGGCTATCTCATCACCGGGCTGTTGCTGAACGACGCGGCGCGCGGCGGGATCGACTGGCGCGGGTTCTACGCGCGGCGGATCCGCCGGCTGTTCCCGGCGGCATTGCTGGTGGTCGCCGTCACCTGTGGCGCAGGAGTCGTCCTGCTGTTTCCCCATGAATATGCCCGGCTGGTCCGCCACGGCTGGGCCAGCCTGTTCTTCGTCGAGAATATCCTGCTGGCGCGCGAGGTCGGATATTTCGACGTCGCTGCCGCAGCCAAGCCGCTGCTCCATTTCTGGTCGCTGGCGGTGGAGGAGCAATTCTACCTCGTCTGGCCGATCGCACTGGGGCTGGTCGGGCGGCGGCGCGGCGCGGCGGGCGTAGTCATTGTTGCCGTCATCGTCCTTTCGCTCGCGCTGGTGCTGGGCGGCGAGGCGGGATCGGCCTGGCATTTCTATTCGCCGTTCACGCGGGCGTGGGAGCTCGGCGCGGGGGCGGGCCTGGCCTGGCATGTCCGGCGGCGTGGTCCGGGCGGCAGGTGGGCGAACGTGGCCTCGGTCGGCGCGCTGGGCGTGCTGGCAGCGATGATGCTGATCGGGCCGCGGGGACAACCGGCCCCCGGCTGGGTCACGCTGATCCCGGTCGGAGCGACCGTCACCTTGCTCGCCACCGGACCCGCCGCCTGGGCCAGTGCGCGGGTTCTGAGCCTGCGCCCGGCGGTCTGGATCGGCCTCATCAGCTATCCGCTCTATCTCTGGCACTGGCCACTGCTGAGTTACGCCTACATCGTGCTGGGCGAGCGCGGTTCGACCGTGACCAGACTGGCGCTGCTGGCGGTCGCGTTCGTGCTGGCCGCAGCGACATACCGGTTCGTCGAGCGGCCGATACGTTTCGCCTGGCCCGCACGGCGCGCGATCGTGACGCTGGCCGGCGGCGCGATCGCGCTGGCGGCGCTGATCGCGGTGCCGCTGCTCGTGCCGCCACCCGCCGCCGACCGCATCGCTCAGGTCGCCGCCGACCAGCTCGAGGGCGTCGCATGGCGCTATACGGTCAACGATCTGTGCCGCCGGACGCATCCCGAGCATTTCACCGCGTTCTGCATGCAGTCGGGCACGGCCGATCCGGCGGTGCTGTTCGTCGGCAACAGCTATGCGAACCACCTGTTCCCCGGGCTGGCCCAGCATCCGCGCCTGAACGGTGTTTCGATGCTGGCGTTTGGCACCTGCGAGGTCAGCCGCAATTTTCCGATCGGCATCTATGGCCCGGACCAGTGCGATCGCCAGCTGGCGATGCTGGGTGAATATTCGACCATTCGGCTGGTCGTCGTGGCGAGCCAGTGGTCGCTGTTCGACGACGCCGGCCGGATGACCGACCTGCAGCCCGGCGATCCCGGCAAGGTCGCCGACTATCCCGATGCTAAGCGCTATCGCCGCGGGCTGGAGGCGACGTTCGCGATCCTCGCGCGACGCGGTGTGCCGGTGGTGGTGTTCGGACCGAAGCCCGAGCTGGGATACGACATGGCGGATTGCTATGGTCGACCTCTGCGCCCCGCGACGCGAACCTGCGCGATGCCCCGCGCAGTGTTCGAGGCGCG
Organism: Pseudomonadota bacterium; assembly: GCA_040388765.1. GTDB lineage: Bacteria > Pseudomonadota > Alphaproteobacteria > Sphingomonadales > Sphingomonadaceae > Sphingomonas. The sequence continues at coordinate 39,838 of JAZKBG010000027.1, read as the reverse complement.
ATCGCGCGTCACCGCCGGCATCCTGCGCGGGATCGTCGCGCGCCATCCGAACCTGCGCTACTTCGACATGACCGACCTGTTCTGCGATGCGCGCACCTGTCGCTACATCGCGCCGGACGGCAGCCCATGGTTGCGCGACGGCAACGGCCATCTCTCGGTGATCGGGAGCCGCCACGTCGCGGATCGCTTCGTCGCCTGGGCCGATGCGCACGGCGTTCTGGATTTTCGGGCGCGGGGCGGCTAACTGCCCGCTACCGGACCCGGGGGTTGCAGACATTTCCATGAGCCTGATTGCCAGCCTGTCGAGCCGCGTCGCATGACCGCATGCACGCGCTGTCTCTACACGACCGACCACGCGCTCGGCCTGACGGTCGATGCCGAGGGGATCTGCTCGGGCTGTCGCATCCACGAGGAAAAGGACCGGCTGGACTGGGCCGATCGCTGGGCGAAGCTCGAGGCGCTGGTGAAGCCGTATCGCGCGACGAGCGACGACACCTACGACTGTATCGTGCCGGTCAGCGGCGCGGGCGATTCGCACTGGATCGTGCACCTGGTGAAGGAGCGGCTGGGTCTCAATCCGCTGCTGGTCAGCTACAACAAGTATTTCAACACGCCGCTGGGCATCCGCAACCTCGCCAACCTGCGGATCAGGTTCGACTGTGACATCCTGTTGCAGAACGTGAACCCGATGAGCGTCAAGCGCATCACCCGCGCGACGCTGCGCCAGCTGGGCAGCATGTACTGGCCGTGCCTGGCCGGGCAGACGGTGTTCCCGGTGCAGACGGCGGTACGGTACAAGGTGCCGCTCATCATCTGGGGCGCGCACCAGGGGCTGGAACAGGTCGGCATGTTCAGCCACGAGCATGAGGTCGAGATGACCCGCCGCTATCGCAAGGATCACGACCTGATGGGTCGCGAGGCGGACGACCTGACGTCGATCTTCGACACGCTGACCGAACAGGACGTCTGGCAGTATCGCTATCCCGATGATGCCGATCTGGCCGCGGTCGGGGTGCGGGGGATCTATCTGGGCAATTACGTCCGCTGGGATCCCAAGGCGCAGCACGAGGCGATGGTCGCGTCGCACGGGTACAAGGGCGCGACCTATGCCCGCACCTTCGACACCTATGATTTCGTCGATTGCTGGAACTACATGGACGTCCACGACCATCTGAAACTGGTCAAGCACGGCTATTCCAAGGTCACCGATCACGCGTGTCGCGAAATCCGCCACGGACGGCTGACCCGCGATGAGGGGCTGGCGCTCGTCGCCGCGCACGAGGGCCGTCCGCTTGCCCATCTCGACAAGTTCTGCGAGTGGCTGGGCGTCGAGCCGCGCGGGCTTGGCTTCATCATGGACCAGCATCGCAACCCGCGCGTGTGGGCGGAGGCGCAGCCGGGCCGATATGTGCGTCGCGCCGAGCCGGCCGGCGGCGACACCTCCGCGATCGAGGCGCGACTGGGCTTTGCGGCGCAGTCTGCGCTCGATTACACGGGCCAGGACCGCTACATTACGGTCGGCAAGGGCTATCCGCTGTGAGCGCAGCGCAGGTCGTCTGGCTGACCGCGCCGCACACGCTGGACATACGGACCGAAGCGGTCGCCGCACCGGGGCCGGGCGCGATCGCCTGTGCGACGATCGTGAGCGCGATTTCGCCCGGCACCGAACTCGCCGCCTATACCGGCCAGCCACCGTTGCGGCCCGGGACCGGCTTTCCGCGCGTCCAGGGCTATTGCAACGTCGCGCGCGTGACCGCGCTGGGCGAAGGGGTGACCGGCGTCGCGGTCGGCGACCGCGTGTTGAGCTTCACCTCGCACCGCAGCGCCTTCACGATGCCCGCCGCCGACGTGCTGCTGACGCTGGCCGCGGACTGGGACGCGGACCGGATCGTCACCAGCTATCTGTTCCACCTGGGCTATAACGCGGTCCTGCGTGGTGGCGTCCGTGCCGGACACCGGGTGCTGGTCATCGGACTGGGCGCGCTGGGTCTGACCAGTGTCGCGATGGCGGCGGCGGCAGGCGCCGAGGTGACCGCGCTCAGCGATCATGCGGTTCCGACGGCCAAGGCGCTGGCGCTGGGGGCCACCCGCGTCGTGAGCCGCGCCGATGCGCTGCCCGAAGCCGACGTCGTGATCGTGACGACCAACGGCTGGGGCGACTGGACCCGCGCGCTGACCTCGGCGGCGCGGTTCGGTACGATCGCCGTGCTGGGCTTTCCCGGCCGCGGGCAGGGGGCCCCGGACGGGAATCCGCTGGCCAGCGAGCATTTCTACGTCAAGCAGCTGCGGATCGAGGCGGTCGGCCTGTCGCCGGAGGCCGACGATGCGCGCGGGTTCCTGCGCTTCAACGAACGCGACAATCTGGTCTGGATCGCGCGGCGCATCGCCGACGGCAGGCTCGATGCCGGACAGATCGTTTCTGGCCGCTATCCCGGGCCTGAGATCGGCCGCGCCTATGACGACCTGCTGGCCCGCACCGGCGATCCGGTGACGTACCTGCTGGACTGGCCCAAATGAACGGGGGCGTCATGAAGGGTGCGGTGATCGGCTGCGGGCGGATGGGTGCGTTCACCAGCGATGGTGTGCGCCGGTTCGCGCCGCCGTCCTGGCTACCGCTGTCGCATGCCGAGGCGATGGTCGAGCATCCCCGCGTCGATCTGGCCGCGCTGGTCGATCCGATGCCGCACGCACTGGCGCGGGCGACCGCGGCCTATGACGCGCCGGGCTTTGCCGATGTCGAATCGATGCTGCGCGACGTCGCGCCCGACCTCGTCGGGATCGCCACGCGCACACCGGGCCGGGCCGCGCTGATCGAGCAGTGCGTCGCCGGCGGCGTTCGCGCGCTGCATGTCGAAAAGCCGCTCTGCAACAGCGTCGCCGAACTTGATCGGCTGGAGTACGGGCTGGGCGAGGGGACGTATCTGACGCTCGGTGCCGTGCGCCGCAACCTGTCGCTGTTCGCGCAGGCGCGGGCGATGGCATGGTCGGGCGAATACGGGCCATTGCGCGAGGTCCGCGTCAACCTGGGCGCAGGCGCGCTCTACTGGGTGCATCCGCACAGCGTCGACCTGATCCTGTGGGCGGTCGGGGATAGCCGGCTGGAGGGGGTGCAGGCCCGGCTGGCCGACCCCGACATCACCGGCAGCATCGTCGCCAATGATCCGGTCGTCGCACAGGCCAGCCTGTGGTTCGAGGGCGGGGTGGCCGGTCACATCGGCCGTTCGACCGGCCTAGACCTGATCTTCGACTGCGAGCGCGGCGCGATCACGGTCGAGAACGACGGGCGCGGCATCACGCTCCACACGACGGTCGGCGACGATCCCTATCCGGTGCGCCGCCCGGTCGCGCATCCGCACGTCGTTCGCGGCGAGGGCGCGCTGGTCGCGATCGACGCGCTGGTCCGCTGCCTTTCGGGCGACGCCGCGGCAATCGCGGCCAATGGACAGGTCAAGCGCGACATACTGACCGGCCAGCGCGCGTTGTTCGCGATGGTCCAGTCGCACATCGAGGGCAGCCGCATCGTCGCCCTGTCCGACATCGACCCCACACTGGAGATCCGCGCCGTGACGGGCGGGAACGCGGCGTGAGGCGCCTGCTGGGCGACCTGTGGTGGATGGAGCACAACATCCGGCTGCGGATGCGGGTGTCGACATGGTGTCACCGCCGCCTGCCGATCGTCGGCCGGCTGGTCGCCGCGCTGATCGACCGGGCGCTGTTGACGACCTACGGCCTCGACGTGACGTCGTACACGGTCGATGTGCGGGCGCTGGCGATCGCGCATCCGGTCGGCGTGATGCTGGGGGGCAATGGGCTCTATTCGCCCGGGCGCGTGTCGATCATGTCGGGCGTGAAGCTCGTCGGCCGCAGCCCGTCGGACCCCGAGTATCTCCGCCGCCACGCCGAGCATCGCACGTTCGTCTTCGGCGACAATGTGGTGATCGGCGTGAACAGCACGATCGTCGGGCCGATCGACATCTGCGACAACGTGATCGTCGCGCCGATGTCGCTGGTGAACAGGCCGATCATTTAACCCGGCATTTACGGCGGGATACCCGCGCGGCGCATCGGCGAGAGCGTACCGACCGACGAGTGGGTTTCGCACCTGCGGCATCTGATGTAAGCGGCATGTCCATGAACGCGCTTCGCCAGACCCTGAACACCCTGCGGTGGCGGCTGATCCCGGTGCGCTATGCCGGCAAGATCGCCCGGTCGATCGCGCATCCCCGATTGCCGTCCGCGGCGCCTGCGCCGACGCTGCCCGGCGCGGTCGGGCTGGCGCGCGAGGGGCATGCTCCCGGGCCGACGATCCCCGCCGAAACGGTCGCGGCGATGCAGGCGATCTATCGTCCACGCGCGGCGCAGGTGGTGCCGACCGAAACCGGCCATCCGTTCACCAACCTGTTCCGTGTCGAGGATATCGACGCCGCCAACCCGGTCTTCGCCTTCGCGGTGTCCCCCGGCGTACTCGACGTGGCGAGCGACTATTACGGCGGGCGCATCCTGTTCGACAGCATCCAGGTGCTCTACAGCTTCCCGACCAGCGGGGCGCTGCGCGAGAGCCAGATGTGGCACAAGGATTTCGGCGATTCCAAGTCCTTCCACTGCGTCGCCTATCTGAACGACGTGCTCGACGATACCGGCGGGCCGTTCGGCTACGTCGATCGGGCCGATACCGGGCGGATCGCGTCGTCGCCGTTCATCCGCCGGATTTCGGACGAGCAGTTCGCGCACGAACTGGGCGATGGCACCGTCCGCAAGTTCTATGGCCACGCCGGCGAATCGGTCTTCATCGATCCATCCGCCTGCTATCATTACGGCAGCCGCTGCGTGACGCCGCGGATGGCGATCTTCGTGACGTTCAACACCGATCGCCCGTTCGTCGCCGGGCAGCGCCCGATCGTCGGCAACGAAGCGCATGCCGCCGCCGAAGCGATCAGGCTGCGTCCGGATCTCGATCCCGATCATCTGCGCCGGATCTTCAACGCGGCGTGAGCCGCGCGCGCCCGATCCCCCACGATGACCAAGCCACGCATCCTGTTCTTCGCCCGAGGCTATCAGGCGGATTTCTTTCCGACGCTGCAAAGCGATCGGTACGAGGCCGTGTTCGTCACGATGACGCGGGCCGAGCGCGATCAGGTGCGCCGTCGCGGCTGCGAGGTCGTCGCGTGTTTCGAGGCGGATTTCGATCGCCTGCCGGTCGCGCCGGTGCCCGAAAACTACCTCATCACCTCGCTGATGTCCGACCGCTTCCTCGGCCGCTTCGACCGCGCCGAGCGGCTGACGATCCTGGGCAAGGAGATCGCCTTCTGGAGCGACCTGCTCGATCGCTACACCCCGGTCGCGGTGGTCAACGAACTTGTCGCGATCGAGATTTCCGAAGTCCTGCTGATCGAGGCGCGCAAGCGTGGCATCCGCTATCTGGCGGGCATGAACAACGTCGTCGACGACTGGTTCTACTGGATCGGCAATCCGATGACGCTGTCGGGCAAGTATCTGGCGTCGCCCGAGCCGACGGCGGAAGCACGTTCGCTGGCACGCGCCTATATCACCGAGTTGAAGGCGAAGGATTATCGCCCGTTCTACGTCAAGAACCTGGCCGGCCGCCGCGCGCTGAAACCGCTGCTGATCGGCTTGGCCAAGGCGGTGGTTTGGAGTTGGCGGGCGCGGCGTACGTCGCCGTTCCGCTACGAAGTGTACGACGAGGAATATACCAAGCGCGTCTCGGTCTATTTCAAGAGCCTGGTGCTCGGCTATGACCAGATCGAGGACCTGCCGGCCGATGGCGAGACGATCTTCTATCCGCTCCACCAGGAACCGGAAGCGACGCTGAACTACATGTCGGAATTCAACGCCAGCCAGCCGGCGACGATCGAGAACATCCTGAAATGCCTGGGGCCGCATCAGGTGCTGGCGGTGAAGGAGCATCCGGTCGACAAGGGATCGCTGCTGCGCGGCAAGTTCCAGCAACTGAAGAAGCGCTACAGCAATCTGTATTTCTTTCCCGGCGAACTGCACGGCCGCGAGGTGCTGGCACGGTCGGGTCGCGTCGTGACGCTGACCAGCACGGTCGGATGGGAAGCCGCCGCAACGGGCAAGCCCGTGCATGTGCTGGGCGAAATCTGGTACGACCACGTCTCCGGGATCGATCGCGTCACGAATTGGCCAGACCTGCGTGCGGCGCTGCGCCGTTCGCCGGCCGATCAGCCGCGGATGACCGAGGAGACGCTCGAGGATTTCGTCGCGACGATGGTCGCAGCATCCTATCCGGGCAATCCTTTCCCGCATGCGGGGCTGTATTCGCAGCAGAACATCGACAAGGTGATACGTGCCGTCGTAGGTGGAGCGGGATTGTGACGGAGCGGATCGCGCGTCGGGCATCGATTAGTGCGATCCACGACGCGCTTCGCGCATTGTGCGGTAGTTGGGGGCAAATATGCGGTTTCTGAAGGATTTCTATCGTCGGCACGTGGTGCCACGGCCACGCCTGAACCAGTTCCTGCGGCCGTACATCATCTTCTTCCAGTTCCTGTTCGGCGGCCTTGCGGCGATGCCGCGGCAGTTGCTGACGATCGACAGCGTGCGGTTCTTCATTTGCCTGCCGCGGTATCTGATCCTGTATCACCTGTTCCGCCGCCGGAAATTCGCCGCCGACATCCAGTCTGGCGTGTCGCGCAACACGATCGAGCACAACATGCGTGGCACCGGCGAATTGTCTGCGCCGCGGTCACACACGCTGATCCGTCCGATCGTCACGATCGGCCACGTGCAGCGCAATATCAGAAACCTTAAGATCCTGACCATCGGCCCGCGCGTCGAGGGCGAAATCTATAACATTATTGGCTATGGCTTTCGGTCAAAGAACGTCGTCGGCCTCGATCTATTCTCTTATTCTCCGTACATTAAGGTCGGCAACATGCACCACATGGATTTTGCCGACGGTGAATTCGATGTTGTCATTTCGGGCTGGGTGCTGGGTTACAGCGAAGACAAACTCCAGTGCGCCCGCGAGATGTTGCGCGTGACGAAGCCCGGCGGCGTCATTGCCGTCGGCAACGCCTTCACCCCGAAGTCGATTGACCAAGTTACTGAAAACCTGGGCTATGTCATCGGCGCGACGCAGCCGATCACCGATCTGCCGTCGGTCGAAGCGCTGTTCGGGGTGGGACTCGCCGACTGTTACTTCCGGTATGACGGATCGAAGGACGGGGTGGAAGGTGCCCCGATGATTACCGTGTTCCAGACACCATCGGCCTGACCGACAGCGTACGTATGTCGCATCGTTTCCCGAGATAATGACCAGCATCCGCGCGCTTTTTCGCCTGGCGATCAGCGGCAGGTCGATGTTCGTCGTCGTCAACGTAGTGGCAAACATGGTCCTGCTCGTTCGCAGTTACGTGACGATGCAGGTGCTGGATTACCGCGAGCTTGGGCTGGCGGCGCTGCTGCAGACGGTGGTGCTGCTGGTCGGCATTCTGCAGATGGGTGTGTTAAACGGCGGCTACCGCTTACTGTGCTCGGCGTCCGGCGACGACGCGCAGCGGGTGAACAACCTTGTATACACGGTGCTGGGGCTGCTTGGCGCTGGGGGACTGGTAGTCACGGCGATTGCCCTGCTGTTCATGCGCGGCAGCGACGCGGACGTGGTCGCGTTGCTCGGCCTGGTCGGTGGTCTGGCAACGCTTGGGCGGACTTGGATGGCGAACCAGTTGATCGCCAAGCACGCGCTTGCGGTCCTCAACAGGATCAACCTTGTGTCGAGTGTCGGCGCGGTCGCCGTCCTAGCGTTCGTGGTGTTCGATCCGTTTATCGCCTGCCTGGCCGCGGTGATCGCTCAACCGCTGATCTTCGTCGTCGCGGGTGCGGCGGTCGATCGATCGCTGCTCCCGACGGGGGTCGAAATCTCGCGCCCGCTGATACGGACAGTTCTCGGGGCCGGTTTCGTTGCCTTCCTGACGAGTATGCTGTCACTGCTGAACGTGCAGATCGAGCGCTGGTACATCACGTCGTGGCTGGGCCTAGACACGCTGGGTCATTTCTACCTCGCGCTGCTGTTCGTCACGTTGTTTCAGATGGTGCCGGCGTCGCTGGACCAGATATTCCTCGCACCCGTCGTCAACGCGCATGATCGCGGCGACGGTACGGCCGTCGCCCGCATCCTGCGCATATTCCTGCTGCTGGCGATCGGCTATTGCGTCGTGGCCACCGTCGCCGTCGCGGTGGCGGCGCGACCCGTCCTCGAGTTCCTATTGCCCAAGTATCTGCCAGATCTTCGCTACGTGTATCTGGTGACACCCGGCCTGGTGATGTTGACGTTGAGTGGTCCGTTCGCGCTGGTCTTCAGCGTCCTGATCCGGTTCCGTTATTATTTCTGCGCCTATGGCGTCGGCACGGTCGCGACCGCCGCGGCAATCGCCGGCTTCGTGATGATGGGCCGGCCGCTCGACCTGTCCGGCGTGGTGGTCGTCCGCTCGGTTTCCTATGCCGTCACGGCCTTGCTGGTCGTCGCGGGTTATGCCCTACTGACGCGCGACGTCCCGGCGCTGCGTTTCGGATTGCTGCGACGATGATCCATTTCCAGGTGCGAGATCTGCTTTCGCTGCTCTTCTATCGCCTGCTCGGCCGCGTCTTTCGCGCCTTCGCGGCATTCGGGCGGGGCGTACGACTGGAACGGCCGTTGCACATCGTCGGCGCGCGACACATTCATTTCGGCGATCGCGTCGCTGTCCAGAACGGTGCCTATCTGAATGCCGCGACGTTGCGCGGATCGGTGCCGGCGATCGTGTTCGGAAATGACGCCCAGATCGGGCATCATGTTCACATCGTATGTTCCGATCGGGTAGAGATCGCCGAGCGGGTCCTAATGGCCGATCGAGTCTTCATCGCGGACTGCGGCCACGCCTATGCCGATCCGCGGCGCGCAATCGTCGATCAGGAGCTGGTGCAGCTGGCGCCGGTCATGATCGGTGCGGGCAGTTGGATCGGCGAGAACGCATGCATCATCGGTTGTCGCATCGGCGAGAACTGCGTAATCGCGGCCAATAGCGTGGTAACGCGCGATATTCCCGACCGTACCGTCGCCGCCGGCGCGCCGGCGCGGCCGATCAGGCGGTGGTGCGACCGCCGTGAGGCATGGATCAGGACGGACGCCGCCGGCGCGTTCGTCGAGTGAAGGACAGGCGCGTGGCGACGTCAGCGAAATTCCGGATGTCCGAAGGCATGATCCCGCTGCGTCGGTTGGCGCTGTTCCTGGGCATCCTGATGAGCGGCGGTTCGTTCGTCTTTCCGCGCATCCCCATGCTGGCGGTCATCCTGGTGCTTACCTTCATGCTGAAGGGGCCATCGCTGGGCATCCGCAAGGAAATGAACGGCATCTGGTTGCTGCTGCTGGCGATCCTCGTCGTCACGATGATCGGTGGAGCAGGGCTCGATCCAATCCCGACCGCAACCCGTTATGCCAATTTCTTGGGCGGCATCCTGCTGCTCGGCATTTATATCGACGAGGATCGCGGCACGCTGTCTCGCGATTTCTTCTTTCTGGGCAACATATTCACGGTCCAGGCGATCGTAACCCTGATACTCTCGGAGACGCTGAATGGTCTGTTCTCGGTCTTTCCGATCCGTGAAACCGACTATCACACAATCGGATTCCTGTTCACCTATCATGTCATGCTGGAAGACAGCACGATATTCTACCGACCCGACGGGTTCTTCTTCGAACCCGGGATCTACCAGATCTATCTGAACCTCACCCTCTACCTCGCATTGTTCGTGTTCAAGAGCCGGATTTGGGGGGCAGTGGCGTTGCTGGCCGTGCTGGCGAGCCAGTCGACGACCGGCCTCATCATCGGCATCGCGCTGGCCGCCATCTACTACATCCGGCTGCTGCCAACGGCGACGGTGGTCGAAAAGATCGCCGGCATCGTGCTGGCCCCGCTGATCGCGATCCCCCTGTTCTTGGTCGCGCAGGAGAACCTGTCGACGAAACTGACCGGCGTAACGGTCGGTTCACGCTGGGCGCGCGAGTATGATTTGTACACCGGTCTTCGCGTGGTCGAACAATATCCCCTGACTGGAATCGGTTTCGACTACGATCGTTATTATCAGATCGCGGCGCGCTACGGGTATCTGGAATCAAGTCTGAGCCAGAACTCGCTCACCGAGCGGCCCAATTCCAACGGCGTCGTCACCCTGTTCTATTCGGTCGGCATTCCGCTCGCGCTGATCTTTCTGTTCGGGCTGTTCCGCCAGCGGTTCTTCAGGCACAAGCTGATGATCTTCGCGTTGCTGATGCTGTCGCTGGGGTCCGAGGCAGTGCTGCTCACGCCGTTCTTCCTGATGCTGGTGTTCAGCGGCCTGCTGGTCACGCGGCGGGTGATGCGCCGGACCGGCACCGCGGTCGCGCCGCCGCGGGGGTCGCGTTTCGCCGCGCCCGCGCGCCTGCCGCATCTCTGATTCGCGACGGTCGTTTTCGCGATGGCGCGCATTCTGTTCATCGCGATCGGCTATTACGGCTATACCGATCGCATCGCCGAGGAAATGCGCGCGCAGGGGCATCGCGTCGATGCGCGGCTGATCGAGGATCCGGGTTTCTGGAGCAAGACCGCCAAGCGCTTCGCGCCTGCGGTCTATCGCCGCCGCCTGGAAGCGTATCACGCCGGCCTGATTCGCGAGAGCGGGGGCACCCGCTACGATCAGGTCGTGTTCCTGCAGGCGCACCAGATGTCCGACGCCAACCTGTCGGCGCTGCGCACCACGCAGCCGCAGGCGCGGTTCGTGCTGTACAACTGGGATTCGCTGACCACGCACGACTATGCGCCGGTGCTCGGGCATTTCGACAAGGCGGCGACGTTCGATCCCGCCGATGCCGCGACGCTCGGGATCGACTATCTGCCGCTGTTCGCACTGCCCGAATATTTCGCGGTCGCCGCCGCGCCGACGACGCCGGATTACGACCTGTATTTCGTCGGGTCGATGCACTCGACGGCGCGGTACGAGGCGGTGCGACGGCTGGCCGATCATTGCGCGGCGACCGGCCTGCGGCTCAAGCTGTACCTGCATTGCAGCCCGCCGCGCGCGATCCGTTTGCTGCGCGAGGGCAAGTGGATGCAGGGCATGACGCTGCGCTCGATCGGGACCGACGGGATCCTGGCGATGATGCGCCGCAGTCGTGCCGTCTTCGACTTCGCCAACCATCGGCAGAGCGGCTACACGATGCGCTTCGTCGAGAACCTGTGCGCGGGCCGCAAGATCGTCGCGACCAACCCGCGGCTGGCCGACGAGCCGTTCTTCACGCCCGACCGCTTTATGCTGACGCCCGACCTGGACTTCTCCGGTCTCGCCGCATTCCTGGATGCGCCCGCACCTTCGCCGGGCGATTTCCAGCGCTTCTCGCTGGCGACCTGGGTCGGACGGCTGCTCGGCTGAGAGTTGCCCGCCGTGCACGAGTCGCGTAACGGCTCGCCCGCGATGGGAAGGCATGTGTGACGGACGTGGGGCAGGGCAGGACGGTCAGGGTATTGGGCTATGACGTCTTCGACGACGACGTGGCGGCGATCCCGCTCGCACGGCCGTGCCGGACGCTCAACACGATCGGCCCCGATACCTACGGCAATGCCCAGAGCGACCCGGCGGCGGCGGCGGCGCTGAAGGCGTCCGACTATCTGGTGCTCGACGGCGTGTACTTCGCGCTCGTCCCGATCCTGACCCGTGGCAAGACGATCCGGGTGAACCAGGGGCCGTTCGTGTTCGACCACTTCATGGAGCGGCTCGAGGCACAGGGGGGGCGGGCGTTTTTCCTGGGCGCGTCACCGGCGACGATCGAACGGATGAAGGCGCAGACGGCGCGTCGCTATCCCAACATCGCCTGCGATGGCCTGTCGCCGCCGTTCAAGCCCGAATTCTCCGCGGCTGACGACGACGCGATGGTCGCGGCGGTCAACGCCTTCCGGCCCGACGTCGTGTTCCTGGGCATGTCGGCGCCCAAGCAGGAGAAATGGGCGCATCGCAACGCCCACCGGCTCGACGCATCGCTGACGGTCGCGATCGGCGCGGTGTTCGACTGGTATTCGGGTACGGTTAAGCCGCTCGCACCGTGGTGGTTCAAACTGCGGCTGGCGTGGCTGGGCCGGATCGTGCAGAACCCCGCCAACATCAAGCGGATGCGGCTGAAGGCCGTGTTCGTCGGTCATCTCGTCCAGGCGGTGCTCCGCCTGCGTCCCGCACAGGGTTAGCAGACACATGAACATCCTCATCACCGGCGGTGCCGGATTCATCGGCTCGCGCCTGGCGCTGGCGCTGATCGCGAAGGGCCATGCCGTCCGCGTCCTCGATACGCTGTCGCCGCAGGTCCACGGGGCCGATCCCGAGCGGTCGCCGCTCTACACGGCGATCGCGGGCAAGGTCGAGTTTCTGCGCGGTGATGTCGCCGATCGCGCCACGCTGGAGGCGGCGATCGCGGATCAGCAGGTCGTCGTCCACCTGGCCGCCGAAACCGGCACCGGCCAGTCGATGTACCAGATCGAACGCTATACCGCGGTCAACATCGGCGCGACGGCGACTTTGCTCGACATCCTGACCAACCAGCCGCATTCGGTGACGCGCGTCGTCGTCGCCTCGTCGCGGTCGATCTATGGCGAGGGCAAGTACCTCACGCCCGACGGCACGGCGGTCTATCCGGCGCATCGCGCCGAGGGCGACATGCTGGCGGGCGATTTCGAGGTGAAGGCCGGCGGCACCGGCGGGCTGACCCTGGTCGCCACCGACGAGGAATCGCGGATCCATCCGTCGTCGGTCTACGGCATCACGAAGCAGGTGCAGGAGCAACTGGTGATGACGGTCTGTCCGACGATCGGGGTGGAGGGCGTCGCCTTCCGCTACCAGAACGTGTTCGGGCCGGGCCAGTCGCTGTCGAACCCCTATACCGGCATCCTGTCGATCTTCTCGAACCTCATCATGGCGGGCAAGGGGCTGAACATCTTCGAGGATGGCGAGGAAAGCCGCGACTTCGTCTACGTCGACGACGTCGTCGATGCGACCGTGCTGGGCGTCGAGCATCCCGCCGCGGCAAACCAGGTGTTCAACGTCGGCACCGGCGTGCCGGTCAGCGTCAATACCGTCGCCGCCACGCTGGCGCGGCTGCTGGGTGCATCGCCCGACGTCACCGTCAGCGGCAATTTCCGGCTGGGCGACATCCGCCACAACTTCGCCGACATGACGAAGATCGAGCGCGCGCTGGGTTTCCGCTGCAAGCATGATTTCGAGAGCGGTATCGCGCGATTCGTCGAATGGGCAAAGGGTGAGGGCGAGCAGGCCAGCGATTACGAAGGGTCGATCGCCGAGATGAAGGCGCGGGGGCTGATGAAATGATCCTGGTGACGGGCGGCGCCGGCTTCATCGGCGCGAATTTCGTGCTCGACTGGCTGGAGCATAGTGACGAGCCGGTCGTGAACCTCGATGCGCTGACCTATGCCGGGAACATGGAGAATCTGGCCGGCGTGGCGGGCGATCCCCGCCACATATTCGTCCATGGCAGCATCACCGATGGCGAGCTGATCGCGAAGCTGCTGGCCGAGCACCGCCCGCGCGCGATCGTCAACTTCGCTGCCGAAAGCCATGTCGACCGGTCGATCCACGGCCCGGGTGCGTTCATCGAGACGAACGTGGTCGGCACCTTCCGCCTGCTCGACGCGGTGCGCGGATACTGGAGCGGGCTGGACGATGCCGCCAGGGCCGCGTTCCGCTTCCTCCACGTCTCGACCGACGAGGTCTATGGTTCGCTCGCCCACGACGACGCGGCCTTTACCGAAGACAATCGCTATGAACCGAACAGCCCGTATTCGGCGTCGAAGGCGGCGAGCGACCATCTGGTCCGCGCCTGGCATCACACCTACGGCCTGCCGACGCTCATCACCAATTGCTCGAACAACTATGGGCCGCTGCACTTCCCCGAGAAGCTGATTCCGCTCATCATCACCAACGCATTGGATGGCAAGCCGCTGCCGGTCTATGGCGACGGGATGCAGGTGCGCGACTGGCTGTACGTGCGCGACCACACGTCGGCGATCCGCCGCGTCCTCGACGGCGGGCGATCGGGCGAAACGTACAACGTCGGCGGCTGGAACGAGAAGCCGAACATCGAGATCGTCAACACCGTCTGCGCATTGCTCGACGAGATGCGGCCGCGGAACGACGGCACCGGCTATGCCAGCCTCATCACCTATGTCACCGACCGTCCCGGGCACGACCGCCGCTATGCGATCGACGCGCGCAAGCTGGAGGCCGAACTGGGCTGGCGTCCGGCCGAGACGTTCGACACCGGCATCCGCAAGACCGTCGCCTGGTATCTCGACAACCCGGATTGGGTCGCGTCGGTGAAGAGCGGGGATTACCGCGACTGGGTGGCGAAGCAGTACGGCGCGGCCGAATGAAGCTGTTGCTGCTCGGCCCGAATGGCCAGGTCGGCTGGGAACTTCGCCGCGCGCTCAGCCCGCTGGGCGAGGTCATCGCACTCGGCCGCGACGATGGCGGTGACCTGACCCAGCCCGACGTGGTCGCCGCGCGCATCGCGGACTTGCGCCCCGACTGGGTAGTCAATGCCGCCGCGCACACCGCGGTCGATCGTGCAGAGAGCGAGCCCGCGCTGGCGATGCTGGTCAATGCCGAGGCGCCGGGCCGCATCGCCGAGGCTGCCCGATCCGTCGGCGCGGGTCTGGTCCATTACGGCACCGACTATGTGTTCGACGGCAGCGGGAGCCGGGCGTGGCGCGAGGACGACGCGACCGGGCCGCTGGGCGTCTATGGCCGATCGAAGCTGGCCGGAGAGGCGGCGATCGCCGCATCGGGTGTGCGGTACCTCAACTTCCGCACCAGCTGGGTCTACGCCGCGCGCGGGGGCAATTTCGCCAAGACGATGCTGCGGCTGGCGCGCGAAAGGGACGCGCTGAACGTCGTCGCCGATCAGATCGGCGCGCCGACCGGAGCGGAGCTGATCGCCGACGTCACCGCGCATGCGATCCGCCGCGAAGGCGACGGGACCTATCACCTCGCCGCTGCCGGCGAGACGAGCTGGCACGACTATGCCCGCTTCGTCATCGACTTTGCGCGTGAACGGGGCGAGGCGATCCGCGTCGCGCCCGACGCGGTGCGGGGAATTCCCGCCGCCGATTATCCGACGCCGGTCGCGCGCCCGTACAACTCGCGGCTCGACACCACGAAGCTGCGGGCGGACTTCGACTTGACCCTGCCCGACTGGCGGCTAGGGGTCGAACGCATGCTCGCAGAGACGCTGACCGGCGTCTGAAACCGTCACGAAGGGACGATCCATGTCTGGACGCAAGGGCATCATCCTGGCCGGCGGTTCGGGAACGCGGCTGTATCCGGTGACGCGCGCCGTCTCGAAACAGCTGATGCCGATCTATGACAAGCCGATGATCTATTATCCGCTGAGCACGCTGATGCTGAGCGGGATCCGCGACGTGCTCATCATCTCGACCCCGCACGACACGCCGCTGTTCGCCGATCTGCTCGGCGACGGATCGCAATGGGGCATGAACCTGACCTACGCCGTGCAGCCGTCGCCGGACGGCCTCGCGCAGGCGTTCATCATCGGGCGCGATTTCATCGGCAATGATCCGTCGGCGCTGATCCTGGGCGACAACATCTTCTACGGCCACGACCTGGTGAAGCTGGCGCGCAGCAGCCACGAACGGACCGAGGGCGCGAGCGTCTTCGCCTATCACGTCCACGACCCCGAACGCTACGGCGTGGTCGAATTCGATGCGAACCGTCGCGCGGTCAGCATCGAGGAAAAGCCGGCCAGCCCGAAGAGCAACTACGCCGTCACCGGCCTGTATTTCTATGACGACCAGGTGTGCGACATCGCTGCGAACATCGCGCCGTCCACGCGTGGCGAACTGGAGATCACCGACGTCAATCGCACCTATCTCGAGCGCGGGCAGCTGAATGTCGAGCTGATGGGCCGCGGCTTCGCCTGGCTCGACACCGGCACGCACGACAGTCTGCTCGAAGCCGGCAGCTTCATCGCGACGATCCAGAAGCGCCAGGGCATGATGATCGCCTGTCCCGAGGAGATCGCGTTCCACGCCGGCTGGATCGATGCCGCCGCGGTCGAGGCCGCCGCCGCGCCGCTCGCCAAGTCGGATTATGGCCGCTACCTGCGGTCGCTGGTCGCCTGACATGCCGCTGACCGTCACAGAAACCCGCCTGCCCGGCGTAGTGATCCTCGAGCCGAAGGTGTTCGGCGACGATCGCGGCTATTTCTACGAAAGCTTCAACGCGCGCGACTTCGCCGAGGCGACCGGGCTGGACGTGACGTTCGTGCAGGACAACCACAGCCGTTCGTCGAAGAACGTGCTGCGCGGCCTGCATTATCAGATCGAACAGGCGCAGGGAAAACTGGTCCGCGTGGTCGAGGGCGCGGTGTTCGACGTGGCGGTCGACATGCGGCGCAGCTCGCCGCACTTCGGCCAGTGGGTCGGCGTCGAGCTGAGCGCCGAGAACCACCGGCAGCTCTGGGTGCCGGCCGGCTTCGCGCACGGCTTCGTCGTGACGAGCGACCATGCGCAGTTCCTGTACAAGACGACCGATTATTATGCCCCCGCGCACGAACGATCGGTGCTCTGGTCCGACCCCGCGATCGGCATCGACTGGCCGATCGATGGTCCGCCGACGCTCGCGGCCAAGGATCGCGACGGCACCCTGCTGGCCGATGCCGACGCGTTCGGCTGACGGGCGGATGACCGAATTTAACCTTGTTTCGCAGGCCCGCGGCTGCGAAAGGCACCGCGATTGGGTTGCGGGGGCCGCCCGGAAAAGGATGACGCGTTGAATTCCCGCAGCGGCGCCTGGGTGCGCGCCAATTATCCCCTGGTCACCTTGATCCTGTTGCTCGCGGTGGCGCTTGTCACCGGCGGCAGCGCGCGTGATGACGTCCCGATGCTGGCGCTGCTGCGTCCGCTGGGCGTCGGCGCGCTGGTCGTCGGCCTGCTGGCGACGGATCGGGTGACGCTGGCCAGGTATCGCGCGCCGATCGTGATGGCGGCCTGCTGGCTGCTGCTGATCGTCGTCCACCTGATCCCGTTGCCGCCATTCATATGGACCGCGATGCCGGGGCGCGAACTCGCCGCCGAAGTCGCGACCGCGGCGGGCATGGCGCAGCCCTGGCGACCGATCGCGCTGGTGCCGTGGCGCGCGTGGAATGCGTTCTATGCGGTGCTGGTCCCGCTGGCGGCGCTGTTGCTGGCGGCGCGGTGCGATCATCAGCAGCGGCGCGTACTGCTGATCGCGGTCGTCATCGGCGGTGCGCTGAGCGCTCTGGTCGCGTTCCTGCAGGGGATCGGCCACGACCCCGAATTCATGCGATTCTATCAGTACACGTCCGCGGGCGTACCCACCGGCCTGCTGGCCAACCGCAATCATCAGGCGGCATTCCTGTGCGCGATGCTGCCCTTGCTGGCTGCGGTCGCCAGCGATCCGTCCGCTGCCGGATCGCCGGTGCGGCGGCTGGTCGCGCTCGGCGTCGGGCTGGGCGTCGTGCCGATGATCCTGGCGACGGGCTCGCGCGCCGGACTGGTCATGCTGGCCATCGCGCTGCTCAGCGTACCGCTGATCTATCGCACACCGCCGACGCGCGGGCGCGCCGCGGCGGCGCCGCCCTGGCGGCGGATCACGGTGATGGCCGGGATCGTTGCGATCCTCGCGGTGATCGCGATCCTGGTGCTGCGCGGGCCGGCGCTGGCGCGGCTGATGAGCGCGGACGGAGACGGCGATGCGCGCTGGGGCATCTGGGGCCCGACGCTGACGCTGGCCGGGCAGTACTTCCCCGTCGGCGCAGGCATCGGCGCGTTCGTCGATGTCTTCGAGATCGGCGAACCGGCGACGCTGCTGGGCAACAGCTATGCCAATCATG
The DNA here is from genome assembly GCA_040388765.1 of Pseudomonadota bacterium. GTDB lineage: Bacteria > Pseudomonadota > Alphaproteobacteria > Sphingomonadales > Sphingomonadaceae > Sphingomonas. The sequence continues at coordinate 21,912 of JAZKBG010000027.1, read as the reverse complement.
CGCACAACGACATTCTCGAATTGCTGCTCGACGGCGGCATCCCGGCGATGCTGCTGTTGCTGGTCGCGGTGATCGGTTGGGGACGGCGGATGACCGCCTTGGTGCGCGCGCGCGGCACCGACAGCCAGCATGTCAGGATCGCCACGGCGGCGGGCATCGTGCTATTATTGCTTGGCCTCGGCAGTATCGTCGACTATCCGATCAGGGTGCCCGTGCTCGCATGCCTGGTGGCGGTTGCGGCGATCTGGATGACGGCGCCGGAGCCGGAACGCCAGCGGCACATGGTCCGCCGTTCCGGCAACGGGGGCTGATGGGGGAATGACGGTGATCGAGTTCAAGGGTGGCAATATGCTGCGAGTATGCGTTATCGGCCTGTGCCTGATGGCTGCGGCCTGTGCGAAGACCGCGCCGCTCGGCGGCCCGCAGGGCGTCGCGATCACCACCGCCAGCGAACTGCCGCCGCCCGAACGTGCCGATCTGTTCACGCTCAACCGCACCTATCTGGTCGGACCGTTCGACAAGTTGCGCGTCGATGTGTTCGGGATCCCCGAACTCAGCCAGCGCGAGTTCCAGGTCGATGCCAGCGGGCGCCTGTCGTTCCCGCTGATCGGCACGGTCGAGGCGGCGGGCAAGTCGCCGCAGGAACTCGCCGCGGCGTTGCGCAGCGGCCTGGGCCGCGCCGGCATCCGCGATCCGCAGGTCACCGTGAACCTGCAGGAAACCGTCAGCCAGGTCGTCACCGTCGATGGCGAAGTGCGCGAACCTGGCCTGTACCCGGTGATCGGCAAGATGACGCTGATGCGCGCCGTCGCCACTGCCAAGGGTCTGGGCGAATTCGCCAAGGCCGAGGACGTGGTGATTTTCCGTACCGTCGGGGGCCAGAAGATGGCGGCGCTCTATGATCTGAAGGCGATCCGCCGGGGGACGTATCAGGACCCGGAGGTGTTCGCGAACGACGTGGTCGTCGTCGGCGATTCGCCGAACCGCCGCGCGTTCAAGGACGTCGTCGCCGGCGCGGCCCTGCTGTCGCCGCTCGTCTTCCTGCTGCGCTAAGCACATAATCCTTTCGATCGAGACCGACCGATGAACCAGCTTGCCGCCAATCACAGCGCCGACACCGGCCGTGGACTGCTCGACGAACCGGCCGACTATCCGGGCCAGAACGACGGCGGTACGCCGCTGCTGCTGGAGTATTGGCAGACGGTGCTGCGCTGGCGCTGGGTCATCGCCGGCATCATCGCGGCCTGCCTGGTCGTCGGGTTGGTGGTGACCATGCTCGCCACCCCGCAATATACGGCGTCGGCCCGGCTGGAGATCAGCCGCGACCAGAAGCGCGTGACGAACGTCGAGGGGATCGAATCGCAGAACGCCAACCGCGATCTGGAATTCTACCAGACGCAATATTCGCTGCTCGAGGCGCGCAGCGTCGCCGAGCGCGTCGCCCGCGCGCTGCGCCTGGGCAACGACCCCGCCTTCTTCGAGGCGCATGGCCGCAAGATGCCGACCGATGCGCCCAACGCCAACGGTGTGCGCCCGACCGCTGTCGAATTGCGCAAGCGGCGCGAGGATCAGGCGACCGGCATCCTGCTCGGCCATGTCGATGTCGTGCCGATCGCGCGCTCGGCGCTGGTCGACGTGAAATATACCTGCGGTGACCCCAATCTGGCGGCGCGCATCGCCAACAGCTGGACGCAGCAGTTCATGCTGGCCAGCGTCGATCGCCGGTTCGAATCGACCGCCGACGCGCGGTCGTTCCTCGAGGGGCGGCTGGCCGAAGTCCGCGGTCGCCTGCAGACGTCGGAACGCGACCTCGTCAACTACGCGACCGAAAAGGGCATCGTGACGCTCAGTTCGACGCAGCAGGACGGGCGGACGCAGAGCAACCGCACACTCGTCGCCGCCGACCTCGAGGCGCTGAACGCCGCGCTGGCACAGGCCACCGCCGATCGCGTGACGGCCGAAGCGAAGGCGACGGCCGGTCGTTCGGCCAGTGGCGGATCGGTCGAGGCGCTGACCAACCCGGCGATCGCCTCGCTGCGCCAGCGTCGCGCCGAGGCGCAGGCCGATTACGCGCGCCTGCTGGTGCAGTTCGAGCCCGGCTATCCGGCCGCGCGGGCGGTGCGTCAGCAGATCGCCTCGCTCGACACCGCCATCGCGCGCGAGGAATCGCGCGTGTCGGGCGGCGCCCAGGCCGATTATCGCAGCGCGGTCAGCCGCGAGAACCAGCTGCGCGAGCGTGTCGCCGGGCTGGCCGGACAGTTCAACGGCCAGCAGCGCGACAGCATCCAGTACAATATTTATCAGCGCGAGGTGGATACCAACCGCCAGCTGTATGACGGCCTGCTCCAGCGCTACAAGGAAATCGGCGTCGCGGGCGTCGCGGCCAACAACATCTCGGTGGTCGATCCGGCCGAACCGGGTGGGCAGACCTCGCCGAACATGGTCATCAACCTGATGATCGCGCTGCTGGCCGGGATCGGCATCGCCGGCGCCACGACGTTCGCGCTCGACCACATCGACGAGGGCCTGCGCGTTCCGCCGGATGTCACGCGCGTGTTGCAGATCCCGCTGCTCGGCGTCGTGCCGGAGGTGGACGACAGCGAGGGTGCGCCGGCGATGCTCAGCGATCCGCGATCGGTGCTGTCCGAATCCTATTTCGCGGTGCGGTCCAACCTGGGCTTCTCGACCGACCATGGTGTGCCGCGGACGTTCATGGTCACCAGCACACGGCCGGGCGAGGGCAAGACGACGACCAGCCTGGCGCTGGCGATCAAGATCGCGGCCAGCGGCAAGAAGACGCTTCTGGTCGATGGCGACATGCGATCGCCGTCGGTCCACGCGCTGTTCGACGTCAGCCAGAATAACGGCCTGAGCAACGCGCTGTCGGGTCAGGACGACTGGCGTTCGCTGATCCGCACGACCGGCACGCAGCGGCTGTCGATCATGACCGCGGGCCAGTTGCCGCCGAGTGCCGCCGAACTGCTGGCAAGCAACCGGATGGAAGAGTTGCTCGCCGACATGCTGAACGAATTCGACAACATCGTGATCGACGCGCCGCCGGTGCTCGGCCTCGCCGATTCCCCGCTGATCGCCGCGATGTGCGAGGGCGTCGTGTTCGTGGTCGAGGCGCAGGGCGCACCGGCGCGCGATGCCAAGGGCGCGCTCGATCGCCTGCGTGCGACGCACACCCGCCTGTTCGGCGGCGTGCTGACCAAGCTGAAGCGCCAGGCTGGTGCCGGTTACGGCTATGGTTACGGCTACGGCTATGGGTACGGCTATGGTGAAGGCAAGGACGATCAGGCCGCCTGATCGATGACCTTGCGTGATCTGATGAGCCCGCGCGTCGCCATGCGCGGAGCCGTGATCGTGGTCGGCGCGGTGCTGGCGTACGGCGCGCTGACCAGTGCGGTCGTGAACGCCGCGCATCATGCCGGCCCGCGCATCGCGCTGCGCCTCGACGCGCAGGATCCGATCGCGCTGACCGAACTGGCCGCGCGGCTGATCGGACGCGAGGAGACGCTGGAGCCCGACGTCCAGCGCCGCGTCGCCGACCTGTCGCGCCGGTCGATCCGCGAGCAGGCGATCAACGGCCCGGCCGTCCAGATGCTCGGTCTGGTCGCGACGCAGCGCGGCGATGCACCGGCGGTCGCCCGTCTGTTCACCGTCGCCGACAAGCTGTCGCGGCGCGACCTCGGCACCCAGTTCTACATGATCGAGAATGCGGTTACGCGGAACGACATTCCGGCGGCGTTCCGGCACTATGACGCCGCGCTGCGCGTGTCTCCGGGCAGCTATCCTATCCTGTTTCCGGTCATGACGACGGCACTGGAGGATCCGCGTCTGTGGAATGCCTTCGTGCCGTATCTGCAGAGTCGCCCGCCATGGCTCGGTGCGTTCCTGACGCATGCGGTGCGCGAAACTGCGCGGCCCGATGCGTTTGCGCGCCTGATCGTCCAGGCCGGTGGCTTGCCTGACGAGCCCGAATATGTCGGTCGGCAGGGCGAATTGCTGCGGCGTCTGGTTGATCAGGGCCGGATCGGATGGGCCGCGAACTATTACCCCACTTTGCCGAATGCGACTCCGTCGGCGCTGACGTCGATGGCGCTGACGCCGGCAACGACGCAGGCACGCTACATGCCGATCGAATGGGAATTGAGCGGCAGCGAAGGCGTCACACTGGGCTTCTCGAAAGGCGAGCGCGGCGTGGAGATCGAGGGCATGATCGATCCCGCGATCGACGGCGTCATCGCGCGCAAGCTGACGTTCGTCGCACCCGGCCGATACCGTTTCGCCGCCCGGGAGATCCTGCCCGACAGCGGCACCATGCCGAACGTGCGTTGGCAGCTTGAATGCGTCCGGCCTTCGGGGCGGGCAACATTGTGGGCCAGTGATTTCTCCACGGTCGGGGGCGAGCATCGCACGATCGGCAGCTTCACGGTCAGCCCGTCGTGCCCCGCCGTCCTTGCGTCGTTGCTGATCCGCGTCCCGCGCGGATCGCAGCCCGTCGATGTTCGGGTGCCGTCGGTCGCGCTGGCAAAGGTCGGCTGAGTCCGATGCGGTGGCGCAGGCTGCCGACGATGCTGGTGCTGGTCCTGACGCTGACCGCGGCGGTTCCCCTGGACGACGATGCCGCGGTGTATCGCGCGATACGCGCCTATGACCAGCGAGTGACCGACGTGGGGGAGCGACTGGCCAGCCGGGCGGGCGACCTTTGCAGCCGGACGGTCCTGCGCACGGGAATCGCAGTCCACGATCGCTCCAACTATCCGAAGGGCGATCAGGGGGTGGTCACGCAGGCATTCGGCCTGGACGCGCGGCCGCAGGTGCTGGCCGTCGCCAAGGGCAGTGCGGCCGAAGCCGCCGACCTGAGGCCGGGAGACGCCATCGTCGCGATCGATGGTGCGCCACCGGCCGCCGCGATTGCCGAGTTCGCGACTCCGCAGCGCAGCGAGGCGGTGCTCGCCGCGCTAAACTCGGCCGCCGCCGCCGGGCGCGTGACCCTGCGGATCGCCCGGGACGGGGCGGATCACGACATCGCGATCACGCCGCGCACGGGCTGCGCCACGCGCTTCTACCAGCGCTCCGGTACCGGCGCGGACGGCAGCGTCGTCACGATCGACAGCGACATGATCGCGCTGGCAGACAGCGACGATGAGCTGGCAGCGCTGGTGGCGCATGAGCTGGCCCACAACATCCTGCGCCATCAGGAGCGGCTGGGTGAGTCGGGTGCGTCGATGGGATTGCTCGCCAGCTTCGGCCGCAGCGGGCGGCTGATCCGCCAGACCGAGCGCGAGGCCGACCGGCTCAGCGTCTATCTGGTCGAGCGCGCGGGGTACGACCTGAACGCGATCGAGCCGATGTGGCGCAAGCTGGCTAAGCTCGCCCCGGTCCTGCGCGCGCCGACCCACGGTGGAATGGACCAGCGGATCGCGGCGATGCGCGCCGAACGCGCGCGGATCGCGGGCATGCGGGCGCGGGGTGAATCGCCGCGACCCGATTTCTACATGCAGGGCGTGACCGGATTGCCCACCCTGAAATAGACTACATCCGCGCGTCGGCGATGTGTTCGCGGAACCACGCATAGGTGTCGGCCACGCCGGCCTCCAGGCCGATCGATGGCGACCAGCCGAGGCCACGCAGACGCGTGGTATCGACCAGCTTCCGCGGCGTCCCGTCGGGCTGGCTGGGGTCAAAGGTCAAAGCGCCCTCGAAACCCACCGCCTGTGCGACCATCGTCGCCAGGTCGCGGATGCTGACTTCGTCGCCGGTGCCGATGTTGACGATGGCATCGCTCGACCAGCCCTTCGCCAGAAACACCAGCGCGTCGGCCAGATCGTCGACATGCAGGAATTCGCGCAATGGCGTCCCGCTGCCCCAAACCGGCAGTTCGGCGACGCCGGCGGCTTTTGCCTCATGCGCCTTGCGCATCAGCGCGGGCAGGACGTGGCTGGCCGCCAGGTCGAAATTGTCGAACGGGCCATAGAGATTGGTCGGCTGGGCCGAGATGAAGTCGCAGCCATATTGCCGGCGATAGGCCTGACACAGCTTGATGCCGGCGATCTTGGCGATCGCATACCATTCGTTGGTCGGCTCCAGCGGACCGGTCAGCAGCGCGTCCTCGGGGATCGGCTGCGGGCTGAGCTTGGGGTAGATGCAGGACGATCCCAGGAACACGAGCTTGGCGACGCCCGCGCGGCGCGCACCCTCGATCACGTTCGTTTCGATCATCAGATTGTCGTAGAGGAATTCGGCCGGGAAACTGTCGTTGGCCTTGATCCCGCCGACCTTTGCTGCCGCCAGGAATACGAGGTCTGGCTTCGCCTCGGCCATCCAGTCCATCACGCCGCGCTGGTCGCGCAGGTCCACCGTGTCGCGGCCCGCGGTCACCAGCGTGCAGTCTTCACGCGCCAGCCGCCGCACGATGGCGCGGCCGACCATGCCGCGATGACCGGCGACCCACACGCGCTTGCCCGCGATGTCGAACGTCCCGCTCGTCACGGCGTTCAGCCCGCGCTCGGACGGGCGGCCGGCTGGTCCTCGTCGGGCCGGCGATACTGCGCTTCGCGCTGCACGGTCTTCAGATCCTCGCGCACCATTTCGCTCACCAGATCGGGGAAGCTGGTCGTCGGCGCCCATCCAAGCAACGTCCTGGCCTTCGTCGCGTCCCCGATCAGCAGTTCGACCTCGGTCGGGCGGTAATAGCGCGGATCGATCTGGACCAGCGTTCGGCCGGTCGCGCTGTCCACGCCCTTTTCGTCCGCTCCGGTACCCGACCAGGCGATGGTGATGCCGACTTCGGCAAAGGCGCGATCGACGAATTCGCGCACCGTCTGGGTCTGGCCGGTCGCCAGGACGAAATCGTCCGGCGTGTCGTGCTGGACGATGCGCCACATCCCCTCGACATAATCGCGCGCATGGCCCCAGTCGCGCTGCGCGTCGATGTTGCCCAGCCACAGCATGTCCTGCAGCCCCAGGTGGATCGCGGCGACGGCGCGCGTGATCTTGCGCGTGACGAACGTCTCGCCGCGCAGCGGGCTCTCGTGGTTGAACAGGATGCCGTTCGACGCGTGGATGCCATAAGCCTCGCGGTAGTTCACCGTGATCCAGTAGGCATAGAGCTTGGCCGCGGCATAGGGCGATCGGGGGTAGAAAGGCGTCGTCTCGCGCTGCGGCACTTCCTGCACCAGTCCGTAAAGCTCGGACGTCGACGCCTGATAGAAGCGCGTCCGGTCGGTCATCTTCAGCAGGCGCAGCGCCTCCAGCAGGCGCAACGTGCCGATGCCGTCGGCGTTGGCGGTATATTCGGCGGTGTCGAAGCTGACCTGGACGTGGCTTTGCGCCGCCAGATTGTAGATCTCGTCGGGCTGCACTTCCTGGACGATGCGGATCAGGTTGGTCGAATCGGTCAGGTCGCCATAGTGCAGGTGCAGCCGGGCACCGCTCTGATGCGGATCTTCGTAGATATGGTCGATGCGACCCGTGTTGAACGACGACGAGCGGCGCTTGATACCGTGGACGTCATAGCCCTTCGCCAGCAGAAGTTCGGCCAGATAGGAGCCATCCTGGCCGGTGATGCCGGTGACTAGCGCGGTCTTCGCCATGGGGATCTGGTCTTCCGTAAATCGTCTGGGGTGTGCCGCGGTGCGGCGCGGTGTTGCGCGGCGACTTATCGCCCTTGGGCGCGCGTGTCGAGAAACCAGCGTTGCTCGCCCTCCAGCCCGATCGCGGTGAGGATTCCGCTCTGGTACGCGCCGGTGTCGATGCCGATGCGATTGGGCTGTTCGTCCACGCCGTCCGAAATCGTGTGGCCGTGAATCACCATCACGCCGTGATCGACCTTGCTCGACAGGAAATCCTCGCGGATCCAGCGCAGGTCCTCGTCCACCTGATCCTCCAGCGCGAAGCGGGGGCGAATGCCGGCATGGACGAACAGATAGTCGCCGATCGCGATCATCCGCTCGCCCGCGTCGAGGAACCGGACATGGTCGCGCGGGATGCGATCGACCAGCAGGTTGCCCAAGTCGTTGAAGTCGCCCTCGTTCATCTCGTCGGTCGTCAGGCCGTAACTGAGCAACGTCGCATCGCCGCCGACCGACATCAGTCCGCGCGCGGCGCGCGGGCTGCCCTTTGCGGCGGAGACGAAAATCTCCTCATGATTGCCTTTCAGCAGTCGCGCCCCGCTGGCGCACAATTGCCGGACGCGCTCGACCACGCCGGCCGAGTCCGGGCCGCGATCGACCAGGTCGCCCAGGAACACCAAGGTCGTCTGCGCCGGCCCGCGCGCGGCATCGTCGGCGTCGATCATGTGGATCAGCCTGTCGAGTTCGTCGGCGCATCCGTGCACATCGCCGATCGCATAGACGCGTTCGCCCGGCGGAATGGCGTGGACGCGCGGCTGGGACTTGCGGGAGCGGAAGAACATGGGCGATCTTCCTAGTCGCCCCGTAGGCAGGATCAAGCGCCGGTGTAGGCGCGGTACCACTCGACGAACGCCGGGATGCCCCGGTCGATCGTGGTGGTCGGGGCATAGCCCAGATCGCGCGCGATCGCGTCGATGTCGGCATAGGTATCGCGGACGTCGCCGGGCTGCATCTCGCGCATGTCCAGCGTGGCGGGGGTGCCACACGCCGCCTCGATCAGTTCGATGACCCGCATCAGCGGTTCGGAGCGGTGGTTGCCGATGTTGTAGACCGCGTGCGGGCTGCGGCTGCCGCCGGCCTTGGCCGCGCCGTCGTCGGCCGGCGGGTGATCCAGCGCGGCGAGAATGCCGGCGACGATATCGGTGATGAAGGTGAAGTCGCGCCGCATCGCGCCGTGATTGAACACCTGGATCGGGCGCCCCTCCAGGATCGCGCTGGTGAACAGCCACATCGCCATGTCGGGGCGACCCCACGGGCCATAGACGGTGAAGAAGCGCAAGCCCGTCTGCGGCAGGCGATAGAGGTGCGCATAGCTTTCCGACAGCAATTCGTCGGCGCGCTTCGTCGCGGCATAGAGCGACACCGGATGATCGGTGCGGTCGGCGACCGAGAAGGGCAGGTCGGTGTTGCCACCGTACACCGACGACGACGATGCGTAGACGAGGTGGCTCGATCCCCGCCGACGGGCGAGTTCGATCAGGTTGGCGTGGCCGACCAGGTTGGACTGGATATAGGCGGCCGGATTCTCGATCGAATAGCGTACACCCGCCTGCGCGCCGAGATGGACGATCCGGTCGAACCCGTCGATCGTGTGGAGCGCGGCGGCGTCGGCGAAGTCGCGGTGGTGGAAGGTGAACGCACCACCGTATCGCGCCAGCTGCGCCAGCCGGTCGTGCTTGAGCTGGACGGGGTAATAATCGTTCAGGCTGTCGATGCCGACCACGCGATCGCCGCGCGCCAGCAAGGCGTCTGCGACGTGCATGCCAATGAAGCCGGCGACGCCGGTCACGAGGATCGTCTGGCTCATGTGACGGTCCTGCCGCGTCGCGCCGGGCGCGGCAAGGTCAGGCGATCAGCCGCAGTGGGGCCGGTGCGGGCCGGCTGCGCGGCTGGTCGGGCCAGATGCCGCGCGTGTCGTACACCGTCTTGCCCGCGCGCTCGTCGAGCGGGACCGACCTGAACACGTCGTGATCGACCAGCACCACCAGTCCGTCGCAGCTTTCCAGCGCCGTATCGATGTCGATCAGTGTCGCGCCGGTACCCGCGAAATCGCGCGGCAGCGTGTCGGCATAGGGCTCGACGATGCGGATGCGGTCGCCGAAACGCGCGGCGATGGCGGCGGCGACCTTCAACGCCGGGCTTTCGCGAAAATCGTCAATGTTGGCCTTGAACGCCAGGCCGAGCAGCGCGACCGGTCCGGGCGTCGCCTCGACCAGCGCGGCGGCCTTGGCGATCGCATGATCGACCTTGGCGTCGTTCACTTCGCGCGCGGTGCGGATCAGCGGCGTGTTTTCCGGATCTGCGGCGACCAGGAACCACGGATCGACCGCGATGCAATGCCCGCCGACACCGGGTCCGGGCGAAAGGATGTTGACGCGCGGATGGCGGTTGGCAAGGCGGATGACCTCCCACACGTCCACGCCCATGCCGTCGGCGATCACCGACAGTTCGTTGGCGAAAGCGATGTTGACGTCGCGAAACGCGTTCTCGGTCAGCTTCGTCATCTCGGCCGCGCGGCTGGTCGTGGTGACGCAGGCGCCGCGCACGAACCGGCGATAGAACGCGAGCGCCTTGCGCGCGCAGCGCGGCGTTATGCCGCCGATCACGCGATCATTGTCGATCAGCTCGATCAGGATGCGCCCGGGCAGTACGCGTTCGGGGCAATAGGCGACGGCGACGTCGGGGCTGTCGGCGCACTGGCCGGGTATCTTCAGGTCGGGGCGCAGCTGCGCGAGCAGTTCGGCGACCTTTTCGGTCGTGCCGACCGGCGAGGTCGATTCGAGCACGACGAGATCGCCGGCCTTCAGCACCGCGGCCACCGTCGTCGCGGCGCGCAGGACATAGCCGATGTTGGGCTGGTGATCGTCGTCGAACGGCGTCGGCACGGCGATGACGAAGACGTCGGCGGGCTCGATCAGCATCGACGCGCGCAGGTCGCCGCGCGCGACCACGCCGGACACCAGCCCGTCGAGATCGACTTCCTCGATGTGGACCTTGCCCGAATTGACCGTATCGACGACCGACTGCGTCACATCGACGCCCAGCACCTTCGCGCCGGTCCGGGCGATCACCGCTGCGGTCGGCAGGCCGATATAGCCCAGGCCGAGCACGGCCACCCGATAGTCACTGTCCGAAATCATGCGCGCGCGTGTCCGATGCCCGAGGAAACTGGCACCGTTGTGACGGCGGAGGGTGAAGATTCGGGAAACGCCGTTCCCGCGCAGGCGTCAGTAGGCGTTGCGGTGGAGCAGGACGCGGACCGTGAGCAGGATGATCTTGACGTCGCGCCAGATCGTCCACGCCTCCAGATATTCCAGGTCGGCCTTCAGCCGGTTGCGCAGATCGTCCTCGAACACCGTCGCGCCGCGATAGCCGCGGACCTGCGCCAGACCGGTGAGGCCGGGCTTGGCGGCATGGCGATGCCAGTAGCGGCCGTCGACCTCCCAGAACAGTTTCGTGGCGGCGCGCGAGCCGAGCGCGTGGGGCCGCGGGCCGACGATGCTCATGTCGCCGCGCAGCACGTTCACCAACTGGGGCAACTCGTCGATGCTGGTCTTGCGGATGAAGCGGCCCGAGCGCGTGATCCGGTCGTCGTCGCGCGAGGCGGAGCGGTCGCCCGCGCCATCCGCCCGCTCGTCGGCCATGCTGCGGAACTTCAGGATGCGGAAATGGCGGTTGCCCCGACCGATCCGGGTCTGGTGGAACAGCACCGGGCCGGGACTGTCGAGCTTGATCCAGATCGCCACCACGACCAGCAGCGGCGACAGCAGGACCAGCGCCGATCCGGCGACGCTGACATCGAACAGTCGCTTCACGACGCGATCGAACAGGCTTAGCGGTCCTGCCGCCACGATGATCGACGGGCATTCGCTGGTCGTCCCGAGCCCCAGCGGCTCGAGCAGCGAGAGTTCCGGAATCGCGATCTCGCTCTGCACGTTCGCGCCGCGCAACGCGCCCGCCCAGGCCATGCGCCGTTCGGGCGGGCAGGCGACGACGACCCGGTCCGCGGTCTGCAACGCGCGCGCCAGCCGATCATACATCGCCGGATCGTCCGAGTCCGGATCCAGATCCTTGCCGGAGGGGATGACGACCGAGAACACGCCCGGCGGCACCGGCGCATCGCCGTCGGCGATCAGGATCACGCTGAACGGGTTTCCGCCGACGATCCGGTCGAGGTTCGTCGCAAAGACATAGCGTCCGATGCCCAGCAGGATGACGGCGGTGCCGGATCCCAATGCGATCGTCAGTCGGGACAGCTGCTCGCCGGTCTTCAGGTAGAAGACGACCAGGATCATGATGGCGACCGCGATCACCAGCGCCTCCACCCCCTTGCGGATGGCGCGGAACGGATCCTGCAGGTTCGCAGCGGTGTAAGCGTGGCGATTGGACGCGACGATCAGATACACCGGCAGCAGCGCTATCGAGAACGTCAGCCACCCCCGGTCGTAGTTCCACGGCATCCCGTCATACAGGATCGAGCGCAGCGCCGACGCGACCGGGAAGGACGCGAGCACCAGTATGCAGTCGAGCAGCAGAAGATAGGCGAACGAGCGAAAGCGCAGAGTCGCGCTGGCCGGACGCCAGACGAAATCGGTGAGGCGACGATGTTCGTTCATGGAAATGGTCCGTGCGGCCTCACCTGCCCACACCTTGCGAGCCCCCCGCGCCGACCTGGACGATACGGCGCCTGTCGGCGATCGTTGGCGACCGTCACGACGGACGGGCGTGTTAGCACTTCACGAAACCTGCGGCAACATTGTGCCGATCCGGGTCAGCCGCGGGCGACGATCCGGGCGATCCGTTCCGACGCATGACCGTCGCCGAACGGATTGTGTGCGCGCGCCATCGCGGCATAGGCGGCATCGTCGTCGAGCAGCCGCGAAACCTCCGCGACGATGCGATCCTCCGAGGCACCGACCAGTCGTGCGGTTCCGGCATCGACGCCCTCGGGCCGTTCGGTGGTGTCGCGCATGACCAGCACGGGCTTGCCGAGCGCGGGCGCTTCTTCCTGCACACCGCCCGAATCGCTCAGCGCGATGTGCGCCATGCCCAGCGCGCGGATGAAATGGGGATAGTCTAGCGGATCGACCCGCGCGACGTTGGCGCGGTCGCCCAGCATCGCGTCCATCACCGAAACGACGTTGGGGTTCGGATGGACCGGAAACAAAATCGCGACATCGTCGCGGTCGGCGATGCGGCCGATCGCGCGGGCGATACTCGCCATGCCGTCGCCGAAATTCTCGCGGCGGTGGGTGGTGACCAGCACCAGCCGCGTGCCCGCGAAACGGGCCGCGACGTCGTCCAGCCCGGCAGCGAGCGAAGGATCGGCGGCGATACGGTCGCGCGTCCAGTGCAGCGCGTCGATCACCGTGTTGCCGGTGACGTGGATCTGCTGGGCTGCGATGTTCTCGCGGCGCAGCGCCTCGGCCGATGTTTCGGTCGGCGCGAAGTGCAGGTCGGCGATCGGCGCGACGATGCGGCGGTTCACTTCCTCCGGCCACGGTGCCCAGATATCGCCCGAGCGCAGGCCCGCCTCGACATGGCCGACGGGGATCTTGCGATAATAGGCCGCCAGCGCACCGACCATCGCGGTCGCGGTATCGCCCTGCACCAACACGCGGTCGGGCCGTTCGGCGTCCATCACTTCGCCCAGGCCGATCAGCAGCCGCGCGGTCAGCCGGTCGAGCGACTGGCCCGGCTCCATGATGTCGAGGTCGATGTCCGGGGTCAGCCCGGCGATCTGCAGCACCTGATCGAGCAGCCCGCGATGCTGCGCGGTGACGCAGGTGCGCACGACGATATCGTCGGTGGCGGCCAGCGCGCGCACGACGGGGAACAGCTTGATCGCTTCGGGGCGGGTGCCGAAGATCACCAGAACCTTGGTCATCGTGCGGCGTCTAGCGTGACGGGCTTAAGACCGCGCTAACCCGGGGCTTACTTGTACGCCGTGATATAGGCGTAGCTGGTGTACCACGACCAGTCGTTCTTCGCCGCGATGCTCGACAAAGCATTCTCGATGTCGCGGATCACCGGCAGGCGATCATAATAATAATGGCCATAGAATTCGCGGATCTCGACCTGGCGGTAACCCATGTCGGCGAACGTCTTGCGCATCCCCGGCGTGTTGCCGCGGCAGACCGAATAATAGGCCGGGAACTTGGGCGAGATCGTCTTGCGGATCGGGAACAGCGTCGTCAGCATCTTGTGCGTCAGCCGTTCGGGCAGCAGGCGGTTGATGACGAACGGCGAGGCATAGAGCGTCGGGATCAGATGGAACGCGACGCCGCCGGGCTTCAGCACACGGTGGACGTTGCGGTGCATCTGATGGCCGTTGCGGACGTGCTCGGCCAGGAAGCGCGAGAAGACGACGTCATAGCGCCCCTCGAAGTTCGACGCGTCGCCGCCGACATCGAAACACGCCTTTTCATATTCCGGCGCGGTCAGCGCGAGTTCGTCGGCGCTGACGTCGTTGACGGTGTAGGTGGCGATGTTCGACGGCATGTCCGAGATCGCGAACGACGGGCGACGACCGCCGCCGAGCTCGAGAATGTCGGCCTGCGGATAGCCGGCGACGATCGACTTCAGCTGATCGTCGTAACCGTCGAGCGCGGTCTGCCAGTATTTGCTCGGTTCGATCGTCATGCCGCCACCCGGATTTTGGAACGCGGCTCCTTCGGGCAATGGGGGTTCCCTGTCAATCGAACGTGGTGCGCTGCGGCGGGAGCGCGCGCGACGATTGCGGCGCGGGCCGGAGCAGACTATCGGCGCGGCCATGACGTTCAAACCGCTTCGCAAGGCCGTGTTCCCCGTCGGCGGGCTCGGCACCCGCTTCCTGCCCGCGACCAAGGCGCTGCCCAAGGAGATGCTGCCGGTCGTCGATCGCCCGCTGATCCAATATGCGGTGGACGAGGCGATCGAGGCGGGGATCGAGCAGATGATCTTCGTCACCGGTCGCGGCAAGTCGGCGATCGAGGATCATTTCGACATCGCCTATGAACTCGAGACGACGCTGGCGGCACGCGGCAAGTCGCTCGACCTGCTCGCCCAGACGCGCCTCAAGCCCGGTGCGGTCGCCTATGTCCGCCAGCAGGAGCCGATGGGACTGGGTCACGCCGTGTGGTGCGCCCGTGATATCGTCGGCGACGAGCCGTTCGCGGTATTGCTGGCCGACGATTTCATGGTCGGCAAGCCCGGCTGCCTGAAACAGATGGTCGAGGCCTACAACCGCACCGGCGGCAACCTGATCTGCGCCGAGGAAGTCCCCGACGACCAGACCCATCGCTACGGCATCATCACGCCGGGCAGTCGCGATGGCGCGCTGACGCAAGTGAAGGGGCTGGTCGAGAAGCCGTCACCGGGCACCGCGCCGTCGAACCTGTCGGTGATCGGTCGCTACATCCTGCAACCCGAAGTGATGAAGGTGCTGGACGGCCAGGACAAGGGGGCCGGCGGAGAGATCCAGCTGACCGACGCGATGGCGCGGATGATCGGCAGCCAGCCGTTCCACGGACTGACCTTCGCCGGTCGCCGTTTCGACTGCGGCGACAAGGCCGGCTTCATCCAGGCGAACCTCGCGCTGGCGCTGAGCCGCGACGACATCGGCCCTGCGGTGCGGGCGTTTGCGAAGGAATTGCTGGGGTAGGCGAGGCAAGGGTACGAGACTGCTACGAACGGGTCAGGAGTGGACCGGTTTGGTTTGATCTCACATCACCACCAGTCGATCGTCGTCCAGGTCGGCGACCAGCCCGATCATCCCGCCGGCCTCCGTCCCCTCGGGCAACGCCACATCATGCGCCGCCAATGCGGTCTGGCAGAGCACGAACCTCACACCCAGTTCGCGCGCCGTATCGAGCAGCGTCGAGGCCGTCAGCAGCGTCACCGCGGCGTCGTGGCAATACAGCCGCGCGCGGCCGCCGAGCGCGGCCTGTGCATTGACGAGCGTCAGCGCGGCATCGAACCGCGCCGGATCGGCACCGGCGACCACCACCGTCAGCCCGCGCATCGGCACCCCGGATCCTTAGGCAGCGTCATGGTCCGGAAGCGAAAGGCCAGTGCGTCGATCAGCAACAGCTTTCCGGCCGGATCGTCGCCGAACGGCACGACGGCGCGGATCGCCTCCAGCGCGGCAAGGCTGCCCATCACGCCGGTCATCGCACCCAGCACGCCGGCCTCGGCACAGCTTGCCTCGGCACGATCGGGATCTCCGCCGACCAAGCAGCGGTAGCAGGGGCGATCCGCCTCCCAGCCGCGATAGACGCCCAGCTGCCCCTCGAACTGCCCCACCGCCGCCGACACCAGCGGGATGCGCAGCGCCTGCGCGGCATCGGCCACCGCCAGCCGGGTGGCGAAACTGTCCGACCCGTCGATCACGACATCGGCCCCGGCCAGCAGTGTCGCCGCGTTCTCCGCATCGAGCCGACTCTCGCGGATATCGACCGAGACGCCGGGGTTGAGCCGCGCGACGGCCATGGCGGCGGCGGTCACCTTGGCATGACCGATATCGCGGGTGTCGAACAGCGTCTGCCGCTGGAGGTTGGACAGGTCGACGCGGTCGTCGTCGATCAGCGTGAGCGTACCGACCCCGGCAGCGGCGAGATACTGGATCGCCGGACTGCCGATGCCGCCGGCTCCGACCAGGGCGACGCGCGCCGCGCCCAGCCGCAGCTGGCCGGAACCGCCGATCTCCTTCAGGACGATGTGCCGGGCATAGCGTTCCAGCTCGGCGTCGGTCAGGCTCATCTGCCCCAGTCGAACGTGATGGTCGCACGATACCAGCCCGCCGCCGGCTGACGCAGATTGTTGCGCGCGAAGCTGGTGACGAGCCCTGCGGCGAACTGTTCGACGGTCGGGCAGTCGATCGCGCGCGGCACCACCGCGCGGACGAAGCCATCGGCGCGGACCATGACCGCCATTTCGACGTCCACGCTCGGGCGAGGGGTGGTACAGCGGCCGGCGCGCACCTCGTCCGCGGCGAAACTTTGCAGGTCGGGCGACAATTGCGGCGGCATGCGCCACGGCAACGGCGGCATGATGCTCCAGTCGGTCGGCGGCACCGGGGCGACGGTCGACATGACCGGCGGGGCCGGCACGACGGGCGCGGCCTGCGCAGCGATCAGCAGGATAAGCAGCCCCGTCATCGGCCGGTCGATCCGAAGCCGCCGTCACCACGCTCGGTCGCGGCCAAATCGGCCACCGCGTCCAGCGTCGCGCGCTGGACCGGGGCCGGCACCAGCTGCGCGATCCGGTCGCCGCGCGCGATCGTGAAGCCATCACTGCCCAGATTGGCCAGGATCACCTTCACCTCCCCGCGATAATCGCTGTCGATCGTACCCGGCGTGTTGAGGCAGGTGACGCCGTGCCTGAGCGCCAGTCCCGAGCGCGGCCGGACCTGCACCTCATATCCTTCCGGAATCGCCAGTGCGAACCCGGTCGCCACCGCCCGGCGACCGCCCGGCGCGATCTCGCATGTTTCCGCAGACACCACGTCCATCCCCGCAGCGCCGGCGGTGGCATAGGCCGGCAGCGGCAAGTCGGCACCGTTGGGCAGACGTTTCAGGGCGATGCGGATCGGCGTCATGACCAGCAG
Source organism: Pseudomonadota bacterium (assembly GCA_040388765.1). Taxonomy (GTDB): domain Bacteria; phylum Pseudomonadota; class Alphaproteobacteria; order Sphingomonadales; family Sphingomonadaceae; genus Sphingomonas. Next base: position 4,686 of record JAZKBG010000027.1, on the reverse strand, counting down.
GATAGCTCAGCCGCAAGCATCTGTCGAAGCCCTGCGCGACGGGTCGAAGCCCTGCGCCGACGGACAGCAGCGGTGACGGGGCGGCGCATCGTCCGCCTCATCCGTTCCACACCGCCGCGAGCTTGTTGCCGGTCGGATCGCGGACATAGGCGGCGTACCAGTCCGGGCCATAATCCGGGCGCGGACCGGCGGCGCCTTCGTCGCGTCCGCCGTTCGCCAGAGCCGCCGCGTGAAAGGCATCGACCGCATCGCGCGAGGGTGCGGCGATCGCGACCATCGTGCCGTTACCGGTCGAGGCTGGCCGGCCGTCGAACGGCGCACAGGTCCAAATCGTCAGCCCCTTGCCCGTGCCGCCCGCCGAGTAGGCACGCCATCCGGGCCACGCCATGTGGCTGCTCCAGCCGACCGCGGCGAAGACCGCGTCGTAGAAGCCTGCCGCCTCGTCGGCGTCGCGGGCGCCCAGCGTGACGTAATGATCCATGTCCGTCCTCCCTATGATGGGAGGATAGCAGACCGTTGCGAACAAACAAGGAACAAATGCTGCTGTTGTTCATCCGGCGCCGCAACATACGGTGCTCCGGCGAACTCCGGAGCGTTGGCTGTCGATAGTCTCACGCATGCCAACGCTCCGGCCTTCGCCGGAGTACGGCAAGTTCCTATCATCCACGGGCAAGAGCAAAGCGCTTCCCCGGACTTCACTCACTTCTTCGGCGGCGTCACCGTGTCGCGGGCGACGCCGACGTAATACCACTTGCCCTTGCTGTCCTGCGCCGCACCATAGCCGAGCATCGGATCGGTGCCATCGACGTCCCAATACCAGCCGGCGTGGGTATCGCTGCGCATCCATTGATACGGAAATTGGCCGGGCGGACCGCCCTCCGGATAGGCGCCGATCTCGCCGCCCATCCAGCCGCCAGTCTCTCCGAAATAGTCGAAACGGTCGCCGATCGACTGCATCCTGACCTGCTTGCCGGTCGGATCGGTCCACAGCGCGGGCCCGTCGTGGATGCGGCCGTTGCCGGTCGCCAGCGCCTCGGCGAAATATTGCGCGGCCTTGTTTGCGGCGGCGTCGAACCGCATCTGCGGCGCGGACGCGGCAATGATCTGGTGCAGGTTGTTGGTCGCGCCGACCAACCGGCGGAAGTTCGGCGTCTTGCGCTCGACATTTCCGTAATCGAGCATCGCCTGACGCACCGCATCCAGATCGGCCGGGATGCGCGCGTCCTTGAAATACCGCCCCGAGGTGGTGGTCGCCGAAAGGGCCGCGACCGTCTTTTCATGGGCGGCGAGGCGCTGCTGGATGCCGATCAGCACCGGGTTCGGAATTTCCGAGACGAGCTTTGCCGGGCTGGTCGCGGTCGGCTCGACATAGCGCAGCGTGACCCAGTTCCAGACGCCGTCGCGCGTCGCCATGCCCAGCAGCGTCTTGCGCAGATCGGGCCATGCCGGATCGTCCTTCACGCTGATCCGCGGAAAGCTGTTCGGCTTGTTGACGATGACCGTGCCGGCATCCGAAATCTCGGTTTCGTACCAGCTGAGCCGCGCGCTGACGACGGCACGCGGCTGGCCGTCCACGACCAGCGTCTCGCTGGTGACGTTTCCGGTCCCGCGCAGCGCATCGACGAACGCCTTCGGCAGCGGGGTGCCGGTTCTGTACTCGCGGCCGAAGCCCAACGCGGACTGGGCGGATGCCGGCTGCGCGAGCGGGGCGGTCATCAGCACCGGGACGACCAATGCGCTGCCTAGCCATGAGGTGATGTCCCTGCCGCGCCAACGCATGCCGTCTGTTCGTCCAATGATCCTCATCCTGCTTCCCCCTCGTTCGCCATCGCGATGACAGGTATCGACGGGAGAAAGGCTGGCAACCGGCTTGGCTGCCAGATTGGGTCAGTCCAGCGCGGCGGCGATCCGTTCGACCAGCCGGCGTGCGACCTCGGCCTTCGGGAGCGGTTCCCAATCCTCGACGCGGGTTTCGGTGACGAGGTGGATGGTGTTGTCGTCGCCGCCCATCACGTCGCCGGATACGTCGTTGGCGACGATCCAGTCGGCACCCTTGCGCGCGCGCTTGGCGGTGGCGTGATCGACGACCGCTTCGGTTTCCGCCGCGAAGCCGATCAGCAGGCGGGGGCGCCGCGGACTCTGCGCCAGCGTGGCGAGGATGTCGGGGTTGGCGGTCAGGGCGAGAGCGGGGACTCCCGCGCCCTTCTTCAGCTTCTGCGCCGCCGCCTCGACATGCCAGTCGGCGACCGCGGCGACCATCACCGCGACGTCGGCGGGCAGCGCGGCATCGACCGCCGCGGCCATTTCGCGCGCCGTCTCGACATCGATGCGCGTGACGCCCGGCGGCGTCGGCAGCGCGACCGGGCCGGACACCAGGGTCACGCGCGCACCGGCATCGGCCAGCGCGGCGGCGATCGCATAACCCTGTTTCCCCGACGACCGGTTGGCGATGTAGCGCACCGGGTCGATCGGCTCGTGCGTCGGGCCGGCGGTGACCAGCACGTGGCGGCCCTCCAGCGCGCCCGGAACCGCGAAATGGCGTTCGATCGCGGCAAGAATGGCGGGCGGCTCGGGCAGGCGTCCGGGACCGAACTCGCCACACGCCATCGCGCCCTCGTCCGGGTCCATCACGGTGATGCCGTCGGCGCGCAGCTGCGCGACGTTGCGGACGGTCGCGGCATGTTGCCACATCCGCACGTTCATCGCCGGCGCGGCCAGGACCGGCGTGTCGGTCGCCAGCAACAGCGTGGTCGCCAGATCGTTGGCGATGCCCGCCGCCATCCGCGCCATCAGGTCGGCGGTGGCGGGGGCGACGACGATCAGGTCGGCCTGACGGCTGAGCTGGATATGGCCCATCTCGGCCTCGTCCTTCAGGTCCCACAGGGTGGTGTAGACCTGATTCTCGCTGAGCGCCGCCAGCGTCATCGGCGTGACGAAGTGGCTGCCGCCCTCGGTCAGCATACAGGTGACGGCGATGTCGGCGCGCCGGCACAGGCGGATCAGCTCGCACGCCTTGTACGCCGCGATGCCGCCGCCGACGATCAGCAGGATGCGCTTCATTGCCGCACTGTCTGCACCCGGACGCGCCGCCTGTCGAGCAGCGCCGCCCACAGGTCGCGCAGGCCGTCGGGCGCGAAGGCCAGGCCGGCGAGCAGCACGGGGGCGGGCATCAGCGCCCAGTAGAAGGTGTCGGCGCGCGCGAGGATCGCGATCGCCAGCGCATAGCCTGCGAACAGCGCCGCTGTGCGTGTCGCCAGCGGATCGCGCCACGCCGCCCAGCCGAACAGCGCCAGCGCGACGAGTGGCGCGGCGAGGACCAGCGGTACGACCTGCAACGCCGTCGCCGCAGCGAGCGCGCGCACGAAGAATCCGGGGCCGAGCAGCCCCGACCAGCCCGGCGACGCCGGATCGAGCGGCCCGACGACCTGAGACACCGCCCAGCCATGCGCGACCAGCACCAGCGCCAGCGCGAGCAGTGCGAGGCTCCACCCGGCAGCCTCGCGCCGCTGTCCCTCGCGCCACGCACAGACCACCATCACCAGCGGCAACAGCGCGGCGGTCTCGCGCACCAGCATCGCGATCAGGCCGAGCGCGACGCTCGGCACCCAACGTTCCGATGTGCGCAACGCAAGCGCGAGCGCGACGAGTTGCGCTGCCCAGATCTCGTGGAATGCGACCAGCCCGGACTGTACGAATGCGACCAGCCCCGCCGCCAGCAGGATCGCCGCCGACAGCCGCGCCGCCGGGCGGATCAGGACCGCGCGCAATCGCACCCACCACGCACAGGCGACCGCGATTGCCAGCAGATACTGCAGAACGACGCTGGCCATCGACGGCAGGGCAGCCTGCACGACGGCATGGGTCGGCAGGCGGAACGTCACGAAGGGCTTGAGCGGATAGCCCCCGGCGCGCAACGCGTCGGCGGTGACCCGGTAATAATCGCCGCCCGCGCGCAGGCCCTCGATCACGCCTTCGTACATCAGCAGGTCGCTGGTCGATGTTTCCGCGCTGGTCGGCAGGTCGGTCGGGTCGGCCACGGCCAGGGCGCTCCATGCCAGCGCGAGCGCCAGCAACAGGCTGATCGCGACGACGATCGCCCGGTTGCGCGCGATGCCGGCGAAACGGGAGGGAACGGCGAGCCAGAGGGGTGACCGAACTCCCCTCCCTGCAAGGGAGGGGTAGGGGGTGGGTGCCGAGCGAAGCGAGGCTCCCTCGCTCACCGCGGGGCGCGACCCTTCGGGCCGCGCCCCCACCCCCGGCCCCTCCCTTGCAGGGAGGGGAGTCAGCTCATCATCTCTCACCCCAGCACCAGCATCGCCGCCACCGCGACGCCGGCCGACAGCACCGCGACCGCCGCATAGCGCCACCCGCCGCCGACGCGCACGACCTCGATCTCGCGCAGCGGCGGAGCAGGCGGTGCACCGCCGGGGGCGGGGTAGCGTGCCTCGATATGGCGGATCAGGTCGGGCAGGCGGGCAAAGGTCTTCAGGTCCTTGACCAGCCGGTCGGCGACGAACGCTTCCGGCCCGAGTTCGGTGCGGATCCATTCCCTGATGAACGGACCCGACGTGTCCCACATGTTGATCTCGGGATCGAGCCGCGTCGCCACGCCCTCGACCATCACCATCGTCTTCTGCAGCAGCAGCAGGTGCGGCTGGGTCTGCATGTCGAAATCGCGGGTGATCG
>JAZKBG010000026.1:0-3070 GCA_040388765.1 Pseudomonadota bacterium | reverse complement strand
GTATGCCGACCCGTCACCTCACTGACGCCCAGCGTCAGAGGTTTGCTCGCTTCGACGGCGAACCGTCGGCCGACCAGCTTGCGCGATATTTCCATCTGGACCAGACCGATCGCGACCTCATTGGAGCGCTGCGCGGCGACCACAATCGGCTTGGCTTTGCCGTAATGTTGACGAGCGTCCGATTTCTGGGCGCATTTCCCATTTCGGCCGCGGAGATCCCGGCGTCGGTGTTGGCGATCGTGATCGAGCAGCTGGACCTTGAGCCCACCACCGGCGTGCATGCGTATTTTCAGGGGAGCCGACGCATACGGCACCTCGCGCTTATCCGGACGCATTGCGGCTTCACGGACTTTGGCGACAACGCGGTGGCGCGTTTCCGGCTGACGCGGTGGCTCTACGCCCTGTGCTGGAGCGGTGATGATCGACCCGCCCCGTTGATCGATCGCGCGGCCGCCTGGCTGATCGCCAACAAGGTGCTGCTGCCGGGCGTCACGGTGCTCGAGCGCCTGGTCGGCAGAATCCGCGATCATGCGCGCACCCGGCTTTGGCGGAATCTGGTCGCCTGTCTGAGCGATGACCAGCGCGCACGCATCGCCGCGCTGTTTGACGAAGGGGACACGTCGACGTTCGCCGCCCTGGACGCGCTGCGCACCATTCCCTCCAAGCGCATGCCGACCGAACTCTACCGCCACCTCGATCGGCTCGATGCGGTCCGCGCGTTCAATCTGCGGCCATCGCCGCCACGGGGCGTTCCCGCCACAAGCCTTGAGCGGCTCGCGCGGGTGGCGCGCGTTGGCAAGCCATCGGCCATCGCCGTTCTTCAGGAGCCGCGTCGAACCGCGACCATAGCCGCGCTCTTTCATACGCTCGAAGCGGCCGCTCAGGACGATGCAGCCGAGCTGGCCGAGGCTCTGCTCGCGGACATGGTCAAGGGAGCCGAAGCCGCCGACAAGCAGGCCCGGCTGCGCAGCCTGCGCGATCTCGATGGCGCTGCGATGCTGCTTCATAGGGTGGGTCTGCTGGTATTGACCGACGACGCCTTGCCCCTTTCCGAATGGCGGGACACGCTCTTCGAGCAATTGCCTAGGCCCGATATCGAGGCGGCCATGGCTAAGGTGGAGGCAATCGCCAGGCCTGTTGACACAAAGCCCTACGACCAACTGCGCACGAAATGGCGGAGCGCCCGACGACTGTTTCGCGAAGTCGTCACCCGCATCGAGACCGATGCCGCCCCGGGCGGCAAAGCCGTCAAGGCCGCGATAAGCTACCTCAAGGGCGTGGACGACTGGTCGTCGCTCGCCAGGATGCGCGGTGCGCCGACCGCCGCGATCCCGAAGGCGTGGCGGCAACAGGTCCTGGATCATGACGGCAGGGTGCATAACCCGAAAGCCTATGTCTTCGCGATCATCGATGCGTGGCGTCTCGCGATCAAGCGTCGCGACGTGTTCGCCACGCCGGGCATCCGATACGGCGATCCCCGGCGCGGGATGCTCGAGGGCGAGAGCTGGCACACGTCCAGGTTGATGGTCGCACGCGCGCTGGGCCGATCCCTCGACGCCAATAGCGAGATCGACGGTCTCTCGCGCCTGCTCGACGAGGCATATCGCCATGTCGCCGCGCGCAGCGTCGACAATCCGGACCTGCGGTTCGAGACGGTCGCCGGCAAGACCGGGATCGTCGTCACGCCCCTCGATAAGCTCCATGAACCCGAGAGCCTGCGTGCGCTTCGCGCGGCCATCCAGACCCGCATGCCGAAAGCGGGCATGCCGGACATCTTTCTTGAAGTCATGGCGCGAACCGGATTTGCCAAATCCTTTAGCCATCTGAGCGAGCGTCAGGCCACCGTCGAGCATTTCGAAACAAGCCTGTGCGCGGTCCTGGTCGGCGGTGCCTGCAACATCGGCCTTGAGCCGGTGGTCCGCCCGGAATTTGCGGCGCTGCGGCGCGACCGGCTTTCCTGGGTCAGTCAGAATTTCATTCGCCCCGAAACCATCGCCGCGGCGAACGCCGCGATCGTTGCCGCGCACAGTCGTCTGGATATCGTCCGTCACTGGGGCGCCGGCGAGGTGGCCAGCGCCGACGGCATGCGTTTCGTCGCTCCATCGAGCGCCATACACGCCGGTCCCAACCCCAAATATTACGGCCAGGAGCGCGGCGTCACCTGGTACAACATGATCTCCGATCAGTTCAGCGGTCTGGCCGGCGCGGTCATCCCCGGCACCTTGCGCGACAGCCTGGTCGTCCTGGCGCTCCTGTTGGAGCAGGAGACCGAACTCGAACCGCTGGAAATTATGACCGACACCGCCGCCTATTCCGACGCCATTTTCGGCCTGTTCTGGCTCCTGGGTTACCGTTTCAGTCCGCGTCTGGCGGACATCGGCGGCGCGAAGCTCTGGCGGATCGACCGCCAGGCGACTTACGGACAATTCGATGCGCTCGCCTGGGGCAGGATCAACATCGCTCTGATCCGGGAAAACTGGCCGGACCTGATCCGCCTGGCCGGATCGCTCAAGCTTGGTCACCTCAAGGCCGCAGGCGTCATGCGCATGCTGCAGGTCAAAGACCGCCCGACGACGCTGGCCAAGGCCCTGTCCGAACTCGGGCGCATCATCAAGACGCTGCACATCCTGCGCTACATCGACGACCGACCATTCCGGCGTCGGATATTGTTTCAGCTCAACCGGCAGGAGTTGCGCCACAAGCTCGGGCGGCGCGTCCATCACGGCGACCGCGGCGAAATCAGAAGCCCTCTGCGCCAAGGCCAAGGTGAGCAGCTTGGCGTCCTTGGTCTCGCCCTCAACGCCATCGCCCACTGGAACGCCGTCTACATGCAGGAAGCCGTGCGCCAACTCGGGGATGCAGGGACACCCGCGTTGCCCGCCGATATCGCCCGACTTTCGCCGATATCCTGGCGTCACATCAATTTCCTCGGGCGCTACGACTTCTCCGTGCCCGACGCCGTCGCCAACGGCGGTCTCAGGCCGCTACGCGAACCTAATTCCGAATGGGACTTTTGAAAAGAAATATCGACCCTTACGACACTTTCCTGTTCCGCTCAGCCGCACGACCC
>JAZKBG010000025.1:0-1200 GCA_040388765.1 Pseudomonadota bacterium | reverse complement strand
AGCCCACGGCCCTGACGGCCTTTCCGGCGATCATTGTGTCGATGGCGCTGTCGCTGTAGCCGAGTTCGCGCAGCACGGTGCGGGAGTGCTCGCCGACCCGCGGCGCCGGGCCGCCGATCGCGGCCTTGTTGACCTCGAAGATCGCGGCGGGTTTCGGCTGCCGCACCCGGCCCACCGTCGGCTGCTCGAATTCCTCGATCAGGCCGCGCGCCACCACCTGGTCGTTGCCGATGATGTCGCCACGGCGAAGGATCGGTGCACACGGCACATCGGCGGCATCCAGACGCTCCAGCCATTCGGCGGTGGTGCGCTGGCTGATGTACTCCTGCATCTTGTTGATACGCGCGGTGGCATTGATGAAGCGTGCGCTGGGCGTCGCGAACCGCTCGTCCTTCGCAAGCTCGGGATCGCCCGAGGCCTTGCAGAAGCCCTGCCATTCGGAATCCGAGATGGTGCCGGCGGTGATGTAGCCGTCCAGCGTCTGGAACACGAGATCGGGGCGGTCGTTCGGATCAGCCGCGGCCGCCTCGGTGCCGACCACGGTGTACTGCATCATGCCTTCCGGCCACAGATACGAGATCATGGTGTCGAGCATCGCGACCTGGATGTGATCGCCCTTGCCGGTCTTCTCGCGCGCATACAGCGCCGAGGACACCGCCTGCGCGGTGAACACCGACGTGGTCTTGTCGCAGACGATGGTGCGGATCATCTGCGGCCGGTTGGTCACCGGCTGCGACTGGATGTCGGCAAAGCCGGACAAGGCCTGGACGATCGGATCATAGACCCGCTTCTTGACATAAGGCCCGCTGTCGCCGACCCCGCTGATGGAAACGTAGATCAGGCGCGGATACTTCTCGCGCAGTTCCTTCTGCCCGAGGCCGAGGCGTTCCATCGTGCCGGGGCGGAAGTTCTGCACCAGCACGTCCGCCTGCGATGCCAGCTTGGCCAGCACCTCGCGTCCGGCATCGCTCTTAATGTCGATCGACAGCGAACGCTTGCCCCGGTTGCACGACACGAACAGCGCGGAGAACTCTCCGGCCGCATCGATCAGGGTGCGGCTGCGCCGCGTGCCGTCGCCGCCGATCGGCTCGATCTTCAGCACGTCCGCGCCCTGATCCGCCAGGAACATCGTCGCGTAAGGACCCGACACCACCGCCGTCAAATCCAGAACGCGAACTCCACTCAAAGGACCAGGCATCT
>JAZKBG010000024.1:0-15535 GCA_040388765.1 Pseudomonadota bacterium | reverse complement strand
GCCGGCCTCGCCATGGCGACGATGGACATCATCAAGCTGAACGGCATGTTCCCGGCCAACTTCCTCGACGTGGGCGGTGGCGCCAACAAGGAGAAGGTGACGGCCGCGTTCAAGATCATCCTGGCCGATCCGGCCGTGAAGGGCATCCTCGTCAACATCTTCGGCGGCATCATGAAGTGCGACATCATCGCCGAAGGCATCGTCGCCGCGGCGAAGGAAGTGAACCTTTCGGTGCCGCTGGTGGTTCGACTGGAAGGCACGAACGTCGAGGCGGGCAAGGCGATCCTGTCGAATTCCGGCCTGGCGATCGTGCCGGCCAACGACCTGGGCGATGCCGCCCGCAAGATCGTCGCGGAAGTCAAGAACGCCGCCTGAACGTTCCTCCCCAGGACGGATACGGGTTGATGGAGAGTATGCAGATGAAGGTCATCGTACCGGTCAAGCGCGTGCTTGATTACAATGTGAAGCCCCGCGTGAAGGCGGACGGGACGGGGGTCGACCTCGCCAACGTCAAGATGAGCATGAACCCGTTCGACGAGATCGCGGTCGAGGAAGCCATCCGCCTGAAGGAAAAGGGCGTGGTGACCGAGATCGTCGCGGTGTCGATCGGCGAACCCAAGTCGCAGGAGACGCTGCGCACCGCGCTGGCCATGGGTGCCGACCGCGCGATCCTGGTCACCAGCGAGGAGAAGGTCGAGCCGCTCGGCGTTGCCAAGCTGCTCAAGGCGATCTGCGACGAGGAACAGCCCGGCCTGGTGATTCTGGGCAAGCAGGCGATCGACGACGACAACAACCAGACCGGCCAGATGCTCGCCGCGCTGACCGGCTGGGGCCAGGGGACGTTCGCGTCGAAGGTCGAAGTGACCGGCGACTCGGTCAGCGTGACCCGCGAGGTCGATGGTGGTGCGGAAACCGACACGTTGAAACTGCCCGCGATCGTCACGACCGATCTGCGCCTGAACGAACCGCGCTACGCCTCGCTGCCCAACATCATGAAGGCCAAGTCCAAGCCGCTCGCGCAGAAGACTCCGGCCGACTTTGGCGTGGACGTGTCGCCGCGGCTGACGACGCTGAAGGTCGTCGAGCCCGCCAAGCGCACCGCGGGCGTCAAGGTCGCCGATGTCGACGAACTGGTCGCCAAGCTGAAGGCGATGGGCATCGCGAAGTAATCCCGTCCCCCCTTCTCCGTTCGCTTCGAGCGAAGTCGAGAAGCATCAGGGGCGGGTATATGTTTCTCGACTTCGCTCGAAACGAACGGGCGGGGTGGTTTGAGAGGATGATGACATGAAAACCCTAGTCTGGGTCGAACACGACGGCACCGCCGTCAAGGACGCCACCTACGCCGCGGTCACCGCCGCGTCGCAGCTTGGCGAAGTCCATCTGCTGGTCGCCGGTCAGGGCATCGATGGCGTCGCTGCCGAAGCCGCGAAGATCGCCGGCGTCGGCAAGGTCCATGTCGCCGACGATGCGGCCTACGCGCATGCGCTGGCCGAGAATGTCGCGCCGCTGGTCGCCAAGCTGATGGAGAGCCACGACGCCTTCGTCGCGCCGGCCACCAGCAACGGCAAGAACATCGCCCCGCGCGTCGCCGCGCTGCTCGACGTCATGCAGATCAGCGACATCTTGTCGGTCGAGAGCGAAGACACCTTCACCCGCCCGATCTACGCCGGCAACGCGATCGCGACCGTCCAGTCCAAGGACGCCAAGAAGGTCATCACCGTCCGCGGCACCGCGTTCGAAAAGGCGGCGGCCGAGGGCGGATCGGGCGCGATCGAGGCGGTCGCCTCGACCGGCGACGCGGGCCTGTCGACCTTTGCCGGGTCGGAAATCGCCAAGCTCGAACGCCCCGAACTGACCAGCGCCAAGATCATCGTCTCGGGCGGCCGCGCGCTGCAGAATGGCGAGAACTTCACGCAGCTGATCGAACCGCTCGCCGACAAGCTCGGCGCCGCGGTCGGCGCATCGCGCGCTGCGGTCGATGCGGGCTATGTCCCCAACGATTATCAGGTCGGCCAGACGGGCAAGATCGTCGCCCCCGAAGTCTATATCGCGGTCGGCATCTCCGGCGCGATCCAGCATCTGGCGGGCATGAAGGACAGCAAGACGATCATCGCAATCAACAAGGACGAGGACGCCCCGATCTTTCAGGTCGCAGACATCGGCCTGGTCGGCGACCTGTTCAAGATCGTGCCGGAGCTGACGGGCAAGCTCTGACCTGCGGCGCGCAGGTGCGCGACCTGGACTTCGACATTGATGGGGCGGCGCTGCACACTGGCGCCGCCCTTGCGATTCTGGACGATCTCGCGGCGGCGCTGTCCGACGTGCCGCCGGACCAGGCCGGCGTCCGGCTCCAGGCCATCCCGGCACTCGGTATGCTGCTGTCGGCGCAAGGCCCGATCGCGACCATCGCCCGTCAGTATATCGGCACCCCGTCCGCGCCGTCCTGTTCGATAAGTCGCCGGCGACGAACTGGACGCTCGGCTGGCATCAGGATCGGACGATTGCCGTACGGGCGCGTCAGGACGTGGCTGGCTATGGACCGTGGTCGGTCAAGCGCGGCGTCCATCATGTCGAGCCACCCTTCGACCTGATCGCGGCGATGGTGACGCTGCGCATCCACCTCGACGACGTGCCCGCCGACAATGCGCCGCTGCTGATCGCGCCGGGATCGCACCGGCTCGGCAGGATCCCAGCAAGCGAGGCCGCGGCGGTCGCTGAGCGGCTGGGCAATTTCGCCTGCCTGGCGCGACGCGGTGACGTCTGGGCCTATGCGACGTCGATCCTGCACGCCTCAGCACGCGCGACCGGGCATCGCCGTCGCCGGGTGGTGCAGGTGGATTTCAGCGCCGTCGACCTGCCGGGACGACTGGAATGGATGGGGATCTGACAGCCAGCCGGGGCAAGGGTGTCGCCCGGCTATCCCTTTGCCTGTAACGCAGCCAATCGCGCGGTGATGGCGTCTTCGCGGCGCAGCGCCTCGATCTCGGCGACCTCGGCCAGAGGCGGGGATGCCGGCGGCAACCGCGACGCCAATCGATCGAACGTGGCATCCGCGCGAGCGATGGACCGGTCGGCGGGCGTCAGCGCCTGGGAGTGCCCCGCTTCGGCGCTGTCGAGCGTCGCGATCCGCCGCGCCAGGCTCGCGCGGCGGTCGCCGGCGTCGGTGATGCCATCGTCGAATGCCGCCGCTTCGGCCAGCGCGCCGCTGCGCAGCGACGCCAGCGCGACGATCTCTCCCTCGAGCGCAACCTGCCGCGCCACCGCATCCCGGGCCAGATCGATGCGCTGCCGGCCAAGCGCATAGCGCGCGTCGTCGTCGAGCCTGGCGATCCGGGCCTGCGCCGCATCCGCCTGCGCCGCGGCCTCGGTCGCACGGCGGGTGGCGGCATCGCGCTCGCGCTCGAGCGTCGCGATCGCCCGATCGACCTCGCGCAGGCCTTCGCGCAACAGGCTGGTCCCGGTCGCCCGCTCGGCCAGCACCAGGGCATCCTCGATCGTCGCCGAAACGATGCGCTGCACCCGATCCAGTATCGATTCCGTCATGCCGTCCTCCCGGTCGCGGACGCCGACATAGCGTGCGACGCCGGCGATGGGAAAGGTCGCCGCGCACTCGCCGCCGACGATTTCGCTATCGTGCATCGTGCCGATTTGCTTTGTTCGGCGTCATGCTGCTGACCCTCGCCCTGCTGCTCGCCGCGCCGCAAGTCGCCGACCCCGCCCTCGCTCGCCGGGTCGATCGCGTACTGAAGGCCGCACCGGTGATCGACGGGCACAACGATCTGCCGTGGGAAATCCGCGAGCGACATGAGGCGAAGGTCGAGAGCGTCGATCTGACGAAGGACACCGCCGCGCTGCCGTTTCCGCTGCAAACCGACATTCCGCGGCTGAAGGCGGGCGGCGTCGGTGGCCAGTTCTGGTCGGTGTACATTCCCGCCACCGTCACCGGCCCGCGCGCGGTGGAGATGACGATCGAGGAGATCGACATCGTCTGCCGCTTCGTCGCCGCCAACCCGCAGGCATTCGAGATGGCGAGCACCGCCGCCGACGCGCGCCGGATCGCGAAGTCGGGCAAGGTCGCGTCGCTGCTGGGGATCGAGGGCGGGCACCAGATCGACGGGCGGCTGTCGGTGCTGCGCCAGATGAAGGAACTCGGCGTCGGCTATATGACGCTGACGCACGGCAAGAGCCTGGACTGGGCCGATTCGTCGACCGATGCGCCGCGCGCCGGGGGCTTGAGCGACTTCGGGCGCAAGGTCGTCATGGAGATGAACCGGATCGGCATGATCGTCGACGTGTCGCATGTCGCCGACACCACGATGGCCGCCGCGCTCGACGTGTCGAAGGCGCCGGTGATGGCATCGCATTCCTCGGCCCGCGCGCTGGCGAACCGGCCGCGCAACATCCCCGACGCGCTGCTCGCCCGGATTGGACAGGCCGGCGGCGTGGTGATGGTCAATTTCTACCCCGCCTTCCTGTCGGTGGCATGGAACGACTGGGACAATGCGCGGTCGGCCTATGCCAAGTCGGTCGGCGTGTCGGCGGAAAGCTATGGCGCGAAATCGCCTGCGCCGCTGGTCGCCTGGGACCAGGCCCATCCGATGCCGCGCGTCGATGCATCGACGGTCGCCGACCATATCGAGCATGTCGCGAAGATCGCGGGCAAGGGTGCCGTCGGCTTCGGCGGCGATTACGACGGCATCGGCGGGACCGGGCCGGAGGGCATGTCGGGCGTGGACAGCTATCCGCTGGTCCTGGCCGAACTCGCGCGACGCGGGTGGAGCGACGCCGATCTGGCGGGACTGACGTCGGGCAACATCCTGCGCGTGATGGACCGGGTCGAGGCGGTGGCCAAGGCGATGAAGGGCATGCCCGCGATCGACGCGACGGAGCCGGACTAGGGTCAGGACCCATTGATCGTGATGGTCGTGACGGCGCGGATTTTGGTTCAGGGCAAGGATCGACAAGCGGAGCGATGCTCGAGCATCGTGACCGACTAGAGACGCCGCCCTGGGCCAAAATCTGCCCGCCGCTAAAGCGGTTGCCCGTGCGCGACCGCTGGCTGCGTCACGACGATTGCAGGTAGCGCCGCTACCTGCTGCACGCCCTTCCTTGCCAGCGAACACGCACGGGCAATCACGACCATCGCGATTAAAGGGTCCTGACCCTAAACGCCTGCCGTGCTCCCGCGAAGGCGGGAGCCCCGGGTAGTCATAGGTCGGTCCTGCGTGGTTTCCGTGCTCCCGGCTTCGCGGGAGCACGGGATGGGTTAAAAGCCCGAGAGAAAACTCACGACATTCGCGCCCAGCGCGTCCACCGCATAACCGCCCTCCATCACGATCACCGTCGGCAACCCGGTCGCGGCGATATCGCGCGCCAGCACTGCATAATCCGCGGTGCTCAGCGCGAAATGGCTGATCGGATCGCCCTCCCACGTGTCGGCGCCGAAGCTCACCACCAGCAGGTCCGCGCCGAACGCCGCGATCCGTTCCAGCGCCGTCGCCTGTGCCCCCCGGAACGCATCGATCGTCGTGCCTTGTGGCAACGGCAGGTTCAGTGTCGTGCCCCGCCCCGCGTCCTCCCCAACCTCATCAGCGTGGCCCCAGTAGAAGGGATAGTCGGTCGCCGGATCGGCGTGGATCGACGCATAGAACACGTCTCCGCGGTCCCAGAAGATGTCCTGCGTCCCGTTGCCGTGGTGATAGTCGATGTCGAGCACCGCCACACGCCGCTGGCCGGCGTCGCGCGCCGCCTGCGCGACGATCGCGGCGGTGTTGAGGTAGCAATAGCCGCCGAGATAGTCCGCGCCGGCATGATGGCCTGGCGGTCGGCACAGGGCGAACGCCGATCGGTCGCCGCCCAGCACCGCGTCGAGCGCCGACAGCCCCGCGTCGGCGCTGCCCCTGGCCGCGGCCCAGCTCTGCGCGGTGAGCGGCGTCGATCCGTCGAAACTGTAGCGCCCCACCTGCGCATCGATCCGGTCGAGCCGCAACGCGCGGCGGCCGACGATCGGCCAGACATAGCCCATGACGTCGCCGCTGCGCCCTGCCGCCGCCCAGCGCGCGGGCGCTTCCTTCAGGAAATCGAGATAGTCCGCCGTGTGGACCGCCAGCAGCGGCGCGTCGCCGTGATCGGTCGGGCCTTCCGCCCCGCCGATCGCGCGCAGGATCGCATCGGCGCGGGCCGGCGTCTCGCTGTAATCGGTGAAGCCGCCGTTGTGCAGCTCGCGCGCCGGCGCATGGGTCAGCTGGGCGGGATCGAAGAAGCGTCGCATGGCGCAGGTCTAGCCGCGAACCACAACACCAGGAACCCCGCCACCGCCGACAGCAAGGATCCCGCCAGCACCCCGATCTTGACCGTGTCGGCCAGTTGCGGGGCGTCGGGAAAGGCGAGGCCGCCGATGAACAGGCTCATCGTGAAGCCGATCCCGGCCAGCAGCGCGACGCCGTACACCTGCGCCCAGCGCGCCCCGCCCGGCCGCGGCGCGATCTTCAGCCGCTCGGCCAGCCAGATACTGCCGAAGATGCCCGCCTGCTTGCCCAGGAACAGCCCGCCCGCGATCCCCAGCACCAGCGGATCGCCCAGCGTCGCCACGGTGATCCCGCCCAGCGCGACCCCGGCGTTGGCGAAGCCGAACAGCGGCACGATGCCGAACGCCACCCACGGGTGCAGCGCATGTTCCAGCCGGTGGAGCGGCGAATCGGCGGCATCGGGCGCGGCGGGGGACCGGGTGACCGGGATCATCAGCGCCGCGACGACGCCGGCGATCGTGGCATGTACCCCCGACATCAGCGTCAGCAGCCACAGCAGCGCGAACGCCGCCATGTAGACGCCCAGATGCCGCACCCCGCGGCGGTTGAGAACGTACAGGAGCGCGACGACCGCACCCGCACCGGCCAGCGCGGCGACCGCGATATGATCGGTATAGGCCAGCGCGATGATCGCCACCGCGCCCATGTCGTCGACGATCGCGACGGTGGTCAGGAACAGCTTGAGCGACGATGGTGCCCGCGATCCCAGCAGCGCCAGCACCCCGATGGCGAAGGCGATGTCGGTCGCGGCGGGAATCGCCCAGCCCCGCGCCAGCCCGGGCACTTCGCCGGCGACGGCCAGGAAGACGAGCGCCGGCACCGCCATTCCGGCGACCGCGGCGATGATCGGCAGCCGCCGCCGCTCCGCGCTCGCCAGCCGCCCGTCGACCACCTCGCGCTTGATCTCGAGACCGACGAGCAGGAAGAATATCGCCATCAGCCCGTCGTTGATCCACAGGTGCAGCGTCATCGGCCCTAGGTGCGGATTGAGCACCGGCCCGGTCGTCACGTGCAGCATCGCGACATAGCTATCGGCGGTCGCGGGCAGGTTCGCGACGATCATCGCGCAGGCCGCGGCAGCGATCAGCAGGATACCGCCCGCCGCCGCGGTCGCGAAAAATGCCTGTGCTGCCGCCCGGCCCCGGCGGATCATCGTACGCGCTCGACCGTCAGGCTGCCGGAGGGGGCGGGGCGGCACAGGTCGGCGGAGGGCACGGCGGGGTCGAGCCACGCCGCCCAGGCGTCGCGCCCCAGCACGACGACTTGGCGATCGTGATAGGGGGCGATGTCCGGACCCGGCGGACAGGTCAGCATCGTGAACGCCTCTCCGACGGCGGGATCGGCGCGCCACAGCCCGGCGATGCAGAACCAGTCGTGGTCGACCAGCCGAAACGCCCACTTGTCCTTGCGTCGCGCCTTGGGATCGGCGGCGGCGGTGAATTCGTAGAAGGCGTCGACCGGGATCAGGCAGCGCCCCTGCACCAGCGCGCGACCGTCGGAACGAAAATTGTAGATGGGCCGACCGCCCGGCCCTGGCCAGCTCCACCGTCGGGTCACCAGTTCCGCAGCGTCCGCCCGACCGTCCTCGCCACGGATGATGACGGTCGGATCGGTGATGCGGAAACCCTCGAGGGGGGCCATGTTCGGCGCACCCTCTGGGAAACGCAGCGGGATCCGCGTCTGCGCCCAGTCGTCACGCAACTGACCGAGCGCGATGCGACGGGCCGCCTCGTTACACATCAGCGCGCCAGCGCCTCCGCGATCAGCCTGCGGCTGTTGGCGATGCCGTACAGCTTGATGAAGCTGCCCATCCGCGGCCCCTGCGACGAACCCAGCAACGTCTCGTACAGTGCCCGGAACCAGTCGCGCAGTTCGGCGAAACCGCCCATATCCCCGAATTGCCCCTTGCCGATCTCGTAGACGATGTTCTGGATATCCTCGGCGCTCGCGTCCTCGGGCAAAGCGGCAAGTTCGGCGTCGAGCCGCTGCAGCGCGGCCACTTCCACCCCCTCGGGCGCTCGCCTGACCAAGGTCGGCGCGACGAAGTCGCGGGCATAGGCCAGGGCGTAGCCGATCAGCCGGTCGAGATCGGGCTGCGTCTCCGCACTGGCATCGGGCACATAATTGGCCAGATAGCCCCAGACCTGCTCCTTCGACGCCTCGCCCATCACTCCGACCAGGTTGAGCAACAGCCCGAACGTCACCGGCAGGTCGCCCGCGGGCAGCGTCCCGTCGTGGATGTGATGCACCGGATTGCCCAGCTGCTGCTTCAGTTCCTGCGTCGGATAGGCGCTGCGGAACTGCCAATATTCGTCCACCGCGCGCGGGATCACGCCCATGTGCAGCTGCTTGGCCTTCTTCGGCTCGCGATAGGCGTAGAAGGCGAGACTCTCGTCCGGGCCATAGGTCAGCCACTGGTCGAGGGACAGGCCGTTACCCTTGGACTTGGAGATCTTCTCGCCCTTCTCGTCCAGGAACATCTCGTAGACGAAGCCCTCGGGCGGGCGTCCGCCCAGGATGCGCGCGATCTTCGATGACTGGACGCCCGAATCGATCAGGTCCTTTCCGTACATCTCGAAATCGACGCCCAGCGCGACCCAGCGCATCGCCCAGTCGACCTTCCATTGCAGCTTCGCGAGGCCGCCCAGCACGGATTGCTCGATCCGCTGGCCATCCTCATCGACGAACGCGATGAGTCCGGCGTCGGCATCGATCACCTCGATCGGCACCTGCAACACGATGCCGCTGGTCGGGCTGATCGGCAGCACGGGCGAATAGGTCGCGCGGCGTTCCTCGCGCAGGGTCGGCAGCATCACGCCCTGGATCGCGTCGAAGTTGCGCAGCACGACTTTCAGCGCATCGTCGAACCGACCGCCGGTGTAATAGTCGGTCGAGGACGCAAACTCATAGTCGAACCCGAACCGGTCGAGGAACGCGCGCAGCATCGCGTTGTTGTGTGCGGCGAAGCTGTCGAATTTCTCGAACGGATCGGGGATGCGCGACAGCGGCTTGCCGAGATGCTGCGCCAGCATGTCCTTGTTGGGGACATTGTCGGGCACCTTGCGCAGGCCGTCCATGTCGTCGCTGAAGGCGATCAGCCGGGTCGGCTGGTCGCTGAGTGCGTGAAAGGCATTGCGCACCATCGTCGTGCGCAGCACCTCGTTGAACGTCCCGATGTGCGGCAGGCCCGAGGGGCCATAGCCGGTCTCGAACAGGATCGGCGCACCGCCCGGCTTGCCGTCGGGATAGCGCTTCAGCAGCTTGCGCGCTTCCTCGTACGGCCAGGCCTTGGATTCGAGAGCGGCGGAGCGAAGGTCGTCGGTCATGCGCGCGCCCTACCGGAGGCGACGACGAATTTCCATGCTGCGCTGCAACCTTGATCCAGGATATGCGTACGGACGCGAAATGATCATCACCGCAACGCCTCGCTACACGCGTATCCTCGCGCAGGTCTGGAAACCGTTCCTCGCGCTGTTCGTCTGGGACGTCGCGGTGACGGTCACCTATTACGTGCTGCCGTTCAAGGCACCGAGCCTGCCGCTGACCCTGTTCGGTTCGGCACTCGCTCTGTTCCTCGGCTTCCGCGACACCTCGGCCTATCAGCGCTGGTGGGAAGGGCGTGTGCTGTGGGGATCGATGATCAACGCATCGCGAACCCTTGCCCGCGAGATCGTGACCTTCATGCCGTTTTCCGCTGAAGGACCGCTGTGGGACCTGAAACGCACGATCGTGCTGCGTCAGATCGCCTATGTCCACGCCCTGCGGTGTCAGTTGCGTCGGATCGATCCGAAGCCCGACGTCCTGCGCTTCCTGTCCGAGGGCGAGGCGGCGGGTCCGTTCACGCGCGCCAACATCGCCAACGGCATCATCGACGGCACCGCAGGACGCATCGCCAAGGCGCGGCGCGAGGGACATCTCGACACGATCCTGCACGCCCAGATCGAACGGACGCTGACCGACATCACCAATGCGCAAGGGGGCATGGAGCGGCTGAAGAACACGCCGCTGCCCAACCAGTATCGCTTCTTCCCCAGCCTGTTCACGCGGCTGTTCTGCGTCGTCCTGCCGATCGGGCTGGTCGAATCGCTCGGCTGGGCGACGCCGATCGGGTCGGGCTTGGCGGGGCTGATGTTCCTTGCGGTGCTGCAGATCGGCGAGGATCTGACCGATCCGTTCTCGAACACCATCCACGACGTGCCGCTCGACGCGATGTGCCGGACGATCGAGATCGACCTGCTCCAGGCGATCGGCGACCCCGCGCCCGCGCCGCTCGCGCCGGACCGGGATGTGCTGTGGTGAGGTGTAAGTCGAACACCCCGAAATCCTCCGTCGTCATCCCCGCGAAGGCGGGGATCAAGAGTCGCTGAACGACGTGAATCTCACTTGGGCCAGCCAGAATGAATTCCCGCCTCCGCGGGAATGACGAGCAAAAGCCAGCTTAGCCCGTTCCCCAATCGTTCCCTTGCCGCTAAACGAGGGCACATGCTCCCCTATCCCGCCCTCCACGCCAGCCACGGCGGCATCTGGATCGCGACCGAACAGGACTGCCGCGCGGTCGGGCGGGGCGAGGCGGTGCGGATCGCCGCCGATACGCCGGTGATCCTGCTGGGCGCGCCCACTGTCGGCCAGCGGCTGGGGCATCCCGAACTGTCGGGGCTCGACCTGCTCGAACTCTTCGCCTTCGTCTATCCCGCGCGCTTCGCGGTGCCGACGCCCAAGGGACTGGCGACCGCGCTCGGCATCGCACCGCCGATCGGCGACGATGCGGTCGCGCCGTTCCTGCGCACGGCGGCGGCCACGATGCTCGATGCGCTGGGTGGTGCCTGGCCCGAGCGCGAGGGCGCATGGAGTGCCGCGCAGAACCTGTTCCGGCTGCGCTGGACCTGGGCGCCGATGGTGACGGCGCGGCTGAGCAAGCCAAGCCAAGCCGAGCGCTGGCTGTTCTCGAAATTGCCCGAATGGGACGAGGGTGCCCCGCGGCCTGCGCCAGCGACCGTCTCGCTCGACGCAGCGCAGGTCGCCCGGCGGCTCGAGCAGTTGACCGGCGACACCGCCGAGCGACGTGACGGCCAGCGCGCCTTCGCCACCGCGGCGGCGCAGGCGTTCGCCCCGCGCATGATCCGCGACGCGCCCAACATGGTGCTGGCCGAGGCGGGGACCGGAATCGGCAAGACGCTCGGCTATCTCGCGCCCGCGTCGCTGTGGGCGGAGGCCGCCGACGGCGCGGTCTGGGTGTCGACCTTCACCAAGGCATTGCAACGCCAGCTGGGCCATGAAACCGCGCGGCTGTATCCCGATCCCGAGGAACGCCGCGCCCGCGTGGTGACGCGCAAGGGGCGCGAGAATTATCTGTGCCTGCTGAACCTCGAGGACGCGCTGCAGGGCGGGTTCCAGGGGCGGGCGGCGATCCTGGCGCAGCTGGTCGCGCGCTGGGCGGCGTTCAGCGCGGACGGCGACATGGTCGGCGGCGACCTGCCCGGCTGGCTGCCGACGCTGTTCCGCCGCAACGGATCGACCGCGCTGACCGACCGGCGTGGCGAGTGCATCTATGCCGGCTGCCCGCATTACCGGAAATGCTTCATCGAACGCGCCGCGCGCGCGTCGGCCAATGCCAGCATCGTCATCGCCAACCACGCACTGGTGATGGTGAATGCCGCGCGCGGGCGGGAAATGGCGACGCGCCCCACCCGCTATGTCTTCGACGAGGGGCACCATATCTTCGAGGCGGCCGATTCGATGTTCGCCGCCGCGCTGACCGGGGCCGAGGCGATCGAGATCCGCCGTTGGGTGACCGGACCCGAGGGCACCGCGCGCGGGCGCCGGCGTGGCCTGGCCGCGCGCCTGTCCGACGTGGCCAGTTACGATGACGAGGGTGGCCGCGCGATCACCGATGCCGTCGAGGCGGCGCGGGCGCTGCCGTCCGACGGCTGGCTGGCGCGCATCGCCGAGGGTGACCCGTTCGGCCCGGTCGAGACGCTGCTCGCCGCCGTGCGCGGGCTGACCTATGCCCGCGCGGTCAAGGATGACGACGCCGGCTATGCGCTGGAAACCGAACTGGCCGAACCGTCGCCCGAACTGGTCGAGGCGGCGGGGCCGGCGGGTGCCGCGCTCGACGCGCTGGTCCGTCCGCTCGTCACGCTTGGGCGGCGTCTGGAGGCGGTGCTGGCCGAGGGGCCGGACTGGATGGACGGGCAGGCGCGCGCGCGGATCGAGGGCGCGATCGCTTCGCTCGGCTGGCGCACCGAGACGGTCGGGGCCTGGCTGGCGCTGATCGCGCGGATCGGTGGCCCGGCCGACCCCGATTTCGTCGACTGGCTGGCGGTCGATCGCGCCGAGGGGCGCGAATGGGATATCGGCCTGCATCGCCACTGGCTCGATCCGTCGCGTCCGTTTGCCGAAACGGTGCTGAAATCGGCGCACGGCGCGCTCGTCACGTCCGCGACGCTGAAGGCCGGCGGTGACTGGGACGTGGCCGAGGGCCGCAGCGGTGCCGCGCACCTGACCCAGCCGCCGGCGCATTTCGAGGCGGCCAGCCCGTTCGACTATGCGCGCCAGGCGCAAGTGCTGATCGTCACGGACGTGAAGCGTGGCGACCTGCCTGCGCTGGCCAATGCCTATGCCCGGCTGATCGTCGCGGCGGGCGGGGGGACATTGGGGCTGTTCACCGCGATCCGGCGATTGCGCGGCGTCCATGCCCGCATCGCCGACCGGCTGGCGCGCGAGGGGCTGGCGCTGGCGGCACAGCATGTCGATCCGATCGATACGGGAACACTGGTCGATATCTTTCGCGACGATCCCCGTGCCTCGCTGCTCGGTACCGATGCGTTGCGCGACGGAGTCGACGTGCCGGGCCATTCGCTGCGGCTCGTCGTCATGGAAGGCGTCCCATGGCCGAAGCCCAGCGTACTGCACGCCGCGCGGCGGCTGGCCGGGGGCGGCAGTGCGTATGACGATCGCATCGTGCGCGCGCGGCTGGCGCAGGCGTTCGGCCGACTGATCCGCCGTGCCGACGACACAGGGGCGTTCGTGCTGCTCGGCGCGGCGATGCCGTCGCGATTGCTCGGTGCGTTTCCGGCCGGCACACCGGTCGCCCGCGTCACCCTGGACGAAGCGGTCGCGCGCGTGACCGGGCTTTCCTCCGTCACGACGATCCGGCAAGACGTATCGGCATGAAGACGCTGATCCTGCTGCGCCACGCCAAATCGGGCTGGGACGACATGTCCCTGCGCGATTTCGATCGCCCGCTGAACGCCAAGGGCCAGCGCGCCGCGCAGGTCGTCGGTCGCAACCTGAAGGCGATGGCGGTGACGTTCGATCGCGTCGTCGCCTCGCCTGCGGTGCGCGTCGTGCAGACGCTCGATCACGTCGCGCGGGGCTATGGCGGTACGCTGGCACCCGACTGGGACCGCCGCCTCTATCTCGCATCTGTCGCGTCGCTGGTCGACGTGGTGCAGGAACAGGATGATTCTGTCGAACGGCTGCTGGTCGTCGGGCACAATCCCGGGCTGGAGGAACTCGTCCTCGCGCTGGTGCCGGCCGGCAGCGACAATCCCGGGCGCGAGGTCGTCGAGGAGAAATTCCCGACCGCCAGCGTCGCGGTGATGACGTTTCCGGCCACGCGCTGGTCGGACGTCGGCTTCGGTCAGGCGACGCTGACGCAGTTCGTGCGCCCCCGCGACCTCGATCCCGCGCTGGGCCCGGACCGCGACTAGGTGACGGCGCAGGTTCGGCTCCCTATCTAGGGCCGATGAACGCTCCGACCGATCCCCGCCAGTTCCTCTACCGCGCCGGACTCGACCCCGATGCCGCGCAGGCACTGACCGCCGATGCGCTGGCGCGGGCCGACGACGGCGAGCTGTATCTGCAATATCGCAAGTCCGAAGCGTTCGGCTTCGACGACGGGCGGCTGAAGACCGCCAGCTACGACACGCATGCCGGCTTCGGCCTGCGCGCGGTATCGGGCGAAACGACCGCCTTTGCCCATGCCAACGAACTGAGCGTCGCGGCGATCCGGCGCGCGGCGGAGACGATGGCGCTGATCGATCCCGCCGCCGGGCCGCGGCCCGCACCGCCGGCCAAGACCAACCGCCACCTCTACACCGACGCCGACCCGCTGGATCTGGTGCCGTTCGCGGACAAGGTGAACCTGTGCCAGACGATCGACGCCGCCGCCCGCGCGCGCGACCCGCGCGTCGCGCAGGTTTCGGTGTCGCTGATGGGATCGTGGAGCGTGGTCGAGATCGTCCGCGCCGACGGCTTCGTCGCCACCGACGTGCGGCCGCTGGTCCGGCTGAACGTCTCGATCGTGGTCGAGGCGAACGGGCGGCGCGAAAGCGGCAGCTTCGGCACCGGGGGGCGCACGACGTATGACCGGCTGCTCGACCCCGCCACGTGGAACCGCGCGATCGACGAGGCGCTGGCACAGGCGCTGGTCAATCTCGATTCCGTCGATGCGCCGTCAGGCGAGATGACCGTGCTGCTGGGGCCGGGCTGGCCCGGCATCCTGCTGCACGAAGCGATCGGCCATGGACTGGAGGGCGATTTCAACCGCAAGGGCACCAGCGTGTTCAGCGGCAAGATCGGCGAGCGCGTCGCCGCGCCGGGCGTGACGATCGTCGACGACGGATCGATCCACGACCGCCGTGGGTCGTTGAGCATCGACGACGAAGGCACCCCGACGCAGGAGAATGTCCTGATCGAGGACGGCATCCTCAAGGGCTATATCCAGGATCGCCTGAACGCGCGGCTGATGGGCGTGGCCCCCACCGGCAACGGGCGGCGCGAGAGTTTCGCGCATGCGCCGATGCCGCGGATGACCAACACGTTCATGCGCGGCGGCACCGACGACCCGACCGAGCTGATGACCCGCGTGAAGAACGGCATCTTCGCCCGGTCGTTCGGCGGTGGATCGGTCGATATCGTGTCGGGCAAGTTCGTGTTCAGTTGCACCGAGGCCTACCGGATCGAGAACGGCAAGCTCGGCGCACCGATCAAGGGCGCGACGCTGATCGGCGACGGCGCGTCGGCATTGACCAAGGTCCGCGGCATCGGCAACGACATGGCGCTGGACGAAGGCATCGGCATGTGCGGCAAGGGCGGACAGAGCGTACCGGCCGGCGTGGGGCAACCGACGCTGCTGGTCGAGGGGCTGACGGTCGGCGGGACGGCGGGCTAGGGTCAGGACCCATTAATCGCGATGGTCGTGATTGCCCTTGCGTGTTCGCTGG
>JAZKBG010000023.1:0-109862 GCA_040388765.1 Pseudomonadota bacterium | reverse complement strand
CATCAAAAAAGCGAGGGTTCGCCACCTACGGTCAAAATGGAGCGGGTGAAGGGAACACGCCATTGCCGTAAATGGCTGGTGGCAGTCATCTGACCGATCGCCGGGGTGCCAACAGGAGCCTATCAGCCATCACATTATAACTTCGCGACGATCGCGCTAAAACCGCGTTCGCCAAGCAGGCGCGATATCTAAAGTTCAATCGTCAAGCGTTAATCGGTAGGCTATCTTGATACCGGCGATCGATGCGAGCGCAGGGGGGGGCAATGGATGGCACTGCGGCGATCTGGGCGAGTTGTACGCGTGGCCCGCGTCGGTATGGCTTGTGCGGCGCTGCTGATGGTCGTGACCGTCGACGGATCGGCCGTCACCCGGCGTACCCTGATCGAGGCGGTGCTCGGTGGCTATCTGGTGCTGGCGCTAGTCCTAATGATCGCCACCTGGAAAAACTGGTGGCTCGACATCGTCGCCGCGCCCGTCGAAATCGTAATCGACATGTTGGTCGGCGCGATCGTGGTGTTCAGTTCGGGCGGGTTCGACAGTAGCTTCTTCGTCTTCGGCAACGTTTATATCGTCAGCGCTTTGATCCGTTGGGGGTGGCGCGAGAGCCTGTGGTCGGCGGCTGTCTTCACGGCGGTTTTCGTCGCCGCATCCATCGCCGACATTGCGCTGGGCGATACGTTTGTAATCGAGCCTCCGCGGCTGGTCGCGCGGCTGGGCAATCTGCTGATCCTGATACTGCTGGCCCTATGGATCGGGTCTCGGCGGTGGGTGCAGGCCCTGCCACGTTTGCATCGGCCACCAGACTATTGGGAGATGGATCCGGCGAGAAAGGTCCTTGTCGATGTCGCCGACACGTTTGACGCGGCCAATGCCGCAATCATCTGGACCACAGATCAGGCGACTCTACACATCCAACATCTCCGCGATCGTCCCTGTGCCGCATCGCTGTCCCCCACAGCGCTGAGCGACCTCCACGAGGCACAGTTGTTCGCGATCGACCGCGGTCGTGCCGTGACGCGCAGCGCGAAGACGTTTTCGGCCGGTACGGTCGGCCGGGACATCGCAGCGCGGGATGCGTTAGCAGCAGCCGAAACGCGCGAGGGAATCGCGATCCCGTTTTCCTGCGGCATCGGTTCCGGGATCATCGTCGCGTCCGGGATCGACGGAATGAGCGTCGACGATCTGAACTATGCCGACGATATCGCCGCCCGCGCGTGCGACACGATCTGCGGGGCCGAGGCGGGCCGGCGCGCGGCGCGCGCCATGGTGATCGCTGCCAATCTGGAAACCGCCTGCAATGTGCACGACACGGTGGCGCAGTCGCTGTCCGGGACCACCTTTCGCCTTGAAGCGCTCAAGACCTGGATCGGGTGCGGCGAGGACGCGCGGCCCCAGATCGACGCACTGCTGAGCGACATTCGCAGCGAACAGGCACGGGTCCGCGCGTTCGTCGGGCGCTTGCGCCAGAACGACGAACCCGATGGCACCGTCAACATCTGCGAGATTATCCGCGAGGCCGCGGAAGTCGGCGCGCGGACGTGGACCGTGTCCTGCCCGGTCTCGGTGTCATGTGAGCCATTCGACGTTCCGGGCTGGTACGGTTCGGAAGTGGCGATGATCGTGACCGAGGCGATATCGAATGCGGCGCGTCATGGCGCAGCCAACAATGTCGCCATCGTCATCGGATCGTCGAATGAATGGCTGTGGCTGTCGATCCATGACGATGGGCGCGGCTTCGCCCTCCGAGCGACCGACGCGGAGGGCGCTCCCACGCCATGGACATTAAATGAGCGTGTGCAGCGCTTGGGCGGCACCATTTCTCTGCAACACCTCTCCGGCACGCGGATCGACATCCAGTTGCCGATCGGAACCAGCGCATGACCCGGATCCTCTTGGCCGACGACCATCCGCTGATGCTGTCCGGCATCGTCGCTGTGCTCGCTCACAGCGAGTTCGAGGTGGTGGCAACCGCGCAGGACGGTGCGACCGCGCTGGACGCGATCGCCAAGACCCGACCCGACATATTGGTGCTCGATCTGGCGATGCCGAACCGGGGCGGCATGGACGTCGTCCGCGCCCTCAGGGCGCGGCACGACATGCGCCCGATCGTGCTGCTGACCGCCCATATCGCCGACGCCGATGTTATCGAGGCGCTCGACCTGAAGGTTCAGGGCATCCTGCCGAAGGACGGTGCCGAAACCCTGTTGGTGGCATGCCTGCGCGAGGTCGCTCGAGGGGGCCAGTGGATCGAGCGCTCGATCCTGCAGCGCGCGTTGGCGGTCGCGATGCGCGGCAAGAGCGGCGGCGGGCGGCTGTCGGTGTTGACGCCGCGGGAGCGGGCCATTTCTGAACTGGTCGCGCGCGGGCTTCGCAACCGAGACGTCGGTATCGAACTCGGCGTGACCGAAGGTACGGTAAAGCTCACACTGCACCGCATCTTCGCCAAGCTCGAAGTGGCCAACCGCGTCGAACTCGCGCTGATATTGCGCGACGACAACGACCATCATCCCACCCCCGTACCCGTGATCCAGATCGGGACGCCATAACCAACGATAGCGTTGATTTCGCCATTCGTTGAATGGAGCGGAATTTCACGCAATCTTAACAGTTACGCCAACGACTCGACGATGAGTCATTGGTCGCGAGTCGCGCGCCGCCAATCCAGATCGCCGGGCCAAGACACTTTGGCGGAGAGACACGATGGCTGCGAAACCGATCATCACGATCAGCAATACGGGTGCGAACCGGTCGATCAGCGGCGGTAACGGTGTCGACATCATCGATGCAGCAACGATGTTCACTGCCGGCGGCACGACCTACAAGATCAGCGGCGGCAACGGTGCCGACATCGTCAACGGGTCGAATTTCGCCGAGATCATCTGGGGCGACGACGAAAGCGACACGTCGGCCAATGGCGCGGACACGCTGAACGGCGGCGGGGGCAACGACCAGATCCACGGTGGCAACGGTGCCGACCGGATCGCCGGTGACCTGGGTGCCGACCTGTTGTGGGGCGACCGCGGCGGCGACACCTTCGTCTACAAGCTGGAATCGGATTCGTCGGCCAGCGGCGGGGCCTGGTCGGCGACGACCGGCGACACGATCAAGGACTTCGCCAGCGGCGACGACAAGCTGGACCTGAGCGCGCTCAACGCCTTCCTGACCGGCAGCGGTCCGGCGAAGCTGTTGTGGAACGGATCAACCGGCACCACGCACGGCGTGTGGGCGTCGGGTGGAATCGTCTATGCCGATCTGAACGGCGATGCGACCGCCGATGTCGCGATCAAGGTCGAGGGCGCTGTCGGCGCGATGGATTTCGTCGGCGTCAATCACAGTCCGACCGGCGTGAACGAGTCGTTGGCGGCGAACGAGGACAGCAGCTACATCGGCACCGTCGCCAACGAAACCGATCCTGACGGCGATGTTCTGACCTACACGCTGAACGGCCCGGCACCCGCCGGGTTCGCGCTGGCGGCGAACGGTGGCTACACCTTCAACGCCGGCGTCGCAGCGTACCAGACACTCGCAGCTGGCGCGACGGCAACACTCATCATTCCCTATACGGTCAGCGACGGGCTGGGCGCGACGGGCACCGCCACGCTGACGATCGTCGTTACCGGGACCAATGACGCACCGGTCGTGACCGGGGCTGTAACGGGATCGGCGACCGAGGACGGTGCAGGCGCGACGCTGAGCGCGCTCGCCAACGCCAGTGACGTCGATATCGGCAACAGCTTGTCGGTCGTCGGCGTTCCGGCTGCCTTGCCGGCCGGTGTCAGCTACAACGCCCTAACCAAGAGCTTCACGCTCGATCCGGCCGATGCGGCCTATCAGTCACTGGCGCAGGGCGCATCTACGACCGTGACGGTGGCCTATGGCGTATCGGACGGCACGGCGACGACGCCGGCATCGGTCAGTTGGACGGTCGCCGGCACGAACGACGCTCCGACGGTGACCGGCGCGGTGACTACGACGCTCAGCGAGGACGATGCTCCGGCGACTGTCGCCCTGCTGGCCGGTGCCAGCGACATCGACACTGGAGCAGTTATCCATGCCACCGCATATTCGGTGACATCGGGCAACGCCGCCGGCCTGTCGCTGGTCGGCGACACCGTGGTGGTGAATACCGCTGCATACCAGTATTTGCAGAGCGGCGGTGCCGAGGTCGTCACCGTCAGCTATGCGGTGACCGACGAGTTCGGCGGCTCCGTTGCGCAGACCGCGACCATCACGATCACCGGCGTCAACGACCGCCCGGTGACGACCGACGACACCGGCGCGACGACGGAGAACGCGGTCGTGTCTCGCGACGTGCTGGCCAACGACAGCGACGTCGATGATGCCAACATCACGCTGCAGATCGGCATCGCCAACACGCGCGGCGCGCATGGCCTGGGCTATGCCTCGCCGGGGTCGGCATCGATCAACGGCCTGTCGGTCGGCCCCGACGGCCGCAGCCTGGTGTTCGATCCGAACGGCTACACCGACCCGCTGACCGGCGTGACGGGGTTCGATTACCTCGGCGCGGGCCAGACGACGGTGGTGCTGATCGACTATAATGCGGTCGATCCGCATGGCGCCAATTCGTCGGGCGGGTTGCCGGCCTATTCGACGCTGGCGGTGACGATCACCGGCACCAACGACGTGCCGACGATCACCAGCGTGGCCCAGGCCGGCGCGGTAGCGGAAGACGGCACGCTGACCGCGTCCGGCGCGGTGACCGCGAACGATCTCGACCAGAACGCTGTCTTGGACTTCACCGGTAACGCGAGCGGCGCCTATGGCGCGTTCACCGTCGCCTCGGGCGGCGGGTGGAGCTACGCGCTCGACAATGCCGCCGCACAGGCGCTGTCGCAGGGCCAGAATGCGGTTGAAACCTTCACCGTGACCGTGACCGACGATCAGGGAGCGAGTGCAACGCAGGTCGTGACGATCACCATCGCCGGCGCCAACGACGCGCCGGTTGCGACCGCGACGGCAGCTGCGGTGCTCGAGGATGGATCGACCGCCGGTACGCTGGCGGCGACCGATGTCGACGGCGATGCCGCGACGGTCTTCGCGATCGTCGGTGCCGCCCCGGCTGGCTTCGTGCTGACCAGCGCGACGGCCGGCACCTGGACATTCGACGCATCGAGCTACGACAGCCTGGCCGCCGGCGCGACGCTGCCGCTGACGGTCGCTTTCACCGCGACCGACAGCCACGGCGCGTCGAGCAGCAGCACACTGACGATCACCGTCACCGGCGTCAACGACGCGCCGACCGCTGGCGCCGACACTGCGTCGGCGACCGAGGACACGACGGTCACCGGTTCGGTGGCCGGCAACGATGGCGATGTCGATACCGGTGCGGTGCTGACCTACACGCTGACCGCGCCCTTTGCCGGGCTGACGCTGAATGCCGACGGCAGCTACAGCTTCAATGCCGGGGTCGCGGCCTATCAGTCGCTGGGCCAGGGCGTGCTGGCAACCTATACCGCAGGCTATGTGGTCAGCGACGGAACCGCGAGTGCGACGTCGTCACTGACGATTACCGTGACCGGCGTGAACGACGCCGCGGTGATCGGCGGTGCGTCGAGCGGTGCGGTGACCGAGGACGGCACATTGGTCGCCACCGGTGCGCTGACGATCAGCGATATCGATGGAGCGGCGATGTTCCAGCCGGCGACGACAGCGGGCACCTATGGCAGCTTCGCGGTCACGACCGCAGGCGTGTGGACGTACACGCTCAACAATGCCGATGCCGATCTCAACACGCTGAATGCCGGGCAGCAAGCTGTCGAGACGTTCAGCGTGCTGGCCGCCGACGGCACGCCCAAGCTCGTCACGGTCACGGTCAACGGCGCCAACGAGGGGCCGACGCTGCCGACCACCTATACCGGGCCGGGGGTCGATCCGAACGACTTCGATTCGTTGGGAAGTGCCAGCACCAGCCCGATTTCAGGTGGGGGCGGTAACGACACCATTTACGGCGGCCCGGGTAACGACCAGATCGACGGCAACAACGGCATCGACGTGATCTACGGCGGGTCAGGTGACGACCTGCTGCGCGGAAACAACGATGTCGATACGCTGTATGGCGGCTCGGGATCGGACACGCTGGTCGGCGGTAACCAGAACGACGTTTTGATCGGCGGCTATGGTGCAGATACGTTAACCGGCAGCAATAATGCCGACACTTTCCGGTATCTGAGCGTCCGGGACACCAACGACATCATCACCGACTTCTCGCATGCCGAGGGTGACCGAATTGATGTCGATGCGCTGGGGTTCACCAGCATCGCTAACGCCAACACGTAACTCGTCGGCTATGCACTGAGCGCGGGTTGGGCCAGCCGGACGCTGGCACTGGATACCAACGTAGCGACGACCGTGTCGATCAACGTACCCGACGGCACCGCCGGCGACCTGTCGCTGCTGCTGCGCGTGCCGCCGGGGGGCGGCCCGCTGATCGCCGGCCGCTACGCCGACACCGTCACCATCGAATTGCAAGTATCCAGCTGACCGCGGTCGGCCTGGGCGGGGGAGCCAAGGGCGTGATGAAGTTCGTGAAAGCCTGCGTGATGGCCCTGGCGTTGCTGGCGAATCTGTGCGCCACCCCGGCCTGGGCGATGACCGTGCAGCCGGTGGTGATCGACCTGACCGTATCGGGTCGCGGCATGAGCCAGGTGGTGACGGTCGAGAACACATTCTCCACGCCGTTGCCCGTCGAGCTGCGCGTCCAAGATCTGGAGTTCGACGAAAATGGCGTGAAGGGCACCGGCAAGGACAGCGGCGACCTGCTGATCTTTCCGCCCCAGGCGCTGATCCAGCCCGGCCAGACCCAGTCGTTTCGCGTGCAGTACGTCGGCGACCCCGACCTGAAGGCCAGCAAACATTACTACATCACCGTCGCCCAGCTGCCGGTGAAGCTGCCCGAGGGGCAGTCGGCGATCCAGATCCTGTACAATTTCCAGGTGCTGGTCAGTGTGACGCCGGCCAATGCCAAGCCGGCGATCGCGATCACCGCGGCCGAAGTGGGCAAGAACGCCGACGGCAAGCCGGTGCCGGTGCTGACGCTCAACAATCCTTCGGCCGCGCA
Source organism: Pseudomonadota bacterium (assembly GCA_040388765.1). GTDB lineage: Bacteria > Pseudomonadota > Alphaproteobacteria > Sphingomonadales > Sphingomonadaceae > Sphingomonas. Next base: position 102,784 of record JAZKBG010000023.1, on the reverse strand, counting down.
TGGCTATCTGTCGAGTGGGCGGTTGCGGATCGTCCAGACCGATGCCTCGGGCAAGGAAGTGTTTCGCCGGACGCTGTCGGGACCGGAAGTGCAGCAGACGATCGGGTTCGGGCTGGTGGGCGCGAACCAGACGCGGCGGATGTCGCTGCCGATCCTCCTGCCGGTCGATGGGGGCAAGGTTGACGCCAGCTTCACGCCCGACAACTGATCGCTCGCGTCTGCTGGCAAGCTGCGCCGCCATGTTGGCGATCGCGCAGGTCGTCCCCGCGCGCGCCGACCAGGGCGTGCAGGCGACCCAGGCACAGGAACGCCGGATCACGTTGACCGCGCCGGTTGCCGCCGGTCCCGGCACGCCGATGCGGCTCAACCCCACCGGCCGCCCGATCGTGCTGATCGTGCCGGTCAAGGACGGCGGCATCTATCTGGGCGATATCCCGCTCACCATCCTGACCGACGACCGGCTGGAGCTGCCGGCGCAGCGGCTGATCGACCTGCTGTCCAACATCCTCGATCCCCAGAGCCTGAAGGCGCTGCAGGCGCAGTCGAGCACGGCGGCGTCGCTGAGCCCGGCCGACCTCGCATCGTCGGGTGTCGAGTTGAAGTACAACCCACAGACGCTCGAACTGAACCTTGTCATCGCGTCGGAACGGCGCGGCGCGCGTACTGTCCAGGTCAGCCCGCTCGACCGCGATCGCTTCGGCACGTTCGCGACGCCGGCGCAGTTCAGCAGTTATCTCAACATCCGCGGCGCGCTCGACTATCTGCACGCCGGTGGAGACGTCGGTTTTGGGTCGCCGATCTTCTCACTCGACGGCGCGACCCGGATCGGTCGCGTCGTCGCGGAGGGGGAGGCGATCTGGCAGCCGGGGTCGAGCGGCGTCGATTTCCAGCGCCTGGGGTCGCGGCTGGTATTCGACGACGAGGCCAATCTGGTCCGCTGGACCGCCGGCGACCTGCAGACCGTCTCGCGCGGGTTCCAGTCGGCCCCCGACATCGCCGGCCTGTCGGTGTTCCGATCGTACAGCGTGCTGCAGCCGCAGACGATCATCCGCCCGCGCGGCGACCGCAGTTTCCGGCTCGATCGCAATGCCACCGTCGAGGTTCAGGTCAACGGCCAGATCGTCCGCCGCCTGCAACTGACGCCAGGCAACTACGACCTGCGCGATTTTCCGTTCACCCAGGGGTCGAACGACATCCGCCTGTCGGTGCTGGACGACACCGGCCGCAGCGAATTGCTGCGCTTCAACCTGTTTCTCGACCAGTCGCAACTTGCCAAGGGGTTGAGCGAGTTCGGCCTGTATGCCGGCGTCATGAGCCCGCTGGGGCCGCGCGGGCCGCGTTATGGGGACGACTGGGCCGCTACCGGCTTCTATCGCCGCGGCATCACCGACCGGCTGACGCTGGGGGCCAACGTCCAGGCCGACAAGACGACCCGGATGGGTGGGGTCGAGGTCATCACCGCGACGCCGCTGGGGTCGCTGGCCGCCAATTTCTCGCTGTCCGACATCGACCGGGTCGGTAGCGGTTACGCCGGCACGCTGACGTTCCAGCGGCTGATCCAGCGGCGCGGCGGCCAGGCCGACTCGTTGACCCTGTTCGCCGAGACGCGCAGCCGGCGGTTCGGCCCGATCGGCGGCTTCGTCCCCGACAACCAGTTTTCGGCCGAATTCGGCGGCGGATATTCGCACGCCTTCGACGAACGCCTCTATGCCGGCGTCGATGCGCGATACTCGGTCGGCCGGGGCGCGCAGACCGACCTGCACAGTTACCGGCTGTCGGGTGGGTATCGCATCTCCAACACCGCCAACCTGACCGGAGACGTCCGCTGGGAACGCGACAGCTTCGGTTCGCGGTTCGGTGCGCTCGTGTCGCTGCTCGTCCGGCTGGGGCGCTCGTCCAGCATCCGCGGCGACTATGAAACCAAGGACAATCGCACCCGCGCCTCGTTCCAGACGCTGCACGGCCAGGGTGTCGGATCGTACAACGTCACCGCCGACGTCGAGCGCAGTGACCGCGGATCGGGCTTCAACTTCAACGGCAATTACTACGCCAATCGCGCCGAGCTGGGCCTCAGCCACTTCGGCACGTTCGACGGCACCTTCGGCAGCCGGACGAGCGAGCGTACGTCGCTGCGCATCGGCACGTCGCTGGCGCTAGCCGACGGCGCTTTCTCGGTCGGGCGACCGATCTACGACAGCTTCGCCATCGTGACGCCGCACCGCAACCTCGACCGCGCGGACGTCGTCGTCGAGCCGACTCCGTTCGGCTTCACCGCCAACACCGGCGCGCTGGGTGCCGCGACGCAACCGTCGCTGAGTTCCTACGCCGAACGCACGCTGACGATCGATGCGCCGGGTGCGCCGAGCGGCGTCGATCTGGGCCAGGGATCGTTCCGCCTGCTCCCACCCTATCGCAGCGGATACAGGCTGGTCGTCGGATCGGACTATTCGGTGACCGCGATGGGCCGGATGCAGGACGTCGACGGCGATCCGGTCAGCCTGGTCACCGGCACCGCGACCGAACTGGCGCACCCCGATCGCGCACCCGTCACCGTCTTCACCACCCGCGATGGCCGGTTCGCCGCGACCGGCCTGGCCCCGGGCACGTGGCGGATCGCCATGCTGGACGCCAAGAAATCGACCTTCACCATCACCATCCCGGACACGGCCAAGGGGCTCGTACGCCTCCCGGACCTTCAGCCGGGGAAGGACAAGTGACCATGCGAGTTGCAGAAAAGATCGGCAGCATCCTCTGCGGCGCAGCCGCTACAGCGCTGCTCCCCAACGCGGCTCAGGCGGCTGGTCGATGCGGGTTGACGACGGTGTCGGGCGGCACGGCGACGGTGCAGTATGATCCCTTCGGCGGGTCGTCGCTCAACGTGACGATCAACGGCGTAACCCTGTCACGGATCAACGGCTCGGGCGGCGAGAAAACGTCGCAGATCGAATTTTACGCGCGGGGCGCGACATCGGCCCAGAATGGCACCACATTGATTCCGGTGCTGGCATCGAGCACCGGCAGCGGCGGAACCGGCTATGGCCAGAACATCTTCTTTGGCACAAACCAGACGCCGCCGATCCTGAATATCAGCAGCGGATCCCCGGCGGCTGGCGTCTTTCGCTGGGCATTTTCGGGAAACAATGCGGCGTCGGATACCTTCACGCTCAACTTCACCGTCAGCTTGCCGGCCAACCTCAATCTGAATGCAGGCAGCACGTTGCCGTTTGACATCGTCTACAGCTGCGCGGGGACGGGTGGCGGTAGCCCATTCACCGATACCGGCAGTGTGCCCAATGCGATTGGTGTTGCGGTTACGGTGCTGAGCGGACTGCAGGCCAGCTTTGTCGGCTCGGCACTCGACTTCGGTGAGGTCGGCGACAAGACGACGACGCAGGTTCTAGCGGCACCTGCAGCCTATACCACTTCCAGCAGCAACTATGTTCGCGTGGCGAGTTCCGGTCCGTACAAGGTCAGCCTGTCTTCACCCAACAGCTACCGCATGACCTTCCCCGCCGGCGTCCTGACGAACGCCAACCAAGTCCTGAAGTACAGCGTCAAGTTCCTCGGCCAGACGCGGACGACTGCCAGTCCGACCTTTACAGACGTCACCTGCCAACGCTCGGGCACCGACGCGGCGTCGGGCGTCCTACCGATCCAGGCAACGTTGCTCGAGGGCGGACAGGGGAAGGCGGTGTCGTCTCAATATGGCGAGGTGCTGACCGTTACGGTGACACCGCTGCTTTCCACCGCTGGCTCGCAACAAAATTGCGCAGCACTCTGACGTCTGGTAACAAAAGCTAGAGCGGCACGATCCGGAACGAGATCTGGCCCGTCGTCACGCCCTTGGGCACTTCCAGCGCGATGTCGGTGCTGTCGATCGCCGCGCGGTTAGACTTGCGGATGCGCGTGCTGCCGGCGTTCGACAACGGCACCTTCTGGCCGCCGATGACGAGGCTGCCTTTGGCCAGGTCGGCCGAATGGTCGGCATAGACCTCATAGCCGTTCGGGCTGTTGCAGAATTCGCTGAGTTGACCCAGCGGCACGGCACCGGGCGTCGTCGCGACCCGCGTCGCATCGACGTTGGCGCGGCAGATCACCGGCACGTAGCCGACGATGCCCAGCGCGAACCGCCCGGAATTGACGTACAGCGACGGATCGATCGCCGAAGCGCTGACCGTCATAAACGCGCCAACCGCTGCAAGAGCGATGCCGCCGGCTTTGACTGTTCGAACCATGATCGACTCCGATGAAACTCGATCGTGGTATACGATGGCCGTGTTCATTAACTGTTTGCGGTAATGGTTAAGTACGCGGTTACCTCCGCCGCATCATCGATAGTGTCCACATGGTTCACAGCGGTGAGATGCTGTTCGGCGAGAAAGTCGAAGAGCGGCTATCCTAAATCGTCTGGTTGCGGCGATCGCCACCGGCGCCTGCGCATTTGAGGAGGTGCGCGGATCGCTGGTCGCCGCGCGCACCGAACGGGACATGGCTGCGGTGGAAATCCGGGAGCAGGGGCCCGCTGCCGGCTGTCACACTCCACCCGGCGATCGCCAGCAATTAGCGGCGGCAGGTGGTCTTGCTCTAATCGGCGCTCGACAACATCGAGTCGCACGCGCAGGCCGAAACCCCGCGGGCGCTCATCAGGCGGATCCTGCTGTCGGCAAAGTCAGACGGCCGCGATGCTGCGATCGCAGTCGCAGATCGTCTCGCCGGCATCGCCGCGCTCGCAACCGGGCGCGAGCCGGCGGAGCCACTTACTGCAACGGTGGAGCGGGTGAAGGGAATCGAACGCCCAGCGCAGCCCGCCAGGGCGCAGCGCCATCAAAAAAGCGAGGGTTCGCCACCTACGGTCAAAATGGAGCGGGTGAAGGGAATCGAACCCTCGTCGTAAGCTTGGGAAAGCTCGGCGCAATCCGCAAACCCGCGGAAACCCTAGCGTTAAACCGTCAGCCCTCTACAGAACAAAAGGAGTCCATAAGGGGAAACGTCGCAGCGTTTACCGCACTGCCACCGCAAGGAAATTTGCCGTCCAATGGGCGCGCGAAGTGAGCGGTCGTACGGGTCAACCCGTTCGCCGGAACAGCTACCACGTCGGCGAACGGGAGCAACGACGCTGGCGAGCAAGCAACACATTCTCGAAGGCGGAGCACAATGCGCGCATGCGGGCGGCGGAGATTTTTGACCGCTCGTCAAAGGAAAAGGGTCAGCGGAACGGCGCGCTTGGTCATATCGCTCTCGACATTCTCCGATACATGCTCAGACGGCGTAACTGGAAGACGGGGCAGCTCGATCCATCTATCGAAACGATGGCAAAGGAATTGCGGCGCGCCCGTGCTTCGATCGTCGGCGCTTTGGCGCGGCTTCGACGCCACGGCTTCATCGACTGGATCCGGCGGACCGAACCGGTCGAGGATTGCCCGCCTTTTGGCCCACAGGTTAAGCAGGCTTCGAACGCCTATTTTTTCGGCTTGCCCACGACCGCGCTTGAGTTTGTTCGGCGTCTGACTGCGCGCGCGCCCATCCCCGACGACCACGCCGCCCGAGAAATCGAGCAGGCAGAACAGCTCCAGCGGATGATAGCTGGTTTGTCCGCCGTGGAGGTTGCGCGCTTCCACGCTGGCGACAAGTCCGTCCTCTCGGCCGCGCTCGCGGCTTTGGCGCGGTCCATCGACCGTTCCAACAACGCGAGTTCACTCAGCGGTCAGAATCCCGCCCTGCTAGGTTAAATGACAGAATGAGCGCCTAAGGCGCGCGTAATTTGATTGTCCCCCCTGACGCCACGTCACAGCCACTCTCACCCGAGCGCCAAGAGCGACGTTCGGGACGAGGCGGCATGCGCCGCCTCGCTGCTCGGCGAGGGGGACGAGCATGGACCGTGCCATTCCCTCGCCTCGTATTGCCTCGGCGCAAGCGAACTCGAACTGCCTTATGCACCGAACTCCGGCCCGTCAGGATCCGCAAAGAAGCCGTCGTGACCGACATTCGGGCTTTGGACCGCGCGAGGTTGGGGCGCGGGCGACATGGTGGGCTCGTCGCCGCCGAACCGAACGCGGATGTACGCCCTAACGCCGTCGAACCCCTGAAACCGGGCGACGACCGGGTCGCCCTGCATCCGCTGGCCCACAAGGCCGCATCGCTCCGCAGTGACGTACCCCATCTGTCCGCCGCCTTCACGCCAGACGCCGATCGCCCGAGGATCAAGTTTGTTTCGCGGCTCGGGCCGCAGGAGCACAGAATCGCCGGGTCTGCACAGCTCCACTTCAAACCGGCGATTGCTTTTGTCCGCGTTCGAGAACTGAACGCCGACCACAGCGAGAGTGAGTTCGTCCATTCGCAAGCCCTCCCGTCGCCCGCTGCCGCCGCAGTACAGGCCGTGAGCTGCAACATATCGCAACAGACGCTGAGGACACCACACCGCCTAAAACGACGTTGCACGGCCCCTTCCCAACGCACCAGGTGCTATCTCCTTGCATCATTCCCCACCGAAAAAGCCCGCGGGCGAGGCGCGGGGGCAAGCGCGGCGCGCGGGGTCGCGTCGTCAGGCTCAGCCGAGGCAGGCATCGGGTCTGCGCAGGCGCCTCTCCCTGCCCGGGCATGGGTATCGACCGAGCCATTCTCGGCGCTGTCGATTGAGAACGAAAGCGGAACGTGCTAGGGCAAACTGGTGTTGAACAGTTGGAGTGATCCGATGACGAGCGACGAGATCCGCCATGGCGTCGAGCGGCCGACGTTTGGCGCTTGGCTTCTCACGCAGCGTGACCGCGGCGACTGGGTGGACGGCCTCGCTGAAGCCGCCCGCGCCGATCGTAGCTTTCCCCGCCACGGCGACGTTGAAGCCGTGCGGGCGCGGTTGCGCGAGCAGCAGGCGGATGGTGACGCCTTCCAGGCGCTCGAAGACGCCGAAGCCGACTGGCTGTCCTACTGATGGCAGCGCCGATCCACCCCGCCGCTCGCCTGATGCAACTCGCGCGCGAAAACGGCACCAGCGTGACGTGTCTTGCGCGCGTCATCGGCCGAAGCGAGGGCTATCTTCGCCGACGCATCCGTGGTGGCTATGCCCTCGACATCCGACCAGACGAGCGGAGCAAGCTATCGCGCTTCTTCGGCGTACCTCTGCGCGAGCTCGGCGGGTGAAGCACGATCATCAGTTCGACACGACGATCGAGGGCGCAGCTGGTGGCCGATGCCGTCTGTGCTCCGCCAATGATCTTGACGGCGTGATCGAAAAGCTGGCCGCAGACCTGTGGGAAAGCCGTCGGCACGGTACGCTCGACGACTGGCCATGGGTCGATGCCGGGCCGCAGTGGCAGCAAACCTTCCGCGAATTCGCGGCGACAGCCGTCGCTTCGCTGACCTCGCCGGGATTGCTCGACCTGTCCTCCGGCGGGGCGTAGCGTGATTTAATGACCGATTCGCCCTGGCTCACCGAACTGACCGCGATGGCCGAGCGCCAGGCGCACGACGACGATCCAGCCGAGCAGATGAACCTCGCGGCGCAGGAGTTGCTGGCATCCGTACCCAACGACGAGATCCGCAGCGCATATCTCGCGACCGACGCCGAGCCGGGCAACCTCATCGCCGACGCGCTGCTCGCCGCGATCGAGGTGCGCAACATCGACCTGTGAAACGCTGGGCGTTCCGCGCCGAGGTGGCCGTGCTAGCCGCGCTGTCGCTGATCGGCCTCGCCTTCTGGGCGACCGGATTGATCGAAAGCATCCTCGCCTATGTGTAACCGCGCCCGCATGCGGGGCGAGCCGGAGACGATCTTCGCCCGCTTCGGCGGCGACTGGCTGTCGCCCAAGCCCATGGACAACCGGTTCAGTCCGGTCGAGCTCTTCCCGAAATCGCGCGCCTACGTCGTGCGCGAGCAGGACGGCCGGCGCGGACTCGATACAATGATCTGGGACGTTCTCGGTGGCGGCGCGGCCTGGCCGATGACCAACGTCCGCAATCTCGGCCTGCCACAGTGGCGCAGGCTCGCGGCCGATCCGGCCAACCGCTGCCTGATCCCGCTCACCGAATTCTGCGAATGGACGCCGGACAAGCACGACCTGGGCGATGGCAAGCCACCAGTGAAGGGCGAGATGTGGTTCGCGGTGACGGATCAACCAGTCTTCGCGGTCGCCGGATTCTGGCAGCATACCGCGAAGGGCGACGGCTTCACGATGGTGACGTGCGATCCGAACGAACTCGTCGCGCCTATCCATCCTAAGGCGATGATCACGATTCTCGAGGAATCCGATTGGGATCGCTGGCTCCACGGCAGCTATGATGCCATCGTCGCGCTGCAGCGCCCATTGCCAGCTGACCGGATGACGGTGCGCGGCCCGCTTTTCCCGAGCCGATCGATCGCGGCGGAACGCTAAACGCCGCGCGACACGCGGCACCGACTGTCCGGAATTTTCATATCCGAATCGGGGGCGAATTGGTTAACCTCGATTATGGATGATTCGCCGATCCCGCTTCTGACCAAGGGCGAATGGGCCTGCATGCGCCACGCCGCGCGGCATCTCGACAGTCAGCAGATCGCGCATGCCACGGGATACAAGCCGGGCACCGTGGACGTCTACGTCGCCAGCGCGGTGCGAAAGCTGGGTGCGAACAACCGGCGTCACGCCATTCAACTGCTGCAGCGCGATCGTCCGGACCTCTTTAAGGAAACCGAATTCGGGTTTTTCGGACTTCAGCAGCGGCCCGCCGACCGGCTGATCCTGGCGTTGTCCCGGCTGCCATGGCCGTGGCCGACCCGGAGACACCCGCACAATGACCACAACCTGATCGAGAAAGCCGTGATGGTGGCAATTGCCGCCCTCGTCATGATGCTCGGTGCCGCGGTCTATCTGCTGGCGCTGGCGAGCCTCCCCGAACGGTTCTGACGCCGACGCTCCTGTCGGCGACGAGCCGCCAGACAGGATCTTTCGATGACCGTGACCAGCCTACAGCCCCGCATGACCATCCGCGCCGCACGTACGATTGCCAAGGCGATCGGCCCGGCCGAAACCACGCTCGACACGACAATCGTCGCCAACGCCAACCTGATCGCCACCATCGTGCAGGCCAGACTGGACGCAAACACGCCGATCGATGTCGGTCACGACGCCTTCATGAGCGCTGCCGCCGGCTTTCGGCTGCTGGCCGACGTGCGCGAGCACGTCGTGCGCTGCCATACCCAACTCGCCGGCGTCCGCGACGATTGTGGCATGTCGGGCAGCGATGTCGGCTGCCACATCGGCAAGTACCAGGATCCGCCGCGAGGCGCGGTTGGCGAGGCGGTCGCGGCCTGACCGGTTGACCGCAAGGTTTGGCCGTGGTGGCATCGGCGCATGTTCCTGCTGACCGCTGCCTTCCTGGCCTATGTCTTCGCACTTTTCGGCACCATCCTCTACGCCCTCGTGCGCGGGGGATGGTCCGAGCGGGCGGCGGCGATCGCGCTGCTGGTGGCGGTCATTGCGACCCAACTGGCAGCGCTCATCGAACCCGCCCGTGGTCCGCAATATGGCGTGATGCTCGTCGACGCCGCGCTCGTCGTGGCGCTGTTCGGCGTCTCCGCCCGAAGCAAGGGATATTGGCCGATATGGGCCACGGCATCGCAATTAATCGGTACTTTGACGCACGGCGCGGCCATCCTCCGGCCGAGGATATCGATCGAGCTCTACGCGTCGACGCAGCCTTTCTGGGTCTTCCCGCTTCTGGCGGCCATCGCGGCCGGGACGTTCAATTACCGGCGGGATCGGAAGCGGCTGTCATCCTGAAAATGCTGCGCGCAATGCGTCGCGGTCGGGAGCGCGTGTTCGGCGACCTCGACGAGCCGCAACTGATCGTCCTGTGTGAACTCGCAGCGACGCCGCAGCCGCTGTCCGTGTCCAGTCTTTGCTATGCCACCGGCTTGCCCCAGACGACGGCGCTCCGTCGGGTCTATCTGTTGGAGGAGCGCGGCCTCGTCGTTTTCGAGAGGGACGCCTACGACGCTCGCCGGCGACTTGCAAAGCTGACCGAACGCGGCCGAACACATGTGGAGCATTGGTTCACCTGCGCGATGGATGCTGTTCGCGACGTCGGTTAGCGGTCGAGCGCCCGCCCGATCCGCGCCATTAAGTCCGGCGTCATCTCCATTCCCGCCGCGCGCGCGATTCCTTTGACGCACTTTCCCAGCGTCGTGGTCCGCGCCGACCCATCGACGCCCCCGTTCACCCCCGTGCTGACTGCGCTTTCCTTGGTCGCGACCCGCCAGAATTCGATATACGGCTCGCGATCGAACCACTCGCCGCGGCGTTCGCCGACTGCATAAAGGTAGGCGAGCGCGAAGCGCAGGCCGAACGATGGCTCCACCCGACCGCGCCTCGCCGCCCGCTGCGCCTCCTCCAGGACGCAGAGCGCCTTGAAGACCATCGCCTGCTTCAGATCGCCGGCTCGCAACGCCGCGTCCGTCACGAACGGCTTGATCGAGATGCGCACCGGCCCGCCGCACGATTCGCACCGCGTCTCATCGCAGAAGCTCCGCCAGTCCGTGCTGAGACCGGCCATCATGCGGAGATGGTTCAGCCGACCCCGATCATATTCGACCCGCCAAACGCATCGCTCGCACGTAACGACCGGGTTGGCATCGAGCCGCGCGAGATCTCCGATTGTCTTGGGTGGGCCGACCATGCCCGCTCTGGAACAGATCGCGAACGATTCGGCTAGACCGATCTGTCTGCACGCCGATCGTCGGAGCCGAACTAGTTGACGTAGGTCGGTGCCGGCTCACGTTCGCCGGCCGCGATGTCCCGGTATCGATCAGCCATCCTCTGATGAATTGCTCGGACGCACGGGTCCTGCGCTCGATCTGCCAGGGCCTGTGCGGTTTGAGCGCGCCGACCATAATATTCGAGGGTATCCTGCTGGGCCACAATACCGTCTCCCGACACTCCGTTGAACATCTCCTTTGCGCGGACAGCGCCCGCCGTCCGCTACAGGAAATCTATTCAGGCGGTCAGGCGGTGCAATAACCTAGATTATCGATCCGCCGTCGCACTCAGATGAATAGGCGATGCCTGCTAACGCTGCGGAAGCTCTACCGGACGGAGGCGGCCCGGCTCATGTCGCCGATCGCGAAGTTGCTGACGATCAGTTCGCCGCTGCGCGTCCTGACGGGGCCGACCGTGTAGGTCGTGTCCACCCCCACCATCGCGAACCGCGCGAAACATGCGCGCGCGCCGGGCGTGTCATTGATCGACAGCAGGAACTTCGCCTTCACGCCCGCCAGCTGGTCGGAAAGCCGCTCGAAGTCCGCCCGACAGAACACGTCCTGGCCATAGTCGTCCTCGCAGCCCCAGTAGGGCGGATCGAGGTAGAACAGCATGTCGGCCCGATCGTAGCGCGCGATCAGCTGGTCGAAGGGCAGCTTCTCGATCACCACCCCGGCGAGGCGATCGTGCAGATCGGCGAGGTCACGCTCGAGCCGCAGCACGTTGAACCGCGCCGCCTGGCCCGGCGCGACACCAAAGTGCCGCCCTTCCACCTTCCCGCCGAATGCGAGCCTCTGGACATAAAGGAACCGCGCCGCCCGCTGCAGGTCGGTCAGCTGCTCGGCCGGCAACGCCAGCTGGCGCTGGAACTCGGCACGGCCGGCGATCAACCAGCGCATCGTGTCCATGAAGAATCCGTGATGCTCGCGCACCACGCGAAAGAAGTTGGTCACATCACCCGAGATGTCGTTGATGATTTCGGCCGTCACCCGCCGCCGGCGGCGCAGGAAGATCCCGCCCATGCCGACGAACGGCTCGGCGTAGCCGCGGTGCTCGAGCCGGTCGATGATCGGCACGATCCGGCCTGCGAGGTTGCGTTTCCCGCCGATATATCCGGAAGCGGGTTTGGTGGGCGCCACTGGCGCGCTTGACGAATTGAACAAGACAGGTCTCCATGCACCCGCCCGTTGCGCGGGTGCGGGTGTGGCCAGGTCGGCCAAACTGGTCATGGCGAGGGTCTATCTCGTCGTCGGTGCGGGCTCCAACCCGCCCGACCCCGCTCCCCGACGCGCGGAGACCTGGCAATGCTGTTCTGTTGTACCGTCAGCCGCAACAACAAGGAATGTGCGAGGACACGACTTGCAGAACCGGTTTCATTCCACGTTTAATCCTCACGACGGCTGGCTCTAAAGCGGATTACAGGCGTATGCATTACGTATTTCGGCATTAAAAAATACGCCATGTGATGGAGCACTCATTAGCCGGTCGTACATGAATTGTGGAACGTTATAGTATTCATACACCTTTCCGGTCTTTAGGAATTCGACTTCTAGTGTTTCTGATTCGGTATCATAGCCGATAGATGCAAGGTTCGACGAACTAACTGCCTGGCGATCCATTTTCTAATCCTCTTTCCAATGCGGGTTTTGCGACCGCCACGCAGCCGCTAGAGCAGAATAGTCTTCTTCTGACCGAGCTCGACACCAACTCTGCGCCACGAGTGGATCCTCGCTGGATGGTCGCTTGGCTTCCTCGGGAAGCGTGATGCGGCACCGAACCGGCAACTTCGCGGCTTCACCGGTAATGACAGCCTCGCCCGTGCGCAGCACCGGAAGACTATCGACAATGCCGCTAAGGCTGTCGGGAAGAGCAGCTTGTACTTTGCTCCTATCCGCAGAGTTCGAGAGACGTAGCGAGATAAACGTTCCACATTGTGAAAGAATTGTGTCATCGATCTCTGATGGTCGCTGACTGACAATCATCGCGCCAATGCCAAATTTACGGCCCTCCTTCACGATCCGTTGAACAGCGTCTCGAGCAAGGCTTGCATCATCTCGGCCAAGGTAACGGTGAGCCTCTTCCATCACGACCAACAGAGGCCTTCTTCGGCCGCCCTCCGGACGCTCTCGTCCCCAGAAAAGAGCCTCGTAGATTACGTTCAGAATGCCGCCGATCAGGCGCATCAGCACCGAGCTTGGCACGCCCGAAAGATCAAGAACGGTAATAGGTCGATCGTGGCCCAGCCAGTTCTCGAGAAGCTGAGGGAGGTCACTTTCGGGCGTGCCTTCGAGGTTGGGCTCCCACGGCCCAGGGCGAAGCATGAAATCAAACTGACGGTCGAGGAGACGGGACCGTAGCTGATCGAGTTGCCGCCTGATCGACAGGACATTCGACTTGTTCGCGAATGGAGTCGCACCGCCGATCCCTGGAAGTGGATAGGTCGGCGGCGTTAAAGTCTCCGCGCTTCCCGGCATGGTCCGAGCCGAGGTCAACTGCGTGTTCTCTACCCAGGTTTTCAGCTCCGGATCGATTAACGCGAACCATAACGACTTTAAACTGAAGGGCAGCGGGCTCTCAGACGTAAGGGAATTCGGTTCGGTGCCAAGGTATCCACCTTTCGCAACCGCATTGGCCTTCATCTGAAGTATGCGGTCCTGGATGGCAGTCAGAGCCTTCTCATCGGTTTTTCCAAGAAGGAACCCCAATAGGTCTCCGAGGTCTAAAGCCCAATAAGGTACATACAGCGGAGATTCGTCCTCGAGCGGATTGACGCGGAAAACACGCGCCACTTTCCCCAACGCGCGACCATATTCGCCGTGGATATCAATTAATAGCACCCTAGCGTTTGGAAAGTCCGCGCCTTCACCCTGCCCAACAGACAGCGATCTTAGCAGGCTCGTAACAGTGGTCGATTTGCCCGAGCCGGTGGAACCGAGAACCGCCGAGTGCCGCGTCACCAGTTTATCGAGATCCAAACGGACCGGTATGCTCTCCGCGCCCGACAGCCGCCCAATCGTTACCTGACCGGAGTCGGAATTACCGTAAATCCGCGCCAGATCTTCCTCTACAACAAGATGAACCTGGTCGTTGATTGCAGGATACTGACTTATGCCCCTCTCAAAGGTACTTTCAATCACTTCACCGACAAGCTGGATTTTCATCCAGCGCTCGCCGCGCGCCTGATAATTAACCAGCGTCTCCGGGGTCGCCGTCGCGCCAACGTCGGATATGATTCCGTAGAGATCGTGATACCCTTGCGGAATACGGACAAAGCTCCCGACTTGTCCGACACGGTAGCTACGGCCGCCGATAATCGCGATGCCGGAGGCAATGCCTTCGTATTGGCGCACGCTCACGGATGCCCCTGCCACCGCGCCAACGTAACCAAGGAGAGTAGGCGCATTTGTCACGCGACTGGCACTCCAGGAGAAACAGAGATGTCGACCACGGTCGGCGGGGCCGGCGCAACTACGAAGGCCTGCGCCGATCGCGCGGCAGAGAAGAAGCGCGCAAAGTCCTCAACGCGACCAAGGATAAATTCATACGGCGAGGTATCATCTGAGCGCGCCCAATAAGACGAGCGGATGGGTCCCCAATCCTTGCTTGGCAGCTGCGCGGGAACCTTCCAGACGCCCACAGAGCCATTTACCACGGCTGCGTCACGCGCATAGACGCTGAAATTCGGCAAACGTCGGCCCAATTCGACCGCGCAGCCCTCGTTTCCGAGTGCCTGAAACTGAAACGCAAAGACGCTCGCCGATGGGTTCGCGGCAAGTCCCTCATCGATTCTCGCGGAAATGTGGGCATCTGCGAAAGAAAAGCCAACGGATATCAGGAGGGTATCCGGCGTCGCGAGGAATGCGCGGAGGCGGTCAAGCAGAGCGGCGTAAGGAGCCTTCTGAGTCTGTTCGTATTTCAAATGCTCCGGGAAAACGAGATGCTTTGCGCTGTCCTTACCGGAGCGAACCACTTCGTCTTTATCATTTGAACACCAACCGAGCGAACCGTGCAGCTTCCAGAGGCGTGTCCAGCGAGCTGGAAGATCGTTGTTCGAAACAGTCACCGGATCGAAAAACGGATCGCGCCCCCCCGTAAACCCGTCAAAGTACGGTGCCCGAACCCGCTCAAGCGCCTCTTCCATCAGCAGATCGTAGTTAGTAGTGAAAATCTCGACCGGATGGTCACGGGCGGTGCCGACAATCCATGTGACGATGTCGCTGTAAGCCGATCCACTCGGCGGCAACGACACATTGACGATAGTGCCGATCTCCTCGCAGATCCGTTCGCCAAACTTAGCGTATCCCGGCCCGTCCAGGTCGTGAATCTGCGCCGGGCCAATAATCTTTGCGAGTGCCCTTACACGCGACAGGATCGTCTCGATGTCTTCTTTGGGGGCAAGCTCTTTCTTAAGTTCGCCGATCTGCTTCCCATACTCGCCGCTCAAGATATCGAGCACTTGCCTCGTCAGGCCAACTACGGCGGGTACTAGCGGGTAACTGCCATCGGCCTTGCACATACCAGCAGACGCACCCGCGCCTAGCAGCAATCCGATTCGCTTCCGACCGCCCGCGATTATCGTCCGGAGCGCAGTCATATATTGATCGGGATTATGTACTATCTCGTTGGGCATGTGGCTCTCCCCCGTACGACTGTCGCATTCATTCGATCGACAGGCGAGGAGGAATTGGTTCGTTCTGGTGAGTGCTCCTACAGTGACCCACATCACCATGTAGCAGGTTCGCCGCACCCTTTCAGTCATCAAGCGAACAACAATCCACCTTTGGGGCCAGCCTCGACAGAGTGGAGTAGCCGCCGGGATGGGTCACACGTGAGTGCGCAACACCGTGGCGAAGGCGGCGTTCATCGTACCGCGTCCAGGATCGGATCATACGCCACGCCATCGAACTGGCCCTGGCGCATGAACGCCGCCGATTCGCCCAGCGCATTGGCGCTGACATAGCCCGCGTCGCAGCCCTTGACCTTGACGACGTGCTTCACAACATGGCCGTCGATCGTCACCAGCTGCAACGCGCCGCCCGACCCGGCCACCGACGCGTCGTTGAACCGCATGTTCTCGAGCACGATCTCGCCCGGGTTCACCGAATTGGCCGAAGTATGCAGCCCGATATACGCCACCGCATTTGTGCCGTTGCGCCAGACCGCGCCGTTGCGGAACCGCACCTTCTGCCCGTCGGTGGCGCCCATGCCGACGATCCACCCCGACTGATCCGGACCGGCGTAGATGAACGGCCCATCGCAATCGAACACGGGATACCAGTGCTGGATCGGCGGGCCGACCGTCGCCGGCTTGGCAAGGCGGTTGCCGCCGGCGTCCAGGTGCAGGACATAGCCGTATCCGAGCTGCCCCAACCGGCCGCGGCCAGTGATCTTTCCACCGAAGCTCGCCTCGATCAGCGGCCCACCGCGCGCCAGCGACCCGCGCGTGTAGTAGATCGTGTCGGCGCGCAGCTCCAGAATGACGCCAGCCCAGAGCAGCAGCCCCTGCCCCGCCAGCACTCCGCCGCCCTGGTCGACCACCTGCTCGGGCCGTTCCTCGATGTGCGGCTCGACCACGACGATCTTGTACTGGTTGCTCGGAGTCGCGACGTCGCTGAACGGAAATCCCGCGCGCGGCATCGTCGGCGCGGTCAGCAGCGTCCGCTGCGCGGCCTCGATCGTCGGAAACTGACCTTTCGTCGCGCCGACGGTCAGGATCCTGCGCGCCATGCCGATCTCGATCATCCAGTCGATCTCGGCCGCACACTTCACTTTCGACGCCAGGATCCCGCCGGCCTCGATCGTCGTGCGCGTCGTCTTGGGGTGAGTCCATTCGACCGCGCCGGGCCGCAGCCAGATCGTGACGCCGATGCCGGTGTAATCGGCCAGCGGTGTCCCGTCCGACCCGGCGAACAGATACACGCATTCCGGCACTTCGCTCGACCAGTCATAGTTCTTCTGGATCTCGCGGTAGGCGACGTCCTTGCCGATCACCGGATCGTAGAGGTACCAGCCCATCCGTCGCGTCGCGCCGGCGCGATCAGTGCGATAGTTCAGCACGTAGCGCCGCCCGGGCATCCCGCGCTCGATACTGATATCGAGGACCAGGTTCGCGAGATAGCTGTCGTTGACGCTGTCCAGGAACACGACCGACGGCACGATGTCGTCGGCGATCGCCACGATGTTCGACCGCTCGGTTTCGGTGGGCAGGATCCGCGCGCGGTTCAGCCGCCCCTCGGCCGGCGGGATCAGCGCGCCATAGACGCCGAACGGCCCGCCTGCTTCCCAATCGATCGGCCACAGTTCGAGTTCGGTGTCCGCCGGCACCCCGAACGCCGCCGCGCCCTCCGCGCCGCGGACATAAAGCGGCCACGGCCGCTCGCCGACATAGCCGGTGCAGAAGTCATAGGTCTGCGGACCCGTCGTCTCCGCCGCCACCACGACGACCTCGTCAGTATCGACGTTGTGGACGCCCATCCGAAACCGGAACCGGTTGACGACATCGCGCGCCAGCTCACGCACCACCAGATTCTCCGGTACTGTGATCGGCGCGCCGTTCTTCGCGCGCAGTCGGAACTTGCCCGCGCCGAGCCGCTCCAGGCCGGATCCCGGTATTGGTGCCGTCATCAGCGGCGTCAGCCGCCGCCCGACCGTCGCCGCCGCCAGCTCGACCGCGGCCCGGTCGTTCGCGACGTCGACCGCCGGCACCCCGGCGATCCGCTTCAGTCCCACGCCGGCGACATAGCGATAGACGCCCGAATTCGGCACGATCTGGCCGTTGGTCGGGTCGGCATGGGTGCCGGCGTCCATCTGCATGACGATCGCGCCGTCGCCGGCCTGCCACCCACCAGCGTCGCGCGCGACCGCCCACTCCTCGAACACGCGGCCGACGCCGGTGTTGGCGATCGTCTCCACCCGTTCGAGCGCGATATCGACGTCGCTCGCCACCGCCTGCACCCCGGCCAGCGTCGCCGCGCCCGCCGCGCTGGCGTTCACCGCCGCGTCGCGCGCGGCCGTGACGACGCCCGTCATCGCCGTCACCGCGACGCGTTCGGCGATCGCCGCTTCGACCGCATCGGTGACCGTGCCGGCGGCGATCGCCGCGGCGCGGATCTCCGAACCGCCGCCCTGCGCCAGATCAGCGCCGACCTGGCGCACCACCGCCAGATCGTCGGCGACCGCGCCGATCTCGGCCGACGACGGGGCCAGCGCGCGGCGCAGATCGGCGACCGACGTGCGCTTCAGCGCTTTCGGCCCCTGGCCGATCGGCACCTGATCATTATCGTTGATAGCGCCCGCGATAGGCAGGTCCTGGACGAGGCTCGGAATCGTGTCGGCCATCATGGCTCTCCTGAAGTCAGCGGGGGATCAGCGGGCGGGCGCGGCGGCGGCGACCGCCTGTTTCTGGTACGGGGCGAAAGCCACCGCCTCGACGCCGAGCCAATCGTTGATCTCGAGCATCCGCATTTCGAGCGGCACGATCTCGGCTTCGAAGAACGTGTCGGCGGCTTCGCCGGGCTTGCCGAATCCGCCGGCGACCTGCGGCACGACGCCGATCAGCACCGGCGGCACCCGGTGCGATGCCAGGATATCGTCGCGCGTGGTGTTCTTGATGCCGAGGAACTCGTCCTTCGCCGTTGCCTCGCCGACCGGGATGATCTGGACGCCCTTTTCCTGCCCGCCCGGGATGTGCAGCATCATGTTCTTGAAGTTGCCGGCACCCTTGCCCGCCGCCAGCGCCTCCTCGAGCGCGGTGGCGTCGGCCTCCTCGAACGAGGCCTCGGCGATGTACAGGATGTAGCCCATGTGGCTGCCATTCAGATAATATTTGCGGCGGAAGATCGTGGCATCGAAGTTCAGCAGCCCGGCCTGCAGCGCGCTCGTATATTCCGGGATGCCATAGATCTCCTGGCGCAGATCGTCCTCGAGCAGGTGGAAGACATAGTTCTCGCGGAACGACGTCTCCTGGCGGACCCCGGGCACCCACCAATAGACGCCGTCCTCCACCCCCGCGCGTGTGTGGATCGCCGGCGAATTGCGCAGCGTCATCGGCCGAGACGCCAGATTGTCACGCCGCTCGAGATAGGCATTGCCCATCGTCAGGAAATTCAGCGCGAACTTCGCAAACTCGCTGCGGCTCAACCAGCGCGAGGGGATGAAGTGGCGCAGCAGCTGGTTGCGCTTGTACAGGATCGCCGATCGATGGTGCGGCGACATGTCGTACGCCCGCGCTAGGCCAGCCATCGACACCGGCGGCTCGTACCAGCGGTTGTTGTGCCAGCATTCGGCCATCGACAGGAAATCGCGGCGCTCGAGCACCGGCTCCGGATCGCCGAACCCGAACGCCCGCGGCTTGCCCGCGCCGCCTGCAGTGGCCGGCGTCGCGGCGATCACGCCGCCCGCGCTCGCCACCGCCACTGACCCGAGGCTGTCCGTCGTCTGAACCATGTCCGAAGATCCTCAATCGAGATTTGCGCGCGCCCGCCCGGCTGGGGTCGAGCGGTTCGTTGTGAAGTGCATGCATCACCGCCCAGGCCAGATCGGCGTGACCGGTGTCGCCGGCGCGGCTGGCGGTGTAGGTCACCTGACGCTGGCTCCCGGTCAGCTCGGCGCGGATCGCCATGAAACTGGCGGCGATATCGGTGGCACCGGCGTCGAACTCGATGCGCCCGGCGCTGAAGACATTCTTCGCCTTCAGGACCATCTGGGTCTTGAGCGGCACCGAATAGTTGAGCGCGGTGGCGAGGGGGAACTTGGCCTTCACCAGCGTGAACACCGACTTGCCCGCACCGGTCGTGTCGATCCCGATGTATTCAACGTTGTAGCGGGTCAGCTGCTCGATGATCTTGTTGGCCTGGCCGATGAAATCCAGGCCCTTTAGCCGGTGCTTCTCCAGGACGCGGAACTTGCCACCCGGCTCGGCCGGCGGCGCGACGATGACCATCGCCGCGTCGTCGCCGCCGGCACCCTCGGCCGGGTCGTAACCGATCCACACGCGGGCGTCACCGAACGGGCGCAGCGCGTACGGGCTGAAGTCCTTGATCCACGCGTCCCAGCTGTCGACCATCGCGCGGCGCAGCATCGCGAACGGAAACATCGACTGGCTGTCATCGACGAATTCGCACAGGAACAAATTGGCGAATTCGTCGACCGAATATTCGAGCTCGAGCTCCTCGCGGTCGAACAGGTCGCAGCCCTTGTCCTCCGCGTCGATCAGCGTGACCGTCTGACGCCAGATCCGATCCGCGCCCAGCGCCCCGTCCTTCAGCGCGGCGTGGCTGATGTCGATCGCGACCTTCTGGTCCTTGGGCCGCTTGCGATTGAACCGGTCGCCCGACCACATCGCATAGGCCTCGTGCGCCAGCGTCGATGGCGTCGAGAAATAGGTCTTCCGATAGCGTTTCTGCGACGCCATCGCCGACGCCACCTTGTTCAGCTGCTCGAACCCGTGGATCCAGAAGCACTCGTCGATGTAGACGTCGCCGTGGTAGCTCTGCGCGGTGCGATAGTTGGTGCCGAGGAAGTAGAGCTTCACCGGCTCGCCCATCGGACCTTCCTGGCCGTCCAGGTCCAGGACGATCGGATCGCCCTCCAGCTTCACCTGGGTGACGTCGGCCACGAACGCCTGGATATACGCCTTGAACGCATTCGCCTGCGCGCGACTGGCCGAGATGAAGATCTGGTTGTTGCCCGTGTCCATCGCGCGGATCAGCGCTTCGCGGGCGAAGTAGAATGTCGCGCCGATCTGACGCGACTTCAGGATCATGCGGGTGACGTTGGCCGTCGTCGAGAGCAGGTCGGTACGCCACGCCAGCTGATACTCGAACAGCCCCTTCTCGAACGCGGCGCGCAGCGCGTCCTGCTGATCCTCGGTCAAATGGTTGCGGCGCTTCTGCTTGCGCTCGCCGGCGTTGCGGTTGGCAATCTTGGGGTTCAGGTCGCCCTCGTGGCCCCCCGGCTTCTCGAACCGCCGGACCCGTGCGAACTTCTCGGCCTGGCGTCCTAGCAGGTCGATGTCACGGACGTCGGCACCCGTCTTGTGCTCCTTCTGGACGAGCAGGCAGTATTGCGCCTCGGTCACACCCTCCATCCGCTCGAGCGGCGACGCCTCGTCCCACGCGTCGCGCGCCTTCCACGACCGCACCGTCGCCGGGTTCAGTTCATAGATCTCGGCGATCTGCTCGGACGTATAGCCGGCCCAATAGAGATGCTTGGCCTTGCGGCGGGCATCGAACGGGATGGGCAGGATCTGCATCGCCCACGACGCTAGCCGCGCGGTTCCACGATCGGCGTCGTCGGCCTGTTGTAGCGCCGCCCGCTACAACAGGCCCGCGTTGCCTAAATGACACGCTCACGTGCCTGTTGGCCACACCGGCGGCCCGGTTTCCCCTGGCCGGGCCGCCAACGAACCAACGCCAGGAGCGCGCAAGCCCCATGCCCAAGCTGACCAAGAAGTTCCGCTTCGCCACCGAAGGCGCGACCTGCGACGGCCGCACTATCTCCGCGCAGGACATCAAGGATATGGCGGAGACGTACAACCGCCAGACATATGGTGCGCGCGTCAACCTCGAGCACATCCGCGGCATCTCGCCTGAGCCGCCGTTCTGCGCCTACGGCGACGTCGCCGACGGCCTGTCCACCGAAACGGTGCAGCTGTCGATCGGTGGTAAGACCGAGAACCGCTTGGCACTGGTTGGGCAGGTCGATGCGCTCGACAATCTCGTGACACTGAATGCCAAGGGGCAGAAGCTCTATCCCTCGATCGAGATCAATCCGAACTTCGCATCGAGCGGCAAGGCCTACCTTCAGGGCCTCGCGTTCACCGACAGCCCGGCTTCGCTCGGCACCGAGATCATGGCGTTCGCCGCCGGCGCGGGCGACAACAACCCGTTCAAGTCGCGCAAGGTCGCGCCCGGCAACTTCTTCAGTGCGGTCGACGATGGCGTCACGCTCGAGTTCGAGGACGCCGCGCCGCCAGCCCCGGCGATGACAGAAGAGGCCAAAGGCTTCTTCGCCGCCGCGACCGACTTCTTCAAGGGGCTGACCGGCACACCAACTCCGACCCCCACCCCTACGCCCACGCCCACGCCGAACCCCGCGAACGACAACGATGCGCGGTTCGGCGCAATTTCGAGCGGCATGGAGAAGATGACGGCGGGCATCACCGCCCTGACCACCGGCATCGATGCCCGTTTCGCAGCGATCGACGCCAAGGTCACGGCGCTGTCGACCACCATCGACACCACCGAACAACCCAGCCCGACGCGCACCCGCTCTACCGGGCCGAGTGGCTTGGCTCAGTTCGCGGCCACGGACTGCTGACGCTGTCTCTCGCACTTCCGCCTTTCCAAGCAAACGAACCAGGATTCATCCGATGCGCAACGAAACCCGCAAGCTCTACAATGCCTACCTCGGCCGCATCGGCGAGTTGAACGGCGTCGATGATGTGACCGTCACTTTTTCGGTCGAGCCGACAATCGCGCAGACGCTTGAAACGAAAATCCAGGAATCGAGCGAATTCCTGACCCGGATCAACATTTATCCGGTCGGCGAACTCGAAGGCGCGCTGGTCGGAATCAATTCGAGCGGTCCCATCGCAAGCCGGACGAACGTCAACGCCAATGACCGTACGACGCGAGATCCGACCGGCCTGGAAGATCGCAAGTATCGTTGCGAGGACACCGACTACAACACGCATCTGACTTGGGCGAAGCTCGATCAGTGGGCGAAGTTCCCTGATTTCCAGACCAAGGTTCGCGACGTCGTCGTGCGACAGCAGGGTCTCGATCGCATCATGATCGGGTTCAACGGCACTCACGTCTCCGTGCAAAGCGACCTCGCGATGCATCCGAAGCTGCAGGATATCAACTGCGGCTGGCTGCACACCATTCGGCTCGAGGCACCCGAGCGCGTTATGGGTTCAGCGGTCACGGTTCAGCCCGCCAACAAGACGCAGCCTGGCACCGTCGTCGCCGAGCCGATCGAGGTCGGTGCGACCGGCGCGTACAAGAATCTCGACGCGCTCGCCTACGACATGGCCCAGCTGCTCGACCCGTGGTTCCAGGAGCGCACCGACCTGGTCATGATCTGCGGTCGCAAGATCCTGCACGACAAGTATTTCCCGATCATCAACCGCGACCAGGCTCCGTCGGAGATGCTGGCCACGGACATCATCACCTCGCAGAAAACGATCGGTGGATATCCTGCCGTGCGTGTGCCGTTCTTCCCAGACAACGCGATGCTGCTGACCACGCTCGAGAACCTCTCGATCTACGTCCAGGAACAGTCGCGCCGTCGCAAGATCGAAGAGAACGCAAAGCGCAAACGGGTCGAGGACTACCAGTCGTCGAACGACGACTACGTCGTGGAGGAATACGGCCTCGTCGCCTTGGCCGAAAACATCGAGTTCGTCGAAGCCGAGGAGGCCTGACACCATGTCGCCGGCCCAGAAGCATCGCGCCTATCATCTCGCCCGCAAGGCCGCGCTGCTGGCCGGTGATGGCGCTATGAACAGCGCCGCAGCACCCGAATACGAGCTGATGAAGGCCCGGCTCGCCGTCGATCTGCGTCGCCTGCACGATATCCAGTCGATCGAGCGGAAGATCGAACTGAAGCGTGAGCTGATCGTCGAGTATTTCCCGTGGCTGCGCGGAACGCTCGAAGGTGACGGCGGCGGCGAGGACGTCATCGTCACGCACATGATGATCTGGGCCATCGACATCGGCAATTTCGATATGGGCCTCGACCTCGCGGAGTACGTCCTCCGCCACAAGCTCACCCTGCCCGAACGCTTCGACCGCACTGCGGCTACACTGATCGTAGAGGAAATCGCCGACGCGGCGATCAAGCGGCTCGGGCGGGGTGAGGACTTCGGCATGGGGGTCCTCGATCGCGTCGAAGCGCTGACCGACGGTGCCGACATCTTCGACCAGGTGCGCGCCAAGCTTCACAAGGCGATCGGCCTGCAGCTGGCGTTCACCGCCGAGGGGCTGTCGGCCGACGCCGACGGTCCCGCCGGCGCGCGCCACGCCGGCCTGGTCCTGGCGGTGGCGCAGCTGCGCCGCGCGCTCGAGCTCGACGCCACCTGCGGCGTCAAGCGCCGCGCCGACGACATCGACCGCGCCATCAGGAAGCTGGCCGAAGCATCCGCCGGCACCGAGGCGACGTCGTGAGCTGGGTCGATGGCCTGATCCTGCTGCTCGCGCTGATCGCCGCGGCGCTGTTTTTCGGCGCGCCGGTCCTCGCCGCCATCATCGTCCATGAACGCCGCGAGCTGTTTCGCTGGCGGCACCACGATCACCTGATCCCCACCACGCCGCGCAGTCCGCGCGACGGCCGCTAAGGGCGCATCCATGTTTGCCACTGTCACCAGCACCGCCCTCTCGATTGGCGTCACGTTCTTCGCTCTCGTGATCGTGATCGGCTCGCTCAAACGCCTCGGCTGGCTTCCGAGCCGCCGCCCGTAACCATCTCGCCCCGGCGCGCTCGGGGGGCGGAACGCACGACGTCGTCAGGCCTCCGGCCGAAGCGCCGCCGAACGCTCCCCACCCCCCGTTAGCGCCGAGCCAGGAACCCCCTGCAATGTTCGTCGCCACGCCGCCCACGATCCAACCGCCCGCGGCCGACGACGCCGTGGCCGGTGACGGCTGGTATCCCGGACTGACCGTATCGGCATTCCGCGATGCCGCGCGGATCTCGACCCAGGTCACGCCGGGCCGCGCGCGCGCGGCGCTGATCGGTGGCATGATCTCCGCCGCCGCCGGGCTCGAGCGCTGGCGCGCCGCCCATGAAGCGGCCGGCGTCTCGTCGCTCGCCGCCACCTCCGCTGCCCAGCTCGCCGGCGAATCGCGCGCTCTCATCCTGTGGCGTCGCGCGGTCTATGCGTTCGCCGCCGCCGACCTGGTCGAAACGCACAGCGATATCAGTGCGACCGAGGCCGGACGCGAGCGTCGCGAAACCCGCGCGGCGTCGGCCGACGATCTGCGCCGCTCGGCCACCGTAGCGTTGCGGGATCTGCAGGGCCGCAGCCGCAACCGGGTGGCGATGGTCTGATGGCCTCGGCCGCTTCCCGCCTGATCGCTCGCGATGGCGATACGCTCGACGACCTGTTGTGGCGCGAACGCGCGCTCGGCCCCGATGCCCTCGCGTCCGTGCTCGCCATCAATCCCGGCCTCGCCGCGCTCGGCGCCGTCCTGACCGCCGGCACGAGCGTCGTGCTGCCTGCCCTTCCACGATCGAACGCGCCGCCGGTGCTCGAGATCGTCCAGCTCTGGACCTGACGATGAACGATTTCAGCCTGGCGCACATCATCGAAGCGATCGCCGGCTTCGCCGCGCCGCTCGCTCCGTCAGTGATCGGTGCCACGATCGCCTCGCTTATCAAGCGCGGCCTGACCTGGACCGACCGCGTCCTGCAGATTTTCATCGGCAGCTGCGCCAGCTGGTACACGCTTCACGCGGTGGCGGCGATCTGGCCGATGGACCCGCGGCTCGAACAGGCCATCGCCTTCACCGCCGGGCTGATCTCGGCCGAGGCGCTGCCTCGCGTCCGCCAGAAGATCATCGACCGCGTTCTCGACCTGCCCGACATGCTGATCGACCTGCTGCTGCGCCTGCGAAAGGGCGGCAAGTGAGCAATCTTCCCGCCCGCCGCGACGTCTTTGAAACCTTTCGCCCGTGGTTGGACACGAATGGCTTCACGCCGGCGCGCATCGCCGTCGCGAACGCGCTCTGCGACCGCCTCGGCCTGCCCGCCAACGACAACGCGGCGGCAGCGGCGGTGCGATCACCGACCCGGCTGGCGGATCCGGCGGCGTTCTTCGCGCACCTTCGCGCGGGCAAGATCCTCGGCCCCGTCCTGACAGCCGCCGAGGTTGCCGGCTGCAACGCCATCATCGATGCTTGCGGCGCGGACGGCTGGCCGGTCGGCGATACCGCCTATGCGCTGGCCACCGCCTGGCTCGAAACCGCCGCGACGATGCAGCCGATCAAGGAGATCGGCGGCGACGCCTATTTTCACCGCATGTACGATATCGAGGGCGCGCGGCCCGCGAAGGCGCGCGAACTCGGCAACCTGCGGCCCGGCGATGGCGCGCGCTACCCGGGTGGCGGCTATGTGCAGCTGACCGGCTATAAGAATTATCTGCGAGCCGGCACCGCGCTTGGCATTGACCTGGTCAATCACCCCGAACGCGCGCTCGAGCGTGCGATCGCTGCGGCGATCATGGTCCGCGGCATGCGCGATGGGTGGTTTACCGGTCGGGATCTCGACGACGACATCCCGCGCGCCGGACCCGCCACGCTCGCCCAGTTCATCGCCTCGCGCGACATCATCAACGGCACCGACAAGGCCCGGGCGATCGCCGACGCGGCGATCCACTTCCAGCACGGCCTGCTCGCGGGCCGCTGGGGATGATCCTTCCCACCCAACCTTCCAACCGGAGTTGATGTCATGATCCGTACCAAACGATTGCTGCTCCTCGCCGCCCTGTCTCTCTCCATCACGGCCTGCACGGTCGGTTCCGCGGGGCCGCGGCCCGCCGATGGAGCCGTCGCCACCGCCGGAGCGGCGGTCGTCCGCGCAGCGCGCACGTTCGGCGCGGCCGAGCTCGGCTATGTCACCACTGCGCGCGCGGCTGAGATCGCCGTCGATGCAGGCATCGTGACCGGTGCCCGCGCCGTTCGCGGCCGGACGCTCAACGCCGACGCCCGCGCCCTGCTGATCCGCGGCAAGTCGATCGCCGACATCGCCGAACAGGCCCGGCTCGCCGCCCGCCTGCTCGACGTCAGCGCCGGGCTGCGACCGGTCGAAACCGGTGCGTGGGAATCGCCCGCCGGCGCGGCGCTGGCCTCGACCGGCCTTGGGCTGCGCGGGCTGCGCCTGGCCGTCGATCTGGTGGGCTTTGCTACGGTGGTCCGGACGAACGCCGCGCGCGCAGCCCGTCTGATGATCGATGGCGACGCGGCCGAACTCGATGCGATCCACGGCGAAGCCCTAGCTGCGGCCGATCGACTCGACGCCAGACTCGCCAGCGCCGGCGGCTGATCGACCATGAAGAAGATCGATGCGCTGCGCGCGGCGATCGTCGCGGCCAACCCCCAGCTGGCCGGCGATCCCGACCGGCTGAAGCTGTTCGTCGATGCCGGGCGGCTGGTGTCGCGGCGATCGAGGGCGTTGGGCTATGAATGGCGCTACACCGCCCGCCTGTTTTTCGAGGCGTTCACCGGCTCGGCCGACGCCATCGTGGTCCCGCTGCTCTTGTGGCTGCGCGAGCATCAGCCCGGGCTTCTGCTGAATTTCGCGAAGGAAGACGATGCGATCCAGTTCGCGGCGGACATCCTGGACGACAGCAGCGCCGACATCGCGGTCACCTTCGAGCTGACCGAGGCCGTCGCGCTGGTCGCTCGCGGCGATGGCAGCGGGTGGGACGTAACACATCTGCCCGAACCTTCGCCCGACGATCAGCTGCTCGATCCCGCGCTGGTCGATGTCCATGTGGCGCAGATCTTTCTCGACGGCCGTCAGATCGTCCCATGAACGACTTCGCCCCGCTCGACGATCTGCTGACCGGCCTGGCCGATCGGCTCGACGGTGACGCGCGCAAGCGTCTGGGTCGGACCGTCGCCGAAGATCTGCGCACGACGAACGCGAAGCGGATCAAGGCGAACGTGACCCCGGACGGGGAGGCGATGGTACCGCGCAAGGCGAAGCCGGCGGGCAAGCTGACGGACAACGCCGATCGCAAGACGTCGAAATCCGCTCGCGCCGCCGCGATGTTCCGCCGCGCCGCCACGCCGCGCTACCTGCGCAAGGAAAGCTCCGCCGGTGATGCGCAGGTCGGTTTCGCCGGCGCGATGGCGCGGATCATGCGGGTGCATCATTATGGCCTGCGTGACACCGTGATCCGGGATCCCAAGGCTCCCGAGGTCACCTATCCCGAGCGTCCCGTGATCGGGCTGACGACCGACGATCGCCTCCGCATCCTCGATCGAGTTCTCCATGGTACGCACGAACGCTAGTCTATCAGTAATTCGATATATTCACTCACTTTTATCGAATATCCAAACCCGATCAAAACATGAACAAAGACCACTGTTCCCCGTCGCGGTTCGTTCTGTTAAAGACGAAAACGGGGTAAGTTCGATGTTCATCAACCATGAGTTGCCGTTTTATCGCATCATCGGGCTGCCCGAAAAATCATTCATTTGTATCAGGTTTTTTGAAAACCTCACTCAAATATCGGCCGCTTTATTGAGGACCGACTGCAACCGCTGCTTGGTCGAGTATGCTGTTAACGCGCTGGTGTGTGGCAGCCTGCGCATTCTTTTGGAGTTTGAATTTTCCGCCTCTTGTCTTCCCAATTCTACGGACCCTTTGGTGTCAGTGCTACTAGACATCAAACCCTTCGTGCAGAAATTCGCGATTGTCGCAATCTCCACCGCGGACAGCATGAAACATGCCGATCTCCTCTCGAGAATCGATCCGCAGCATTTCGACCGCCGCTCCGCAGCGTTGCAATGGCTGATGCGTCCGAGCTGACGGAAGTGGCCAGGCAGTTCAACAGTCGGCTGCCTCAGAGATTCGCCTGTTGTAGCGGGCAGCGCTACAACAGGCGGCCATAGCCGCTCTGCGCCGCCAGCGCCGACATGGCAGCGTGACCACCGCCACCTCGCTCGATCTGTCGCGCCTGCCCGCGCCCGCCGTCCTGGAGGAACTGTCTTTCGCGCAGCTGCTCGCGGCGCGACTGGCCGATTTCCGGGCGCGCGCGCCGCAGTTTGACGCGCTGCTCGAATCCGATCCGGCGTTTAAGCTGCTCGAGGCCGGCGCATATCGCGAACTCCTGACGCGCGGTGCGATCAACGATTCGGCGCGCGCCGTCATGCTCGCCTTCGCCACCGGGGCCGATCTCGACCAGATCGCTGCACGGTTCGGCGTCACCCGGCTCGTGATCGCCCTCGCCACCGACGCCACTCCGGCGGTCCTCGAACCTGACGCAGACCTTCGCTTGCGTGTGCAACTGGCGTTCGAGAGCTTCGCCTCCCCTGGCCTGACCGCCGGCGGGTATCGCGCACTGGCGCTGCGGACGGCGCCCGAGCTCGCCGACGTCGCGGTCGTCAAGCGCGCCGGCGGTCGAATCGACGTCGTCCTGCTCGGCCGCGACGGTGACGGCACTGTCGATCCGGCCATCGTCGAGCGCGTCTACCGCGCGTTCGGTGCGGAGGACGCTACCCAGCTGACCGACATCGTGTCGGTTCGCTCGGCCACGGTCACCGCCTATGACGTCACGCTGACCCTGCTGATCCGCCGTGGTCCCGACCCCAATGTCGTCCGGACCGCGGCGGAGACGGGCCTGCGCGGCTATGCGAACAGCCGGCATCGCGTCGGCAACGCGGTTTTCGCGGGCATGCTCGCCGCCGGTGCCAGCGTCGGCGGCGTCGAACATGCCCGCGTCGATATCGCGGACATCGCGCCCGGGCCGCACGGCGCGGCCTGGCTGCGGACCCTCACCACCAGCGTCGAGATCCTGTGATGGCCGCGCCGGCGCACCTGCTGCCCCCCAACGCCACCGCGCTTGAGATCGCGATCGACACGGTCGATGCCGCGCGATCGACGCTGCCCACCGCACTTGTATCGGCGGTCTGGGATCCCGATCGTTGCCCCGCCGACCAGCTCGGCTATCTCGCCTGGGCCTTGTCGGTCGACCTGTGGGACGACGGCTGGGACGGACTCAAGAAGCGCGACGTGTGCCGGCGCTCGTTCGCGCTGCATCGGCTGAAAACGACACCGGCCGGGATCCGCGCGCACGTCGCCATCGCCGGATCGACCGTCGTCAAGATCACCCGCCCGCCGGCCACGTGCTTCGCGCGCACCTCCATCACGCCGGAGGCGCGCGAAGCCTGGCTCGACCGCCTGCCCCAGATCCGGGTCTATCCTTTCGCGGTCCCGGGCCGCGCGCGCCGGCGCGTCTTCGCCGGTGGCCGCGTCGCGCGCCGCAGCTTCATGGGCCATGGCTGGCTTCGTCCGGTCCGGGCGTCCGAGCTGCTGGGGCCGCGCGCCACCTTGTACGATCGCGGCGTCGAACGCGCCTTGCCGGCGCTGATCGATATCGGCGGCGGGGCCAACCGCGTCTGCCTGCCCAGCGTCCGGCCGCGCACCCTGTTCTACGGTCACGGCTTCTGTCGCGGCTGGCTGCGCCGGACCGACGCCGCCGCCAGCGTCGTCACCTTCCGCATCGATCGCAACGCCGGCGAAGCGCCGATCGCTCGCGGTCTGGCCGCAGCGTCGGTCTGTCCGACCCGCATTGCCGCGCCACGCGCGCCGCGCCTGCTGGGCAGCGCAGACGACGGCGGAGTCCGGACTGTCCCGCTCGGCATCCGTCACTCGGTGCCGGAGGCGCGCGCCTTCGCCAACCGCTTCCGCGGGTTCATGATGACGTCCCACGCGCCGAACCTGCTGTTCGATCGCATCGCGCTCCAGGATCCCGACCGGCTTCCCGCCCGCCGCCACACCCGCGCCTGGTACGGCCGCAGCCGTTTCGGCGTGGCCCCCTACACCGCCGAACTGCGCATCGCCGTGCCGATGCGCCGCGCGCGCCGCCGCGGCTTTCGCTGGCACGGCGTCGGCTTCCTGCGCTCGGCCGACCTGTCGGCACTGACCCGCGCGCGCGCGGCGGTTTCGGTGTCGAAGGCGGCGCGCGACACCATCCTGATCGACACCGCGACGATGACGCGACCGATCTTCGGCCGCGATCTGCGGTTCGGCACCTTCACTTTCGGCGAGCGAACGAGGAAACACTGATGGAAAAGCGCGTACTCTTTCAGGAGGACATGGATGTCTCTCCGGCCGACTTCACCAATCTGCAGGACTTCGCGCAGGGGTCGATCGATCATCTCGTCCTGGACGCGGTGACGACCGGTCGCCGCTACGCCGGCTTCGCGGCGGTGCAGACCGGCGTCACGACCGTCACCGTTCAGCCCGGGCGGCTGATCTCGGCCGGCAAGGTCTATGCTGCTGCGGCCGTCTTCGCGCGCGACTTCGCCACGCTGCTGCCCGTGGCCGTGAACAAGATCGCCACGATCGTGGTCTATGGCAGCGAGGTCGATACCGATCAGCAGGCGCGCGAGTTCCTGCTGGACGAGGATAGCGGATCGTCCGAACCCCGCGTCGTCGCACTCACCCGCGCGCGCCTGGCCAACGTTCAGGTCGTGATCGGTCAGGAATCGGCCGATCCGATCCCGCCGATCCTGGACGCCGGCGTCCTTGCCATCGCCCAGGTCGTGCTGACACCGACCGGGATCGGGTCGGTGACGATGGTGGCCGAAAACGCACTCGACAGCGTGACCGGCGTCGCCGCGCGCACGACGATCGTCGAAGACTTCGTCGGGACTGCGCGGCCCAAGATCGCCGCGCTGTCGTCCGATCTCGCCTCGCTGACGACGGCGGTCGCCGGCCGGGTCGATCAGTCGAGCATCGGCAGCCTGCTGACCCGCATTGCCACGATCGAGGCGAAGGTCGGGATTCCGTCCACCGCCACCGAATCCGCGGTCGATTTCTTCAACCTGGACGACGCGAGCGATCCCGGCTTCGCCGGCTATGCCGCGCGTGTGGCGGAGGGCCTGCGCTTCCCCGCCGCGGCCAGCGACACCGGCCATCTTGCGATCCAGAACGCACTGAACCCGCTTGCGCGGCTGACCAACGGCTGGCTGTTTCCGGCCTACACCCGCGAACTGCGCCTGAATTCGGGGCCGGTGCAGGGCGAGATCGGGTTGGCGACTTATACCTATCAGGCGTTCGACCTGCTGCAGAAGACCGCCACCCGCCTGCACCTCCGCTACGGCGAGGGCGGCTGGTACCGCACCGGCCAGACATCGACCGTCTGGTGGCTCCAGAAGCCGCAGAGCTATTTCAAAACGGTCTTCGCTTTCGGTGACGAGGCACTGGCCGGTATGGATGCGACCGGCGCGCAACAGCCCGGGATCCAGGCCGTCCGGACGAACAACTACTGGTCGGACACAGTGGAGGAAGCCTATTGGGCCAACGCTGCGGTCGAACACACGATCGCCGGCGGGCAGGTGGCCGAGACCTTCCTCAACGGTTCGGACCAGTGGCTCGACGCGATCGGCCTGACCTTCACGCGCCTGGCCGTTGCCGGCAACGCCACCGTCGCGATCTGCGAAACCGACCGCGGCGTCGCCGTCCTCGACAAGACGATCTCGGTCACCACCATCCTGCGCGCCGACATGAAGCTGGGCGAGGAAACGATCGTACCGCTGCAGCCGGTGTTCCTGACCGGCGGCAAACGCTATGCGATCGTCGTCATCAGCGCCGCCAACCACTGGCTTGCCACGACCGGCGGCGAGAACTTTACGTCCGGCACGTTCTTCGGCGTGGTCGACGGCGCGTATCAGCAGGGCGATGCCACGCGTGACCTGTGCTTCTCGCTTTATGCGGCGAAGTTCGCCACCGCGCGCGCCGTGATCGAGTTGCAGCCGCTGCAGCTGGCCGGCGGGATGGTCGATCTCGACTTCCTGGCCAACACCGTCGCGCCGGGTTCGACCGACCTGACGTTCGAGGTCAACGTCAACAACGCCTGGACGCCGATCGCGCGAGGGATCGACGTATCGCTCAACGCCGGCGGCGCGCTGCCCCCGCTGGTCCCGCTGCGCGCGGTCTTCACCGGCTCGCCCGAGGTCATGCCGGCGATCCAGTTGAGCACCAGCGAGGTCACGGTCGCCCGGCCCGCCACGACCCTGCGCCACGTCTCCACCGCGCGGGCGCTGCCTGCGCCGTCGACCGCCATCCGCGTCGTCGCGCGCCTCGAACATTTCGATGCCGCGCACCACACCGCGGTGGCGAAGCTGCGCACCGGCGTCGGCCACGCCACTGTCGTCGCGGCGTCGTCATTCGTCGACGTGGCGCTCGGCAATGGCGCGATCGAGCGGACGTGGCTGTTCAACCTGGGGGCCGCGGTGGCGAACTATCGCATCCAGATCGAGGGCGGGACCGACAACCTGCTCAACCTGTTCCACGTCGCGTTCCGCAAGGACTACGCGCTTTAACGAAAGGAGCCGCCGTCATGGCCACCGCTCGATCCAAGACCGTCCCGCCCAGCGCATCGGGCTATTACCGCGTTTCCATCACCCGGATCTTCCCGGATCGTGGTTTCGACTATCGCCCGGGCACCGCCATCACCGTCGATCGCTCGACGCTCGACGTGATGCTGGCGCAGGCAGGACTGGTGGACCATGTCGCTGCAGCCGACTGATCCCGAATATGCGCGCCCGCTCGAACTGGACTTCGATCGGGATCCGGAGGGTACGCCCGCGCGGATGCATCGCGCCATCGACTATATCATGGCGCGCATCCGCGCGGTCGAGGCGGTCAAGCCGGAATTCCTGAGCCTGATCGACCTGCTGCGCGGCGTCGGCCTGCAGCGGATCCAGGACGGGATCGTGCCGGTCATGGAGCTGGCGATGCAGGTCCGCGATTCGCTCCAGGAGATCCGCGACCGGTGGGAGGGAGATCTGTTGCCCGCCGAGGTCGTGGCGCAGGCGATCGCCGGCGTCCTCGGCACGGTATTCACCAGGGCGGAGGTCACCGCCCTGGTCGGCGGCTACACCCCAACCGACACCGCCTACACCAAGGCCGAGCTGAATGCGCTGATCGCTCCGTTCGCGATCGCCGCCGACGTCTG
Organism: Pseudomonadota bacterium; assembly: GCA_040388765.1. GTDB lineage: Bacteria > Pseudomonadota > Alphaproteobacteria > Sphingomonadales > Sphingomonadaceae > Sphingomonas. The sequence goes on along the minus strand of JAZKBG010000023.1, from coordinate 69,364 downwards.
GACAAAGGCGCAGTCGGATGCGCGCTATCTTGGCGTCGGTCAGGCTCCCCGGCTGATGCCGGTCGGATCCGTCGTCGATAGCGTTCTTAAGTGGGTCGGGCCGGGTCAGTACGACTATGCACCGGGCGGCTTGGCCGGTTTCAGTTGGGGAGCTGTCGCCACCGTCGCGGCATCGGGACAGGCCGTCGTCACCTTCGCCGCGCTGCCACAGACCTATTCCGACCTGCTTATCGAGATGAACGGCATCAGCCTGACCACCGGATCGGAGGTCACGGTGTCGGTCTACGATGGCGCGGCATGGAGCGCGGCCGGCGTTCTCGCCTATCTCGGCCAGACCAGCGACATCGTGACTGGTGCGTGCCTCGTCACGCGTTACCGCGGCGACAGCGGGTTGTTCCTGTGCGGCCACGGCCCCAGCGGCGCGCCCGCCGGGCCGTGGGTAGGCACGGCCAACAATCTCGCGCAGCCGATCGGCTGGCATTGCGCTGGCGGCATCCGCGGGATCCGGCTGGCATCCGCGGGCACCTTCGACGCCGGTGGTTTCGCGCTCTTCGCCCGCTGATATCCGCCTGTTGTAGCGCCGCCCGCTACAACAGGCCGCGGGTGCGCGGGCGGAACCGCTCGGCCAGCGTGTTCAAATGCGCGACGACGACGACATTCCCGGCCAGCTGGGCGAGCTGATCCGCCACGGCCGGATCGCCTCGGTCGATCTCGCAGCCGGCCGGATCACCGTCGCGCTGGGCGATCTCGAATCCGGACCCATCCGGTTCTTCACCGGCGGTGCCGGCGGCACCCGAGTCTGGTCCCGCCCCAAGATCGGTGAGCAGGTCACGCTCTTCGCGCCGGAAGGCGACATCGCCGGCGCGATCGCGATGCGCGGCATGACGTGCGACGCGTTTCCGCACCTGGGCGATCCCGACCGCGAGCTTGTGCAGTTCGAGGACGGGGCGGTGCTCGCCTACAATCCGACCACTCACGCGCTCGAGGCGGTTCTGCCCGGCGGGGCCACCGTATCAATCATCGCACCGGGGGGCGTGACGATCCAGGCCGACGTCAAGATCGTCGGCGACGTCGAGGTCCAGGGCCGGCTGACCGCCACCGGTGACGTGAAGGCGGGCAGCATCAGCCTGCAGGGCCACAAGCATCCCGGCGTCCAGGCCGGTCCCGCTAAGACGGCGAAGCCTGAATGACGGCCGCGCTGACCGGCATCGATGCCGGCACCGGTGCCGCGCTGTCCGGCGTCGCGCACCTTGCACAGTCGGTCGCCGATATCCTGACGACGCCGCGCGGCACCCGTGTCGGCGTCCGCGACTATGGCTCCGATCTGTTCGAGCTGCAGGATCAGCCGATGAACGGCCTCGGCCGGCTGCGCGTTTTCGCCGCTACCGCCACCGCGCTGGCGCGCTGGGAACCGCGGCTGAAGCTGACCCGCGTGACGCTCGAAACCGCCGGCGCCGACGGTGCCTTCGCCTTGCGTATCGACGGCGTCAGCACCGACGATTCGGCACCCGGCCCCGTCAACCTCTTCACCCCCCTTCGTCTCACAGTTTGAGGATCCGCACCCCATGACGACCTTCCACGGCATCCAGGTCAACGAGCCGGTCACCGGCATCCGCCCGATCCTCGAGAAATCGACCGCCGTCATCGGCCTGGTCGCCACCGCCACCGCCGCCGTCGGCGCTGCGGCCGACGCGCTCAACGCCGCCTTCCCGCTCGATCGCCCGGTCCTGGTCACCGACGTCGTCGCGGCGATCGGCGTGGCCGGGACGGGAGGTACGTTGCGCCTGGCGCTCGGGGCCATCGCCGACCAGGGCTCGCCCCTCGTGATCGTTGTGCGCGTCGCCGCCGGCGCGGACGCCGAGGCCACGACCGAGAACGTCATCGGTGGTACCACCGGCGGCGTCTACACCGGCCTGCAGTCGCTGCTCGTGGCAGAGGCGCGCACCGGTGTCCGTCCGCGGATCATCGGCATCCCGGGCTTCGACACCCAGGAGGTCGTCAACGCGGCGATCGTCGTGGCGCAGAAGCTGCGCGGCTTCGTCTATGCCGCTTGCCGCCCGGACGGCATCATCGCCGTCGACCGGGACGAGGCCGTTACCTATCGCGGCGAATTCGGCCAGCGCGAGCTGATGCTGATCTGGCCGGACATGACGGGCTGGGATGGCCATGCCGTCGCCGCAGCGCTGGGCGTCCGGGCGATGCTCGACGAAAGCGTCGGCTGGCACCGGTCCATCTCCAACGTCGTCGTGAACGGCGTGGCTGGCATGACGAAGGACGTCGGCTTCGACATCCGCGACGCGTCGACCGACGCCGGCGTCCTGAACGCGGCGCAGGTCACGACGATCGTCCGCCGCGGCGGCTACCGTTTCTGGGGCAACCGCGGCACCAGCGAGGAGGCGTTCTTCGCGTTCGAGCCGGCGACGCGCAGCGCGCAGGCGATCCAGGATGCGATCGCCGATGCGGAAGCCCAGTTCATCGATCATCCGATGACCGTCGGCACCGTCCGCGACGTCGTCGAAACCGCCAACATGCGGCTCGCCACGTGGCAGGCGCAGGGCCGGATCATCGGCGGACGGTGCTGGTACGATCCCGCGCTCAACCCGATCCAGAACCTGTCCGCGGGCCAACTGGCGATCGACTACGACTTCACACCGGTCGCTCCGCTCGAGGGGCTGACGCTCAACCAGCGCATCACCGGCAAATACTATTTGACGTTCGGCGCGCAGCTGAACGGCTGATCGCCCGCCCCCACCGCACTCGCTCAAGACCACGAAGGACGCACCCATGGGCCTCCCCGCCATCCTGAAGAACTTCACGCTGTTCCTCGACGGCACCAATTACATCGGCCAGATCGGCGAGGTCGGCCTCGGCAAGATCGCCGAGAAGGTCGAGAGCATCCGCCCCGGTGGCCTGCTCGGCGAGATCGACGTCGCGATGGGCCTCGAGAAGTTCGAGGTCGAGATGAAGTTCGCCGGCCTGGTCGAGCAGGTCCTCCGCCAGTTCGGCGCGATCGGCGTCGCCGGTACGCTGCTGCGATTCGTCGGAGCGTACCAGGAGGACGTCGAGGGCGGGGTCAAGCCGGCCGAGCTGGTCGTGCGCGGTCGCATCCCGGAGATCGATCCCGGCACCGCCAAGCCGGGCGACAAGACCGAATGGACCGTCAAGCTGACCGGCGTTTACGTGAAGTGGACGGTCAGTGGCATCGTGCAGCTCGAGATCGACTGGCTCAACTGCATCTACATCGTCGGCGGCGTCGATCGCTACGCCGAGATCCGCGCCGCGCTCGGCATGAACTGACGCGTCCGGCTCCGGTTTCGCTTCCCCTCATCCACAAGAAAGCATCGACGATGGACACCCCGAATTCGACCGGAAAGGTCGAGCTGCTCACCGTACCGCTCGAAACCCCGCTCGCCCGCGACGCCGGCGCACTGACCGAATTGAAGTTTCGCCGGCCCAAGGGCGGTGACTTCCGCGGCCTGTCGATGGCGAAGCTCGGCCAGCTCGACTACGACGAAGTCCGCCGCCTCGCCCCGCGGATCTCGCTCGACGGCCTGATTACCGAAGAGGTCGATCAGATCGACGGTGCCGACCAGCTCGAGCTTGCCGGTGCCCTCTCCGATTTTTTGGTGCCGACGCGCCGGAAAGCGGAGTTCCAGACCTCGTAGAAGAGGCGATGGCCGACATCCTCACGATCCTGCCCGGCGTCACGCTCGACAATCTCGATGCGATGACGCTGGGCGATATTGCGCGGTGGCACGATCGCGCGCTTCGCCGCCACCAGGCCAAGCAGGCAGACAGCTGACATGGACCGCACACTTTCGTTGATGGTCAAGTTCGCCGCGCTCGATCGGCTGACAGCCCCGATCCGCAACATCGGCCGCGCCAGTCGCGAGGCCGGCCGCGACATGGCGGCGACCAAGCGCGAAGTGCTCCAGCTCGAACGCAGCACCGCCAAGATCGGCGGCTTCCGCGACCTGCAGCGCGCGCTGTCGGAGAATTATCAGGCGCTCGACCAGGCGCGCCGCAAGGTCCGTGATCTGCGCGCGGAGATTCAGCAGACCGACGGCCCGACCGGCCAGCTGACCCGGCAGCTCACCGCCGCGCAGAACAAGGTCGAGCGTCTTTCGACCACCACCGGCAACCAGACCGAGAAACTGAAGCGCCTGGGAGCCGAGTTGCAGGACGCCGGCGTCGATGTCCGCCGCCTCGCCAGCGAGGAGGATCGCCTGGGCGATGCGATCGGCCGCGCCAATCGCCGGCTCGATGACCAGCGCGCCAAGGAGGATCTGGCTGCGCGGCGCTCGGCCCGGGTGGCAAAGGCCGATGCGATGGGATCGCGGATGCAATCGACCGGCCTGTCGATGATGGCCGGCGGTGCCGTGATCGGCGCGCCGCTGATCGCAGCGGCGAATGGGGCGCGCGACACGCAATCGGCGATGACCGATATAGCGATCACCGCGGGGCTGGGTGCCGATGAAACCCGGCGGATGAGCAACAACATCCAGAAACTTGCCGGCGACGTAGGCCAGCTGCCTGACCAGTTGCGCACTGGCGTCGGTACCCTGATTGCCTCCGGCCTGGATCCCCGCGTCGCGATGGCGATGCTGCCCAAGATCGGCCGCGCGGCGACCGCGGAAAAGGCCGGCGTCGATGATCTCGCGCGGTCCAGCTTCGCCTTCTACAATAACCTGAAGGTGCCGATCGGCGAAGTCGGCCGCGCGCTTGATGTGATGACGCTGGCCGGGAAACGTGGCGGCGTCGAGCTGAAGGACATGGCGGGTGCCTTTCCCAGCCTGACCGCCGCCGCGCAGGGCCTGGGCCAGACCGGCGTCGGTGCCGTCGCGGATCTCGCCGCGGCGCTGCAGATCGCCAAGAACGGCGCGGCCAATGCCGACGAGGCGTCGAACAACGTCCTCAATCTGCTGAACAAGATCAACTCGACCGAGACGATCGGTAATTTTAAGAAGATGGGGATCGACCTCCCCAACGCGCTGAAGAAGGCGTACGCCGACGGCAAGACGCCGCTCGAGGCGATCATCGAGCTGACGAAGCAGGCGACCAAGGGCGATACCGCCAAGCTCCCGTTCCTGTTCAACGATGCCCAGGTGCAGGGCGCGCTGCGCCCGCTGATCGCCGGCTTCGACCAGTACAAGGCGCTGCGGGCCGAGGCGCTGGCGAAGGGCGGCGGCACGATCGATGCCGACTTCGGCGTCCGCATGGCGCGTGACCCGGCGGCGCAGCAGGCAGCGGCCGATGCGAATCTGTCGCGCGCGTCGAACACGATCGGAACGGCGGTCAACCCGGCACTGACCGCTATGCGGATCAAGCTGGGCAATGCGGCGCTGGCGTTCTCGGACTGGGCCGAACGCAGCCCGGCGGCGGCGCGCGCGGTCACGTTGAGCGTCGCCGGCCTGTCTATCCTGTTGACCGGCCTGGGCGCGCTGGCGATGGCGCTCGGCGTCATCGTCGGCCCGCTGACCCGTGGGTGGAACCTGTTGGGACGGCTCGGCACCAGGTTGCGCCTGATCGGGCCGTGGATCCTGCGCATCGGGTCGATGTTCTCGCGCTTCGGCGGCATCCTCCGATTCCTGATAGGCCCGATCGGCACGATCGGCCGGACCCTCTTGATGGCACTCGGCCCGATCGCCGGCGCGCTGGGGGCCGTGACCGCGCCGATCTGGCTGATCGGGGCCGCGGTCGTGGCGGTCGGACTGGCGATCGTTGCCGCCGGCGTCTGGATCTACAACAACTGGCGCGGGATCGCGGCGTTCTTCTCGTCGATCTTCGCATCCTTCGCCGCGGCCACCGCCCCGCTGCGCGCTTCGCTCGGCCGGCTGGTGGGTGCGCTTGGGGCGCTGGGCGGGGCATTCATCGGCTGGGTAGGCCGCGTAGTCGCGCCCGTCGTCGCCGGCTTCGCCAATATGGGCGGGGCGATCATGAGATTCATTCAGCCCGCGATCGACTGGATCGGCCGACTGGTCGGGCCGATCGCGATCGCATCTTGGCAGGCGTGGGGAAGCGCCGTCGGCGGCTTCATCGGTGGCGTCTACAACAAGCTGAAGCGCTTCGTCGATTTCCTGACCAGCGGCGTGTCCGCGCTGACCGACTTCTTCAACGGGGCCAATCAGTCCACGCCGAAGCCGGCCACGGCCGGCAAGGCTGCGCCGGCGACGGCCGGCAAGCCCAGGCCGCGGCCGATCGCCGGCGCGCGCGCGGACGGCGGGCCGGTGACGCGCGGCAAGAGTTACCTGGTCGGCGAACGCGGTCCGGAGATCCTCGAGATGCCGGTTAGCGGCACGATCGTGCCCAACCACGAACTGAACCGCCGCCGTCTCGCGAAGATCGCCACGCCGATCGCCGCCGCCGGCGCGCTGATGGCCGCGCCGATCGCCGCCTCCCCGCCGATCCGCCAGCCTGCTCCGCTGACCGTGCGCGCGACGCCGCCGCAGTCGCCGCCCGCGCTTGCGTCGCACACAGGCGACGGCACCGCCGGATCGATCACGATGCACAACAGCATCGATATCACGGTGCAGGCCGCGGCGGGCGAAGATGCCGACACCCTCGCCCGCCGGATCGCCGAGGCGGTCAAGGCGGCGCTCGACCAGCAGGCGCGAATGTCGCTGGCCGCGCGGGGCTCCTCCTACCTCGACCAGGACGCCGACTGATGCTTGCCGCGCTCGGCCTGTTCGTGTTCGACATAACGTCGCTCCCGTTCGGCGAGCTGACGCACAAACGCGAGTGGAAGCACGAGGCCGCACCCCGCGTCGGCGCGCGCGACGGATCGCAATTCGTCGGCCCGGGGGAGGATAGCGTATCGCTGTCCGGCGCGCTCGTGCCCGGCGTCGTCGGCCGCTTCGCCGCGCTCGATACGTTGGTCGACATGGCTGACCGCGGCGATACCTATCAATTCGTCGACGGCACTGGCCGGGTCTGGGGCGGCTACGTCATCCTGTTGCTCGACACGCGGCGCAAGCATCTGATGATCGATGGCGTACCGCGCTGGGTCGACTTCACGATCGATCTGCGGCGGGTCGATTGATGGGCGACCTTCGCGCCACCAGCGCCAGCGTACGCCGGTCGAACGTCGCCGGCTTCAGGCTGATCGTCGATGGCATCGACATCTCGGACAAGGCGCGCCCGCGGTTGGTCGGTCTGACCCTGACCGACAAGCGCGGCGGCGAGGCGGACCAGCTCGACCTGGTGCTCGATGACAGCGATGGTCGCCTCGCCTTGCCCCGCAAGGGCGCATCGGTGCAGCTGGCGCTGGGCTGGCTGCAGGGTGACGATGTCCGCGTCGGCCTGGTCGACAAGGGGCGCTTCACCGTCGACCAGGTCGAATGGGGTGGCCCGCCCGATACGGTGACCATTCGCGCGCGCTCGGCCGACCTGACCGCCGGCTTTCGCACCCGCCGTGAAACGAGCCATCGCGACACGACGCTCGGCACGATCGCCCGCGATATCGCCAAGCGCCAGAAACTGGAACCGCGCATCGCCGCCGCGCTCGAATCGATCCCGGTCCCGGTCCTGGCGCAGCACCAGCAAAGCGACATGGCCCTGCTCCGCCAGCTCGGCCGGCGTCACGACGCCGTGGCGACCGTCAAGGACGGCAAGCTGATCCTCGCGCCGATCGGCCGCGCCGCCAGCGCCGGTGGCGTGGCGCTGCCTGCGCTACAGCTGCTGCCCATCCATGTGTCCGACTATCGCTACAGCGAGGAGGAGCGCTCGGCCGACGCCGGCGTCGAGGCGCGCTGGCACGACCAAGACAAGGGCGAACGCCATACCGTCGCCGTCGGTGGCAAGGGCGACGCGGGCGGCAAACCGCGCCGCCTGCGCAAAGTCTTCCATAGCGAGGCCGACGCTATGGCCGCGGCCAGCGCCGCCGCCAGCCGCGCGAAACGCGCGGAGGCCAGTTTCGACGTGACGCTCAAGCTCGGCCGTCCCGACCTACTACCCGAACAGCCGGTCACCCCGGCGGGATTCAAGCCGACGATCGACGCTCGCCGCTGGCTGATCGCCGAATTGTCGCACTCGCTCGATGCCAGCGGACTGACGACGAAGCTTAAATTGGAAACCGCTGCATAGAATTCTATCGGCCAAGACGCGGATCGAATGAGCCGACGACTAAGTCTTCGACTCGAAAATCTTGCTATCGACCCCGGCCTTGCTAGCCGCCTGCATCATCGCGGCAGCGCAGTACAGGCCTCCCCCACTCGCAACCTCAAGCTTCTCGCGGGCCTCCGTCACGGCAGAGGGACGCATATTCCCGTCCGCAACGTCAGCGACTTTGCCGAAGGCAATCTGCTTGATCGAGTGCGCTTCTCCGCATTTAATAATGGCGTTTTCAAACGCGACCTTTGATTCGCCGACCGCGGAAGCTGGCGCTTTGAGCTGAAAAGTCGCGGCGACAGCCGACCCGCATGCAGCTTGGCTCTCTTTGGCAACGGCATAAAGGCGATAGACGTCACCGGACCTCGCGGCCGATGCCACACGATCTCCCGCGTTATCGCAAGGTTTCGCCTCGGTCACGATATTGGACCACAGCGCCGCGGCCTCGTCCTGCAGCTTCGCTTTGCTGGCCTTATCGGCAACCGCCTTCGCCGCGTCTGCGGCTCTGGCGTCCGCCGCGTCAGCGGCTTTGGCCTTGGCGTCGGCCGCGGCCCGCTCGGCCAGCTGCTCGGGCGTCGGCTTCGGAACGATCACGGCGGCGAGGATGAAACAGCCTATCCCAGCCAGGACGATGTTGCGCGATTGCCGCCGCTGACCTCTCAGACGTGGCAAGAAGTAGCGTACCGCGCCCGTCACGACCGCAACGATCGATGCGAGCGCCAGAAGTCCTACGAATGCTTCCACCGATCGTGCCCCCGAAGTCCAACCGCAATGTGCTCGCGCAATGACACGCGAGTCCAGGTGTCATACGTCGGATTCGGGCACAAAAAGGGAGCGACTGTCGCTAAGTACGACGCCCAATGAAAACCACGCGCCCGATAAGCGTGACGTCGTCGGCCAGCACCACCTCGTCACTCACCCGGTCATTATCTGACTGGATGACCACGTTCGATCCGCGCTGGCGCAGGCGCTTGATCATTCCCATCCCCTGAACGGTCAGCACCCAGATTGCGTCGGCCTCGTCCAGGACGCGGCGGGAGCGGTCGAAGATCACCATGTCGCGGTCGCGGATCGTTGGGTCCATTGAGTCGCCGCGGCCCCGCGCGATCGTCAGAGCCGACGGCGGAGACGACGTGATCGATTCGACCCATAGCCGCGGGAAATGGTGGATCTGCAGTTCGACGTGATCGTCGATGAAGGATTCGCCCATGCCATATGCGACATCGATCTCGCTGATCTCGACGAGGTCGAAGTGCTCGGCGATTTCTCTCTCGGAGGGCGGTGGCGAAACACCCTCATTCGGATCATCCGTTTCGCTTAGCAAAAAAGCGGGGGTGGTGCGCAATTCGCGCGCTAGCGCCAGCAGATGTTTCGTGCCGGTCGAACGACCGCTGATCAAGTGTGCGATCGTACCTTGTGTCACGCCAGCACGCCGGCCGAGCTCGGACTGGGACAGACCGAGATCCGTTAGGCGGCTGAGAATGCGGTGACCAAGTGACACCAGACCTAGCTATTACAACCGCTATAATCCGCTACCGCAGATTCGTACTTGACTCCCCTAATACATTCGCCATAACTGACGCTATGGAACAGCAACCCACACAGTTCGAAGCGTTGACGGAAGCGGTCGCCCGCGCCGGATCGCAGGAGAAATTCGCCGCCATCTGTGGCGTTTCGCAGCCCGCCGTGTGGAAGTGGCTGCAGGTCAGCAAGCGACTCCCGCCCGAGCACGTCCTGCAGGTCGAGACTGCGACGGAAGTGTCCCGCCATCATCTGCGGCCCGACATCTATCCGATCGTCGATGCATCGAAGCTGCCCGCCTTCACCCGCACCCCGGCCCGCGCGCCGCGCCGTCACACCTCCAACCGCCCGTCGATCGTCGCCAGCGCGTGATCGCACTTCCGTCCTTCCCTTTCGGCCGCTGGCAGACCGGCCGGATATCGACCGCCGGCAGTCTTGCCGGCGGCGAACCTGCGTGTCTGCCGACCCTCCCTAGCCTTGGCGCCGTCGGTCGTATGCTGCGATCGACGGCGCGCTTTTCAGCATTCACAATCGGGCGCTCGCAGACCGCCCGAGTCCGTAGCGGTCTTTGGTCGGACGTGCGGATCGCCCCGTCTGTGGCCCGGAGCGCGCACGACATTCTCCCTGCCCGTGCACGGTCCGGGCAGCCGGGCGGCGACGGATGACGCTGCTTCGCCCCGCCGTGTCGATCGAACACGCACTCGATATCATCGCCGCGCATCTGACCTGGGAAGAAATCGCCCGCATCTGCGGCCGTAAGCAGAGCATCGTGCGGGCATGGTCGCATCCCGGCCGGCGCGAACGCCTGCCGGCCGATCTGATCCCGACGCTCGACCTCGCCTATGCTGCCGCCGGCGGCGGGCGCTATCCGCTGATGGAGACGCTGGCGACGCTGATGGACATCGGCGCACGTGCGGAGTTCGCATGTCAGATCGAACTATCGAAGCGTAACGAGCGCGCCATCGTCGAGGTCGCCGAAGCGAACGCCGCACTGGTCGCCGCCGCGCGGCACGGTGCCACTATTTCCGACCGCGCCCATGCGGCCCGCCAGGTCGAGGAGGGCGCAGCCGCCCTCAACGCAACCCTCCCGATTCTCTTGGCAGGCATGGGGCCTGACCGGACCGCGGGGGGCGCGCCCCGAGGGGGGGATACATGACGACACCCAGTACTGGAAAGCGCGGCGTCTACCGCGTCCATTGCCCACACTGCAAAGCGCGCGCGATCGTGCGCAGCTCGACGCGGATCTCGAACGAGGTTCGCCAGCTGCATTTCGAATGCAGCGACGCCGAATGCGGCCATGTCTTCGGTGCGACGGCCGAGGTTCACGTAACGATCAGTCACACGATCCGTCCGAGCCGCAAGGCCCGCGCGGGCGTCGACCTGCGCACCGTGCCGCTGCGCCGTCGTGCCGATAACGACGATACGCCGCCACCGGCCAATGATGACACCCCACCGGTGCCGGCGGCGGATGTGTGCGGTGTGGGGGTGCCGCACACCAACATTGGCTGACCTCCCGCCGGGCTGACCCCGCCGATCCCCATTGAAACCGCGCCGCCCCGCCGCCCCCTCTCGGCGGGATCGGAACAGTCTTGCCTGCACGAAAGGACCGTTCATGCTTCACGCACCGATCACCGCTGCCCCGCTGGCCCGCGACGCCGCCCGCCTCGCTATTCACCGGCTCGATTGCCCGTGCATCCGCTGCACACCGGCGCACCCGACGACATCGCCGCTGTCTCGCCGCGCAGGCGTGGCACTGATCGCGATCGGCATATTGCTCGGCGCGATCTGTGACGGGCTGGGCCTGCATCAGCCGCTGGCCATCATCGGCCTGTGACCGGCGGCGGCGGCATCGCGCGCGGCGATCGCGCGGTCTTCCTCGGCCCGGGCCAGCTGCGTGGTCGCCACGCCGACGTGCTGTCTACCCGGCGCGCCTTCACCGCGATCGCCGTCGATGACGGCCCGCGTGTGCTGACCCTGACCGTACATGTCCACCCAATCCCCCGCCGCCCGCGGCCGGATTTTTGAACGGGAGCACCCCAGTGACTGACAACGTAACGGCCGAGCAGCTTCGGCTGCTCATCGAACGTATCGAGCGGCTCGAGGAAGAAAAACGCGGCATCAGCGACGATATCTCTGACGTCTATGGCGAAGCGAAATCGACCGGCTTCGACGCGCGGATCATGCGCCAGATCGTTCGCCTGCGGAAGATGGAGCGGCACCAGCTGCAGGAGCAGGACGCACTGCTCGAAACCTATCGTAAAGCGCTGGGTCTCTCCTGATGGCGCGCGGTGTCCACCCCGATAGCCGAGAAGCGCTGAAACGCGGCGCGCGTGTGTCCGCCGACCGTCGGGTCGAGAAAGCGGCGGAGGGACGCGCCTGGGCGCGTGAATGGCGTCGCCGCAACGGCCCGATCTTCGACGAGATGTACAAATGACCGCGCTTGCCCGCCCGGTCGCAGCCTCATCGCTGTCGAGGATCGAGGGGCAGGTGCTCCGAACCGTCCGCTGGTCCGCGCGCGAGGAGCGGTGGAATCATCCCACGCTCAGCCAGCTGCGGGCGTTCGGCTTTGTCACCAGCGAACCGGTCCTGGTCCGCGGCAAGGCCGGTCAGAACAATCGCTGGTCGATCACCGACGCCGGCATCGCCGCGTACACGCAATGGAGGTGACGATGAAGCATCACCCGATTCACAATGATCGATCGGCTGCGCTCTGCAACTGCATCGATTGCCAGCGTCTCGATCTCGACTTCCCCGGGGAGGGCCGCCAGCTCGCGCTGTTGGCCAATCCTCCCCCGTCGTCGCGCGGACGTGATCAGCGTGTTGCGAGGATCAGCTGATGACGGTCGCGACACTTCCCGATCTCGACCGACGTCTCTCTCGAAAAATCGAGGCGGGCAAGACCATCCAGCTGAGTCCGGCCGACCTCGATCTGCTCGTGACCACCGGCGCCATAGCCACTTTCCGCAACGCCGTCGCCAAGCACCAGAGGGACGAATGCCAAAAACGAAGCGCGGGAAACCGATCTACCAGCGCGGAGACTTCCGTCTCTTCGCACGGAACGACCGACCCAATCTCGAAATCGTCTGGTATGATGCCGCCGCCCGACGTGAGCGAAGCGCTTCAGCGGGCACAGGCGATCACGGGCGCGCGCGGCTAGAGCTGGACCGGCATTATCTGGCAGCAACTGGCCATCGCATCTGCGAAACCTGCGGGCGACCGTTCGATGGCGAGACCTCACCGCTGCTGACTGCAGCGATTACAGACTACCTTCTCTTGGGCGAGCACCAGGCCGGCTTCAAAGCGACGCGTGGCCGCATGGCGCTGGCGATCGAGTATATCGCTTCGACGGATCCGACCGTGACATGCCCGCAGGTCGATCTGCGCTGGGTGAACGGGTTCCGCAAATGGCTCGCCGAGAAGCCGGTTGTGTCACCGCGGGGGAACCATATCCGCGCTCGCAGCATAGGCCACATCGAGGGCTGCGTTCGCCAGCTGGCCGCGGCCATCAACGCCACCGACGGCCAGTCCGCAAAATTCCGCGCAGAGCAGGCGCGCGACGTGTCTGCGTCGCCACGGTACCGCGCCGATGTTGCCACGCTGGCGGCGATGTTTCGGTTCTGCCTCGACCCGTCCGGCCCAAAGGTCCGCAGCGCGCACGAGCGCGACGTGTACATTGCCTACCGCCGCAACCTGCTCGCCTACCTGCGCGCCGCGGTCGCGACATGGGCGCGGCCAGAGGAGATCATGGACCTCGGCCGCGGACAATGGATTCCCAGCGCCGGCGTCCTGGACCTCAACCCGCCCGGGCGAAGGCAAACCCGCAAATATCGCGGCCAGATACCGATTGCCCGCCAGTTCGCCCCGTTTCTCGACGGCATGGCGAAGACCTATCTGCCCGTTACGACAATCCGCGCGACCTGGGAGGCGATGCGTACAGAGATCGGCCTCCCGGTTGAACGGGGCGAGGCGGGTGCAAAGCTGATCCGCCGTTCGATGGCGACGCTCGCCCGCCGTCGGATCGGAGAGGCCAATTGGCGGCAAGGCGAGATCATGCTCGGTCACGTCAAGGCCAGCACCAGCGACATCTACGCCTTGCGCGACCCGGCCAATCTCGGCCTCGCCTTGGCCGCTACCGAGTCAATCATCGATGACATCTGCGCGCTTGTTCCATCCGCGTTCCACCGCACCGTCACCGCAAAGACCGGCGCGACAAATTCAAAGATAGGAGGAAAAAATGGCTGATTTACAGACTGGAGCGGGTGAAGGGAATCGAACCCTCGTCGTAAGCTTGGGAAGCTTCTGCTCTACCATTGAGCTACACCCGCGTCGCGAGGACGTGTCCTGTCGGCGAGCGCAGTGGCATAATCGGGGGGCGGTGGTCAACGCGGATCGCGTCGTCGGCGCTATGCGCGGTGGCCGATCCGGTATGGCCCGGCACGGTGCGTCAGGGTCCGGCCTTTCCAGCTCAAGCCGATCAGCCCGTCTTCGAGCAGCCGATCGATGGCCCGATGGACGATCGGCATCGCGGCCCGCCAGTCGCCGCCGGTGCCGGGATCGATCGCGCGGGCCACTTCGCTGGGACAAACCGTCGCACCGGGCGTACGCGCCGCGAGCAGCGCAAGCGTGGTCGTGCGCGCCTGGTCCTCCGGCGCTGCGACCGGCGTCGCCGTCACCTGAGCGGCCGCCTGCGTCAGATGCCGTCCGCCACCACGGCCCGACCGGTCGCGACGAGCCGCGCGGTCAGGTCTGCGGTACACGCGTCCAGCTGCGCCCGGTCGGGGGATCGGACGACGAAATTGGCGCCGGTCCGGCCATCACGAAAAAATGGATAGCTGCCGATCGACACGCCTCCGTCATCCCCGGCATGCGCGCGCTCGGCATCGCGCAACAGGTCGGCGACCTCGCTTTCCGCCACCCAGCAGCCGATCGTCGCCGACAGCACCGGCCGCCCGCCCTCCAGCGTACCGGTCAGCGCGTCGAGCATGCCGGCAGTGATGTGCGGTACGCCCGCCATGATGAATATGTTGGCGATGCGGATGCCCGGCGCGCCGGACACGCGGTTGGGGATCAGGTCGGCCCCGGCGGGAACGCGCGCCATGCGCAGCCGCGCCTCGGTCAGTCCGCCGCGGCTTTCGTAATAGCGTTCCAGCACCGCGCGCGCCTCTGGGTGCACCTCGACGCCCACGCCCAGCGCTGCGGCGATCGCATCGACGGTGATGTCGTCGTGCGTCGGCCCGATCCCGCCGGTGGTGAACAGATAGTCGTTGCGCGCGCGCAAGGCATTGACCGCCTCGACGATCGCGTTCTCCGCATCGGGCACGACCCTGACCTCGGCGAGGCGGATGCCCTGCACATTCAGCCAGCTCGCCAGCTGGGCGACGTTCCTGTCCTGCGTCCGGCCGGACAGGATTTCATCGCCGATGACGACGAGGGCGGCGGTCCAGATGCGATGGCTCATGCGCGCCGTGTAGCGAAAGCGGGGCAAAGCCGCTATATCGCGCGGCATGACCGAATATGTGACCGCCGACGCCCCGCTCACGCGCACGGGGGCGATCCGCCTGCACGGACCCGCCGGGTTCGCCGGCATGCACAAGGCCGGGCGTCTGGCCGCCGACGTGCTCGACGCGGTGGTGCCGCATGTCGTTCCGGGCGTGACGACGGCGGAAATCGACGCGATCGTGTACCGGACCATCCTGGCCGGCGGCGGCGTGCCCGCGACATTGGGCTATCGCGGCTACACGCACAGTTGCTGCATCTCGATCAACCACGTCGTCTGCCACGGCATCCCGGGCGAGCGGACGCTTAAGGACGGCGATATCGTCAATATCGACGTGACGCCGATCGTCGATGGCTGGCACGGCGACAGCAGCCGGATGTACCTGGTCGGCGATGCCGTGCCGATCAAGGCGAAGCGGCTGGTCGATGTCACCTATGAATGCCTGATGCTGGGGATCGAGCAGGCGCGGCCCGGCAACCACATGGGCGACGTGGCGAACGCGATCCAGCGCCATGCCGAGAAGCATCGTTATGGCGTGGTTCGCGATTTCTGTGGTCACGGCGTCGGCCAGCTGTTCCACGACGCACCGGAAGTCGTCCACGTTGGCAGGCCCGGCACCGGACCCGAACTGCGGCCCGGCATGATCTTCACGATCGAACCGATGATCAATATCGGAAAACCCGACGTGAAATTGCTCGACGACGGCTGGACCGCGGTAACGCGCGACCGTTCGCTGTCAGCGCAGTTCGAGCATTCGATCGGGATCACCGAGGACGGCTGCGAGATCTTCACGCTGTCGCCGAAGGGCTGGCACCAGCCGCCATATTGATGCCGGTCGGTCGGATGTGTATATTTCCATCAGGAGATACACATGCGGACCAATATCGATATAGACGAGACCTTGATGCGAGATGCCCTCGCGATAACCGGCAAGCGCACGAAACGTGAGGTTGTCGAGGAAGGGTTGCGCACTTTGATCCGGCTCAAAAGCCAGCGGAAACTTTTAGAGTTGCGTGGCATCGGCTGGGATGGTGATCTTGACGCGATGCGGACTGACTGAGGAGTGATCCTCGCAGATTCTAGGGTCTGGATCGATTTTTTCCGAAATGTCCGCAATCGACAGACGGCGTTTCTTGCAGATCATCTGGCGTCAGAAGAGTCTTTCGTCGTCATTGGTGACCTGATCCTGATGGAAATCCTGCAAGGTGCCAAGGATGATGCGCACGCCCGTAGGATCGCAAACCGCTTGTCCATTCTTCCGGAGGTGGCGATCTGCGACGCTCATCTAGCTCGTGCCGCAGCGTCCAATTACCGTCGCCTCCGGGCGCACGGCATCACGGTCCGCAAGACGATCGACACGCTGATCGCCACGCGCTGCATCGTCGATGATTACGCCTTGCTCTACTCCGATCGCGACTTCGATCCGTTCGTAGAGCATCTCGGCCTGCGCTCGGCGATGGCCTAGGAATCGGGCAGCATCGTGGAGTGTGCCCATTTGATAGGCATTCGTTAACTCCGCCAAGCGCCCCGCCCCGAGAGAAAATGCCGCTCCGCCGTCTGGCACACTTGCTGCATCGCCTGGGATCGGAGACTATGGCTGCGTGTCGCAGCCATCGGGTGGGGTAGACGTGAAAAAGATCGAAGCGATCATCAAGCCGTTCAAGCTCGATGAGGTGAAGGAAGCGCTGCACGACGTCGGGGTCAGCGGCATCACCGTGACCGAGGCCAAGGGCTTCGGCCGGCAGAAGGGCCATACCGAACTCTACCGCGGCGCCGAGTACGTCGTCGATTTCCTGCCCAAGGTGAAGCTGGAGGTCGTCGTCGAGGATTCGCTGGCCGACCGCGTGGTCGAGGCGATCGCGACCGCGGCGCAGACCGGACGGATCGGCGACGGCAAGATCTTCGTCATCCCGGTCGAAACCGCGCTGCGCATCCGCACCGGCGAACGCAACGAAGACGCGATTTGACGCAGGCGCAACTTTCGGTGAATTGACATGCGCTGCGGCGCAACATGATTCTGCCGCCCGCGCGCGGCATCCAAAAAGAGCAAGGGAGCACTCATCATGGCGAATTCGGCCAGCGACGTCCTGAAGATGGTCAAGGAACAGGAGATCGAGTGGATCGACCTGCGGTTCACCGACCCCAAGGGCAAGTGGCAGCATCTGACGATGGTCGCGTCGCTGATGGGCGAGGACGAGCTGACCGACGGCCTGATGTTCGACGGTTCGTCGATCGAGGGGTGGAAGGCGATCAACGAATCCGACATGATCCTGAAGCCCGATCTGGACGCGGTCTACGTCGATCCGTTCAGTGCCACGCCGATGCTGATCCTGGTGTGCGACGTCGTCGAACCATCGACCGGCGAACTCTATTCGCGCGATCCGCGCTCGACCGCCAAGCGCGCCGAGGCCTATCTGAAGACCACCGGCGTCGGCGACACCGTGTACGTGGGCCCCGAGGCAGAATTCTTCCTGTTCGACGACGTGCGGTTCGAGAACAGCTATTCGACCAGCTATTACAAGATCGACGACATCGAACTGCCGGGCAATTCGGGCCGCGAATATGAGGGCGGCAACATGGGGCATCGTCCCCGTGCGAAGGGCGGCTATTTCCCCGTCGCGCCGGTCGACAGCGCTGTCGATATCCGCGGCGAGATGGTCTCGACGATGATCGAGATGGGCTTGCCGTGCGACAAGCACCACCACGAGGTCGCCGCCGCGCAGCACGAACTGGGCCTGACCTTCGGTACGCTGGTCACCACCGCCGATCGCATGCAGATCTACAAGTACGTCGTCCATCAGGTCGCGCATGCATACGGCAAGACCGCCACGTTCATGCCCAAGCCGATCAAGGAAGATAACGGCAGCGGCATGCACACCCACTTCTCGATCTGGGAAGGCAAGACGCCGTTGTTCGCGGGCAACGGCTATGCCGGCCTGTCCGACATGTGCCTGTATTTCATCGGCGGCATCATCAAGCATGCCAAGGCGGTCAACGCCTTCACCAACCCGTCGACCAACAGCTACAAGCGGCTGGTTCCCGGTTACGAAGCGCCCGTGCTGCTGGCCTATTCGGCGCGCAACCGCTCGGCATCGTGCCGTATCCCCTATGGCACGGGCGCCAAGGCCAAGCGCGTGGAAGTCCGCTTCCCCGACGCGCTCGC
Organism: Pseudomonadota bacterium; assembly: GCA_040388765.1. Taxonomy (GTDB): domain Bacteria; phylum Pseudomonadota; class Alphaproteobacteria; order Sphingomonadales; family Sphingomonadaceae; genus Sphingomonas. Next base: position 51,077 of record JAZKBG010000023.1, on the reverse strand, counting down.
CAACCCCTATCTGGCGTACGCTGCGCTGATGATGGCGGGCATGGACGGCATCCTGAACAAGATCCATCCGGGCGAGGCGATGGACAAGAACCTGTACGACCTGCCCCCGGCCGAACTCGCCGAAGTACCGACCGTCGCGGGCTCGCTGCGCGAGGCACTGGATTGCCTGGAGGCCGATCAGGACTTCCTGCTGAAGGGCGACGTGTTCTCGGCCGACCAGATCGCGGCCTATGTCGAGATCAAGCGCGCGGAAGTCGCCCGCTGGGAGATGACGCCGAGCCCGGTCGAATATGATATGTACTATAGCGGTTGAGCCTGTGGGCCGGCGTCGCCACAGCGACGACCGACCCGGCCCGCACCGCAGGGCAGGCTCACGGCTTTGCCGGGACGCCGAGAGGTTTCAAAAAAGAAGGGGCGTCCGGGCAACCGGGCGCCCTTTTCGCGGGATTTCGATCGTACGCCTTCGAACCATTTCATCACCGAAGTCAGGCTGACGGCGATGCGACAGCGTGCCAGGCACTTTCAGTGTGCAGCGCTTCGTCCGACCAGATCTTGCGCAGCCCTTTGTCCGGAAAGTGCCGTGAGCGTCAGAGGAGTCGGCGCGGGACGAAAATTGCGGACGATGTCCTCGGCGCGCCTCCTATCCTCCGAAGAAAGGCGTGCTGCAAAGTTCTTGAGCCAAGCCGTCTGCGTCTCGTTAGCTTGCGAACGAGCGAGGAAAAGCTGGAAGTACGCAGCCGTTTTTCCGGGGTCGGCTTTGACTCCGCCAGTCCCGTTGTAAACCGACGCAAGCGTCATCAAGCCTCCGGACCATCCCTGCGCTGCTGACCGCTCGATCCACTGTAATCCGGCCAGTACATCACCCTTTTGTGCGTAGATGATGCCCACGTCCTGCTGCGCGAGTGCGTAGCCGGCTGTCGCCGCAACGAGTTTGTACTTCAGCGCTGCCGCAGCATCGGGCGCGACCACATCGGTATCCTGACCAGCGTAGTAACAGCCAAGTTTATAGGCTGCCAGAGGATCGCCAAGCGCCGCGGCCCGGCGAAAGGCATCCAGCGCCTTGGCATGATCTTCCACCACTCCCGATCCAGTTTGATACGCCATTCCCAGATGGTAGAGCGCTTCGGCATTTCCCGCCTTGGCCAGCCGCTCGAGCGACGGGATCAGACCCGGGCTCTGAGCATTGCCGCAGCCAGGCGCTGCCACCAAGGCTGCAGAAGCCGCTATCCTGGCGATCATCTTCATGTAGCCCCCTTTGTCGACAAGCCAAGCTTAGCTTCAGGAGTGTCGCCCGCAAGGTCTGCTTCCAACCTCATTTCCGAAACTGATGGGTGGACATGATACCATGCCCTTTCCCAATTCGCCCGACCCGTTACCCTGCCGATCATGCTCGACGGCCTCACTTTCGGCTGGCGCACGGCCATCCTGCTGGTCGCGGTCGGCCAGCTCCTGCTGATCGCCGCGGCTCTTTCGCGGACGTTGCACAACCGCAGCGCCAACCGCACGCTGGCGCTGTTGCTGGTCGTCCTCAGCGGCATACTGACGCCATGGATGATCGGGTTCGCCGGGTTCTACGATCGCTGGCGCTGGCTGACCTTCGCCCCCTTTGCCATCACCCTGGCGGTCGCACCGCTGCTATATCTGTATGTCGAGGCACTGGTGGCCGGCCGCTGGCCGGTGCGGGCGTGGCGGCACCTGGTCGCGCCATCGGTGCAACTGGCCTTCCTGACCACCGGGTTCCTGCTGCCCTGGCCGCTCAAGGACGCCTGGGCCGACGCCAGCTATCGGGAGTATGAGGGTCTCACGGGCGCGCTCTGCATCGCGGGTCTAGCCAGCTACGGCATCGTCGGGCTGCGCCGCCTGGCAGCCTATCGCGCACTGCTGGCCGCCCAGCGCAGCGACGACCACCGCTTCGCCGCGCGCTGGCTCAGCCGCGCGATCACCGCTGCGCTGGCCCTGTGCGCGGTCTGGGGTACCTATCTGCTGTGGGATGCCGTCGCCCCGCTCGGCTATGTCGGACTGATGGGACTGTACATCGCGATCGCCGCGTTCGGGCTATATCTGGGCATCGAGGGCTGGCGTCACGCCGAACGCCCGTTCCCGCCGATGGCTACACTGGCGATCGCGCCGGAGCCGGCGACGCGCGACTGGCGCCGGATCGGCGAGGGCTGGGCGGTCCGGGTGCGCAGCGAAGGCTGGTCGGCTGAACCCGAGCTCAGCCTGCCGGTCGTCGCCCGTCGGCTGGGCACCAACACCGCACATCTTTCACGGGCCTTGAACGAAGGACTGGGCGTCAACTTCTCCACCTTCGTCAACGGCCTGCGCTGCGACACCGTTGCCGCCGCGCTGGATGCCGGCAGCGACGCCAACCTGCTCACGCTGGCGCTCGATGCCGGATTCGGATCGAAGGCCAGCTTCAACAGGGCGTTTCAGGCGGCTTATGGCGTCGCCCCGTCCGACTATCGCCGTCGCGTCTTAAAATCGAAATGATGCGCGGGACGACGGGTTCTGAGGCGCGCCGATCCGCTGGTTCGCCGACACGAGCGACCATGAACCGTCGCCACATCCTAGCCGCGCTCGCCGCCGCCCCCTTCGCCCCCGTCCCGGTCTTCTCCGCATCGGCATCGCCCGCCGATCTGCGCAACGACATCCGCATCCTGCGCGAGGCGCTGATGCTCCACCCCGGCCTGTACCGCTACGCGAGTCCCGTGCAGGTCGAGGGGCGGATCGCGTCGCTCGAACGCGAATTCCTGGCCGCGCCCGATCCGGCCGGGCGCTACCTCGCGCTGTCGCGCTTCCTGGCGACGATCCGCTGCGGACATAGCTACGCCAATTTCCTCAATCAGAAGAAGGCGGTTGCCGCCGACCTGTTCGACCGCCCCACCCGCCTGCCGTTCCGGTTCCGCTGGCTGGACGGGCGGATGATCGTCACCGCGGACCCCGACCGGCTGGGTCTGACGCCGGGCAGCGAAGTGACGCACGTCAACGGCATCGCCGCCTCCGCCATGCTCGCCCGTCTGCTCCCCTATGCCCGCGCCGACGGTCACAACGACGCCAAGCGCGTGTCGCTGCTGGAGGTGTCGGGGGATGACCGCATCGCGTATTTCGACGTCTTCCACGGACTGCTCTTCGGGGCCGGAGCGAACGGCGGCCACCGGCTGCGCGTCCGTACACCCGGCGGGCAGTCGCGCACGGTAGAGGTGCCGGCGATCGGCCTGGCCGCGCGGCGCGCGCAATCGACGCCGCGCGATCCCAAGGGCGACCGGCCGGTCTGGGACTGGACGATGCGCCCGGATGGCGTGGCGGTCCTGACCATGCCCGGCTGGGCGCTGTACGACAGCACATGGGACTGGCGGACCTGGCTCGGCGACCGACTCGACAGTCTGGGCGGCGCGCGCGGGCTGGTCGTCGATCTGCGCGCGAACGAAGGCGGACAGGATTGCGGCGACGCGATCCTGGCGCGGCTGATCGACCGGCCACTGCGTGAGCCCGGGGCCGAGCGCCGTGTGCGGTTCCGCACGACGCCGGCCGCGCTCGACCCCTATCTCGACACCTGGGACCAGAGCTTTCGCAGGCTGGGCGTCGATGCGGCGCCGAGCGTCACCGGCTTCCTGCGGCTGACCGGCGACCGCGCCGACGACGCGATCGCCCCCGTCGGCCCGCGGCTGACGCTGCCGGTCGCCACGCTGATCGGACCGGCCAACAGTTCGGCGACGTTCCAGTTCGCGCAGGCTGCCCGGCGCAGCGGCCGGGTCCGGCTGTTCGGCCAGCCGACCGGCGGCAACCAGCGCGGGATCAACGGCGGGTGCTTTTTCTTCGTCCGCCTGCCGGCCAGCGGTCTGGAATTCGACCTGCCGCTGATCGGCTATTTTCCGCCCGGCGCGCCACCCGATGCCGGCATCGCGCCAGATGTGAACATCGCCCCGACGGTGCGCGATATCGCCGGGGCGCGCGATCCGGCGCTGGAGGCAGCGGCGGGCTGGGCGGTGAAGGGATGATATGATAGCCCTTGCGGTCATGATCCGCACCGCCCTGACGTTCGCCGCGCTGTGCGCCGCCATTCCCGCCGCCGCACAGACCGCGCCCCAGATCGCGACAATGCGCGCGACCATCGCCGCCGAACAGGACCGTACCGTCGCCTTGCTGGAGCGGCTGACCAATCAGAATTCGGGATCGCTGAACATCGACGGCGTGACCAAGGTCGGCACGATGATGCGCGCCGAGCTGGAGCCGCTGGGCTTCGCGGTGACTTGGGAGGACATGGCCGCAGTCGGCCGCGCCGGGCATCTGGTTGCGCGCAAGGCCGGCAAGGGCAAGCGTATCCTGCTGATCGGCCATCTCGACACGGTGTTCGAGCCGTCCTCGCCGTTCCAGACATTCGTGCGCGAAGGGGATCGGGCGATCGGCCCGGGCGTGGGCGACGACAAGGGCGGGATGGTCGTGATCGTCGCCGCGCTGCGCGCGATGCAGGCCGCAGGGACGTTGAAGGATGCCGCGATCACCGTGTACCTGACCGGCGACGAGGAAAAGACCGGCAGCCCGGTCGCCACCGCGCGCGCCGGGCTGATCGCGGCGGGCAGGGCGGCGGACGTCGCGCTGGAATATGAGGGGCTGGTCGTCAACGGCGGCAAGGACATGGGCACCGTCGCGCGTCGCAGCGCCGCCACGTGGGAAGTGCGCACCACCGGATCGACCGGGCATTCGGCGGGCATCTTCGGCGAGGCGCGTGGCTTTGGCGCGATCTACGAACTGACGCGCATCCTCGACGCGTTCCGCCGCGACCTGCCCGAGCCGAACCTGACCTACAATGTCGGCGTGATGGCGGGCGGCACCCCGGCGACGATCGACGCCGACGGAGTCAACGTGACTGCGAGCGGAAAGAGCAACATCGTCGCCGCCGACGCGGTGGCGCGCGGCGATCTGCGCACCCTGACCCCGGAACAGGATGCCAGTGTACGGGCGAAGATGGCGGGGATCGTCGCACAGAACCTGCCGAAGACGACGGCAAAGCTCACCTTCTTCGACAGCTATCCGCCGATGGCGCCGACGCCGCGCAACGTCGCGCTGCTGGCCACGCTCAACGCAGTCAACCGCGACCTGGGGCTGCCCGAGATGCCGCCGCTCGACCCGCTGCTGCGCGGCGCCGCGGATTCGGGCTTCGTCTCCGCCGATGTGGCGACGATCGGCGGCCTGGGCCTGACCGGCAGCGGCGCGCATGCGGAAGGCGAATGGGCGGACCTGTCGTCGATCCCGCGCCAGGCACTGCGGTCGGCGGCATTGATGACGCGGCTGTCGAAGGAACGCGCGGCCAAGTGACGCGTCTCTTCCGTCAGACCTGACGAAAGAGAAAACATGTCGAAAATCAAGGCGATCGCGATCAACTGTACTCTGAAGGCCGACGCATCAGAGAAAAGTTCGACCGATGCGATGATCGCGGTACTGGCCGATGCGTTCGGCGACCACGACGTCGAGATCACAGAAACCGTGCGAGTCGCCGCGCTCGACATCAAGCCCGGGGTGACCAGCGACGAAGGCGATGGCGACGACTGGCCGGCGCTGCGGACCAAGATCCTGGCGCATGATATCCTGATCTTCGGAGGCCCGATCTGGATGGGTCAGATCGGCAGCGTCGCCAAGCGCGTACTGGAGCGGATGGACGCGTTCCTGGGCGAAACCGACGACGCGGGCCGCATGCCGAGCTATGGCAAGGTCGCGGTGGCGGCGATCGTCGGCAACGAGGACGGCGCGCATTTCAGTTCCGCCCAGCTGTTTCAGTCGCTGAACGATACCGGTTGGACGATCCCGGCGGTCGCCGCCTGCTACTGGGTGGGCGAGGCAATGGGCGACGTCGATTTCCAGGATCTGCCCGACACGCCGGAAAAGGTCACGAAGACCGCGAAGATGGTCGCCTCCAACGCCGCCCACCTTGCCGGGCTGCTGAAGGCTAGCCCCTTTCCGGGATGAGCAACGTGCTGCCGCGCGTTTTGCCCGCTTCGAGCGCGCGGTGTGCGGCAGCGGCATCCTCCAGCGCGAATTCCTGCCCGATCTCGGGCGCGATCGCACCGGACCTCAGCATGCCGAACAGCGCATCGAAACCGGCGGCGCGCTCGTCCGCGGTCACGTAATAATCGAACATCGTCGGCCGTGTGACGAACAGCGATCCGTGCGCGGCCAGCGCGCCCAGGTTCACGCCGGTGATCGCGCCAGACGCGTTACCGAAGCTGACGATCAGCCCGCGCCGCCGCGTCGATTTCAGCGATATGTCCCAGCTCGCCGCACCGACGCCGTCGAACACCACGTCCACGCCCGTCCCGCCGGTGATGTCGCGCACCCGCGCGGCGATATCGTCGCTGCGGTGGTTCAGCACATGGTCCGCCGCGACCGACGTCGCCTTGTCCGTACTGCCCACGACGCCGATCACGGTCAGTCCACGCGCCTTAAGCCAGCCGACCAGCAGGTGGCCGACCCCGCCCGCCGCCGCCCAGACCAGCGCAGTCTGTCCCGGCTGGACGCGCGCGCAGCGATCGGCGAGGAACTCGGTCGTTCCGCCCTTCAGCAGGATGGCCGCCGCGGTACGATCGTCGATATCGTCGGGCAGCACGATCAGCTCAGCCGCCGGTACGACCCGCGCAGTGGCATAGGCACCCCGCGTCGGGCCGAACGTGCCGACGCGGGCACCGACCGCCAGCGACACGCCCGCACCGACTGCCGCGACGATGCCGACGCTTTCGGATCCCAGCCCGGTCGGCAGCACGGTCGGATACAGGCCGCTGCGGAAATAGGTATCGATATAGTTCAGCCCGACTGCAGTGGTCCGTACCAGCGCTTCGCCCGGCCCGGGCGGGGGCAGGTCGACGTCGATCCACTCGATGACCTCGGGCCCGCCGACTGTATGGATTCGTGCCGCTCTGGCCTGCATGGTCAATAATCCTTCGACACGCGCACGTTGGCGCTCTGGCGGCCGATCGTCGAGATCGACGACAGCAGCGACAGCCAGCGGGTGACCTGGAATTCCACGCGCGTCGCCGAATAGCCCTGACCGTCCGAAATGATCTCGGCATACACCCGTCGCGTCAGATATTTGCCGGCGGCGATCGCGGTGCCCGCACCCGTCTGTGGATCGGCGGGCAGGATGCGCAGCCGGTCGAGTCCGGCGGCGCGCCGCACCGCGTTGATCGGGTCGAGGCCGGCGCCTGAGTTCAGCGCCGCCACCGCGGACGCCAGCTGCAGCGCCTCGGGGGCCGACAGCGACGTGATCGACGTACCGAACAACAGCCGCGACAACAGTTCGTCCTCGGGCAGCGCAGGGATGCTGCTGAACCCGATCTCGGGCCGTTCGGCATTGCCGGTCACGCGGATCGTCGCATTCAGCCCCTGCGTGTTCGCATTCGCGGCGATGTCGAGCGACGGGTTGGCGGGGACACTGCCGTCGAAGTTGATGATGCCGCGTTCGATGTCGAATTCGCGCCCCGCGAACTCATAGTCGCCGCGCACCAGGTTCAGCCGACCGCTGATCTTCGGATTGGTCGGCTCGCCGCCGATTTTGAGGTTGCCCGACCAGATGCTGTCGAGGCCGAGCCCCTGCACGACGAAGCCGCTGGTGATCCGCGCGTCGAGATCGAGCTGCCACGGATCGCGGGGGGTGTCGTCCTCGTCATCGCCGCCGGGCACGTTGATCTCGCGGATGTTCAGCCGCGGGACCGGCACCGCCTGTGCCGCGCGGCCCAGCCGGTACCGCCCCTTGTTGACGACGACCTGGCCCGAAATGGTGCCGCCCGACCCGTCCGACCGGAACCGCAAGGGGCCGGTGACGGTCGCGGCGATGTCGTCGCGGCCGATCAGCTGGGCATTGTCCGCCTGCACCGACAGGTCGATGCCGAAGCCGCGTGCCGCCGCCAGGTCGAACGTCCCGCTGCCCGACACGCGCCCGGTCCCCGCATCCTGCGCGGTGAACCCGTCGATCACTAGCCGCGACCCGCCGAACCGGCCGGTCGCCGCCAGATTGCGCAGCACGGTGCCGGTCACCGCGCTTTCGATCCGTGCCGTCTGGGTCCGCAGCGACCCGCGGATCTGAGGGTCCGACAGCCGCCCGCCCACGTCCGCGCCGATCGACACGGGCCCCGACAGGTCGAACAGCTCGATCCCGGTCAGCCGCCACAGCGTATCGGCCGGACCGGCATAGCGCAGTTGCCCGACCAGCGGCGCGTTCGCCAGTCGGGTGAGGATATCGCCTCCGCCCAGCGGCGACAGCAGCATCTGGCCGCGCCCGATCGTCTGACCGCCCGACGCCATGACCGCGCGGAACCCCGCCTTGCCCGCGTCGAGCACCCCGGCGATGCCGACGTCGATCGGCCGCGACGACACTACCAGCCCCGATCGGGTCAGTCCGCGCACCGTCATGTTGATCGCGCCAGTCGGGGCTGCACCGGTCCGGTCGACGTAACGCAACGTCCCCGTCGCGCTGCCGCCCAGGCCGAGGCCCGGATAGCCGATGTCGAGCACCGACAACGGCATCCGCGCCAGACTGGCGTCGAACGCAATCTCGGCGCCGGAGAAGCGGCCACCGACCTGCGCCTCGCCACCGGCGAAGCTGAGTTTCGCCGGCTGCAACCGCCATCCGTCGCCGTCGCGCACGAACACCGCCGGCGTGGTCAGCGCGATCGGGCGGCGATCGACGGTCCCCTGCGCCTGCACCGCATAGCGGTCGGGCGCGACCTGGATCACGGTCTGGATCGCGAAGGCGCGTCCCCGACTGCCGGCGATCGATCCACGGACTTCGCCCACCCCGCCGACCAGCTTCACGTTCGCCGCCAGCCGCCCGAGCGCCAGGCTGCCGCGCCGCAGTCCCTGTGCCGTCACGGTCGCGTCGATCGTCGTGCCGGCGGGATCGAGCAGGATGCCCGCCTCCAGATGTCCGCGACGGATGCGCAGGCCGTCGGCCAGTTGCGCGCCGCGCGCATCGAGCAGGATGTCGATGTGTTGCAGGGGTCCGCGCGGTGCGAAGGCCAGGCTGCCCGACAGGCCGCTGCCGACCACGTCCAGCCGCCCGGCGAAGCCGCCGTCCACGACGTCGAGCGCGCCGCTCGATCGCGTACCGGCGACGTCCAGCCGGTCGATCCGGATTCGCGCATCGCCGCCCGACGGCAACAGGATCGCACCGCTGCCGGTGAAGCCCCCCAGACGCGATCCGCCCGCTGCCGTGAAATCAAAGCCGGCCGCCGTCGGATCGAGGTGCGCGCGTACGTCGCTCAGGCCCAGTGTGTCGTTCGGGCGGCGCAGCACCAGGTCGATCGTCGGCCGCTCGATCCGCCCGTCGAGGCGCAGCGTCAGCGGGCCGTATTGCGCCTGCGTACCGCTGCCCTCGAACACGAAACTGCCGTCTCGGCGGCGATAGCCGTTGCCGCTCAGCTTCAGTTTCGGCGACGTCAGCACCAGCCCGCGCAGGTACAATATGCCGTCGTTGCCGCGCTCCAGTCCGGTCGCGATGCGCGGCAGCCCGCCGGTCAGTCCGGCGAAGAACGCGTTGTCGAGCCGCACGACGGTCGCGGTGCCGCGCCCGACGACGCGCGTACCCTTGCCGCCCGGTCCCGGCACCACGCTCAGCCGCGACTGGACGTCGACCAGCCCGATGCCGGGGATCAGATAGCGTTGCAGCCCGCCGGTCAGCCCGACCTCGTAGCGCCCGGTCTTCAGGTCGAGGAACAGGCTTATGCGCCCGCTCAGCTTGTCCGACGACAGCCGCAGCGCGTCGCCGGTCAGTTCACGCGCGGTGACCCGCAGCGGCCCGGTCACGCGCAGGTTGCGCAGGATGCCGCCCGCCACATCGCCCACCCCGGTGACGCGCGCCGCGGTCAGGTCGATCGGCACGATCACCGGCGGATCGGACAGGCGCAGCCGGCCGGCGGCGCGCACGACCTCGAACCCGGTATCGTCGAACTGCACCTGATCGGCGGTGAGGCGGTAGTCGATGCCGGCGCTGGCGAACGCACCGTCCAGGATCGCGCGCAGCTGGACGTTGCGCCCGGTCATGTTGGGGAACAGCGCGGGCGGGCGCAGCAGCCGCGCGGCGATGCGGACGTTGCGGAATGCCGACACGGCCAGGTCGATCTCGCCGGTCGTGTCGACGGCCAGCGCGGGCGAACGCAGCGACAGCTTGCCGTCCAGCCGGCGGTTGGCGAGCGTCGCGGCACCATCGACGAGGACGCGCGGGCTGGTCAGCCGCTGCACCTTGCCGCCGGTGATGCTGGCGGGCGCGAGCGACCCGGCCAGCGCATAACGGCCGGCGTCGTTGGCCAGCCGCAGGTCGACGATCCGCGCATCCCCGGCGTCCGCTGTCGCGGTGCCCCGCCACGTGCTCCAGTCGCCGTCGCCATGCACCTCGGCGGCCAGCGGACGCGCGATCCCGGTCAGCTTCGCCAGCACTCCGCGTGCCGTGCCGCGCGCCGACAGGTCGAAATCGAAGCGGTTCCTGCCCGGCTCCGCATCGAGCCGCAGGCGCACCGTGTCGCTGCCCTGCACGACCGCCGACAGGTCGATGTCGGCGCGGCCCGACCGGATATCGGCCCGCCCCTTGAGCGACCCCGTTCGCGCGACGCCAGTAACCGCGGGGGTCAGCGTCAGCCGGTCGATGCGCAGTTCGCCGATCGATATGTCGAACGACGGCAGGATCGGCGCCTTGCGCCCCGACCTGATCGTTTCGGGCAGTTTCAGCAGCGTTGCCTGCGGGATCACCAGGCTGCGGATGTTCAGGACGTTGCCGACCCAGGCGAACGGCCGCCAGTCGAGTTCGGCGCGCGGTGCCTGGAACACGAGCCCCTTCGGATCGCTTACCCGCACGTCGATCAGCACCGCCTTGCCGTACAGCGACCCGTCGATCCGTCCGACGGCATAGCGCAGGCCGTTCGAGGGGCGCTGTTTCGCGATCTGGTCGGCGACGAAACGATGGCCGACCTGCGTGTCGAGCAGCGCGGCGGCGGCGATCAGGACGGCGACGACCAGCAGCGCCAGCACCAGCATCCGCCCGATCCACAGTCGCCGCACGGGCATCGTGCGTGGCGACGGCGTCGCTTCGCCCTCGCGCGTGACCTCTTCGCTCAAAACGCCTGGCCCAGCGAGACGTACACGCCGATCCGCGAGTCGCCCGGCTGGCGATTCAGCGGCGTCCCGACATCGACGCGGATGGGACCGAAATTGGAATAATAGCGTACGCCGATCCCGGCCCCGAAGCGGAAGTCGGTGAATTTGGGCAGCGGCGAGGTATAGATGTTGCCGCCGTCGAGGAACGGCACGATGCCGAAATTGCCGAACGCCTTCACCCGCGCCTCGATCGAGAACTCGGTCAGGCTCCGCCCGCCGATCGGATCATTGTTCAGGTCGCGCGGACCGATCGACTGATAGCCATAGCCGCGCACCGACGCGCCGCCGCCGGCATAGAATCGCCGCGACGGCGCGATCGCGTCGCGCGGCGCACCGACGATCGTGCCCAGCCGGATGCGCGCGGCGGCGACGACGGTGGGCGTGACCGGCTGGTACACGCTGCCGTCCAGCTGGATGCGCGAATAGCCGAACACGCTGCCCGACAGCGACGCCTCCGGACTGAACCGCCCGCCCAGCCGGAATCCGCGCGTCGGGTTCAGCAGATCGTCGGACCCGTCATAGGTCAGGCTGGTCGGCAGCGCGCCGATGAAATAGGTCCGCCGCCGTGGCGTGCCGGTGCTCAGGATCACGTCGCGTTCGTCGGTGGCGACCAGTTCGGCACCCAGCGACCACGTCCACGCCTTCTGGAAGAAGATGTTGGTCTGCCGCTCCAGGGATCCGGCCAGCTGGAGCGTGTCGGCGACATAGGCGTCGCGTTCGGTGTGCGCGGCCGACAGCTGCAGCGTCAGCACACGGTCGCGCCCGCGGAAATTGTTGCGGCGGAACACCAGGCTGCCGAGCTGCTCCTTCGTCCCCAGCACACCGCGGACGGTCAGCGCGCCTTCGGGCGGGAACAGGTTGCGGTGCGTCCAGCTGACCTCGGCGCGCGCACCTTCGCCGGTGCCATAGCCCAACTCGCCCGCAATCGTGCGCGGCGGCGCGGGCTCCAGCGCGACCGCGATATCGACCGTTTCGGGCGTCGCCCCCTCGACCGGATCGACCTTCACCGACGAGACAAGGCCGGTCTGGATCAACGCGCGGCGCAGATCGGCGACCGCGGCGGCGTCATACTCCTGACCCGGCGAGAAGCGCGCGATGTCCTGCACATGGTCGGCGCCGAACACGCGCGGCACCGGCATCACGATGCGACCGAACTTGCGGACCGTGCCCGGCTCCAGCGCCAGGTTCAGCGTCGCGGTGCGGCTGGCGCGATCGACGACGATCTCGGGCTCGCCGACCTTGGCGAAGGCAAATCCTTCGGCACCGACCGCGACCTTCAGCCGGTCCTCGGCCGCAGCGATCGTATCGTTGTTGACCGGCGTCTGCGCGGTCAGGCCGAACGCCGTCGTCAGCTCGTCCGCCTTCGCACCCGCCTGTTCGATACCCGCCAGCCGGACATCGGCCAGGCGATAGATCGCACCGGGCTCGACCTCCAGCGTCACCGCGACCTCGCCGCCCTTGGGCTCGACCCGCGTGGCGATGCGCGCGTCGTAATAGCCCTCGGCCTTCAACAGGGTTTCGAGCAGCGTCGAATCCTCGCGCGCGCGGCGATCGAGCTGCGCCGCGTTGGCGACGTCGCCGCGGTTGGCGCGCAGCGTCGATCCCGCATCGAAACGCTGGCGCAACAGGTCGCTGCCGATGCCGTCGATGCCGGTGACGGTATAGCTGTAGCGCGTCTCGCTGCCGATCTGGGCGCGCTCGGTCGATACGGGATCACTGTCGGCGGGGGCGGCGGCGAGATCGGGCCAGTCCACGCCGAGACCCGGCAGGTCGGCCATCGGCGCCGCCGGGTCGAGCATGTCATCCTGCGGCACCGATCGTGGCGCGGCGGGAGGCGCGGAGGCGGGTGGCGCGGCAGGCGCGCTCTGGGCAACGGCGGGAAACGGCGCGAGCGTGAGCCAGGCAGCGGCCACTACGCGGTGCCGGCGATCGGGCCCGAACATGACACCGCCCTAGCGCGTCGAAGCGCGCCGCAACAGTGCCTTAGTGTACGGTGCCGACAACGTCTCCGCTGGTCAGCAGCACGATCAGTCGCTCGATCTGGCGCCAGTGCGCGAAATGCACGGCGTTGCCCAGGTCGCGGCTGCGCTCGGCGCGCGCCGCGGCCTCGAACCCAGCGTCGTCGCCGTGCGCGGCGATCAGCGCATCGGCATCGGTCACGGCGGTGCGGCCGGCAAGATAAGGCATCGGCACGGCGAAGAGGTCATCGTTGAGCATCGCTGACGCATCCCAAGCTTCGTGCCAGTCCGCGAAAGGCGCGGTGATGCGCGACGGACGAAGGTTAACGATGCGACGGACAGGCCGACGGTTCGTCTCCGCCTTCCCGCAACGGGACGGTGGCGTCCTGCCGCGGGACATGGCAGAGCCTGGACCCGTCATGTCGAACCCAGCCCCCCGCCCTCCCGTACACCGTCCCAGAGGCGCCGGCGGTCCGTTCATCGGCGCCCTGATCGCAGGGACCGTGATCGGATTCCTGCTGCATCAGCCGACGATCGGTTTCCTGGCGGGCCTGGGCATCGCGCTGGCGATCACGGCGCTGCTGTGGGTCGGCGACCGGCGGTAAGGCACCCGCACGCCCCCCCGCTGCCGGGCGGGCACCGGACAGGCTCGACGGCCATTCGAGACGCGCGGTCGGGGTGATCGCTAAACCCGCCGGATCAACTGCACGACCCGCCCCACCACGGTCACCTCGTTCAGCGCCACGATGCGGGCGGGCGCATTGTCGCTGACCACGCGCCAGGCGTCGCCCTCTCGCACCAGCCGCTTGACCAGCAGGTCGTCGTCGATGCGGATCACCCAGATCGCGTCGCGCGCGCGGGGAACCCGCTGGCCGCGATCGACCAGGATGCGGTCGCCGTCGCGCAAGACCGGCTCCATCGAATCGCCGGCGACGTCGAGGATCGCCGCATCGCCGGACGCGATTCCCAGCCGCGCGAGATCCTCCACGGCATAGCCGGCGCTCGCCACCGCGCGCTCCGTGGTCACGAAGCGCCCGGGTCCCGCCGACGCCGCAATCGCCAGTCGCGGCACCCGGACCACCGACGCTCCGCCCGGTCCGCCCAGCGCGCCCTCGTCCACGCCGAAGAATCGCGCGAGCAGCGCGCGCTCGCGCTCGGGCAGCAGCCTGGGTGTGCCCCGTTTCAGATACTGCTGCATCCACGCCGCGTTGCGTCCGACGACACGCGACAGTGTCGCCAGGGGCGTACCCTCGCGATCGATCAGCGCCGCCAGCGCCGCCCGTTGTCCAGCCTCGTCCACAGTCGCCTCCATAACGATAGGAAATTTCCTAGACAAGTTGGAAATTGCAGAACAATCCGGGAACAGATTGGGCGAATCGACAGGAGAAAGGCAATGACGGTGGTGGCGAGGATCCGGCGATATCTGGCGCGGACCGGTATGCGTCCGACGGTGTTCGGCCGCGCGGCGGTGCGCGATCCGCGGCTGGTCGGTGACCTGCTGAACGGTCGCCAGCCCGGGCCGCGGATGATCGCGCGGATCGACGCGTATATCCGCGCGAATCCGACGGGTGGGCGATGACTGGACGGGTCGATGCCGCGCAGCTGCTGGAACGCGCGCTCGTCGCTCACGCCGGTTCAGCCGGGTTCGGCTGTCGGATCGTGGCGGAAAGCGCGAAGCGCTGGGCCAGCGCCACCTTCGTCGGAGCGCACCATCGGCTGCGGATCGAAGCGACGGCATGTCCGCCGCTGCGCGACTGGCTGGCCGGTCTGGCCGACGCCGATCTGCCGCTCCGCGGTCATCTGGTCGCCGACCTGTCGGTGGTCGATCAGCGAATCGAGGGCGACCGGCTCACCGCGACGATCGAGGTGCTGACGGTCGAGGAGGCGTGAGAAAACACCCTTACCGCGTCGCCAGCCGGCGCAATTCACCCAGCGTTTCGTCGCGGTTCCCGGCGACCGCTCCGTCAGGCTGACGCGCGGAGACGCCGCGTTCCAGCCGATCGAGCAGCGCATGGATCGTCGCGTCGGTGCGCGCGGCGGCGATCGGCGGGTGCAGTTCGAACGTCTCGAATCGCTCGCCGACGTCCTGGATGGCGCTGCGGGACGACTGGAGCGGCGCGACCGCGCGCACCGGTTCGGCCGGCGCAGCCGGAATCGCGAACGGATCGAACGCCGACAGCGTCGCGTCGAGATCGGCGGGCAGGTCGCGTTCGACCGGCGCCGGTTTCGGCGCGCGGACGTCGAGGAACGGGACGCCCAGATCACGCGTCGCGAGGAGCGGCGCGCGCGCCGGCGCGTCGGGGTGGGCATCGGCACGGCGCAGCACCGGGACGTGATCCGACGGCACCGACAGGATCTCGCGCGGTGACCGCACTCTCGTGAACTTCGGCACGGTGAGCTTTGGCACGGTGAGCTTCGGCAGCGCGAACTTCGGCAGCGCGAACGACGGCATCCTGAACGTGGGGATCGCGAACGACACCACGCCCTCACCCCCGAGCAACAGGAATGCGCCGAGCCAGGCCGCCGCGGCGGCGGCTCCACCTACGGTCATGCCCAGCGCGACGCGCGCCGTCCAGCCGAGCGGCGGCGCGGCGGCGGGCAGCAGTGCCGGGATGCCGCTGTCGAGCACGGCCGTCTCCAGCACGGCGGCGGGCACCAGCAGGAAGGCGATGGCGACGGCAAGACCGACCATCGCGGCGAAGAGCGGCGTGAGCGACAGCTTCACGCGCTGGGGGAGCGGATACGCGACCATGACGTCCTCACTACACCGTTTCGGGTGATCTTTTGGTAAACGGGATCGTAGCGCGCGACATTGGTGGCCCAGTCGCGCTCGGTTTCGACGAAGGCGCGGCCCGCGGCGCGACGCGCGTCCCAGTCGCTGCGGTCGTCGAACATCACGGCGACGGCGGACGCCAGCGCCGCGGGATCGTCGGGGGCGAACAACGTGCCGGTGACGCCGTCGCGGATGAGTTCGCGATGCCCGCCGACATCGGACGCCGCGACCAGTCGCCGCTGCGCCATCGCCTCCAGCGGTTTCAGCGGGGTCACCAGATCGGTCAGCCGCATCGACTTGCGCGGGTACACCAGCACGTCGATCACGCTGTAATAGCGCTCTACCTCGGTATGCGCGACGCGGCCGACGAATCGGATCGCGGCCGATGCGGACGACGCCGCCGCCTGCGCCCGCAACGCGCCTTCCATCGGACCACCCCCGACCATGACCAGCTTCAGGCCCGGTCGCCGCGCGACCAGCGCGGGCATCGCCGCGATCAGCCCGTCGAGCCCTTCGTAGTCATAGAAGCTGCCGATGAAGCCGATCGTCTCGTCGGTCAGGCCGAGGTCGGTCGCGAGATCCGAGTCGCGAGGTCCAGGTTCGCCGAACACGGTCAGATCGACCCCGTTGGGCGACACCATGATGCGGTCGGCATCGAGTCCCCGCGCCACCAGATCGCCGCGCAACCCCTCGCAGATCACGGCCGTCGCATCGGCATGGCGCACCGCGAAGGTTTCCAGCGCGCGCGTCGCCCGATATCGCGCCGAGCCTTCGGTGCCGGTGCCGTTGCCGACCGCGGCATCCTCCCAGAAGGCACGGATCTCGTTCACCAGCGGGATGCCGCGGCGTTTCGACACGATCAGCCCGGCCAGCGCGTCGAGCACCGGCGAATGCGCGTGGAGCACGTCGGGGCGGAATTCCTCGGCCACCTGCCCGATCCGTCGCGCGAAGGCCGCGATCTCGGACAGTTCGCCCAGCGGTGCCGGCAGGCGGTGCGGACGCTGCGTCCGGTACAGGTCGATCCCGTCGATCGTCTCGCGCGGGACACGGGCGTCGCCGTGGCGCGGCCCCGTCACCGCCGCGACGACGTGCCCGCGCCGCATCTGCGCCGACAGGATCGCGCGGGTACGGAACGTGTAACCGCTGTGCAGCGGCAGCCCGTGGTCGAGGAGGTGAAGGATACGCATCGTGCGGTTTCGATGCCACGCGAGTGTTTAACGTGGCGTCAACCGGATGCGGCTATTCCATCACCGTTCGTCCTGAGCCTGTCGAAGGATCGCTCTTCTTGCCCGCGCGCCAAGCCGAAGAAAAGCGGTGCTTCGACAAGCTCAGCACGAACGGAATTAGGGTGGACCGAGCGAACACATGATCGACAATTTCTCGCTCGCGATCAGCCACGGCCTGATGCTGCTGGCCGCCTGGTATCTGATCCGCCGCCCCGACCTCGACCGCGAGGCGTCACCGCACGACGAACCCGCGCAGCCCAAACGCCGCCGCTGGGGTCGCCGCGATGCGTGACCTCGTCTTCGTCGCGTTCCTGGGCGCGTTCTTCGCGCTCGGCTTCCGGCGGCCGTTCATCTTCGTGCTGACCTATGTCTACATCGACATCGTCTCGCCGCAGCGGCTGACCTATTTCCTGCTGAACGCGGTGCCGATCTCGATGATCGCGGTGGGCCTCGCGATCGTGTCGTGGATGGCGATCGACCCCAAGCGTGACGTGCGGATGGCACCGCGGCAGGGACTGTTGCTGATCCTGCTGTTCTATTGCTGGTACACCACCGGTCGCGCCGACTTCCCGGTCGATGCCGCGTTCAAATGGGAATGGGTGTGGAAGGCGCTGGCCTTCGCGATCTTCCTGCCGCTGACGCTCCGCACGAAACTGCGCATCGAATCGCTGCTACTGTTCATGATCCTGTCGGCATCGTCGATCATCATCGTCGGCGGGATCAAGACGGTCGGATCGGGTGGCGGATACGGCCAGCTCAACCTGATGGTGGAGAACAACTCGGGCCTGTACGAAGGATCGACGATCTCGATGGTCGCCATCGCGATCATTCCGATCATCCTGTGGTTCACGCGGTTCGGGACGATCTTCGCGCCCGACTGGCGGGTGAAGACGTTCAGCTATGCGCTGATCTTTGCCTGCCTGCTGATCCCGGTCGGCACCTCGACGCGCACCGGCCTGTTGTGCATCGTGCTGCTCGGCGTGCTGATGCTGCGCGATACGAAGCGGCGCATGACCTACATCGCGCTGGCCGGTGTACTCGGCCTCGCCGCGATCCCGTTCCTGCCGTCCGCCTTCACCGAACGGATGGAGACGATCAAGACGTACAAGGCCGACAGCTCCGCCTCCACCCGGCTGGAGGTGTGGAAGTGGACGATGGCCTATGCCAAGGATCACCCGTTCGGCGGCGGGTTCGAGGCGTATCGCCAGAACAAGATCCGCTATGACACCGTCAAGGTGGAGGGCGACGCCAACAACGCGACGCTCGACAAGACGCTGCAGGTCGATTCGGGCCGCGCCTATCACAGCGCCTATTTCGAGATGCTCGGCGAACAGGGATATCCGGGCCTGGCGATTTGGCTGATGATCCAGATTGCAGGCCTGTTCCGCATGGAGGTAGTGCGCCGTCGCTACCGACACGAAACGGGCGATCTGGCGTGGGTCAGCCCGCTGGCCGCCGCGCTCCAGAACGCGCAGTTCGTCTATCTGCTGGGCGCGGCGTTCATCGCCATCGCGTTCCAGCCGTTCATCTACATGCTGATCGGTGCGCAGATCGGCCTGGACACCTATCTGGCGCGCAAGCGCGAGGAGACGAGCTGGCGGCCGATCGGCAAGCCAAGGCGGCTGGAGCCCGCACCGGCATGACCGAGCTGCGCGCCCTGACCAGCGTGCGCGGGCTGGCCGCGTGGATGGTCGTGCTCTACCATATCCGCCTGTCGATCGCGGGCCTGCCGCCATCGATCGTGGACGGACTGGCCAAGGGCTATCTGGCGGTCGATTTCTTCTTTCTACTCTCGGGCTTCGTCATCTGGATGACCTGGGGACAGCGGTTGCGCGACGGCGGCCTCGCCGAGGTGCCGGCGTTCCTGCAAAAGCGGATCGCACGGATCTGGCCGCTGCACGTCGTGGTGCTGACCGCCGCGGTCGCGCTGGCGCTGCTGCTGGCCGCGACCGGGCGGCACGATGCGCGCGAATTCCCGTTTGCCGAACTGCCGCTCCACCTGCTGCTCGTCCAGAACTGGGGTTTCACGCCGGCGCTGGCGTGGAACGACCCGGCGTGGTCGATCAGCGCGGAGCTGGGGGCGTACCTGCTGTTCCCGCTGCTCGCGCTGGCGATCGACTGGCGCCGTGTGCCGACCGGCGCGGTGATCGCCGCGATCGCGGCCGCGGCGGTGCTGCTGGCCGCCGTGTTCGCGTGGGCCGGCGCGGAAACGCTCGGCCACGACATTCCGCGGCTGGGTCTGGTCCGCTGCGTGATCGAATTCGGGATGGGCACTGCGACGGGCGCCTTGTGGCTGCGCTGGCGGGACACGCCATGGGTGCCCGCAGGTCTTTCAGCGCTCTGCGCGCTCGCGCTGCTGGCATCCCCGCTGCCCGAGACGCTGCGCATACCCGTCGGGTTCGCCGGACTGCTGCTCGCGCTGGCGCTGACTGCCGAGATGCGCGGCCATCCGCTGGAGGGGCGCGCGCTGCATTATCTGGGCGAGGTCAGCTACGCGACCTACCTCGGCCATTTCCTGCTCTGGTTCACGTTCAAACTGGCGTTCGTCGACGACGCGCGCGCCGTGCCGGTCGGACTGGTCGTGGCCTATCTGATGCTGGTGCTGGCGAGTTCGATTGCGCTGTATCACCTGATCGAGCGACCGGCGCAGCGGTGGGTGAACGGCCTGAAGTGGCGACCAGGTCGATCCCCTATCCCCCGTTCGCCCTGAGCCTGTCGAAGGGCGTGCCATCAGCGGGTCGCTTGCGGCACGCGCTTCGACTGCGCTCGGCACGAACAGGGGCAGTCAGGTCGGAGACTTACGCGTCCACCTTCGCCAGCGCGTCGATCAGTGCCGCGTTGAACGCAGGAATGTCGTCGGGCTTGCGGCTGGTGATGAGGTTGCCGTCGATCGCCACCTCCTGATCGACCACATCGGCACCGGCATTTTCCAGGTCGGTGCGGATCGACGGCCACGACGTCAGCGTCTTGCCGTCGATCACATCGGCCTCGGCCAGCAGCCACGGGCCGTGACAGATCGCCGCGACGATCTTGTCCTCGTCCATGAACTCGCCGACGATCTCGACCGCGCGGTCGTTCATCCGCAGCGTGTCCGGATTGGCGACGCCGCCGGGCAGCAACAGCGCGTCGTAATCGGACGTATCGACGTCATCGACCGTGATGTCCGGCGCGATCGTGTCGCCCTTTTCGTCATGCTTCATGCCCTGGATCGGGTCGGTCTTCAGGCTGGCGAGGGTCACGCGCGCGCCGGCGTCGAGCAGCGCCTGGCGCGGATCGAACAGTTCGGATTGCTCGAATCCATCGGTGGCGAGGATCAGGACGTGCGTTTCGGACAGGTCGGGCATTGGGAATTCTCCGGTTTGGGTATCGCGCGCTCAACACCCAGCGTGGTGCACACGTTCCGGAACGGATCGACAGCCCGAGCATTGGTCGAGCCGTTGCGAACGAGGAACGATCATGGCCCGACTAGCCTATTGCGACGACAGTACCCCGGGCATCACCCGCAAGAAGGCCGGGCATGGCTGGGGCTATTGGGATGCGGACGGCAAGCGCATCACCGATCGCGACGAGATCGACCGGCTGAACGCGATCGGCCTGCCGCCGGCATATCGCGACGCGTGGTTCAGTCCGCGCGCCAACACGCATATCCAGGCGATCGGATGGGACGAAAAGGGCCGCAAACAATATCGCTATCACCTCGATTTCCGCGCGAAGCAGGACAGCGCGAAATACGAAGGATGCGCCAAGTTCGGCCGCAAGCTGCCGAAGCTGCGCGCGAAGGTCGAGGCCGACCTGAAGCTGCGCGGGGTCAGTCGTGAAAAGGCGGTGGCCGCCGTCGTCCGGCTGCTCGACATCGGCCATATCCGCGTCGGCAACGAAGGCTATGTGAAGGCGAACAACAGTTTTGGTGCCACCACGCTGCGCAACCGCCACGTCAAGGTCGCCGGCCATTCGCTGAAGCTGAAATTCCGGGCCAAGTCGGGCAAGGAGCGCGTGATGACGATCACCGACGCGTCGCTCAGCCGGTTCGTGAGAAAATGCCAGGATCTGCCCGGCCAGCACCTGTTCCAGTGGCTGGATGACGAGGGCGAGCCGCATCCGGTATCGTCCAGCGATGTCAACGAGTACATCCGCGAGGCGATGGACGACGAATTCACCGCCAAGCATTTCCGTACCTGGAGCGCGAGCGTGATGGCGTTCGAGGCGCTGGTCGCGGCGGACAAGGACATCGGGTTGAAGACGATGCTGGAACCGGTGACCGAAGCGCTGGGCAACACGCCCGCGATCGCGCGCAAGAGCTATGTCCACCCGATGCTGATCGACCTCGTCAAGTCCGGCGATCAGGCGGCGTTGCGCGCGCGTCCGCTCCCACGTACCGCCACCCACCTGAGCCGCGCCGAGCGCGGCCTGATCGCCCTGCTCGACATGGGCGCAAAGGAGAAGCGCGAGCTCAAACTCGCCGCATGACATCATGACCAACACCACCGCGGGCAACACCGCCGCAGCCGAATCGCGCATCACCGGCGACAGCGCGCAGGCGCATCTCCAGAGCCTGGTCAACGACGGCGTGTCCTGGCTGCAGGCCAACTGGTTGCAGATCCTGATCGCTCTGGCGGTCGGCGCCGTCATCGTCGTCGCGCTGGTCGGCCTGCGCCGTATCGGCACGAAGCTGCGGGAACGTCCGGCGATCGCCAACGGCTGGGGCGTCGTGCTGGGCCGCACGATCGGCCGGACCGGCAACTTCTTCATCGTGATGGTCGCGGCCAAGCTGGTGTCGGGCTATGCCGCCGCCCCGCCCGCGATCGCCAGCACGATCACCTTCCTGTTCACCGTGGCGGCGGTATTTCAAGCCGCGATCTGGGCGCGCGAGCTGATCCTCGGCGGGGTCGAGCACCGCATGACCGGACAGGATCACGCGACGCTGGGCAGCGCGTTCGGGCTGATCCGCCTGCTCGTCACCTTCGTGTTGTTCGCGATCGCGCTGATCGTCGTGCTGGACAATCTGGGCGTCAACGTCACCGGGCTGGTCGCCGGCCTGGGCGTCGGCGGCATCGCGATCGGTCTGGCCGCACAGGGCATTTTCGCCGATCTGTTCGCGGCGCTGGCCATCATCTTCGACAAGCCGTTCCGCGTCGGCGACGCGATCACCTATTCGGGATCGTCGGGCACGGTCGAGGCGATCGGCCTGAAGTCGACGCGGGTGCGCAGTGCGACCGGCGAGCTGAAGGTCATCAGCAACAAGAAGCTGCTCGACAACGAGATCCTCAACAACACGCGCCGCGAGTATCGCCGCATCCAGTTCAACCTCGGCCTCGTGCAATGGACGTCGATCGACGTTATGGAATCGCTGCCCGGGATCATGAAGGACGTGATCGAAAAACACGGCATGAAGTTCGTCCGGTCCGGCTTCACCACCTTCGGCGCGTCGAGCTATGATTTCGACGTCGAGTTCGATTCACCGGGGCCGGCGTTCCAGGATGCGTTCGACGCGCGCCACGTCGTCGGGCTGGCGATCATCCGCCGCCTGAACGACGAGGGGATCGAACTGGCCTATCCGACGCAGACCGATTTTACCGCGTCGCCCGACGGCGGGCTGATCTATCCCTATCCGCGCAAGTCCGGACCCGACCGTGCCGGGGTGAACAACATCTCCGACCCGATCCGCGCGGCGAACACGCGCGGCAGTGCCGAAGGGACCGATTCGGCCGTCGATCAGGATTGAGTGTCGGGTCGTTTTGAATATCCGGTTCGGGCGTTTTCGCCGAAAGATCCTTATGTTGCCCCACGGTTTTCGCACCATCGGTACGCGTTTTCCTGTTCATGGTCGGGTGGCAGGCTTGCGGGCCGGTGCCTTCCCCGTTTAGGGAAGCACCGAAACGCCAGCCGAAGGGACTGCAGTGGCCACGATCACGATCCAGGAGCGCAGCCAGCAGATCGGCAGCGAGGCAGTGTCCGACTGGGTCGAGGTCAGCCAGACGATGATCGGCCAGTTCGCCGAGGCGACCGGCGACCACCAGTTCATACACGTGAACCCGCAGATGGCGGCGATGACCCCGTTCGGCGGCACGATCGCCCACGGCTTCCTGACATTGTCGCTGATGCCGCTGCTGTCGTCGAAGACCGACCTGCCCGAGATCGAGGGCGTGAAGATGGGCGTCAACTACGGCGGGAACAAAGTCCGCTTCCTCACGCCCGTTCGCTCGGGCAAGCGCGTGCGCGGGCGGTTCAAGCTGCTCGAACTCGTCGAGAAGCGCCCCGGCCAGTGGCAGCAGACCAATGAATTTTCGGTCGAGATCGAGGGCGAGGACAAGCCCGCGATGATCGCCGAATGGATCAGCCAGATTTTCGTTTGAGAGGATATCCGACCATGCGCTCCGCCGTCATCGTTTCCACCGCCCGTACGCCGATCGGCCGCGCCTATCGCGGGGCGTTCAACAACCTGCCTTCGCCAACGCTGGCGAGCCACGCGATCAGGGCCGCGGTCGAGCGCGCCGGGATCGACGGCGCGATGGTCGATGACGTCGTGTTCGGATCGGCGCTTCAGCAGGGGCATCAGGCCGGCAACATCGCGCGCACCTCGCTGCTGCGCGCCGGCCTGCCGCAGACGGTGTCGGGCATGTCGCTCGACCGCCAGTGTGCCAGCGGCCTGATGGCGATCGCGACCGCGGCCAAGCAGATCACCGGCGACATGATGGACGTGTGCATCGGCGGTGGCGTCGAGAGCATCTCGCTGGTCCAGACCCCGCAGATGCGTGTCGCGCCCGATCCTGAGCTGCTGGCGATGGTGCCCGACGTCTACATGCCGATGCTGCAGACCGCCGAAGTGGTCGCCGAGCGTTACGGCATCGGCCGCGATCGTACCGATGCCTATGCGCTCCAGTCGCAGCAGCGCACCGCCGCCGCGCAGGCGGCCGGCAAGTTCGATGACGAGATCGTTTCCGTGACCGCGACGATGAACGTGGTGAACAAGGAAACGAAGGAGGTTTCGACCAAGGAAGTGACCCTGTCGAAGGACGAGGGCAACCGCGCCGACACGACGCTGGAAGGCTTGCAGTCGCTTAACCCCGTCCTGCCCAACGGCACGATCACCGCGGGCAACGCGTCGCAGCTGTCCGACGGCGCGAGTGCGAGCGTCCTGATGGAGGAATCGCTGGCGTCGAAGCGCGGGCTGACCCCGCTCGGCCGCTATGTCGGCATGGCGGTGGCGGGCACGAAGCCCGACGAAATGGGCATCGGCCCGGTCTTCGCGATCCCCAAGCTGCTCGAACGCTTCAACCTGAAAATGGACGACATCGGCCTGTGGGAGCTGAACGAGGCGTTCGCGGTGCAGGTGCTGTACTGCGCGGACACGCTCGGCATCCCGCAGGAGCTGCTGAACGTCAACGGCGGCTCGATCTCGGTCGGCCACCCCTATGGCATGACCGGTGCCCGCTGCACCGGCCACGCGCTGATCGAGGGCAAGCGTCGCGGTGCGAAGTACGTCGTGGTGACGATGTGCGTCGGCGGCGGCATGGGCGCGGCCGGGCTGTTCGAGGTGCTGTGATCTTGAAGAATTAAGGCGAATCGCCTATAGAGAATACAGGCGATGACATAGCGCCTTTCTGTGAGCCCCGGTTGTGTCAGCAGCCGGGGCTCAAACTTTATGGGGCCCGGGTGTCAGCCCGAGCCCCTCCTGTGCTTACGGCTTTCGGGCCACCTCGATCACCTTCACGACCAAAGCCGCGAACGCGATCAGGGTGCCGAGCACCAGGCACAGGTCGGTCAACGACATAGCATCGCCTTTCTGTGGTGACGGCTAAATTGCCGCCGCAGCCATGATGCCATGAACGGGCCGACGCGCAACCATACCCCGCCCCCCTCGTTTCGCTCCCGAACCCCTTTTCAGGAGCGCACCCGATGGCCGACAAGACCGACGATCAGATCACCCAGGACATGTGGAAGGAAATGGCGTCCAGCCCGTTCGTGATGATCGGCTTGACCGGCGATCACCAGCACAGCGCGCCGATGACGGCGCAGCTTGATCCGGACGCCAACGGTAAGTTCTGGTTCTACACCAGCAAGGACAACCGCATCGCCCCGGGCGGCCCGGCGATGGCGCAGTTCGTGTCCAAGGGGCACAGCCTGTACGCCTGCATCGCCGGTACACTGGTCGAAGAGACGAGCGAGGCGGTGAAGGACAAATACTGGTCGAAGCAGGTCGAGGCCTGGTTCGAAGGTGGTCGACAGGATCCGAACCTGCTGATGCTGCGCTTCGAGCTCGATAGTGCCGAGATCTGGGAAGCCGACACCTCGCTTTCGGGCAAGTTCAAGATGCTGACCGGCCAGACGATCAAGCCCCAGGAAGCCGGCAGCCACGCCGAGGTCGCACTGTAACGCAAGCCGCGCTACGGCAAGCTGACGGGCGGCGGGTCGGACGATCCGCCGCCCGTCGTCGTTGGGAGAAGCACGAGTGAGCGTCGCATTCCGTCGCGAGAGCGACGACGAGCATCTGGAGCCGAAGTTCGAGATTCCGATCGCACCGGGCCCGAACCTGGTCACGCCGCGCGGCCTGCGCCAGATCGCGTCGCGGCTCGCCGACATCGATGCGCAAATCGCGCACGAGAGCGATCCGGACCTGCTCAAGGTGTTGCGCCGCGACCAGCGCTATTGGGCAACCCGCCAGTCGAGCGCCGAGCCCGCGCCGACGCCCCTGCCGGGCGAGGTCGGCATCGGATCGCGCGTCACGCTGCGCATCGACGGCAAGCAGCGCATGATCGAGATCGTGGGCGGAGACGAGGCGGACAGCGCCCGGGGGCGTGTCGCCTTTTCCGCACCTTTGGCGCGCGCCGTGATGGGTGCAATGGTCGGCGAGACGATCGATTTCGCCGGGCGCACGGACGCGATCGAGATCGTCGCGATCGCGCCGTTCGACACCGGGTCGGTGGACGACTGACGCACCTTGCGCCAAAACCCTGGCGCGATCGGTCCACACGGGCCGACGCAGTGGAGAGGACGATGGGCCATTACGGCGACTATCAGAACGCGATCTACGGCGCGGGCCTGAACGGCGTATTGCCGCGGGTACCGGTGGATTTCGCGACGCTGGAGGCGCGTGCGACGGCCGCGATGCCGCGCTACGTGCTCGACTATGTGCAGGGCGGCTGCGGTGACGAACACACCCAGCGCCACAACAGCGACGCATTCCGCCATTGGGGCATGGTGCCGCGCATGATGGTGGACAGTGCCGACCGCGACCTGTCGGTAGAGCTGTTCGGCATGACGCTGCCGGCGCCCATATTCATGAGCCCGATCGGGGTGACCGGAATCGCGACGCAGGATGGCCACGGCGACCTGGCCGCCGCGCGCGCATCGGCGGCGACCGGTGTCCCGCTGATGGCATCGACGCTGTCGAACGACCCGCTGGAGACGGTGGCGCAAGCCTGCGGCGAGACGCCGGCGTTCTTCCAGCTCTACACGCCCCGCGACCGCGATCTGGCCGAAAGCCTGATCCGGCGGGCGGAGGCGGCGGGATACAGGGCGATCGTCGTCACGCTCGACACCTGGGTGACCGGCTGGCGTCCGCGCGACCTGAACGCCGGCAATTTCCCGCAGCTGCGCGGGCATGTGCTGATGAACTATTTTTCCGATCCCGTTTTCCAAAGGCTGCTCGGCAAGCCGGTGGCGGGCAATGGTGCGGAGGCGGTCGGCCTGTGGGCGCGACTGTTCGGCCATGTGCTGACATGGGACGACATGGCGTGGCTGAAGTCGGTCACCCGATTGCCGATCGTGCTGAAGGGGATCTGCCACCCTGACGATGCCCGGCGCGCGATCGATACCGGGGCGGACGGCATCTATTGTTCCAACCACGGCGGACGACAGGCGAACGGCGGGCTGGCGGCGATCGACATGCTGGCGGATGTCGTCGCGGCGTCCGGTGACGTGCCCGTGCTGTTCGATTCGGGCGTCCGATCGGGCACCGACGTGGTGAAGGCGCTGGCGATGGGCGCCCGCGCGGTCGGGGTCGGGCGGCCGTACATCTATGGCCTGGCGCTCGACGGCGCGGACGGCGCGGCGCACGTCCTGAAATGCATCCTGGCGGAGGCGGACCTGCTGATGGCGGTCAACGGCATGCCGACGATCGCGGCGGTCCGTCAGGCGGGCGTACGACGGACCTGAGACGGATCGACATGCAGGTCAGGCGGGGCCGAAAGGGTGGTTCTCCGAGCATCGGAGCGCAGCGTACTTCACGTAAGTGAGCACCGAAGTGCAGGAGGACCGCGCGTCGCATTCCCGGACGGGCTGAATGTCGACCCGCCCTAGGCAGCCCGTCGTTCCCGCCCGCGCAGGTCGCCCCAGGCGCAGGCGCTGCCGCGGGCGATCCGCTTGGCCTCGTACAGCGCGACGTCGGCGCGGTGGATGAAATCGCGGACGCTGGCCTCCCCCGCCTGGAAACAGGCGTGACCGATCGTCGCCGACACCTGGATCACGCCGTCGACGGAATGGACCGGCATCTTCAGCTCGGCCAGCAGCCGATCGACCGTCGCCGAGATCTGCCCGGCCGCCCGGCCAGTCACGATCAGCCCGAATTCGTCGCCGCCCAGTCGCGCGGCAAAGCAATGCTGGGGATCGACGCGTCGCAACCGTCGCCCGAACGCGCGCAGCACATCATCCCCGACCAGGTGACCGTGCGTATCGTTGATCGCCTTGAAATGATCGCCATCGATCAGGATCAGCCCCAGCGCGGCATCGCCCGCCGTCGCCGATGCCACCGCCCGCTCCAGCTCAGTGTTGAACGCCGCGCGGTTGGCGATGCGGGTCAGTTCGTCGATGCTGGCAGACCGGCGCAGGCTTTCCTCGATCGCATGGCGTTCGGTGACGTCCTGGAACACGCCGATCACGGCGACCGGCTGGCCAGCGCGCAGTTCGAGCTCGCCCATCGAGCGGACGCGCCGCTTGCGCCCGCGCGCGGTGATGAAATCGACCTCGATGTCGAATGGCGCGCCGGTGTCCATCGTCGCCGCCAGCGCCTGCGACACGGTTGCCCGGGCATGGTCGGGATAGAAATCGAGCGCAGCCTGCAGATTCGGATCGGTGCCCGGCGCGACTTCATGGATGCGGTACACGCCATCCGACCACACCACGCTCTCATCGCTCAGGTCGAGGTGCCACGTTCCCATCTCCGCGATCCGCTCGGCCTGGCGCGACACGCGGTCGCTGCGGCGGAGCGCCTCCGACTGCGCCTCCGCCTGCAATTGCAAAGTGCGCGCGTCGAACAATGCCTCGGCCAGCGACCGGAGATGTGCAAGCAGCGCGTGCTGTTCCGGCGAAAACGCCCGCGGGACGGTATCGATCGCGCAGACCGCGCCGACCGCGACACGTCCGCCGCCTTCGGGATCGCGCGCCGAGATCGGGATGCCGGCATAGGCGCGGATTTCCGGCCCGCCGGTCACCAGCGGGTTGGTGCTGAACCGTCCGTCGGCTGTCGCGTCGTCGATCACGAACGGACCGCTGCCCGCGATGGTGTGGTTGCAGAACGCGTCACGGCGCGCCGATTCGCTCATCGTCGTGCCCGACGCCGCCTTGATCCACTGGCGATCCTGTTCGACCAGCGACACCAGCCCGATCGGGCAGTCCAGCAACCGCGCGGCCAGTGCGGCAAGCGCGTCGAAGGCGCGGTCGGGTGGCGTATCGATCAACCCCAGAGCGGCGATCGTGCGCAGGCGACTTGCCTCTTGCGCAGGCGGGAATTCGGGCGACGACATGACCGGATCGCTAAACCGGACAGCATTAATTTTGTGGGTGCCGCCCGTCCGTCGAACCCCGTAAAGCAGGCCCGAGCAGGAGATCGTCACCCATGAAATTCTTCGTCGACACCGCCGACACCGCCGACATCCGCGACCTGGCCGAATCCGGGCTGGTCGACGGCGTCACCACCAATCCGTCGCTGATCGCCAAGGCCGGTCGCGACTTCCTGGAGGTGGTCGCCGAGATCTGCCAGATCACCACCGGCCCGGTCTCGGCCGAGGTCGTCGCGCTGGACCACGCGGGCATGATGCGCGAAGCCGACATCCTGCGGAAGATCGCCGACAATGTGGCGGTGAAGGTGCCGCTGACGATCGACGGGCTGAAGACCTGCAAGGCGCTGACCGACGACGGCACGATGGTGAACGTCACGCTGTGCTTCTCGGCCAATCAGGCGCTGCTGGCGGCGAAGGCCGGCGCGACGTTCATCTCGCCGTTCGTCGGGCGGCACGACGACATCGGGTTCGACGGCATGGGCCTCATCAGCGACATCCGCCTGATCTATGACAATTACGACTTCGCCACTGAAATTCTCGTCGCCAGCGTCCGCCATCCGATCCACGTGCTGGAAAGCGCGAAGCTGGGCGCCGACGTGATGACCGCGCCGCCGTCCGTGATCCGCCAACTGGTCAAGCATCCGCTGACCGACAAGGGGATCGAGGGATTCATGGCCGACTGGGCGAAGACGGGGCAGAGCATCGGCTGAGCGGCGTCGCCCCGGCGAATGCCGGGGGACGGCCGCGGCGCGCCAGCGCAGCCGATGCCGGCCGACGGGCCGCAGGCCCGACCGACGGCGCGGGATTGAGTCCCGCGTCGGCACCGCCCGCGATTGCGATTTCAGGGCAGCTTCCCCCGCACCGCATCCCAGTTGAACAGGAAGCTGCGGTGCTCCGCCCAGGTCTGGCCGGTCACCGTGTCGCCGGTCAGGCAGGCCGCGGTGTGATAGGGCCCCTTTCCGTCGCTGGTCCGGAAACTCACGCAGGTCCGGCCACGCGCGGTCTTCCACCGGCCGGCTTCGATTGCGCTGCGATAGAAGCTGCCGGTCACGGTGCCGTCGGGTTTAAGATCGAGCGTCATCGGCTGGCGGTATGGCGGGTCGCCCGGCCGTGCGGTCAGGTCGATGATCCAGTCGCCGGACAGAGGTGACGCCGGTGCGGCCTGGAGCCCGGCGAGCAACAGAAGCAGCGTGAGCATGGATGAATCCTGCGCCGTTTCGCCGACCGCTACAAGCGCCTATGCTGACCCATCATGCAACCGATCCCCGCCGACTATGCCGCACATCTGGCGCGCGACCGCCGCCGTTCGGCGCATACGGTACGCGCGTATCAGGCGACCGCGGAGCGGTTGATGCGGTTTCTGGAGCAGCATTGGGGCGAAACGGTCGCGCGTAGCGCGCTGGCCCGTGTCACCGCCGCCGATCTGCGCGCGTTCCTGGCGCAGCGGCGCGGCGATGGGCTGGGCAACGCGTCGGCGGCGCGCGAGCTGTCGGCGGTGCGCGGCTTTCTCGCCTGGGCGGTCGGCGAAGGCACGACGCCACGGGTGAAGGGTCCGCGCGTCAAGGCCGGCGTCCCGCGCCCGATCGCGCCCGACGAGGTGATCGCGCTGGCCGAAGAGGTCGCCGACGACGCGCGAGAGGCGTGGATCGGCGCGCGCGACTGGGCGGTGCTGATGCTGTTGTACGGCGCGGGCTTGCGGATCGGCGAGGCGCTGACCCTGACCGGCGCGGTCCTGCCGCTGGACGCGACGCTGCGCGTGACCGGCAAGCGCGACAGGACGCGGATCGTGCCCGTGCTGCCGCAGGTCGCCGATGCGGTGGCGCGCTATGTCGAGCTTCAGCCATGGGGCGTGGCGCGCGACCAGCCGCTGTTCCGCGGAGCCAGGGGCGGACCGCTTTCGGCGGGGGTGATCCGTCGCTCGGTGCAGGCTGCACGACGGCGGCTGGGCCTGTCGGACCGCACGACCCCGCACGCGCTGCGCCACAGTTTCGCCACGCACCTTTTGGGGCGCGGGGCCGATCTGCGCGCGTTGCAGGAACTGCTTGGCCACGCCAGCCTGAGCTCGACACAGGTCTATACCGCAGTGGACGCGGCGCATCTGCTGGATGTGTACCGAACCGCCCATCCGCGAGCGTGAAACGTCACCGCTTCGCGCGCGGCTTCCACGTCACGACGCGGTACACATAGCCCACCACGATCGCGACGCTCAAACCGATAGCGACCGGACCGACATAATGGTCGAGCTGCTTGAAGTTCGATCCCAGATACACGCCCGCCCACGCCAGCACGCTGTTCCAGATCGCACTGCCCAGGAACGTCGCCAGGAAGAAGCGCCAGACCGGCATCTTCGCCATGCCGGCAGGCAGCGAGATCATCGTGCGGAAGGTGGGGAGAAAGCGGAACACGAACACCGTCTTGCCGCCGTGCTTCAGGAAGAAGCGATGCAGCTTCTCGACATCCTCCCACTCGACCGTCAGCCAGCGGCCCCAGCGATCGACGAAGGGCTTCAGGCCGAGATAGCCGAAGTGCCGACCCACTGCGTACCAGAAGTAGTTGCCCGCCGTGGTGCCGGCGGTCCCCCACAGGATCAGCGGGACGAGCGCCATGTCGCCGCGCGCGACCGCCATCCCGCCCAGCCCCATGATAACCTCGGACGGCACCGGCGGCACGATATTCTCGAGCGCCATCAGCAGGAAGATGCCGACGTATCCGCCCCAGGCGATCGCATCTAGGATGAAACTGGTCATTGGTCTGGGCTAACTCGTGGGACGGGCGAAGGTTCGATTGTCAGGCGGGATAGAAGAAGAAGGATGTTTGGGTGCCCTGCGGGCACAAGGCGCGAAGGCGCTAAGAGGGTGGCGTACTGGGCTGCGCAGCAGCTTTCATGTCAAACGTTTGATCGTCTTCCGATCGCTCCGTTCAACCCCGAACATCTTCGCGCCTTCGCGCCTTGCGCCCGCAGGGCGCCCGAACATCATTTCTTCTTCAAATCCGCGACCCGCCGCTCAATCGCGTCCCAGATCATCGCCCCCGTATCGGTTCCGTTGAACCGGTCGATCGCGACGATGCCGGTGGGCGAGGTCACGTTGATCTCGGTCAGCCATTCGCCGCCAATCACGTCGATCCCGACGAAGATCAGCCCGCGGCGCTTCAGTTCCGGCCCGAGCGCCGCACAAATCTCCGCCTCGCGCGCCGTCAATTCCGTCTTCGCCGCGACGCCACCGACGGCCAGGTTCGACCGGATCTCGCCTTCGCCGGGGATGCGGTTGACCGCGCCCGCCACTTCGCCATCGACCAGCACGATACGCTTGTCGCCCTTCGCCACGCCGGGCAGGAAGGCCTGGATCATGTGCGGCTCGCGATATGCGGTGTTGAACACCTCGATCAGCGACGACAGATTCGCGCCGTCGCTGCCGACCTTGAAGATCGCCTTGCCGCCGTTGCCGTGCAGAGGCTTGACGACGATCTCGCCATGCTTCGCCAGGAACGCGCGCGCTTCGTCCACGCTGCGAGTGATGAGCGTCGGCGGCATGAAGCGGGCATAGTCGAGCACCCAGATCTTTTCCGGCGCGTTGCGGACACTGGCCGGATCGTTGACCACCAGCGTCCGGTCCGCGATCCGCTCGAGCAGGTGCGTCGCGGTGATATAGCCCAGGTCGAACGGCGGATCCTGGCGCATCAGCACCACATCGGCCTCGTCGCCCAGATCGAGGTCCACGGCGTCGCCGAAGCTGAAATGATCCCCCGCGACGCGCTGCACCGTCACCGGATGCGCCCGCGCCCACACCCGCCCATCGGCATAGCTCAGGTCTTCGGCGGCATAATGGAACAGCCGGTGGCCGCGGGCTTGCGCCGACAGCATCAGCGCAAAGGTCGAATCGCCCGCGATGTTGATCAAATCGAGCGGGTCCATCTGGACGGCGACGGTCAGGGTCACGTGTTACAACCTTCCGTTCGTCCCGAGCGAAGTCGAAGGACGTGTTCTGGGCACGTGCTTCGACTTCGCGCAGCACGAACGGGGGAGGTAGTGGCGGCGCGGGTGATTGTCACCCGATCCACGCATTCTCGATATGCCGCGGCATCTGCCCCTTCGTCAGCAGCAGCACATCGACGCGGATATCGTCGCCTGGCTGCGCATAGCGCGGCATCAGATATTCCGCCGCCGCCGCCACTCGCGACAGGCGCCGCTGGTCGATCGCGTGGTCGAGTTCGGCGGCGGTCGTGCGCAGCTTCACCTCGACGAACGCGACCAGATTGCCTTTGCGGGCCACCAGATCGACTTCCCCCGCCGGCGTCCGTACGCGCCGATCGAGGATCCGCCACCCCTTCAGCCGCAGCCACCACCCGGCGATCCGCTCGCCCCGCCGGCCCGCAGCCTCGGCGGCCTTGCGGTCACGCATCCTTCAGCGCCGTCGCCCGCGCGTATAATTCGCGCCGGTCCAGCCCCAGCGCCTTCGCCACCTCGCCCGCCGCCTTCGACGCCGGCAGTCGCGTCATCGCCTCGATCAGCGCGGCATCGACGTCGGCTTCGGACGATTCGATCACCACCTCGCCCGGCGGCGCCACGATCACGACGATCTCCCCCTTGGGTGGCGCGTCGGCGTAGCGCGTGGCGAGGTCGGACAGGGTGCCGGTCACGCATTCCTCGAACCGCTTGGTGATCTCGCGCGCCACCCCGGCCTCGCGGTCGCCCAGCCCATCGGCCAGCGCGGCGAGGGTGACCGCCAGCCGCGGCCCCGATTCGTACAGGATCAGCGTCGCGCGCACCGCGGCCACTTCGGCGATCGCGGTCGCCCGCGCCGCCGCCTTGGGCGGCAGGAAGCCGAGGAACAGGAAACGATCGGTCGGCAGTCCGGCCAGCGTCAGCGCCGCCACCGCCGCGCAGGGACCGGGGATCGTGACCACCGTGTGCCCCGCCGCGCGCGCATCGCGCACCAGCTTGTAGCCGGGATCGGAAATCAGCGGCGTCCCCGCATCGGACACCAGCGCCACGACCTCGCTGCCCATCCGCGCGACCAGGCCGGGGCGGACATGTTCGGCATTGTGATCGTGGTACGGCGTCATCGGGCGCTTCGTACCGATCCGCTGGAGCAGCTTGGCGGTGACCCGGCTGTCCTCCACCGCGATCACGTCTGCGCGGGCCAGAACCTCGGCGGCGCGGGGACTGAGGTCACCGAGATTGCCGATAGGGGTGGCGACGATGTAGAGGCCGGGGACGAGTTCAGCGTTCATGAGGGGATGGTCTATGGCGGAGGTCGCACGCACACCGCAACTGCGAGTGTGGACGAAGGGGCTGGCGCTGCTCGGCGCAGCGCTGCTCGGTGCCTGTTCGACGATCGTGCCGCGCGGCGACGCGGGGCCGCCCCCGCCGCCCCCGACCAGCGCACCGCGCCCCACCGCGCCGCGCCCGGTCACCCCGGCGCTGCCCGAGGATGCGGAGCGCCACCGCGTCGCGCTGCTGGTGCCGTTGACCGGCACCAACGGCGCGGTCGGCCGCAGCCTGGCCAATGCGACCCAGCTCGCCATCCTCGACACGCGCAACGAGCGTGTGCGCATCACCAGCTACGACACCACACCGGGTGCCGCCGCGGCGGCGCAGCGCGCGATCGACGAGGGCGCTCGGCTGATCCTCGGGCCGTTGCTGGCCGAGGACGTCCGCGCCGTCGCGCCGATCGCCCGGCGCGCAGGGGTGCCGGTGCTCAGCTTTTCCAACGACACGTCGGTGGCGGGCAACGGCGCGTATCTGCTCGGCTATGCGCCCACCCAGTCGATCGAGCGGGTGGTCGATCACGCGCGGCGCAACGGCATCAGCCAGTTCGCCGGCCTGATCCCCGGCGGCATGTACGGCGAACGCGCCTCGACCGCGTTCCTGCGCGCGGTGGAGGGGGCCGGCGGCAGCGTCACGGGCATCCAGACCTATGACCGCTCGCCCGGATCGATCGCCGCAGCGGTCGCGCGGCTGTCGCGGACCTCGCCGTTCCAGGCGGTGCTGATCGCCGACAGCGCGGGCACCGCCAGCCTGGCCGTGCCGGCGCTGCGCCGCAGCCCGAGCGCAGGTGCGCGCCTGCTCGGCACCGAATTGTGGAATGCCGACACCGGCATCGGCAGCAACGCCGCGCTGAACGGCGGCTGGTTCGCCAGCGTGTCGAACACGCTGTACCGCCAGTACGCCGCCAAATACCGCGCGCGCTTCGGCGCCGCGCCGTACCGGCTGTCGAGCCTGGGCTATGATTCGGTGCTGCTGACGGTGCGCATCGCGCGCGACTGGCGCGTGGGCGACCGGTTCCCGGAAGCGCGGCTGACCGATCGCGACGGCTTCGCGGGACTCGACGGAGCGTTCCGCTTCGGCCGCGACGGCATCGCCGAACGCGCGCTGGAGGTACAGGAAATCCGCGGCGGCGCGACGGTGACGGTCTCGCCCGCGCCGCAGGGGTTCGGGGGACGGTAGGCAACTCTTCCACCGTTCGCCCTGAGCCTGTCGAAGGGCGTGCCCAGAGCACGTGCTTAGACAAGCTCAGCACGAACGGGAGGTCTGGACATCAGCCCTTTGCGATCACCGGCAGGATCGAATCGAGCAGCAGGATTCCTGCGTCGGTCGTGGCCACGTGCAGCCCGTCGCGCGTGAGCAGTTCCAGCCCGACCAGCCGATCGACCGCGTCCAGATCGACCCACGCCGGATCGATCACGATCCCCTCGGCCATTCGCAGGCCCATCACCAGCGTCTCGGACGCCCGCGCCAGGGGGTCGAGCGGCTCCTCGACCTGCAACCCGTGGCCGTTGCGCTCCACCGCGGCCATCCAGTTCTCGGGCTTCCGGTGCCGCACCGTCGCCAGCCCGCTGCGCCGTCCGTGCGCGCCGGGACCGATGCCGGCATAATCGCGGTATCGCCAATAGGTCAGGTTGTGACGGCTCTCGGCCCCCGGGCGCGCGTGATTCGACACTTCATAGCGCGGCAGGCCGGCGGCGGCGGTCATGGCTTGCGTCAGCTCGAACAGGTCGGCCGCGGCGTCGCCTTCGGGGATCGTCAGTTCGCCCTTCGCCGCCAGCGTGGCGAAGCGCGTGCCCGGCTCGATCGTCAGCTGATAGAGCGACAGATGCTCGGTCCCGAAACCGATCGCGCGCGCCAGTTCGCTCTCCCAAGCGGCCGGCGTCTGGTCGGGCCGCGCATAGATCAGGTCGAAGCTGACCCGCGCGAACGCCGCCTGCGCGGTTTCGAGCGCGGCCAGCCCCTCGGCCACGCCATGCGCCCGCCCGAGGAACGCCAGCGCGCCGTCGTCGAGCGCCTGCAACCCCAGCGACACGCGGTTGACTCCGGCGCGCGCGATGTCGCCGAACCGCGCCGCCTCGACCGACGATGGGTTCGCCTCCAGCGTGATCTCGATATCGTCGGTGAAGCCCCAGACGGCTTCCGCCGCATCGAGCACCGCTGCGACGGTTTCCGGCGGCATCAGCGACGGTGTGCCGCCCCCGAAGAAGATCGACCCGAGTCGTCGTCCCGGCAGCGCCGCCGCCTCGTGCCTCAGGTCCGCCAGCAGTGCCGCGCGCCACTGCGCCTGGTCCACGCCGTCGCGGACATGGCTGTTGAAGTCGCAATAGGGGCATTTCGACACGCAGAACGGCCAATGGACGTACAGCGCGAGCGGATGTGGAGCGTTCATGAAGCCTGCGCTATGCCGCGGGACGATGCGAATGTCATGGCTCCTGCCGCTGTTGCTGACCGCCTGTGCCGCCGAAGGGCCGCCCCGCGTGGTCGAGGAACGCCCGTTCACCGGCCCCGCCCCGCGCGGCGCGGACGTGCTGCAACGGACGATGACCACGATGCACACCGCGACCCGCGCCGCCGTGCGGCAGCCGCCGCTGGCGTGGGACCAGAACCTCGCAGCCGACGCGCTGGCCTATGCGCGGGAGATGGCGCGGACCGGCCGGTTCGCCCACTCGCCGATGCCGCGCGGCAACCCGGTGCAGGGCGAGAATCTGTGGACCGGTACGCGCGGCGCCTATCGCCATGACGAGATGGCGCAGCACTGGATCGACGAGCAGCGATATTTCGTGAACCGCCCCGCGCCCGACTTCAGCACGACCGGCGATTACCGCGCGGTCGGCCACTACACGCAGATGATCTGGTCGCGCACGACGCGATTCGGCTGCGCGATGGCGTCGAATGCACGGGATGACTTCCTCGTCTGCCGCTATCTGGCGGGCGGGAATGTGGTGGGCGAGCGCGCGCTGCCCTAGGCCGGGTTGACCGGCCCCTATTCCTCACCGTTCGTGCTGAGCGCCGTCGAAGCCCGTGCCCGGAGCACGGCCTTCGACTGCGCTCAGGACGAACGGTGCATGTGGGTCGCATCGCCGTTACTGGCACCCCCCGTCGCGCACCCCGCTGACGCTGCCCACGCCCAGCACGATCTTGGCGCGGCGCGAAAAGGTCAGCGCCTGCCACCGCCCGGCGTTGCCCGTCGCGGTGCGGCTGCGCAGGAAGGTGAGGTTGAGCAACTCGTACTGATCGGGATCGATCAGCCCGCGATCGATCATGCAGCCCCACTGCGCGACGTTCCACGCCCAGTCCTTGCCGATGCCGTCCTGGTCGATCGACTGCGCCAGTCCCTGATACCAGCCCAGGATCGCGCGCAGGCGGGCGGCGCGTTCGCTTTCGGGCAGCATCGCGATCCTGCCGCGCAGTCGGGCGATATCCTCGTCGTTCGGAAACGAGCGCTGCTGGACGCGCGTGTCGATCGCCCAGCGGACCTTGCGCATCGGAAAGGGCCCGTTTGGCCAGATCCGCAGCAGTTCGCCGCGCACCTCGTCGAGCAGGACCAGATATGCGTCGGTCTGGACCTGCAGCATCGCATCGCTCTCGAACAATGCGGTCAGTTCGCCGGCCAGCGTCGCCGTGATCCGGCCATCGGGCCCATGCGCCGCCAGGATGCCGTCGCGGCACTTCTGCCGCACCGGCACCTTCAGGCAATCCTTCGAGAACAGCAACCTGCCATAAGTGGGGGCCAGCGTCCGCAATGCCTGTTTGAACCGGCGACGCGATGCGAAGCTGTCGCGCCAGGCGACCAGCAGGGGTTGCAGGCTGCCGGTGCCGTAATTCCACTGCGACATGCCGACCGAGATCAGCTGGCTATCGAAATTCCCGACTGGCATCGCCCAGCATCCCATCGTCTCGGGGATCGAGGTTTCGCGCATCCGGTCGAACACGCCGGCGCGGTCGAGACCGATCGTGGCCAGCCGCTGCGCCGTGGCGGGATCGATGCGGATGAACTGCGCGATGCCGGTGGCGCTGGTCGAATCGCCGACTGCACGGCACGGCGGCGACAGGGGTAGCTGGGCACGCGCCGGGACCGCCAGCATCATCATCGCCAGGAACAGCCAGACCCGCATGCCACACTCCCACGCCCCGACGAGCCGACGTCGTCCCACCCCAAGAATTTCTATCCCACCATTACAGTGGGGTTTGCGCTAGACCCTGCCGCGCACTCGCTGTTCGAGTGGGGGATGGCCCGCGTGCGCGGCCAGGAATCGCAAAGGACATATCATGAAGAAGACCGTCACCACCATTTTCATCGCCGCCACCGCGCTGACGCTGGCTGCCTGCGGCGGGTCCAAGACCACGACCGAGAACACCGTCGTGACCAACGAGGTGGTGCTCGACGAGGGCAGCACCGACAATCTGACCGCGGTCGATGCGCTGAACGACAGTGCCGTCGCGCTCGACAACGCCGCCGCCGCGACCGAAAACGCCGCCAACGCGGTCGAGAACGGCGCCGTCAACGCCAACTGATCGCCACGCCGGCGGGATGCGGTGACAAGCTGACCTATCGCGCCGGCAAGCCTCTGTTGCTTTTCCCACTCCTTCAGTGGGAATATACTGGCGACAAGCGCCTGGAAGCTCCCAAACTCTGGCGCAAACCTGTGGCCCGGTACCCTGTACCGGGCCACATTTTCGTTCAGAATACGGCCGCGACCAGCTGCCCGAAGGCATCCGCGCGATGGCTGATCGCATGCTTGGCGTCCGGATCCATCTCGCCGAACGTCTCTGTGCCCCCGTCCGGCAGGAACATCGCATCATAGCCGAAGCCGTTGTCCCCGCGCGGCGGCCAGACCAGCGTACCGTCGACCCGCCCCTCGAACCATTCGACGTGCCCATCGGGCCACGCCAGCGCCAGCGCGCAGACGAAATGCGCGTCGCGCGTCGCGTCCGGTCCCTTGGCGACGACATGATCGTTGACCAGCCGCATCGCGACGTCGAAATCCTTCGACTCCCCGGCCCAGCGCGCCGAGAAGATGCCCGGATCGCCGCCCAGCGCATCGACGCACAGGCCGCTGTCGTCGGACAGTGCGGGAAAGCCCGACAGGTCGGCGGCCTGCAACGCCTTCAGTTCGGCATTGGCGACGAACGTCGTTCCGGTTTCCTCCGGCTCGGGCAGGTCGAGTTCGGCCGCCGACACCACGTCCATGCCGTGGGGGGCAAGCAGTGCGCGGATTTCGCGCACCTTGCCCGCGTTGTGGCTGGCGATGACGAGTTTGCCCGGCGTCAGCTTGCGGATCGCCTGGGGCTGGTCGCCCTCGCCGCTCACCGGCCCGTAGCCTTGTCCTGCGCCGCGAAGATCTGCGAACAACCGATCCGCGCAAGGCGCAGCAGGCGCAGCAGTTCCTCCTCGTCGAACGTCGCGCCCTCCGCGGTCGCCTGCACCTCGGCCAGCTTGCCGTCGCCGGTCAGCACGAAGTTCGCATCCGCCTCGGCATTCGAATCCTCAGGATAATCGAGGTCGAGCACGGGCGTCCCGTTGTAGATGCCGCAACTGATCGCCGCGACCTTCTGCTTGATCGGATCGACCGTCAGCTTGCCGTCGGCCATCAGCTTGTCGATCGCGATGCGCAGCGCAACCCATGCACCGCTGATCGATGCGGTGCGGGTGCCGCCATCGGCCTGGATCACGTCGCAATCGATGACGATCTGACGCTCGCCCAGCGCCTTCAGGTCGGTGATCGCACGCAGGCTGCGGCCGATCAGCCGCTGGATTTCCTGCGTCCGGCCCGACTGCTTGCCTTTGGCCGCTTCACGGCTGCCGCGGGTGTGGGTGGCGCGGGGCAGCATGCCGTATTCGGCGGTCACCCAGCCCTCGCCACGCCCACGCAGGAACGGCGGCACCTTCTCCTCCACGCTCGCGGTCACCAGCACCTTGGTGTCGCCGAACGCGATCAGCACCGACCCCTCGGCATGGACGGTGAAGGCGGGCTCGATCGTAATGGCGCGCATTTGGTCTGGCGTACGGCCGGAAGGTCGCATGGGAGTCTCCTGATGGTCGGCGTGGCACCTAGACGGACGCGCGCGCACACGCCAGTGTCCCGGGCATGATGCGGATCCTGCTCCTTACTTTCGCGCTGGCCGGATGCGCGCAGCCGATGGCCAATTTTCCCTCGACACCGATTCCGGTCGAGATCACCTACGAAACCGGACCGTGTTTCGGCACCTGTCCGGTCTATGCGGTGACCGTCAACAACCTGGGGGCGCCGGCCGTATTCGACGGCAAACGCTTCACCGCGGTGACCGGACGGCGCGAGGTGCCGGTCAGCTATCGCCAGTTCGCGGCCTTCTACGATGCGGTAGCGGATGCCCGTGCAGCAGCGCCCGCGGATTATCAGCAAGGCGGCGCCCACTGCAAACAGGTCGTCACCGACATGCCGAGCGTCGCGATCACCTTTCGCGAGGGCAGTGCCGCGCCGTGGACGTTCCGCTACTACTACGGCTGCCGCGACCCCCAGAATGCGAAGATCGCTGCCGACCTGCGCCGCGCGCCGACTTTGCTCCCGATCGGCGACCTGATCGGCAAGCGTTGAGCCGACCGCCCGCCCACCCTAGATGCAGGGCGTGACCCCGCCCTTCCCCGAACTCAGCGACCGCGCGCGCGACATATTCCGGCTGGTCGTCCAGTCGTATCTCGATTCGGGCGCGCCGGTCGGGTCGCGGACGATCGCGCAGCTGTCCGGCCTCAACCTGTCCCCTGCCTCGATCCGCGGGGTGATGCAGGATCTGGAGGAAGCGGGTTTGCTTGCGGCACCCCACACCAGCGCGGGGCGGATGCCGACCGAGGGCGGCCTGCGGCTGTTCGTCGATGGCATGATGCACGCGGTTGCGCCGTCCGCGCACGAGCGCGCGGCGATCGGTGCCGGCGCCTCGCGCGGCGGGCCGGTCGAGGAAGCGATCGCTGCGACCACCGCGGCGCTGTCGGGCCTGTCGGCCTGCGCCGGGCTGGTGCTGGTCCCGCGCCGCGAACCGCGGCTGCGCCAGTTCAGCTTCGCCGCGCTGGGCGGCGATCGCGCGCTGGCGGTGCTGGTCGGCGACGACGGATCGATCGAGAACCGCGTGATCGACCTGCCCCCTGGGCTTGCCCCCGGCGCGCTGGAGATGGCGGCCAATTACCTGAGTGCCCGCACCGCCGGACTGACCCTGGTCGAGGCGGGGCGACGCATCGCGCGCGAGATCACGCAGGAACGCGCCGAACTCGACGCCACCACCCGCACCCTCGTCGAACGCGGCATCGCGGTGTGGAGCGAGGACGGCAACCGCCGCCCGGTTCTGATCGTGCGCGGCCAGGCCAACCTGATCGATCCGACCGCCGCTGCCGACCTCGATCGCGTCCGCGGCCTGCTCGACGAACTGGAGGGCAAGGAGGAAATCGCGCGCCTGCTCGATTCGGCGCGCGATGGCGCGGCGGCGCGGATCTTCATCGGATCGGAAAACAAGCTGTTCGCGCTGTCGGGATCGTCGGTGATCGCCCAGCCGGTCCGTGCGTTGGACGGCCAGGTCGTCGGCGTGGTCGGCGTGATCGGCCCGACGCGGTTGAACTACGCGCGGGTCGTGCCCATGGTGGATTTCACGGCCGCCACGCTGGCACGATTGCTGGCGTGACGCACAACCATTAGAACGGACATCATGAGCGAAGATACCAAGATGCACGACGCCAACGCCAATGACGGCGGCCTGACCTCCGACGCGATCGACCTGCGCGGCGAAACGGCGCAGGCCGCCCCCGAGGTCGCCGAGCACGACCGCGTCGCCGAACTGGAGGCCGAACTGGCCGAGGCGAAGGCCGCGACCCTCTATGCCCGCGCCGATGCGCAGAACATGATCCGCCGCGCCGAGAAGGAAGCGCAGGATTCGCGCGCCTATGCCGTCACCGGCTTCGCCCGCGACCTGTTGTCGGTCGCCGACAATCTGTCGCGCGGGCTGGCCGCGATCCCGGCCGAACTGCGCGACGACGAAAAGATGAAGGGGCTGGTCACCGGCCTGGAGGCCACGGGTCGCGAACTCGACGCGGTGTTCACGCGCCACGGGATCACGAAGGTCGAGGCGATCGGCCAGAAGCTGGACCCGAACCGCCACCAGGCGATGTTCGAGGTGCCGAGCGCGGACGCCGAACCCGGCACCGTCGTGCAGGAAATCCAGTCGGGCTATGTCCTGAAGGACCGCCTGCTGCGGCCTGCGCTGGTGGGGGTGGCGAAGGCTGGCTGAGAGCTGCACCTGTATGTCGTCATCCCCGCGCAGGCGGGGATAAATAGTCGCTGAACGACGTGAATCTAATGACCTTCAGCGACTATTGATTCCCGCCTGCGCGGGAATGACCATCGTTTTGTGGCATATGGGTCACCGGGCCTTTATGCCACACCCATGTCCCGCTTCGACCACGTCCCCAATCGCCGCGCGCTGATCGATCGGCGCGCGATGGCCGATGCGCTGGCGGAGCTCGCGGCCGACGACACCGCCGCGCTGCGCCGCGCGGGGACGACATTGCTCAAGACCGCGCTCGACGCCGGCCGCGCCGAGATCGCCCGGCGACTGGTCGACCGCCCCTCGCACGGCCTGGAGGCCGCGAACGCGGGCGCCTATCTGACCGACCAGATCCTGCGCCTGTTGTGGGATTTCACGTGCGCGCGCCTGTACCGCAACACCAATCCGACCGCGGCCGAGCGCATGACGCTGGTCGCCGTCGGCGGCTATGGCCGGGGCGAGATGGCGCCGGGATCGGACATCGACATCGGTTTCCTCACCCCCTGGAAACAGACCGGGTGGAGCGAGCAGGTCATCGAATCGATGCTCTATGCGCTCTGGGACATGGGGCTGAAGATCGGCCACTCGTCGCGCTCGCTGGACGAGATGGTGCGCCAGGCGAAGTCCGACGTGACGATCCGCACCGCCCTGCTCGAGGGACGCTATGTCTGGGGCGACGAGCCGCTGTATGAAGAGGCATCGCGGCGTTTCAAGGCCGAGGTCCAGGCGGACACCGCGCGGGCCTTCATCGCCGAGAAGCTGGCCGAACGCGACGTACGCCACCGCAAGATGGGCGACAGCCGCTATGTCGTCGAACCCAACGTCAAGGAGGGCAAGGGCGGCCTGCGCGATCTGCACACGCTCTTCTGGATCGGCAAATATGCCTATGACGTACAGTTCGCCGCCGAGCTGGTCGATGCCGGGCTGTTCAGCCGGGAGGAATATCGCCGGTTCCATCGCGCCGACAATTTCCTGTGGGCGGTCCGATGCCACCTGCACGAACTCGCCGGCCGCCCGGAGGATCGGCTGACCTTCGATTTCCAGCGCGAGATCGCCGAACGGATGCGCTTCACCGATCGACCCGGCAAGTCAAAGGTCGAGCGGTTCATGCAATTCTATTTCCTCCAGGCCAAGGCGGTCGGCGACCTGACCGGCGTGTTCCTGGCGCATCTGGACGAGAAGTTCGCCGCGCGCGGGCGGCGTTTCGGCCTGCCGACGATCCGCCGCCGCCCGTCGAAGCTGCAGGGCTTCGTGCTCGATCGCGGGCGTCTGGCACTGCCCGACGACGACTGGTTCGCGCGCGATCCGGTGCGGCTGATCGAGATGTTCGCACTGGCGGAAGGTAACGGGCTGGAGATCCATCCGCTGGCGATGCGCGCCGCCGCGCGCGATGCGCGGCTGGTCGATACGGTGCGCAACGACGCGCGCGCCAACACGCTGTTCGTCGATCTGCTGAGCGGCCATCGCGATCCGGAAATGGTGCTGCGCTGGATGAACGAGGCGGGCGTGTTCGGCCGATTCGTGCCCGATTTCGGCCGCGTCGTCGCGCAGATGCAGTTCGACATGTATCACCACTATACGGTGGACGAACATACGATCCGCGCGATCGGCCTGCTCAGCCGGATCGAGCGGGGCGAACTGAAGGACGATCACCCGCTGGCGACCGGCATCGTCGGACAGATCGTCTCGCGCCGCGCGCTCTATGTCGCGGTGCTGCTGCACGACATCGCCAAGGGGCGCGGCGGCGATCACTCGATCCTGGGGGCGGAGGTGGCGGAAAAACTCTGCCCGCGCTTCGGCCTGACCGCCGCCGAGACCGAAACGGTCGCGTGGCTGGTCCGCTGGCACCTGCTGATGTCCGCCACCGCGTTCAAGCGCGACCTGTCGGATTTCAAGACGATCCTCGACTTCGCGCAGGCCGTGCAGAGCCCCCAGCGGCTGATGATGCTGATGGTCCTGACGATCGTCGATATCCGCGCGGTC
This sequence comes from Pseudomonadota bacterium, assembly GCA_040388765.1. Taxonomy (GTDB): domain Bacteria; phylum Pseudomonadota; class Alphaproteobacteria; order Sphingomonadales; family Sphingomonadaceae; genus Sphingomonas. The sequence goes on along the minus strand of JAZKBG010000023.1, from coordinate 6,669 downwards.
GGCCCGGGCATCTGGAACGGGTGGAAACGCCAGCTGATCGGCGACCTCTTCGACGGGGCGGAGGAGGTGCTGCGGCTGGGCCACAAGCAGCGCGGGCGCAGCGAGCGCGTCGCCGCCAAGCAGGCCGATCTCGCCCGGGCGCTGGGCTGGGCCGAGCCACGCTTCGCCGCGATCGTCCGCCGCCTGCCCGAATCCTACTGGGTGGCCGAACCTGCCGATGTGCTGGAGCAGAACGTCCGGATGATCGAGGCGGCGGGCAAGACCGAGCTGTCGATCGAAACCAGCCCGCATCCCGCACAGGGCGCGACGCTGGTCACCGTCTATGCCGCCGATCACCCGGGCCTGTTCTATCGCATCGCCGGCGCGATCCACGCGGCGGGCGGCAACATCATCGACGCGCGGATCCACACCACGCGTGATGGCATGGCGCTGGACAATTTCCTGGTCCAGGATCCGCTGGGCCGGCCGTTCGACGACCCCGGCCAGCTGGCCCGGATCAGGACCGGCATCGCCGACGCGCTGGCCAATCGCGCGCGGCTGCGCGAGCGGCTGAAGGCCAAGTCCCCGCCACGCCCGCGCGCCGATGCGTTTGCGGTGCAGCCCAACGTGCTGATCGACAATGCCGCGTCGAACCGCTTCACCGTGATCGAGGTCAACGCCCGTGATCGTCCCGCACTGCTCCACCACCTCGCCAACGCGCTGTTCCAGTCGCGCGTCACGATCCGCTCCGCCCATGTCGCCACCTATGGCGAGCGCGCGGTCGATACCTTCTATGTCACCGACCTGACCGGCGACAAGATTTCGGGCAGCCGGGTGAAGGCGATCGAGAAGCGGTTGCTGGAGGCGGCGTCGGGAGAGGATGTGGCGCTGGCGGCGTAGTCGCCACCGCCCCCGCCCCGCACCCCAGCCCCGTTCGTGCTGAGCGAAGTCGAGGCACATGAGACTCATGCCCTTCGACTTCGCTCAGGGCGAACGGAGAAGACACGGGTGTAAGCGTATAGGAGAATGCAATGCCGGTACTGGGAATGGGCGGACTGTTCTTCCGCGCGCAAGACCCCGACGCACTGAACGCCTGGTACAAGCAATATCTGGGCGTCGGTGCCGGCTGCAACGCGACCGGTCAGGGTGAAGCCAGCGAATGGTATTGGCAGACCCGGGGCGGCCCGATGGTCTTCGCGCCGTTCAACGCCGACACCGATTATTTCGCCGCCGACAAGGCGTTCATGCTCAATTTCCGGGTGTCCGACTTGGACGGCCTCCTGGCCAGCCTGGCCGCTGCCGACATCGCGATTATCACCAAGGCGGAATGGAACGATCCGGCGACCGGTCGCTTTGCGCGCATCCACGATCCCGAAGGCAATGCGATCGAACTGTGGGAACCGCCCGCGGCATGATCGCGCGCGCCATCGCCGCGCTGCTGCTGGCGCTGAGGCTGTCGTCGTCGAGCCGCCGGCCGCGACGCAACCGGCGCAGCGACGGCGGCTGCGATTGACGCCTTGTTCGAATCCGGACGCGTTGTTTTCGCGAAAGCCAACGCTGGCATCTTTGATCTGTTATTTCGTTCCCGGAAACGATCGAATATCGGCAAAGTCGCGATCGTGGTGCGATCAGAGCCCTATCCGATTGAGAAGCTCCTTGGTTGGCTGATTTAGATCGCTCCAAGCGTTGTAGGCGCAATGCGCCCAATCACGCACCAATGCGGAATGGTTGTCGATCGGCCGAGCCATCACGTCGGCGTGAGTAACCGCAAATCGCTCGGGGATCGTCGGCAGGGGCGGCAAGCTACCCCCAGCCAACTTCTGCATAACGGGCGGGATATCCGCGAGCGGACGTTTATGCTCGAACGCTAGTTGAAGGGCCGCATAGTGCACCCACACCGACTGGATAGCTCGACGGTCGTTGGTATCGCCCGGATGTTGTAGTGCGTAAGCATCAACAGTAAGTCTGTGAACGGCCCCGAAAAGAACCGGGTTCTCGTACTCCCGCGCCAGCAGATCGCCGTATGAGGACCAGCAACCTGCGGTGGACAGCATATATTTATGCGTCGTGCCCGACACTTCAGGAAATAGGCCTCCACAGCCAAAGCATCTCTGTAACGAGGCTTCGCTAACGCTGTCTGTGGGCACATCACCCCTCCGCATCACGACATGACGCATATTCTATGCCATGGCGCGCGGCAATGAACCCCGCCAGTTGGCAAAGGATCAGCCTTCCCGATTGGGAATATCCAGCGAGAAGACCAGGCCACGAGAAATGCCGGCCTGATCGCCTGCAGCGCGGCTTTCCCAGAATCTGTTCCCGATTGCGTATTCCCCGAAACTGCCCGGTGCACATGGGGAAACGGGAAAGCGCAGCCTTGGCGCAGAGGGTTCATTGTCGGCATGACGATCCGGGCCGGGCAACTTCCTTGGCAATGTCTACGGCAAAGGCCTGCCCCCCGGTGAGGACAGGCCCTTCGGTGGACTCGGATCCCGCCACGCCGTCAGACGGGGCCGCTACGCGCCCCCGCTACCCGATGCGGCGTTCCCTCGCTTTGCTGTCGCAAAGCGAGGGCGCCCGCACTCAGAACCGGATGCGGCCGGTCACGCCATAGGTCCGCGGTTCGGCCAGATACTGCGAGAAGATCTGGCGGCCGCCGGGATATTGCGGATCGACGAACGGTGCCGATGTCGCGCCCTGCTGGAATGGCGAGTTGAACGCGACCTGGGCATAGTCCTTGTCGAAGATGTTCTGGCCCCAGAACTCCAGCGCCCAGCGCTCGCCGGGCCCGCGGATGCCGATGCGGGCGTTGGCTACGAAGAAGCTGTCCTGCTCCTTCTGCGGGAACAGGTCCGAGCCGGTATTGTAATCGTCGCTCAGACGGCCGTCGATATAGAACAGCGCCGACAGGCCCGATCCGCCGATACGCGGTGCCCACGAGAAGGACGTCGTCGCCACCCACTCCGGCGCGTTCGACAGATTGTCGCCCGGCAGCTTGCGCAGTGCCGGATCGAGCGCCAGGCCGAGCGCCGAGCCGACCAGGTTGTTGCGATACTTCGTGTCGGCATAGGTGATGCCCATGTTGAAGTTCACATAGCGCGCCGGTTGCAGCGAGGCTTCGAGCTCGACGCCCTGCGACACGACACCATATTGGACGTTGTCGGTGGTGCAGGCCCCGGTTGCCGCGCTGGTATCGCGGTCGGCACCGACCAGGTCGGTCTTGCAGGAATTGACCGTCGCGACCAGGAAGACGCTGCCGTTGAAGGTGTTCAGCTGGAAATTCTCGAACTCCTGGCGGAACGCCGCGGCGGTCAGCGTGAACGGACCCTTCGAGTATTTCGCGCCGACCTCGAACGCGTTCACCTTTTCCGGATCGAACTGCAGGTTGCCGACCAGCGCCTGCGCACCGCCGAGCGATGCGAAGGTCGTCGTCGGCACGCCGCCCGACACCTGGATCGGGTTCTTCAGCGCCGAGCGGTCGAGGTTGAACCCGCCCGCCTTATAGCCGCGCGAATAGCTGGCGTAGAGCAGCAGCGGGTCGATCGGCTTGTACGACAGCACCGCGGTGCCGGTGAACTCGTCCTCGTTGCGCTGGCTGGCGATGCTGACGCCGTTCAGCTCCGCGGTCGAGTTGCCCTGGCACGACAGGCCGACGATGCCGCCGGCGACCGCCGCCAGACCCGCGTTGGTCAGGAACGGCGTGAGTGCGGCCTGGTTCTGGGTGCAGGCGATGTTGTCGTTGGTGAAGGTCGCGTTGAAGCGCTTGCGCTCGTTGGTGTAGCGCAGGCCCAGCGTCAGATCGAGCCGGTCGGTGATGTGGAAGATGTTGTGCGTGAAGAACGCATAGTTGCGGCTGCGCTGGTTGTAGACGTCCGCGGTCGAGCCCTTGTCGTTGATCCCGTCCAGGCGGTTCAGCGCGGCGATGATCGTCGGACCCGCGGCACCGAACGGCGATGCGACGCCCGGCACGGCACCCGACAGCACCGCCGAACCGGTCGGCGACAGGCAGCCGGCGTTGGTCGGCGAATAGAATTGCGCCAGCGCCCCGCCCGAGATGATGCGGCAGGTGGCGAAGCGGCCATATTGGTTGCCGAAGCGCAGGTTGTCGACGACCTGCAGCTTCTCGTCCGCGTAATAACCGCCGACCAGCCAGTCGAGCTTGCCGCCAAACGCCTCGCCCTGCAGGCGCAGTTCCTGGCTGAACGTCTTGAACTGGCGCGACGACAGGCCGTTGTCGGCGCGGTACAGGATGTCGACCGCCGAATAATCGGTGTCCGAACCCTGGTCGGCCTTGTAGTTGCGATAGGCAGTGATCGAGGTCAGCGTCGCGCCGCCCAGGTTATAGTCGACCTGGCCCGAGACGCCCCAATCCTTGGTCTCGCCGCCGAAGCCGCGGCCGCGCGACACCGACACGGTGCGGTCATAGCCCGCGGCGTTCAGGCGGTTCAGCGGCTGACCCAGGTCGCGCAGCACGTTGATGATGTTGTTGCCGTTGGCGCTGGGCAGCGTGGCCGTGGTCGGCAGCGTCGTCGGTTCGTTGAGGTCGCCGACGTAGGGGTTCACACCCCGCGTGACATAGGTTGCCGCGCAGCATTTCTCGTCGCGCTTCGTATAGTCGCCGATGATGCGGATGCTGAGGTCGCTCGACGGCTCGAAGCGCAGCTGGCCGCGCACGAAATAGCGGTTGCGGTCGTTGATGTCGGTGCCGTTGTTCGGATCGTTGTAGAAGCCGTCGCGCTTGGAATAGATACCGTCGACGCGCGCCGCCAGCGTCTCGCCCAGCGGGACGTTCAGCGCGCCCTGGAACCGCCATGCGTCGTAATTCGCATAGGTCGCCTCGGCCATGCCGCTGAAGCCCGAGAAGCTCGGCTGCTTCGAGATGATGTTGATGACGCCTGCCGACGCGTTGCGACCCGACAATGTGCCCTGCGGACCGCGCAGCACTTCGACGCGCTCGACCTCGCCGATCTCGTTCAGGCCGATGCCCGAACGCGAGCGATAGACGCCGTCGATGAACACCGCGACCGAGCTTTCGAGGCCCGGATTGTCGCCGACCGTACCGATGCCGCGGATACGCGCCGAACCGTTCGCTTCCGAACCGGTCGAGGACACCAGCAGCGACGGCGCCAGCTGGTTCATCTGGCGGATGTCGTTGGCGCCCGACAGCTGCAGGCTTTCCGCCGACACCGCCGACACCGCGACCGGGACGTCGGCTAGGCGCTCGGACCGGCGGGTCGCGGTGACCACCACGTCGCCCTGCGTCGTATAGCCGTCGTCCTGCGCGGGCGTCGCCGCCGCCGGGGTCGTCTGGCCCGCATCCTGGGCATGGGCCGGCGCGGCGATCGCGGTCACGGCGACGGTGGCAAGCAGTACGAGCTTACGCATGCGGCAATCCTCTCTGTTCGAAACTTTTGTTCTCGTTATCCCGCCCTCTGCCGCGACCGGGTGGATTTGCCTAGTCCCAAACCATACCCAAATGCCGATTTTGCGGATTTCGGTGCGCGAAGGACACAGTTGCAAGACAGGACTGATTCACGCCCCGCCAGATCAGGCTTGTCCGTCAGCGGGTTGCGCCGATCATACCGGACAGCAATCGGCCGCCGGGAAGACGATTCCCGACGGCCGAAATTTCGATACCCGACCTTCAAAAAGCCGCAGTCTTGCCGGTGCCGGCTTACTTCGGGGCCAGCACCATCAGCATCTGCCGGCCTTCCATGCGCGGATAGGCCTCGACCTTCGCGACTTCGGTGACCTGTTCGGCGACGCGCTGGAGCACCGCCATGCCGAGCTGGCCGTGGCTGAGCTCGCGACCGCGGAAGCGCATGGTGACCTTCACCTTGTCACCCTCCTCGATGAACTCGACGACCTTCTTCATCTTGGTGTCATAGTCGTGGTCGTCGATGTTCGGACGCATCTTGATCTCCTTGATCTCCTGCGTCTTCTGCGACTTGCGGGCGAGGTTCGCCTTCTTCTGCGCCTCGTACTTGAACTTGCCGACGTCCAGGAACTTCGCGACGGGCGGATCCGCGTTCGGCGACACCTCGACCAGATCGAGCCCAAGCTCCGCCGCCGCCTCGATCGCCTCGCGCGTGTACATCACGCCAAGATTCTCGCCCTCGTGATCGATCACGCGGACTTTCGGGCTGACGATGAACTCGTTGAACCGGGGGCCGTTCATTGCCGGCTGCATCGGTCGGCGCATGGTGGGAGGGGGTATGGGTATGTCTCCTGTGGTCGTTTCAGCGGTAGTATATAGGGAAAACGGTCGCCAAGCGAAAGGTGCCTGCTGTCAGCGCAAATCCGGTGGCGTGGCTTCGTCCACCAGCCGTGCGATCATCTCGTCCAGCGCGACGAATTCCTGCCGGTCGCTGCCCAGGCGGCGGACGGCGACCTTGCCTTCTTCGGCCTCGCGCTTGCCGACGACCAGCAGCGCGGGGACCTTGGCCAGCGAATGTTCGCGCACCTTGTAGTTGATCTTCTCGTTGCGCAGGTCGGTTTCGACGCGGATGCCGGCGGCTTTCAGCTTCGCCGCGACCTCCCGCGCATAGTCGTCGGCGTCCGACACGATCGTCGCGACGACCGCTTGCACGGGGCTGAGCCACATCGGGAAGCGGCCGGCGTGATGCTCGATCAATATGCCGATGAAGCGCTCGAACGTGCCCAGGATCGCGCGGTGCAGCATCACCGGGC
>JAZKBG010000022.1:0-100218 GCA_040388765.1 Pseudomonadota bacterium | reverse complement strand
CCGACGAGAGACGCCGCCCTGGGCCAAAATCCGCCCGCCGCTAAAGCGGTTGCCCTTGCGCGCCCGCTGGCTGCGTCACGACGATTGCAGGTAGCGCCGCTACCTGCTGCCCGCCGTTCCTTGCCAGCGAACACGCAAGGGCAATCACGACCATCGCGATCAATGGGTCCTGACCCTAGTTCGCCGGCGTCGATCCGACTATGCCGGTGGGCGCGGGCGACTGGCTGGCCACATCGTTGCTCAGGTCGAGCATCTCGATGCGCGGATAGCCGCGTTGCCGCAGGCGCGTCGCGGTGGGGACCTCCCAATAGGCGGTCAGCGTATAGCGTTCGACACGCCGCAGCGACGGATTGCCGGGGCGCAATGTCATCGGGGCATAGCGGCGACCGGCGATCGACGCGAGCATCGGTTCGATCCAGCTCCGGTCGAGCGCTTTGCTCTCGCGCGCGACATCGACGTCCTCGACCCGGCCATCGGGGCGGATGCGGAACGCGACATCGGCCCATTGCCCCTCGAAACTGGCGTTCGCGCGCGCCTGTCCGGGGCGACCGTCCAGCGTCCGCGGGGCGGGTTGTTCGTCGGGCAGCGGCGGTTGGTACAGCAGGATCGGGCGGTTGGCCCCCGGCGGCGCATAGTCGGCGACCAGCCGGTCGATCGCCGCGGTGTCGCCCGGCTTGATCGCCAGACGCGCGCGCAGCAGCCGGGCGGCATCGCGATACACCGCCGGGACCGGATCGGTCGTGGCCAGCAGCGCGTCGATCGCCCGGTTCAGTTCGCGCCCGAACGCGACCGGCTGCATCTCGTACAGCGACGCCTGGATCAGCGCGACGCGCAGCAGCGCCGTGCCCTGCGCCAGCGGCTGGTTCTTCTTGCGGGCGTCGCTGGCGATATCGCGGAATGCGTTGGTCGCCAGGTCGACGCGGCCTTCGCGCGCCAACGTGTCGGCAACCGCGATACGCTGTCCGAACACGCGCGAATCCGAATTGTCCATTCCGCTGCGCAGCGCGTCGAGCGATTTGAACTGGCTCATCCGCGTATCTTCGCGCTCGCCCATGTGCGCCGCGATCCGCGACTGCGCGCGCCAGATGTCGCCGACCGCCTCGGGATAGTCCTTCGCCCGCTTGTCGACATGACCGATCGTCGTCATCAATGTGCGCCGCGCATCGAAATATTCGCCATAGACGAACAGATTCTCGGCATGCGCCAGCGCGGCGTCGATCTCCTGATCCGGCGGACAGCCGCGCGCGATACAGTCCTTCAGCGCCTTTTCCGTCGCGTCGAGGCGCTTGGCGGTCACGATGATCGGCTTGGGATCGTCGGCCGGCACAGGCGCCTGTTGCGGCACTGCGGCGGCGGCGGATGCGGCCAGCAGGGCAAGGATATTCATCGACGCGACTCCTCTCTCGATCCCGGCCGAACCTAGGCGTCGATCGCCTCGTCCTCAAGCCGAGCCGCATTCTCCTGGATGAAAGCGAAGCGATGTGCCGGATTGGTCCCCATCAGCCGATCGACCAGATCCTTCACGCCGGCCCGCTCCTCATATTCCTGGGGCAGGGTGATGCGCAGCATGCCGCGGGTCTTCGGATCCATCGTCGTCTCGCGCAGCTGGTTCGGGTTCATCTCGCCCAGCCCCTTGAACCGCGCGACATCGACCTTCTTGCCCTTGAACTCCTTCGCCTCGATCTGCGCGCGATGCGCGTCGTCGCGGGCATAGAGCGATTTCGCGCCGGCGGTCAGCCGGTACAGCGGGGGCTGCGCGAGATGCAGGTGACCGCGCCGGACCAGGTCGGGCATCTCCTGGAAAAAGAATGTCATCAGCAGCGTGGCGATATGTGCGCCATCGACGTCAGCGTCGGTCATGATGACGATGCGTTCGTAGCGCAGGTTCTCCGGGATACAGTCCTTGCGCGTACCGCAACCCAGCGCCTGGATCAGGTCGGCGATCTCCTGGTTCGCCAGGATCTTGGCATTGGTCGCCGATGCCACGTTCAGGATCTTGCCGCGAATCGGCAGGATCGCCTGGGTCTTGCGGTCGCGCGCCTGCTTGGCGCTGCCGCCGGCCGAATCGCCCTCGACGATGAACAGTTCGGTACCCTCGGGGCTGTCGGCCGAGCAGTCGGTCAGCTTGCCAGGCAGGCGCAGCTTGCGGCCCGACGTCGCGGTCTTGCGCTTGACCTCGCGCTCCTGCTTGCGGCGCAGGCGGTCGTCCATCCGGTCGAGCACATAGCCGAGCAGCGCCTTGCCGCGGTCCATGTTGTGGCTGAGGAAATGGTCGAAATGGTCGCGCACCGCGCGTTCGACCAGGCCGGTCGCCTCCGGACTGGTCAGCCTGTCCTTGGTCTGGCTCTGGAACTGGGGTTCGCGGATGAAGACGGAGAGCATCAGTTCGCTGCCGACCATCACGTCGTCGGCGGTGATGTCCTTCGCCTTCTTCTGACCGACCAGATCGCCGAACGCGCGGATGCCGCGGGTCAGCGCCTGGCGCAGGCCCTGTTCGTGGGTGCCGCCATCGGGGGTGGGAATCGTGTTGCAGTACCAGCTGTAGCTGCCATCGCTCCACAGCGGCCACGCGACCGCCCATTCGACGCGGCCCGTCTTCGACCCATCCGGCGCATCGGGAAAATCCTGCGATCCGCTGAAGAAGTCAGACGTGGCGGCTTCGCGCCCGCCGATCTGTTCCTTCAGGTGATCGGCCAGGCCGCCGGGAAACTGGAACACGGCCTCCGCCGGCGTATCGTCCGCGATCAGCTCGGCAGCGCATTTCCAGCGGATCTCGACGCCCGCGAACAGATACGCCTTCGACCGCGCCAGCTTGTAGAGGCGGGCCGGCTTGAAGTGCATTTCGGGGCCGAAGATCTCGTCGTCGGGGGTGAACGCCACCAACGTGCCGCGCCGGTTGGGCGTACCGCCCAGATGCTCGATCGGACCCAGTGTCTGCCCTTTGGCGAATCGCTGGCGATAGAGTTCGCGACCGCGCGCGACCTCGACCACCGTATCCTTGGACAGTGCGTTGACCACGCTGATGCCGACGCCGTGGAGGCCACCCGACGTCGCATAGGCTTTCCCCGCGAACTTGCCGCCCGAATGCAGCGTGGACAGGATCACTTCCAGCGCCGACTTGTCCGGAAATTTCGGGTGCGGATCGACCGGGATGCCGCGGCCATTGTCGGTGATGGTCAGGCGGTTGCCCGGCTCCAGCGTCACCTCGATCCGGGTCGCATGGCCGGCGACCGCCTCGTCCATCGCATTGTCGAGCACTTCGGCGGCCAGATGGTGCAACGCGCGCTCGTCGGTGCCGCCGATATACATGCCCGGCCGGCGGCGGACGGGTTCCAGCCCCTCCAGCACCTCGATCGACGAGGCATCGTAATCGGTGGCGGCGGCGGGCGTGGACGCGAACAGGTCGTCGGGCATGGGCCAAGCTATGGGCCGGGCGATTCCCTCGCGCAAGCACCGTCCCGTTTTCGCCCTGTCGTCGCCGGATTGGGACTCTGCGCATTTTACGCATTGTGGTAACGGCGGCGTTAGCGACGTGGGGGCGAACGCGCGGGGCAGACAATGGGGTCAGGTTCGATGTTGAGCAGGATTGCGTGCGCCATGGGGCGGCATGCGCGAAGTGGGTCGTCGATCGTCCGCCTGGGCGGGACGACCCGCTCGATCTGCCGGCACTGCGGCACGGCGATGATCAAGCAGGACGGCGGCTGGCGCGTGGCGACCGCGGACGATCCGACGCCGGAACATGCCGTGCGCGGCGTGGAATAGGATCGGGCCGGCGGTTCAGATCACCGCCATGTCGACGCGGTAGTGGTGCCACGTCATGATCGCGGCGGCACCGCGGTGCGGTCGCCAGCCTTCCGCCAGTTCGCGGGTCAGTTTCTCGCTGGGGCGTTCGGCATGGCCCAGGATGCGACCGACCTCGATCTGCACGGCCAGGTCGCCCGCCGGCCAGATGTCGCCGCGACCTTCCGCGAACAACAGATAGATTTCCGCCGACCAGCGGCCGATGCCCTTCACCCGCACCAGTTCGGCAATCGCGGCCTCGTCGTCGGCGGGCAGGTTGGCCAGGTCGAGCCGGCCGCTGGTGACTTCGTCGGCCAGGCTGCGGGCATAGCCGACCTTCTGCCGCGATAGGCCGGCGGCGCGCAGCGTCTCGTCCGATGCGGCCGCGACCGTCGCGGGATCGTCGGGCGCGCCGACGGCAGCGGCCAGCTTGTTCCACACCGATTGCGCCGAAGCCACGCTGACCTGTTGCCCGATGATGGTGCGCAGCAGCGTGGCATAGCCGCGCTCGCTGATCCGCGGGGGCGGGTAGCCGGCGCGCGCGATCGCCGCGGCGAAGGCCGGCTCGATTCCGGCCAGCGCATCGAGGCCGGAGCGGAGCTGTTCGGCGGTGAGGCCCATGGTCGAGGCTTTCTTGTAAAACCGCGACGCGCGCGGCATGGCGCGTCGGCGCTCATTCGGAAGGACATCGCAATGCCTACGCTTATCGTCACCACCCGCGAAGGGGAAGAACGCTCGGTCGAGGGGCAGGCGGGGCTGTCGGTGATGGAAGTGATCCGCGACAATGGTTTCGACGAACTGCTGGCGCTGTGCGGCGGCTGCTGCAGCTGTGCCACCTGCCACATCCATGTCGATCCGGATTTCGCGGGCAAGCTGCCGGCAATGAGCGAGGACGAGAACGACTTGCTCGATTCGTCCAGCGAGCGCGACGACACGTCGCGCCTGTCGTGCCAGATCGAGTTCACCGACGCGCTCGATGGCCTGCGCGTGACGATCGCCGCGGAGGACTGAACCCGTTCAGCTGTCCTTGCTCCGTTCGGTACGAGCGGGCAGGGTCTTACAACAGCGAGAGGAACCGAACGCCCGCGTCGAAATCTGCGCGGTGGGCGGCGGTGGTCTGGGCGGCGAGGTGATCCTCGCCCCACATTTCCACCTGCCAGTCGTCGTCGATCCGCGCGGCGTGCCAGATCGCATCGGCATCCGCCGCGCCTTCGATCAGCGCAAGGGCGAGCACCAGCGATCCGGTGACCGTGACGACGGGGGACAGGCCGGCAAGCTCGAATGCCGATCGCGCCGCGACCGCATCGCCCAGCCGCGCCAGCGTCGCGCGCGGCTGCGGCGTCGGCATGACGCCGACCGTCGTCTCGAAATGCACGTCATAACGGGTACGCGCCCAGTCGAGCAGCGGATCCCACGCCGCGCGCTGACGCAGCACCAGCGGTTCGGGCAATTCTGCGCGATAACAGAGCAGGTCGCTTTCCGCATAGCGCGCCAGCCCCTGCGCGAACGGTAGCCGATCGGGACCGATGCGGTCGATCGCGGCGTTGGTCAGGCCGGTCAGCGGCATCGTGCGCGGATCGATCTCCGCTTCGACCGCGCGCCATTCGTCGGCGATCGCGTCGGCCAGCATCGGCGACGCGACCGCGAGCGCGGTGCGGCCGGGCGTACGCACCGGTCGTGCGTCGAGCGTGATGCCGAACGCATCGCCGTCGCGCACGACGGCGACGTCCTTCCAGAAGCGCTTCATCGCCGGTTCGCCCTCATCGGCTGCGCCAGCGATGGGCCAGCGCCTTTGGCACCACCGCCATCACGTAGAGCGCGGCCAGCACGATCGCGACGCCGAGGATCTTCGTCGGCCAGTCGTACGCCCGCGCGAGCAGGATCAGGCCGAGCACCGCGCCGGCCGTCGCGGCCAGCCGGGTACAGACGATGGCGAACCAGCGGTTGCGGGCCTGGGTATCGGTGGTCATGTGGCCGAGATAGGCGCAACGGCCACGCAGGCAAGCAGGGCGGCGGCGATCTGGTCGGCATGGCTGACGACGCGCCCCGCACCGGCGGCGATCAGTTCGTCCGGTGCGTGATAGCCCCAATCGACGCCGACCGCGTGGCACCCGGCGGCCTGCGCCATCGCCATGTCATAACTGGTGTCGCCGATCATCACGGTCGTCGCCGGGGTGGCGCCGGCGTCGGCGATGGCGGCCAGCGCCATCGCCGGATGCGGTTTCGACGGATGGCGATCGGCGGTCTGGAGCGTGACGAACCGCTCGGTCAGGCCGTGCGCGGCCAGAATCAGCGCCAGCCCGCGATCGGATTTCCCGGTCGCTACGCCCAGCATCCAGCCGGCGTCGGCCAGCGTCTCGATCGCCCCGGCAATCCCAGGATACAACGGCTCGCGCGCGAAATCCGGCGTACCGCGCATCGCGATGAAGGCATCCTTGTAGGACTGCGCCAGGACGGCGTGGAACGCGGTGTCGGCAGCGGGATGCAGCACGGCCATCGCTTCGACCAGGCTGAGGCCGACGATGCGATGAATCTCCGGACGGGGCGGCGGGAGAAGGGCATGCGCATCGAACGCCCGCTCGACCGCCAGGCAGATGTTCGCCGCCGAATCGACCAGCGTGCCGTCGCAGTCGAACAGCGCGAGGGCGGTCACGACCACGCCCGCATCAGCGCCGCGATGCCGCGCCGGCCCGCCGCTTCGCTGGCGTCCGCCGCGGCCAGCCGAGCGCTCTCGGGCTTGTTCTGGCCGAGCTTCGCGGTGCCGCGCCAGGCGGTGATCTCCAGTCGGAACCCGGCGATCGCGCCCAACATCCCATCGGCCAGTTTCGGATCCATCTTGGCCCGCGTCCAGGCGGGCGGGGGCAGGCGCGCCTCCTGTTCGGCGGACAGCTGGTCGACCTGCGCGACCAGCGCCTCGCGGTCCATCCGCCGCATCGTGCCTTCCAGTTCGACGCTCAGGTAATTCCACGTCGGCACCTGATCCGGCCCCAGCCCGTACCAGTTCGGGCTGATGTAGCCGTCCGGCCCCAGCAGCGTGAACAGGCCGGTCGCGCCGTCGAGATGGCGCGTCAGTGCGTTGCCGCGCGCGAGGTGCAGGCCCAGCGTGTCGTCGTCGAGCCAGACCACCGGCACTTGCGCCACGCGCGGGCCGTTCGGCGTGGCGGCGAACAGCTGCCCGAACGAGACATCGCGCACGAGCGCGCGCATCGCATCGCGGTCATCCCAGCGGAAGGCGATATTGGGGTGCATGGGGGCGATGTATGCGAAGTGTCCGCGCTTCGCCACTCCGGCCGCTCGGGCCCCGGTGCCCCATTCGTCCTGAGTGAAGTCGAAGGACATGTTCCAGGCGGATCGCGCGTGGCTTGTCCTTCGACTTCGCTCAGGACGAACGGTGGCCGGGGGCGGTTACCGCCCGCGCGGGGCCGGTGGTTTCCCGCCCGGCCGACCACCGGTCGGCTTGCTGCGCACCGGGCGACCGCCGGCGGGTGGCTTGCCCGTCCGCGGTCCGCCAGCCCGCGGACCCGCCGGCTTCTTGGTCGGAGCCGCGGGCTTCCGCGTACTCGACGTCGGCCTATCGGGATGCTGTTCGGTCGCGACACCGCGTCCGCGGCGCTCGCCCTTGCGGTCCTTGCGGATGACCTTGGCGTGCTGCTTGGCGAACTGCTTTTCCTCCGCGCGGGTCGGCGGCGGGCCTTCGTCGGGCAGGGGCTGGTCGCCCAGCGACAGGTCGAGCCCGAGCAGCGCCATGCTGTCGGCGAAATGCGTCGGCAGATCGGCGGTCACGTCGACGCGGCCGCCATCGGGGTGGTCGATGCGGATGCGCCGCGCATGCAGGTGCATCTTGCGGCTGACCCCGCCGGTCAGGAACGCGTCGAGCCCGCCATATTTGCCGTCGCCGACGATCGGGTGGCCGATCGCCGCCATATGGACGCGCAGCTGGTGCGTACGGCCGGTCAGCGGCTGCAACTCGACCCAGGCGGCGCGATTGCCGACGCGTTCGACGATGCGGTAACGGGTGCGCGACGGCTGGCCCTCATGCTCGCTGACATGCATCTTTTCGCCGCCGCTGCCCGGCTGCTTGGCGATCGGCAGGTCGATCATCCCGTCGGCGATGTCGGGGACGCCTGCGACCAGCGCCCAATAGACCTTGCGCGCGGTGCGACCGGAAAAGCTCTTGGAAAAATATGCCGCCGCGCGCGCCGATCGCGCGATCAGCAGCGCGCCGCTGGTATCCTTGTCGAGCCGGTGGACCAGCTTCGGCCGCCCCTCCATCTCGTACTGCAGCGCGTCGAGCAGGCCGTCGACGTGCTCGGTCGTCTTGGTCCCACCCTGCGTCGCCAGGCCCGGCGGCTTGTTCAGCACGATCGCCTGGGCGTCCTTGTGGATCACCATCGCCTCGGCCATTGCGATCTGTTCCGGCTCCAGCGGTACGCGCTCGCGAACCCGCTTCGCGCGGGGGGGCGCGTCCTCCCGTACCGGCTCGGGCGGCGGCATGCGCAGCGTCTGGCCCGCCGCCAGCCGGTCGCCCGGCTGCACCCGCGCGCCATCGACACGCAAGACCCCGGTGCGCGCCCAGCGCGACACGAGGTTGAAGCTGGTGTCGGGCTGATGCCGCTTGAACCAGCGGTCCAGCCGGATGCCGTCGTCGTCCGCGCCGACGGTGAATTCGCGAATATCCTTGTCGGCGCTCATGCCAAATTCCTAGCCCAAGTTCCTGGCGATGCTCAGGCCCGCATACAGCGCTGCGACCGAGCCGACGACCGAAGCGCCGACATAGCCCGCTGCCCCGGCCAGCGCGCCGCGCTCGATCATCGTCACGACATCCAGGCTGAACGCGGAAAAGGTGGTGAAACCGCCCAGAACGCCGACGCCGACCAGCAGCCGGACCGGCTCGCCCAGCCCGAAGCGCAGCAGCGCGCCGACCAGCAGGCCCATCGCCAGCCCGCCGATCAGGTTCACCCCCAGCGTACCCCAGGGATAGTCCGGCCCGAACGCCGCCAGCGTCCAGCGCCCGAACGCATGTCGCGCGCCCGCACCCAGCGCGCCGCCGGCCATGACGAGGATCAGATTGCCCATAATCGACAGGCGGTAGCGCGGGGGGCGCGAAACGTCACGCCCGTATTCGATCGCCGGATCGGCGGCGAGCGACCTCAGCGCCCGGTATTCGTCAGCAGATCGATCTCGGTACCGCCGCCATCGCCGTCGCGCAGGAACACGACATAGGTGCCGCCGTCCTTCGCGCGTGTCCCGGCCAGCATATGCCGGGTGTCGTCGGACCTGTGCTCGGTCGCATAGCCGGCGCGGCTTGCCTGGGTATAGTACCAGTCGAGCAGATGCGCGACCGGGCGGTTGATCGTGAAGGTGACCGCGCGGACCTGGCATGCGGCGGAATCGGTGCCGGCGGCCTCGACCACCCGCGCGGCCCCGGGCAGCGGCAGGTCCGCAGGCAGGCGAGTGGCCCATCCGGCGGCGTAGCGCAGACCGGGCGCGCAGGCCTGCAGGCGCGGATCGCCCTGGCGCGCGGCAAGCGCACCCAGCGTGATCGCGTCGCGGGCGACCGCACAGGCCGGGCAATTCCCTTTGGCCGGCGCAGGGACGGGCCTCAGGTCACCGTCACTGCCCTCCGGCGTGGTCGCGACGTCGGTGGCGGGGACGGGCGCGGCATAGGGCTGGTTCGGCGGGCGGATCGCATCGGCATTGGACCGCGTCGATAGTTGCGGATCGACCATGATCGGATCCTGCACCGCAGCGGCAAGCAGCGGATCGCTGCCGTTGGCGGCCAGTTCCTGGTCGAGCGTCTCGACGTCCGTGTCGGGCGTTGCGTCTCCGCAGGCGGCGAGCGCGAGAGGAAGGAGGATCGCGAAGAAACGGAATGCGGACATGGCGCGGTGATGCACCGTCCGTGGTTAAGGAAGCGTTGGATGGGCGGGTTCGACCGGCGTGTTATCTTGCCAAGACACCCTGTGCCCGCCATATGGGCGAAATGCTGAACATCGTCTCCATCCTCACCGGCCTGGTCTCGCTGATCTTCGTGATCCCGGGCGTCATCCCCCTGCTCGGCTGGGTCAACTGGCTGGCCTTGCCGATCGCGGTCGTCGGCCTGGTCATCGGCATGTTGTCGAGCAAGAACACCGGGCGGAACCTGAACATCGTGATCCTGCTGATCGCGGTGGTCCGCCTGTCGCTGGGCGGCGGCATCTTCTGATACGATAACGGGCCCGGCGATCGTTTCGCCGGGCCCGTCTTGCGCAACCTGAACGTCAGGTCTTAGCGGCAGCGCACACCGCCACGATCGACCTCGCGTCCGATCACCGCACCACCGGCCGCACCCAGCAGCGTGCCGAGCAGGCTCGACCGGCCGTTGTCCAGGGCATTGCCCAGGAAACCACCGGCGACGCCGCCGATGATCAGGCCCGTCGTGCCGTCGTTGCGACGGCAGTAATACTGGCCGTTGCTGCCGCGATAGATACGGTCGTTCCGGGTCAGCCGGCGCGGCTGGTAATAGCGACCGTCGCGATAATAGCGGTCGGCGAAATAGGTACGCTGGCCGCGCTCATAGCGATTATAGTCGTAGTTGCGGTACTGGCGCCAGTCGCGCACGTCCTCGCGGCGATCCCGGCGGGCATCGCGCACCTCGCGGTTGTATTCACGGCGCGCGTCGCGGACGTCGCGGCGCGAGTCGGCGTTGCGCAGGTCGCGGCGATAGTCACGCTGGGCATCGCGTACTTCGTCGCGATATTCGCGATTGGCTTCGCGCGGATTCGATTGCGCCATGGCCGGGACGGCCGTCAGGCCGGTCGCGGCCATCGTCATGGCGAGAAACAGTTTACGCATCACATCCTCCTTGGAACTGGATGCGTAATGAACCCGCGGTGGGCACCGAGGTTGCGTGAACCGAAAACTACCTCGCGTTCACGCCGCCGACAGGTCGATCCGCCGGTCGCCGGGATAGGCGAACAGAACGTCCGCGTCGTCACCCGCATCGATCCGCGCAGCGCCGGTGACGCTCAGGCACTCGCCCGCGGCGAAGGAAACGCCATCGGTGGTTCCCGACCCGGTGATCGGTACCAGCCAGCCGGTCGTTCCGGCCGGTAGGGCCACGGCATGTGATCCGCCGGACCAGCGTTCCAGCACGAATTTCGGCCCTTCGACCAGGATCTCACGTCCTTCCGCGACCTTGCCCGGTGCGGCCGGCGCCACGAACGGGACCGCATCGGCGACCGCGATGCCGTCGTCCAGGTGCAGTTCGCGCGGCCGGCCATAGTCGTACAGGCGATAGGTGGTGTCCGAATTCTGCTGGACTTCGATCACGGTGATCCCGGCACCGATCGCGTGGATCGTGCCCGACGCGGAATAGAAAAAGTCGCCGGCCTTGACCGGCTTCCAATCGACCAGTTGCTCGATCGACCCGTCCAGCGCGGCGGCGCGCAGGGTGGCGTCGTCGACGGGTTCGTGCGTACCGATCGCGATCGTCGAATCGGGCTCGGCGGCCAGGATCAGCCAGCATTCGTCCTTGCCGCGCGGCAGGCCGCGGGCATGGGCCTGTTCGTCGTCGGGATGGACCTGGATCGACAGTTTCTCGGATGTGAAGAGATATTTGATGAGCAGGTCGGGGGCGGCGTCGCCCGGCGTCTGGAACCACACTTCGCCGATCGGATCGGCCTCCGGCGCAGGGTCGGCGAAGCCGGGCCACAGGGTGTGGCGACCCCAGGGCTTCTCGACGCGGTGGGTGGCAAGCTTGAAGGCGGTCATGCGGGATTCTCTCTTCGAGCGGACTTGGCGGCAAACGTGCTGTGCGACGCACCGATCCGCAATGCGAAAAACATTGTTCCCGTGGTCGCGCGGCTAAGCTACACGGGCGTCCCATGCGTATTCCAGGTTTCCGCGCCGTCGCGCTCTCCGCCCTTGCCCTCACCACGCTCGCGACTGCCGGTTGCGCCGGACGGGGCGGCCCGAAGGGTGACACGCCCTATGTCGCGCGCGACGTCGGCACGCTGTATTCGGCCGCCAAGGACCGGCTGGACCGCGGTCAGTACAAGGAGGCGGCGGCACTGTTCGACGAGGTCGAGCGCCAGCATCCCTATTCGATCTGGGCGCGCCGCGCGCAGGTGATGGGCGCGTTCAGCTATTACCTCGACCGCGACTATACCCAGTCGATCCAGTCGTCGCAGCGGTTCCTGTCGGTCCACCCGGGCAACCGCGACGCGCCCTATGCCTATTATCTGATCGCGCTGAGCTATTACGAGCAGATCAGCGACGTCACGCGCGACCAGAAGATCACGCAGCAGGCACTGGACGCGCTGGGCGAACTGATGCGCCGCTATCCGAATTCGCGCTATGCCGCCGATGCGCGGTTGAAGGTCGATCTGGTCCGCGACCATCTGGCCGGCAAGGAAATGGAGATCGGCCGCTTCTACGAACGGCGCGGCCAGTGGCTGGCGGCGTCGATGCGGTTCCGATCGGTCGTCGAGCAGTACCAGACCACCAGCCACACGCCCGAGGCGCTGATGCGGCTCGTCGAGACCTATCTGGCGCTGGGCGTCCGCGAGGAAGCGAAGAAATCGGCTGCGGTGCTGGGCGCCAACTATCCCGGCACCGACTGGTACGAGCGGGCGTACAAGCTGATCGGAGAATATCCGGTCCTGCCGCCGCAAGCCCCGGTCAAGCCGGTGGCACCGATCGCGCCGTTGAAGACGTAAGGGCGCAGGCGGGAATTCCTCCCACGCCGTTCGTGCTGAGCGAAGTCGAAGCACAGTCCCAGGCCATGCCCTTCGACTTCGCTCAGGGCGAACGGGGTTTTCTGGATTGCCCAAGACGCGCGCCGACCAGCTTATCGTCGATCGCGGTCTGGCCGAAAGCCGGACGCGCGCGCAGGCGCTGGTGATGGCGGGCCTCGTCTTTTCCGGCGAGCGCAAGATCGACAAGCCCGGCCAGACGCTGCCGTCCGATGCGGCGATCGAGGTGCGCGGACGCGACCACCCGTGGGTGTCGCGCGGCGGGATCAAGCTGGCGCATGCGCTCGACCATTTCGCGATATCCGTCGCCGGTGCGGTGGCGATCGACGTGGGATCGTCGACCGGCGGCTTTACCGACGTGCTGCTGACCAAAGGTGCGGTGCGCGTCTACGCCGTCGATTCGGGCACCAACCAGCTGGCGTGGAAGCTGCGCCAGGACGAGCGCGTCGTCGTCCACGAACAGACCAGCGCGCGCATCCTGACCGACGCCCACGTTCCGGAACCGATCGACGTCATCGTGTGCGACGCCAGTTTCATCGGCCTGGCCAAGGTGCTGGACCGGCCTTTGAGCTTCGCCGAGCCCGGCGCGCAGCTGGTTGCCCTCATCAAGCCGCAGTTCGAGGCGGGCCGTGACGAGGTCGGCAAGGGCGGGGTGGTCCGCGATCCCGCCGTCCACGACCGTGTCTGTGCAGAGGTGGTGGCGTGGCTTGGATCGATCGGCTGGCAGGTCGATGGACTAACGACCAGCCCGATCACGGGTCCGGAGGGCAATGTCGAATTCCTCATTGCGGCACGGAACGGCGATCGGCGCGTTGTGCCGCGCGACAACGGCGATTAAGCCGCGCCCGAAACGAACGACGAAGGGACTTCCCGAGTGAGCGAGATCGCGTCCAAAGGCCAGTTGCGCATGTCGTTCCTGCGATGGGCGGTCGTCACCGTTCCACTGATCGTCCTGCTCGGCTTCGCCTCCGGCCGGCTCGTGCCGTCGGGTGACGAGAACCCATGGTATGCCGCGCTGGTGAAGCCGGATGTGACGCCGCCGGGTATCGTGTTTCCGATCGCCTGGACGACGTTGTACATCCTGCTCGGCCTGTCGCTGGCGATGATCGCCGACGCGCGGGGCAGCAGGGGGCGAGGGCTGGCGATCACGGTGTTCGTCGTGCAGCTCGCACTCAATCTGGCGTGGACGCCGCTGTTCTTCGGCGCGCACAAGGTCGTCGCGGCGGCGCTGCTGATCGTCGCGATGCTGGCGCTGACGATTGTCGTGACGTTCCTGTTCGCCCGCATCCGCAAGGCGGCGGCGTGGCTGCTGGTGCCGTACATGGTCTGGATCAGCTTCGCGGGGCTGCTCACCTGGGGCATCCACCGGCTCAATCCGGATGCCGAAGCCCTTGTGCCGTCGGCATCGACCACCCAGATTCCGCTCTGAGGAGTATGTCCATGCAGAGCGAGAACCGCATCTTCGACGATTTCGTGAAATTCGTGAACGGCGCGGCCGGCACGATGGCCGGTGTCGGACGCGAGGCTGGCGAGAGTACGCGCGAGCATTTGAAGTCGTGGATCGGCGGACTCGATTTCGTCAGCCGCGAGGAATTCGACGCGGTGAAGGCGATGGCGGCGGCGGCGCGTGACGAGAATGATGCGCTGAAGGCGCGGATCGACGCGCTCGAAGCGCGGGTCGGAAAGACGCAGCCATCGATACCGGATCAGCCGCAGGCGGCGCTCTGACGCCGGTTTGTCCACAGGTAAAGCGGGTCGCGGCGTCCGGGGTGCTTGTGCACTGCGAGGCGACTTGGCATTTCGCGCTCGTGGACATGAATATTCTGTGATGCTCGAAGATCATGAAGAGGACGGCGACGATGCCGCCCCGATCGACATGCTCGAGCGCTATTACGCCGCGCACGGCTGGACCTTCGAGCGCGACGAGGACGAGATCGTCGCCAAGGTCAAGGGCAGCTGGACCGAGTACGAACTGCGCGCGATCTGGCGCGAGGACGACAGCGTCCTCCAGTTCCTGGCCTTCCCCGACGTCCGCGTCGCCGACGAACGCCGCGCTGCGATGTACGAGGCGATCGGGCTGGTCAACGAACAGCTGTGGATCGGCCATTTCGAGCTGTGGTCGTCGAGCGGCATCCTGCTGTTCCGTCACGCTGCGATCATCAGTGGCGAAGACGGGCCGCAACTCAGCCTGGACGGCGCCGAAGTCATGATCGAAAGCGCGATCGACGAATGCGAGCGCTTCTATCCCGTGTTCCAGTTCGTGCTCTGGGGCGGCAAGACGCCCAAGGACGCGCTGGCCGCCGCGTTGATCGAGACGCAGGGCGAGGCGTGACGTCCAATCTCGCCAGTGCGCGCCTCTGGCTGGTCGGCGCCGGCAACATGGGCGGTGCGATGCTGGCGCGGTGGATCGAGCGCGGGGTGTTGCGGCCCGATCAGGTCGTCGCGATCGATCCCGGCTCACCGAGCGTACCCGCGGGCGTCCGCCTGGTCGATGCGCCGCCGACCGGCGAGACGCCGGATATTCTGGTCCTCGCCACCAAGCCACAACTGCTCGATACGGTTGCCGCCTCGCTCGCGCATGTGCGGCCGACCCTGCTGATCTCCATCCTCGCCGGGATCGAGCAGTCGACGCTGGCGCAGCGGATCCCGGCCGTGGCGACCGTGCGGGCGATGCCCAATCTGCCGGTGTCGCTGGGGCAGGGGGTCGTCGTACTGCATTCGGACGACGCGGACGCCGCCGCCCGCGCCACGACGGAAGTGCTGATGACCCCGCTCGGTCTGGTCGAATGGGTCGCCGACGAGGGGCTGTTCCACGCGGTCACCGCGCTGTCGGGGTCTGGCCCCGGCTTCGTCTATCGCTTCATCGAAGCGCTGGCCGCTGCCGGCACCGCGCTCGGCCTGCCCGCGGATCAGGCCCAGCGCTTCGCCATCGCGACGGTCGAGGGCGCAGCGGCGCTGGCCGCCGCATCGGACGACACGCCCGCGACGCTGGCGAACCGCGTCGCCAGCTCCGGCGGCACCACGCGGGCCGGGCTCGATGTGCTGGATGCGGAAGGTGCGATGCACGACCTCGTCGCCGCGACTCTCGCGGCCGCTGCCAGGCGCAGCGAGGAGCTGGCGGCTGCGATACGCTGACGCGGGCTGGCGAAGCGCAGGCGACCTGGCGCGTCGGTGCTGTCGGGCATTAGGGAACGCTACGCCACGATCCGGCCGATGCGAACCAGCAACCCGCTGGGATCGCTGATCGCGAATTCATATGTCCCCCAGGGCTTCAGATGCGGGCTGCCCTCTTCGATTATCAGTTCCCGCACGGAATCCGCCATGGCGTCCACGTTCTCGACATAGAGGTACAGGCCGAACGGATTGTCCTCGATGTGTCGTGGCCAGCCCGGAACCTGTGTCAGGTGGAGATGCGCGCCTCGGCCGTCTTCGAGGATGCGGTAATGACCATGGTCGCTGACAACCGTGAACTTCAGTCGTCGGTAGAACGCTTCGCTCGTATCGAGATCGCTGGTGGGTATGATCGCAACGGCACGATGATCCATGGCCCTGACTCCGATGGTGACTCGGCAGCGTCTGAGGCCGGGCGCGGCCCTTGGCCAGCGATAATGCCGTGTCAACGAGCCGATGCGGACCTTGCCCCCCGATAGTCCGGCAGACCGATGCTTCTGCGTCGGCGTTCGCATGATACAGCGAGCCATGTCCGAACATCATGTCGCCGAAGCGCGGCGGCTTTCCCGCACCCGCGCCGCGATCATCGACGCATTTCGCGCGCTTGCGCTCGAACAGCGTTACGCTGCCATCCGCGTCGCCGATATCATCAGCCATGCCGGCGTCGGGAAATCCACCTTCTACGAGCACTTCCGAGGCAAGGACGACGTTCTTGTGTCGGCCATGCAGCCGGTCCTGCTGGCGCTGGCGACCGCCGCGTCGGGGCGAGCAGCGCGTTCCTACGTCCGGCCCGCGATCGCGCATCTCTGGGATCGGCGATCCGTCGCCAGGCCGATCATCGAATCGGCCGGCGCCGGGATCCTCCAGCGCAGCCTTGCCGATGCCATCGCGACACATGGCGGCGGCCTGGAGGATGCGCAGGACGCCCGGCTCGTCGCGGTCGGCATCGCAGCGGCGCAACTCGCGATGTTGCGATACTGGTTATCGGGGCACGCGGTAGCGACAATCGACGCGATGACCGACCGGCTGATCGCCTGCGCTCGGCTCAGGGGCAGCGATCCCCCGTCGTGACGGCGGCTCCTCCTCGACGATCGATGCCCGGCTCGGATCGGTTGCCCGCGCGTTTGCGGATTCAGCTGCGCTCTTTCCCCAGAGCCGCCACCCGCCCGCGCTCCCGCTCGGGTACCAGCCCTTCCAGCACGGCCCAGAACCCGCCGACCGCATCCTGTCCCGCGCTCGAATAGGCCGCCGCCAGTCGCGCGCTCAGCGAGACGTACAATTCGCGTTCCAGCGCTGCGCCATCCGCGGTCAGCCGCAACAGCCGCTGCCGCCGGTCGCGGTCGCCCGGGCGCATCTCGACCAGGCCGCGGGTCGTCAGTTCGGTCAGGACACGGCCCAGCGCCTGTTTCGTGATCGCCAGCAGGCTCAGCAGGTCGCCGACCGCCAGTCCGGGTCGCCGTGCGATGAAATACAGGGCGCGATGGTGCGCGCGACCCAGCCCCTGTTCGGCAAGACCCGCGTCGATCGCGCGCGTCAGGTGGCTGTAGCCGAAATACAGAAGCTCGATCCCGCGCCGGATCTCCGGCTCGGTCAGGAACAGCGGCGAAGCGCGCGCGGCGTCGGGATTTTGGCCAGCCATGTTGACCTGTTCTGCCACCGCCGATACCTCGGCGGCAACCCGTTTAGGACTGTTCTCGATGACTCAATTCGCGTTCGCCCCCAATCCGATGCCGGTCGCTGCCGATGTGCGCGCCGGCCTGCTCGCCGATCCCGGGTTCGGCCGCGTCTTCACCGACCACATGGCGACGGTGCGCTATTCGGCGGACAAGGGCTGGCATGACGCGACGATCACCGCGCGCGCGGCCCTGACCGTCGATCCGGCGACCGCGGTGCTGCATTATGCGCAGGAGATTTTCGAGGGGCTGAAGGCCTACGCGCTCGACGACGGCGGCATCGCGCTGTTCCGCCCGCGCGAGAATGCCGCACGGTTCCGGTCGTCGGCGCAGCGCATGGCGATGGCCGAACTGCCCGAGGATCTGTTCGTCGAATCGTGCCGCCAGCTGGTGCTGACCGACCGCGACTGGATTCCGCAGATCGACGGCGGATCGCTGTACCTGCGCCCGTTCATGATCGCGAGCGAGGTGTTCCTGGGCGTCAAGCCGGCGTCGGAATATCTCTACTGCGTCCTCGCCTCGTCGGCCGGTGCATATTGGAAGGGGGGCGCGCGCGCGATCTCGCTCTGGGTCAGCCACGACTATACCCGCGCCGCGCCCGGGGGCACGGGAGCGGCCAAGTGCGGCGGCAATTACGCCACCAGCCTGGTCGCACAGGCCGAGGCGGTGCGGCGCGGCCACGATCAGGTCGTGTTCCTCGACGCGACCGAGCGCCGCTGGATCGAGGAGCTGGGCGGCATGAACATCTTCTTCGTGATGGCCGACGGCAGCCTGGTCACCCCGCCGCTGACCGGCACGATCCTGCCCGGCATCACCCGCAAGTCGCTGATCCAGCTGGCGCGCGACGAGGGGCTGACCGTGCGCGAGGAGATGTACGGCATCGACCAGTGGCGCGCCGACGCGGCCAGTGGCGCGCTGGTCGAAAGCTTCGCCTGCGGCACTGCCGCGGTCGTCACGCCGATCGGCAAGGTCGCCGGTCCCGATTACGACTTCACGATCGGCACCGGCGCGACCGGCCAGACCACGGCGCGCCTGCTGCAGCGGCTGGGCGACCTGCAGCGCGGCCGCGCCGACGATCCGCACGACTGGCTGATGCGGATCGCGTAAGGGACTTCCAACCGCGCCCGGCGTCGCTATAAGCGCGCCTTCGTTGGGGCGTAGCCAAGTGGTAAGGCAGCGGCTTTTGATGCCGCGTACCGCAGGTTCGAATCCTGCCGCCCCAGCCAGTTTCGCCGAGGATCGCCGGAGTGTTGGACTGGGGTCCCGACCCTAGCTGCCGCCCAGCACGTTGATCGTGAAGGCGACGATGCCCAGGTTGAAGACGAACGCGACCAGCGAATGGGCGGTGGCCACGCGGCGCAGCTGGGTCGTGCGGATCGCCACGTCGGACGTCTGGAACGTCATGCCCAGCGTGAAGGCGAAGTAGACGAAGTCCCAATAGGTCGGCTCGTCGGTGCCGGGGATATCCAGACCGCCCGCATCCTTGCCGTCGGTGTCGGCGCGATAGAACAGGTGCGCGTAATGCAGCGCATACACGCTGTTGCCGAACAGCCATGCCAGCGCCAGCGTGACGACGATCAGCATGATCTCGGCCGGCTTGGGTGCCTGTGTCTGGCCGAGCTCGCCGGCGACCGCGGCCAGCACGGCCACGCTGGCGATCGCGGCGATGACCAGCAGCAGCAGCCGGTTGGCATCGTTGCGCGCAGAGGCCCGGCGCATCGCGTCGGCGGACTTTTCCTTCAGGAGCGGGAGGCAGGCGGCGAGGAAGACGAACGCGGCGAGATCGAACCCGATCATCGTCCCCATCTGCCACCCGCGCAGCGCGACCGCGGCCGGCACCGCCGCCAGCGCGACGACGCAGAATGCCAGGAAGCGGGGCGGCAACAGTCGGTTGCCGATCGTTGGCTGGCGCATGGTCATCCGGCTGGTATAGGCGCTCGCACACGCAGCGCCAGCGGGGGAGTGAGCGGCGATGAAGACCGCATTGCCTGTCGCGCCCGTCACTGCCTTTGCCGTCGCCGCGCTGGGTATCGCGCTGTTTTCCGGCATGGATGCGGTGATGAAGGGACTGGTGCTGGCGATCGGCGCCTATAACGCGCTGCTCTGGCGGTTCGGCGCGCAGACGCTGTTGTCCGCCGCCGTCTATCTGCCGCGCCGGCCCGGCCTGCCGCCGCGCACGACGATGCGGCTGCATCTGCTGCGCGGGATCGTCGCCGCGGTCATGGCGCCGCTGTTCTTCTGGGGCCTTGCCCGCGTACCGATGGCCCAGGCGATCGCGCTGGCGTTCATCGCGCCGATCATCGCGCTGTTCCTGGCCGCGCTGATCCTGAAGGAACGGGTGCCGCGCGGATCGGTGATCGCCTGCGTCATGGCGGTCGGCGGCGTCGCGCTGATCCTGACCGGACAGGCGCGGGCGGAGATGGGCGAGGGCGCGCTGGCGGGCACGATCGCGATCCTGGCGTCGGCGGTGTGCTACGCGTTCAACATCATTCTGATGCGCGCGCAGAGTCAGGTGGCCGGACCGACCGAGGTCACCTTCTGGCAGTCGCTGATCGTCACCGCGGTCTTCCTGCTGGCTGCGCCGTGGATGCTGGTCGTGCCGTCGGGCATCCATGCGCCGATGCTGTTGCTGGCCGCCGTGCTGGCCGCGCTGTCGCTGCTGGCGCTGGCATGGGCCTATGCGCATGGATCGGCGAGTTACCTCGCGCCGACCGAATATACCGGTTTCGTCTGGGCGGCCCTGTTCGGCTGGCTGGTGTTCGGCGAAGTCCTGTCGCCGTGGACGCTGGCCGGTGCCGCGCTGATCGTCGCGGGGTGTTTCATCGCCGCGCGCGGCAAACCCGTGTCCATTCCCAACATCGAGGCCGCTCCATGACCGTTGCCATCCGCCCGTCGATCATCGCCGACGTACCCGTCATCATGGGGTTCGTCCGCGACCTCGCCGAATATGAGCGCGCCGCCGAGAAGGTCGTTGCCACCGAAGCGCTGCTGGCCGACGCGCTGTTCGGCGATCAGCCGGCCGCCTATGCGGTGATCGCCGAGATCGACGGCGCGCCGGTCGGCATGGCGCTGTATTTCTTCAACTTCTCGACCTGGACCGGCTGGCGCGGGCTGTATCTGGAGGATCTTTACGTCACGCCTTCCGCGCGCGGGGCGGGGGTCGGCGGCAAGCTGCTGGAGCATCTGGCGGGCATCGCGCTCGATCGCGGCTGTACGCGATTCGAGTGGGCGGTGCTCGACTGGAACGCGCCCGCCATCGCCTTCTATCTCTCGAAGGGTGCCGAGCCGATGCACGAATGGCGGACGTATCGCGTGTCGGGCGACGCGCTGCCGCGGCTGGCGGGGCGCGCCTGATGGCGTGGGCGCTGCTGATCCTGGGCGGGCTGTTCGAGGTCGGCTTCACCACCTGCCTGCGTTTCACCGAAGGATTTCGCAACCTGCCGTGGACCGCGGCTTTCCTCGGCTCGGTCACCGCGTCGATGGGGCTGCTGGAGCTTGCCGCGCGCAGTATCCCGCTGGGCACGGCCTATGCGGTGTGGACCGGGATCGGCGCGCTTGGCACGGTCGTCATCGGCATGATCTGGTTCGGCGAGCCGGCCACCCTGGTGCGCGGCGTCCTGATCCTGGGGCTGGTCGCCTGCATTGCCGGGCTGAAGCTGACGGCGGGGCACTGAGATGGCGGTGGACGAAGGGCTGATCGCCTGGATCGCGGAGGCGACCGAACCGCTGGGTGTGCTGACGCGGCGCGCGATGATGGGCGGCGCGACGTTGTACCTCGACGGTCAGGTATTTGCGATTCTCGCCATGGATGCGCTGTGGTTCAAATCCGACGCGGTGAGCGATGCCGCATGGGATGCGGCCGGGTGCGAACGGTTCAGCTACACCTTCTCCGATGGGCGGACGGGCACGATGAACTATCGCCGCGCGCCGGATGAGGTCTACGACGACGCGGACGCGATGCGCCAGTGGGCGGCGCTGGGGCTGGCGGCAGGGCTGCGCGCGCCGAAGAAGGTGAAAAAATCCTCCCCGGGACGGGGAGGGGGACCAGCGAGGCTGGTGGAGGGGGCGGGCCGCAAGCGCTGACCGTGCGGCCCGCCCCCTCCGTCAGCGCTGCGCGCTGCCACCTCCCCGTCCCGGGGAGGATTTAGACTACCCCTGCGGCGTGTCCACACCCGTCGCATCGACCGAGGCCTTTGCGGCTTCCTTGTCGCTGTTGTAGCGCGCGATCGCCTCGAGCACGATCTGCCGCGCCTCGTCCGCGTCGCCCCACTTGCCGACACGCACCCACTTTTCGGACTCCAGGTCCTTGTAGTGCTTGAAGAAATGCTCGATCTGCTGGAGCACGATCGAGGGCAGGTCCTGCCGCTCGCCGACGTCCGAATAATAAGGAAAGGTCGTGTCGACGGGGACGCAGATCAGCTTCTCGTCGCCGCCGGCCTCGTCCTCGAGGTTCAGTACGCCGATCGGGCGCGCGCGTACGACGCAACCCGGCACGAACGGCGATCGCGCGATGACCAGCGCGTCGAGCGGATCGCCGTCGGGCGACAGCGTGTGCGGCACGAAGCCATAATTCGCCGGATAGCGCATCGGCGTGTGCAGGATGCGATCGACGAACAGCGCGCCGCTCGCCTTGTCGAACTCGTACTTCACCGGTTCGCCGCCGGTCGGCACCTCGATGATGACGTTCAGGCTGTTGGGCGGATCGTCGCCCACGGGGATCAGGTCGATCCGCATGTTCTTTCCTCTACGTTATTTGGCGGAAAGCAGGCGATCGAGGCCGTTGACCCCGGTACCCACCTTTTCGAGGCGCGGGTAGCGAAGGCCGTCATGATAGTCGATAGCGACGTCGCGATATTTGTTGCCGACCTTGGTCAGCAGGCGGATCGGATCCTTGCTTCCCTTGGCCGCGGTGATCGCGTCCTTCAGCTTCTCGCCGCTATAGGCATCGCCGTTGACCGCGACGATCGTCGTGGCGACGTCCAGCCCGGCGTCGAACGCTGGCGAATCCCACATCACCGCGCGCACCGCGCCGTCGTTCGCCACGCTCATCCCGAGCGAATAGGTGAAGCCGGTGGTCTTGGCCGATTTCTCGCCCGCCTTGGCCACCGCGTTGGGCTTGTCGGTGTAGGTCAGCTTGTAGCCGTTGCCGGCGAATCCGGCGAGCGGCGTCTGCGCGGCGACCTTGTAGACGCGGTCGTTCAGGAACGTCGCCCAGTCGTAGGGCACGACGCCGTTCAGCGTCTTTGCCACGTCATCGACGGTGTAGGTCACTTCGCCCCAGTCGCCGTCGTTGATCCCGAAGAACGCCTTGGCGAAATCGTCCATCGACTTCGTGTTCTTGCTGATGCGGCGGATGATCGAGTCCGCCTCCAGCCAGATCAGCGCACCCTCGATGTAGTAATCCTCGGGCCGCTGCCAGCTGGTCCACGGCTTGGGGCGGCGCGCGGCCATGATCGGATCGTTGGTGGTATCGACCAGCGGGCGCCAGGTCCGGCCCTTGCTGGCGTCCAGCGTCGCGGCCCAGTTGGCGAAATTGTCGAGCGCCTCGTCCTTGCTGAGCATGCCCGACCGCGCGCCGAGCACGACGCCCCAGAACTGCGTCTGGCCTTCATAGACCCAGAGCAGCGAGTTGCGCATGGGGGTGCGGAAATCTGGCGTCCACAGGTCCGCCCCGCGGCGGAACTTGCCGTTCCAGCTGTGGGTGAATTCGTGCGGCAGCAGGTCGCGATCGCCGACCGCATCCTTCCATTCCTTGAAATAGCCCGGATCGACGCCGTTTTCGCTGGAGCGGTGATGTTCCAGGCCGATCCCGCCCATCTCGTCGGTGATCGCCAGCAGGAATTCATATTTGTCGTAATGCTGCGCGCCGAACAGCTTCACCGACTGATCGACCAGCGCCTTGTGCTTGTCGATGATCTCGGGCGTCGCCGCCAGTTCGTCGGCGCTGTCGGCAACGACGTTCAGCCCTACCCGCGGGGTCAGTTCCCAGCGCTTGAAATAGCGGCCGGCGAAGACCGGCGAATCGATCAGCGTCTCGTAATCGGTCTGCTGATAGGCGTAGGTCGAGCCGTTGGCCTTCGACGGCAGGCCCGATGCTGCCTGCCACCCGGTCGGATATTTCACCGTCGCCTGGATCGGGATGCGGCGGGTGTAATAGCCCGCCGGATACAGGCTGACCTGTTCGAACTGCAGGTTCAGCATGTTCGGCGCGACCGATATGCGGCCCTGGTTCGCCGACACCGCCGACACGAACTGGAAATCGAGGTCGAGCGCCTTTGCGCCCGCCGGCACATCGACGTGGAAGGCATAGACGTCCACGGGATCGCGCCGCCACGGAACGTTGCGCCCGTTGGCGCTGATCTTCAAACCCGCAAGCTTCTCGATCTCGCCGCGCGGGCCGTGCTTGCCCGGCAGCCACGACGGCATCAGCAGCACCATCGGCCCGGCATCGGCGACCGGCACGGTCTGCTTCACGCGGTAGATGCCCTGGCCGATATTGGTCGCATCGACGTCGAGCTTGATGACGCCGGGATAGGCGACGTCGCGCGCTTCGGGGATGTCGGTGGGCAGCGGCGCGGTCGCCGCCGGCTGGGAATTGCGGACCTGCGCAGTGGTGGCGGTCGAAGCGAGCAGCAGGGTCGCGAGCGCGAGAGTGCGGGCAGGGTTCATGAGGGGGGCAAGCCTTTGAACGAAAGAGACGGATGACGCTGCTTAGGGGGCGGGGCGGGGTGGCGTAAAGGGCGCTGACGGGAATGGCCTTCCATAGGCTGCGAATGGCCCACGTTCCCGTCGTGCCCCCGCGCAGGCGGGGGCCCAGAGTTGCGGGACGAACGGTGTGTGGCCCTGGGTCCCCGCCTGCGCGGGGACACGGCGTATTGCGGACTGCCGGCACCATGCTTCACCGCTTGCTTACCATTCGCCGTTATCGCGGGCGGCCATGTACCACGATACTGCATTCGTCGCGCAGACGACCGCCGATCCACGCCCCAAATCGGCGGTCAGCGCCGGCGTCGGCCTCGCCGGACTGGCCGGTCTGATCGCGTGGATCGCGGTCGCGCTGCACTATCGCCTCGACGGTCCATATGCGGCACTGGTCAACGTCCTGGCGTGCGGTATCCCGATGGTGCTGTGGTCGGTGTTCGTCGACAAGGTGCACCGCAACCCATCGACCGGGATCGACTGGGACGATGTGAAACCGTGGCGCCAGACGCTGGACATCAGCCTGACCAAGCTGGCCGGCCTGTGGGCGACCTGGGGCGGCATCGCGCTGATCTACGCGGTCGGGCGATTCTATTGGGAGGGCAATTTCGCCTTCGCCATGTGGTGTTTCCAGATGGCGGCCCCGGTCGTCTTCGCGCTGTCGATCCCCTGGGTGCTGTGGATGGATCGCCGGCTGGTCACGCCGCGCGACGGGGCCTGGGCGCTGGGCGCGTGGCTGCTCCACCTCGACGAGCCGGTCGAGCGCGACGCGATCTTCGCGCATCTGCGCAGTTGGGGCGTGAAGGCGTTCTTCCTGGCGTTCATGCTGGCGATCGTGCCGCCCGGCTTCGGCGAATTCGTGCGCGGCGATACCTCGGCGGTGCTGCGCGATCCCGTCGCGCTGTCACTGTGGCTCATCACCTTCATGTTCGTGATCGACGTTGCGTTTGCGACGGTCGGCTATCTGCTGACCGTCCGCGCGCTTGATTCGCACATTCGCAGCGCCATGCCCTATGCGCAGGGGTGGATGGCGGCGCTGATCTGCTACCCGCCGTTCATCCTGATGAGCCAGGGCGGGCCGCTCGATTATCACGGCGGCACGTCGGACTGGACGCACTGGTTCGCCGGGCATCCGGTGCTGCTGGCCATCACCGGCGCGGTGCTGGTCGGCCTGACCGCAATCTACGCCTGGGCGACGATGGCGTTCGGCCTGCGCTTCTCGAACCTGACGCATCGCGGCATCCTGACGCACGGACCCTATGCGTTCAGCCGCCATCCGGCATATCTCAGCAAGAACCTGTTCTGGTGGATATCGACGATCCCGATCTTCGCGACGACCGACAGCTGGGCCGATGCCGCACGCAACACGCTGCTGATGGCGGCGGTCAGCGGCGTCTACTACTGGCGCGCGAAGACCGAGGAGCGGCATCTGGGCGAGGATCCGGCGTATCGGGACTATAGCGCGTGGATGGACCGACGCGGGCTGGTGCCGGGGGTGTTCAGGCGGCTTTGGGGATAGACGCCGTCCGGCGTCATTCCCGCGAAGGCGGGAACGAATAGTCGCTGAACTTACTGAGTCTCACCGCAACCTGCGACTATCCATTCCCGCCTTCGCGGGAATGACGACATCGCAGTCAGAAACTATAGTCGTCGTACACCTTCGACAGGTCACCGGCCCACGCGCCGTGATATTTGTCGAGCAGCACCTGCGCCGGCACCTTGCCGGAGCGGACGATCTCGCGCAGCGGGTCCAGGAACCCGGCCTCGCTGTCGCCCGCGCCATTCAACCGCGCCCGCGCCGTCAGGCCCGCGCCGGCGATATCCAGGACCTCGCCCGCGATATCGCGCAGCTTGCCGCCGCCGGGGATCGGGGCATCCAGCGCCAGCTTCGGCACCGCGTTGCGCAGCGCTTCCCGCTCGTCCATGGACCAGTCCTTGACGACGTCCCACGCGGCATCGAGCGCGCCCTGGTCGTACAGCAACCCGACCCACAGGGCGGGCAGCGCGCAGATGCTGTCCCAAGGGCCCCCGTCGGCACCGCGCATTTCCAGGAACGTCTTCAATCGCACTTCGGGGAAGGCGGTCGACAGATGGTCGTTCCAGTCGTCCATCGTCGGCATCTCGCCGGGCAGGACCGACAGCTCGCCCTTCAGGAAATCGCGGAAGCTGAGGCCGGCGGCGTCGACATAGCGGCCGTCGCGGTAGACGAAGTACATCGGCACATCGAGCGCGTATTCGGCATAGCGTTCGTAGCCGAAGCCGTTCTCGAACACGAATGGCAGCATGCCGGTGCGGTGCGGGTCGGTGTCCGACCAGATATGGCTGCGGTACGACAGCATGCCATTGGGCTTGCCTTCGGTGAACGGCGAATTCGCGAACAGCGCGGTCGCCAGCGGCTGCAGCGCCAGGCTGGTGCGGAATTTCCGCACCATGTCCGCCTCTGACGCATAATCCAGGTTCACCTGGATCGTGCAGGTGCGCAGCATCATGTCCAGCCCCATGCTGCCGACCCGCGGCATGTGGTTCAGCATGATGCCATAGCGGCCCTTGGGCATCCGCGGCAGATCGGCGCGCGTCTTGTCCGGCCACATGCCGAGACCGAGAAAGCCGATCCCCAGCTTCTCACCGACCGCCTTGACCTGTTTCAGGTGGCGCCCGGTTTCGGCACAGGTCTGGTGCAGGTTTTCGAGCGGCGCGCCCGACAGCTCGAACTGTCCGGCCGGCTCCAGGCTGACCGATCCGTCCGCGCCCGACAGCGCGATGACATTGCCGTTCTCGACGACCGGCGACCAGCCGAACTGTTCGAGTTCCTTGAGCAGATCGCGGATCCCGCCGGGTTCGTCGTAGCTGGGGGCATGATGATCGGCGGTCGCGTAGACGAACTTCTCATGCTCGGTGCCGATCCGCCAGCGATCGGCCGGCTTTTCGCCGCGCGCAAAGCTGGCGTAGAGCTGATCGACCGACTCGATGGTCGGAGAAACGCTGGTCGGAGCCGTCTTGGTGGTCATCGCCGCGCCTTACGCTTGGGCAATGGGCAACGCTAGAGGGGTGGCCATCGTGCGTTCAGCCGACGGCGGCGAGCGTCGCACATCACGAGGTTCGACGACGGGAGGCGACGATGCGGGCGATGATGTGCGGCATGATTCTAGCGATGACGGCGGCGGGTGCCCCTGTCGATGTCGGTGCGCAGACCCGCTACGGCCCGTCGGCGCCTGCGCCGCGCGTGCCGGGGATCAACGGCGGCGCCGACGCCGCGCGCGAACCCACCGTCGGTCGCGATCTGGGCGACGTCCGCGAGCAGATCCGGCGCGGGCGGACGAGCGGCAAATTGACCCGGCAGGACGGTCGCCGGCTGCGGCGCCAGGCGTCACAGATCGACGATCTGGCCGATCGCTACGCCGCCGACGGCCTGTCGGATCCGGAGCGGCAGGAACTGCAACTGCGCGCCGGCGTGCTGCGCGATCAGGTGAACCGCGACCGGCTGCGCGGGGCGGGGCGGAAGTAGGCGCCGTCGCTTTGGATCAGGCGGGCTTCGGGCCACGGATCGGGGTATATTGCGCCGAGACGAGGGCCCAGCGGCCCTTGTCCTTGCACGCGACATAGACGGCCCGGACCGCACCGGGGCCGAACGACACGCGCGCGGTGACGATGGCGGTATCGCCGAAGCTACGGACGCTCTGCTCACTCAACGTCATGGCCGGCGGCGTCCCGCGGCGTTCGGCCGGTGCGTAGAAGCCCAGCACCTTTGCGCGCGGATCGACTTCGCCCACCGGAGAGATTTCCACGAAATCGGGCATGGTCACGTCGGCGAGCGCCGCCGGATCGAACGCGCGCTGGGCGGCGAAATAGGCCTCCGCTGCGGCGAGCGGGGTCGCCGGCCTCGTCGCTGCGGCGGCGGGCATGGTGCTCAGCAGGGCGACAGAGAGGATGGCGCTGCGAATCATCTGGGTTCCCCGAATACGTCTGACGGCTGGACGACTATATCGTCTGCACGTCCGTCACCAGTCCCCCGCCGCCGCCATCCAAAGGCTGACCGCCGCCGCCGCCGCGGTGTCGGCGCGCAGGATGCGCGGGCCGAGCGAGATACCGATGGCGGCGGGCAGCGCGCGGATCGCCTCGCGTTCGGCAGCGTCGAAGCCGCCCTCCGGCCCGATCAGGATCGCCGCCGGCCCCATATGGGTTCGCATCGCATCGAGCGCGGCCGCGCCGCCGGTTTCGTCGGCGAAGAACAGCGCACGATCGGCAGGCCAGTCGCGCAAGGTAGCGGTCAGCTTCACCAGCGGGTCGAGCGCCGGCACCGTGGTACGACCGCACTGCTCCGCCGCCTCGATCATGTGCGCCTGCAGCCGATCCAGGTTGACGCGATCGACGACTGTCCGCCGCGTCTCGACCAGCATCAGACGCGCCACGCCCAGTTCGCATGCCTTTTCGGCCAGCCAGTCGATCCGCCCTTTCTTGAGCGGTGCGGCGACCAGCCACAGGTCGGGGACGACCTCGGGTTCGCGCAAACGCTCGCGCACCACCAGCGTCAGGTCGCGCCTGCCGACGACGTCCGCCACCGCCAGCCATTCGCCAGACGCTCCGTCGAACAGCTTCACCGGATCGCCGACCTTCGTGCGCATTACGGTGGACAGGTAATGCGCCTGCCCGCCCTCGATCCGCACGGCCTGCGCCTCGGCCAGCGGCGTCGCGACGAACAGCCGTGGTGTCGATTGCGGGGGCCAGGCGGGCGTGGCGATCACTTCCTGCCCGCGACGCGCGTCCACACCTGCTGCTTGCAGCCGAACGACCCGAACAGACAGCCTTCGCCGACCAGCGTGTTGCTGCCCCGCGGCGTGATCGTGCCGGAAAAGGTGCGGTCGATGTCGGGGACGTACACTTCGCCCTCCCACACGCCGCCGTCGGCCTCGCGAAAATCGCGGAACAGCTGCGCGCCGATCAGTGTGCCGCCGCGCGCGGCGACGTCGGCCTTCGCTTTCGGAGTTGCCCAGATCACGGTGCCGCACATCCCCCTGCCGCACGGCGCGGTGCGAAGATGGACGCTGTTGGCGGCATTGCGCCACACGCCGGTCCATTTCGGCGCAGGCGGCGCGGCCGCGGCAGGACTTGCCAGCGACAGGACGGCAAGGGCGGACAGCAACATACGCATCGGACGACTCCTCATGGACCGATTAGCGGATGACTTGCGGAGGGCAAAGGTTCCACGCCATGGGGAGGCGATGACCGACGCGATCGTCCCCGATTCCGAACACCGCGGGCTGATCGGCCGATTGCCGCGGCGGTTGCGTGATTATGCCCAGCTGGCGCGGTTCGACCGACCGATCGGCTGGTGGCTGCTGTTCTGGCCCGGCGCATGGGCGGTCGCGCTGAGCGGCGGGGCGATCGATCGGTGGGATCTGATCGCGTGGCTGCTGCTCGGTGCGATCGCGATGCGCGGGGCGGGGTGCGTCTACAACGACATCGTCGATCGCGACCTCGACCGACAGGTCGCGCGGACCGCCGTGCGTCCGGTCGCCAGCGGGGCGGTGTCGGTGCGCGCGGCGGCGGTCTGGCTGGTCATCTTGAGCCTGGCCGGGCTGGTGGTGCTGCTCCAGCTGCATCGGCCCGCGGCGCTCGTCGCGCTGGCGAGCCTTGCGCCGGTCGCCGCCTATCCGTTCATGAAGCGGGTCACCTGGTGGCCGCAGGCGTGGTTGGGCATCGTCTTCAGCTGGGCCGCGCTGGTCGGCTGGGTCGAGGTGACGGGCGGGCTGAGCCTGGCCGGAGCCCTGCTCTATGCCGGGTCGATCGCCTGGGTGGTCGGGTACGACACGATCTATGCGCTCCAGGATATCGAGGATGACGCGATGGTCGGCGTCCGGTCGTCGGCCCGGGCGATGGGCGCGCAGATTCGGCCGGGCGTGGCGGGATTCTATGCGCTGGCGATCGTATTGTGGGCAGCGGCGGTGTGGCAGGTGCGGGCCGACTGGCTTGCGCTGGTCGCGCTGGTGCCGGTCGCGCTGCACCTTCTCTGGCAGGTGGTGACGCTCGACCCGGCCGACGAAGCGAATGCGCTGGCGCGGTTCCGGTCCAATCGCAATGCCGGCCTGTTGATGCTCCTGGCCTGCGCAGCGGTGGGGACGACGCTGTGATTCACGATACGCTGTTTGATTTGCGCCGTCGGGCGCTTACCTGCGATCGATGCTGACCACCGCCCAAGCCCAGTCCGTCGCCGCCAGGATCGTCGAGCGCGCGCGCGCCGCCGGGGCGGATGCCGCCGATGCGGTGTTCGTCGCCGATGCCTCCACTGCCGTCGAGGTCCGGATGGGCGCGCTGGAGGATGTGGGACGGTCCGAAAGCGCCGAACTCGGCCTGCGCGTGTTTTCCGGCCGGCGATCGGCCAGTGTCTCGACCTCCGACCTGTCGGACGATGCGCTGAACACCATCGTCGAACGTGCGGTGGCGATGGCGCGACTGGCGCCCGAGGATCCCTGGGCCGGTCTTGCACCCGCCGACCGGCTGATCCGCGGCAACCCGCCATCGCTCGACCTGGATGACGGCGGCGATCCGGCGCCCGAGATCCTCAGGGAACGCGCTCTGGCTGTCGAGGACGCCGCGCGCAGCGTGGCCGGTGTGCGGATGAGCGACGGGGCCAGCGCCTCGGCCAGCCGCACGACGATCGCGGTCGCGACCAGCCACGGTTTCGCCGGCAGCTATGCGGTCAGCGGCTACAACCAGTCGGCGACGATGCTGAGCGGCGGGGACGGCGCGATGGAGCGCGACTATGCCAGCCATTCGGCGCGACATGCCGCCCTGCTCGAATCGCCCGAGGCGACGGGACGGCTGGCCGGTACGCGGGCAGCGTCGCGCGCAGGATCGGGGCGGATCGCCAGCGGCGCGATGCCGGTGGTGTTCGACCGCCGGCTGTCCGGCGGGCTGATCGGTCACATGATGGGCGCGATCGCGGGCGCGGCGATCGCGCGACGCACCAGCTTCCTGCTCGACGCGCTGGGGACGCGGATCTTTCCCGCGGGCATCGCGATCATCGACGATCCGCATCGTCCGCAGGGGCTGCGCTCGCGCCCGTTCGATGGCGAGGGACTGCCGGTGTCGCCGACCCACATCGTGTCCGACGGCATCCTCCAGACCTGGCTGCTCGACAGCGCATCGGCGCGGCAGCTGGGGCTGGAGCCGACCGGCCATGCCTCGCGCGGGGTGGGATCGGCCCCCGGCGTCGGCGCGACCAATCTCTACATGGCGGCGGGCCATGTTCCGCGCGACACGCTGATCGGCGAGATCGCGCACGGCGTACTGGTGATCGAGACGATCGGCCACGGCGTCAACGGCGTGACCGGCGACTATTCTATGGGGGCGGCCGGGTTCCTGATCGAAAACGGCGAAGTCACCCGGCCCGTCAACGAATTCACCATCGCCGGCAATCTGCGCGCGATGTTCGCGGCGACTACGCCGGCCAGCGACCTGGAGTTCCGCGCCGGGACCAACGCGCCCACGCTGCGGATCGACGGCATGATGGTGGCGAGTGGCTGAGTTGCGCGACGCGATCGTCGCCGCGGTCGCCGATGCCGGCGCGCTGGCGATGCGGCGCTGGGACGAAGGCTTCGACACGTGGGAGAAATCGCCAGGCCATCCGGTGTGTGCGGTCGATCTGGAGGTCGATGCGCTGTTGCGGGCGCGGCTGACGGCGATCGATCCCGATGCGGGCTGGTTGTCGGAGGAAACCGTCGATGACAAGGCGCGGCTGGAGCGGCGGCGACTGTGGGTAGTCGATCCGATCGACGGGACGCGCGACTATATCCGCCGCCGTATCGGCTGGTGCGTGTCGGTTGCGCTGGTCGAGGACGGGCGACCGGTGATCGGCGTCCTGGAAGCGCCGGCGCGCGACGAACGCTGGACCGCGGTGGCGGGGCAGGGGGCGTGGCGCAACGGCGCGGCGCTGCGCGTCGGCGACCGCGCGATACTGGCGGGAGCGCGGGCACCGACCGACAGCCTGCCGCGCGAGGATCGCGACCTGGTGGTCGTCGCCAAGCCCAATTCGATCGCGCTCAGGATCGCGATGGTCGCGGCGGACGAGGCCGATCTGCTGGCGACGCTGCGCTGGGGCAGCGAATGGGATATCGCCGCGGCGGTGCTGATTGCTGCGGAAGCCGGGGCAAGCGTCAGCGATGCGTTCGGACAGCCTCTGCATTTCAATACGCCGAGCGCCAAGGCGTTTGGCGTGTTGGCGACGACACCGGGCATTCATGCAGCGGCAGTCGAGCGGCTGGCGGCGCGGGCTCAGGCGGGGGCTTGAGCCGACCGTGCTCCCGCGCATGCGGTAGCCCAGCTGGACGTCAGCCTTCCGCCCCATCCTCGCGATAGCGGATCTGAAGATAGCGTTCGCGCGTCGCGAGGCTGTCCAGATTACCCTGCGCCAGGCTGGACGACATTTCGCCGATCTCGCCCTCGATCACGCGCAGGCCGTCGGCGAGTTGTTCGTCCGGCGTCCGGCCATTGCGGGGAACGCTGCGCAGCGTCGCGGGGACGCGCTGATAGCCCTTGACCAGTTCGGGCAATTGCTCGCCGAGCAGCTTGCGCACTTCGCCGGCCACCGGCGCGCCGTCGTCCAGTTCGGCCAGTTGCGGACCCAGCGCATCGAGCCGGACGCCGATCGCATCGACCAGCGTCAGCGCCGGCGCGGGCAGGGTAGGACGCTGCCGGTCGAGCCAGGCCTCGGTCTGCATGGGCAGGATCCGCAAGGGCGCGCCGGGCAGCGTTTCCGCGCGCACCTCCGGCACGGCGGGTGCCATCGCCAGCATCACCGTCGTGGCAATCAGCAGCAGCATCACCGCCAGCGCACCGAACATGCCGAGCGGGATGAAGAAACCGACCACGGTCGCGGCGACGATGATCGCGAAATCGGCCGCCGCGATCCGTGCGACACGGCGCATCACCTCGCCCTCGCGCGCCTTGCGCGACCGGGTCGAACGGCCGAGCGAATTGGCACGCGTACGGTCGATCACTTCGGACGATCGTGCGATCATGTCGTCGACATCGGACATCAGGGCCTACAGTGCCTCCAGCTTGAACGTGTCGGCGCTCGGACCCGACAGCTTGGCCTGCGCCTGTCCCTCGGCCCGCGCGATATAGCCCTTGGACTTCTCGACCTCGTTCGACAGCGTCGTCACCGTCGTCTTCATGCTGTCGAGCGCCTTCAGCTTGAACGTGTCGATCGCGTCCATCGTGTCGTAGATGTTCTGGAACGCGCGTTGCAGCGTCTCCATCGGGATGGTCGAGGCGGCGGCCTGTTCGTGGATCGTCGCGGTCTGCGATTTCAACAGCTTGCCGGTCGAATCGATGATGTTGGCGGTGGTCGTGTTCAGCGCGGTGATCTGTTCGAGCACCAGCTTCTGGTTATTCAGTGCCTGTGCCACCGTTACCGCGGTGCGCAGCGCGCCGACCGTGGTCGTGCTGGCGCGATCGACGCCCTTCACCAGTTCGACATTGTTCTTCTTGACCAGATCGAGCGCCAGATAGCCCTGCACGGTCACCGCCATCTGGGTCAGCAGGTCCTGCGTACGCTGCCGCGTGTAGAACAGCGCGGTCTCACGGATCGCGCGCGCCTTGGCCGGATCGCTGTGGTCGAGTTCGTTGGCCTTGTCCTCCAGCGCGGCGTCCATCGTCTTGGACAGGTGGATCATCTGCTCCAGCCGACCCATCGCATTCCACAGGTTCTGCCGCTCGACGTCGATCGCGGCATTGTCCATCAGCAGTTCGTCCTTGCCGGACGCCAGGCTCTTGAGGATCGTCGAGATGTGGCCCTGCGACGATTTGTAGCCGTCGAAATAGTCGCGCATCTTGTTGCCAAACGGGATGATCCCGAACAGCTTTTTCGACGTCATCAGATTGCCCTGCTTGCCGGGATCGAGATCCTCGATCGTGCGGCGCAACGCGGCCAGATCGGCACCGACGCCGCTTTCCTTGTCCATCGCCTTGACCGGACGGTCGAGGAACCGGTTGGACTGGCCCGCCGCGTCGCGGATTTCCTTGGCGCCCATGCCGGTGATCGCATCGACGCGCTTGCCGAATTCCGGCGAGTTGACGTCCTGCGCGACCAGATCGGTCACGAACGTCTGCACCCTTTCCTCCAGCTTGGACTTGGTGCCGGGATCGACGGGAACCAGCCCGGACGCCTTTTCGGCGGCGACGGTCGGCACCGGATCGGGCGGGGTCAGGACCAGATCCTTCTCGACGGTCATCGTCTCGTTGGGGGTCGTCGCCATTCCAGTCCTCCGTCGCGTGATCGCCATGTTCATTACGCCGAAGCGGCATGCGTTCAAGTGTATCATTCAGATAATACGGCTCGATCGACGATCAAGTGATAGGATGTCGCCATGCGAGTCGGCCCCCTCAAGGTGAAAGCGCAGCTGTTCAACGGCGACGAAGCCGCGATCGGACCGGGTCGCGCCCTGTTGCTGGAAGCGATCGCGGCGCACGGATCGATCTCCGCCGCGGCACGCGCGACGGGCATCAGCTATCGCAAATGCTGGCTGATGGTCGATGCGATGAACCGGCTGTTCGCGGCACCGCTAGTCGATGCGGCAGTCGGCGGCGGGCGGAGCCGCGGCGCACGGCTGACCGCGGCGGGGGATCGGGCGCTGGCGGCATTCCGGGCGCTGGAGGCGCGGATCGCCGCGGTGGTCGTGGCCGAGGCCGCGACGTTTGACGCCATGCTGCGCAAGGATTGACCGCGGGCCTCTTCCCGCAACGCAACATTTGCGCTAGGGGGCGCGCCAACCTTTGCTCCTACATCGAGAGAATCCATGAGCCTCCGCAACGTGGCGATCATCGCCCACGTCGATCACGGCAAGACGACCCTTGTCGATCAGCTGTTCCGCCAGTCGGGCACGTTCCGTGACAACCAGCGCATCGAAGAACGTGCGATGGATTCGAACGACCTCGAAAAGGAGCGTGGCATCACGATCCTGGCCAAGTGCACGTCGGTCGAATGGGAAGGCACGCGGATCAATATCGTCGACACCCCCGGCCACGCCGATTTCGGCGGCGAGGTCGAGCGGATCCTGTCGATGGTCGACGGCGTCATCCTGCTGGTCGATGCGTCCGAAGGCGCGATGCCGCAGACCAAGTTCGTCACCGGCAAGGCGCTGGCGCTGGGCCTGAAGCCGATCGTCGTCGTCAACAAGGTCGATCGCCCCGACGAGCGCATCCAGGAAGTGCTCGACGAGGTGTTCGACCTGTTCGTCAGCCTG
The DNA here is from genome assembly GCA_040388765.1 of Pseudomonadota bacterium. Classification (GTDB taxonomy): domain Bacteria; phylum Pseudomonadota; class Alphaproteobacteria; order Sphingomonadales; family Sphingomonadaceae; genus Sphingomonas. The sequence continues at coordinate 64,917 of JAZKBG010000022.1, read as the reverse complement.
GAGGCCAACGACGAGCAGCTCGACTTCCCGGTGCTCTATGCCTCGGGCCGCAACGGCTATGCCAACACCGACCCGGACCTGCGCGAAGGGACGCTGAAGCCGCTGTTCCAGAAGATCGTCGATCACGTGCCGCCGCCGTCGGCCGATCCCGACGGTCCGTTCAAGTTCCTGGTGACGCTGCTCGACCGCGACAATTTCCTCGGTCGCATCCTGACCGGCCTGGTCTTCTCCGGCTCGGTCAAGACCAACCAGCAGATCCACGCACTGGATAACGACGGCAAGGTCGTCGAGACCGGCCGTGCGTCCAAGATCATGACCTTCCGCGGGCTGGAACGGGTGCCGACCGACGAGGCGAATGCCGGTGACATCATCAGCCTGGCAGGCCTGACGATCGCGACCGTCTCCAACACCATCTGCGACCCGACCGTGACCGAGCCGCTGCATGCGCAGGCGATCGATCCGCCGACGCTGTCGATGCGCTTCGCCGTCAACGATTCGCCGATGGCGGGGCGCGAGGGCACCAAGGTGACCAGCCGCATGATCCGCGACCGCCTGTTCCGCGAGGCCGAATCGAACGTCGCGATCAAGGTGACCGAAGCGGCCGATCGCGACAGCTATGAAGTCGCCGGCCGCGGCGAATTGCAGCTGGGCGTGCTGATCGAGACGATGCGCCGCGAGGGCTTTGAACTCGGCATCAGCCGCCCGCGCGTGCTGTTCGGCGAGGACGAGAACGGCAACAAGACCGAGCCGTACGAGACGGTCATCATCGACGTCGACGACGAATATTCGGGGACGGTCGTCGAGAAGATGAACATCCGCAAGGCGGAGATGACCGACATGCGCCCGTCTGGCGGTGGCAAGACGCGCATCACCTTCAGCGCGCCCAGCCGCGGCATGATCGGCTACCACGGCGAATTCCTGTCCGACACGCGCGGCACCGGCATCATGAACCGGCTGTTCGAGAAGTACGGACCGCACAAGGGCAAGATCGAGGGCCGCAAGAACGGTGTGCTGATCTCCAACGGTTCGGGCGAAGCGAACAGCTATGCGCTGGGTCCGCTCGAAGAGCGCGGCATCCTGTTCGTCGGCCACGGCGAGGCGCTGTACGAGGGCATGATCGTCGGCGAGAACGCCAAGCCGGATGACCTGGAGGTCAATCCGATGAAGGCCAAGCAGCTGACCAACTTCCGCGCCAGTGGCGGCAAGGACGACGCGATTCGCCTGACCCCGCCGAAGAAGGCGACGCTGGAACAGGCGATCGCGTACATCGACGACGACGAGATGGTCGAAGTGACGCCGAAGACGATTCGCCTGCGCAAGCGGTATCTGGACCCGCATGAGCGCAAGAAGGCGAGCCGCGCAAAGGTTGCAGCGTAAGCTGCAACCGAGCGACCGGCGGCTCGCCCGGCCGGCCTGCTATAGCGAGGACCGACGACGCGGCTTTGCCACGGCGTGGCATGTGAGATGTAGGGGCCGGTGCAAACGCCGGCCCTTTCTTCATCCTGCGTCTTTGGTAGCGCAGATTTGCAGGCCTGCCGTGGGCAAAGCCCGCGTCGTAGGTCGGGCTGCGCCCGCCGGCCGGCTTTCGCGCTGCCCGCCGTAGGCGCGCACCGGCGCCGTCTCCCGGCTTTCGCCGGGGCGACGCGCCTGCGCTTAGCTCAGCGGAACACCACCGTCTTGTTTCCGTCCACCAGCACCCGGCGCTCGCCGACCCAGCCGACCGCGCGCGCCAGCACCTGTGCTTCGATATCCCGCCCGATGCGGATCATGTCGTCCACGCTCGCGCGGTGATCGACGCGTTCGACCGATTGTTCGATGATCGGCCCTTCGTCGAGGTCGGCGGTGACGAAATGCGCGGTCGCGCCGATCAGTTTCACGCCCCGTGCATGCGCGCGGTGATAGGGTTGCGCACCCTTGAAGCCGGGCAGGAAGCTGTGGTGGATGTTGATGCAGCGTCCGGCCAGCGCCTGCGTCAGCGTCGGCGACAACACCTGCATGTAGCGCGCCAGCACGAGGTGGCTGGCGTTCGCCTGCGCCATCACGTCGAGCAGGCTCAGTTCCTGCTCGGTCCGCGTGGCGTCGTCGACGGGCAGGTGGTGGAACGGGACGCCGTGCCATTCGGCCAGATCGCGCAGCTTCGCGTGGTTCGATACGACCGCGACGATCTCCGCCGCCAGCACCTTGGTGCGCTGGCGGTGGAGCAGGTCGTTCAGGCAGTGCGAGGCGTTCGACACCGCGACGACCATGCGAGGCCGGTCTTCGGCGGCGGTCAGCGTCCAGTCGAGCGCGAAGCGCGTCGCGATTGCGGCGAAGCCTTCGCTCAGCACCGTGGTGTCGGCCGGGAAGTCCGCGCCGCCGTCGGCGAATTCGACGCGCATGAAGAAGCGCCCCGTCGCCAGATCGGCGAATTGCTGGCTGTCGAGGATGAACCCCGACAGCCCGGCCAGATAGCCGGTGACCGCCGCGACGATGCCGACGCGGTCCTCGCAGCTGAGCGTCAGGATCCAGCTGGCCACGGCCGGTCAGTCGCGGGGGACGCGGTGGGTGGCGCAGACCTTGTTCCCCGCCGGATCGCGCAGATAGGCGAGGTAGAGCGAGCCGAACGCGTTGGAGCGGATGCCCGGCGGATCCTCGATCGCGGTGCCGCCGTTGGCGAGGCCCGCCGCATGCCAGGCGTCGGCGGCTTCGGGCGAACTGGCCGCGAAGCCGACCGTGCCGCCGTTGGCATGGCAGGCCGGCTGGCCATCGATCGGCGCGCTCAGCATGAACACGCCGCCGTCCAGCATGTACGACACGCGCCCCTTGTCGTCGGCGCGGCCGGGCTTGCCGCCCAGCGCGGTGATGGTGGCGTCGTAGAACGCCTTGGACGCCGCCATGTCGTTGGCGCCCAGCATGACGTGGCTGAACATGATGTCACTCTCCTTGTGCCCCTCGTTGGGCTGATTTCCAGATCGGATCGCATCCATACCGTTCGTGCCGAGCCCTTCGACTGCCTGCAAGGCAGGCGCTCAGGATAAACTTCAGCCAAAGGCTGAAGTCGAAGCACATGAGCCTAATGCCCCCTTAGGCGAAGCCTGTCCTGAGATTGTCGAATGGCTCAGGACCGACGGATGGGGGTTGGTGGACCCTGGATGCATCGGCGATCAGTACACCACGACGCTGCGGATGCTTTCGCCGCTGTGCATCAGGTCGAAGCCGCGGTTGATCTCGTCCAGCGACAGGACGTGGGTGATCATCGGGTCGATCGCGATCTTGCCGTTCATGTACCAGTCGACGATCTTCGGCACGTCGGTGCGGCCCTTCGCGCCGCCGAACGCGGTGCCGCGCCAGTTGCGCCCCGTGACGAGCTGGAAGGGGCGGGTGCTGATCTCCTTGCCGGCCTCCGCCACGCCGATCACGATGCTGGTGCCCCAGCCGCGGTGGCAGCATTCGAGTGCGGTGCGCATCACTTCGGTATTGCCGGTCGCGTCGAAGCTGTAGTCGGCGCCGCCGTCGGTCAGTTCGAGGATGCGCGCGATCGTCTCGTCGCGCGACAGGCCCCTGGAATTGAGGAAGTCGGTCATGCCGAACTGGCGGCCCCACGCCTCGCGATCCGGATTGATGTCGACGCCGATGATGCGGTTCGCGCCGACCATCCGCGCGCCCTGGATCACGTTCAGCCCGATGCCGCCCAGCCCGAAGACGACGACATTCTCGCCCGCCTGCACCCCGGCGGTGTTCACGACCGCACCGACCCCGGTGGTGACGCCGCAGCCGATGTAGCAGCTCGTCTGGAACGGCGCGTCTGTACGGATCTTCGCCACCGCGATCTCGGGCAGGACCGTGAAATTGCTGAACGTCGAACAGCCCATGTAATGGAAGATCGGCTGCCCCTTGTAGCTGAACCGCGTGGTGCCGTCGGGCATCAGCCCTTTCCCTTGCGTGGCGCGGATCGCGGTGCACAGGTTGGTCTTGCCGCTGAGGCATGATTTACACTGGCGGCATTCGGGGGTGTAGAGCGGGATGACGTGGTCGCCCCGCCCGACGCTGGTCACGCCCGCGCCGACCTCGCGCACGATGCCGGCGCCTTCGTGGCCCAGGACGCTGGGGAACAGCCCCTCGCTGTCCAGTCCGTCGAGGGTGTAGGCGTCGGTGTGGCAGATGCCGGTCGCCATGATCTCGACCAGCACCTCACCGGCCTTTGGTCCCTCCAGGTCGAGCTCGACGATCTCGAGCGGGCGCTTGGCTTCAAAGGCGACGGCGGCACGGGTCTTCACGGGGGCGGCTCCTGGTCTGGCGATCACGTGGTCGGGTGCGCTATAGGGGGCAATGGCCGCATCCGTCACCTATCGAAGCTATCTCCGCCTGCCCGAACTGCTCGCGCTGCAGACGCCGCTGACGGATGCGCACGACGAACTGCTGTTCATCAGCATCCATCAGGCGTCGGAAATCTGGCTGAAACTGTCGCTGCACGAACTGCGCGCGGCACGCGATGCGATCATCATCGACGACCTGCCCCCCGCCTTCAAGATGATGAGCCGCGTCGCGCGGATCCAGACGCAGCTGATCCAGTCGTGGGAAGTCCTCGCGACGATGACGCCCGCCGACTATACCGCGATGCGCGGCCGTCTGGGCACGTCCAGCGGGTTCCAGTCGGACCAGTATCGCCACGTCGAGTTCCTGCTGGGCAACAAGAAGCCCGAGATGATCGCGGTCCACGCGGGTGAACCGGCGGTCGCGGCGGCGTTGAGCGACGACCTGAACCGCCCGAGCCTGTATGACGAGGCGCTGCGACTGCTGGCGCGCCGCGGCTTCGCGATTCCCGCGGAGGCACTGGAGCGCGACTGGTCGCAACCCTACACCGCATCGCCTGCGGTCGAGGCGGCGTGGGGCGCGGTCTATGCCGATGCGCGGACATATTGGGACCTGTACGAGCTGGCCGAGAAGCTGGTCGACCTGGAGTATCACGTCCAGCTGTGGCGGTTCGGGCATCTCAAGACGGTCGAGCGGGTGATCGGGTTCAAGACCGGCACCGGCGGCACGGCGGGCGTTGGCTATCTCGCCGGCGTATTGTCGCAAGGGTTCTTCCCCGAACTGCTGAGCGTGCGCACGGCGTTGTAGGACACGCCGCTCGCCCTGGGCGAAGTCGAAGCCTGTCCTGAGCGACGCCGAAGGGGCCTTTGGTCCCATGTGCATCGATTTCGCCCGGTACGAACGGTACAGTCGGCGCTACGCCAGTTCCTCGCCCGCGAACGTCTCGGTATCGATCTGCGCCTGCATCGCGGCGGTGTAGCGGGCGCCGCGGATCGCGCCGGGGGCGAAGATCGCGTCGATCCGCGCGGCGACGTCGGTGGTGACCGCCACGTCGAGCGAACCGATGTCCTCCTCCAGATGCGGGATGCTGCGGGTGCCGGGGATCGGCACGATGGTGTCGCCGCGCGACAATACCCAGGCCATCGCCAGCTGTGCGGGGGTGCAGCCCAGTTCGGCCGCCAGCGCGTCGAACGCAGCGATCGCGGTCAGGTTGTGGCGCAGGTTCTCGCCGAAGAAGCGCGGCATCTGTGCGCGGATATCGTGCGCGCCATAGGCGTCGTCGCGGACCGCGCCGGCCAGCATCCCGCGCGCGACCGGCGAGAAGGCGACGAAGCCGATGCCGAGATCGCGACACGCGTCGAGCACCGCGATCTCTGGATTGCGGACCACGCACGAATATTCGCTCTGCACCGCGGCGATCGGGTGAACGGCCTGCGCTCGGCGGATCGTCGCGGCGGACATTTCCGACAGGCCGATAGCGCCGATCTTGCCGGCCTCGCGCGCGCGGACCAGCGCACCGACCGAGTCCTCGATCGGCACGTTCCGGTCGAGCCGGTGAAGGTAATAAAGGTCGATATGGTCGGTCCCGAGGCGGGCCAGCGATCCCTCCAGCGTCTTGGCGATGGCATCGGGCGATCCGTCGAGGCTACGCTTGCCGTCGCGAAAATCGAGGACGCACTTGCTGGCCAGCGTGACGCGCGACCGGTCGGCGCCGAGCGTCCTGCCGACCAGCTTCTCGCTCTCGCCCAGACCATAGAGCGCCGCGGTGTCGAAGAAGGTGATGCCGAGTTCGAGCGCCCGGCGCAGCAGCGCCGCGCCCTCCTCCGCCGACGGCGGCGTGCCATAGGCGTGGTTGAGGTTCATGCAGCCCAGACCGATCGCCGATACGGTGAACGGCCCGACCCGGCGGGTGGGGAGGATGGTCATGCGAACAGGTTGTACAGCAGCGTCACGTTCAGCGAAATGACGACCGCGCAGATCGCCCAAGCCGCATATTTCAGCCAGCCGCGGTTGGCGTGCGCCCCCATCCGCGCCCTGTCGGTGGTGAACTGCACCAGCGGCACCATCGCGAAGGGCAGTTGCAGGCTCAGCACGACCTGACTCATCACCAGCAGCTTCGCGGTGCCGCTCTCGCCGTAGATGCCCGCGACGATCGCGGCGGGGATGATCGCCAGCAACCGCGTGACCATCCGCCGCAGCCACATCGGCAGGCGGATGTTCAGGAAGCCCTCCATCACGATCTGCCCGGCCAGCGTTCCGGTGACGGTGGAATTCTGCCCCGACGCCAGCAGCGCGACCGCGAACAATGTGCTGGCGGCCCCCGCGCCGAGCATCGGGGTCAGCAACTGATACGCGTCCTGAATCTCGGCCACGTCGGTGCGCCCCGCGGTGTGGAAGGCGGCGGCGGCCAGGATCAGGATCGAGGCGTTGATGAACAGCGCCAGGAACAGCGCGATCGACGAATCGATCGTCGCCATCTTCACCGCCTCGCGCTTGCCGCCCTCGCTGCGATCGAACGCGCGGGTCTGGACGATCGAGGAGTGGAGGTACAGATTGTGCGGCATCACGGTCGCACCGAGGATGCCGATCGCGATGTAGAGCATCGCGGGGTTGGTCAGGATTTCCGCGCGCGGGATGAAGCCGTCGGCGATCGCGGCGATGCTCGGCTGGGCATAGGCGAGTTCGATCCCGAAACAGACCGCGATGATGACGAGCAGCGCGATGACGAACGCCTCGAGCTTGCGAAAGCCATAGCGTTGCAGCCCCAGGATCAGCAGCACGTCGACCGCGGTGATGACGATGCCCAGCACCAGGGGAATCCCGAAGAGCAATTGCAGCGCGATCGCCGTGCCGATCACTTCGGCCAGGTCGCAGGCGATGATCGCCAGCTCGCACAGGACCCACAGCAGGAAGGCGACCGGCCGCGAATAGGTCGCGCGGCAGGCCTGTGCGAGGTCCATCCCGCCGACGATGCCGAGCTTGGCCGACAGCGCCTGAAGCACCATCGCCATGAGGTTGCTGAGCAGGATGACCGAGAGCAGGGTGTAGCCGAACGCCGACCCGCCGGCGATGTCGGTCGCCCAGTTGCCCGGGTCCATATAGCCGACCGCGACCAGATAGCCCGGCCCCATGAAGGCCCCCAGCCGCCGCCAGAACGGCAGGCCGACGGCGTGGGTCGGTACGGTGCGATAGACTTCGCCCAGGCTGGGTGCGTGTGCCGGCACCGCGTCGGCTGCCGATGGCGGTGGCGCCATGTCCGTGTGTTCCCCCGTCATGTCCCAACATGACTAGGGACGGTTTGCCCTATCGGCAAACCGTCCCCGTCATTTCCGTGTCGGACGTGGCGATCAGTTCGCCGCGCTGGTCCGGATGTTGCCGTTGACGCCCGCCGGGAAGAACCCGCCGCCAGTCGCCGCCCGCGAGTTCAGGTACACGATATTCAGCACCTGGCCCGGCGTACGGGTGAAGGCGATGCCGCTGGCATCGGTCGGCACGATGTTCGACTTGATCGATGCTCCCGAACCACTGGGCGCGATGCCCTGGTCGAGATCGGACGCACCGTCCAGGCTGTCACGCGCGTTCGAGATGCTCTCGGTCGCAGTGATGAGCGAGGCGGTCGACAGACCCTTGCGATAGAGCACGGTGCGGACCAGGCCGGCGTGATAGGATTCCGCGGCGTGAATACCGGCCGCGGCTTCCAGCACCGCCGGCGTGTTCAGGAAGCGGACGCCGCCCTTGTACGCCGTGACCCCGACATCCTCGAACAGGAAGGCGGCGAGCAGGAAATTCTCGTCGCTGAAATAGGGGTCGAAGCCCGTGCTCGTACCGGTCAGCAGACCGGCCGCGCGCGCCGCGGTGGAGAACGCACCGGCCGGATCGCCGCTGATGTCGATCGCCGGCTGCGCCACGGCGGTGGCCCCGATCGCGCCGCGCAGGAACGCGACATGGGCAATCTCGTCGCGCGCGATTTCGCGGGCATAGGCCGCGACGATCGGATCGCTGAACTGGACGCGACGACCGCCGGTGACCGCGCCCTGCGTACCGGTGCCGGTCTGCAGGTTGGCGGCAAGGCCCGTGCCGAATGCGGCAAAGCTGTAGAATTGCGCCTCGAGATATTCGAGGTTCAGCGCGAAGTTCAGCACGTCGCCCTCTGACGGCGCTGCCGTCGTCGGTGTCGCCGTGGGAGTCGGCGTCGGCGTGGGGGTGGGCACAGGCGTTGGGGTGATGACCGGCGTGTCGTTGCCGCAGGCGGCAAGTACGCTGGCCCCAGCGACGACGGTGCCCATCTGCCCTGCGACACGCAGGAAGTTGCGGCGTTCCTCGCGGCGCTTTTCGCAAGCGGCCAGGATTTCGGATGCGTGGAGCTGTTCCATGTGTCGGCCTCCCTTAGTTTGCGGCGCTGGCGCGGATGGTGCCGTTGACGCCGGCGGGGAAGAACCCGCCCAGTGTCACGGCTGCGCGGTTGAGATAGACGATGTTCAGCACCTGTCCGGGCGTCCGGCTGAAGGCCAGGCCGTTGCCGTCGAGCGGCACGATATTGCTGGTCGGCAGGCCGCTCGGGTCGGAAACATTGGCGACACCCTGATCCAGGTCGCTGGTGCCGTCCAGGCTGTCGCGCGCGTTCGAGATCGCCTCGGTCGCCTCGATCAGGCGCGCCGACGGGGTGGCGATGCCGCGACCGTAGAGCGTCGTCCGCACGATCGCGGCATGATACGCCTCGACCGCCAGGATGCCGGCGGCGGCTTCGAGGAACGTCTTGTTGTTGATGAGCGCGGATGCCGCACCCTTGTAGGCGGTGACGCCGACATCCTCGAAGATGAACGCGCCGAGCAGGAACGAATCGTCATCGGCATAGGGGTTGAACGTCGCCCCGGTGCCGATCAGGCCCGCGGCGCGCGCGGCGTTGGAGAAGGCGCTGGTCGGGGTCGCCGACACGTCGATCACGGGCTGCGCGACGGCGGTCGCGCCGATCGCGGTGCGCAGGAATTCCACGTGCGCGCGCTCGTCATCGGCGATTTCGCGGGCATAGGCGCGAACGCCGACGTCGGCGAACGGCACCGCTCCGGCTCCGGTCGCGATGACCGCACCGGCCGTTCCGGTGCCACCCAGGATCGAGCTGGGCAGGCCGGCGCCGTACGATGCGTAATAATAGAATTGCGCTTCGAGATATTCGAGATTGAGCGCGAAGTTCAGGACGTCAAGCTCGGTCGGCGCGGTCTGCGCCTGCAGCGCGGTGAAGCCACCGCCCACCGCGATCGTCGCACCGCCGGCAAACATCGCCGCGCCGCCCACGGCCTTGAAAAAGTCGCGCCGTTCCTCGCGTCGTTTCACACGCGCATCCAGCGCATCGACGATATTGACTTCCTCGGCCATGACAGACGCCTCCCTCTTATGGATAACGGACGAGGAACATCGTGACGCGACAGACGTTCCGTGCGGATTTTTCTGTGTCCGATGGCGCACACAGTGCATCCAAAAGCGAATTTCTGTCGAAACTTAGCGCGTAGACTGGATGAGGTGGATTTACTGCGCGTGCTGAATATCCAACCCCAACTTCTGGCACCGCGCTTCAACCGGCTGGTCGGGTCGCTGTCGCGCGATGACGTGAACCTGCTGGTGCCGCACCTGACGTCGGTCAACCTCGTCGGCGGACAATGCATTTCGACCCTGTCGGCGGGTGCCGCGATCGTGTGCTTTCCGCTGACGTTGGTCGCCTCGGTCGCCGAGGTCCTGGCCGATGGCAGTCGTTTCGACATCGGCCTGGTCGGGTCCGAAGGGGTGCTGGGGTGGCCGGCGGTGCTTGGCGGAGCGGCCGCACTGGAAAAGGGCAATGCGCAGATGACGGGCGGGACCGCTTTCGTCGTGCCGGCGGACGTGCTGGTCGATCTCTGTACGCGCAGCCGGACGCTGCACGATTCGATCCTGCGGTTCGTCCAGAGTTTCGCGGTGCAGATGAGCCATACGATCGTCGCCAACCTGCGCGACGGGATCGACCGGCGGCTCGCGCGCTGGCTGCTGATGCTGCACGATCGGGTGGATGGCGACGGCCTTCCGGTCACGCACGGCGAACTTGCGGCTGCGCTGAACATCCGCCGCGCCAGCGTGACCGACACGCTGCACGTACTGGAGGGCGACCATGTGCTGCGCTGCACGCGCGGTCAGGTGGTGGTGCGCGATCGCGCCGCGCTCGTCGCGATCGCGGGCGACAGCTATGGCCCGGCGGAAGCGCGCTATCGCGCATTGATCGGGCCGTTCGGCAAGGGCTGAAAAGGGGCGGGTCGGGGCTTAGCCCCCCCCCCAACGCGATCCTGACCCTAGATCGCGACCAGCTTCGCCGTGCCCAGAACCGTGCCGGTCGGGGCGGCGTGGGGCGTGTCGGACCGGGGCTCCATCGTCACTGCGATCGTCACGCCATCGGCCAGCACACGCTGCAGATCCGTCCCCGCCAGATAGCGGCTGGTGCCATTCGCCGCGACGATGCCCAGCGATCGCGGTGCCGCATCGCCGGCGATCACCCAGAGCTCGGGCACACGGTCGCCGGGTGCCATGTTGCTGGTGCGGACGCGCAGCTCGCCGCTTGCCGCATCATATTGTGCGGTGACCAGCGTCAATCCGCGCTCGCCGGCGACCTGCGCCAGCATCGGCGCCGTCTGCGGCGCAGGCATCTGCACCTGGGTTGCCGGGCGCATTACCAGGATAACCGCAAGCCCGGCCGCCACCGCGGTCGCCGCAAATGTCGCGGTGCGCCAGCGCGCGACGGCGACATGCGCAACCTGGCCGATCGCACGTTCGATGCCGTGCCATGCACCCTCGGGCGCCGGCACCTCGGCGATGCCGTCCAGCAGCGGGGCCAGCCGCAAACGCCACGAATCGACTTCGGCGGCAAAGGCGGGCTCGGCGACGACGCGACGCAGCGCGGCGCCGCGCTCGGCACCGCTCAGCACACCGAGCGCGAGTTCGCCGGCCTGGATTCCCGCATCGTCGGCGGGCGGGTCGATCGGCTCAGGCATCTTCCAGACACCTCCTCAGCGCCATCAGGCCGCGGCGAATGCGGCTTTTCATCGTCGGCAGCGGCACTTCGGCGTGCCGCGCAAGCTCGTCATAGCTATATCCGTCGAAGAACGCCGAAAGGATGAATCCCCGCGCATTTTCGTCGAGCAGGTCTAGGCAGTCGTCCAGCGCCTCGCGATCCCGCGCGGGCAGGGTGGTGTCGATCAGCGCATGGTCGCGCATCGCGTCCATCCCCGCCGATGCGCGCCCCGCGGCGCGCGCGCCGTCGATCGCGGTGCCGCGCGCGATCAGGCACAGCCACGTCATCGCGCTGGCCCGCGTGGCATCGAACCGGTCGGCGCGGCGCCAGACCTTGACATACACCTCCTGCAGCGCGTCCTCGGCCCCGTCGCGGTCGGCCGAAAAGCGCAGGCAGATGCCGAACAGCTTGGCCGAGGTCGCCGCGTACACACGCCGCAGCGCCGCGCGGTCGCCGGCGGCAACACGCGCGATGTCCTCGTTCAGCCGCTGTCGATCGGCGTTGCTGCTCACGAAGCCCCCGGAACCCCCTTATTTCTCCCACCAATAGGGCAAACGCCTCGCAGCGCCAGTGTCGACTTCGTTCATCGTCATCGCATCGTACAGCCGCCCGCCCAGCATGACGCGGGCGATCTTGTCCGAATTGCGGATGTCGGCGGTCGGATCGGCATCCAGCACGACCAGATCGGCGAGCTTGCCGACCTCCAGGCTGCCGATATCCTTCGCCATGCCCAGCGACTGCGCCGATGCGATCGTGCCGGCCCGCAGCGCCTCGATCGGCGTCATCCCGCCGCGCACGAAACTCCACAACTCGAAATGCGATCCGATGCCGGCCTGTTGCCCGTGCGCGCCGATCGACACCTTCACGCCGCGCTTGGCCAGCTTGTTCGCTTCGCGCGCGTTGTCGTCGTCGACGAAATCCTCGTCCGGCGCCTTGGTGACGCGGACCAGCTTGGCGGTCAGCCGGTCGGGCGGGGTGTGGCGCAGCAGCGGCTGCTTCCACACGTCTATCGCCTGGTCCCAATAGGGTTCGCCGGCGAGCCCACCGTAACTGACGACCAGGGTCGGCGTATAGTTGGTGGTCGCCTGCGAAAAGAAGCTCAGCACATCCTCGTAGAAGATATCGAGCGGGATATTGTGTTCCAGCGTCGAATTGCCGTCGGCGATCAGCGTCATGTCCATGCCGAACAGCGACCCGCCCTCCGCGACGACCAGCATGTTCTCGCGGCGCGATGCCTCGACCACCTGCTGGCGCTGTTCGCGGCGGGGCTGGTTGTAGTTCTTGACGCTGTGGCCGCCCTGCGCCCTCAGCCGGCGGACGTGCGCCAGCGCGTCGTCCAGGCTGTCGATCTGGGCGTAGATGCCATTGGCCTTGGCGCCATAGACCACTTCGCCGGTCGAGAATATGCGCGGTGCCAGCAGTGTGCCGGCCTGTTGCCGTTCCGATGCGACGAAGATCTCGCTGGCCTGCGACGACGGGTCGTGGATCGTCGTGGTGCCCATCGCCAGATTCTGGACCGCCGACCAGTTCTGTTGCGGCACGACCTCGTCATCGCCCTGCGGCCCGTGGGCGTGGGCGTCGATCAGGCCGGGGATGATCGTCTTGCCGGCGAGGTCGATCGTCTTCGCACCCGCCGGGATTGTGACCGCACCGCGCGGGCCGACCGCGGCGATGCGGTCCTGCGTCACGATGATCACGCCGTCGTCGATGATCCCGCCGGCGTCGTTCGCCATCGTGACGATCCGCGCGCCGGTCAGCGCGTAGGTGCCGCTCGGCTTCGCGGCCGTCATCGGCATCGACAGCGATACGCCGGTCGTCGGCGGCGCGAACTTCGCCGCTGCATCGTCGGACGGCGCGCTGCGGAACAATGCCGCGCTGTCGGCGGTGTAGAGCGTCGGCCCCAGGCTCCAGTGCAGCCGCTTTCCGTCGTTCGACCAGTGGATATATTCGGCACCGCCCGCGCTGGCGCGCGTGACCGGCAGCGCGGAGGCCGACAGGTCCGCCGGCGCGTCCTGTGTACCCGGCATCAGCGGCATGACATAGGCGGCGTAGTTCTGGCGAAACGCGACATATTCGCCGTCCGGGGACACGATATAGTCGCTGGTCAGCTCGCCACTGGCATGGGTGCGCTTCGCGTCGCCGGACAGATCGGTCGAGATCAGCTGGCGTTTGCCGCCGCCCGCCGCGATCATGAACACGCGGTCGTTGTCCGCACCGAACTGCGGGCTGGCCATGCCCTTGGCGACGCGCACCGGAGTGCCGCCTGCCGCAGCGACGCGGTAGACGCCGGGATTCTCCGACCAGTCGGGCGACGTCACTGCGCCGCCCTCGCCGCGCTCGAACACGATCGTCTTGCCGTCGGGCGAGAATTTGGGGCGGGCATAGTGGCCAGGCTGGGTGGTCACGTCCTTCGCCGCGCCGCCGCTTGCCGGAATGGTGCGGATGCGGCCCAGGCCGGCGTCGGTCCACGACACGAAGGCGATCGTCCGCCCGTCGCGCGACCAGGTCGGGAAGAGTTCGAGGTCGTCGGCCGATCCACTCGTCAGCCGCTTCGGCGCGCCGCCCGCGATCGGCTTGATCCAGAGCTTGCCCAACGTCTCGAAGATCACCCGGCCGCCATCGGGCGACACGGCGGCGAAGCGCGGCATCTTCGTCTCGAACGTCGCCGGCGCGACCGGGATCGCCGGATGCGGCGCGGCGATCACTCCGCGGCTGTCGTTCACGCGGAACGGGATCACCGCCGCGCCGGCGCCGTCTGCGTTCACGCGGCGGATCTTGCCGCCGGCCCAGAACACGACCGACTTCGCGTCGGGCGTCCACGCCATGTTGGGATAGACGCCGGTCACCGCCCAGGTTTCCTGCACGTCCTGGTCGAGCGCATCATAGATCTTGCGTTCGATTCCCGACGCCAGATCCTTCACATAGAGCTTCGACTTCGTGCGCTCGCGCCGGACGAAGGCGATGGACTTGCCGTCGGGCGAAGGGGTCGGGCGCACCGATCCGCCGGCGCCCGACACCGCGGTCGATACCTCGCCGGTCGCGATCTCGTAGCGTTCGATGTTGAACAGGTCGGTGTTGGAATTCTGGGCATATTCAAAGATCGGACCCGGCGTGATGTTGCGGGTGTAATAGATCGACTTGCCGTCCGGCGCGTAGACGGGCTCGCCCAGTTCCTTCTGCAACTGCTCGCTGGCACGCTTGACCAGCTGGATGCCCGCACCGCCGGACACGTGATACAACCAGACTTCGCCGGTGCCGAGCGATCGGCCGGTGGTGAAATGCTTCTTGGCGACGATGAACCGGCCGTCCGGGCTCCACGTCGGCTGGTTGAGCAGGCGGAACGTCTCCTTCGTCACCTGGCGCTTGTCGCTGCCATCGACGTTCATCACCCAGATATTGTCGCCGCCGCCGCGATCCGAAGTGAACGCGATGCGCCGGCCATCGGGCGAGAAGCGCGGATGGACCTCCCACGCCAGCCCTTCGGCGATCCGCGTCGGTGTGCCGCCCGTGATGGGCATCGTGTAGATGTCGCCCAGCAGGGTGAAGGCGATCGTCCGCCCGTCCCTGCTGACGTCGATATCCATCCAGCTGCCTTCATCGACCGCGATCGGCACCTGGCGCACGGTGGCTCCCGGGGGTGCGTTGACGTCCCATTTGGCTGGCTTGGCCGGCACCGCGGCCGGCGCGGCCGCGCTGGCGGCGGGCGGCGTGGCGGCAGGCGTCGGCACGGGCAGAGGTTGCGGCGGGGGCAGGGGATCGGCCGCCTTGTCCTCGGGCGCCTTCGTTCGCTCGACCTTCCTGTCCTGCGGCGGCGCGGTCTGCGCGTCGGCAGCGCCGAGGACGAACAGGGTGGCGAGGACAGTGGCGACGCTATGCTTCATGAAGATGGCCCCTTGGTTATCGGGCCAGCCTACGCGGGACATTCGGTGCCGTCATCGGGAATTGCTGCGAACATGTCGCGGGGCGCGCCGTACGACATGGCGACGCGCCCCCCCGACGACGCGTCAGATGAAGTTCGCCAGGCCGATCGATGCCGGCTGGCTGCCGAGCTCGAACAGATAGTCGGCCCCCGCCTGATACCCCGCGACATTGTTGCCGTCGACGACCAGGAACGTCCTGCCGGCCAGGTCGCCGGACGTCGGCGTGAACAGCGTCGCCATGCGCGCGTCGAGTTGTGCCGCACCGAAGATCGCCGACAGGTCCGCGTCGATCGTCGCCGTCGATAGGGCACCCGACGTCACGGTCGCGCCGATCGCGGTGACCGGGACCGGCAGGTCGATGCGGTCCTCTGCCGCGAAATCGGTGATGCGGTCATAGCCGGCACCGGTCGAATGCGATGGCTGATAGATCAGGTAGGTATCGGCGCCGCCACCGCCGGTCAGCCGGTCGCCGCCGCCGCCGCCGAGGATCGTGTCGCCCTGCGCCCCGCCGATGATCGTGTCCGCGCCGGCCCCGGCGTACACGGTATAGGGGTTGTCGCTCTCGCCCGACGCGTCGACCCGGACATCGGTCTTGACCGGCGCGGCATAGATGGTGCGCAGGCTGCCGGCCGGGTTGAAGCTGTCGGCCAGCGTGATGTCATAGGTCGCCAGATCCAGCGGCACACCGGCCAGCAGCACCAGCACTTCGACGTTCTGGATGCGGCCGTCGATCGTCATCACATAATGGCCGTCCAGCGCCATCTGGTCGTTGGTGCCCGCGCCGCCATCGACCCGGTCCAGATTGGGATCGTAACCGCCCGGCCCGAAATAGATGCCGTCGTTGCCCGTCCCCGTCGTGATCGCGTCGGTGCCCGGGCCACCAAAGATGCGGAATGCGCCGTCGTTTTCGGCACCGCCGTTGAAGGTGAAGCTTTCGCCGGGCGAAAGCTGCTGCGCGGTGACGGTGAAGATGCCGCCGGCGGGCACCGTCGCCTGATGCGGCGTGATCGCATAATTATAGCCCGGCAGCAGCGCCAGCACCTCGATGTTGACCAGCGTCGTCGGGCCGAGCAGCAGCGCGTTGGCACCGGTGTAATTGCCCTGGATCGCGACCTGATCGTTGGTGCCCGACAGGCCGTTGATCGAATCCGCGGCGTTGAGCGTGGCACCCATGTAGATGCCCTCGTTCCCGGTCGCGCCGGTGTAGCTGTCGTCGCCGCCCTGGCTGAGATCGACCGCGGCACCGGGGGCCGACGCCGTGACGCTGTCGTTGCCGCTGCCGCCGGTCGGCAGGGTCGGGATCGTGCGCGCAACCGCCTGCGCCAGCGTGAACGATCCGTTGATGAGCGAGACGCGCTCGAACCCGGAGAGATAGACGATCGATTGCGGGCTGGCATCGCGCAGGTCGCGCACACGGACCCGCCCGTCGCCCAGATCGATGAATTCGTATGATCCCGCCGATCCCTCCAGCATCAGCGTGTCGACGCCGTCGCCGCCGAAGAACTCGTCGCCCAGGCCGCGGCCCATCAGGAACCGGTCGTTACCGGCACCGCCATAAATCTGGTCATCGCCCGAGCCGCCCGACAGCGTGTCGGCAAAGGCGGTGCCGGTGATGATGTTGTTGCCCGCGTTGCCGACCAGGTATTGGCCGGTGACCGTGCTGGTGCCGGTCAGCCGCTCGACGTTGGCGATGCCCGCCATGGTGTAGGATTGCAGCTCGGTGCGGATCTCGTCCGTGCCTTCGCCGGCGTTCTCGACGACTGAGTCGAACACGCTGTCGACGATGTAGATGTCATCGCCCGTTCCGCCGCGCAGGACGTCGTCGCCGATGCCCCCGTCGAGCAGGTCGTTGCCCGCGCCGCCTTCGCCATAATCGTTGCCGGCACCCAGCCGGATCACGTCGTTGCCGCCGCCGGTGACGATGCTGTCGGCGCCGGATCCGGTGGTGATCTCGAATGTCTCGAACGAGGCGTAATAGTTGAACCAGTTGCGGTTCACGGCGCGGTATTCACCCGTCCAGCCGCCGTTCGCGTCGGCGGTCGGTGCCTGATAGGTGACGATCGCACCGGTCTCACCGGACCAGTCCAGCACATAGGTGTCGGTGCCGGCCCCGCCAAACACATCGTCGTCGCCGCCCGCCAGCACCACGCGGTCGTCGCCCGCGCCGAGGTAGATGATGTCGCTCAGCAGCAGCTTCGACGTGGTGACGACATCGTTGCCGCTGCCGGTGTAGAGCGTACCGAAATACTCGAAATTGACGAAGCTGCGGCCCGCGCCGGAATAGCTGTTGGCCTGCAGGTTCCACAGGATCGCGGTCGCATCCGTGGCGTAGTTGGCGGTGATGCCGTCGATGCCGGTGCCGCCGTCGCCCTGGTCGATGCCCGATCCGATGTTGACGAAATCGTCGCCCGCACCCAGCCGCACGATATCGTCGCCGTCGGCGGTGTAGATGCTGTCGTTGGCCGATCCCGTGGTGATCTCGAACTTCTCGAACCCGTGCGCGTAGTTGAACCAGTTGTCGTTGATCGACCGATATTCGACGATCCAGCCGATGGCGGTGTTGTTGGCGTCCTTGATCGGCTGTTGAGAGGTGACGACCGATCCGGTGCGCGACGACCAGTCGAGGACATAGGTGTCGGTACCCAGCCCGCCGTACGCATCGTCGTCGCCACCGGCCAGCACGACGCGGTCGTTGCCGTCGCCCAGGTAGATGAGGTCGTTCAGCGCCAGACCGGTCGTGGTCACGACGTCGTTGCCGCTGCCGGTGTAGAGCGTACCGAACGCCTCGAACCCGTCGAAGATGCGGCCCGAACCGCTGTAGCTGTCGGTCGCAAGGTTCCACAGGATCGCGGCCGTATCGGTGCGGTAGTCCGCGGTGATGACGTCGATCCCCGATCCGCCATGCGCCTCGTCGCGGCCCGACCCGACGTTCACGACATCGTCGCCCGCGCCTAGGCTCACGATATCGTCGCCGGTCGCGGTGACGATCGAATCGTCACCGCCGCTGGTCGAAATCTCGAACCGTTCGATCGAGGTGTAGCCATCGAACCAGCTGTAGTTGATCGCCCGGATGTCGCCGTCGAATCCGCCCTCGGCCGCATTGGCGGTCGGGTTGGCATTCATGATGACGCGGCCCGAGATCCACGACCAGTCGAGCACCAGCGTGTCGAGCCCGGTGCCGCCGGAAACATCGTCGTCACCGCCGGCCAGCACGACACGGTCGTTGCCCGCGCCCAGGTAGATCAACTCGTTCAGGCCCAGCCGGGTGGTGGTGACGATATCGTTGCCGCTGCCGGTGTAGAGCGTGCCGAACCCCTCGAACCCGTCGAAGATGCGACCCGATCCGCTGTAGCTGTCGGTCTGGAGGTTCCAGAGGATCGCGGCGCTGTCGGTACGATAGTCGGCGGTAATGACGTCGGTGCCCGCGCCGCCGTGCGCCTCGTCGCGGCCCGAACCGACGTTCACGAAGTCATCGCCCGCCCCCAGGCTGACGATGTCGTCGCCGGTCGCCGTGACGATCGAATCGTCACCGCCGCTGGTCGAGATCTCGAACCGCTCGAACGACGTGTAATAGTTGAACCAGCTGTAGTTGATTGCGCGGAACTCGCCGTTGAACCCGCCTTCGGCCGCGTTGGCGGTCGGGTTCGCATTCATGATGACGCGGCCCGAGATCCATGACCAGTCGAGCACCAGCGTGTCGAGTCCCGTGCCGCCGGAAACATCATCGTCACCGCCGGCCAGCACGACGCGATCGTTGCCCGCACCCAGGTAGATCAGCTCGTTCAGGCCCAGCCGGGTGGTAGTGACGATATCGTCGCCGCTGCCGGTGTAGAGTGTGCCGAACCCCTCGAACCCGTCGAAGATGCGGCCCGATCCGCTGTAGCTGTCGGTCTGGAGGTTCCAGACGATGGCGGCGGTGTCGGTGCGGTAGTCGGCGGTGATGCGGTCGGTGCCATCCCCGCCGTGCGCTTCGTCGCGGCCCGATCCGATGTTCACGAAATCGTCGCCCGCGCCCAGGCTGACGATATCGTCGCCGGTCGCAGTGACGATCGAGTCATCGCCCCCGCCGGTCGCGATCTCGAACCGCTCGAACGACGTGTAATAGTTGAACCAGTTGTAGTTCACGGCGCGGAACTCGCCGTTGAAGCCGCCGTCGGTGGTGTTGGCGGTCGGATCGGCGTTCATGATGACGCGGCCGGAAATCCACGACCAGTCGAGCACGTAGCTGTCCGCCCCCGCACCGCCATGCGCATCGTCGTCGCCGCCCGCCAGCGTCACGCGGTCGTTGCCCGCGCCGAGATAGATGGTCTCGGCGATCTGGAACCGCGTCGTCGTGACGATATCGTTGCCGCTGCCGGTGTAGAGTGTACCGAACCCCTCGAACCCGTCGAAGATGCGGCCCGATCCCGAATAGGTGTCGGCCGCCAGGTTCCAGACGATCGCCGCCGCATCGGTGCGATAGTCGGCGGTGACGACGTCGGTGCCGCCGCCGCCATGCCCCTCGTCGCGGCCCGAACCGATGTTCACATAATCGTCGCCATCGTTCAGATAGACGATGTCGTCGCCGGTCGCGGTGACGATCGAATCGCTGCCGCCGCCGGTGCGGATCACGAAACGCTCGATCGACGTGTAATAGTCGAACCAGTTGTAGTTGATCGCGCGGAACTCGCCGTTGAAGCCGCCGGTCGTGGCGTTGGCGGTCGGATCGACGTTCATGATGATGCGACCGGCGAGCGTCGACCAGTCCATGTCCATCGTGTCCAGACCCGCGCCGCCATCGACGTCGTCGTCGCCCAGCCCGGTGACCAGCACGTCGTCGCCGCCGCCGCCGTAGAGCAGCTGGCTGGTGTCGTTGCCGGTCAGGACGTTGTTCAGCGCGTTGCCGGTCAGATCGACGCGGCGGACGTTGTCGATCAGCGTCAGATTCTCGACCTGCGCGAACGCCGCGGTATCGAGCGAATAGTTGACCAGCACGGGGTTGTTGGCGGGTCCGGTGAAGATGTTGGCGGTCGCCAGCATGATCGTGTCGGTGCCGCCGCCGGCGACTTCGCCCGCGCCGGTGATGCCGCTGCGCGGCGCATCCACGGTGCCGATCGTGTCGCCCAGCGTGTCGAAATAATAGGTGTCGTTGCCGGCATAGCCCCAGAAGGTGTCGCTGCCGCCGGC
Organism: Pseudomonadota bacterium; assembly: GCA_040388765.1. Classification (GTDB taxonomy): domain Bacteria; phylum Pseudomonadota; class Alphaproteobacteria; order Sphingomonadales; family Sphingomonadaceae; genus Sphingomonas. The sequence goes on along the minus strand of JAZKBG010000022.1, from coordinate 44,508 downwards.
CCCGTCGAGAATGTTGTTCTGGGCATTGCCGATCAGGCGATTGTGATCGGCATTGCCCTGCGCGATGCGCGCGGTGCCGAGCAGCTGGATATCCTCGACATTGGCGTGGACGTAGAGATAGTTGGACCACGACCGCACGAGGTCTGATCCTTCGCCGCCCAGTTCGACCACCGCGTCGTTGCTGCCGTCCGACCGGTCGGCGCGATCGACCGTGTAGATGTCGTCGCCTGCGCCGCCGACCAGCACGTCGACGCCATCGCCGCCGTCGATCATGTCGTTACCGGCCAGCCCCTCGATCCGGTTGGCTCCGGCATCGCCGGTCAGCGTGTCGGCAAAGGCCGATCCGCGCAGGTTCTCGATCGTCGAGAGCGTGTCGGCGGAGCCGGATCCGTCCGTCGCGGTCCCGGTCGCCAGGCTGGCGGTGACGCCGGCGGCATCCTCCTCGTACGACGCCCAGTCGGTCCCCCCGGCACCGACCAGCGTATCGACGCCCGCGCCGCCCATCAGCACGTCGTTGCCGTCGCCGCCGTTCAGCGTGTCCGCGCCTTCGCCGCCCTTGAGCACATCGATCCCGGTGCCGCCGAGCAGGATGTCGTCGCCGCCCATGCCCTCCAGCAGCGACCCGTCATCGGAGGCTGCCAGGCGATCGGCGAAGGCGCCGCCGCGGGCGTTCTCGACGCTGGAATTGCCGCTCGTGCCGATCGTGAAGCCGTCGATGAAGCCGAAGCCGTCGCGCGCGGTCCGCGCGGCCAGCGTCACCGGCCCCAGGTTGCGCGAGACGTTGCCGAGGTTGACGTAGACCGCCGCGGCCGCACCCGAATAATCGACCGTATCGCTGCCCGCGCCGCCGTCGATCGTGTCGGCCGCGTCGCCGCCGTCGAGACTGTCGTCGCCGTCGTCGCCGTGCAGCACGTCCTGCCCGGCGGACCCGTGCAGACGGTCGGCATCGTCGCCGCCCCACAGTATGTCGTCGCCGATTCCGCCGTCGAGCACATCCGTCCCTGCACGTCCGTACAGCGTATCGGTGCCGGCACCGCCGTCGAGGATGTCGCCGTCGCCTTCGCCATCCAGCGTGTCGTCGCCGTCGCCGCCGAGCAGCCGGTCGATCCCGCCCGCGCCAAAGAGCGTGTCGTTGCCGAGGCCGCCGCGGATTTCCTCCAGGGCGACCGGCGCGGCATAGGACAGCGACGCGCTGACCACCGTGAAGGTGAAGCTGCCCGCCCCGGTGTCGTTGACGTTGCGGATCGTCACGCGGTTGCGTCCGGCGACCAGTAGGGCGGGGTCGATCGCGAAGGTCGAGACGCTGGGCGCGTCGCTGGCGGTCGCGCCCTGACGCAGGAAGCCGATCGAGATGCCGTTGACCAGCACCTCGTCATATTCGGGATCGCGACCGCTCTCGCGCGGATCGACGTCGATTGCGTTGATCGTCAGCGTCGCCGATGTCGTCGCGAAGACGGTCGGCGTGATGATGTCGAATTCGACGGGCAGGGCGGCCGTCCACGCACCGCTGACGCCGACGTCGTTGTCGGGCTGGCCGGTGCCGGCCGCATCCTGGTTGTCGGCGGTGACGGTGATGATGCTCGTCGTCGTCGCGGCCGACTGGTTCGATCCGCGGATGACGTCGTTGTAGTTCGATCCTTCATACGCCTCGATCGCCGCGAAGCTGTCGCCCAGTGCATCGCCGCTCGCGGTGCCGGCCACGCGATCGAGCGTGATCGCGCTCGTCGCGGTGATGTAGCTGGCGGTGTCGAAGCCGGTGCCGCCGTTCAGCGCGTCCGCACCGACGCCGCCGATCAGCACGTCGTCGCCGTCCGCGCCGTTCAGCGTGTCCGCGCCCAGCCCGCCGTCGATGCGGTTCGCCCCGGCATCGCCGCCGATGACATCGCCGTAGCTCGATCCGATGACATTCTCGACGCCCGAGAAACTGTCGCCCGTCGCTTCGCCGCCGCTGCCGCCGCTGGCGAGAGTCAGCGTCACGCTTGCGGTCGCGCCGATATAGCTGGCCGTGTCGATCCCGTCGCCGCCGATCAGCGTGTCGGCACCGACGCCACCGATCAGCGTGTCGTCGTCGGCCCCGCCGTTCAATGTGTCGTTGCCCGCGTCGCCGGTGAAGACTTGGGCACCTGCACCACCGATCATCGTGTCGGCGGCCGCGGTTCCGACGACCTCCTCGATATTGGTCAGCGTGTCGTCGATCGTGCGATTGCCCGCCGGTCCGGCGGTCACGGTGCCGCTGGTCCCCGACATCGTCACCGTCACGCCGGTGGTGGATGCGAGGTAGAAGGCGATGTCGTATCCGGTGCCGCCGTCGATGATGTTGTTGCCGGGGCCGCCGCTCAACACGTCGTTGCCGCCCGCGCCGTCGATCGTGTCGTTGCCGCCCAGCCCGTTCAGCCGGTTCGTGCCGGCATCGCCGATCATCGTGTCGGCGAACCTCGACCCTTCATAGATCTCGACACTGGTGAAGGTGTCGCCCGCCGCATCGCCGCCGTGTACGCCGGTCGCCAGGTTCAGCGTGATCGCCGCCTCGGCATTGGCATAGCTCGCCGCGTCATAGTCGCCTGCGCCGCCGTCGATCACATCGGCGCCGGCGCCGCCCTCCAGATAGTCGTTGCCGTCCTCGCCGCGCAACGTGTCGTTGCCGGCGCGACCCAGCAGCCAGTCGTCCTCGGTCCCGCCGAACAGCTGGTCGGCCAGCGCGCCGCCCTGCAGCGTGTCCGCGCCCGCGCCGCCGGTGACGCGCATCGCATAGTTCAGGCTTTCATCGACATAGACCTGATCGGCGCCGGCGTTCGCGTCGATCTGGATCGTGCCGCCGAACGCGGTGAAGAGTTGCGCGGTGGCGAAGCCCGACACCAGCACTGCGCCATCGGCCAGCGCCGAAATCTCGATCTGCTCGCCATCGTCGGTCTTGTCGGTGATGTCGCGCTGGTTCGCGCGGTTGCCGATGTTGATCCACAGGTCGCTGGCGATGATGTCGGCCAGGCCGGCGGGCGGTCCCGGCGGCTGGACACCCTGCGACGCGGAAAAGGCGACCAGCGTCACCCGTTCGCTGTTCCAGCGCCACACGTTGCCCCACGGCGCGTTGACATAGGCGCGAAGCCCTGCGGTGACGCGCCCCGACACATCGAAGATCGCCAGCTTGTTGGTGTCCCATACGCCGGGGATTTCCCAGACGTACAGCCGTCCGTCCGCCCCGAACAGGCTGTCGGCGAAGTTCAGGTCGACCTCGCCCACGATGTTGCCGCCGCCGCCGATCGACACGCCCAGGAAATTCGCGTCGATCACCATGTCGATCGCCGCGCGGATGATGACTTCCGCCTTGTCGACGGTGCCGTTGCGCTGGTCGTCGAGGTAGAAGCCGCGGAAGATCTGCGACGGGTTGGTGAAGCCGTTGGCGGCGTAGAGCCTGAGGCCGGTGGTGTCGAAGCCTACCGCCAGGTCGATCAGCACCTGCGCCGCCACGCCGATCTGGCCGGTGATGAGGGGCAGGGGGAAGATCGGGAATGCGCCGATCGGGATCGGCGCGGTGACGTTGCCTTCCGGATCCATCCCCAACGGAATGTTGATCGTCGGGAACACCAGCTTGAACAGGTCGATGTCCTTGTTCAGCAACAGCTGGATGATGCTGATCGGCTGTTCGGCGAACGGGAAGGTCAGCAGCGGATCGCCGATCAGGCTGGCGACCATGTCGGACCCGGTCTTGCCGTGATAGCTGTCGCTGAACCCCTGTGACAGAGCGGGCAGGTTTGCCAGGAACGAGGCGAGCGTACCACCGGCGGCAGCATAGGTGCCGGCGTTGACGTTGATCCCGCCCAGCACGCTGGTCGCGTTCTGGACGTTCTGGATCAGCACCGAATAGTCGCCGATATTATACCCTTCGTCGGCGAATTCGCGGCCGCGGAAGAACTCGACGAAATCGACGATCTTCTCGACCGTGTTCAGCCCTGAACCAGCGGCGCTAAGTCGATGTTCCGGTTCGCCGCGTTCGATGCCAGCTGCAGGAAATCGAGCAGCGTCACCTTGTGGTGGTTGGGAATGCCGTCGGGCACGACGTCGAGCAGCGCGGCCCATTCGGGCAGCAGGATGCCCGAGATGTCGGTGCGGAAGATCGCCAGTGCGGTGTTGATCGGCCCCAGGATGCCGTCGAGCTTGTCGAGGATCGGGGTGATGTACGTCTCGACGAAGCTGCCGAAGCTGTAGTTGATGTTCTGGAACGTCAGCGTCGGGTCGCCCCAGCTGTTCGCGCTGGTCCCGTTCAGGATGTTCTGGTTGAAATGCCAGTCGAGCTTCAGGTCGGTGTTGATGCTGGGCAGCGCCGCGCTCTGCATGTCGGCGGCCAGATGCAGGTCGAGATCGACGTCGCCGGTCGCGGTGACGTTCAGGAAATCGCTGTTGAAGCTGCGGATCAGCGCGCCCGTGTTCCAGGTCGTGACCAGGTCGAGCTTCAGCGTGTCGGCGCTGGGTGTCGGATCCGAATCGTTGACGTTCTGGACGGTGAAGTTGAGGAACCCCAGCTTGGCGTTCGCCGAGAGGTCGTTCAGCCCCGCGCCGATGCCCAGGTTCACCTTCGACACCGTGGGATCGAGGTAGAAGCCGGTGCCGTCGACGCCGACCTTGAAATCGATGTCGTACGACAGAGTCGCGCTGCCGCCGCCGCCCAGCGTCAGGCCCAGGCCCGACATGCCCAGCGACGCCGCGCTGAACGGCAGCGTCACGATCCGCCCGCTGTCGATGAAGATGCTGATGTTGCCGTTGTTGTCCGCGGTCGTCGTCGGTGTGCCGGTGAAGCCATATTGCGACAGCCCGCCCAGCGCGTTGACGATCTTGCTGTTCAGCATGTTCGCCACGTCCTGCGGCGTCAGGCTGGCGAGGTTCGAGACCTGCGTCATTTCCTGAACCGCGGTCGTCAGGATCGAGCGCAGGCTGTTGATGCTGTTGGCGACGGTCGTGTTGCCGGCCAGCTGGTTGCCGATGATCGGCAGCGTCTCGGCATAGGCCTCGGCATCCAGCAGTTCCTGGATCTTCGTCAGCGCGGCGGTGATGCCGGTCTTGAGCGCTTCGAGCTTTGCTTGAGTAACTTCGCCGGCCATCGATCGCTCCCCCACGGAATTCGGGTATCCACCCGCGTCATGGGGACAGGCAGAGCGCGCGACCGACCGCTGCCTGAAGACCTCGCAAAAGCGATGAAACCCCCGAAACAGTGGAGAAAATACCGCGCGTATCGGGCCGGAGTCGAGGGCTGCGCGAAACCTTACTGACAAAGTAAGGAAGCCAAATCAGCATGTTGCGAATCGGGACGGGTTGGCCCGTCGCCTTCGTCAGGCGGCGCGGACCGTGGAGAACACCGCCATTTCGCGGAAATCCGCTGCTTCGTCGCCGCCGACGACGTCCTGGCCGTTCCAGCACACCCATACATGGGCGGTCAGGTCGTCGCCGCGCTTGGCGACGCCATAGTGCAGGGCGGTCGGTACCCCGCGCCGCCGCAGCATCGCCTGCGCCGCCAGCCCGCGTTCGATGCAGACGGCGCGAAAGCGTGCCCGGCGCGCAGCCGCCGTCACCGCCCACGCGATCGTGGCGACAGTATCGGCCGGGTCGCTGGGGGCCGGGGCGGTGACCGGCCGTGCGGCAATCGCGGCGATGCGGCGAAAGGGCGCGAACCGCACGACCAGCGTCGCAGCGACGAGCGTCGCATAGGCTTCGGCCAGCGCGCGGCGCTCGTCGGGACGTCGCGCCCGCCAGCGCGCCCACGGTCCGCCGCGCTTCACCGGTTCGAGCCCTCGATCCGCCGTACGAAGCGCCCCGCGGCCAGGCCCCGCGTGACTGCGGTCCATTCGGCGCGGTCGGCCCGGGCGACGCCCGGCCAGTGATCGATCGCATGCTCGATCCGGTCGAGGTCGATCCAGTCGGGGACGTTGCGCCCCGCGCGCAGCGACGCGACATCGGCCTTCAGGCGTGGCAATGCCGCCTCGACGCCGTGCGCCCAGTCGATCGCCTGCAGCCCCCTGCGCTGTTCGTCGCGGACGACCGGTGGCACCAGGTCGCGGCCCAGCGTCCGGGCGATCGCGCGCGGCATCCCGGCATGCTGGAACTGCTCCTCGGGGATCGACAGGCACAGCTCGACCAGCCGGCGGTCGGTCGTCGGATCGCGCGTGTCGATGCCGTACAGCCGCCGCGTCGCGTTGACGAACTCGCCCTGGACGCCATTGCCCTGCAACACCGCCAGCCGCAGCGCCCGGCTGTCGAGCGGGTGGAGGTTGCGCATGTCGCCGCCGCGCGCCTTGCGCCGCCGGGCGATGTCATGCTGATCGGCGAAGGCGGACCGGATCGTCGAATATTCGACCGGCGTCTCGCCGCGGTGGCGCACCCGCCGGCGCAGTTCCTGCCCCCAGCGACGCGGGAGAGCGGATTCCGCCAGCAGCCCCGCCGCCCACAGCCAGCGCCGGCCGAGCGTCCGCCGCATCGCCAGCGTCTCGCGCACCGCCCGCGCCACCGATCCGCGCCGCATCAGCTGCGGCACCAGCAGCCCGCCGTCATAGGTAAACGTCATGTTTCCGCCGCCCGCGATCAGCATGATCGTGACGCCGCGGTCGCGCGCCTGGCGGTCGATCGCATTGGCCCACACCATGTTCGACACGTTCATCAACGGCACGTCCTGCGCCGGTTCGCGCAGGTCGAGCATGTCGATGACCGGCATGTCGTCGTTCGATGCGGCGACATGCGTGATGTTGGGATGGAGCGCGGCGACCGCGGCGGCGTGGGGCCATTCGTCGCCGAACCGGCCGGGCACCGCATCGGCCGCGTGCGCCGGAACGGCGGTGAAGGCGGTCAGGCCACGGCCCTGCGCGCCCAGCCTGCGCGCGGCCACCGCGGTCACGATGCTGCTGTCGAGACCGCCCGACAGGTGGCTGCCGACCCGTGCGTCGTCGCCCAGCCGACAGGCGACCGCGGTGTCCAGCGCGTCGTGCACGGCCTCGGCATAGTCGGCGTGGCGCGGCAGGTGGAGCATCGGCAGGCTGTCGGGCCGCCACCACAGATCGACCGCCAGAGCGCCGCCGGCCCAGATCGCCCGTCCGCCCGGCGGCACACGGCGGATGCCGGCGAAGAAACTGTCGTCCTCCAGATCGCGGCCCAGCAGCGCCAGCCATTCGCCGACGCGCCGCTCGTCGAGTACGCGGTCGATCGACCCTTGCGCAAACAGTCCGCGCGCCTCGCTGGCGATGAACAGCTCATGGCCGCGGACATGCAGCGACAAGGTCCGCATGCCGCCCGGATCGACCGCCAGCAGCGCGCAGCGGGCGGTACCGTCCCAGATCGCAAAGGCATAGTCGCCGATGATCCGCGCCGCGGTGTCGTCGCCGCACCGTGCATGGACCGCGAGCAGCAACGCGGCGTCGTCGAGCCGGCCTGCATCGCCGCCGACCAGCGCGACCAGGTCGGCCCGGTTGTGCAAGTGTCCGTCGAACAGCGCGGCCCGTCCGCCCGGCCCGGTGGCGAACGCGCAGCCATCGGCGACCCCGATGGCCGCGCCGTCGCCGCGCCACTGGCGCTGCGTCCGCACACCGCCGATCGCGACGCCGCGCAGCATGCGATCTGCGGCGACCGGCTGGTCGGGGGACGTGGCGAAATGCCCGGCGAAACTCATGGGACGGGTCTAGGGTCCCGACCGGTAAACGGCAACGCTCGACGCCGCGGCATCGCGCTGGCAAGGCGCATGGCGTGAGCAGGGACAATATCAGAACCGGAGTATGGGCAGCGACGCGCGCGTTCGTCCGGGCGCTGGCGGCACATGTCGGGCGGCGCGGGCCGGGCGTCGTCGCCCTGGTCGCGCTCGGCGCGGTGCTGGAGGGCGTCGGGATCCTGCTGCTCGTGCCGATCCTGACCCTGGTCGTGGCACCGGACCGCGCCGGGCGGATCACCGACCTGCTGGCCCGCACCGGCGTGAGCGCGCCGACGCAGCAGCTGGCGGTCCTGCTCGGCGGCTTCGTCGCGCTGATGATCGTGCGCAGCGGCGTCCTCTATGCCCGCGACGTGATGCTGGTCCGGCTGCAATCGGGCTTCGTCGAGGACATCCGCAACCGCGTCATCGCCGCGCTGGCGGCGGCGCCGTGGCAGCGGGTCGTCGGGCTGCAGCATGCGCGGATCACCAACCTGCTGGGGGTCGATATCGGCCGCATCGCCGCCAGTACGCAGCTGATCGTGCAGGGCGGCGTGGCCGCCGCGATGCTGGCGATCCAGGCGGGAGTCGCGATCGCGCTGGCGCCGCTGCTGGCCGGCGGCGTCGCGCTGGCGATGCTCGGCGGCTTCGCCGTCACCATCCTGCGCGCGCGCTGGGCGCGCGATCGCGGCGCGGCGCTGGTCACCGCCAACCTTGCGCTGATGCACAATACCAGCGGATTCCTGGGCGGGCTGAAATCGGCGATGGCCGAGAATGCGCAGAGGCGCTTCGTCGACGAATTCGCCGCGGTGCAGGCCGAATTGCGCGACCAAATCGTCGCCTTCACCAGCCGCCAGGCGCGTGGTCGCGTCGGCTTCGCGCTGGCGTCGGCGGTGGCGGGGGCGGTGGTGGTGTGGGTCGGCGTCGCCAGCGGGCTGGCCGGCGGGGTGCTCGTCACGCTGATCGTGCTGTTCGCGCGGATGAGCGGGCCGGTGGTGACGATCCAGGCGGCGTTGCAGAATTTCTTCTTCGGCCTGCCCAGTTTCGAGGCGGTTCGCGCGCTGGAGGACGAGTTTGCCGCGACCGGCGTTACCCCGACGCCGCAGGTGCCACCGCCGGGTGCGATCGAACTGGCGGGCGCGGGCTTCGCGCATCCTGGGGGGGGCGGCATCCTGGATGTGGACCTGACGATCCGGCCGGGCGAGATCGTCGGCCTGTCGGGACCGTCGGGCGCGGGCAAGACCACCCTGGTCGATATGGTTTGCGGCCTGATCGCGCCGCAGTCCGGCACGTTGCGCGTCGGCGACGTCGTGCTGGACGCGAGTATGCGCGCCGGCTGGCGATCGTGCATCGGCTATGTCGCGCAGGACGGGTTCCTGTTCCACGACACCGTCCGCCGCAACCTGGCGTGGGGCAGCGGCGCGGATGATGCCGCGGTCGCCGCGGCGCTGGCGGTGACCGGCGGCGACGCGGTGGTCGCGCGGCTGCCGGAGGGACTCGACACGGTGGTCGGCGAGCGCGGCGCGCGGCTGTCGGGCGGCGAGCGCCAGCGACTGGCGATCGCCCGCGCGCTGCTGCGCCGGCCCCGGTTGCTGGTGCTGGACGAGGCGACCAGTGCGATCGACGTCGCCGGCGAGGCGGCGCTGCTCGAACGGTTGCTGGCGCTGACGCCGCGCCCGGCGGTGCTGGTGATCGCCCACCGCGCCGAAACGCTGGCGCATTGCGACCGCGTGGTCAGGATAGCGGGCGGGCGACTGGAAGCGGCGGCTCCCCCGGTGGCCGACCGCGGTGACGGATCAGCCGGATGAGCCAGAGCGGCCCGCGCAGCACCGGATACAGGCCGTGCAGCGCGCGCGGCAATGGGGTGCGATAGGCGTCATAGGAGGTGAATAGCAACTGGCGCAGCGCCTGCGCGCGGAACCGCCAGCCCGGTGCGAGCCTCAGACCCGCCAGCGTCACGCGCAGCGCAGCTCCGGGCCGTTCGTCGAGCTCGGTCGCTCCGCCGCCGGCCAGCAGGTCGAGCGCGGTCGCCGTCATCGCCGGGATCGCCCGATCGGCCGCGATTCGCGCGGCGACCTCTGTCGGCAGCGTCCGGCCGAGCAGCATCCGCGACAGCGTCAGCCCCTGGCCGAACGCGCGACCGGCGCCCAGCGCGACCGCGTGATCGTAGAGCGCGGCGACGTCCTGCTCCCCGACCAGCGCATCGAAATCCGCCAGCCATTTCAGTCGCGACCAGCAATGCACCGCGCCGTGGACCGCGAGATAGGAAGCGAGATCGGGCGTCGTCAGCGTCGCCGCGCACGCCCCGCCGCCCAGCGCGACCTGCTGCACCGCGCTGGTCGCGCCCAGGCCGGGCAACAGGGCGGCATTGCGCGCCAGCCGCCAGTGGAGCTCGACCTGCAACCGGCGGGTCGGGTGGACCAGCACGAATTCGTTGATGTGACGGATCGCGATGCGGCGCTGCGCCGGGGTGAGGTGATGCGCGGGCAGCCACAGAAGATAGCCGTCGGCCTCGAGCAGCGCGAGGCCGCGGTCCACGTCCTGCGGGCGGACCAGCAGGTCGATGTCCTTGCTGTACTTGGTCGCCAGAGTCCCCCACGCCAGCTGTGCCAGCGTCGATCCCTTGACGAACAGGCAGGGCATGCCGGCATCGGCGAACACCCGGCCCAGCCGCGCGGTTTCGGCGGCGGCGCGCAGGTTTCCGGTCGCAGTCCGCGCCGCGCCCTGCGCGAGCGCGGCGGCGATCGCGTCGGGCACTGTCACGGCCGCGTCGGCCAGCGCGCGGTGGGCGAACCCGTCGATCCGCTGGCGACGCAGCACGGCGGCGAACGCCACCCAGTCGATCGCGCGCGCGGCATCGCGGACCGCGCTGTCCCGTTCCGGGCCGGGGCGTCGGCAACAGGCGGCGGCAAGCCGGAATTCGCGGGTCAACATCATTGTTGCATGCTACTCCAGCGCGCGGCCGGCCGGAACCATTCGAATTTGCAATCGTCCGGTGGCCGCGCGATGGTGGAGCCGATGACGTCCTATCCCGACGACCTGCCAATCGAATTCGTCCGCGAATGCGTTTTGCTAAGCCGCAAATGGCGCGCGCGGGTGGATGAAAAGATGAAGGCCTCCGGCATGACGCTGGCACGCTCCACCGTGCTGTACTGGGTCAACGAGATGCCCGAAGGCACCAGCCAGCGCGAAATCGCCGACGTGGTGGGAGTCGAGGGGCCGACGCTGGTCCGCCTGCTCCATGCCCTGGAGAGCCAGGGGCTGATCGAGCGCGTCGCGATCGCCAGCGACCGTCGTGCCAAGGCGATCCGGCTGACCGCGGCGGCATTCCCCCTGCTCGACGAGATCAATCGCGTGGCGGCGGAAACCAGTCGCGAATTCCTGGGCGGTCTGGAAAAGCGCCGCCTGCCCAGTGCGACGCGCCTCGCGCGAGAGGCGAGGGAGGCGTTGGAGTAGAGGCCGGAGCTAGGGCTGGGAGCGATCGGCTTTGTTCAACATCGTTCGCCCTGAACACAGTCGAAGGGCAGCCTTTCCACAAGGTGCTTCGACTGGCCGAAGGCCAGCCTGTCCTGAGCGCCTGCCTTGGCAGGCAGTCGAAGGGCTCAGCACCAACGGTTGGCTGACGCTGATCGAGACCGCCTCAAAACGCTGGGTACGTCGCTTCAACGCCCCAGGGGTCAAACGAAGCCGATACGGCGCGCAACACGGCAATCGAGCAGCGTGTGCTCCGGCCGACGCCAGAGCACGATTCAGTGCCGATCGACATGCCACGACCCTTTCATTGTCCGGAGGACCAGAGCGCGGGCAAACGTCGATCGGCCCGCCTCAGGTTCTTCCGCCGTTACAGCAGGCCGCCGTGTCAGCGAACGCGCGGACCGCCGTACGGCATCGGGGGCGGCGGGCGGCGGTCGCGGCGGGGCAGCTGGGCCTGATACGCGTGGCCGCAATGCGCGACGCAATAGGGAAAGCCCGGATTCACCTTGTCACCGCAGAAATGGAAGTCGGGCTCACCCGGATGCCCCAGCGGCCATTTGCAGATGCGGTCGTTCAGGTCGAGCAGCCCGGTCTTGCCGGCGATCGCTTCGCTGGGGCGCGCGGGCACCAGCCGGCGTGGCGGGGCCGGCGTGCTCGGCGGTGCCTGTTCGCCGGGATTCTGGCGCACGAATCCGCCCGGCCCGACCGACCGCAGCACCGGCGCATCGGGACGTGGGGCGGCGGGGGCCGCGACGACTTCGGTGTCGTCCTCGTCCTCGTCCTCATCCTGTTTGTCCGCCGCGTCGAAGGGCGCGGGCTGTTCCTCGGCGCGTGGCGGCGCGATCGGGGCGGTTGCCGGCGCCGGCTTGGGCGCGGACTGCGGCGGCGCGGCGACGACCGCTTCGGCGACCGGCTTGGACTCGGCCCTGGCTTCGGCCGGTTCGTTGGGCTTCACCGGCGACGGGCGCGACTGCAGGCCAAGGCGATGCGCCTTGCCGATCACCGCGTTGCGGCTGACGCCGCCCAGATTCTCGGCGATCTGGCTGGCGGTCTGTCCTGCTTCCCACAGCGTCCGCAGCTTTTCGATCCGTTCGTCGGTCCAGCTCATGCACACTTCCCACTTGTCGTGCTTGCGGGGCGGGGCGGGGTCGATTACGCGAACAGCGATGTCCGACCAGCCCTCCCTCAGCACGGAAAACCTGATGTCCGCCCCCGGTGTTCCGACGATCCGGAACGTCAACTGGGGCGGCTTGAAGACCCTCTATGTGAAGGAGGTGCGCCGCTTCTTCAAGGTGCAGCTCCAGACGATCTGGGCACCGGCGATCCAGACCCTGCTTTTTCTGGTGGTTTTCACGGTCGCCATGGGCGGGCGCAGCGCGGTGGCGATCGGCGGCACCACGGTCGCCTTCGCCGATTTCATCGGCCCCGGCCTCATCATCATGGGAATGCTGCAGAACGCGTTCGCCAATGCCAGCTTCTCGCTGCTGGTCGGCAAGATCCAGGGGACGGTGGTCGATTACCTGATGCCGCCGCTGTCCACCGCCGAACTGCTCGCCGGACTGACCGGCGGCGCGGTGACGCGCGCGTTCGCGGTCGGCGGCGCGGTGTGGCTGGCGATGGCGTTATGGCCGGGCGTCCATGTGACGCCGGTGCAGCCGCTGGCGATCCTGTGGTTCGCGCTGTTCGGATCGGCGTTCCTCGCGCTGCTCGGCGTCATGACCTCGATCTGGGCGGAGAAGTTCGATCATGCCGCGGCAGTCACCAACTTCGTGGTCGGGCCGCTCGCGCTGCTGTCGGGCACCTTCTATTCGGTCGACCGGCTGGCGCCCGCGTTCCAGACGGTCAGCCACCTCAACCCGTTCTTCTATATCATCTCGGGCTTTCGCTACGGCTTCATCGGCGTGACCGACGGCTATGTGTCGATCTGGGTGTCGGGCGCGGTGATCCTGGCGATCGACGTCGCCATGGCGATCGGCGTCTACGCGTTGCTGCGGAGTGGGTGGAAGCTCAAGAATTGACGCAACCGCGTTCCCACTCGTAAAGCTGCGCTCCGGCGGCCTGTCACGGGCCGCCGTTTTGCTTTTGCCAGGAGTGCAGACCGTGCCGATCACCCCCCTCATGCCCGTCTACCCGCGGTGCGGCGTACGGCCGGTGCGAGGCGAGGGCATGTATCTGTACGGCGAGGACGGCGAACAGTATCTCGATTTCGCCGCCGGCATCGCGGTCAACGCGCTGGGCCACGGCCACCCGCACCTGACCAGGGCGATCGCGGATCAGGCCGCGACGCTGATGCACGTGTCGAACCTGTACGGATCTCCGCAGGGCGAGGCGCTGGCGCAGCGCATCGTCGACAACTGCTTCGCCGACACGGTGTTCTTCACCAATTCGGGGGCCGAGGCGATCGAATGCGCGATCAAGACCGCGCGGCGCTTCCACTACGTCAACGGCAATCCCGAGCGCTCGACGATCATCACCTTTCACAACGCCTTTCATGGACGGACGATGGGGGCGATCAGCGCGACCAACCAGGTCAAGATGCGCGAGGGGTTCGAGCCGCTGCTGCCGGGCTTCACCTATGCCCCGTTCAACGATCTCGACGCCGCGCTGGCGCTGATCGACGAGACGACCGCGGGCTTCATGGTCGAGACGGTGCAGGGCGAGGGCGGGATGACCGCGGGCACGGCCGACTTCATCCAGGGCCTGCGCAAGGCCTGTGACGAGCACGGCCTGCTGCTGATCCTCGACGAGATCCAGTGCGGCTACGGCCGGACGGGCAAGTTCTTCGCGCACGAGCATTACGGCATCACGCCCGACATCATGACGGTCGCGAAGGGCATCGGCGGGGGTTTTCCGCTGGGCGCGTGCCTGGCGACCGAGGAGGCGGCCAAGGGCATGGTGTTCGGCACCCACGGGTCCACCTATGGCGGCAATCCGCTGGCGATGGCGGCTGGGCAGGCGATCCTCGACGTGATGCTGGAGCCTGGCTTCTTCGATCATGTCGCGGCGATGGGCGACCGGTTGTGGCAGGCGTTCGAACAGTTGCTGCCCAACCACGATCACCTGTTCGAGGAGATCCGCGGGAAAGGCCTGATGCTGGGCATCAAGCTGAAGGAGCCGGCGGTGGCGCGCGATTTCGTGGCGCATCTGCGCGACAATCATGGGCTGCTGACGGTCGCGGCGGGCGAGAACGTGTTCCGCGTCCTGCCGCCGCTGGTGATCGACGACAGCCATATCGCGGAGTGCATCGAGCGGCTGAGCGCCGGCGCGCGGAGTTATGTGCCGGTGTCGGACGAATAGAAACGAACCGTTCGTTTCGAGTAGCCGTCGAGCAAAGTCGAGACGGCGTATCGAGAAATGTCTCGATACGGGCTCTCGGTAAGCTCGATCCCTACTCGACACGAACGGATATTTTGGGGCGACGCCGTGACCATCCGCCATTTCCTCGACCTGTCCTCCGCCGGAGCCGACGGCATCGCCGCGATCCTCGCCGACGCGCTCGACCGCAAGCGCGCGCGTGACGGCCTGCCCAAGGGCCAGCCGGATCCCGACGCGCCGCTTGCCGGGCATACGCTGGCCATGGTGTTCGAGAAATCCTCGACCCGCACCCGCGTGTCGTTCGACATGGCGATGCGGCAGCTCGGCGGATCGGCGCTGATCCTCGATTCGGGAACGTCGCAACTGGGTCGCGGCGAGACGGTGGCCGACACGGCCCGCGTCCTGTCGGGCTTCTGCGACGCGATCATGGTGCGCACCGACGATCACGCCAAGCTGCTGGAGATGGCCGACTATGCCACCGTGCCTGTCATCAACGGCCTGACCGACGCCTCGCACCCGTGCCAGATCGTCGCCGACCTGCTGGCAATCGTCGAAGAAGAGAAATCGCTCCCCGGCCTGAAGGTCGCGTGGCTGGGCGACGGCAACAACGTGCTGCATTCGATCATCGAGGCGGCCGGGCTGTTCAAATTCTCGGTCGTGGCCGGGTGTCCGGAAGGCTATGATCCCGACCAGCGCTGGATCGATGCCGCCAATGCGCAGCTGGCCGGCACGAACGCGCGCGTGAGCATCGAGCGTGATCCGGTGCGCGCGATCGCCGGTGCGGACGTGGTCGTCACCGACACCTGGATTTCGATGGGCCAGGCGCAGGCGCAAGCCAAGCTGGCGGCGATGATGCCGTATCAGGTGACGGAAGCCATGATGGCGCAGGCCGATCCGGCCGCGATCTTCCTCCACTGCCTGCCCGCGCATCGCGAGGAGGAGGTCGTCACGGCGGTGATCGACGGGCCGCAATCGCGCATCTGGCGCGAGGCGGAGAACCGGCTGCATGCACAGAAGTCGATCCTGCGCTGGTGCTTCGGGCAGATCGGTTGAGGTTGTCGGGTATCGCCCGGCTTCTTATCTTTCGATCTCACCAAAAGGACCCGTTCGCCCTGAGCGAAGTCGAAGGGCCGCGATCCGCGCGTTCGCCGTCGCGTGGCGCGCTGCCCTTCGACTTCGCTCAGGGCGAACGGTAGGAAGGCAGCATGACCGATACTCCCGCTCTCCCCGATCTCGACCGCGTACTCGGCTTCACGCTGCCAACCCGCCACGCGCGCGGGCGGATCGTGCGGTTGGGGCCGGTGCTCGACACGATCCTGGCCGCGCATGCCTATCCCCCGCCGATCGAGGCGCTGCTGGCCGAGGCGCTGACGCTGACGGCACTGCTCGGCAGCCTGCTGAAGGACGCGGCGGGCCAGTTGACGCTCCAGGCCCAGACGACCGGCGGCATCGTGTCGCTGCTGGTGTGCGATTATCAGGACGGGCAGTTGCGCGGCTATGTCCAGCACGACGCCGAGCGGCTGGCCGAGGTCGCCGACGCGCCATCGCTGTTCGCGCTGTTCGGCACCGGCCATCTCGCGATCACGTTCGACCAGAAGACGTCGGGCGAACGCTATCAGGGGATAGTGCCGCTCGACGGCAATTCGCTGGCCGAGGCGGCCGAGAGCTATTTCCTGCAGTCCGAACAGATCCCCAGCCTGATCCGGCTGGGATCGACGCATGAGGCGGGCGCCGGCTGCGTCGCCGGCGGACTGTTCCTCCAGCATCTGCCAGAGGGCGAGGACGGGCGCGAGCGGCTGCACACCCGGCTCGACCATCCCGAATGGGAGCATGTCGCGGCGCTGGCGGGCACGATGGGGCTGGAAGAACTGGCCGATCGCGCGATCCCGCTGGAAACCCTGGTCTGGCGGCTGTTCAACGAGGAGGACGAGGTTCGCATCCTTCCCGGTACCGCGCTGACCAAGGGGTGTCGCTGCGACGGCACTTACATCGCGCAGGTGCTCGCGAAGTTTCCGCCGGAGGAGCGCGCCGAGATGGCCGACGAGGATGGCGTGATCTTCGTCGACTGCGCATTCTGCTCGACCAAGTTCCCGATTCCTTTGGACGGGATCGTTTCGTAACCGTTATTGTAAGGCGGTCGCGCGTCACCCACATGCTAACGCGTCGTGATCAGACGGCAGGAGTTGGCAGGATGACGGTTCGGCGCATGTGGCGTCCGGCACTCGCGGGGATGGCACTGGCGATGGGCGTCACGGCCTTCGCGGCCCCGGCTCAGGCACCGCGGTTCGTCGCGCTCGACGCGATGCAGCAGGGGATGTGGCAGCTGCGCGAGATCGGCGGCACGGCGCGCGCGATGTGTGTGCGCGATCCGTCGGCGCTGTTCCAGCTGCGCAGTCCGGGCAGTGGGTGTACGCGTTTCGTGATCGAGAACAGCACGACCGCCGCGACGGTTCATTATACCTGCCCGGGACGCGGGCACGGTCGCACGACGATCTCGGTCGAAACGCCGCGGCTGGTGCGGATCTCGAGCGAGGGGCTGGAGGGCGGGGCGCCGTTCTCCGTCGAGCTGGAGGGGCGCCGTACCGGCAATTGTCCGGGGGGATGACGCGTTCACGCAACCTTAACCAAGATCGTCTATTGTGATGCCTGTGCCGATCAGCGGGCACCGAGGCTCCCTAGCTGAAGAGAAGACCTGGGCCGTCCTTCGTGGCGGCCCTTTCTTCGCGTGCGCCGGCATGTGCATTGCGGCGGCCGCGCGAAGCGCGTAGCGGCAGGTCCGTCATGGCAGCGTCCAATACCGCAGCGGTCGTCCTGATTTCGGGCGGCCTCGATTCGATGGTTTCCGCCGCGCGCGCGCGCGAGGACGGGCACCGTGTCTTTGCGCTGTCGATCGACTATAACCAGCGCCATCAGGTCGAGCTGGCCGCGGCGCGCCGGATCGCGTCGCTGCTCGGTGCTGAACGTCACGTCATCCTGCCGCTCGACCTGTCGGCGTTCGGCGGCTCCGCGCTGACCGCGGACATCGCCGTGCCGAAAGACGGTGTGGGCGAGGGGATCCCGGTTACCTATGTGCCGGCGCGCAACACGATCTTCCTCAGCCTGGCGCTGGGCTGGGCCGAGGCGATCGGTGCCCGCGACCTGTACATCGGCGTCAATGCGCTTGACTATTCGGGCTATCCCGATTGCCGCCCGGAATTCGTCACCGCGTTCGAGGGGCTGGCCGAGCTGGCGACCAAGGCGGGGGTCGAGGGTCAGCCGTTCCGCATCCGCGCGCCGTTGCAGCACATGACCAAGGCGCAGATCGTCGTCGAGGCGGCGCGGCTGGGGCTCGACGCGGGCGTGAGCTGGTCGTGCTACGATCCTGCGCCGGGCGGTATCCACTGCGGCTTGTGCGACAGCTGCCGCCTGCGCGCGAAGGGCTTCGTCGAGGCGGGGCTGCCCGATCCCACGGTCTACGCGACGCCGGGTTGAAGATCGGGCCGTGACCTACGCCGTCAAGGAACTGTTCCTCACGCTCCAGGGCGAGGGCGTGAACGCCGGGCGGCGCGCGGTGTTCGTGCGCTTCGCCGGCTGCAACCTGTGGTCGGGTCGCGAACAGGACCGCGCCACCGCAGTGTGCCGGTTCTGCGACACCGATTTCGTCGGCACCGACGGCGCGGGCGGGGGCAAATTCGCCGACGCGGACGCGCTGGTCGCTGCGGTCAAGGCGGCATGGGGACCGGAAGCGACCCGCCGCTTCGTCGTCTTGACCGGCGGCGAGCCGATGCTGCAGATCGACGACGCGCTGGTCGATGCGCTGCATGCCGCAGGGTTCGAGATCGCGATCGAGAGCAACGGGACGCTGCCCACGCACCCCGGCATCGACTGGGTCTGCATCAGCCCAAAGGCGGGCAGCGTCGTGGTCCAGCGATCGGGCGACGAACTCAAGCTGGTCTGGCCGCAGGCCGGCAGCGACTGGCAGGCGATGGAGGCGTGGGACTTCGCGCATTTCCTGGTGCAGCCGATGGACGATGCGCGCGGCGTCGCGAACGTCGCGGATGCGGTGGACTTCGCGATGACGCGGCCGAAATGGCGGCTGTCGTTGCAGACCCACAAGGCGCTGGGGCTGCGATAGGGAGATCGGGTACTCCCGAACACCGTTCGTGCTGAGCGTGTCTAAGCACCGTACTTCGTACCGCACGGGTTTCGTTCGCCAATCAGAGAGCGGTGCTTCGACAAGCTCAGCACGAACGGCTAGACATGAAGTCATCACGCTGAAGGCGCGGAGGTGACGAAAAGGAGCCGCGCCGCCGCGCGGCTCTCTCTTTAATCACCGATAGGTCATCGGCCCGCACTTCTTGGGCTGCCATTCGTCCTTCTTCCAGCAGATCTCGTCGAGCCGCGGCAGCGCGGGCATCGGCGGCTGGATGCCCCAGGGGAAGCGCTGTTCGCCGGCCAGCACCAGGCTGTTACGCAGCTGGCGCAGGCGCTCCTGAGCCAGCGTCGTGAAGCTGCCGCGCGGAGTGAACACGGCCAGGTTGCTGATCTCTCCGGCGGTCTGGCAGAAGGTCAGCTGCGCCATCACGGTCGAGAAGCTGGAATAGACGCGGGTGCCATATTTATCGAGTTCGGTCTGACCGGCCTTCGGGGTCTTGTTCACCCGCACGAAATAGCGGCTCAGCACGTCGTACTGGCTTTTGAGCTCGGCCGAATGATCGCCGAGCAGCTGGTTGTAATTGTCCAGCGTCAGCAATGTCGGCGAAAACTGGCATTGCAGCGCCGCGACGTTCAGCCCGGCGCGCAGGTTCCAGGCCAGCGCCGCCTTCTGCTCCTCGGGCGTCGCACCGGGCAGCGCCTGGCCCAGGATGCCGGGTTCGGACCCGTCCACCGGCGCGCCACGCAGGTCGGGCGACTTGAAGAAGAACTGGGCTCGCGCCGGATTCGCGGCGGTTACCGCCAGCACGGCCCCGGCCAGCATCGTCAGGATACGCAACGTCATCGACAACCTCTCGCTCACGGCCGCTTCGCCGCCAACCACACGCGACGATTAGGCATATTTATGGCCGCAACCAAAGGGTTTCTGCGCATCCGCATCGCCCGTGCGCTGAACCGAAGGCGCGGCGGAATCGAAAGGGGCCGCCCGGACGATCCGGACGGCCCCTCGAAGAAAGCCAGGAACGGCCCTCCGCAGCGAATTACATCGCGTTGGTGGTCGTCGTGGTGTTCGTCATCATGGTGGTGTTGCCCATCATGGTGTCGTTCGCCATCATGGTGTCGTTGCCCATGGCGCCATCGACGGCGGTCATGTTGTCGGTCATCGTGCCGCCGTCCATCGTCGCGTCGGTCGCGTTCAGGTCGGTAACGACGGTGTTCTCGGTCGTCGTCGTGGTCGAACCACCGCACGCCGAAACGAGCAGCGCCGCACCGGCGATCATCGAGCCCGTGAGGGCCTTGGAAAGAATTGCACGCATCTGGAAGCTCCCTAGATAAGGCGATCAGGGTTGGCTGGATGCCTTTTATTACCCAAATCAGGGGGGACATTAATCGGTTCGGGTCCCGCCCTCAAGCCTCGTTTTGCATCTGCGAGGAAAGCGCCGCCAGAAACGCCGGTGCCGTAGCGGCAAGGGCTGCGTCGAATGTCCCGAAATCGGCCGGTTTGCCCAGTTCGCGCGCACTGGTAACGCCATAATCGGCGATGCCGCACGGCACGATGCCGCCGAAATGCGCCAGGTCGGGCGACAGGTTCACCGAAAACCCGTGGCAGGTCACCCAGCGTTTCACCCGGACGCCGATCGCGCCGATCTTGGCCTCGCCGCGCACCGGGTCACGCGTCCAGATGCCGATCCGGCCCTCTGCCCGAAAGGCCGCGATGCCGATGCGGGACAGCGCGGCGATGACCCAGTCCTCCACCGCATGGACGAAGCAGCGCACGTCGCGCCCGCGCGCGTTCAGGTCGAGCACCAGATAACCGATCCGCTGGCCGGGCCCGTGATAGGTGTAGCGCCCCCCGCGCCCGCTGGCGAAGACGGGGAATTCCGGATCCCGCAGGTCGGCGGGATCGGCCGACGTGCCGCCGGTGTAGAGCGGGGGATGTTCGAGCAGCCAGACGAGCTCGCGCGCCCTCCCGTCCTGAACGAGCGCCACGCGCGCCTCCATCTGCGCCAGCGCGTCGGCATAGTCGACCGGGCCGGGTGCCACGCACCATTCGATGTCTGAAGAAAGCTGCGTCATGTCGGTGTCGCACCGGCAGATGCGTATTCGCAGCGCCGTTGGCAAGCGGCGGCGGCTTGGGCTAAGCCCCGGACCGAGAGACAGGACGAACGGGGATGCGGGCGATGGTGAAGATGGGCGACGTCTGGGATCGCGCGCTGGAGTTTCTGGGCGACCATCTGGGCGTACTGATGCCGCTGGTGCTGCTGGGCATGTTCGTGCCCACGACGATCTCGGGCAGCCTGCAGGAATTGCAGGCGACCGGCGGGCCGGGGCTGAAGCTGGCCCTGGGCATCATGACGCTGGCGTTCGGTATCCTGTCGCTGTGGACGCAGCTGGCGATCGTCGCGCTGGCGGTCGATCCCGCGCTGGGGCGTCGTGCGACCGGCGTGGCGACCGCGCGGCTGCTGCCGGCGATGGGCGTGTATGTGCTGCTCGGCATCGCGGCGTTCGTCCTGGTCCTGCCGGCCATCATCCTGCTGGCCGCCGGCGGGTTCGATTTTGCGGCCGCGCAGGCGGGGCAGATGGGCGCGACCAAGCTGTCGGCGGGCTATGGCTTGGCCATCTTCCTTTACATGCTCGTCGTGGTTGCGGCGATCCTGGGGCTGGGGGCGCGGCTGGCACCGGTGACCGCCGTGATCGTGGCGGAGCGGCGCGGTGCCGGCGCAATCGGCCGTGCCTTTGCCCTGACGCGCGGGCTGACGTGGCGGCTGATCGGGGTCGTCGTCCTGTACGCGGTCGTCACTCTCGTCGCGGTGCTGGCGGCGCAGACCGTGTTCGGATCGATCCTGGGCCTGGTCGCGGGCGGCGACGGGCCGATCACCGTCGCGCGCGTCATCACCGCGATCGTCGTCGCCGCCGTCTCGACCGGGTTCAGCGTGATCGCCGCGGCGTTCTGCGCGAAGCTGTACGTCGCGATCCTGCGCGCCCGCGAATCCGCGATGCCGTCCCCCGAGAGCATCGCGCGCCCGTCGTGAAGCTGGATTTCACGCGCAGCTTCGCCGACGCGCTGGCCGCCTGGCGGCGCGACGGCGCGCTGCTGCTGCCGGTCGCCGGGCTGACGATGTTCCTGCCGCAGCTGGCCATCCTGCTGCTGGTGCCGTCGCCGTCCAGCCTGATGCCCGACCAGGCCGACATGGTGCTGGAAGGCGGCAAACCCGATCCCGCGACGGTGCAGGCCACCGCCGATGCGCTGACCGGATGGGCGACGCAATATGGCGGCTGGTACGCGCTGGCCCCCGCGCTCGCGCTGTTCGGCGCGCTGGCGGTGATGGCGCTGTACCTGATGCCGCAGCGGCCGACCGTGGCGGGCGCGCTGGGTCGCGCGGCGGTGTTGTTCCTGCGCTACCTGCTGGCGTCGATCCTGATCGGGTTCGCCGCGCTGTCGATCCTGTTGCCCGGCGCGATGTCCGGGCTGCTGCTCGCCGCGCTGATGCCGCTGGCGTTCTATGTGCTCGGCCGCACGATGCTGGTCGCGCCCGTCATCGTCGGCGAGGCACCGGTCGGCGCGATCGCGGCGATCCAGCGCAGCTGGCAGCTGACCCGCGGCAACGGCTGGATGCTCGGCGCGACCTATGCCGCGCCGCTGTTCGCCGCGCAGCTGATCGGCGGCGCACTGCTGTCGATCGGCGAGATGGGCGGGGCCAATCCGGTGATCGCCGGGATCGTCGATGGCCTGGCCGCACTGGTCCTGACGATCGCGACGCTGCTGCTCGCGCTGGTCGAGATCGCGCTCTACCGACGGCTGGCCAGCACCGGCACGTGAGGTGCGGCGTCGGGTGACAGGACGCCGGTGACGCGCGGGTCGTCGAACGTCTCGACCGTGCGCCTGTACGCCGTGAACCCCGCCGCGCGGTAGAAGCCCAGCGCGCGCGGATGGTCGAGCGTGCACGTGTGGACCCACACGCGCGTGACGCCGGGCGCCCACGCGCGGTGCAGCGCCTGCGCCATCAGCCAGCGTCCGTTGCCCTGTCCGGTCAGTTCGGGGACCAGCCCGACATAGCCGAGCTCGCACTGCCCGGCCTCGCGGAAATCGAGCTCGAGCATGCCGACCTCGATCCCCGCCGGATCGACCACGGCGAACACCTGCACCAGCGGATCGCCCAGGATGGCGGCCAGCCGCGCATCGTCCATCACCAGTCGCGAGAACCACAGCCACGGCTCGCCCACGCGCCGGAACAGAGCGCGATATTTGGCCGGGTCGGGACTGGGCCAGCGCACCAGCCGCAGCCGCGAATCGGGCAGCGGCCGGGGGCGCGGCTTCTCGCGCATCTCCAGCGACGTGACGATCGTCGCCACCTGCGCATCGGCGACGGGGATCAGGCCCATGTCGCGCGCGGCGGCAGGCTCATCAGGATCGCATCGATGTTGCCACCGGTCTTCAGCCCGAACAGGGTACCGCGATCATAGACCAGGTTGAATTCGGCATAGCGCCCGCGCCACGCCAGCATCGCGGCCTCGTCGGCGGGAGTGAAGGCGTCGTTCATCCGCCGCCGCACGATCCGTGGATAGACGTCCAGAAACGCGCGCCCGACATCCTGCGTGAAGGCGAAATTCTGAGCGAAGTCGCCTTCCAGATGATCGAAGAAGATCCCCCCGACCCCGCGGTTCATGCCCCGGTGGGGAATGCGGAAATACTCCTCCGCCCACGCCGAGAAGCGCGGATAGTCGCCGACCGCATGGGCATCGCAGGCGCGCTCCAGCGTCGCGTGGAAGTCCGCCGTGTCCTGCGCCACGGGCAGCGGCGGGTTCAGGTCCGCGCCGCCGCCGAACCAGCGCTTCGTCGTGACCAGGAAGCGGCAGTTCATGTGCACCGCGGGCACGTGCGGGTTGGCCATGTGCGCGACCAGGCTGATGCCGGTGGCGAAGAAGCGCGGATTGTCGGCCGCGCCGTGGATCGACTTGGCGAACTCCCCCTCGAACGTGCCGCCGACGGTCGAGACGTTGACGCCGACCTTCTCGAACACGCGCCCCTTCATCACGCCGCGAACGCCGCCGCCGCCGGGCGCGCCGCCCGGATCGGTGCGATCCCACGCGATATAGTCGAAACCGGCATCCGATCCCGCCTCGCGCTCGATTGCGACGAATTCTGCGCAGATCAGGTCGCGGAGATGCTCGAACCACTGGCGGGCGGCGGCTTGTTCGGAATCGAGGGGCTGCATCGCCGCGCCTTACGGGGCGGCCGCCGCCCAAGTCAAAAATGGCTCAGCGCGGCGGGGCGGGTGGCTTGATGTCCGACACGGTGATGGTTCGCCCGTTGACCGACCAGACCTTGCCGCCGGCCCCGACGAACAGCGGCAGTCCGGCCGAGAGCGACGTGAACACATGCGTTTCCGTCGGTACCGGATCGAGCACATGGCTGACGAACAGACCGGCCGGTCGCTGTCCACCGCTGGCGCGCGGCACGGGCATGTTGAGACAGGACTTGCTGAAGGGGCGCGATCCGGTCACGCGACCGTCGGGACCGACGACGACGCGATAATGTCCGCCCATCGGATAGGTGCCCGCCGCCACCTGCGCCGACAACAGGTAGACCAGTGTCGGCGCCTGCGGATTCGACGACGGCACGACGACGGTGTTGAACGGCGCGGCGGTACAGGGGCGATAGCCGCGCGCGACGGCCTCCTGCGCTGCGGCGTCGCGCGCCCGCGCCAGTCGGTGCTGCGCCGGCGTCAGCGCGGTGTCGGCCGGTGCCGGGCGGCTGTCGACGACCTTGCCCGCACGGACGTCGGCGGTGAAGAGCGCGCGCGCCGCGTCGCCCTGCCCGCGGTAGAAGGTGACGACCAGCACATCGCCTTCGTCCCGCTCGACCACCCAGCCGCCAACGCCGGTCAATTGATCCTTCGGCAGTTTCGCGTTCAGCGCGTCGCTGGCGACCCAGGCGGCGCGGTCGAGTGCGAAGAGGATCGTGCCGAGCGAGGCCGTCATGGCGATCTGCCGATCCTGCGTCGGCGGCGCGGCCGGGGAGGCGGGGACCTGCACGGCTGCGGCAAGCGCGAGGATGAATGGCAGCATGACGACGCTCCGGGTTCGATCGAAGACCTTGATCTAGGCCGGTTTCTGCCGCGACGCCACCCCGGGCCACGTTCCTGTCCGGCGCAGCGCCTCGGCCAGCACGATGCCTGCCGATACGCTGAGGTTCAGCGATCGCAGGCCCGGGGCCATCGGGATGACGACGCGGGCGTCGGCGCTGGCGTGGACCGCGTCGGGTACCCCCGCGCCCTCGCTGCCGAACAGCAGGATGTCGTGCGCGTCGAACGCGAAGTCGTGCAGCGGGGTCGCGCCCTTCGTCGTCAGCAGCACGAGGCGGCCGGCGACCTGCGCCTCGAACGCTGCCCAGTTGGCGTGGCGTGTGACGCTGACGTGATCGATATAGTCCATCCCTGCGCGCGCGACGCGCTTGTCGTCCCACGCGAATCCCATCGGCTCGATCAGATCGACCGCGGTGTCCAGGCACGCGCCGATGCGCAGGATCGCACCGACGTTTCCGGCGATGTCAGGTTGGTACAGGGCGATGCGCAATCGCTGGCCTCAAGTACAACACGACCCGGAGCAATTGCGTGGGTCGGCACAACAAGCCGCAGGGCCACAGCAGCGAAAACAACCACCTTGACAGCAGTTTCCACCACCTGAATCCGGAGGAACGTCCTGAGCTAGCCCCGCGATTAACATTACCGGGGCTT
This sequence comes from Pseudomonadota bacterium, assembly GCA_040388765.1. Classification (GTDB taxonomy): domain Bacteria; phylum Pseudomonadota; class Alphaproteobacteria; order Sphingomonadales; family Sphingomonadaceae; genus Sphingomonas. The sequence continues at coordinate 19,191 of JAZKBG010000022.1, read as the reverse complement.
TCATACTTGCATTCCAATTCGCCTGCTTCGACGCAGTACAGTTGTTTTTTCCGATTACGGCAGCAATCGGTTGGCCCATCACCGCATCAAGCCGAAATATTGGCTGGCCACCCCCGGGTCGATCAAGAGTGAACTCAGCACGTCCACCGTACGGCATCATGAGGACGGGGGTGCTGATTTGATGCCATCGCCCCTGATCCTCACGAAACACTTCAAGGTCCAACCGGGCCATCACCCGATTCTGCATAATCTGTCGATTTAGGGTCGCGCGAAGTGCGTATCCGCCCTGACGCGGAACGGTAATGATCGTCGACTGCCCTTCGCGGACATATAAGCTCGGGCTGCCGAGAATGCGATCGTTGTATGCCACGGTGAATTTTACCGGGTATGCAAGCGGCTTCGATGTCGATTCGTACTTCGCCGGATTTACTATCGGCGCTGCGCTCACACAGCCAAGCCAGGTGAGAATCGAAAAACCCATCGCGAATATAACGCGGGTCAGATCAAGTCGCATCCTGACTGCTCCTGATAATTGGCATCGCAGACTTGCATCGCGTGCGGACCCCGTACCGCTTCGATGGCCGGCCTCGCGGCTCTACCATGCAAATTGCTGTTGGCAAAGCGGCGTCCCGCCGTTTATCAGGCCCGCCAGCCACCGGGGGCAACCGGGCGGCGCATTGCGTGTATGCGCGATGGTCCCGTTCGGCGTCACGTTCCCGGCGCTGCTGAAATTACGAAGTGCAAGGGCTAGTGCATGGCAATGGTTGAAGACGCCGTACCCGCCGGAGAGGTGGCGCATGACGCGACGAGCGGCGGCCCGGCCGACCCGCGCCGTCGCGACTATCTGCAGATCGCCGCGGTCGCGTTCGGCGGCGTGGGCGTCGGCGTGATCGCGATGCCGCTGATCTATCAGATGAATCCCTCGGCGGACGTGCTGGCGCAGTCGACGACCGAGATCGACATCTCGAAGATCGAGGCGGGGCAGGCGATCAAGACCAGCTTCCGCAAGCAGCCGCTGTTCGTCCGCAACCTGACGCCCAAGGAAATCGCCGAGGCCGATGCGGTAAACGCCGACAGCCTGCGCGATCCGCAGACGCTGGAAGAGCGGACCAAGGCGGGCAAGAAGAACTGGCTCATCACGCTGGGCGTGTGCACCCATCTGGGCTGCGTCCCGCTGGGCGCGGGCGAGGGCGAGAACAAGGGGCCGTTCGGCGGCTATTTCTGCCCGTGCCACGGCTCGGCCTATGACACCGCGGGGCGTATCCGCCAGGGACCGGCACCGACCAACCTGCACGTGCCCGATTATGCATTCACGTCCGACACCGTCGTGACGGTCGGTTGAGGGGGACACCAGACTCATGAGCTTTCCCTGGGCCAAGCACTACGAGCCGAAGGCACCACTGGCGAAGTGGATGGACGAGCGCCTGCCGCTGCCGCGCTTCGTGTACGGCGCGATCGGCGGCGGCTATCCCGTCCCGCGCAACCTGAACTATTTCTGGAACTTCGGCGTCCTCGCCGGGGCCGCGCTGGCGATCCAGATCGTCACCGGCATCGTGCTGGCGATGCATTTCGCCGCCAATGCCGACATCGCGTTCAACTCGGTCGAGCACATCATGCGCGACGTCAACGGCGGCTGGTTCCTGCGTTATGCGCATGCCAACGGCGCGTCGATGTTCCTGTTCGTGGTCTATGTCCACATCGGCCGCGGTCTGTACTACGGTTCCTACAAGCCCCCGCGCGAGATGGTGTGGCTGCTCGGCGTCGTCATCTTCCTGCTGATGATGGCCACCGCGTTCATGGGCTATGTGCTGCCGTGGGGTCAGATGAGCTTCTGGGGGGCGCAGGTCATCACCGGATTCTTCTCGGCGATCCCGCTGGTCGGCGAATCGATCCGCGTGTGGCTGCTGGGCGGTTTCTCGCCTGACAACGCCACGTTGAACCGGTTCTTCTCGCTGCACTATCTGCTGCCGTTCGTGATCGCGGGTGTCATCATCCTGCACATCTGGGCGCTGCATATTCCGGGGTCGAACAACCCGACCGGCGTGGAAGTGAAGGACGAGCAGGATACCGTGCCGTTCCATCCGTACTACACCGCCAAGGACGGCTTCGGGCTGGGCGTGTTCCTGCTGGTGTTCGCCGGTCTGATCTTCTTTGCGCCCAATCTGCTGGGCCACCCGGACAACTACATCCAGGCCAACCCGCTCTCGACGCCGGCGCACATCGTGCCCGAATGGTATTTCCTGCCGTTCTACGCGATCCTGAAGTCGTTCACGATCGACTTCATCCTGCCGGCGAAGCTTTGGGGTGTGCTGGCGATGTTCGGCTCGATCCTGTTGCTGTTCTTCCTGCCGTGGCTCGACACCTCGCCGGTGCGCTCGGCCAACTACCGGCCGGTCTACCGCTGGTTCCTGGTCGCGCTGCTGGTCGACGTCATCCTGCTCGGTTACGTCGGCGGGGCCGAGGCGACGGCGCGCAACATCATGCTGGGGCAGGTGGCTTCGGCCTATTATTTCCTGCACTTCCTGCTGATCCTGCCGATCGTGTCGGCGATGGAGCGTCCGCGTCCGCTGCCCAACTCGATCACCGAAGCGGTGCTCGCCGGCCATGGCGGCACCAGCCCCCACCAGACAGCGATGAGCGGCGGCGTCGTCGCCCCGGCCGAATAAGGACGTAACGACAATGGTTCGCATCATCGGCGGTCTCGTCGGCCTGGGCTTCGCGCTGATGGCGCTGATCGGCTTCGGTTCGACGCTCATCGGCGCCATCCAGGAGCCGGCCGCTCCCACCGCGGAGCACGAGTTCCACCTGCCGCCCAAGGAACTGCACCTCGCGTCGGACGGCGTGTTCGGGAAGTTCGACGAACGCCAGGTCCAGCGCGGTTTCCAGGTCTACAAGGAAGTCTGCTCGGCCTGTCACTCGCTCAAGCTGGTCGCGTTCCGCGACCTGCAGGAGATCGGCTATTCCGAAGCGGAAGTGAAGGCGATCGCGGGCCAGTGGGCGATCGAGACGCCGGCCCCGAACCCCGACACGGGCGAGATGGCGACGCGCAAGAACGTGGCGTCGGATCGGTTCCCGTCGCCGTTCGCCAACGACATCGCCGCGCGCGCCGCCAACAACAATGCGGTCCCGCCCGACCTGTCGCTGATGGCCAAGGCGCGGCATGACGGCCCGGCCTATGTCTATTCGCTGCTGACCGGCTTCCAGAACCAGCCGGCCGCGCTGTTGAAGGAGTTCCCGGACGCCAAGACGCCAAAGGGGCTGCACTACAACCCGTATTTCGCGAACCTGAATCTCGCGATGGCACCGCCGCTGACCGCGAACGGTCAGGTCCAATATGCCGACGGCACGGCATCGACGGTCGATCAGATGGCGAAGGACGTGTCGGCATTTCTGATGTGGACGGCCGAGCCCAAGCTGCAGACCCGCCATTCCTACGGCTGGGCGGTGGTGATTTTCCTGCTGATCTTCTGCGGGCTGGCGTGGGGCGCGTATCAGAGCGTGTGGCGCAACGTTAAGCACTGACACGCCACCCCAGGATGTCCTCGATGGGCGGCGCAGCGGAACCGTTGCGCCGCCCATGTCGTTTCGAGTCCCGAGATATCCGCGTATCCGGGAGAGTAACCATGTCCATACTTCGCACATTGACGCTGGTCGCCGCCGCCGGGATCGGTCTGGCGGGCTGTACCGATGGTTATGGCTATTCGGGCGTATCGGTCGGCTACGGCGGTGGCGGCTATGGTGGCTTCGGCGGCGGCTATGGGGACTATTACGACAGCGGCTATTATGGCGGCGGCTATGGCCCGTCGTATTTCGGCTGGTACGGCGACTATTATTATCCCGGCACCGGTTATTACGTCTATGATCGCGACCGCCGTCCCTATCGCTGGAACGACCGCCAGCGCAGCTATTGGGAAGGGCGTCGCCAGAACTGGCGGGGCGACCGCCGCGAGATCCGCGACAACTGGCAGGATTACCGACAGGACCGGCGACAGGACGACCGTGCCTATCGCCAGGATCGCCGCGACGATAGGCAGGATTATCGCCGTGGGGAAGTGACGCGGCCCGAGTTCCGTCGCGAACGACGCGACGATCGGCAGGATTATAACCGCGAATATCGCAGCGATCGCCAGCAGCTGCGGCGCGAGAATCGTCGCGACCGGCGCGATTGACGCGTGACCGTCGCCGGCCGGCTCAGTGCGCCGGCCGGCGGCGATACAGTCCGATTGCGACGAAGCTCATGACGGCGACGTCGCGTTGGTTGAACACCGTCATGCGGCTGCGGACGCTACCCATGTCAGGTCGACTCCCCGAAGCGCGGACCGCCTCAACCTCGGTTTCGCACCGAAGCGTGTCGCCGGGGTAGACAGGTTTCAGCCAGCGCAGTTCGTCGATCCCCGCCGCGCCCAGCCCGGCTGCTTCCGCGCCGTCGCGTTGCATGTGTTCGACATTCATCGCCATCGTCATCGCGCAGGTGTGCCAGCCGCTGGCCGCCAGCCGCTTGAAATGCGTTTCGGCCGCGGCCTCGTCCGATAGATGGAACGGCTGCGGATCGAAACGGCGCGCGAAGTCGATCACCTCATCGCGGTCGACGACGTAGCTGCCGAATGATGCCCGATCGCCGACGGCGATGTCTTCCCAATAGCGCATGGCGCGGTGTCGCCGGAAATCAGGTTCAGCGCAACGCGCCACGAACGGGCGCGATCGTGCCATCGACCGTCGTCACCGGGGGCAGGCCAATCACCTGGCGCAGCAACGGATACACGTCGACATTGTCGAACACCGGCAGCGTCCTCCCCTGCGCGAACGCGGGGCCGCTGGCGATGAACAGCGCGCGCATGTCGGGCGCGTCGTTGTCATAGCCATGTTCGCCACCGGTCCGCTGGCGCTCGGGCGGTTCGGCAAGGATGCGCCAACCCGGCTCGGCGAGGCAAAGCCACGGCGGGATGCGCGGATTGGTGCCGTAGTGGAAACGCGCGGGGATCTGCGCCTTGGGCCAGCACTGGATGTGGGGATGGGGTCGCGACAGGCTTGCGGCGAGGGCGGCTTCCTTGCCCGGCATGGGCTGCAAGGTCGCGAACACGCCGTCCTCGACCTTGCGGCCGATCTCGGGCGCGACCAGGCTGGCGAGCGGGATGACCTTGTCGAGCGGGGCTTCGGCCATGCCGTGGTCGGCGACGACGACGAGGTTGGCGGGCTGGCCCAGCGCGGCGAGTTCGTCGACCAGATGCGCGATGTCGCGATCGACCTCGGCGACGGCGGCGTTCAGCTCGGCGCTGTTCGGGCCGAAGTTATGGCCCTGCGTATCGACGATGTCGAAATACAGCGTGACGAAGCGCGGGCGCGTTGCCGCCGGACGGCGCATCCAGTCGATCACGCCATCGACCCGCTGCAGCCCGGTCACCGCCTCGCCATACGGCACCCAGTCGCTCGGGCGGGTGCCTCCGGTCACGTCGTTGGGCCAGGCGTCGGCGCGTTTCCCGCCGAACCCGACGCTGGACCCCGGCCAGAACATCGACGCCGACCGGATCCCGGCCTTTTCCGCGTCCACCCAGAGCGGCGGCGTGGTGTTCCACCACCACGGATCCTCGGTCGTCATCGTGAACTTCTTCTTGCGCCCGGCCGGATCCTCCATGCTGTTGCTGACGATGCCGTTGCGGTCGGGCCGGTCGCCGGTCAACAGCGCCCAGTGGTTGGGAAAGGTCTTGGACGGAAACGACGGCCGCATCGCGGCGCGGGTGCCGTCGACGGCAAGTCGCGACAGCGCGGGGGTGATACCGCGATCGATATAGTCGGGGCGGAATCCGTCGATCGATATCAGGATCGTCACCGGCGTCCGCGCTTCGACCGGTGACGCGGCGGTGCGCACAGGCTGGCGGTCAGTCGGCGCGGTAGCGCAGCCCGCGGTCGCGAGCAGCAGGGACAGGGCGGACAGGGTGAGCGCGCGCATGGACCGTCTCTAGCCGGAATGGCGCGCCGGTCGCCAGCGGATTGATCGTGCCGCGACGCGGCCAGCGCGTCAGAGCGGGCTGAACGGCCCGGTCTGCGTCGCGTCGTAGCCCGCCGGGATCATCATGACCGCAGCACCCGGCGCCTCGATCATCCGCGGCTTCAACGGGGTGCCGGGCCGCGGGCGCTCGATTTTGCGCTGCGTCTGGGTGGTCCGGACCGTCGTCGTCCCACCCGTCGTCGCCGTGTCCGATCCCGGCCGCGCCATTGCGACGCCCCCGATGCAGGTCACGGGAAGCGCGAACAAGGTGATCGCGGCGAGGGTCGGTCGAAGCGTCATAGTCGGATGATACGCCAGATCGGACAGCGCTGCAACTTTCGGTCGTCGCCCCTCAGACGTTGAAACGGAACAGCAGCACGTCGCCGTCCTTGACGACATAATCCTTGCCTTCCGACCGCAGTTTCCCGGCATCGCGCGCACCGCTTTCCCCGCCCAGCGTCACATAGTCGTCGAACGCGATCGTCTCGGCCCGGATGAACCCGCGCTCGAAATCGGTGTGGATCTCGCCCGCCGCCTGGGGCGCGCGCGCACCGACATGCGTGGTCCAGGCGCGCGCTTCCTTCGGCCCCACGGTGAAGAAGGTCAGCAGGTTGAGCAGGTCGTACCCTGCTCGGATCACGCGCGCGAGGCCGGTTTCCTCCAGCCCCAGCTCGGCCAGGAACTCGCCGCGATCGGCCGGGTCCATCGTCGCGATGTCCGCCTCGATCGCTGCCGACACGACGACGGCCTCGGCACCCTCGGCCTTCGCCTTTTCGAACACCTTCGCCGACAGCGCGTTGCCGTTCGCGGCGTCCTCCTCGTTGACGTTGCAGACGTACAGCACCGGCTTGGCGGTGATGAGCTGCGCGGTCGCGAATGCCTTCGCCTCCTCTGCATCCTTCGGCTCGGTCAGCCGCGCGGGCTTGCCGGCGCGCAGCAGGTCGAGCGCCTGGCCCAGCACCGATGCCGCGACCTTGGCGTCCTTGTCGCCCTGCGATGCCTTTTTCTGGAGATTGGGGACACGCTTCTCCAGCGATTCCAGGTCCGACAACATCAGCTCGGTCTCGACCGTCTCGGCATCCGCGATCGGATCGACCCTGTTATCGACATGCTGAATGTCGTCATTCTCGAAACAGCGCAGCACGTGGACGATCGCATCGACCTCGCGGATGTTGCCCAGGAACTGGTTGCCCAGCCCTTCGCCCTTCGATGCGCCACGGACGAGGCCGGCGATATCGACGAAGCCCAGCTGCGTTTCGATCTTGGTCTTCGATCCCGCGATCTGCTGCAGCTTGTCGAGGCGGGGGTCGGGGACCGCGACGTTGCCGACGTTCGGCTCGATCGTGCAGAACGGATAATTGGCGGCCTGCGCCGCGGCCGTTTCGGTCAGCGCGTTGAAGAGCGTCGATTTGCCGACGTTGGGCAGGCCAACGATGCCACAGCGGAAACCCATCTAAGATACTCGTGTCTGAAGGTGCGGAAAGGCCGCGCGATAGGGCAGAAGCGCGATTGACGCCAGTCAGACCAGACATCGTGCTCCGGCGATGGCCGGAGCGCACGTGGATGGGTCACCGATAGTTGAAACTGATGCTGATCCGCTCGCCCTTGCCGGCGTTCGGCATCACTTCGTGGCGCAGCCAGCTTTCCCACAGGAACACCGCGCCATCGGTCGGCTCGGCGTAGACGAACGTGTCGGGGCGGGCGGGGGCGGCCATCAGCATCGGCAGGCGCGGATCCTCCAGCTTCAGCGCGCCCGATCCGGGTGGCACCGCGACATAGATGGTGCCCGAGACGACGCTGTGCGGATGGATATGGCCGCTGTGCGTACCGCCGGGCTTCAGGATGTTGACCCACAGGCTGTCGAGCTTCAGCCGCCTGGCCAGATCGAAACCGCACTCCTTCGCGAACGCCGCGACATGGCGATTGAGCAACCGCACGAGATCGTCGAATGCGGGCACACGCTGCGGCAGGTCGTCGAGCGAGGCGTAGCTGGTGTAGCCGCGATATCCGTGATCCTTCGACCAGGCGCGACCGGCGCGGTCCTCGATCGCCAGGTCGCGGCAGGCGTCGGCCAGTTCGGCGACCAGCGCCGCATCGCCCAGCGGCGCTTCATAGAAATGGGTGGGAAACAGGGTGCGGGTCGGCATGGTCGGCTTCGTAACGGCGGGACGGCGCGAGCGCCAGCCACCGCGTCGGGTTCAGTCTTGCCCGCCGAGATGCAGATAGCTCGTGGCGAAATCGCCGATGTAGCAGAGTGCGGGCCAGTCGATGATCCGGACCGACCGGCGATCGCGCTCGATCAGCTTCTCGGCCGACAGCGCCTTGAGCGTGCGGTTCACATGCACCGCGGTCAGGCCCAGTGCGTCGCCCAGCTGTTCCTGCGTCATCGGCAGCGAAAAATTCTCGCGCGGTCCCAGGCCGGCGGCCTCGCTGCGCACGGCCAGTTCGCAGAGCAGGTGTGCGGTCCGGGCACGCGAATCGCGGCGGTTGGTGTTGGTCATCCACTCGCGTGCGATCGACGCCTCGATCAGCATCTGATGGAACAGGGCGATCGCGATGCCGGGATGGCGGCGGGAGATCGCGATCAGATCTTCCGACGGCACCATCAACAGTGCACCGGCCGTCAGCGCCTGAACATTGTGATCGGCGGTCGCGAGCAGAAACTGCTGCACATCGACGAAGTCCCGGGGCAGGTGGACCGCGACGATCTGGCGACCCCCGTCGCCGACGATCTTGTGGCGATAGACGAACCCGCTCACCAGGAACGAACACTGCTTGGGCCGGTCACCCTCGCGCAGCAGATACTGGCCGGGCTCGAACGGGCGGACCGTCGCGTGGAGCGACCGAAGTGCGGCAAGCTCGGCGTCGTCGAGCGGCGCATTCGCCTGCAGCCGGGCGCCCAGCCAGTCGGGATCGAATTCGGAACTGGACACGCCTCGTCTCCTCGAAGGGGACGGAAATGGCGGCTGGCTCCTAAGCGGATCCGGCAATCCCGTAGCAGATCGCTAGGATGCGTTGATCCCGATGTCTTTGATCGAGAACACGCAATAGATTGCTAACATATATCAATGTTGTGACGATCGGCTGACGATCCGGTGGGGGCGGTCGTGAGAATCAGCTGTCGCCCAGTCGCAGCGCCACATCGTTCATGAAGCGGACGTCCTCGCCCGCGGCCAGCCAGGCTGCTTCCGCGGCGATCGCGCCAAGAAGGTCGGACAGGGCGTCGATCTCGCTCTTGTGCCAGTTCGACAGGACATGGCCGGTCACGCGATCCTTGTGCCCGGGATGGCCGATACCGATCCGCACGCGGCGAAAATCGGGGCCGATATGCGCGACGGCCGATTTGAGGCCGTTTTGCCCCGCCGTCCCGCCGCCCTGCTTTACCTTCAGTTTCAGCGGGGCCAGATCGAGTTCGTCGTGGAACACGGTCACGTCGGCGGGTGTCAGCTTGTAGAAATCCATCGCGGCGCGGATCGCCCGGCCGCTTTCGTTCATGTAGGTCGCAGGCTTCAGCGCCACGACCTTCGCATCGCCGACGCGCCCGTCCTGCACCCAGCCCTGGAACGCCTTCTTCGGCGCGGAAAAGCGGTGGGTGGCGGCGATCGCGTCGATCGCCATGAAACCGGCGTTGTGCCGGTTCATCGCATATTCGGGCCCGGGATTGCCGAGGCCGACCCAGAGTTGCATCGCGCATCCGCCGTTCGAGAGATTGAAACGAGAAGGGGCGGGAAAGCGCCGAAACGCTTCCCGCCCCCGATATCGACCTGACGTCGAGGATCAGTCCTTCTGGGTCGTGATCTTGTCGTCGTGGTTGTCGTCGTCGTTCGGCTCGACGGCAGGCTCTTCGCCCGCTTCGGACGCGGCTTCCTCGGCCTGCTGCTCGGCGGCATTGGCTTCGGCTTCGGCGTCCGCTTCGGCCAGCGCTTCCTGGACGTCCGCCTTCATCGCCGACGGCGCGATCACGGTCGCGATCGTGAAGTCGCGGTCGTCGATCGCCGTCTCGGTGCCCTTGGGCAGCGTGACGGCCGAGATGTGGATGGTGTCGCCGACTTCGAGACCGGCCAGCGAAACCGTGATCTCGCTGGGGATTTCGGCCGCGTCGCAGACCAGTTCGAGTTCGTGGCGGACGATGTTGAGCACACCGCCGCGCTTGATGCCGGGGGCGTCCTCTTCATCGGTGAACACGATCGGCACCGCGACGGTGACGGTGGCGTGTTCGCTGATGCGCAGGAAATCGACATGGAGCGGCCGGTCGGTCACGACGTCGAAGGTGACGTCCTTGGGCAGCGTCCGCACGGCCTTGCCGCCGGCGTCGATCATCACGACCGAGTTCATGAAGTGGCCGGTGTTCAGCATCTTCATGAGCTCGCGCTCGTTGACGCTGATCCCCATCGGATCCTGCTTCATGCCATAGACTACGGCGGGGACGCGGCCTGTCCGACGCAGCGCCCGGGAGGCTCCCTTGCCAACCCGGTCGCGCGTCTCGGCCGACAGCGTAAGCGTATCGCTCATGTGTCTTCCAATCTGTGCGTTATATGTTTCGTGCCTTGCCCACGGCGAGCCTCCAGGGATGACCCCGCCGCTAGCAAGCGCGCGCCCTTAGCGGATGGGGCGCGCGGAGGCAAGGTCTGCCCAGGCCGTCATCATCCCCGCGAAAGCGGGAACCCATCTCCTACGACCCGCCAAAGACAACGACGGTCGCGTTTGCTGGACGCGCACGAGATGGGTTCCCGCTTTTGCGGGAATGACGACGGCCGGGTGAGCCTTCAGTACGAAATCCGCGTCGCCTTCAGCTTATACGCCCCCAGTTTCGACTGAACGCTCTGATCGCCCGCTAGATGGCCCGCACCGACCGCGACGAAAACCGTGCCCGGCTGCTTCATCCGCTCGGCGATCCACGTCGCCCAGCGTCCGTTGCGATCATAGAGCAACGTCCTGGCGACTTCGGGCGAATCCTTCATCGCCTCGTTCATCGTCGCGGCCAGTTTGTCGGTTTCGCCCTTCGACCAGTCGACGACCATGCCGTCGAGCACGGTCGCGCCCTTGGGCAGTTCGTCGAGCGTACTTTCGAGATAGGTGATCTGCGCGGCATCCGACAGGCCGGCGAAATAGCCGATCTGCTGCTCGGCCGTCTCCAGCCCCGACACCGGCTTGCCCGCCGCCTTCGCGGCCGTGGTCAGGACCGCTTCCGGACCCTGCTTGGGGTCATAGCCCGCCTTCATGATCGGCGCGATCGAGAAGGCGACGCTGGCGAACCACGGCTTGAACCGGTCCGCGGCCTGCGCGGGCACCCCCGCAGCACTCGCCGCGGCGGCGAAGGCGGCGCGCTTGCCCTCGGGCAACTGCTCGCTGAGCGGCTTTGCCGTCGGCGCGGCCATCGCCTTGGTCATCACGATCTGCTGCATCGTCGCGGCATCGGGCTCGACCATCTCCAGCACCAGTTCCTTCGACCCGTCGAACGCGGTCTTCACCGCTTCGTCGAACCACGACAGGCCGGGTTTCAGCATGTGGATCGTGCCGAACAGATAGATGGTCGTGTCCGCATCCTTCACCACCCACAGCGCGGGATCGGCGTCCTGCGCAGCTTGGGGCGCGGGCTGGGCACAGGCGGGGAGGGCGAACAGGGCGGCACCGGCGGCGAGCAGGATCGGGAACTTGCGCATGGATACTCCAGGGGGGAGGGTGAGGCGTCCCGTCTGGCGCAAGCTCCGGCGGTGTCAATCGCGTTTGCCACAGGTTGCACCGCAGCAGGTGCGGACTTGCCCTGCGCCGCGCCATCCGCCAAACGCGCCCACGTGACTGAAAAGACCGGACCGCTCTCGTTCCAGCGCATGATCCTGACGCTCCATGACTATTGGGCGGAGCGGGGCTGCGTGATCCTGCAACCCTATGACATGCGGATGGGGGCGGGGACATTCCACCCCGCAACGACGCTGAAGGCGCTCGGGCCCGATCCGTGGAACGCCGCCTTCGTCCAGCCGTGCCGCCGCCCGACCGACGGGCGTTATGGCGAGAACCCCAACCGGCTCCAGCATTACTACCAGTATCAGGTGATCCTGAAGCCCTCGCCGTCCGACCTGCAGGACCTGTATCTGGGCAGCCTCGCCGCGATCGGGGTGGACATGCTGGCGCACGACATCCGTTTCGTCGAGGACGACTGGGAATCGCCGACACTGGGCGCCTGGGGGCTGGGCTGGGAAGTCTGGTGCGACGGGATGGAAGTCACCCAGTTCACCTATTTCCAGCAGATGGGCGGCTTCGACTGCAAGCCCGTCGCGGGCGAACTGACCTACGGGTTGGAGCGGCTGGCGATGTATATCCAGGACAAGGACAACGTCTACGACCTGGCCTATAACGAAAGCGGGGTGACCTACGGCGACGTGTTCCTGGAGAACGAGCGCCAGATGTCGAAGTGGAACTTCGAGGTCGCCGATACCGACACCTTGTTCGACCTGTTCCGCAAGGCCGCGGCGGAATGCGAGAACTCGCTGGCGGCGGGGTTGCCGATTCCCGCGTACGAACAGGCGATCGAGGCGAGCCACGTCTTCAACCTGCTGAACGCGCGCGGGGTGATCTCGGTGGCGGAGCGTCAGGCGTATATCGGGCGGGTGCGCGATCTGGCGAAGGGATCGTGCGCGGCGTGGATGGACAAGAACGGGTGGGCGGCGTGATGCGTCTGGCTCGGGACGAAGAAGTGTTGGGGGGCGTGATCAGGCTCACGCCAAGGCGCGAAGCCTGTCCTGAGCTTCGCCGAAAGGGCGCTAAGAATTTAAGAAGTGAGGGGTTCGCGCGGAGGCGCGGAGGCGCGGAGGTGTTTCGCCTGCCGCGCCGGCGGCCTTCAAATCTCCAACGTGCTGCAAGCTATATAGTCTCGCTGTCGCGAGACGGAGCAGCGGGGACACCATCTTCGCGCCCCTTCGGCGAAGCTCAGGACAGGCTTCGCGCCTTCTCTGAACCAACTTCTTCCAAACTTCTTCTCCGCGTCTCCGCGCCTCCGCGTGCACACATTCAGGCCCAAACCCGATGACCGACTTCCTCCTCGAACTCCGCAGCGAGGAAATTCCGGCGCGGATGCAGGCCAAGGCGCGTGAGGACCTCGCCAGGCTGTTCGCGGCCGAACTCGCCAAGGCCGGCCTCACCGCGACCGAGACGGTCACCTACGCCACCCCGCGCCGCCTTGCGCTGATCGCGAAGGGATTGCCGGAAGCGACCGAGGCGGTGAGCGAGGAACTCAAAGGCCCCCGCTCCAGTGCCCCGCCGCAGGCGCTCGAAGGCTTCCTGCGCAAGACCGGGCTGACCCAGGATCAGCTCGTCGATCGTGACGGCATCTACTACGCCGTCATCGAGAAGCCCGGCCGCGCTACCGTGGACGTGCTGGCCGAAGCGATCCCGGCGATCGTCCGCGCCTTCCCCTGGCCCAAGTCGATGCGCTGGGGCGATGCCTCGACCAGCACCGAATCGCTGCGCTGGGTCCGCCCGTTGCAAGGCATCGTGGCGCTGTTCGGCGAGAATGTCGTGCCTTGCGAAGTCGCCGGCGTCGTCAGCGGCGCGGCGACGGTGGGCCACCGCTTCCACCACCCCGGGGTCATCACGATCGGGTCGGCGCACGATTACGTCGAGAAGCTGCGCGCCTGCCACGTCATCGTCGATCAGGACGAGCGCGCCGGGATCATCGCGGTTGCCGCGACGATGGCGACCGCCAAGGCGGGCCTGACGCTGATCCGCGACGAGGGGCTGCTGGCGGAAAACGCCGGCCTCACCGAATGGCCGGTGCCGCTGCTTGGCCGCTTCGACGCCGAGTTCCTGAGCGTGCCGCCCGAAGTCATCCAGCTGACCGCGCGGGTGAACCAGAAATACTTCGTCTGTCAGGACGTCGAAGGCAAGCTGGCCAACGCGTTCGTCTGCGTGGCGAACATCGATGCCGCGGACGGCGGTGCGCTGATCGTCGAGGGCAACCGCAAGGTCCTCGCCGCACGGCTCTCCGATGCGCGGTTTTTCTACGAAACCGACCTCAAGACGCGGTTGGAAGACCAGTTGCCGAAGCTCGAGAAGATCGTGTTCCACGAAAAGCTCGGCACGGTCGCCGACAAGGTCGACCGGGTCGCGAAGCTGGCGCGGTGGCTGGTGGAGGAGGGGATCGTTTGCCCTGCCGCTACCACCGTCACCCCCGCGCAGGCGGGGGGAAATTCGCAGAGCGCTGTCGTTGGAGCCGAGGGCGCAGCCACAATCGATTCCCGCCTTCGCGGGAATGACGACGGAGAGGTGGTAGCACTCGCCACCCTCGCGGAACGCGCCGCGCGCCTCGCCAAGGCCGACCTCGTCACCGGCATGGTCGGCGAATTCCCCGAGCTGCAAGGCCTGATGGGCGGCTACTACGCCGCCGCCCAAGGCGAAGACCCGCAAGTCGCCGCCGCGATCCGCGACCACTACAAGCCGATCGGCCAAGGCGACGACGTTCCGACCGATCCGGTGACGGTCGCGGTGTCGCTGGCGGACAAGCTGGATACGTTGGCTGGATTCTTCACCATCAGCGAAATACCGACTGGATCTCGTGACCCTTATGCGCTTCGTCGTGCGGCCCTTGGCGTCTTGGCGATAGTCACTGCTACAGAGATGCGCCTTCCCTTGCGTCGGACTCTACATAAAAATGAGGCCGATCATCTGCTCACCGATCTCGTTCATGCAATGGGCGACTACAGTGATTTCGGCTTGCAAGACATTGAAGATCGCAATTTTTGGGTTGAATACTCTGATGGCACGCGCCGTCTCTACTACGGCGACCAACTTGTGGATGTTGGCCCTTGGATAGAGAAATCAAAGGTTTACAGCGAAGTTGATTGGGATCTTACCAACGTTCCATTGCTACTCGCATTCTTCGCCGACCGCCTCAAGGTCCAGCAACGCGAAGCCGGCGTACGTCATGACCTGATCGACGCGGTGTTCGCATTGGGCGGCGAGGACGATCTCGTCCGCCTGCTCGCCCGCGTTCATGCGCTGCAGGCGTTCGTCGCGACGCCCGACGGCACCAACCTGCTCGCCGGGTACAAGCGGGCGGCGAACATCCTGAAGAAGGAGGGCTTTACCGCCGCGGAGCAGAAGCCGCTTTCCTACACGCCCGAACCTGCGGAACAGGCACTCATCGACGCGCTTGATTCGGCAGAGCCGAAGGCGCGCGCGGCGGTGGACGCGGAGGATTTCGAGGGGGCGATGGCGGCACTGGCGACCCTGCGGGCACCGATCGATGCGTTCTTCGAGAGCGTGACGGTCAACGATGCCGATTCGGACAAGCGCGAGGCTCGGCTGGCGCTGCTCGGGCGCGTGCATGCCGCGGTGCACGCGGTTGCGGATTTCTCGAAGATCGAGGGTTAGTTGGTCGGAGACACTCCAGGCGGGCGTCATCCCCGCGCAGGCGGGGATCGATAGTCGCCGAATCCAGTGTGACTCACGGCGCGCAGTGATGATGGATTTCCCGCCTTCGCGGGAATGACGGTTGAAAGTTGGGGCTTTCGTATGACGCAATATGTCTACCGCTTCGGCGGCGGGGTTTCGGACGGTGGTCGGGGCGACCGCAACCTGCTCGGCGGAAAGGGTGCGAACCTCGACGAGATGGCGTCGATCGGCCTGCCGGTGCCGCCGGGGTTCACGATCTCGACCGCATTCTGCGCGGTGTACTACGACGAGGGGCGTGCCTTCCCGCAATCGCTGCGCGACGAGGTCGCGACCGGGATCGCGCATATCGAGGGGATCACCGGCAAGCGCTTCGGCGACGCCGCGGACCCGTTGCTGGTGTCGGTCCGCTCCGGTGCCCGCGCATCGATGCCGGGGATGATGGACACCGTTCTCAACCTCGGCCTCAACGACCAGACCGTACAGGGGCTGGCGCAGGTCAGCGGCGACGATCGCTTCGCCTGGGACAGCTATCGCCGCTTCATCCAGATGTATTCGGACGTCGTGCTGGAACTCGATCACGCCAGGTTCGAGGAAGCGCTGGAGATCGCCAAGGAAGATCGCGGATACTACCTCGACACCGACATGACCGCCGCCGACTGGCAGGGGCTGGTCGCCGAGTACAAGGATCTGGTGCAGGAACTATGGGGCAAGCCGTTTCCGCAGGACGTGCACGAACAGCTCTGGGGCGCGGTCGGCGCGGTGTTCGGGTCGTGGCAGTCGGAGCGGGCGAAAGTCTATCGCCGGCTGAACGACATTCCGTCCGAATGGGGTACGGCGGTCAACGTCCAGGCGATGGTGTTCGGCAACATGGGCGACACCTCGGCGACCGGCGTGGCCTTCACCCGCGACCCGGCCAAGGGCGACAACGCCTATTACGGCGAATTCCTCATCAATGCTCAAGGCGAGGACGTCGTCGCCGGCATCCGCACCCCACAATATCTGACCAAGGCCGCGCGCGAGGCCGCCGGGGCCAAGCCCGCCTCGATGGAAGAGGCGATGCCCGAGGTGTACGGCGAGTTGGCTTCGGTGTTCGACCTGCTCGAGCGGCATTACCGCGACATGCAGGACATCGAATTCACGGTGCAGCAGGGCAAGCTCTGGATGCTCCAGACCCGCTCGGGCAAGCGCACCGCCAAGGCCGCGCTGAAGATCGCGGTCGACATGGCCCAGGAAGGGCTGATTACCCGCGAGGAGGCGATCGCGCGGATCGATCCCGCCGCGCTCGACCAGCTGCTCCATCCGACGCTCGATCCCAACGCGACGCGCGACGTGCTGACCAAGGGGCTGCCCGCCAGCCCCGGCGCGGCGTCGGGCAAGATCGTGTTCACCGCCGACGCCGCCGAGCGCGCGGCGAAGGACGGGCAGGACGTCATCCTGGTCCGCGTCGAAACCTCGCCGGAGGACATCCACGGCATGCACGCGGCCAAGGGCATCCTGACCGCACGCGGGGGCATGACCAGCCACGCCGCCGTCGTCGCGCGGGGCATGGGGCGGCCGTGCGTGTCGGGTGCCGGATCGTTGTCGATCGGCAAGGGCGTGATGCGGATCGGCGAGCGTGAACTGACCGAGGGTGATGTCATCACGATCGACGGATCGACCGGCGAAGTGATGTTCGGCGCGGTGCCGACCGTCCAGCCCGAGCTGTCGGGCGACTTCGGCACGTTGATGGTGTGGGCCGACGGCATCCGTCGGATGAAGGTGCGCGCCAACGCCGAAACCCCGCTCGATTGCCGCACCGCGCGCGAATTCGGCGCGGAGGGGATCGGCCTGTGCCGGACCGAGCATATGTTCTTCGACGCCGGGCGGATCACGAGCGTGCGCCAGATGATCCTGGCGAACGACGAGGCTGGTCGCCGCGCCGCGCTGGAGAAGCTGCTGCCCGAACAGCGCAGCGATTTCGTCGAGATCTTCGAGGTAATGGTCGGACTGCCCTGTACGATCCGCCTGCTCGATCCGCCCTTGCACGAATTCCTGCCGCATGCCGACGCCGAGTTCGAGGAAGTGGCGAAGGCGACCGGGCTGGACGTCGAGACGCTCAAGCGCCGCGCCGCCGAACTGCACGAATTCAACCCGATGCTGGGCCATCGCGGATGCCGGCTGGGCGTGACCTACCCGGAAATCTACGAGATGCAGGCGCGCGCAATCTTCGAGGCGGCGTGTCAGGTGGCGGAAAAGTCCGGCGATGCTCCGGTACCGGAGGTGATGATCCCGCTGGTCGGCACGAAGCGCGAGCTGGAGCTTATGAAGGCGGTCGTCGACGCGGCGGCCGAGGCGGTGTTCGCCGACAAGGGGCGGCGGATCGAGTACCTCGTCGGCACGATGATCGAGCTGCCGCGTGCTGCCTTGCGCGCGGGTGAGATCGCCGAAGCCGGCGAGTTCTTCAGCTTCGGCACCAACGACCTGACCCAGACGACGCTGGGCGTCAGCCGCGACGACGCCGCGCGGTTCCTGGGCGACTATGTCGAACAGGGCATCTACGCCAAGGATCCGTTCGTCAGCCTGGATGTCGAAGGCGTCGGCGAACTCGTCCGGATCGCCGCCGACCGCGGCCGTGCGACGCGGCCCGACATCAAGCTGGGTATCTGCGGCGAGCATGGCGGCGACCCGGCGAGCATCGCGTTCTGCGAGAGCGTCGGGCTCGATTACGTCTCCGCCTCGCCCTATCGTGTGCCGATCGCGCGGCTGGCGGCGGCGCAGGCGGCGCTCGGCGCCAAGACAGCGGTGCCGTCCGCGACGTGATGCCCGCCACCGCCGCCACCGCGCTCGACGCGTTCGAGGCCGACCTGCTGTCCGGCGGCGTGGCGACGCGCGTCCTGGAAGCGTGGAGCGGCGGGCCGGTCCATGCCGCGGTGGAGCGGGGCACGATCGTGACGGCATCTATTCAGACCCGCGTGCGACTTGGCGTGGGACCGGATGCGCCGTTGGGGTTTCGCCGGGTGCGGCTGATGCGCGGCGATGTCGTGCTGTCGCAGGCCGACAACTGGTTCGTGCCGGATCGTTTGAGCGCGGACATGCGGATCGCGCTGGAGCAGACCGATATCCCGTTCGGCGTCGTCATCGCGCCGCTCGATCCGCACCGCGAGACGCGGATGTGCGAACGGCTGAACGGCGATCCGGTGCTGCGCATTTCGGCGCTGGTGCTGGCGGCGGACGGGACGCCGCTGGCCGAGGTTGTCGAGGATTACGCGGGCGCGGTGCTCGGTTTCTGAGGCGGTTCGACGTTTCGTCTCTCGCTGGGAATCTGGCGCTCCGTAATGGGCGCGGAACGCAGATGCCCCCCTTCAGATCCGATCCGCCGGCCGCGCCTCGCTCTGCGGTGTCATCCCCATCGTCGATGTCGTTACCGGCGAGGCTTTCGCCAGTCGGTCGCGCTCGATTTCTGCGGCCTTGATCCGCGCCTCGGCGTCCTTGCGATAGGCGGCGTGTTCGGCCTCGGCGACGCGCAGCCGCTCCTTCGCCTTCTTCCCGCCCGGATGGCTGGCCAGTCCGAAGATCCACCCGGCCAACAGGCACAGTGCCAGGACCGCGAACTGGGACGTAGTGGTGAACAGCATCGATCTCTCTCCCGTTACGGCAGGATAACGATGCCGCCCGGTCGCCGTTCCCTCAGGTGGCGAGCAGCGCGTCGTTGATGCTGCAGGCGGCCGGCCCCAGGATGACGATGAACAGCACCGGCAGGATGAACAGGATCAGCGGAACGGTCATGATCGCGGGCAGGCGCGCGGCCTTTTCCTCGGCGCGCATCATGCGTTCGT
>JAZKBG010000021.1:0-72309 GCA_040388765.1 Pseudomonadota bacterium | reverse complement strand
CTTCTATGCCCACCTCCCAGCCCCGTCAATCACATTCTGCAATTTTGTTACAGAGAGCGATAAAGATATGCGTTTCCAAAGACTTGCGCCGGGCAGACGTTCCAACTTTGGCTTTCTCAGCGGTTTTTCCCCTGCCGAATCACCGGCGAATCGCCGATCGAACCCGCTCCATCCTCCCCGAACGGCGTGTCCGCGCGGCACCGGTCGTCATCGGCTGATCGCCCAGAAGCCGGGACTGAACATCTGAAATGCAGACCGCCCCCCTTGCGGGTCTGCTGAGGCATTGAGGCTGCAATCAGTTGCTCCGAAGGGCTACCTCAAGCGCGGCTGTCGCGAGCCGCGGGAATTGCGCGGCACGTGGTTCGGCGGAGGCGGACGCCCCATTGGCGCGCAGGAAACGCCCCTTGATACCGTGGAAGATCGCGGCGAGGCGAAACAGGTTGAAGGCGATACAGAACGCATACAGCGTATCGGGAATGTCGGGGCGGCCGGTCCGCCGGCAATAGGCGCGGACATATTCCGCCTCGAACGGCAGCCCGAGCGCACCCAGATCGGCGCCGAGCAGCCCCGCCACGATGTCGGGCGGCATGTGATACATCATGCTGTGATAGGTGAAGTCGGCCAGCGGATGGCCCAGCGTCGAAAGCTCCCAGTCCAGCACCGCCAGTACGCGCGGTTCGCTGGGGTGGAAGATCATGTTGTCGCAGCGGAAGTCACCATGCACGATCGCGACTTCGTCACCGTGCGGGAGGTTGGCGGGCAGCCATTCGACCAGCGGGTCCATCGCCGGATCGCGCCCGGCCACCGCGTCCTCCAGATACTGGCGTGACCAGCGCGCCACCTGCCGTTCAAAGTAATTGCCGGGGCGGCCATAATCGGACAGGCCGATTGCGTCCGGATCGATCGAATGCAGCATCGCGATCGTCGCGTTCATCGCGTCGAAATACGCGGCACGCGCCGCTCGCGGGACCGATGCGAAGGTCGCGTTCCAGAAGATGCGTCCCTCCACCATATCCATGATGTAGAAGGGCGTGCCGATCACCTCATGATCCTCACACAAAGCGTGGACATGCGCGACGGGAAAGCCCGCGCCGCCCAGCGCGCACAACACTCGCGCCTCCCGCTCGATCGCGTGCGCCCCCTTAAGCAGCGGGCCGGGCGGCTTGCGACGCAGCACATAGTCGCGGCCGGGTGTGGACAGGCGATAGGTCGGGTTCGACTGGCCGCCCTTGAACTGCGTGACGTCGAGCGGCCCGGCGAAACCATCGACATGCGCTGCCATCCAAGCGGTCAATGCGCCCTCGTCGACGCGATAGCCCTGCCGCACGGCAACGGTGCCACTATTGTCGGACGCAGTGGCGCTCATGACTGAATATCCTTTTCGATATGATCGGGCCCGCGTCCTGCAGCGCACCGCGCTGGCCGGCGATCAGGCGACCGGCCGGTTGCTGCGCGATGACGAGCGCGCGCGGGTCACAACGAACTGACCAGGTGCCCGCCATCGACCGTCAACACGCTGCCGGTCATGAAACCCGATGCGTCGGATGCCAGCAGCAGAAGCGGCGCATCCAGATCGGCGAGACGCCCCAGCCGACGCTGCGGAATCCGCTTGATCAGCGCCACCCCCGCGGCGCTGGCGAAGAACTCGCGATTGAGGTCGGTTTCGACATAGCCGGGCGCCAGCGCGTTGACGCGAATGCCGTGCCGCGCCAGTTCCAGCGCCAGTTGTTTTGTCAACTGGATGACGCCCGCCTTGGAAACCGCGTAGGGCGTCACCTGCCCGCCCTGTCGCAGGCCCAGGATCGACGCGATGTTGACGATCGACCCGCCGCGTCCGGCATCGCGCATCGCCCGCGCCGCAGCGACGGCCAACCGGTAACTGCCGTCGAGGTTGGTGCCGACGATGTTGCTCCAGTCTGCGGGATCCTGCTCGAGAACGGGCGCGGTCGCGGTGACGCCGGCAGTGTTGACCAGGATGTCGATCCGTCCCGCCGCCGCGATCGCGGCCTCGACCGACGCGGTGCCGCGGACGTCGAGCGCGACCGTGCTGGCGGCCGGCCCGATCGCTTCGGCCAGCGCGTCCAGCTTCGCCACAGTGCGCGCCGCCAGCACGACCTGCGCACCCGCCGCCGCCATCACGGTGGCGAAATGTGCGCCAAGACCGGATGATGCGCCGGTGACCAGCGAACGCTTGCCCTCCAGCGACAGCTTCACGGCGCGGCCTGCCGTTTGATCCGCTTTGCGAGGCTCCATTTGTGCACCTCGGTCGGCCCGTCATAGATGCGAAAGGCGCGCACCTCGCGAAAGATCTGCTCGACCACCGTGTCGCTCGACACGCCGGTACCGCCCAGAATCTGTACGCAGCGATCGGCGATCCGGAACAGCGCTTCGCTCACCGCCACCTTGGCCATCGAGGATTCGATCGCGCCCGCCGCGCCGTCGTCGAGCACGCCCGCGCACCAGTCGATCATCAGCTCGGCCTGTTTCAGCTCGATCATGTTTTCCGCCAGCATGAAGCCGACGCCCTCATGATCGATCAGCGGCTTGCCAAAGGCGTGGCGGCGCACGGCATAGCGGCTGGCGATGGCCTGCGCACGGTCGCACGCACCCAGCCAACGCATGCAATGCGTCAGCCGCGCGGGTGCCAGCCGGACCTGGGCATAGGCAAAGCCCTGATCGGCCGCGCCCAGGATTGCGTCGTTCCCGACACGCAGGCTATCGATCGCCACCACCGAATGACCGCCCGGCATCGACCGGTCGATCGTGTCCAGCACGCGCTCGACGCGCACGGCCGGATTGGGCAGTTCGACCAG
This sequence comes from Pseudomonadota bacterium, assembly GCA_040388765.1. GTDB lineage: Bacteria > Pseudomonadota > Alphaproteobacteria > Sphingomonadales > Sphingomonadaceae > Sphingomonas. Next base: position 69,496 of record JAZKBG010000021.1, on the reverse strand, counting down.
GAACATGGCGGCGGCAACGCGTTCGTCGCTGCCGGTCGACGGCGCGTATGACAAAGGTGGGCGCCGCGATAACCGTCGCGAAGGCGACGCCATCGTGCAACGGGTAGCCGAACATGCGCGGAACACCCCCGCCCTGTCGCTGGGCATCGTCACCTTCAGCCACGCGCAGAAGAATACCATCAATGAATTGCTCGAACTGGCGCGGCGCGGTGATCAGGCCCTCGATGGATTTCTGCGCGAGGGGCGCGCGGAAGATGTGTTCGTCAAGAATATCGAAAATGTGCAGGGCGACGAACGCGACGTCATCCTGATCAGTGTCGGCTATGGACCTACCGAGCCGGGCGGGCGCATGATCGGTGCGAGCTTCGGCCCGGTGAATGGAGATGGGGGCGAGCGGCGATTGAACGTGCTGTTCACGCGTGCCCGGCTGCGCTGCGAAGTGTTTGCGTCATTCGATCCGGGCGATCTCGATGTCAGCCGCGCGGCGCGCGATGGGCCTCGCATCCTCAAGCGCTATCTCGACTATGCCAAGTCCGGCGCAATCGAACAGCCGACGCTGACAGGTGCGTTGCCGGATTCGGCGTTCGAAGAGGATGTTGCCGATGTGGTGCGCAGCCTGGGCTATCTTGCCGATCCGCAGGTCGGTTCGGCCGGCTTTCGCATCGATATCGGCGTTCGCCATCCCGATCGCCCCGGCAATTACCTGCTCGCGATCGAGTGTGATGGCGCGACCTATCATTCCGCCTTGTGGGCGCGAGAGCGTGATCGACTGCGTCAGGACGTGCTGGAGCATCTTGGCTGGCGGTTCCACCGTATCTGGAGCACCGATTGGTTCTACGACCGGCGCACCCAGATCGAGCGGCTGCGTATCGCACTCGAAGCGGCTCGGTCGTCGAGTAACGACAGCACTTCGGTCAGCGGCACCAATGTCGGCGAGGAGCCGTCAGCGGAGGAGGCCGTTGAGGTAACGGCAATCGTGCTGCCTGATGCGATCAGTCGCGAGATGCCGGCCTATGTGCGGGCTCGGCCCTGGGCTGCGAGCGCGATGGAGCCACATGAAGCGCCCCTTCCGACGCTCGTGCCTTTGGTCATCGAGGTTGTTCAGACCGAGGGACCGATCCACATCGATGAAGTCGCGCGGCGAATTGCTGCCGCCTTCGGCAAACGAAAGGCCGGCAGGCGGGTCCTCGCGGCAACACGCCATGCGCTGGCCGCGGCAAAGCGTCATCACCCGGAACTGCTGACCGCCGATGATTTCTGGTTCACCAGTGCGCAGGCCGCCGATCCCCCTGTGCGCGACAGAACGTCTGAAGAAACGGCGACATGCAAGGCCGATGCGCTTTCCATGCTGGAGATAAGAGCTGCGCTTCGCTTGGCCCGTGAGGACAATCCGGGTGGAAGCGAGGAAGATCTTGTGCGTGCCGCGGCGCGCTTGATGGGCTTCCGGCGCGTCGGCGCGGACCTTCAGACGCGCTTTTCGGCAGGGCTCGACTGAACCACCCTCGGCGCTTGATTCAGAGTTTCCCCATCACCTTCGCCGCGACATTCTCTTCCACCGCCAGCGCCTGCGCATATCTTGCCGGTTGCGGTGGCGATTTGGAGCGTTGCACCTGCATGTGCCAGCGAGATCCTGACCGCTGGCGAACAGATCCTGCGTCAGGCCGACGCGGGTCGCGCGTGCGGTCAGCGCGCCTCGCCAAGGGTCAGCGGCTTGTCAGGTTGAATGTTTGTGTTGGGCGGCTGACCAATCGAAATCGCGTGGTCGAGGCTCTCGTCGAGCCACGTCTTTCGGCAAACCCCGTAGCAACTTAGCGTAGCAAACGAGGCTCTCGAAACGGACGGTTTTCCGGGACTTTCGGCCTGACGATGGGCCATATTCCCGTAGCAGTTTGTCGTCGCACACGCTCTCTGGGGACCGTCTTTCCGACGATCCCCGAGCATTTTCAATGCTTTGAGAAGCGGTGGTGCCCAGAAGAGGACTCGAACCTCCACGCCCTTGCGAGCGCCAGCACCTGAAGCTGGTGCGTCTACCAATTCCGCCATCTGGGCACGGGGTAGGCCGGCGCCTCTAGGGTAGGGTTGCAGGGGTTGTCAACAGCGCCGTCGCGGGTTGCGGGTCGGCGCGGGGTGCGGCAGGGGTGGCGCACGGTTGGGTGACGAGGACGACGGTGATGAAGGACGGTCTGGTGACGCTGGTCGGCGGCGGGGGTTTCGTCGGGCGCTATGTCGCGCAGGCGCTGCTGGCACGGGGTGCGCGGGTGCGGATCGCGCAGCGCAATCCCAGTGCCGCGGCGTTCCTCAAGCCGCTGGGCGGCCTGGGCCAGACGCAGTTCGTCGCGGTGGACGTGACCAAACCCGAATCGGTCGCCCGCGCGATCGCCGGGTCGGATGCCGTGGTGAACCTGGTCGGATCCTTCGCGAACATGGAGGCTATCCACGTCGCCGGGGCGGCGAATGTCGCACGTGCCACGGCGGCGGCGCAGGTCGCCGCGCTGGTCCATGTCTCGGCGATCGGGGCCGATCCCGAATCGCCGTCGAACTATGGCCGGACCAAGGGCGCGGGCGAGGCGGCGGTGCGCGCCGCGTTTCCGGCCGCGACCATCCTGCGGCCATCGCTCGTGTTCGGGCGCGAGGACCAGTTTACCAATCGCTTCGCAGGGATGATCGCCAAGGCGCCCGTCCTGCCGGTGCTGCGCGGGTCCGCGAAATTCCAGCCGGTCTATGTCAAGGACGTGGCCGCCGCGGTCGTCGCCGCGCTGGGCGATGCCGGGGCCTTCGGTGGCCGGACCTACGAGATCGGCGGCCCGGACGTGCTGTCGATGCGCCAGATCAACGCATTTCTGGCCGAGCAGATCGGACGCAACCCGATGATCGTCGATGTGCCCGACGGCGCCGGCGCGCTGATCGCGAAGTTGGGCTTCCTGCCGGGCGCGCCGATCACGTCGGACCAGTGGGCGATGCTGCAGGGCGATAACGTCGTCGGCGCCGGAGCCGACGGATTGCAGGCGCTCGGCATCGTGCCGACGCCAATGGCCGCCGTCGTCGGTGACTGGCTGGTCCGCTTTCGCCGCCACGGGCGCTTCGCCAAGCGGGCCGCGGCCTGATGGACATCATCACCGCGATCATCCTCGGCATCGTCGAGGGGATCACCGAATTCCTGCCGGTTTCCTCGACCGGCCACCTGATCCTCGCGACCGAACTCATGGGCTATGACGCGGCACGCTGGGCGGTGTTCAACATCGCGATCCAGCCCGGCGCGATCCTGGCGATCGTCGTGCTGTACTGGCGGACGTTCCTGGCAGTGGCCAAGGGCCTGTTGAAATGGGATGCGAATTCGGTCGCGTTCGTGCGCAACCTGTTGCTGGCGTTTTTCCCCGCCGTCGTGCTGGGGCTGGCGTTCGGCGACCAGATCGATGCGTTGCTGGAGAATGCCGTCGTCGTCGCCTGGGCACTGATCGCGGGCGGCATCGCGATCCTGGTGGTCGAGCGGCTGGCAAAGACCACCAACGTGCTGGGCATCGCCGGCGTGTCGGTGCCGCAGTCGATCAAGATCGGCCTCGTCCAGTGCCTGGCGATGGTACCCGGCGTCAGCCGGTCGGGCGCGACGATCATGGGCGCGATGGCGCTGGGCGTCGATCGGCGGACGGCCGCCGACTTCAGCTTCTTCCTGGCGCTGCCCACCTTGACCGGCGCGACCGTGCTGCAGCTGTACAAGCATCGCGATGCCGTGACGTCCGGCGACATCGAATTGATCGCGATCGGGTTCGTCGTGTCGTTTGTGGTCGCGCTGGCGGTGGTCAAGGCGTTCCTGAGTGTCGTGACCCGCTATGGCTTCGCGCCGTTTGCCTGGTACCGAATCATCGCCGGCGGGCTGGCACTGGTGTGGCTTGCGACGCGGTAGGGCCGCTTCGGTTCTTATTTCGTGTAATTTTGTTGCGTTGGCGTAGCAGGCGCGTCTTGGGTTGCTCATTATAAGACATCATTGTTGTCGTTTATCCCGTTTTTGACGTGACAGCCTGGAACGACCCCGGTATTCCGCGCGGCGAAAGGATGTCGCATGGCCGGGGACAATCTGCTGAAATTCGTCGAGCGCGATCAGGCCTATCCGTCCAAGCGCGACGCCGAAGCGCGCGCCGAGGACTTCCGCGAGATCGCCGACCGCTATGCCGTGCAGGCCGCCGAGGATCAGTCGGCGCGGTGTTCGCAATGCGGTGTGCCCTATTGCTCGGTCCATTGTCCGCTGCACAACCACATCCCCGACTGGCTGCGGCTGACCGCGGAAGGCCGGCTGCGCGAGGCGTATGAGTTGAGCAACAGCACCTCGACCATGCCCGAGATCTGCGGCCGCATCTGCCCGCAGGACCGGCTGTGCGAGGGCAATTGCGTGATCGAATTCTCCGGCCACGGTGCAGTGACGATCGGGTCGGTCGAGAAGTTCATCACCGACACCGCGTGGGAAGAGGGCTGGGTCGAACCGCTCGTCCCCGGCCCGGCCCGGGGGCAATCGGTCGGCGTGATCGGCGCGGGTCCGGCGGGCCTGGCCGCGGCCGAGTACATGCGCGCCTATGGTTACGAGGTGCATGTCTATGACCGCTACGACCGCGCCGGGGGCCTGCTGACCTATGGCATCCCCGGCTTCAAGCTGGAGAAGCCCGTCGTCATGCGCCGGGTCGATCGGCTGAAGGCCGGCGGGATCGTGTTCCATGAAGGATTTTCGGTCGGAGAGGATGCTTCGCTCGACGATCTGCGGACGAAGCATGATGCGCTGCTGATCGCGACCGGCGTGTACAAGCCGCGCGCGATCCGGGCGCCGGGCGTCGGCGCGGCGGGCGTGGTCGAGGCGCTGGAGTATCTGACGGCGTCGAACCGCAAGGGCTTCGGCGATGCCGTGCCCGCGTTCGACGATGGATCGCTGAATGCAGCGGGCAAGCATGTCGTCGTCATCGGTGGCGGCGACACGGCGATGGATTGCGTCCGTACGGCGGTGCGCCAGGGTGCCACATCGGTGAAGTGCCTGTACCGCCGCGACCGCGCGAACATGCCGGGATCGCAGCGAGAGACGAAGAACGCCGAGGAAGAGGGCGTCGAGTTCGTCTGGTTGTCCGCGCCAGAGGCGTTCGAGGGCGGAGATGTGGTCACCGGCGTGAAGGCAAGCGCGATGCGGCTCGGCGCCCCCGACGCGAGCGGTCGGCGTACGCCCGAGGTCGATCCCGCCGGCGGTTTCTCGGTCAAGGCCGATCTCGTCATCAAGGCGCTGGGCTTCGACGCCGAGGATCTGCCCAGGGTGTTCGACGCACCCGAACTGGGCGTGACGCGCTGGGGTACGCTCCGGGTGGACGCGAAGTCGATGATGACCAGCCTGGACGGCGTGTTCGCCGCCGGCGACATCGTCCGCGGGGCATCGCTGGTGGTATGGGCGATCCGCGACGGCCGCGACGTGAGCGAACGGATGCATGGCTGGCTGAAGGCGAGGGCCAAATCTGTTAAGGTCGCGGCATGAGGTTGCCGCCCGACTATGTTGTTGCGATCAAGACGGCCGCGCGCGAAGCGTTCGGCGACGGCACGGTGGTACGCCTGTTCGGCAGTCGTGTGCGCGACGACCTGCGCGGTGGCGATATCGACCTCCATGTCGAGGTCGATCCGCTTACCGACGAATATCGGGCAAAAATACGCTTCGAGGATATTCTGTTTACGAAGCTGCCGCCGCAGAAGGTGGACGTCGTCGTGTCGCAGCGCGGGCGCGAGCCGAAGGCTTTCGAACGGATCGCCTATCGCGACGGTGTCGTCCTGTGAGCGGTGAGGACGACATCGTTCAGGCCGTCCTTGCGCGGCTTGCCGCATTGGACGCCGCCCTGACGGAGGATCTCGACGCGCTGGAAGGGCTGCCGGCCAGCCCGCAGGCGATCGCGGAAATGACGCCGGCGCGGCGCGTCGCATCTCGGGCTCTGCTCAAGACGGTTGAACAGCTGGAAGATCAGCTTGCCAGACTGTTCCGCCTCATTCCCAAACTGCTGCTTGTCGATACGAGCCGGTGGTACGCTCAGGATCACGCCAACTACGCGGAAAAGCTTGGAATCATCGAAGACGCGTTCGCGTGGACCCAGATCATCAAGCTGCGAAATCGACTGGTGCATGATTACCCGCTCGACCCCGCCGCGCAGTTTGCGTTGCTGACGGAGGCATTCCATGCGGTCGTTCCGCTGAGATCGGCCGTCGAAGCTGCTCGCGCCTATGTCGCCCGTGAAGGACTCACCGATGACTGACCCCCGTGCCTATCTCGCCGAACACGGCATGTACCGCCCCGAATATGAGGGCGATGCCTGCGGCGTGGGCATGGTCGCCGCGACCGACGGGCTGCCGTCGCGCCGCGTCGTGCAGGCGGCGATCGATGCGCTGAAGGCGGTGTGGCACCGCGGCGCGGTCGACGCCGACGGCAAGACCGGCGATGGCGCCGGCATCCACGTCGACCTGCCCGGGCGCTTCTTCGACGATGCGATCATCGCGAGCGGCCACCGCGCGATGCCGAACCGGCTGGCGGTCGGCATGATGTTCCTGCCGCGCACCGATCTGGGCGCGCAGGAGGCCTGCCGGACGATCGTCGAGAGCGAGATCATCGCCGCGGGCTGGACGATCTACGGCTGGCGCCAAGTGCCGGTGAACGTCGCGGTGATCGGCCAGAAGGCGCAGGCGACGCGGCCCGAGATCGAGCAGATCATGATCGCCGGGCCATTGCCCGACGACGCGTCGGCCGCCGAGTTCGAGAAGGAACTTTATCTCGTCCGCCGCCGGATCGAGAAGGCGGTGATCGCTGCGCAGATCCAGGGCTTCTATGCCTGTTCGCTGTCGTGCCGCTCGATCATCTACAAGGGCTTGTTCCTCGCCGAATCCCTGAGCGACTTCTACCCCGACCTGACCGACGACCGGTTCGAATCGCGTGTCGCGATCTTTCACCAGCGCTACTCCACCAACACCTTCCCGCAATGGTGGCTGGCCCAGCCGTTCCGCTGTCTGGCCCACAACGGCGAGATCAACACGATCCGCGGCAACAAGAACTGGATGCTCAGCCACGAGATCAAGATGGCATCGATCGCGTTCGGTGAGCGATCAGAGGACATCAAACCGGTGATCCCGGCCGGCGCATCCGACACTGCCGCACTCGACGCGGTGTTCGAGGCGATCTGTCGATCGGGCCGCGATGCGCCGACCGCCAAGCTGATGCTGGTGCCTGAAGCCTGGGCACCCAAGGACGAAATGCCGCTCGAGCATCTCCACATGTACAAGTACCTCGCCTCCGTCATGGAGCCGTGGGACGGCCCCGCCGCGCTCGCGATGACCGACGGTCGCTGGGCGGTCGCGGGGATGGATCGCAATGCGCTGCGCCCCTTGCGCTACACGCTGACCGGCGACGGCCTGCTGATCGTCGGATCCGAGACGGGCATGGTCGTCGTCCCCGAATCGAGCGTCGTCGAAAAAGGCCGGCTGGGGCCGGGCCAGATGATCGCGGTCGATCTCGACGAGGGCGTCCTGCTGCACGACCGCGCGGTCAAGGACCGGATTGCCGGCGAGGCCGATTACGGGTCGATGATCGGCGAATTCGTCGGGATCGACGATCTGGCCGCGGCCGAGCCGTCGATCCCGGCATGGGACCGCGCCGAACTGTCGCGACGCCAGGTCGCCGCCGGCCAGACGCTGGAGGACATGGAACTGATCCTGTCGCCCATGGTGGAAGGCGGCAAGGAAGCGATCGGATCGATGGGCGACGACACGCCGCTGGCGGTCATCTCCGACAAGCCACGCCTCATCAGCCAGTTCTTCCGCCAGAACTTCAGCCAGGTGACGAACCCGCCGATCGATTCGCTGCGCGAGCGGCACGTGATGTCGCTCAAAACGCGGTTCGGCAACCTCGCCAACATCCTGGACGCCAATGCCGCGCCGTCGAAGGTGCTGGTGCTGGAAAGCCCGGTGCTGACCAATGGCGACTGGGACAGGTTGCAGGCTCATTTCGGGCCGAGCGCAGCCGTGATCGACTGCACCTTCGCCGCCGGGTCCGGCCCGGACGGCCTGCGCGCCGCGATCGCCGATATCCGCGCGCAGGCCGAGCAGGCGGTGCGCCAGGGCAAGTCCGAACTGTTCCTGACCGACGAGAGCGTCGGACCCGATCGCATCGCCATCGCCGGTGTGCTCGCAGTCGCCGCGGTCCACACCCACCTCGTGCGCCGGGGCCTGCGTTCCTACGCCAGCGTCAACGTGCGGACGGCAGAATGCCTCGACACGCATTATTATGCGGTACTGATCGGCGTCGGTGCGACGACGGTGAACGCATACCTCTCCGAAGCGTCGATCCGCGACCGCCACGGCCGCGGGCTGTTCGGCGACCTGTCGCTCGACGCCTGCCTCCAGCGCCATCGCACCGCGGTGGACGAAGGCCTGCTCAAGATCATCTCGAAGATGGGGATCGCGGTGATCTCCAGCTATCGCGGCGGCTACAACTTCGAGGCTGTGGGCCTATCGCGCGCACTGGTCGCCGACCTGTTCCCCGGCATGCCCGCGAAGATCTCGGGCGAGGGCTATAACTCGCTCTACCTCAACGCGACGATGCGGCACGATGCCGCATACGACACCGGCGTCGTGACGCTGCCGATCGGCGGCTTCTATCGCCAGCGCCATGGTGGCGAGACCCACGCCTATTCCGCCCAGCTGATGCACACGCTGCAATCGGCGGTCGCGACCGACAGCTATTCGACCTATCTGCAATTCGCCCGCGGCGTCCGCGACCTGCCGCCGGTGTACTTACGCGACCTGCTCGAATTCAACTTCCCGCAAGCCGGGGTGCCGATCGACTCGGTCGAAGCGATCACCGAGATCCGCAAGCGCTTCGTCACGCCGGGCATGTCGCTGGGCGCACTCAGCCCCGAAGCGCATGAGACGCTGTCGATCGCGATGAACCGCATCGGCGCGAAGGCGGTGTCGGGCGAAGGCGGCGAGGATTCGGAACGCTATTCGCCGCGCGAGAACGGCGACAACGCCAACTCGGGCGTCAAGCAGATCGCCTCGGGGCGCTTCGGCGTGACGGCAGAATATCTGAACGCCTGCGACGAGATCGAGATCAAGGTCGCACAGGGTGCCAAGCCCGGCGAGGGCGGGCAGTTGCCCGGCTTCAAGGTGACCGAACTGATCGCGAAGTTGCGCCACGCGACTCCCGGCGTCGGCCTCATCAGCCCGCCGCCACACCACGACATCTATTCGATCGAGGACCTCGCCCAGCTGATCTACGACCTCAAGCAGATCAACCCGCGCGCGCGGGTCTGCGTGAAGCTCGTCTCGTCGGCCGGCATCGGCACCGTCGCGGCGGGCGTGGCCAAGGCGCATGCCGACGTCATCCTGGTCGCCGGCCACAACGGCGGAACCGGTGCCAGCCCACAGACCAGCATCAAATACGCCGGTACGCCGTGGGAAATGGGGCTGAGCGAAGTCAACCAGACGCTAACGCTCAACGCCTTGCGCGGCCGCGTGAAGCTGCGCACCGACGGCGGGCTGAAGACCGGGCGCGACATCGTCATCGCCGCGATCCTGGGTGCCGAGGAATACGGCATCGGCACGCTCTCGCTCGTCGCGATGGGGTGCATCATGGTGCGCCAGTGCCATTCGAACACCTGCCCGGTCGGCGTCTGCGTGCAGGACGAGCGGCTGCGGCAGAAATTCACCGGCACGCCCGAGAAGGTCATCAACCTGATGACCTTCATCGCCGAGGAAGTCCGCGAGATTCTCGCGCGGCTCGGCGTCCGCAGCCTGGACGAAGTGATCGGCCGCACCGAACTGCTCCGCCAGGTCAGCCGTGGTGCCGAACATCTCGACGACCTCGATCTCAACCCGGTCCTCGCCAAGGTCGATGCAAGCGACGCCGAGCGCCGCTATTCGCGCACCGAATGGCGCAACGCGGTGCCCGACAGCCTCGACGCGCAGATCATCAAGGATGCCGCGGCGGTCTTCACCCGGCGCGAGAAGATGCAGCTGACCTATAGCGTGCGCAACACCCACCGCGCGGTCGGCACCAGCCTGTCGGGCGAAGTCACCCGCACCTTCGGCATGAACACGCTCGACGACGGCCATGTCACCGTCCGCCTGCGCGGATCGGCCGGACAGAGCCTCGGCGCATTCCTGTGCAAGGGCATCACGCTCGAAGTATTCGGCGATTCGAACGACTACGTCGGCAAGGGGCTGTCGGGCGGGATCATCTCTGTCCGTCCGATGGTATCGTCACCGCTGGCGAGTCAGGACAACACGATCATCGGCAACACCGTGCTGTACGGCGCGACCTCGGGCCGGCTCTACGCGGCAGGCCAGGCGGGCGAGCGCTTTGCCGTCCGCAATTCCGGCGCGCAGGTGGTGGTCGAGGGCTGCGGTGCCAACGGCTGCGAGTATATGACCGGCGGCATCGCAGTGATCCTGGGTACGGTCGGCGCGAACTTCGGCGCGGGCATGACCGGCGGCATGGCGTTCGTCTACGACGCCGACGCCAGTTTCGAGCGGCGCGCGAACCCGGAAACGCTGACCTGGAACCGGCTGGCGTCGGGCCATTGGGAAGCGGTGCTGCGCGCGCTGGTCATCGCGCACGTGAAGGCAACCGACAGCAAATGGGCTGCCGGCCTGCTCGAGGACTGGGATCGTGTCCGCGGCGATTTCTGGCAGGTCTGCCCGAAGGAAATGGTCAATCGCCTCGCCCACCCGCTCGACGATGCCGAAGCGCTGATCGCGGCGGAATAGGGACACGGCGTCGCTCGCGTCAGGCGAGCGGCGCCACCAGGGTCGCGCGCAATCCGCCACGGCTGGAGTCGTAGGTCACCGCCGATTGCAGGCTCTGCGCCATCGCCTTGACCAGCTTGGTGCCCAGACCCGTGCCCTTCGCCGGTGCGCCCGCGACGATGCCGACACCGTCGTCCTCGACCGACAGCTCGAACCGCTCCGCGTCGAGCTTGCGCAGCAGCACACGGATCGATCCGCCGCACAATTCGCCGTAAGCGTATTTGCAGGCGTTGCTGACCAGTTCGTTGACGATCACGCCGATCGACACCGCGCGATCGGTCGGTACCCGCATCGCGTCGGCGGTGAGCGAGATGGTGAAGGTCGCGTCGGGCGTCGACCAGCTCTGCGTCAGCTCGTCGATCAGCGCGGTCAGATATTCGCTCATCTCGACACCCTCGACATCGTTCGAGGTGTAGAGCCGGCGGTGGACCGATCCGATTGCGGTAATGCGACGCTGCGTATCCTCCAGCGCGGCGCGGGCCTGTACATCCTCAATCGCACTCGATTGCAGGCGCACGAACGCCGACACCAGTTGCAGGCTGTTGGCGACGCGATGATTGACCTCGCGCAGCAACGCTTCGAGCCGGTTATGGCTGGCGCGCAGGTCGGCCTCCGCGGCATCCTTCGCGCGCGACAGTTCGACACGGGCCAGCGCATTGTCGATCGCGCGCGCCAGCAGGTCGAGGAAATCGTCGCCGACCGTCTTGACGACATAATCGACCGCCCCGGCGCGCAATGCGGCGATCGCCACCTGCCCTTCCTCCGATCCGGTCACATAGATGACCGGCGGCGCGTCGGGCAGCGCGCGCAACTGCTGCAACGTCGCAAGTCCGTCGAGTTCGGGCATGTAGTGATCGACCGTGACCAGGTCGAACGCCTGCGCGGTCGCGGCGGCGATCCCTTCCGCACCGCTCGCGGCCAGCGTGACGTCATAGCCACGCCGCGCCAGCCCGCGCTGGGCGAGGCGGCTCAGCCCGGCGTCGTCGTCGATGTAGAGGATGCTGGGGCGCCGATCGTTCACGGCGCCTCCGGATCCGGCAACTGGATGACCGACAGGAACAGGCCGAGCTGGCGGATCGCCTGCGCAAAGCTTTCGTAGTTTACCGGCTTGGTGATGTACACGTTGCAGCCCAGATCGTAGCAGCGCTGGATCTCGACCTTGTCGTCGGTGGTCGTCAGCACGACGACGGGCGTCCGTCGCAGCGGCGATCCTTCGGCCTTCACCCGCGCCAATATGTCGGTCCCGCTCATGTCGGGCAGGTTGAGATCGAGCAGGATCAGCGCCGGGCCGTTCAGCGCCGGGCCGTCTTCGGCATGGAACATGAAATCGAGCGCAGTGGTGCCGTCGGTGAAATGGCGGATCGCGTTCGAGATGCCGGCGCGGCGGATGTTCTTCTCGATCAGGCGGGCGTGGCCCTCGTCATCCTCGATCATCACGATGGTCACGGATTGCTGGGACGTCATGCTGCGGTTCCTGTCATGTCGGCAAACTGGATCGGCAGATCGATCCGGAAGACGGCGCCCTCGCCGAGCGTCGAACTGACGTCGATGGTGCCGCCCAGGCGATAGGTCAAGGCACGGACATGGGCCAGCCCGATGCCCTCGCCGGCCTGATCCTGCGTGCCCGACCGGCGAAACAGGTCGAACACGCGCTGGTGATCGCGCGGATCGATACCGCGACCGTTGTCGGCGATCTCGAACCGCGCGCGCGCGCCGACGGTGCGGCCGCTGACGACGATGCGCACCGGGCGGGTCGGATGGCGGTATTTCACCGCATTCTCGATGACGTTGGCGAAGACCTGTTCGATCGCCAGCCGGTCGCTGACCAGCGTGGGCAGTGCGCCGTCGATGACGATCTCGCCCCCGGTTTCGTCCAGCCGGTGCTGCAACGTGTCGCGGATGCCGGCGATCACGCCCTCCATCTTCAGCGGTTCGGCCACGATCGTGCGGCGGCCCTCACGCGCCAGCTTCAGGATCGCGTTGATGAGGCGGTCCATCTTGGCGGTCGAGGTGCGGATGAAGCCGATCGCCTCGGGCAAATCCTCCCGCGCCGCCAGCCGGGCGTCCTCCGTCACGATGTCGGGCGCGCTTTCCTCCGCCCGAGTGACGAGTTCGGCAAGTGCGGTGACCCCGGTCTCCAGTTCCGAGGTGAAGCCCATGACGTTGACCAGCGGCGATCGCAGGTCGTGGCTGACGATATAGGCGAAACGCTGGATCTCCTCGTTCGCACGCGCCAGGTCCGTGGTGCGCTCGACCACCTGGTCCTCCAGCGTGTCGTTGAGGTCGATCAGCTGCGCGCGCGACGCACCCAGATCGCGGGTGAAGCGCAGCACGGTGACCAGAGAGACCGCAGCGACGACCAGCACCAGCAATCCCGCGGCACCCAGGATCGACAGGAACGTCGCCATGCTGGCCGACTGTTCGGCACTGCGGATCGCCAGCAGCCGCGCCTCGTGCGCGTCCATCACGCGCAGCCGCGCACGGATTGCGCGCATGCTGATGACGGTCGGACTATAGTCGAACCAGCGCCGCGCACGATCACCCATCCCGGCGCCGACCAGCGTCACCGACCGATCGCGATCCTGCTGTACGCGGTCCAGCAGATGCCGCACCCGCGCGATCGCCGCTGTCTGTGTCGGATTGTCGCTGGTCAGCTGTTCGAGCTGCGCCAGCCGGGCAAACAGCGTGTCGGCGTTGGTGCGATAGGTTTCGACGAACAGCGGCTGGCCTGACAGCAGATAGCCGCGCCGCGCCGTTTCCGACTGTTCCAGCGCGATCTGGAACGCCGCGATCTCGCCGCGCACCTGATAGCTGTGATCGACCAGCCAGTTGTATTCACGGTTGCGCCCGGTCGTCGACAGCGCGGCCAGCGCGGCGCCCATCAGCGCGACGAAACCGAGCGCCATCGCCCACAACAGCACCCGCCGGAGCGCGCGATCGTCCTCACGGTCGATGAACAGTTTTCTGGCGGGGGACAGGATTTTCGGCACCACCCGCGGGACTTACGACAAGCGTACGGCTTTGCAACGGCTAACGGTTCACCGTCGCGTCACCCGCGCCCGCCACGTCGTGATGAGATCGGTATTGCCGCGGCACTCGCCCATCTGCGCCTGCTCGACCAGCCGCAGGCGGGTGCCGTCCCAGGCGAAGCTCTGCGACAGGCCGCAATCCCCCAGGCCCCGGCCCTTGGCGTAGCTTTCGACCAGTCCCTTGTCGAAACTGCCGTTGACGATCTGCGCGGGTGCATCGATCGCAGTCCCTTCACCAAAGCCCGACGGCACGTCGGCGCGCGCCGGCGAGAGCGTTCCATCCTTCAGCACGAACAGCGCGTAGATCAGGTTGTAGGCACCACTCGAACACGGCGCGCAGACGAGCGTGGCACCGCCGCCGATCGCATGGCTTTCGGGCACATCACTGCCGGCAAATCCCGCAGTGTCGCAATCGCCCAGCCGGCGCATCTCGGCCAGTTGCGCCCTGGTCGGCGTGACCGCGGTACCGGAAGGGCGGAGCGCGGCGACGACCGGCAGGGCGGGCGCGGGCGGCACGGCGCTTGCGGGCTTCGCGCCTTTCGCAACCGCAGCACTACGGGTGCCCACACGCCCCTGCATCGCGTCGATGTAGCGCAGCGCCGCCGCCGCACCGGCCAGGCTGATCGTCGCCATCGGCGTGCGGCCCGTGTCGAGCGCGACGAGCGCCCTGCCCTTCGCCATCGCGGCGACGATCGCCGCCGCCTCGGCGTCGGCGTAACGATCGCTCCCGCCCGCGATCGTCCGGCCGTCGACCGACACGGCGTTCGGATCGGCCTTGTCGCCCGCCAGCGTGATCGTCCAGCGACCGTCGGGACCGGCGGTCCGCGCCACGCTGGCCGTCACCGTCGGATAGGTCGCGTCGTCGGTCACGAGTGACGCCATCTTACACGTGCCGCCATTGTCGCAGCCGACCGTCCAGTCGCGAAACGTCCTGAGTTCGCCCGGCCGGGGCACGATGGCCGGAACGGGCATGGCAAGCGCGAGCACGGGCAGCAGGGCGATCATCGCGGTGTCATGCCTGCGGGTGGCAAGCACCGCAAGACGCGGTATGGAGCCGGCGAACGGGAGATGCTGGCATGAAGACGGTAGGCGTGATCGGGGCGGGACAGATGGGTGCGGGGATCGCACAGGTCAGTGCGGCGGCGGGCTATCGCGTCCTGCTCTCGGACGTCGATCTCGCCCGGGCCGAGGCCGGCAAGGCGGGGATCGCCAGGGGACTGGGCCGGCTGGTCGAGAAGGAAAAGATAACATCGGACGCGCGCGACGAAGCGCTCGGCCGGATCGAGGCGATCGGCGACGTCGCGGCAATGGCCGAGTGCGACCTGGTGATCGAGGCGGCGACCGAGCGCGAGGAGATCAAGCGCCGCATCTTCGAGACCGTCGGCAAGGCGATGCGCCCCGACGCGATCCTGGCGAGCAACACATCGTCGATCCCGATCACGCGGCTGGCGCAGGCCTCGCACGACCCGGCGCGGTTCATGGGCGTACATTTCTTCAATCCCGTCCCCGTCATGGGCCTGGTCGAGCTGATCCGTGGTCTTGCCACCAGCGATGCGACGGTTTCGGCGGTCGAGGCATATGGCCGGTCGCTGGGCAAGGAGATCGTCCACGCCAACGACGCGCCGGGCTTCATCGTCAACCGCGTCCTGATGCCGATGCTGAACGAGGCGTGCTTCGCGGTCGGCGAGGGCGTGGCGACCATCCGCGACGTCGATGTCGCCTGCCGGCTCGGCCTCAACCACCCGATGGGGCCCTTCACGCTGGCTGACTTCATCGGGCTCGATACGTGCCTGGAGATCACGCGCGTCCTGTTCGAGGGGACCGGCGATCCCAAGTTCCGCCCCGCGCCCCTGCTGGTGAAATATGTCGAGGCGGGCTGGTACGGTCGCAAGACGGGACGCGGATTCTACGATTACGGCGGCACTGAACCCGTTCCCACGCGTTGAGCGCGCCGCCATGTCCCTAGATGACCGCATGATCGACACCCCCGACGGCCCGATGACGTTCGGCGAGTGGAAGAAGAAGCATCCGGTGCAGCTGCCGTCGCGCCGTACCAAGGGCAAGGATCTGCCCAACAAGGTGAAGCTCATCACCGAAGAGTAAACGCGCGACCATGCTGTCCCGGTGCGGAACAGGCGGAAAACCGCGCCTTCCCAAACCCCGCCTTAACGCCGATCTGGCAAGTGCCGGATTCGAATCGGCGAAGGACGGACAGGCATGGCGGGCACGACACTCTGGGCGAAACGGATCGGGCTGACGCTGGGCTGCGCGGCATGTTTCCTCGGCGCGGCACAGATCGCCGACCGGCTGTCGGCAAAACCCGGCCCAGTCACTCCGGCGACGCCGGTGAAGGCCGCCGCCCCGGTCGTTGAGGCCGCTGCTAAGCCAGCCGTCGTCCCCGCGATCGCGCCCCAGGACATGTCGGCGTACCGCGTCAAGAGCGTCCTCGACGTCCGCCACCCCTTCACCCACGGCGACTGGTATTGGGACGAGAAGGCCGCGCCGGCCGCGGCCGGTGGCAGGATCGTCGTGACGGTCGATCTGAAGGCCCAGGTGCTGTCGGTGTTCCGTGACGGGCACGAGATCGGCACCGCGGTGATGATCTATGGCGCGGACGTGAAGCCGACGCCGCTGGGCGTCTTCAACGTGTCGTTCCGCAAGGCGAAGCATGTGTCGAGCATCTACGGCGCGCCGATGCCGTACACGCTCCGGCTCACCAACGACGGCGTCTCCATCCACGGCAGCGAGGCGATGCGCCCCGATGCGGCCACGCATGGCTGCGTCGGCGTACCGATCGCGTTCGCGAAGAAACTGTTCGACGTGGTGCAGATGGGCGATGTGGTGATCGTGTCGAACGGCGAGACGCTGAGACAGGGCGAGGCGATCAAGGCGGTGAAGACGACGTGATCGGGAGGGTTGATCGTCGGATCAATCCTCCCCGTCGTCATTCCCGCGACGGCGGGAATCGATAGTCGCTGAACTCACGGCATCGCACTGCCGTCAGCCAGAATGGATTCCCGCCTTCGCGGGAATGACGATGGTTGGGGCAGTCCTCCGCAACCCATTGACTATTCAGTGGTGCCCGTCGAATTCCAGCACCAGCGACTCTCCCACGACCACCGCATCCCAAGCCGCATCCAATTCCGCGATTCGCGCGCGAATTGCCAGGATCGTGCCCGTATCGACCGCCAGCATCGGGCAATCCCGCGCGTCGCAGGTCACCCGGTACAGGTCGATCATCGCATCCGGCGATGACGTCCCGCCCGACCAGCCGTCGCCCTGGAACACCTCGACCAGCCGCTCCACCCCGTCGCTGACCGCGTCTGACCCCATCGTGAAGTCCGCCGCTTCACCCGCCGCAACACGTCCGAGAAATCCGTGCGCATCGAGTACGCTCTCGACCGCATAATGCACCATGTCGTGCGGAATGATACGCTGCTTGGGGCAGTCGATCACTTCATCGTCGCGACCGGGGCGGACGACCGTCATCGTGTCGGTCTTGCCCACACCCTTGGTGAACACCAACCGCACGCGTCAGCCGATCAGCAGCCCCGCCAGCGCCGCCGACATCAGGTTCGCCAGGCTGCCCGCGATCAGCGCGCGGATGCCCAGCTTCGCGATCATCGGCCGCTGGTTGGGCGCCAGGCTGCCGGTGACCGCCATCTGGATCGCGATCGAACTGAAATTGGCGAAACCACACAGCGCGAAGGTGATGACCGCGACGGTACGCGGCGACAGCGCGGCGCTCTGCGCGCCCAGCGAGATATAGGCGACGAATTCGTTCAGCACGATCTTCTGCCCGAACAGCCCGCCGGCGATCCCCGCCTCGTCCCACGGCACGTTGAGCAGGAACATGACCGGCGCGAAGACATAGCCGAGCAACCCCTGGAAGCTCAGGCCGGGCACCCCGACCAGATCGCCCAGGCCACCGAGGATGCCGTTGGCCAGCGCGACCAGCGCGACGAACGCCAGCACCATCGCGCCGACCGCAACCGCCAGCTTGACGCCGGTCTGCGCCCCTTGCGCTGCGGCCATGATGAGGTTTGCGGGCTTTTCCTCGTCGTGGCTGGCGTCGGGCATCGGTTCGCCCGGCGTCCCCTCGGGCAGCAGCGCAGCGGGACCGCGACCGCTGATCCGCGCCTCGGACAGTTCGATCTCGCGGTCCTCCGCGGTCAGGTCGCCCAGCGGCAGCTCGCCCTGCGGGCTGGCCGGGGCATCAGGCATGATGATCTTGGCCATCAGGATTCCGCCCGGCGCCGCCATGAAGCTGGCCGCGAGCAGATATTCGATGCTGATCCCCATCGACGCGTACGCCGCCAGGATCGTTCCCGCTACCCCGGCCATGCCGCTGGTCATCACGGTGAACAGTTGCGCGGGCGTAAGGCTGGCGAGGTAGGGGCGGATGACGAGCGGCGATTCGCTCTGTCCGACGAAGATGTTCGCCGCCGCGCACAGCGACTCGACCTTCGACACGCCGATGACCTTCTCGATCCCGCCGCCGACCCAGCGGACGATCTGCTGCATCACGCCCAGATAATAGAGGATCGACACCAGGCTGGCGAAGAAGATGATGACCGGCAGCGCCGCGATCGCGAAACTGTTGCCGCCGATTTCGGGACTGGCCAGGTTGCCGAACAGGAACTGCGTCCCCTTGGCCGAATAGCCGAGCAGTGCCGCGACCCCGTCCGACAGGAACTTCAGCACCGCGCGCCCCTGCGGCACATACAGTACCAGCACCGCGATCGCGGCCTGCAGCGCGAACGCCGCGCCGACGACGCGCAGGCGGATCGCGCGACGATTGCTCGACAGCGCGAATGCGATGCCCAAGATCACCAGGATACCGGCCAGACCGATCAGAAAACGCATGGGCTACCCTCCCGCCGCGACGCCCCCCGCGTCGACTTCAGCGAAGCGTACGACCATACACGTGGCGCGGGGCGGGGCTAGAGGGGCTTTCGCATCGCGGAAAAACAGGTAGCGTACGCGACATGGAAACCACGCCCAACGCTTCAGGCCGCGCCGTGCCGCAGTCGCTGTTCGTCTATTCGCTGTTCTATGGCGGCATGGTCTGTATCGCGGGAGTGCTCGGCGTAAAGCAGGTCGCGTTGGGGCCGCTGGCGGTCGAGGCCGGGATCTTCGGCTTCCTGCTGCTGGTCGCGCTGTCGAGTTCGATCGCCGAGCTGCACGGTCGCCGCACCGCCGACGCGCTGGTGCTCTACGGCTTCCTGCCGCTGCTGGTATCAATGGCGCTGATCCAGATCGTCCTCGCGCTGCCGCACGATCCGGGCATGTACCCGCCGGCGATCGACGCCTTCCCGGTCGTGGTGGGCCAGAGCGGGCGGATGATGCTGGCGGGGCTCATTTCCTACGGCATCTCGCAGTTCCTGAACGTCACGATCTTTTCCGCGCTGCGGGGCAAGGGCGGCGAGGGACGCGTCCTGTGGGTGCGCGCCGCCATCGCCAGCGTGCTCAGCCAGGTCGTCGACACGCTGCTGTTCATCACGATCAGCTTCTATGGCGAACGCCCGATCGCCGACCTGATGCTGGGGCAGATGCTGGCCAAGGTCGTGCTGTCGATCGTGCTGGTGCCGGCGCTGATCTATCTGTTCGTCGCGATCGGCCGGCGGATCGATTCGCGGGGAGTGTAAAACTCGCTCCGTTCGTTTCGAGTAGCCTTCGAGCCTGTCGAGAAGGCGTACCGAGAAATCGGCGGCGGTATGTCTCGATACGGCGTTTCGACAGGCTCGACGCCTACTCGACACGAACGGGGTTGGGGAAAACGGGCCATCGCATTAGAGCGCGCCCCATGAACCACGCCCCCGACCCCGCGATGCTGGCCAAGGCCGAGACGCTCACCGAAGCGCTCCCCTATCTCCAGCGCTACACCGGCAAGACGTTCGTCGTGAAATACGGCGGGCACGCGATGGGCGATCCCGAACTCGCGCGCGACTTCGCCGAGGATGTCGTGCTGCTCAAGATGGTCGGCATCAACGTGGTGGTCATCCACGGCGGCGGCCCGCAGATCGGCGCGATGCTGAAGCGGCTGGGGGTCGAATCGCGCTTCCACGACGGCCTGCGCATCACCGACAAGCCGACCGCCGAGATCGCCGAAATGGTTCTGGCGGGATCGATCAACAAGGAAATCGTGTCGTGGATCGCCGCCGCGGGTGGTCGCGCGGTGGGGATTTCGGGCAAGGACGCCAATCTGGTCGTCGCCGAAAAGGTGCAGGGCCGCAGTGCCGACAAGCTGCAGGGCATCGAACGCCACGTCGATCTGGGCTTCGTCGGCGAGCCGACGCAGGTCGATGCGACGATCCTGACCAGCCTGGCCGGACAGGGCTTCATCCCGGTCGTCGCGCCGGTCGCGCTGGGGGCGGACGGCCACACATACAACGTCAACGCCGACACGATGGCGGGTGCCATCGCCGCCGAACTGCGCGCGTCGCGGTTCTTCCTGCTGACCGATGTGCCGGGCGTGCTCGACAAGGACAGGAACCTGCTGACCGACCTGAAGCCGTCCGACATCGGTGCACTGCGCGCCGACGGGACGATCACCGGCGGCATGATCCCCAAGCTGGAAACCTGCGTCGCCGCGGTCGAGGGCGGGGTGGACGCCGCGGTCATCATCGACGGTCGCATTCCGCACGGCATGCTGCTGGAGATCTTCACCGAAAGCGGGATAGGGACACTGGTACGGCGCTGAGGCAGGCGCTATATCCGACTAACACAGTTTCCAAGGACGTATCCGGTGAACACCATCCTCGAAATCATCCAGGTGCTGCTGAACGTGGTCTGGTGGATCATCGTGGTACAGGCAATCCTGTCGTGGCTGATCGCGTTCAACGTCATCAACACGTCGAACGATCTGGTCCGCAACGTGTGGAGCGCGCTCGGCACGATGACCGAGCCATTGTACCGTCCGATCCGCAAGATCCTGCCCGATTTCGGCGCGCTCGACCTGTCGCCGATGGTCGTGCTGCTTATCCTCTACATCCTGATGAACATCGTCATCCCCAGCCTGTACCAGGCGCCGGTGTACGTGGGGTAGAGGCCCGACAGGCTCCTTCCCACCGTTCGTACTGAGCTTGTCGAAGTACGTATTCCGGGCATGTGCTTCGACAAGCTCAGCACGAACGGTGGTGGCGGAACAAGCGCGCTCTGGCTAAGGGCGCAGCCATGAGTGCTCGGATCATCGACGGAAAGGCTGCGGCGGCGCGGCTCAGGGAACGGGTGGGCGTCATCGCCCGCGCATTCGAGGGGCGAAGCGGCCGCAAGGCGGGGCTGGCCGTCGTGCTGGTCGGCGACGATCCGGCCTCGAGCGTCTATGTGAAGTCCAAGGGCAAGGCGACCGTCGCCGCCGGCATGACGAGCTTCGAGCACCGCCTGCCCGCCGATACGTCCGAAGCCGACCTGATCGCGCTGGTGGACACGCTCAACGCCGACACGAGCGTGGACGGCATCCTCGTCCAGCTGCCTCTGCCGGGCCATGTTCGCGAAGCCGCCGTGCTCACGCGGATCGACCCCGACAAGGACGTCGACGGATTCCACCCGGTCAACGCCGGGCGGCTGGCGACCGGGCTGGCAGGATTCGTGCCCTGCACCCCGCTCGGCTGCCTCATGCTCCTGAAGGCGGAATTGGGCGACCTGTCGGGCAAGGATGCGGTGGTGATCGGCCGGTCGAACATCGTCGGCAAGCCGATGGCCGCATTGCTGACCCAGGCCAGCGCCACGGTGACGCTCGCGCATTCGCGGACGCGGGACCTCGCCGGCCATGTATCGCGCGCCGATATCGTCGTCGCGGCGGTCGGCATTCCGCACTTCGTCAAGGGCGCATGGCTGAAACCCGGTGCGACCGTCATCGACGTCGGCATCAACCGCACCGACAATGGCCTCGTCGGCGATGTCGAATTCGACAGTGCGGCCAGCGTCGCCGGCGCGATCACGCCCGTACCCGGCGGCGTCGGACCGATGACGATCGCGTGTCTGTTGCGCAACACGGTCGTCGCTGCGTATCGCAACGCGGGCATCGACCTGGCGAAGGACGCGCTGTGATCGAACTCTACATCTCGGCGCTCATCACCTTCTTCGTCGTCATCGACCCGCCCGGCTGCGCGCCGATCTATGCCGGGCTGACCGCGGGTGCATCGCCGACGCACACCCGCGCGATGGCGGTGCGGGCCGTCGGCGTCGCGACGATCATCCTGCTGGTCTTCGCGCTGTTCGGCGAACAGCTGCTCAGGGCGCTGGGCATCGGCCTCGACGCGTTCCGGATCGCGGGCGGGATCATGTTGTTCGTGATCGCGATGGACATGGTGTTCGAACGCCGCACCCAGCGGCGCGAGGATCGTGCGCAGAAGATCCTGGAGACGCCCGAGGTCGAGGACGTCTCGATCTTTCCGATGGCGATGCCGATGATCGCCGGGCCGGGATCGATCGCATCCGTCATGTTGCTGATGTCGCGCACCGAAGGTCTGTCGGCGTCGCTGGTGGTGCTGGGCGCGATGCTGACGATCCTGGCACTGACCCTGCTGGCCCTGCTGGCGGCGGGGCCGATCATGCGGGTGCTGGGGGCGAAGATCGAGGCGGTCATCACCCGCCTGCTCGGCGTCCTGCTGGCCGCACTGGCCGCGCAGTTCGTGATCGACGGGCTGAAGGCGAGTTTCTTTGCCTGACGCTCCCCGTTCGTCCTGAGCCCGTCGATGAGCTCAGCACGAACGGAGGGGGAGGGTTGACGGGGGGCGATCGACCCCGCCACCCTCGCGCGTACGTACAAGGCTTCCCAGTTAGGCATCCATGCAACTCGTCATCGTCGAATCGCCCGCCAAGGCGAAAACCATCGAGAAGTATCTCGGCTCGGACTATCACGTCCTCGCCTCCTACGGTCACGTCCGCGACCTGCCGCCCAAGGACGGGTCGGTCGATCCCGACGACGGCTTTGCCATGACGTGGGAGAATTACGCCGACAAGTCCAAGCAGCTGAAGGCGATCACCGACGAGGCGAAAAAGGCCGACCGCCTGATCCTGGCGACCGATCCCGATCGCGAGGGTGAAGCGATCAGCTGGCACGTCCAGGAAGTGCTGCGCGGCCGCAAGGCGCTGCCGAAGGAGGTGGAGCGGGTCACCTTCAACGCGATCACCAAGCCCGCGATCCTGGCGGCGATGAAGGCGCCGCGCGAACTCGATACCGACCTGATCGACGCGTACCGCGCGCGCCGCGCACTCGACTATCTCGTCGGCTTCACCCTGTCGCCCGTGCTGTGGCGCAAGCTGCCCGGCGCCAAGTCGGCGGGCCGCGTCCAGTCGGTCGCGCTCAGGATCATCGTCCAGCGCGAGCGCGAGATCGAGCTGTTCCGCCCGCAGGAATATTGGTCGGTCGAGGCGAGCTTCGAGCATGACGGCACCCCCTTCACCGCCCGGCTGACGCAGTGGGAGGGCAGGAAGCTCGACCGGCTGTCGATCGGGGCCGAAGGTGACGCGATGCGCGCGAAGGCCGACGTCGAAAGCGGACGCTTCACCGTCGCTACCGTCGAAACCAAGCCCGCGACCCGCAACCCGCCACCGCCGTTCACCACCTCGACGCTCCAGCAGGAGGCCGCGCGCAAGCTCGGCTTCTCGGCCAGCCACACGATGCGGATCGCGCAAGGTCTCTACGAGGACGGCGCGATCACCTATATGCGGACCGACGGCGTCCAGATGGACGGATCGGCGATCGACGCTGCGCGCAAGGCGGTGATCGAGCGCTATGACGGCGGCTACGTCCCCGACAGGCCGCGGCAGTACCAGACCAAGGCCAAGAACGCGCAGGAAGCGCATGAAGCGATCCGCCCGACCGATTTCGGCAAGGATCGCGCCGGCGGCGGCGACCACGCGCGGCTGTACGAGCTGATCTGGAAGCGCGCGCTGGCCAGCCAGATGTCGGCGGCGCGGCTGGAGCGCACGACGATCGAGCTGGAGGACGGCACCGGCAAGGCGGTGCTGCGCGCGACCGGGCAGGTCATGATCTTCCCCGGCTATCTCGCCTTGTACGAAGAGGGTCGCGACGACGACGGCGATGAAGACAGCCGCCGCCTGCCGATGCTGAAATCGGGCGATTCGCCGGCCAAGACCGGCGTGAAGGCCGAACAGCATTTCACCCAGCCGCCGCCCCGCTATTCCGACGCCAGCCTCATCAAGCGGCTGGAGGAACTCGGCATCGGGCGTCCCTCGACCTATGCGTCGATCATCGATGTGCTGAAGGACCGTGGCTATACGCGGCTGGAGAAGAACCGCTTCTTCGCCGAGGAATCGGGCCGGCTGCTGACCGCGTTCCTCGAACGGTTCTTCGAGAAATACGTGTCCTATGATTTCACCGCGGGCCTCGAGAACGAACTCGACGAGGTGTCGGGCGGGCGCGCCGAATGGCAGTCGGTGCTCGACGCCTTCTGGCGCGATTTCAAGCCGCGGACCGAAGAGGTCAAGGAACGCCAGCCGAGCGAAGTCACCGCCGCGCTCGACGAATTCCTCTCGGATTACCTGTTCCCGCCGAAGGACGACGGCAGCGATCCGCGGCTGTGCCCGAATTGCGGCGAAGGCCGGCTGGCGCTGCGCGGCGGCAAGTTCGGCGCGTTCGTCGCCTGCTCCAACTATCCCGAGTGCAAGTACACCCGCCGATTCGCGCAGGGCGGTGGTGACGCGGGCGCGGATACCGGGCCCGAGGAACTGGGCAGGCATCCCGACACCGGGCTGCCGGTCGAGCGCAAGTCGGGGCGTTTCGGGCCGTATATCCAGACGGGCGAGGGCAACGAGATCAAGCGCGCGTCGATCCCGAAGGACATTCCCGAACTCGACCTAGACTGGGCGGTGAAATTGCTGTCGCTTCCGCGCGAGGTCGGCACGCACCCGGAAACGGGTGAGAAGATCACCGCGTCGATCGGTCGCTATGGCCCCTATCTGGCGCACGCCGGCAAATATGCGCGGCTGACCTCGACCGCCGAGGTGTTCGAGACGGGGATGAACGCGGCCGTGGTCAAGCTGGCCGAAGCCGCGGCGGGCGGTGGACGACCGGCCCGTGGCGCCGCGCGCGAACCGCTGAAAATACTCGGCAAGCATCCGCGGACCGAGGCGGAGATCAAGCTGATGGAGGGCCGTTACGGTGCCTATGTCACCGATGGCGAGACCAATGCGACCTTGCCCAAGTCGATCGCGCAGGACGCGCTGACGCTGGAGGAAGCCGCCCAGTTGATCGACGCGCGCGCCGCGGCTGCCCCGGCGAAGAAGGGCAAGAAGAAGGCCGCACCGAAGAAGAAGCCGGCGGCGAAGAAGCCGGCGGCCGGCGAGGCGAAGGCAGCGGTCAGGAAGGCGCCGGCCAAGAAGGCGTAATCTCGGGGAGCGCCGGAGAGCCCATCACCGTTCGTGCTGAGCTTGTCGAAGCACGTGCCTGGAACACGCCCTTCGACAAGCTCAGGGCGAACGGACTGTAATGGTTCAATGTGAACGGATTTCGATGATCGCTTCGCCATCCGCGTCGCGGGCATAGCCCGCGCCGTCGGTCGGGCTACGCCCGCCGGCCGGTCCGGATCGCTCGTCGGTACGGACCGGAGCCGTCGTTACGCCGACGCTCCGCGATCCCGACTACGCCGCGATCCGCCCCGCGGTCACCTGCAGCCACGCCCGCGCCGCCTTCTGCGCCGCGATGATGTCGCGCGCGGACATTTCCTCGGCGATGTCGGCGCGGCATTCCTGTGCGCGGGTATTGCCGGCGATCGCCGCCAGGTTGAACCATTTGTGCGCCTCGATCAGGTCGATGTCGATGCCTTCGGCCCCGCTCGAATAGACCATGCCCAGGTCGTAATATGCATTCGGATTGCCGCGCGCGGCATCGCGCAGACGGCTATCGATCAGGAATGTCGCACTCTTCAGACTGCTGCCCATGTCCGTAACCCCCATTTTCAGTAGGGGCAGGTTTGGCGGCAAAGTGTAAGGGAATGGTTAACGCGACTTAACCGTGTTCGGCGACCGCGATATTGTCGATCAGCCGCGTACCGCCGATCCGGGCGGCGGCCAGCAACCGGCGCGGGCGCGCCGCATCCGCCGGCCCGAGCGTCGCTGCATCGACCAGTTCGACATAATCGATGTCGAAGCCCGCGGCGGTCAGGCTTTCGCGCGCCGTGCGCAGCGCTTCGGCAGCATCACCACCCTTCGCGATCGCCGCCGCCGCGACGCCCAGCGCGCGCGGCAGTGCGACCGCCTTCGCGCGGTCCTCGGTCGCCAGATACGCGTTGCGCGACGACAGCGCGAGGCCGTCGTCGTCGCGCTGGGTCGGGACGCCCCGGATCGCGATATCCATGTCGAGATCGGCAACCATCCGGCGGATCACGGCGAGCTGCTGGAAATCCTTCTCGCCGAACAGCGCCGCATCGGGTCGGACTTGGTTGAACAGCTTGGCCACCACCGTCGCCACGCCATCGAAGTGACCGGGACGCGCCGCCCCGTCCAGGCCGTCGCTGACGCCGGTCACCGAAATCATGGTCGCAAAACCGTCCGGATATATTTCCTCGACCGGGGGCATCCACAGTATGTCCACGCCTGCATCGGACAGCATCCGCGCGTCGGCCAGCTCCTTGCGCGGATAGCGGCTCAGATCCTCGTTCGCGCCGAACTGCTTCGGGTTGACGAAAATCGAGACGACGACGCGCTTCGCGGCCAGTTTCGCCTGCGCCACCAAGGCCATGTGCCCGGCATGCAGCGCGCCCATCGTCGGCACCAGCGCGACCGTCTCGGCCGCCGAACGATACTCGGCGAGCGCGGATCGCAGGTCTGACAGGCGACGGATGGTTTGCACGGTGGTACGCCCTTCGATACACGGACGGGTGCCTTTACGGGCCACGTCATCACCGATCAACAATGAGGATGGTCGCCGCCTTGGCCGACGCGAACAATCTGCACGTCCCGAACCTCCACGTGATCGTCTTCGCCAACGAAAAGGGCGGGACCGGCAAATCGACGACCGCGGTCCACACCGCGATCGCGCTGGCGACGCGAGGGAGCCGCGTGGCGGCATTCGATCTCGACCATCGTCAGCGCACGATGGGCCGGTATCTGGACAACCGCGCCGCCACGGTGAAGCGCACTGGGCGCGAGCTGGTGACGCCGATCCACGCGACCCACGATGGGACGAGTGACGATTTCTTCGCCGAGACGCTCGACCGACTGAGCGCGCATGCGGATTATCTTGTGATCGACACGCCGGGCCGCGACGACAAGTTCGCGCGGCTGGCGGCGACCAACGCCGACACTTTGGTCACGCCGATGAACGACAGCTTCGTCGATTTCGACCTGATCGGACAGGTCGATCCCGACAATTTCAAGGTCACCCGCCCCAGTTTCTACTCCGAGCTGATCTGGGAGGCGCGCAAGACCCGCGCCAAGGCCGATGGCGCGACGATCGACTGGGTCGTGCTGCGCAACCGCCTGCAATATGTCGAGGCCAAGAATATGCGGCGCGTGTCGGAGGCGATCGACCAGCTGTCCAAGCGGGTCGGTTTCCGGGTCATTCCGGGCCTGTCGGAGCGCGTGATCTATCGCGAGCTGTTCCCTTCGGGCCTGACGATGCTCGATTCAAAGGAATTCGGCGGGATGGGCCTGGGCCATGTCGCGGCCCGGCAGGAACTGCGCGAGATGATGGCGGGGCTGGCGCTGCCCGAACCGTCCCTGCCCCTGTTTTCGGGTGCGGCCGCTTGATCAAGATCCTGTTCGCACTTGCGCTGATGGCGGCGGTCTGGTGGGTGTTGAAACCCAAGCCCAGGGCGCTGCCGGACGAGGCGAAGGCGCGCGACATCCTGGGCGTGGGGGCCGATGCGTCCGCCGACGACGTCCGCGCCGCGCACCGCCGGCTGCTCGGCGGTGTGCATCCCGATCGCGGCGGATCGGCCGAATTGACGCGCCAGATCAACGCCGCGCGCGACGTGCTGCTGCGGCGGCTGGGGGGGTGAACTTCGCTTGCAACCAAAGCTGCTATCGGGCTTTGGATCGATGAACCCATATCAAAACCGTTCGCCCTGAGCTTGTCGAAGGGCCGTTCTTCGATAGGCACAGGATGCGCCTGCGGCACGAAGTACGGTGCTTCGACAAGCTCAGCACGAACGGGTTGAGATGTTGTCTGAACCAGGAGCCTGATCTTGACCCACAATTTCGACCCCACGTCCCTGCGCGAATATGACATCCGCGGGATCGTCGGACAGACGCTCGGCACCGCCGACGCGAACGCGATCGGGCGCGGCTTCGCGACGCGCGTCCGCCAGGCGGGCGGGACGCGGGTGGCGGTGGGGCGCGACGGGCGCAATTCGTCGCAGGAACTGGAGTCCGCGCTGATCGCCGGGCTGACCGCCAGCGGAGTCGATGTCGTCCGCATCGGCCTCGGTCCCACGCCGATGCTATATTATGCCGAGGCGACGCTGGAGGTCGATGGCGGCATCCAGATAACCGGCAGCCACAATCCCGCCGAGTATAACGGCTTCAAGATGGTGCTGCAGCATCGTCCGTTTTTCGGCGAGGACATCCAGAGCCTGGGCCAGATGGCCGCAGAGGGTGCGTGGGACGAGGGCAACGGCACCGTCACCGACGTGGATATCGAGGACGATTACGTCGGCCGGTTGATGGCGGGCTATGCCGGCGGCACCTTCCGCATCGGGTGGGACGCGGGCAATGGTGCCGCGGGCCGGGTGATCGAGAAGCTCGTGAAGCTGCTGCCGGGTGAGCATCACACGATCTTCACCGAGATAGACGGCAATTTCCCCAACCATCATCCCGATCCGACCGAAGAAAAGAATCTGGCCGATCTCAAGACGCTGGTCGCCGACAACAACCTCGATTTCGGACTGGCCTTCGACGGCGACGGCGACCGCGTCGGCGCGATCGACGGGCAAGGCCGCGTGATCTGGGGCGATCAGCTTCTGTCCATTCTGGCCGTACCTGTCCTGCGCAAGGACCCCGGCGCGACGATCATCGCCGACGTGAAGGCGTCGCAGATGCTGTATGATCGCATCGCCGAACTGGGCGGCGAACCGCTGATGTGGAAGACCGGCCATTCGCTCATCAAGACCAAGATGAAGGAAACCCACGCGCCGCTGGCCGGCGAGATGAGCGGGCATATCTTTTTCGCGCAGGATTATTACGGGTTCGACGACGCTCAATACGCCGCGGTCCAGATCATCAATTCGGTGCATGTCATCGGCGGCACGATGACCGAGATTCGCAGCGCGATGCCGGACTTCGTCAATACGCCGGAAATGCGCTTCCAGGTCGATGAATCGCGCAAGTTCGCGGTCGTCGATGAAGTGCTCGACCGGCTGGAGGCAGAGGGTGCCGACGTGAACCGCACCGACGGCGCGCGGGTCAACACACCGGACGGCTGGTGGCTGCTGCGCGCGTCGAACACCCAAGACGTCCTCGTCGCACGCGCCGAGGCGAGGGATCAGGCGGGCCTCGACCGGCTGATGGCGATGATCGACGCCCAGCTGGCGGCGAGCGGGCTGGAGCGGGGGCCGCAGGCCGGGCATTGAGAAAGAAGGATTGATTCACGCGGAGGCGCGGAGACGCGGAGTTGTTTCGGCGGCGCGCAGCGCTTTTGAAATCAGCGTCGAGATGAAGGCGCCTACGGCGCGGCAGGCAATCACTCTCTGCGCCTCCGCGTCTCCGCGTGAACCCATATCTTCTCTCTTCGCGCCGTAGCGCCTTCTCTGAACCCCCTTTCTTCTTCGTTCGACAAAGCCCACATCGCCACGATGCGTCCCACCCCCAGCATCGTCCGAGTCATCGACCTGGAAACCACCGGCAATGCCCCGCCGACCCATGCGGTGCTCGAGATCGGCTGGCAGGACGTCGCACTGCAGCCCGACGGGCGGTGGGAGCTGGAGGGCGAAGGCGGCAGCATCCTGGTCAATCCGGGCCGCCAGATCCCCCCGGTCACGATGGCGGTCCACCATATCCGCGACGAGGATGTCGCCGACGCGCGCTACTGGCACGACGTGGCCCGCCCCGTCCTCGATCCCTGGCCGCGCCGCGTCGCTCTGGCCGCGCATCGCGCCAGTTTCGAGGAACAGTTCTGCACACCGGCGCTGACGCACGGCCAGAGCTGGATCTGCACGTGGAAATGCGCGCTGCGGCTGTGGCCCGATTCGCCGGGCTATTCCAACCAGATGCTGCGATACTGGCGCAAACCCGCGGGGATGGAACATCAACGCGGGCTGCCTGCGCACCGTGCCTTTCCCGATGCCTATGTCACCGCCTTCCACCTGCGCGACCAGCTGAACGAGGCGAGTGTGGCGCAGTTGATCGAATGGTCCAGCCAGCCCGGCCTGCTGCCGCGCGTCCGCTACGGCCCCGATCGCGGCAAGGACTGGCGCGAGATCGACAACGAAAGCCTGGCCGGGTTCCTGACCGACCGCGACATCGACATCCGCTTCACCGCCGAAACCGAACTCGCCCGCCGGCGTGGCGGCGGCGAGATCGGCCGCGCATCGGCGCAGGAACTGCTGTTGTAACAAACATCTCGGGCGATCCGGGCGTGAAAGGATCGCGGCGGCTGGCGGAGACGGAGGGATTCGAACCCTCGGTACGGTTTCCCGTACGACGCTTTAGCAAAGCGTTGGTTTCAGCCACTCACCCACGTCTCCGGAATGCGGCGAAGCGCGGCTATAGCGGGGGGTTGGCGGGTCGGCAACAGGGTCGTTGGCCCTGACGCACCCTTATCTGCGCCTCCGCTCGACCGCGAAATCGATTCGGTTCGTCGCGCGTTCATTGCCGGTGCATCCGTGCCGTCCATAGTCCGGTGTCGGGTCGCCCAGGGGGATGAGCGGATGATGGGAATGTTTCAGGCGATCGTGCGCGGGGCCACGGCGGCCGCGCTGCTGGTCGCGGCACCGCTGGCGGCGCAGGTCCGGACGGTCGATCCGAACAGTGCGATCGACGCCGACCTGTCGCCGCGTACGCCACCGGCACCCACACCACGCCAGACGACCGCGCCGCAGGACGCGCCCGTCGATCCGGGCAGCGACGTCGCGACGCAGGATGCCCACACCACCGTGCAACCCTTGCCGACCGACGATGCCGCCGCGCGGGCGACGGCCGCCGAAGCCGCCCCCACCTATCGCCGCGACGACGTGATCGCCGCAGCGGAGAACACGTTCGGCAAGGGGGCGGAAGGGCTGGCCGGACTGGTCGAGAAATTGCTGCGCGAACAGGGCGAACCCAACGCCTATATCGCCGGGCGCGAGGCGGGCGGCGCGTTCGTCGTCGGCCTGCGCTACGGATCGGGCGTGATGACCCACAGGGTGGAGGGTGAGC
The DNA here is from genome assembly GCA_040388765.1 of Pseudomonadota bacterium. Taxonomy (GTDB): domain Bacteria; phylum Pseudomonadota; class Alphaproteobacteria; order Sphingomonadales; family Sphingomonadaceae; genus Sphingomonas. The sequence continues at coordinate 38,342 of JAZKBG010000021.1, read as the reverse complement.
GCAAGGTCTACTGGACCGGACCGTCGCTCGGCTTCGACGTCGGCGGCGATGCGAACAAGGTGTTCGTGCTGGTCTACAACCTCTATGATTCGCAGGACCTGTTCAAACGCTTCCCTGCGGTCGAGGGGCGGGTGTATTTCGTCGGCGGGTTCGCCGCCACCTATCTGCGGCGCGGCAACATCGTGCTGATCCCGATCCGGCTGGGCGTCGGCTGGCGGCTGGGCGCGAACGTCGGCTACATGCGGTTCAGCGAGAAGTCGAAGTGGCTGCCGTTCTGATCCGGTAGCCGCCCTGCATCAATGGTCCGATCTTCCGAAGTCGGGCCGGGCGTCGTCCTGGCCCTGCTCGATGATCGAGCGTCGGATGGCGCGGGTCTTGGTGAAGCTGTCGAACAGCGCGTCGCCCTTGCCCCAGCGGATCGCGCGCTGCAATTCGCTCAGGTCTTCGGAAAAGCGCTGGAGCATGTCGAGCACGGCATCCTTGTTCGACAGGAACACGTCGCGCCACATCGTCGGGTCGGACGCGGCGATGCGGGTGAAGTCGCGAAAGCCGCCGGCCGAATATTTGATGACCTCGCTCGACGTCACTTCCTCCAGGTCGCTGGCGGTGCCGACGATCGTGTAGGCGATCAGATGCGGCAGGTGGCTCGTCACCGCCAGGACGCGATCATGGTGGTCGGGGGCCATGATCTCGATATCCGCACCCAGCCGCCGCCAGAACGCGCTGACCCGCTCGACCGCCACCGCCGGAGTGCCCTCCGGCGGAGTGACGATGCACCAGCGCTTGTGGAACAGCGCGGCGAAGCCCGCATCGGGCCCGCTGCGTTCGGTACCCGCGACGGGATGCGCCGGCACGACCGTCGCGCCCGGCAATGCGGCGGACAGCGCCTCGACCACGCTGGCCTTGCACGACCCGACATCGCTGACGATCGCGTCGGCCGGCAGATCGGCGGCGAAATCGGCGGCGACCGCGCCCATCGCGCCGACCGGCACGCACAGGATCACCAGATCGGCGTCGATCACCGCTGCGCCCGGCGTGTCGGCGACATCGTCGACCAGATCGAGCGCCCGCACCCGCGCGCGTACCGCCGGGTCGGCATCATGACCGGTCAGCGGGACGCTCGGCATGCTCTCGCGCACACCGCGGGCGATCGACGAGCCGATCAGGCCCAGTCCGATGATGGTCACGCGGGAAAAGGGCAGCATCGATAATCTCCGTTCGCACTGAGCCTGTCGAAGTGCGTGGGGCCTGGCACGTGCTTCGACAAGCTCAGCACGAACGGCGGTTACTTGGCAGTGTCGACCAGCCCCCTGAGCGCCGCCAACACACCCTGCGTCTCGTCCGCGGTGCCGATCGTGATGCGCAAGCCGTGCGGCAGCCCCTGTCCGGGCAGCCAGCGGACGATGTAGCCGGCATCCATCAGCCCCTTGTAGGCGGCCTCGGCGGTCAGCGTCCCCTCGAACAGGACCAGGACGAAATTCGCCTGGCTCGGTACCGCGCGCAGGCCGGCGTTGCCCAGCTTGCCGATCTCGGCGGTGAACCACGCCCGCCAGCGCGCATTGTGATCGCGCGTGTGGTCGACGAACGCGCGGTCGCCCAGCGCGGCGATCGCCGCCGCGGTGCCCGCGATGGTGATCGAGAACGGCAGGCGGATGCGGTGCATCGCCTGGATGATCGCGTCGGACGCATAGCCCCAGCCGATCCGTTCGGCGGCCAGGCCGTACATCTTGGAAAAGGTCCGCGTCACCAGGACGTTCGCCGCGGTTTCGGCCAGCGCCATCCCGCCGTCCTCCGCATCGCCGTCGATATATTCGGCATAGGCGTGGTCGAGCACCAGCAGCACATGGCCCGGCAACCCGGCGTGCAGGCGCGCGATATCCTCGCGGCTGGTGTAGGTGCCGGTCGGGTTGTTCGGGTTGGCGACATAGACGATCCGAGTGCGATCGGTGACGCAGGCCAGGATCGCATCGACGTCGGTGGCATAATCGCGATCGGGCGCGATCACCGGCGTCGCGCCGACGCGCCGCGTCGCGATCTCGTACACCGCAAAGCCGTAGCGGACATGGATCACCTCGTCGCCCGGCCCCGCGAACGCCCCGGCGGCCAGGTGCAGCACCTCGTCCGACCCGTTGCCGTAGATGATCCGCGCCGGATCGAGCCCGTACAGGCGGCTGAGCGTCTCGCGCAGGTCGGTCGCGCCGGCGTCGGGATAGCGTTCCAGCCGGCCACTCGCCTCCTCGAACGCGGCCCGCGCGGCGGGCGAGGTGCCGAGCGGATTCTCGTTCGACGACAGTTTCGCGACGGTACGGCCATCGGCGGTCGTGCTGCGGCCCGGGACATAGGGCGCGATCGCCATGATCCACGGCTTGGGGATGGGTGCGGTCATAATGAGCGGCGTATGCGCGGGAGGCTGTCGCCTTGGCAAGCGCGTGACGCTATGGCGTCTGCCAAGGGGGACTGGGAATGCGGGGACCGACGGGCTTTTGGCAGGCGATGGAGGCGGCGCGGCGCGCGAACCTGCGCGACGCCGGCGTCGCCGCGCCGGACGCGGGCGGCGACGGCCTGTCGCGCCGCCAGCTGATCGCCGCGCTCGCCGCGACCGCTGCGGCGAGCAGCCTGCCGCGCCCGGCGCGCGCCGCGGGGCCGGGGCCGGTCGCGATCATCGGCGGCGGCATCGCCGGCCTGTCGGCGCTGTGGCACCTGACCCGCGCCGGTGTCGATGCCCGGCTGTTCGAGGCGCGGACGCGGACCGGCGGGCGGATGCTGACCGTGCAGGCCAGGGGTATGCCGGCGTTCGAGATGGGCGGCCAGCTGGTCAACACCGAGCATGCCGACATGCATGCGCTGTGCAGGGACTTCGGCCTGGCGCTGATCGACCGCAAGGGCGGGCCGCATCGTACGATGATCCTCGATGGGGCGCAGGAATTGCCGCGCGACCGGCTGATCGCGGGCCTGCGCGGCATCGCGGGACAGATCGACGCGGACGCCGTGCGCCTGGACAAGGATTATGCCCGCGTCGCGGCCGAACTCGATCGGATGTCGTTCACCGGCTATCTCGACAGATATGCCAGGCTGATGCCCGAGGATTGGGCGCGTCGCCTGATGGAGGCGACCGCACGCACCGAATATGGCGTCGAGCCGGCGCAGGCGTCGGCACTGGAGCTGGTTTTCAACCTGCCCTCGGTCGAGGGGCGACGCATCGACGTACTCAGCCGCAGCGACGAACGCTTCCAGATCGCCGGCGGCAGCAGCGCGCTGGTCGCCGCGATGACGAAGCGGCTGGCGGCGCGCATCGTCACCTACCGCCGGCTGACCCGTGTCGATCCGCGCGGCAGCGGCGTCCGGCTGACCTTTTCCAATGCCGAGACGTTCGATGCGTCCGCGGTCATCGTCACCACGCCGGCCGCGGTCATGAGCAAGGTGGCGTACGGCATCCCCCTGCCCGCGCTGTGGCGGCAGTTCATCAGCGATGTCGGGCTGGGCCTGAACGGCAAGGTGCAGGTCGCGATGGCCAGCCGTCCGTGGGAACAGCCGATCGGCCGCGGCGGCGAGATCTGGCAGGTCGACCACGGTGTCGGATCGTCGCTGGGCTGGGACGGCGGCGTTCGGCCCGCCACGGGCGCGGGCAGCGTCTGGACGTGGTTCACCGGCGGTGCCGAGGTCCGCGCCGCCGATCGCGGCGAACCCCGCGCGGTCGCGCTGAAGTTCGCCCGGCTGGCCGATACGGGCGTGAAGGGCATGTCGGCCGCGACCGGGCCGGTCGTGCGCCGCACCAACTGGCACGACGAACCGTTCACCGGCGGCAGCTACGTCAATTTCCGCCCCGGCCAGCTGACGAAGTTCGCCGAACTGATCTGGACGGAAGCGAACGGGATCGCATCGGTACCGCTATCGGCCGGCCCGGTCTATTTCGCGGGCGAGCACCTGTCCGATGCCTATCCCGGATACATGAACGGCGGGGCACAGACCGGGCGGCTGGCCGCGCAGGCGGTGATCGCTGCGGCGGCACCGGCGCGCCGGATGGGGTAGAAGCCGGATCAGTCCGCCTGCATGACCGCCAGTTCGAGCCCGTTGGGATCGAGAAAGTGAAAGCGCCTGCCGCCGGGAAAGGCGAAGACCGGCTTGCTGATCGTTCCGCCGCCGTCGGTCACCGCGCGCTCCGCCGCAGCGATGTCGTCCACCAGCACCACCGGCAAAGGCGCGGTCGGTGCCTCGTCCATGTCACCCTGCAACCCCAGATCGACATCGCCGGTCATGGTAGAGGAATAGCTGGGTCCGAAGTCGGCCAGCGTCCATCCGAACACCGCCGCGTAAAAGGTTCGCGCCGCACCCAGATCGCGCGCGGGCAGTTCGATGAAATTGATGCGGGCCATGAGCGAACTCCTGTGCTTGGTGTGTGAACCCTTGCGCATTGCGGATCACCGCCTTGCACCGCCCGCCCGCGTCAGCGTCAGCGTCAGCGTCGCAAACCGGGAGAGTGTGCCGGCGCGATCCTCGTCGATCGTCCAGGTCCAGCCCTTCGACGCAGGCATGTAGGTCATCGTCGTTCGCGTGACGCTGCCGTCCGGATTGGTGAAGACGAAGGGAAGCCGGTCGCCGGCTTTCGTGGCCAGCCCGATCGACTGGGTGGACAGCCCGCCGAAGTCGTCCAACCACACGATGCCGTATTTCGCGGTGGACTGATTCCAACCGATATAGACCGTCGCTTCGTATCGTGGCCGGCCATCCGGCCGCTTGTGGCGGGACACTTCGTGCAGTCGCAGATACTGGTGCTGGTTCACCCATTCGACGGTGAGGTCATCGGTGGTTTTCTCGCCAGCTATCGTGCCCGTGATGACCCACGCGCCTTGCAGCTTGTCCAGCAGCGCGTCCTGCAGGATGGGCTGCTCCGCCGCGACCGGACTGGCGCCGGACATCATGAGAATGCTGGAGCACAGCAGTCTGACGGATCTTGCGCTCATCGGTGTCCGTCCCCCTTCGTAAATTCAGAATATCGGTCAGCCGGCGGCGACCGGCAAGCGGCTTGTCAGCCGTGCAGAGCGGGATGCCGCGCACCCGACACCGCCGACTTCCCTCTGTTCTCGCACGACGGCCTCGTGCCATAGCGCGTCGCATGACGTCCGATCCCCGCTTCGGCCTCGACCGTATCGCCGCACTCGGGCCGCTGTCGCTCGATGGAGGGGGGCGGCTGGCGGCAGTCGAGATCGCCTACGAAACCTATGGCGCGCTGAATGCCGATGCCTCCAACGCGATCCTGGTCACGCATGCGCTGACCGGCGACCAGCATCTCGCGTCCGCGCATCCGCGCACCGGCAAACCGGGGTGGTGGGCGCGCATGGTGGGGCCGGGCAAGCCGATCGACACCGACCGCTGGTTCGTCGTGTGCAGCAACGTGCTGGGCAGCTGCATGGGATCGTCCGGGCCGGCAAGCATCGATCCGGACACCGGCCGCCCCTATGGCATGGCGTTTCCGGTCATCACGATCCGCGACATGGTGCGCGCGCAGGCCATGCTGGTCGATCATCTCGGCATCGATGCACTCGCGGCGGTGGTCGGCGGGTCGATGGGGGGCATGCAGGCGCTGAGCTGGGCGGCGACCTTTCCGGATCGCGTCCGCGCCTGCGTCGTGCTGGCCAGCGCCGCGCGCCATTCGGCGCAGAACATCGCGTTCCACGAGGTCGGGCGTCAGGCGATCATGGCCGATCCGAACTGGAACGGTGGCGATTACTATGCCGGCACCGCACCGACCGCGGGGCTGGCGGTCGCGCGAATGGCGGCGCACATCACCTATCTGTCCGAAGCGGGCCTGACCGAGAAATTCGGCCGCAAGCTGCAAGGCCGTGACACCAAGACATTCGGGTTCGACGCCGATTTCCAGGTCGAAAGCTATCTGCGCCACCAGGGCCTGAGCTTTACCGACCGGTTCGACGCCAACAGCTATCTCTACATCACCCGCGCACTCGACTATTTCGATCTGGCCGAGGAACATGGCGGGCATCTGGCCCGGGCATTCCAGGGCACAAATACACGGTTCTGCCTGGTCAGTTTCGACACCGACTGGCTCTATCCGACGTCCGAATCGCGGCAGATCGTCCACGCACTGAACGCCGCGGGTGCGCCGGCCAGTTTCGTCGAACTGTCGAGCCCCTATGGCCATGACGCGTTCCTGCTCGAATCGCCCGAACTCGACCGGGTGATGGCGGGATTTTTGGGGGCCGGCGCATGACCGGAATTTTGTTCGGATACCCAGCTGTATGACGATCGACCTGTCCGACGACGAATCGCGCCTCGACATCGGCCGCATCCACCGCTGGCTGGCGTCGAGCTACTGGTCGCCGGGGATCGACCTTGCGCTGGTCGCGCGCGCGATCGCCGGGTCGCATTGCCTGGGTGCGTATGATGCCGACGGCGCGCAGGTCGGCTTCGCGCGCGCGATCACCGATCACGCGACGTTCGCGTGGATCGCCGACGTCTGGATCGACGCGCCCGCGCGCGGACAGGGGCTCGGCCGGCGCATGGTCGGCTGGTTCGTCGATCATCCCGATTTCGCCGGCATCCGCCGCATCGGGCTGGTCACCGCCGACGCGCACGGGGTGTACGAAAAGCTCGGCTTCCATCCGCTGCTGCGGCCCGATCGCTATATGGAACGGCTGTCGCCCGAGGCGTCGGCGATGCTGCGGGCGGCGCCATGACACTGCGCTCCGATCTGGCGATCATCGCCGCCAATGTCGCGGCGGGATCGCGTGTGCTCGATGTGGGCTGCGGCGACGGCGCATTGATGGCGGCGTTGCAGACCACCCGTGGTTGCGATGCGCGCGGGCTGGAGATCGACGCCGGCAACGTGGCCGCGGCGATGGCGCGCGGGCTGTCGGTGATGCAGGGCGATGCCGATACCGACCTGGCCGATTATCCCGATGCCGCGTTCGACTATGCGATCCTCAGCCAGACGCTGCAGACGACGATGCGCCCGCATGTCGTGCTCGACCAGTTGCTGCGCGTCGGCGCGCGCGCGTTCGTCAGCTTTCCCAACTTCGCGCACTGGCGGGTCCGCGCATCGCTGCTCTGGGGCGGGCGGATGCCCGTCACCGAACTGCTGCCGGTCGAATGGTACGAGACGCCCAACATCCACCACGTCACGATCGACGACTTCCGCAGCTTCGTGAAGGCGCGCGGCATCACCGTCGAGGGCGCGTGGTTCCTCAATCACGGCCGTGCGACCAGTGCCGCGGCGGCCAATTTCCGCGCCGAACATGCAGTGTTCCTGCTCCGGCGCTAGGGTCAGGACCCTAACGCCCGGCCAGTACCGCGTCGCCGACGAACGGGTTGTGCGCCCGCTCGCGCCCGAAGCTGCTGACCCCGCCGTGACCGGGCAGGAAGACGGTATCGTCGCCGAGCGGCCACAATTTCGTGACGATCGAATCGATCAGCGCCTGCGGGTCGCTCATCGGAAAGTCGGTGCGCCCGACCGATCCCTGGAAGATCACGTCGCCGACGATCGCCAGTTTCGACGGCGGATGGTGGAACACGACATGCCCCGGCGTGTGGCCGGGGCAGAGATAGACGTCGAGCGTCAGGTCGCCGACCGTCACCTGCTGCCCGTCGTCGAGCCAGCGGTCGGGCTCGAACACTTCCGCCGGCACGCCCCATTGCCGCGAATCATCGTCCAGCCGCGCGATCCAGAAGCGGTCGGCCTCGTGCGGGCCCTCGATCGGGACGCCCAGCTCGCGCGCCAGCGCCGCCGCGCCGCCGCAATGGTCGAGATGGCCGTGCGTGAGCAGGATCTTCTCGACCGTCACTCCCGCCTCGGCGATCGCCGCGCGGATCTTGGGCAGGTCGCCGCCGGGATCGACCACGGCTGCGCGGTTGGTCGCGGTGCACCACAGCAGGGTGCAGTTCTGCTGCAGCGGCGTGACCGGGATGATCGTCGCCTTGAGCGGGGGATGCGTCACTTCGGCACCGTTCCCAGCAGGTTCTTCTGCCAGAAATACAGCGTCGCGTAATTCTGGTAGTCGCGGTTTTCCTTCTTGGCGAAGCCGTGGCCCTCGTCCGCGGCCAGGATGTGCCAGGCGTCGCCGCCGTTCGCGCGCACCGCCTTGACCATCTGGTCGGCCTCGCTCGCGGGGACGCGCGGATCGTTGCCGCCGGTCACGACCATCAGCGGGATCTTGAGTTCGGACACCCGCGTCATCGGCGAGATTTCGAGCAGCTTGGCCTTCTGCTTGGGATCGCGCTCGTCGCCATATTCGACGCGGCGCAAGTCGCGGCGATAGCTCTGGGTATTCTCCAGAAACGTCACGAAATTGGAGATCGCGACGATGCAGTTCGCACCCTTCAGCCGCGCGCCATAGCGGATCGCGACGGCATAGCACATGTATCCGCCGTAGCTGCCGCCCTGCTCGCCGATCCGGCTCGCATCGATCCCCGGATCCTTCGCGAAATGATCGAGGAACGCGCCGATGTCCTTGACCGAATCCTCGCGCTTGAAGGGTCCGTTGTCTAGCGCGACGAAGCGCTTGCCGAACCCGGTCGATCCGCGGACGTTGGGATAGAAGATCGCGATGCCGAGCGTGTTGAGATAGTGGTTGACCGGCCCGCGATAGGACGGCTGCGACTGGCCCTCCGGCCCGCCGTGGATGTCGATGATGAGCGGGCGCTTGCCGGGGAATTTCGCCGGATCGGGCCGGAACAGGAAGCCAGAAACCTCCTGCCCGTCGAAGCTCTTCACGCTGACCAGTTCGGCATCGACGTTGCGCGTCGGGTCCAGCCCGCCCGTCTCGCTGGCGGTCCACTGTGCGACCTGCATCGTCGCGGGATCGAGGACGAAGGCGTCGCCGGCGACCTTGGGACTGCTGAGCCCCACCGCCACTGCGCCCCATGGCGCGATCGTCAGGCCACCCGCGACGCCCGCCGGCAACGGGGCGACGCGGACTTGGCCCGTCCTGGGATCGAGCAGTTTCAGCTTGCTCGCGCCGTTCTCGTTCAAGAGGTAGGCGATGAAGCTGCCGTCCTCGGCGATCTCGAAATCCCCGACATCCCATTTCGGCTCGGGCGCGACGGCGGTGAACACGCCGTTCTTGAGCGTACCGAGCCGCTGGAAATCGGATCCCTCGTCGCTCACCACCCACAGCGTCCCGTCGGGCGCCACCTTGGCCCCGCCATAGGCCACCGCCTTCTTCAGGTCGGTCAGCGGCGTCAGCTTGCCGGTTGCCAGATCGAGGTCGTACAGATCGCTCTTCTGCACCGACGTACGGTTGAAGACGACGGCGTGGGTGTTGCCCGGCAGGAAATCGACGAAGCTCCAGCCGCCGCCGCTGGCCTGCGCGACCAGCCGCGCCGACGCCGGATCGCGCGGGTCCATAACGTACAGGTCGTTGTCCGCGCCGGTCCGCCTGGTCGAGGTATAGCCGACCAGCTTGCCGTCGCGCGAGAAGGCGCCGAAATTGTTGCGGCTCTTGCCGTCGGTCAACAGCGTCAGCCGGCCGTCCTTGAGCGTGAACAGCTGGAAGAACTCGCTGCCACCGACATCCTTCTGCACCAGCGCGACGTCGCCCGATGGCGAGTAATGGAGTTCGCTGGTCCGGTCGGGCTCGAACGTGATCTGGCGGCGGTCCATCATCGGCCCGGCGACACTGTGCAGCTGCGCGACATTGGCGAAACGCGTCGTGACGATCAGCGCCTTCGTCACCGGGTTCCACGCGACGGGGCCGGCACTGCGGCTTTCGGCATAGGGGCGCATCGCGTCGGCCAGGCTGACCGGCAGCGCAGGAACGCCATCGGCGGTGATCGCGGCCGGCTTGGGGATCTGCGCCATCGCAGGCACGGCGGCGGAGGCAAGCAACGTGGCGGCAAGCAGCAGGCGCATGGGCGATTATCCCCTTTTCTCAAGTCTTCGCCCCTTGCCTAACCGGACCCGCGCCATGCGGCAACGGGCTTGCCCGACGCGCGTCTACGGGCCATGCGTGGCGGCGATGGACGACGTCATGCCGCCCGATGCCCGCCAGTCCGATCTGGTCACGACGATGGCGTTCGACCCGATGGCCGGGATCGCCGACCTGGAGGCGCATCTGGCCGGACTGAAGGACCAGGCGACGGCCCATGGCTATCGGTTCGATCGCCACGCGGTGCGCAACGAACTCCAGGCCGCGACCTTTCGCCTGCGCGGTGCCGCCAGGGTCCGCCTGCTGGTTTCGCCGACCGGCGCGCTGGCGATCGAGGTGTCGCCGAACTCGTAACAAATGTTGCGATTGCGAAAGAAGCAGCGTCGGCGCTAAGGGCGGGCGCGTTCCAACCATACCGGACCAGACCCCATGAAGCCCTCCGCCGCGCTCGGCCGTATCCAGCCCTCCGCCACGCTCGCGATGACCGCGCGGGTGTTCGAGCTGAAGCGGGCCGGGATCGATGTGATCGGGCTGGGTGCCGGCGAACCCGATTTCGACACGCCCGATTTCGTCAAGGAGGCCGGCATCGCCGCGATCCGTGACGGCAAGACCAAATACACCGTCGTCGACGGAACACAGGAGCTGAAGGCCGCGATCGTCGCCAAGTTCGCGCGCGACAACAATCTGACCTACGGCATCGACCAGGTCACGGTGAACGTCGGCGGCAAGCACACGCTGTTCAACGCCTTCGTCGCGACGATCGACGCGGGCGACGAGGTGATCGTGCCGGCACCCTATTGGGTCAGCTATCCGGATGTCGTGCAGTTTGCCGGGGGCACCCCGGTGTTCGTCGCGGCCGGCGCCGACCAGGGCTACAAGCTGCGTCCCGAACAGCTGGAGGCGGCGATCACCCCGCGGACCAAGTGGGTGATCCTGAATTCCCCGTCGAACCCCACGGGGGCGGCGTACAGCGAGGCCGAGCTGAAGGCGCTGGGCGAGGTGCTCGAGCGGCATCCGCACGTCTGGATCTTCGCCGACGATATGTACGAACACATCGTCTACGACGGGTTCAAGTTCCGCACGATCGCCGAGGTCTGCCCGAACCTGTACGAGCGTACGCTGACCGTGAACGGCTGTTCCAAGGCCTACAGCATGACCGGCTGGCGGATCGGTTTCGCCGGTGGTGCGCCGTGGCTCATCAAGGCGATGGCCAAGCTGCAGTCGCAATCGACCAGCAACCCCTGTTCGATCGCGCAGGCGGCCGCGGTCGCCGCGTTGAATGGCGACCAGTCCTTCCTGGCCGAGCGCGCCGCCGCCTTCCAGAAGCGCCGCGACCTGGTCGTCGACATGCTCAACCAGGCCGACGGCATCACCTGCCCGCGGCCAGAGGGCGCCTTCTATGTCTATCCCGACGTGTCGGGCACGATCGGCAAGACCACGCCGAAGGGCCGGACAATCGAAACCGACGAGGATCTCATCACCTATTTCCTCGACGATGCCCGCGTCGCCGCGGTCCACGGCGCGGCATTCGGCCTCAGCCCGGCGATGCGGATCAGCTATGCGACGTCGGAGGATATCCTGACGCAGGCGTGCAGCCGTATCCAGGAGGCCTGCGCCGCCTTGCGCTGACCCTGCCCGTTGCATGAACGATGCATCCAGACATCGTTCAGCAACGAATCTCCAATAGAACAGACATCGTCGCCGTTGACGCGTCCGGGCTGACCGGACTTGTCAGTGGCGATCCAGCGTCCGGCATGTCACCGCATGTCCGGACATAACCGGACGACCTGCCATGACGACCCGCGCCACCAAGACCACGCCCAGCTTTCTCCGCCTGTTCCTGGGCGGCTTCGCGCTCGGTGCAGTCGCGCTCGTCTCGGTCCAGGCGGTGCAGGCGGACGAGGCCTCGCTGATCCCGGCCGCGTACGCTGCAACCCGTTGAAGACGCGCCCCTGTCGCCCATATCGGACGGCATGAAAAGCTTCGCCATCCCCGCTGCGCTGGCCGTCATCGCCGCCGTCACGCTCACCGCCGTTCCCGGCCACGCCGAGAAAGCGGTCGTCATCCCCGCCCCGGCGCGCGACGTGCCCGCGACGCCGGGCATGCAGACCGCGGTGTTCGCCGGCGGCTGTTTCTGGGGCATGGAGGCGGTGTTCGAGGGTGTGAAGGGCGTCCGGTCGGTCACCAGCGGCTATGCCGGCGGGACCCGGGCGACCGCGACCTATGATCAGGTTTCGACCGAGCGTACCCGCCATGCGGAAGCGATCCGTGTCCAGTATGATCCGCGCGCGGTGAGCTACGGCACGTTGCTGCGCGTCTATTTCTCGGTCGCGCATGATCCGACGCAGGTCGACGGGCAATATCCCGATTCGGGGCCGAGCTATCGCTCCGCGATCTTCCCGCAGACATCCGAGCAGAAGACGGTCGCCGCGGCGTATATCGCCCAGCTCGGCAAGACGCGGGCGTTCGCGAAGCCGATTGTGACCAGGATCGAGAGCGGTCCGTTCTTCCCCGCCGAAGCCTATCACCAAGATTTCGCGCGCAGGAATCCGACGCACGGCTACATCGTGCGGTTCGACAAGCCCAAGGTCGCGGCATTCAAGGCGGCGTTCCCGACCCTCGCGCGGTAATCGTTACAACAGCGCCAGGTCGTTGAGCCGCCCGATCAGCGCGGCCGGCATGTCCGCGATCCCTTCCGCGCCGCCGCCCAGATCGACGGGTGCGTCGGCGTCTTCCAGATAGCGCCAGCCCTGGTGCGCGCGCTTGCCGCGTGGCTGGACGACGATCAGCCGCGGGGCGAGCTCGATCGCCACGCGACCACCGTCCGCTTCGCCGAAACCCAGGATCGGCGAGCGCGCGACGAGCTGGTGCTTGATGATCCAGAACAGCGATCCGCCGATAATCTCGGTCGCCCGCTTGGGCATGTAGCGTGTCGTCAGGATCAGGCCCGAACCCGCGTCGGCGCGCAGTTGCGCACGATCCTGCAGGGAGGCGAGCGTATCATGTCCGAAGGCGACTTTGGTCAGGTGGAGCGGCACATCCCCGATCTGGGGTGCCGGCCGCCCGCTCTCAACCCACCAGCCCGCTCGAACTGGCAAGGCCGAGGAAGACGAAGAAGCCCATCGAGTCGGTAATCATCGTCACGAACACCGACGACGCGACCGCGGGGTCGAGGTTCAGCCGCTCCAGCGTCAGCGGCACGACGACGCCGGCCAGCCCCGCGATGACGATGTTGGCGAGCATCGCGCTGGCGATCACGCCGCCGAGCATCGGGTTGGTATAGAACAGCGCGACCGCGATGCCGATGACCAGCGCCACCGTCATGCCGTTGAGCACACCGATCGAAATCTCGCGGCGGATCGTGCGCCACGTGTTCGACCGGGTCAGCTGGTTGGTCGCCAGCGCGCGGACCGTGACCGCCATCGTCTGCGTCCCCGCATTGCCGCCGACGCCTGCGACGATCGGCATCAGCGCGGCCAGCGCGACCATGCGACCGATCGTGCCCTCGAACAATGTGATGATCGTCGCGGCGACCAATGCGGTGCCCAGATTGGCGATCAGCCAGCGGACGCGCGCGGTATATGACGTGCGGATCGGCTCGTTGATGTCGCCGTCGCCCGCGCCCGACAGCAGCAGCGCGTCCTCGCCCGCTTCCTCCTGGATGATGTGGACGATGTCATCGACGGTAATCATGCCGACCAGCCGCCCGCTCATGTCGGTGACCGCAGCCGAGATCAGCGCGTATTTCTGGAAGCGCAGCGCGACCTCTTCCTGGTCCATGTCGACCGGGATCAGCGTCTGTTCGCGCTTCATGATGTCGGCCATCGCGATCCCGCGCGGCGTCCGCAGGATCCACGACAGCTGGCAGGTGCCGACCGGCTTGTGCGCGGGGTCGACCACGAAGATTTCCCAGAAATCGGTCGTCAGGTCGTCGTTGCGGCGCAGATAGTCCAGCGTGTCGCCGACGCTCCAATGCTCGGGCACCGCGATCAGCTCGCGCTGCATCAGGCGGCCGGCGGACTCCTCGGGGTAGGACAGCGCTTCCTCGATCGCGGCGCGATCGTCCGGCTCCATCGCGCGCAGCACTTCGCGCTGGTCGTCGGCGTCCATGTCCTCGATGATCGCGACGGCATCGTCGGTATCGAGTTCGGCCGCCAGGTCGGCGACCTCCTGCGGCTCGAGCGCGTCGATCAGATCCTCGCGGACGTGATCGTTCATCTCGGCGAAGACGTCGCCGTCGAGCAGGCCGTGCAGCGCGTGTGCGAGCCCTGCGCGATCCTCGCGGTCGGCCAGCTCGAACAGGTCGGCGATGTCGGCCGGGTGCAGCGGCTGGACCAGTTCGCGCGCGCGTTCGGGATCGCCGTCCTCGACCGCATCGAGCACGGCGCGGACGAATTCGGGCTTCAGCCGGTCGTCGGCGTCGAGTTCGCTGGCTTCCGCGGCGATTTCGGCGTCGGTCAGTTCGGTATCACTCATCCGCGCCTCCCTAATCGACGGGCCGGTCAAAGTGGGCGCTTAGCGTTGCCTGACGATATTTGTCAGCGGAAATCGCCCACCCCGCGCTGTATGTGTATCGGTACGCTCTTCGGAGCCGGCGGGAGGGTGTTGACGCGACCCACGCCCTCCCGCCTTATCTCGCCGGATTTGCCAGCGCGGCGGCGCGGCTCTAGGGCACCCCCTTTATCGATATCTGGAGTGACCGCGTGTCCGATACCCTGCCCGAAACGCTGACCCTGACGCTGGATGGCGGCGACGTGACGATCCGCCTGCGCGGCGATCTCGCCCCCGGCCATGTCGCGCGTATCGCCGAGCTGGCGAATGACGGCTTCTATGACGGCGTGGTGTTCCACCGCGTGATCGACGGCTTCATGGCGCAGGGCGGCGATCCGACCGGCCGCGGCACCGGCGGATCGAAGCTGCCCGACCTGAAGGCCGAATTCAGCCGCGAACCGCACGTCCGCGGCGTCTGCTCGATGGCGCGCACCTCGGCCCCGAATTCGGCGAACAGCCAGTTCTTCATCTGCCTCGACGACGCGACGTTCCTCGACGGCCAGTACACCGTCTGGGGCGAAGTCACCGACGGCATGGATCACGTCGACGCGCTGCCCAAGGGTGAGCCGCCGAAGAACCCGGGTAAGATCGTGAAGGCACGGGCCGTCTGATTGTGCTGAGCCCTCTTCCCGTTGGGGAGGGGGCTCATCGCTTCGTTTCCGCCTCGACCGCCGCTGCGGCCGGGAAGGGACATGACGGTGCCTTGATCTTTCAGCGACCCTAGGCAGCGGTCACCGCTTCCACCAGCCAGTCGTGGAACAACCGCACCGGCCGCGTCTGCAGCGCGCGGGGTCGGCAGACGAACCAGTAGCTGTAGTCGCTGTCGACGGTGATATCGAACAGCTGGACGATACGGTCGTCATGCGCCGCCTCGAAATGCGATTCGAGCATGAAGGCGACGCCCAGCCCCTGCGCTGCGGCCTCCAGCATCAGCGATCCCGAATCGAAGTGATCGACCGCCAGCGGCTCGAGTTCGGGCAAGCCGGCGGCGCGGCGCCACTGGATGAACGTCTCCGGCATGTCGCGGTGGAGCAATGCGGTCAGCCCGGACATCTGTTCGGGCCGCGTCACCGGGTTGGGCCCGTCGAGCATCGACCGCGCGCCGATCACGTAGACGCGGTTGCGATCCAGCCGGCGCGCGTAGAGCGTCGGATCGATCTCGCGCGCCAGCACGATCGCGACGTCCAGCCCGTCACCCAGCCGCGTCGTGCCGTGGCCGGCAGTATCGACGTCGAGATGCAGTTCGGGATGCCGGCGCTTCAGTTCGCCCATCCGCGGCAACAGCCGCTGGGTCGCGAACAGCGGCAGGACGCCCAGCCGCAGCCGCAACAGTTCGACCCCGCTGGTCATCGCCTCGACCGTGTCGGACATGGTGTCCAGCGCCGGGGCGATGCCCGCCAGCAGCCGTTCGCCATCGGCATTCAGCTTCAGCGCCTGATGCCGGCGCTCGAACAACGGCTTGCCGATGAAGCGCTCCAGCGCCTGTACGCGCCGGCTGAGCGCGGGAGATGACAGCGCGAGTTCCTCGGCGGCGGCCTTGATCGAGCCGAGCCGGGCGACCTGGACGAACGCTTCGATCGCGGTCAGGGGCGGGAGCCTGCGCATCGTGGCGATTGTGCATCGCACCACGCCCGTTTGTCAAAGCTGCACGTGTAACCGGTATCATGGTTGCAAAAATTGCAATCCAAGCCGATCGTTTCGCACTTGCGGAAACATCTGCTGCACTGCACATAGAGCAGGCCTTTCAGGCATCCTCTCCTAAACCTTTCAAGGCCGGTCCCACGGGATCGGCCCTTTTTTTTGCCCGCTCGCCCCCCTCGCGCTTCCGGAACCGCGCCCCTATCTCGCACACTTGCAACGCCACGCACTGCGAAGGGAAGCGCCGGAATGGCCGACGACGAGACGCCGACGAAAAAGCTGCAGGTCGCCAATTCGCGCCCCGAGGACTCCGGCCGGGGACTGGCACATGTTCCCCGCTCGCTGATGACCGCGCTGGGCGTGACCCAGGGCGACGTGATCGAGATCGTCGGCAAACGCACCACTCCGGCGCGCGCGGTGCTGCCCTATGCCGAGGACGAGGGGCTGGAGATCCTGCGCATCGACGGCCTTCAACGCGCCAACGCCGGCGTCGGATCGGGCGATTTCGTCGAGATCCGCCGCGGTGAATCCAAGGCGGCGACGCGCGTGGTCTTCGCGCCTGCCGCCAAGAACGTGCGACTGCAGGGCCAGCCCGGTGCGCTCAAGCGCAGCTTCATCGGTCGCCCGCTGTGCGCCGGCGACATCGTCGCGACGGTCGGGCAGCAGCGCGTCGCGGGCGGCGACCTGCCGCCGAATATCGCGCAGATGCTCAACGCGCCGGCCTATGCCTTGCAGGAAATCCGCATGGCGGTGGTCGCGACGACCCCCAAGGGCGTCGTCCACGTCGACGAGAACACCGAGATCGAACTGCGCACCGATTACGAGGAGCCCAAGGAATCGCGCCGCGCCGACGTGACCTATGACGATATCGGCGGGATGGCGGCGACGATCGACCAGCTGCGCGAGATGGTCGAGCTGCCCCTGCGCTATCCGGAGCTGTTCCAGCGCCTCGGCGTCGATCCGCCCAAGGGCGTGTTGCTGCATGGGCCGCCCGGTACGGGCAAGACGCGGCTGGCGCGCGCGGTCGCCAACGAATCGGATGCCAATTTCTTCCTCATCAACGGTCCCGAGATCATGGGATCGGCGTATGGCGAATCGGAGAAGAAGCTGCGCGAGGTGTTCGAGGAGGCGACCGCCAACGCCCCCTCGATCGTGTTCATCGACGAGATCGATTCGATCGCGCCGCGACGCGACCGTGTGCAGGGGGAGGCCGAAAAGCGCCTGGTCGCCCAGTTGCTGACCGTGATGGACGGGCTGGAGGCGCGCGCCAACATCGTCATCATCGCCGCGACGAATCGCCCCGAGGCGATCGACGAGGCGCTGCGTCGTCCGGGCCGGTTCGACCGCGAGATTGTCATCGGTGTGCCCGACCAGCGCGGGCGCCGCGAGATCCTGGGCATCCATACCCGCGGCATGCCGCTGGGCGTGGGTGTCGATCTGGACGAGCTGGCGCGCACGACGCATGGCTTCGTCGGGGCCGACATGGCGGCGCTGGTGCGCGAGGCGGCGATCGATGCCGTGCGCCGGATCATGCCGCGGCTGAACCTGGAGGATCGCTCGATCCCCGCCGACGTGCTCGACACGCTGTCGGTGACGCGCGAGGATTTCATCGAGGCGCTGAAGCGTGTCCAGCCATCGGCCATGCGCGAAGTGATGGTCCAGGCACCGACGGTCCGCTGGTCCGATATCGGTGGCCTCGACGATGCGCAGGAGAAGCTGAAGGAAGGCGTCGAACTGCCGCTGAAGGACCCTGACGCCTTTCGCCGCTTGGGCATCCGCCCGGCCAAGGGCTTCCTGCTCTATGGCCCGCCCGGAACCGGCAAGACCCTGCTGGCCAAGGCGGTCGCGCGCGAAGCGGAGGCGAACTTCATCGCCGCCAAGTCGAGCGACCTGCTGAGCAAATGGTATGGCGAGAGCGAACAGCAGATCGCCCGCCTGTTCGCGCGCGCGCGACAGGTCGCGCCGTGCATCGTGTTCATCGACGAACTCGATTCGCTGGTCCCCGCGCGCGGCAGCGGGGCGGGTGAGCCGCAGGTGACCGAACGCGTGGTCAACACGATCCTGGCCGAGATGGACGGGTTGGAGGAACTGCAATCGGTCGTGTTGATCGGCGCGACCAACCGCCCCAACCTGATCGACCCGGCGCTGCTCAGGCCCGGCCGGTTCGACGAACTGATCTATGTCGGTGTGCCGAACGCGCCGGGGCGCGAGCGGATCCTGCGCATCCAGACGCAGAAGATGCCGCTGGCCGACGACGTCGATCTGGCCGACATCGCCGCGCGGACCGACCATTTCACCGGTGCCGACCTGGAGGACGTCGTGCGCCGCGCCGGCCTGATCGCGCTACGTCAGAAACTGTCGGCGGCGACCGTGACGATGGCCGATTTCGACACGGCGCTGGGTGAATCGCGCGCGTCGGTCACGCCCGAGATGGAGGATGAATATCGCGCGATGTCCGCGCGGCTGAAACAGGATGCAGTCGCGATCCAGCCGATCGGCTTCGTCACGCCGGGTCAGTTGAAGGGTCGCGGGCCGAAGGGCGGAGCGTGACCACCGCATAGACGAACAGCGCGACCAGCGCGGCCGCTGCCGTCAGATACGGCAGCGGCCGCGAGAGTGCATACAGCCCGACGCCGATCGACGGCCCCAGCACGAACGACGCGCCGTTGACCGACGTGACCTTGCCCGCCACCGACCCCTGCGCCGCCTGTCCCACCGCCAGCGACGATCCGGCGGTATAGCCTGGCCTGACGAAGCCGAAACCCATCGCCGCCAGCGCATAGCCCGTCGCGATCCCGTACAATGTCGTGGCGAGACCGGTGGCGGCGCACCCGATCGCCGCGACCACCAGACCGATCGTCACCAGCCGCGGCGGCTTCAGGTCGAGCAGCGGGATCAGCCCCCACTGCACCAGCAATGCAGCCCCCGCCCCCATCATCAGGACGAGGCCGGTCGGTTGCAGCGCGTCGATCGGCGCCAGGTGAAGCCGGTCGATCACCAGGAAGCCGATCGCCTGCCCCGTCATGGCCTGGGCATGGCCCATCACCAGCCCGACGATCACCCAGCTGCGGATCCGATGGTCGAGGAACCCCACCCGCTCGCCCCGTTCGGCGGTCGCGGCGGTCACGCTCGCCCCCGACGGCTGGCCGCCGATCGACGGATAGGCCGATGCCGCGCCGTGACCGACGCCATCGGGTGCACCGGCCGGCAGCATCCGCGCCACCGCGACCAGCATCGTCACGCCGATCGCCACCGCAAAAAACGCCGGCCCGGCCAGCCCGATCTGAACACGCCCGACATGGCCGACCACCAGATACGGCGCGATCGCCGGACCCAGGATCGTGCCCATGCCGAACGCCGACGCCAGCAGCGCCAGCGCGCGCGTCCGTTCCTCGCGCGACGTGCGACCAGCGACGATCGCCTGCACCGCCGGCGGCGCGGCCGACCCGAAGATTCCGTACAGCATCCGCCCGACGACGAAAGCGGCGAACGCGGCCGTCCCGCCGATCCAGCCGTTGATCCCGGCCAGCAGGAACACGCCGCACACCAGCAGCGACGCGGTGAATCCGCTCATCCCCAGCAACACCATGTTGCGCCGGCCATAGCGATCGGAACGATTGGCCCACAGCGGGGCGCACACCACCCACATCAGCGCGGACACCGAAAAAGCCGCAGCGACTGCGCCGTCGGCGACGCCCAGCGACCGGCCGAGCGCGGGCAGCACCGATTGCAGCGCGGTGTTGCCCGCCGCAATCGTCAGCATCACCGCGAACATCAGCGTGAAGGTGCGGTCGAGGCGGGGCGGACGGACGGCCATGGTTCGGTCGGCAATGCGCGCGCGTTACCCCCCATGCAACCTTTCAAAGCCCCAAGCGCTTCGATCCGGCGCGCGTACGCTTGCAAACTGACGCCAAACTTGCAACGCACACAATCAACTCGTCTTTTGGTTTCGTACAGGGAAGTTCATGAACGCACCGGCCACTACTGCGGCGCGACCGCGAAAGCGTCGCGCTGGCCGACTTTCGCCGTGGGGCATGTTCTTCAAGGGCTTCCTGAAGCACCCGGTGATGGTCGGGGCGGTGACACCGTCCTCGGAAAAGCTGATCGAACATATGCTCAGCCGGGTCGATTGGGCGAATACGAAGCTGTTCGTCGAATATGGCCCGGGCGTCGGCACCTTCTGCCAGCACGTCCTCGACCGGCTCGCACCGGATGCGCAGTTCATCGCGATCGACACCAACCCGGACTTCGTCGCCTATCTGCGCGAGGGATTTCGTGATCCGCGCTTTTCGGCCGTTCACGGGTCGGCGGCCGATGTCGCGACGATCATTGCCGAGCACGGCCATGACAGCGCCGACTATATATTGTCGGGCCTGCCGTTCTCGACGCTGCCGCCCGGCGTGGGCGACCAGATCGCCGCCGCCACGCACCGCGTGATCCGCACCGGCGGCGCGTTCCTGGTCTATCAATATCATCCCAAGGTACGCAATTTCTTCGCACCCTATTTCGAGCGGATCGACCACCGCATGGAGTGGTGGAACATTCCCCCGGCCCAGCTCTACTGGTGCTGGAAGGACTGATTTTACGACCGCGACAGCGCATCTCAACGCGATCGGGACGGCGGTTCCCGATCATGACATCCATCACGCCTTCATCGACTGGGCGCGCGCGCGACTGACCGACGGGCGCGACGCACGGTTGTTCGATCGCATGGCCGCCCGTTCGGGTATCGCCCATCGCTGGTCGGTACTGCCGAAGTCGGCGGCCGGCGGGTCGCCGGTGGCTGACGGCGGGTTCTATGCGGTCGATCCGCATCCCGGCACGACCGAGCGCATGGCGCTCTACGCCGCACTTGCCCCCGCGCTCGCGCTGGCGGCGATCGCCGCACTGACCGAGCAGATCGCATTGGGCGAGATCACGCATCTGGTCGTCGCCAGCTGCACCGGCTTCGTGGCGCCGGGCATCGACCAGCGAATCGCGCGCGACCTGGGGCTCAAGCCCTCGGTCGAACGCCTGCTGGTCGGTTTCATGGGCTGTTACGCCGCGGTCGCCGCGGTGCGCAGCGCGCGCCATATCGTCCGTTCCGACCCGCAGGCACGCGTCCTGGTCGTGACGGTCGAGCTGTCGACGCTGCATTTGCAGGCCGACATGGCGCTCGAGCCGTTGCTGGCGATGCTACAGTTCGGCGACGGGGCCGCCGCCGCGCTGGTCACCGCCGAGCCCCATGGCCTGGCGATCGACCAGCCGTTCGCGACGACGTTGCCCGATTCGCACGATCTGATCCGATGGGACATCACCGATCGCGGTTTCGCGATGCATCTGTCGGGCGAAGTGCCGGCGCGGATCGCCGCAGGGCTGGCCGACGCCGATTTCGCGCGCGCCGCGACGGGGGGTCAGGATATCGCCGCAATCGACGGCTGGGCGGTGCATGCCGGCGGGCGATCGATCCTCGACGCGGTCGCCGGTGCGTTGCACCTCGCCCCCGACGCACTGGCCGAATCGCGGTCGGTCCTCCACGATTTCGGCAACATGTCGTCGGCGACGCTGATGTTCGTGCTCGCGCGCCTGATCGACCGGCGCGTGGCGCGCGGCGTGGCGCTGGCGTTCGGCCCCGGCCTCGCCGCCGAGGGTTTCGGCTTCCACTCGGCATGAGCCTGGCGACGCGGTCCCTCGCCGAGGAGCGGATGGACGCGGAAGACCTGCCGGCCGAGACGCTCGCCGCGGTGCTGAAGGACCTAGCGCAGGTCAATGCGGTCACGATGGCGTCGCGCCCGACGCTGGCGTTCCTCGATCGTGCGGTCGGCAGCGCTCGGTCGCTGCGCTTGCTCGACGTCGGTTTCGGCGACGGCGACATGCTCCGTCGCATCGCGCGCTGGGCGACGGCGCGCGGAATCGACGCCGAACTGGTCGGGATCGATCTCAACCCCAACAGCGCCCCCGCCGCGCGCGCGCATACACCCGGCGATCTGGCGATCGACTATCGCACCGGCGACTATGCCCGACTGGCCGGGCACGGCTGGGACGTCGTCGTGTCCAGCCTGGTCGCGCACCACATGACCCATGCGCAGCTGGTCGGGTTCCTGCGGTTCATGGAAACGGAGAGCGCCCGCGGCTGGCTGGTCAACGACCTCCACCGTCACGGCTTTGCCTACCGGGGCTTCCCGATCCTCGCCCGCCTGTTCGGCTGGCACGAGATCGTCCGCCACGACGGCACCTTGTCGATCGCGCGGTCGTACCGACCCGGGGAATGGCCGCCGATCCTCGCCGAGGCCGACATCGCCGACGCGCGCGTCCACCACGTGTTTCCGTTCCGGTTGTGCGTCGAGCGAATTCGCGCGTGACGCCGTTGATCCTGGGCGGCGGCCCGGCGGGGTCGGCGGCGGCGATCCACCTTGCCCGCGGCGGATTGCGCGCGACCATCCTCGAACGGACGCGCGAACCCGCCGACGCGCTGTGCGGCGGGTTCCTCAGCTGGCGTACGCTGGAAGGGCTGCGCGCGATCGGCGTCGATCCCGACACGCTCAATCCGCGGGCCGTCACGCGCCTGCGCCTGTTTGCCGGCGACCGCGTGGTCGAGGCGCGGCTGCCCGGAGCGGCACGTGGCGTGTCCCGCGCCACGCTGGATGCCGTGCTGATCGCGCGCGCCGCCGCGCTGGGTGCCGGTGTCGAGCGTGGGGTAACCGTGCGCCAACTGACCGGTGCGACGCTGCGGCTGGGCGACGGTGCCGAACTGCGCAATGACTGCATCCTGCTGGCGACGGGCAAGCACGAGTTGCGCGGCGCGACTCGCGACGTGCCCGAGGCGGACGACCCGGTGCTCGGGCTGCGCGTCCACCTGCCCGCGTCGCGCCACATCGGTGACGCGATCGAACTGCACCTGTTCGATGGCGGTTATGCCGGACTGGTGGTGCAGGAGGATGGCCGCGCGAACCTGTGCATGGCGGTGAAGCGATCCCGGTTGCAGGCGGCGGGCGACCCAATGGCGTTGCTGGCCGTTCTGGCCGCCGCGCACCCCGCGCTGGCCGAGCGCCTGGATCGCATCGATCCTGCTGCGAAGATCGATGCGATCGCCAACGTCCCCTATGGCTGGCGTACTGGCACCACCGTGCCTGGCCGCTATCGGCTCGGCGATCAGGCGGCGGTGATCCCGTCGCTCGCGGGCGAAGGCATGGGCATCGCCATCGCCAGTGGTGTCGCGGCAGCCCGCGCAATCCTGTCCGGCGCGTCGGCCGCGACGTTTCAACACGATTTCGCCCGGCAGGCCGCCCGTCCGCTGGCCGTCGCCGGCCTGGTCCGCACGCTGGCCGAACGCCCCGCCACTGCCGGCCTGCTTGCAACGCTGGCACATCTGCCCGGCGCAGTGGGGGCCGTCGCCACGCTAACCCGCATCAAGCAATCGGGCGTTGACGATTCCCCCTGAGCATCACACATCCACGCGCATGGATCATGTGAACCTGTCCGAAACCGAGTGGCGCAAGAAGCTGTCGCCCGAGCAATATCATGTACTGCGCGAGGCGGGGACCGAGCGCGCCTTTGCCGGCAAGTACGACAACAACAAGGCCGATGGCGTCTATCGCTGCGCGGGCTGCGCCAACCCCCTGTTCGACAGCGACGACAAGTTCGATTCGGGCAGCGGCTGGCCCAGCTTCACCCGGCCGATCGCGGCCGAGGCGGTCAGCGAGCACCGCGACGTCAGCCACGGCATGACGCGCGTCGAGGTCCGCTGCGCACGGTGCGACGGGCATCAGGGCCATGTGTTCCCCGATGGCCCGCCGCCGAGCGGCCAGCGCTACTGCATCAATTCGGTCGCGCTGGACTTCAAGGCCCGCGAATCCTGACGCTTGTTCAGTTCCGGCTAACCGCGTAGTCGCTTGAGCTCACGCGATGGCCCAACGCTCCCGATCCCGCTCGAAATCCAGGCCGTCCGGCGCGACTCCGCGCTGGCGCCGGATCCTCAAATGGACGTTCGGGATCGGCCTGTCGGTCGCCGTGCTGGGCATGATCGCGCTGGTGATCGCGGTCTACACCGCGCGATCGTCGTTGCCGAGCTTCGACGAGCTCAAATCCTCGCCCAACGGGCAGATGATCCGCGTCCACGCCGCCGACGGCACGGTGATCGTGTCACTGGGGCCGAGCTATGGCGAATGGATCCCCTATATCCAGATCCCGTCGGCGATGCGCGACGCGATGGTCGCGGTCGAGGATCGACGTTTCCGCAGCCATATCGGCGTCGATCCGCTGGGCATCGCCCGCGGCGTCCAGGTCAGTTTCGAGCAGGGGCGTCGCGTCGCCGGCGTCTCGACGATCACGCAGCAGCTGGCGCGCAACGTCTTTCTGACGTCGAACCGATCATTCGGGCGCAAGTTTCGCGAGGGCATCCTGGCGCTGGCGCTGGAGCGCAAGTTCACCAAGGACCAGATCCTCGAGCTTTATCTGAACAAGGCCTATTTCGGCGGCGGCGCATACGGAGTCGACGCCGCCAGCCGCAAGTTCTTCGGCCATGCCGCGACCACGCTGTCGCTGTCCGAAAGTGCGATCGTCGCCGGGCTGGTCAAGGCGCCGAGCAACTATTCTCCGACCGCCGACGTCAGCGCCGCGGTCGATCGCGGACGCGTCGTGCTGCGGCTGATGAAGCAGCAGGGTGTGCCGGGGGCCGATACGGTCGAAGAGGCGGATATTCAGGCCGTCAGGCTGACGCCCGAACCGATGCAGAATTCGGTGCGCTACTTCACCGACTGGGCATTGCCGCAACTCGAGATGCTGATCGACGAGACGGTCGAGCCGCTGGAGGTGTGGACCACGCTGGACCTTGGGATGCAGCGCACCGCCGACGACGCGATCCGCCAGAACGCGCCTGCCGGAGCGCAGGGCGCACTGGTCGCGCTCGACCGCGGCGGCGAGGTTCGCGCGATGGTCGGCGGCAAGGATTACGTCAGCTCGATCTACAACCGCGCGACCCAGGCGACGCGCCAGCCGGGATCGGCGTTCAAGCTGTTCGTGTATCTCGCCGCCCTGGAAGCGGGGCACAAACCCGACGACCAGGTCGTCGACGAGCCGGTCAACATCGACGGCTGGAGCCCGCGCAACTCCTCACGGCGCTTTTCGGGCGCGATCGACCTGCGCACCGCCTTCGCCTATTCGATCAACACCATCGCGGCCAAGCTGGGGCAGGAGATCGGCTTCGGCACGATCGCCGACATGGCGCGGCGCTTCGGCATCACGACTCCGGTCAACACCCATCCGTCGATGGTATTGGGCACGTCCGACGTCCGCCTGATCGACATGACCCGCGCCTTTGCCAGCATCTCGCAAAAGGGGGTCGCGGTGACCCCCTATGGCATCACGCGCGTCACGGCGCGTGACCAGGTGATCTATCAGCATCAGGTCGATACCAGCCGCGTCCTGGTGGCGCCCTATGTCGCGGCCGAGATGACTGACCTGTTGCAGACCGCGGTCAACACCGGCAGCGCGCGCGCCGCGCAGATCGGACGGCCGACCGCGGGCAAGACCGGCACGACGACGTCGAACAAGGACGGCTGGTTCCTGGGCTTTTCCAGCGGGCTGACCACCGGCGTATGGATGGGCCGCGACGATGCGAAGGCGATTCCCGGACTGCAGGGCGGCACCGCGCCGGCGCGCGCCTTCGCCAGCTTCATGAAACGCGCCGTCGCCAATCGCCCGGTCGAGAACTTCGACACCGAAGTGACCCTGCCCGAATGGCAGCTCGAACCCGATGACGAGAGCTATTACGGCCAGCCCGACAATGGCGTGTTCGTCGATGCCGACGGCAATCCGGTCGCGCCGCCCGAGGGGACGACACCACCGGCCGACGATCCCGCCGCCGACCCGCCGGCGACCGATCCGAACCAGCAGCTCGACGACCTGATCGATCGGGTCAACGGCCGTCCGCGCGACGGCGAAGTGCCGCGGGACCAGCCACCCGGGCGAAATCCGGTTCCACGTGAAGCACCGTCACGCGACATCCCGCCGCGCGCGCCGCCGCCGGGAATCCGCGATCAGGAAGCGGCGCGACCGAACCAGTGAAGGCTGGCGCCATGGGCCTTGAGCCAGCGGCGCGCCGGGGTCGGATCGGCCTGGTAAATCTCCGCGACCAGCGCGTGGAAGGCCGGCGAATGGTTCATGTGGATGCGGTGCGCGACCTCATGCGCCACGGTCGCGCGGCGCACCCACGCCGGCGCGAGGATCAGCCGCCAGCTGTAGCGGATGCCGCCCGATGCCGAACAACTGCCCCAGCGTGAGCTGGTGTCCCCCACTCCGACCGCGCTGACGCTCACGCCCGCGCGCGCAGCAAATTCCGCCGTCTCGATCGACAGCAGCCGCGCCGCCTCCCGCCGCAGCCAGCGCGCGATCCGCGATTCGAACCCGTCCGCCGGCCCGCCGACGATCAACTCGCCGGCGACGACCCTCGGCGTCCGCGGGGCATCGGCCCGCCACGCCAGCACGACATCCTCGCCCGCCAGCGGGATCACCGCGCCGGGTACGAACGGCCGTGCTTCGGGCAGCTTGGCGCGCTGCGCCGCGATCCAGCCGCGATGCTCCGCAGCCCATGCCAGCGCGGCGTTCAGGCTGGCGCGGCGCGGCAGGACCAGCCGTACGCGACCGCTCGCCGGATCGAACGCCAGTTTCATCCGCCGCGCCTGACCGTTGCGCACGACCTCGATGTCGCCCGCGATGTCCGGCATCACAGCTCGCGCTCGACCATGTGGTGTTCGAGATCGCCGACGTCGTCCTCGCTGACCGTCCAGCCGCGCGTCGATTCTCCCGCCGCATGCACCGCCTCGCGATCGCCCGACACCAGATAATGCCAGTCGGGCAGCGGCTTGCCCTCGCCACGCAGGCGATAGGCGCAGGTCGACGGGAGCCAGTCGAGTTCATCGACCAGCCGCGGGGTCAGCCGGACGCATTCGGCGACATAGGCGTGACGATGCTTATAGTCCGAACACATCCCCATCCGGCGATCGAGCAGCCGGCAGGCGACGTTGGTCGGCACCAGTTCGCCGGTATCCTCGTCCTCCAGCTTGTGCAGGCAGCATTTCCCGCAACCGTCGCACAGCGCCTCCCACTGCGCGCGATCCAGCCGGGCGAGCGGCGTCGTTTCCCAGAAATTGCTCACCGCACCCAGCGGGCGAGTTCGGCGGCGACCGCGTCGGCGCCCTGCTCGGTGGGCAGCAGCGCCATCGGCTTGCCCGACGGATCCATCAGATAGGCCTGACGGGTATGATCGACCATGTAGCCGCCGCCCGGGCCGGGCTTCTGACGGGCATGATAGACCCCGTACGCCTTGGCCACCGCATCGATCGCCGACTCCGATCCGGTCAGGCCGACCATGCGCGGATGGAAGTTGGCGACGAATTCGCGGATGACCGCCGGCGTGTCGCGGGCGGGATCAACGGTGATGAAGATCGGGACGACCCGCCCGCCGCGCTGCGCATCCTGCGCCTCGAACGCCTTCAGCCCCGCACCGATCGTCTGGACATCGACCGGGCAGACGTCGGGGCAGAAGGTATAGCCGAAGTAGACGATGCGATATCGCCCCGCGAAATCGCGGTCGGTGACGGTCCTTCCCGTCTGGTCGGTCAGGCTGAACGGACCGCCGATCCGCGCACCGGCCAGCGGCGGTGCCGCAGGCGTCGATGGTTGCGGGTTGCAACCGGCCAGACATATCGCGGCGATCAACGGGGCGTAGCGGCTGTTCATGGCAACGCCAGCCATGATCTGATAGGTGCGCGGTTGCAACCCACCTGACGCCAGAGGTCCGTTCCGCTTATGTATCGTCCGATCGCCCTTGCCCCCGTCGCCCTGATCGCCACGGCCGTGATCGTCCCACCCGCCGCTGCACAGCGCATGTCCGACAGCTACGAGTTCCTGAAGGCAGTCAAGGAAGCCAATGGCAACAAGGTGACCGAGATGCTCGACAAGCCCGGCTCGTCGATCATCAATACGCGCGAGCAATCGACCGGCGATACCGCGCTGCACATCGTCACGAAACGCGGCGACGCCACTTACGTCCGGTTCCTGCTGGGCAAGGGGGCGGCGATCAATGCGCAGGACGCGCGTGGCAATTCCCCGCTGCTGGTCGCGGTCAACGGCAGCTGCGATGCCTGCATCGACACGTTCCTGGCCCGCAAGGCCAATGTGAACCTGGGCAATGCATCGGGCGAGACGCCGCTGATCCGCGCGGTGCAGCTGCGCAACTACGACCTGGCCGACAAGTTGTTGAAGGCCGGTGCCAATCCGGACCAGACCGATCGCATCGCCGGCATGAGCGCGCGTGATTATGCCAAGGTCGATACACGTTCGCCGGCACTGACCAAGCTGCTGAGCGAGGCACCCAAGGCGGCTGCGCGCGGCATATCCGGCCCCATCATCCGATAGAGTCTGCCTGAGGTTACCCTCTGGGAAGCCCGGCAAAGGCGTCCGGATCGACCAGCCCGATGATCCGCCGCGCCGCACGTCGGGCCAGCGCGGTCGTGCATTTTCGGCGCGCGATGGCGGGCATCGCTACCACCTGCGCCTCGCGCACGATCGCCGCGTCATAGCGGTCGGCGACGATCACGCCCGCGCGCTCGGGCAGGAACGCCGCGCCCTCCAGCGGCGAGACGTCGAATCCCGACGGCACCGCCCAGAAGAACCGGTCGCAATGTGGCAGATAGTCGGTCCACTTCGCATCGCCGAGCAGGTCGGCGCGCGACACCTTGATCTCGACGACGATCAGCTCGCCCTTCGGCCCGATCCCCATCAGGTCGGCGCGCCGCCCGCCGTCCAGCGGCACCTCGGCGATCGCGACGATATCGTGGCGCAGGAACATCCGGCACACGCCACGCACCACGTCGGCGGCGATCATCGGCGGGTCGGACAGGACAAGGGGCGCGACGGAGATCATCGCGCCCCTGATAGAACATTGGCAGAACGGAAGAAAGCCTGCGCCGTAGCGATCAGCGGTAGAAGACGTGGTTGCCGATCGCGGCGACCTTCTGCATCCGCCAGCCCGGCGCGACGCGGCGGGCGTGGAAGAACAGCGCGCTATCGGCGGCACCGTCCCACAGATCGGCATGCGCGACCTTGGCCACCGCAACCGCGGTGGACCAGCCGTTGCGCCCCTCGGCGGTCGGCACGACGCCGCCGCGCACGAACGAGAACTGGCCGCGCTGGGTCAGCACCGAGCAGATCGACTTGGGGAAGCGGCCCGACTTGGTGCGGTTGATGATCGTCTGGGCAACCGCCAGCTGACCGGCCAGCGGCTCGCCCTTGGATTCAAAGAACACGCCGGCGGCGAGGCAGCGCAGCTCGCTGGTGTCGAGCGCGGGATCCTGAGCGGCGACGGCCTGCGCCAGCGTAGCGAAATCTTCGTCGGTATCGGCAGGCACCGTGGCCGGTGCGGCCTGCGGAATGTCCTGAACCATCTTCAGCGCGGTCGGCTGGAGGGCGACGGCGGTGTCCGGCGCATCGTGCGACATCGGAACCTGGGGCAGGGTGACGGCGTTAATCGTCGTCATCTGGGCTCGGTCCAGCTCCTGGGCGAAACCGGGCGAGGTGGTGCCGACCAGAAGTGCGGCACAAAGGGTAACCGCCGCAAAGGACGCGGCGCGGGCAACAAACGACATTCAGCTTCGATATTATGCGGTTGGCACACGAAAGGGCGAAACCGTCCGCACAATCGCGGGCATCTGCCGATCCGGGTAACCCCCCGACTGCGTAACCGGCGGGATCGCACCCTCGCTCAGCACAACGCGCATTCAGAAGTCTCGGCTGTGTTTCCGCACTGCAACAGAGTCAATCGGACGCGATCGTTTCAGCGGCGAACCGTTCTGCCCCTGCGATATCCAGTTCGATCACCCACAGGTCGGGATCGGTGCGGCAGCGTCGTCGCCAGTAATCGTCGATGGCCGACGAATCCGCGCCCGTCGGACCCGTGCGGATGAGCGTCGTCGCGCCATCGGGTCCGAGGCCGCGTTCGTAGAAGACCGGGGCCGCTCCGCGGTCGAGCGCCAGCACCAGTACGCCGCCTGACATCGCATCGCCACGCGACAGGATCATCGCCGATCCCCCGGCGTCGTGGACACGCCGCAATGCCGCCTTCACCCGGAACTCGCTGGTCAGCCGCACCGTGTCAGCTGCGATAGCCGGGCAGGCCGGCAAGGCCGATCCGCGATTTCATGAACGTACCGGTTCCGCGCGCGACCTCCTCGCCCGACGCATCGACCAGCCGTGCCTCGGCGATCAGCACCCGCCGCTGACCGCTGACCCAGCGCCCCTCGGCGACGACCTGCCCGGGACCGAGCGGCCGCGTGAACAACAGGTTGAATGCCGTCGTCAGCAGGAACCGGTCGGTCACCAGGCTGTTGGCCGCGTAGAAGGCGGCATCGTCGAGCATCTTGAAATAGGCGGTGCCGTGGACCGCGCCGGCGGCATGGAAATGCGTCTCGTCCAGCGTGAAGGCGATCCGCGAGGTACCGGCGCTCGTGATCGTCAGGCGAGACACGAACAGCCGGTTGATCGGCGCGGCGGCGTAGAGCGATTCGAGCGCGCGAAAATGCGCCGCCTGCCCCTGCGGCGGCGGATCAGGCGGCGTCACGCGCCTCGACCGCGGTCAGCAGCGCGTAGAGGGCGTCGCGCGACCCCGCGCCGCGCAGTTTGCCGGCGAACGTCCGGTCGCGAAGGCGCCGGGACACACGGGCAAGCGCCTTAAGGTGGACGGCTCCGGCTTCGGGCGGCGACAGCAGCATGAAGACGATATCGACGGGCAGGTCGTCGACCGCGGCGAAATCGATCGGTCGCGCCAGACGTGCGAAGACGCCGCGCACCGCCGTCAGGCCGGCAATCCGCGCGTGCGGCACGGCGATGCCACCGCCGAAGCCGGTCGTGCCCAGCTTTTCGCGCGCGGTAAGGCCGGCCGACACGACGGCCGCATCGAGATTCCACACATCGGCGGCGACCACGCCCAACGCGGCGAACAGCGCGCGCTTGTTGCCCACGCTCACGTCCGCCAGCACTGCCTGGGGGTCGAGCAAGTCGCTCAGATCGGTCATGGTCCCCTTTGCGGCGCGAGAGGACCCAAGCCCCCCGCGCCGTCGCTCGATTGTCGGTCCGTCGGGATCAGCCCGCGCGGTCGGGTTCGACCCAGCCGATCGTGCCGTCGTCGCGACGATAGACCATGTTGAAACTGCCCGTGCCGCTGTTCTTGAACAGCAGCGCGGTGGTGTTGCGCAGATCGAGCATCATGACCGCGTCGGACACGCTCGATTCGGGCACATCGACACGCGTCTCGGCCACGATCAGCGGCGCGTCGCTGGCCTCGTCCTCGTCACCGCCGCCGTTGAACACGGTGTAGCCGGCGTCATAACCGTTCGATTCGGCGACGGCTGCTTCCACTTCTGCCGCCTGGCCGGCGTTACGATCCTTCAGACGGCGCATGTAGCGGCGCAGCTGCTTCTCGATCTTGTCGGCCGCGCCGTCGAACGCCAGATGCGCCTCGGTTCCGCTGGTCGAATGGCTGCCCTTGAGCACCAGTCCCTGCATCACGTGCGCGACGATGTCACAGGTGAACCCGTGGTCGTGCGGCCCCTTGCCGAAGGTGACATGGGCGGAAATGGCGCGGGAGAAATATTTGTCGGCGATACCCTGGAGCCGGTCCTCGACATGACGCTTCAGAGCATCGCCGGTGTCGACCTGATGGCCCGATACCCGGATATCCATGCGTTCTTCTCCTTTGCTGTTTCGGGGCGGCGGACCTAGGTCCGATACCCACTCGTCGTCAACCGAACGCGGGAGACCCCCAGAGCGGTTCCCTGATGCCCTTGAGAAACTCGGCGTGCGCGGCCAGTTCGTCCGCCGATGCGGCATGCGGTCGCGGCGCGCGGATTTCCGATCGGACGGTCGTGGTGTCGAACGTCGTCTCGACCACGGTATCGACCGCCAGCCCCAGCCCGATCTGACGCCCGCCGGTCAGCTCGACATAGACCTGGCTCAGCAATTGTGCGTCGAGCAGCGCACCGTGGACGACGCGGTGGCTGCGATCGATGCCGTAGCGGACGCACAATGCATCCAGCGTGTGCTTGGCCCCGGGATGGCGGGTGCGCGCCAGCATCAGCGTGTCGACCATCCGGGTGCGACAGATCTCGACCCGGCCCGCGCGCTTTAACTCGCCGTTGAGGAACGAGAAGTCGAAACCGGCATTGTGCGCGACCAGCGGCGCGTCGCCCAGGAATTCGAGCAGCTCCGCGACGACATGGCCGAACAGCGGCTTGTCGGACAGGAACCGCGCCGACAGGCCGTGGACGCGCTCCGCCTCCTCGGGCATGTCGCGTTCGGGGTTCACATAGCGATGGAACGTCCGGCCGGTCTCGACCCGATTGACGAGTTCGATACAGCCGATCTCGACCAGGCGATCGCCCCCGACGAAGCTGAGGCCGGTGGTTTCGGTGTCGAACACGATCTCGCGCATGGCCCCTTATCCTCCTGTCGCGGGGACGAGGCAAGCGATGACCCCGCGCACCGCGGCACGGGTGGCGTCAAGGGTACCGCCGGTCGGGATCACGAAATCGGCGCGCGCGCATTTTTCCGCGTCGGGCAATTGCCTGGCGAGGATTGCTGCGAACCGCTCGGGCGTCATGCCCGGCCGTGCGAGCACCCGCGCGCGCTGCACATCGGCCGGTGCGGACACGACCGCGATCCTGTCCACCGCCTGCCAGCCGCCGGTTTCAAACAACAGCGGCACGTCGAGCACGACCAGCGGCGACTCGGCATGGGTAGCGAGGAACGCGGCACGATCCTGCGCCACCGCAGGGTGGACGATCGCCTCCAGCGCCCGCAGCGCCACGGAATCGCCGAACACCGCGTCGGCCAGGGCGGCGCGTTTCACGCCGGCCGGTCCGGTCGTGCCGGGGAACCGCGCCTCGATCGCCGAAACGATGCGGCCACCCGGTCCCTGCAGCCCATGGACCGCGGCATCGGCGTCGAACACCGGGATGCCTTCGTCGACGAACATCGCCGCGACGGTGGATTTTCCCATGCCGATCGAGCCGGTCAGGCCGAGCGTCAGGGTCAC
Source organism: Pseudomonadota bacterium (assembly GCA_040388765.1). Lineage (GTDB taxonomy): Bacteria > Pseudomonadota > Alphaproteobacteria > Sphingomonadales > Sphingomonadaceae > Sphingomonas. The sequence continues at coordinate 5,207 of JAZKBG010000021.1, read as the reverse complement.
GTCCGCGCCTCCCGTTCGTTTCGAGCGCCGTCGAAAAGCGGGTCTGCGGTCGTCGCCCATGGTTCTCGACTGCGCTCGAAACGAACGGAGCGTCGTGGTCCGGTCATGCCGTCAGCAGCGCCCTGAGTTCGTCGTCGCGATCGCGCGGCGGCTCGGCGCCGAAGAACAGCTCGAACGCCACCGCAGCCTGTCCGACCAGCATCTCCAGCCCGTCGACGGTGTCCAGCCCGCGATCATGCGCGGCGGCGAGCAACGGCGTTTCCAGCGGCGCATAGACGATGTCGTACACCACCGCGTCCTCGCCGAGTGGAGTCAGGTCAAGATCGAGCGGCGGCTGGCCTGTCATGCCGAGCGCGCTGGTGTTCACGAGCAGCGCCGTGGTGGCACCGATCGGTGCGCCGAGCGGTACGACATCGCCCTGCAACCCGAACTTCGCTAGCAGTCCGGCTGCCTTCAACGGCGACCGGTTCATCACGGTCACGCGCCCGACGCCCAGCTTCGACAGCGCGAACAGCACCGCGCGCGCTGCGCCGCCCGCGCCGACCACCGTCACATGCGCGTCCGTCAGGTCCAGACCCGCGATCGGCGCGGCGAATCCCCCGGCATCGGTGTTGGTGCCGATCAGCGAACCGTCGCGCTGGCGCAGGATCGTGTTCATCGCGCCGATGCTGTCGCGCACACCGCCAGGATCGTCGATCAGGTCCATCACCGCCAGCTTGTGCGGCAGCGTGACGTTGCACCCGCGCCAGTCGGGATCGTCGCGCGATCGGGCGATGTATTCGGCCAGACCATCGCGGGTGACGTGCGCACGGCGGTAATCGCCCGCGATGCCCAGCGCCTCGAGCCAGAATTTGTGGATCACCGGCGACTTCGACTGCGCGATCGGATCGCCGATGACTTCGGCATAGGCGGTCATGACGTCAGCACTCCCCGGACGCGCAGATAGTCGAGCACCGGCAACAGCGGCAGGCCGAGGATCGTGAACTGGCTGCCGTCGATGCGGGCGAACAGCTGCGCGCCCGGCCCCTCGATCCGGTAACAGCCGACGCACCCCGATATCGCCGGCCACTCGGCGTCGAGATAGGCGGCGATGAAATCCTGCCCAAGCGGCCGGACGAACAAGGTCGCGGTATCGACCTCGCGCCACACCGGCCGACCGGCTTCGGCGATGACGGCGGCACTGTGCAGCCGATGACGTTTGCCCGAGAGCCGCCGCAGGTGCGCGCCGGCATCGTCGCGGCTCATGGGCTTGTCGAGCAATGTCCCGTCGTCGAGCTCCACCACCGAATCCGACCCCAGCACCAGCGCGGCGGGGTCGCGTGCCGACACCTTGACCGCCTTCAGCTGCGCCAGCGCATCGGCGGTGTCGCGGCCGTTTGTCCCCGCGGCGGCAAGCGACGCCTTGACGGCATCCTCGTCGATGTTCGGCTTGTCCACCGTGAAGGCGACGCCGGCCTGTTCGAGCATCGCGCGCCGCGCGGCGCTGCCCGAGGCGAGAACCAGCCTCACGTCTCGACCTTCGGCAAATTGCGTTCGCTGACCAGCGCGATGATTGCCGCGGCGGTTTCCTCGATCGAGCGGCGCGTCACGTCGATCACCGGCCAGCCGTTGTCGGCGAACAGGCGGCGCGCATAGGCGACTTCCTTCATCACCGAATCCTGCTCGACATAGGCGGTTTCGGTCTTCTGGTTGAGCGACAACAGCCGGTTGCGGCGGATCTGGACCAGCCGGTCGGCGCTGGTGGTCAGCCCGACGACCAGCGGATTCTTCAACCGGTACAGGATCGGCGGTGGCGGCGATTCGACCACGATCGGGATGTTCGCGGTCTTGTATCCGCGGTTGGCGAGATAGATCGACGTCGGCGTCTTGGACGAGCGGCTGACCCCGGCCAGGACGATCTCGGCCTCTTCCCAGTCGTCGGACGCGATGCCGTCGTCATGCGCGATGGTCCACTGGATCGCCTCGACCCGCGCGAAATAGGCTGCATCCAGCGTATGCTGCCGCCCCGGCCGCGCCTTGGCTTCCTGCCCCAGCAGGCCCGACAGCGCGTCGTTCACCCCGTCGAGCGGCGCGACCGCGGGCAGTCCCATCGCGCGACAGCGATCCTCCAGCATCGTGCGGATCGCCGGGTTGACCAGAGTGAACAGGACGAGGCCGGGAAACTGCCCGATCTCGACCAGGATCCGCTCGAGATGCGCCTCGTTACGGACCATCGGCCAGAAATGCCGCTGGGTATCGACGTCGTCGAACTGCGCAAGCGCGGCCTTTGCGATATTCTCCAGCGTCTCGCCGGTCGAATCCGACAACAGGTGGAGGTGCAAACGCATCAGCGGGAGCGATCTGTGGACAACATCTGGATCGGCGCTAGCGCAACTCACGCCGTGCGCCAAGGCGGGCGAAACCGGTCGATCTGTCCACGGCTGTCCACAACGCACATCACATGAACGGGCGTCGCGCACAGCCTGTGCATAACGGGGATGCCGATATCGAATCGCCGTGGAATCGGCGGTGTTCGCATCGTCAACCTGTGCGCAGAGTCTGGACGCCGCGCCAAACCCCGCTACCCACGCGCCAACAACTTTCAACAACCTAGATTCAATCTTTCTTCTTTTTAGTAGGGACGTGACGTGGACGATATCGCGCCTTCCAAACCGTTGCTCCGGACGCTGCGTGGCGAGACGCTGTCGGTGCCGCCGATCTGGCTGATGCGCCAGGCCGGACGCTATCTGCCCGAATATCGCGCTCTCAGGGCCGAGAAGGGCGGGTTCCTGGCGCTGGCGACCGATCCGGACTGCGCGGCCGAGATCACGCTGCAGCCGATCCGCCGGTTCGGCTTCGACGGCGCGATCCTGTTCTCCGACATATTGATGGTGCCGTGGGCGCTCGGGCAGGATCTGTGGTTCGAGGTCGGCGAGGGGCCACGCCTGGCCCCGAAGATCGACGCGAACACCTTGGATGCCCTGCAACCCGATTTCGCCCGCCTGGACCCCGTCTACGCGACCGTCAGGGGGGTGAAGGCCCAGCTCGACCCGTCGGTCACGTTCCTGGGGTTCGCCGGATCGCCGTGGACCGTCGCGACCTACATGATCGCCGGTCAGGGCAGCCGCGAACAGGCCGAGGCGCGGCGGCTGGCCTATGCCGATCCGGGCCTCATGCAGGCGCTGTCCGAACGGATCGAGGCGCTGACGGTCGAATATCTCGCGCGCCAGATCGCGGCGGGGGTCGAGGCGGTGCAGCTGTTCGACAGCTGGGCGGGGAGTCTCAGCCCTGCGCAGTTCGAGCGCTGGGTCATCGCCCCGAACGCCCGCATCGTCGCGGCGTTGCGCGCGCGGTGTCCCGACGCCGCGATCATCGGCTTTCCGAAGGGCGCGGGCGGCAAGCTCGCCGCCTATGCGCGCGAAACCGGCGTCGATGCGATCGGGCTGGACGAGACGGTCGATCCCGTCTGGGCGGACAGCGTGCTGCCGAAAGGGTTGCCGGTGCAGGGCAATCTCGACCCGCTGGCGCTGATCGCGGGTGGTGAGACGCTCGATACCGCGATCGACCGCATCCTGGCGGCGTTCGCGGATCGCCCGCATGTCTTCAACCTGGGCCACGGGATCCAGCAGGATACGCCGATCGCGCATGTCGAGCGGCTGCTGGCGCGGGTGCGGCACATCCGGTAGTCCACCGTTCGTGCCGAGCGTGTCGAAGCACGTGTTTCGGGACACGCACTTCGACAGGCTCATTGCGAACGGGATGATTGTTCGTAGCACTCGCGAATAAGGTCATGTCATGATCGGTTTCCTCGGCACCGCCTATCTCTGGATCAAGGCCGCGCACGTCGTTTTCGTCGTGTTCTGGATGGCGGGGCTGTTCATGCTGCCGCGCTATCTGGTCTATCACCAGGAAGCGCTGGGCGACGCCGCGCAGGAGGCATCGTGGGTCCAGCGCGAAGCCAAGCTGCGCAGCATGATCCTTACCCCGTCGCTCGTCATCGTCTGGGCGCTGGGACTGTTGCTGGCGGCGAACCTCGGGCTGTTCGATGGCGGCGCCGGGCTGGGCTGGCTGCATGCCAAGCTGCTGCTGGTCGTGCTGCTGTCGGGCTATCACGGCTGGGCGGTCGCTTATGGCCGGAAACTGGCGCGCGGCGTTGCCACCCTGACGGGCCGGCAGCTGCGGATGATCAACGAGGTGCCGGCGCTCGCGATCGTGCTGATCGTCGTGCTGGTGATCGTCCGGCCGTTCTGAGGCGGCGTCGGGCTGTCTTGACTTGATGCCGGTCGCCTCCTAATTCCGCTCTCGAACGCGTCACCGCCTTCCAGCGGGCGCGGCTCGCCTTCCTTTGATCGCCGGCATCGTCGTTCCTTCGACACCGCGGCGCCAGACACTCCCCTCCGCCTCCTGTCCCGGACGCCCGAAATGCATCTCAAAGAACTCAAGAAGAAGACTCCGGCCGAGCTGGTCAGCATGGCCGAGGAGCTGGGCGTCGAGGGCGCATCGACTTTGCGCAAGCAGGACCTGCTGTTCGCGATCCTGAAGGTCGAGGCGGAGAATGGCGAACAGCTGATGGGCGAGGGCACGATCGAAGTGCTGCCCGACGGCTTCGGCTTCCTGCGCTCGGCACAGGCGAATTATCTGGCGGGGCCCGACGACATCTACATCTCGCCCAATCAGGTCCGCAAGCACGGCCTGCGTACCGGCGACACGGTCGAGGGCGAGATCCGCGGGCCGAAGGATGGCGAACGCTATTTCGCGCTGGTTAAGCTGCTCAAGGTCAACTTCGACGATCCCGACGTCGTCCGGCACCGCGTCAATTTCGACAATCTGACGCCGCTGTACCCCGAATCCAAGCTGACGCTCGACCAGCTCGATCCGACCCAGAAGGACAAGTCGGCACGCGTCATCGATATCGTCAGCCCGCAGGGCAAGGGCCAGCGCACGCTGATCGTCGCGCCGCCGCGCGTCGGCAAGACGGTGATGCTGCAGAACATCGCCAAGGCGATCACCGACAATCATCCCGAAGTCTTCCTGCTCGTCCTGCTGATCGACGAGCGTCCGGAAGAAGTCACCGACATGCAGCGCAGCGTGAAGGGCGAGGTCGTGTCGTCGACGTTCGACGAACCCGCCACCCGCCACGTGCAGGTCGCCGAAATGGTGATCGAAAAGGCCAAGCGCCTGGTCGAGCACAAGAAGGACGTCGTGATCCTGCTCGACTCGATCACGCG
>JAZKBG010000020.1:0-1125 GCA_040388765.1 Pseudomonadota bacterium | reverse complement strand
ATTTTATGGCGACGACACCAAATCTCGGGTACGGACAGCGCGGCGAAGTCCCGATCGACGCCTACAACCAGTGGCAGCGATCGCAGCCGTGGTATCGCACGTTAATCCAGAGCTTCGGCCAGGATCTGAACAACGTCCATCTGAACGACAACCAGAAGCAGCAAGTCATTCGCGCCGCGCAGGCGAATGGCGTCGTGGTGGACGAAGGGCACAACGGGCAGGAAGTCGATGATTCGGGGAACTTCCAAGCCAAGAGTCACGCGCTGCGGAATACGCTCATCGTCGCCGGCATCGCGGGCGCGGCGCTCTTGACGGCGGGCGCGGCTGGGGCGTTCAGCGGTGCGGCTGGGGCCGGCGCCGGGGCAGGCGGCGCGAGCACGGCGACGGCGGCAGGGGCAGGGACGGGCATCGCCGGGGCTGGCGCTGGAGCGGCAGGAGCCGCAGGGGTAGGCGCTGCCGGGGCAGGCGCGGCTGCTGCTGGCGGTCTCACGTATGCCGACCTCTTGCGCTATGTGGTACCGACGGCGGGCGGCGTCATCGGCGGGATTATTCAGGCGAATGCGGCCGGCAGCGCGAGCGAAGCGCAGCAGAAGTACCTCGAGGAAGCCCTTGCCTACGCCAAAGAGAAAGACGCCTACGACCGGACACGGCAGGAAGGGCTCGACACGCAGGAGCGTGAGCGGTATGGCGGCTATCAGGGCCGGATCGCGCCGTTCATCGCCAGCGGGACGAGTGCGAACGCCCGCATGGCGGGGCTGCTTGGGTTGTCGCCGACGGTCTCGGCGCCGTCCTCGGATTCCTACTCGGGTCGGACGTCGACCGTCGGCGCGCCGCCTGCGCAGCAGCAGGGTGTCCTGATGGTCGGGCCTGACGGCTCGCAGCGACGTGTCCCGCCCGAACGGGTGGACGAAGCGAAGAAGCTCGGGGCGCAACTCGTGGGAGCAGCCTAATGGCGACGTGGTGGGACGATAACGGATTCGGCGACGATCCGAACGGTAATCCGCCGGGATGGGTTCCTCCGGCGGCTGGTGGTGGTCCCCCGACTGGCGGTGGCGCTGCGCCTCCGAGTGGTTCCATCTCGCTCTACGATGCCGTCGCGCAGATTTATCGCACGGCGCTCGGACG
>JAZKBG010000019.1:0-71999 GCA_040388765.1 Pseudomonadota bacterium | reverse complement strand
GGGTCTTCGGGGGCCGCCGGCGCGGCGGGCGATGCCCGGGGGGGCGCCGGCGGTCGCGCGGGGGCGGGCGGCGCGCCGGGGTGCGGATCGGGACCGGCCTGCCCGGTCGGGTCGCTGTGCGGCAATAACGGGGCCTGCTACTGCACCAGCGGGACGCGGGGCTTCTGCGGCACCCCATCCTGCATCGACCTGCTCACCAGCCCTGACCACTGCGGCTCGTGCGGCATCAAGTGCGAGGCCGGTCATGCCTGCGCCGGCGGCGCCTGCCGATGAGGGTGCGCACCGGCATCCGCGCGGGCGATCTCGTCGCGAGTCCGCGCCCATGGGGCGGGATCGGCGGGCTGGCATTCGCCGCGATGGCCCGATAACCTGCGGCGCATGGCGCGCGCCCAAGGGATCGACGTCAGTCACCATCACCGCGTGACCGACTGGGAAAAGGTCGCCGCGCAGGGGTTCGAGATCTTCGGGGCGAAGGCGACCAATGGCGGCGCGACCGATCCCGCTTTCGTCGACCACCGCGCCGGCGCCCGCGCGCACCCGTTCGACCTGGCGGTCTACTTCCACTTCCCGACGCCCAAGTCGAGCGCGATCGCGCAGGCCGATCACCTCATCGAGGCGGTCAGCGGCGGCGGCGGGTTGAGGGCGAATGAGCGAATCGCGCTCGACGTCGAGTGGGACGAGGGCAACCAGTGGTGCCCGGACATTCGCTTCGTCGATGAGTTCGTTCGCGAGGCGGTGCGCCTGGTCGGCGACCGGCGGATGTTCGTCTACACCTCGGCGCGGGTCTGGGCCCAATACCTCGGCGGGGCGAGCTGGCCAGCGGCGGTCGTCACCGACCTTTGGGCGCCGCGGTATGGGCCATCAGAACCGGTGCTGCCGGTCGACCGCGGGAACTTCCCGCCCTGGCCGCGTTGGGCGATGTGGCAGGACTCGGAATCATTCGACTGCCCCGGGGTCGATGGACCGTGCGATCACGATGTCTGGCGCGGAGACCGAGACGACCTCCTCGCATACATCGGACGGCACGCGTAACTATCCCGGCCATGGAGCACTCGCGAGAGAATAGGGTGCCGGCGGGGGCGCCGGGCTTCGTGGTGGCGATCCAGTACTGGCGCGGCGATGAAGGGCGGGCGCTTCGCCTCGCGCGCGCGCTCGAGGCGATCGAGATGCGGCCGCGGCGGGACATGGTGACCGTCGCGCTTTGCCGCCGGTTCGATATGCCCGACCCGTCGCCGGCCGCATGGGCGGCGCGCGAGATCCTCGGGAGGAAGTTCGGCACGCTGATGATCAGGTCGGCGCGCGAAGGGGTCGGCCATCCCGCCGGCGCGAATGCTTTATGGTCGGGGGCATTCGAGAAGCTCGCCCAACTCTGGGAGACCGGTGGCATCCAGGCATCGTCGGTGATGTTCGTCGAAGCGGATGGTTGCCCGCTGCGCCCCGACTGGATCGACCTCGTTCGCCGCGAGCATGATCGAGGCCTCGCGCGCGGATGCCGGATGACCGGCACGCTGATGAACGATGTCCCGCACATCAACGGGACCCTCATCTCGAGTATCTCGGTTTGGCGCGATCGGCAGTCGCTCCACCAGACGCCCGATGACCAGGCCTGGGACGTGTTCCACCGACACGCGATCATGCAGGAGGCTATGGTGTCCCCGATCGTGATGAACGCCTATGGCGCCGGCCGATGGTCGGACGAGGCGCTCATCGGCGCGAGCCGACAATCCGCTTGGCTGACATCGACCAAAGACGACTCGGCGATCGAATGGGCGGAGCGCGTCTTGCCTGTCCGCGCGGCGGCGGAGGCGGCCGAGCTCGAGGCTAGGCGCGCGAGCCCATGGGACCAATGACCAGGCACTACGCCACCGTCTGCCGAGATTGGCAGTTGCCGATCCTGCTGGCGTCGATGCGCCGTCACTGCGGGGATTTCCTGCTGCACACGCTCGATTGGGACTGGGCACCGCGTCGGCCGCTCGAAAGCCCCGCGATGCCCGAGGTCAGCTACACGCCGAGGATCGCATTCTTGGATCGCCATCCGGAGTACTCGCCCGACCTCTTGCCCGGCCCGCCGCGGCGCCCGGTCGATGAGGTGGTCACCATGCGCTGGCGTTTCTTCGCCGACGTCATGGAGGCCACCGGGGAGCCGCTCACCTGCATCGATGGGGATCTCTGGTTCTGGTCGAGCCCCGAACCGATGTTCGTCGAGATCGGCGCCGCCGGGTTGGCCGTCTCGCCGCACGACATCCCGCGCGCGACAGCTGGGCTGCCTGGCGTGACACACGAGACGCACCGCCGGTACGGGTTGTGGAATGCCGGCCTCGTTTACATGGCGGATCCATCCGTCGCCGAGGAGATGGCGCGCCTGAATCGAGAATGGTCCTACACCGAGGTGCGAGAGCGCGCGGATGGGGACTACGACTTCGGAGATCAGGGACACCTTGAGCGGGTCATTTTGCGTCGGCGCCCCGAGAAGACCATGGCCGGCGTGCATTCGATTCAGCACCCCGGCGTGAATGCGGCACCGTGGAACATCCACCGCCGCGGCGTCTCGACATGGGATGGGCAGGTTAAGGTCGGCCATCTTCCGCTGATCGCCTACCACTACTCGTCATTCAGGCCGGGCGCGCAGCTCGCCGATGAGGCGTATGAGATCACGGCGCGGCAGGCCGAGCTGCTCTATGCGCCTTATATTGCGGAGGTCGAGCGATGGAAGACGAAGACGCCCAGCTGAAGGCGATGCTCGCCCGCTTGCGGGAGCGCATCAGGGGGCTGAAGGGCGAGATCGAGGTCGCCGAGGCGGAGATAGAGCGCGAGCTCAAGGCGCGCCGCCCGCCCGCGCCCAAGGCGCCGGTACGCCGCATCCGCGCCCGCGGGTAGCGTGGACATGCGCCGGGGCCGCGTGTAGTCTGGGATCCTTCCGAACCGAAGGAGTCGCCCGATGAACATGGTGGAGCCCGTCAGCCTCGACGTCGAGATGGCCCTTTCTGTCCTGGCCAAGGCCGGCCTGCTCGAGCAGGTCCACCTGCAGCGCGCATCGCTGCTGGTTTCGCATAAGCGGCCGCAGGACTTCGGCAAGGACCCGATCACGGGCCTGTACACGCTGCCGGTCCTGCGCAGCTACAAGAACGTCGACGATGATGAGCTGGTGCACAACCAGAAGACCAATGTCGGAATCGTCCAGCTGCACACGCAGGGCTACGGGACGAGCGGCCTGCTGACGAACGGCTTCAACTACATCGCGTTGACGAACACGGCGGTCACGCCGGCCGCGGGCGACACCACGTTGAGCGGCGAGATCGTGGCCAACGGGTTGTCGCGCGCGCAGGGGACGGTGACGCTGCCGACCGGGTCGGGCACGCAGACCACGATCGACAAGACGTTCACGTGCGCGACCGGCGCCCAGGCGGCGCAGGCTGCGGCGCTCTTCACGGCGGCCTCGGTCGGCGTGATGAACCATGAGCTGACCTTCACCCAGCGCTCGCTGCAGATCGGCGACACGCTGCAGACGACCTACACGATCACGCTCAGCTGAGCGCGCGGTGGCGACCCGCAAGGTCACATACGCCTCAGCATCGACGATCACCTGCACGTTGGCATCGTTGGCGACGTCGTCCGGCCTGACCGTCGGGCGCGATGCGACGGAGATCGACAACACCACGAACCTGTACCTCGATGCGTGGATCAGCGGGAAGATCTCGGTGGGAACGACGCCGACCGCGAATACTCGGATCGAGATCTGGGTCATCCCGCGCTTTAACGATTCGACATACCCGGACACCTTCGGCTCGACCGATGCGGGCGTGACGGTGACGAGTCGTGCGGCGGCGCTGGCGGCGGGGAAGCTGCTCGCCGTGATCGATGTCGACGTCAACACCTCGAACCGCGCCTACTACTTCGGTAACAGCTTGTCTAACGCCGGCTTCCTGACCCATCCGGCGAAGTTCAATCTATGGATCGTGCACAACACCGGCGTGAACCTGAACGCGACCGGCGGCAACCACGAGCTCGACTACAAGGGCTCATACGAGACGATCGCCTAGGAGGGCGCCGGGCGCATGGGCACCCGCTGGAACGTATCGAGCGGGTCGCCGATCATCGCGCGCACCGCGAACCTGCCGATCCAGTCGGGCGGATGGACGGTGATCGTCGACTTCAAGATCATCACCTACGCGACGAACAACGACATCTTCTACCTGGGTATCACCGCGTCCGCGTCCGACTTCATCATGATCGAGTGCGACAGCAGCGGGAACATCTACACGACCAACGACGCGACCGCCGGCGCCTTCGAGCAGTCGAACATTTCAGCCGGGACATACACCGGCCGCTTGCAGGTCGCGATCGCGATCGACACCACCGGTTACTTCGTCTACTACAAGAAATTCGGCGGCGCATTCACGCAGGGGACGACGCTCACCTATCAGCCCTTCACGCCCGACTTGATGCAGATCGGCGCGAAGAATACGGTGGCGTTCGGCGGCTCGGGCGGCCGCCACGAGATCTACAACGTCAAGTTGTGGAAGGGCGTCCGTCTCGAGGCGGCCGAAATCGAAATGGAGATGACTCAGGCGGCGCCGATCCGCCAAGACTTGATCTACTCGTGGCTGCCGATGATCAGCCCGACCGGATACCATCTCGACGCCAGCCGGGCGATCAACGACTGGACGCGGACCGGCACCGCTCTGCCGACGCCGATGGATCCGGACGCTCGCCGGCGCCAGCTCAACTTCGCGACCAGCGTTAGCGGTTCGACGGCCTACACCGCGAGCCTTTCCGAGACGGTCTCCTTGAGCGAGGCGGAGACGTCGAAGTTCAATGCCAAGGTGACTGCGCTGGCCGAGACGGACACGCTAACCGAGGCGCGCGCGACCAAGTTCTCCGCGAAGGCGACGGCGCTGGCCGAGACGGTGTCGCTGTCCGAGTCGGAGGCGTCGATCCTTCATGCGCGTGCGGCACTGAGCGAGAGCGCGACGCTCGCCGAGAGCATGGCGACGTTGTTCCGCGCCACCGCCGCGCTGTCGGAGGCGGTCGCGGCCGTCGAGTCGCTCGCGATCTCGAAGCACACCGTCCAGGCGCTGAGCGAATCGGCTTCGCTGTCCGAGTCGCTGTCCGGCAGCCTGCACGCCCTCGCATCCCTCGCCGAGACCTGCTCGAGCAGCGAGGCATTCACGTCGCGATGGTCCGCATTCCTCGGGCTCGCCGAGTCGACGTCGCTGTCCGAGTCGATCCTGGCCAAGCTTCACGCGTCCGCCGCGCTGGCCGAAACCGCCAGCTTGGCGGAGAGCATCGCGGCAAGGTTCGGTCCGCACGCCTCGCTGTCCGAGAGCACCACGCTATCGGATTCCTTCGCGGCATCGCGCGGGATCCATCAGGCGCTGTCCGAGTCGATCAACGTCTCGGACGCTTCAACGGCACTGTTCGCCGCTCACGCCGCCCTGACGGAGCTCGTCGTCTTCCTGGAGGCCTTCAGCGGCCCCGGTTCGGTCAGCGTCTCCGAGAGCGTCTCGATCCTGGAGGCGCTGGCGGTTCGGGTCAGACGCTTTGCCGCACTGAGCGAGGCAGTCGCCCTGTCGGAGGCCGCCCTGGTGCGCCTGGCCGCCGGCACGGCCCTAGGCGAAGGGCTGACACTCACGGAGGCGGCGGCCGCTCGGCAAGCGCATCAGGCCGCCCTCCCCGAGAACATCGCGCTATCGGAGGCTGTGGCCGCCACGTACCGCGCCGTCGCGGCCCTCGCCGAGTCGACATCGCTGTCCGAGCAGCTGGTCGTCGTAGGGGGATCGACCGTCCCGACGCCGGCGATGATGATGGGGCGGCCGGGCCGCGGCACCCGCGCGATCCTGAACCCTTCCAGCGCGCAGGCTGATCTGGCACCATCATCGGGAACCAGGGCGATCCTCAATGGACCGGAATGACGAATAGGGCCGATGTCTCGCTGGGCATCGATGACGATGCGCCGGTGCTGCGCGCCATCCTCCGCCAGCCTAACAAGGCCGATGGGACGCAAGGCGATCCTTGGGACATCGCGAGCTGCGACATCCTCGTGGCGCCGAAGGACCAAGCCGAAGCCGGTATCAGCGCGGCGATGACCGTCCTCGACCAAGATGCGACCCCAGGCGGGGTCGAATGGGATTACACCGGGCTCGACCGCAGCGTCGCTCGCGACTTCGACTTCCGCTTCAAGGGCACCACCACCGGGGGGAAGAAGTTCAGCGTCCCGAATGATGGGTGGTACTCGTTGCAGGTCACGGCGGACCCAACTTGACCGCGTAACATCTCGGCATGTTCGAGTTCGATCCCCGCGCGACATGCGGGCAATGCGATAAAGGCGGGGTCGCGGTCGTCGAGTTCCCCGTTCTCGATGACGACCACATCGCGCATGTCTGTTTCCCTTGCCTCTTGAAGGCCTTCGGCGAGATGCGCGCATATCTCGATGGGTCCGCCCGCTACCCGCTCGAGCGCGACCTCCTGGCCGTCGGCGAGCTCGCCGCGACCGCGTCCATCAGGTTCGTCGTCGAATCCCCCGGGGTCGCCATCCCCGCCGAGGTCGAGGCCCTAGGGCGCAAAGTCTGGGACGCGGTGGTCGACCGCCTCGGGAGGCCGATTTGATCCCCGTTCTCGGTACACAGGAGAAGCGATGAAGACGGCTAGGGACGTATCTCACGAGCACTCGGGTTGCACGGCTACACTGAAGACTGACCCGCTGGCGCATTCGATGCGCTGCAATCGCCTCACCGCTGCTATCGAAGCTCGGGATGCGGAACACGGCGTGGTCAGCGACCGGCACCTCAAGGCCCAGCAAGCCGCCGAGGCCGATGCTCGCATTCTGGCGCACGCCTACGAACACGACACGCGCCCGCCCGCGGATGTCGTCAAGCGCGCCCTCGCCGCTCCCCCTGGGAGACGTGAGGCGGCTTGCCCGCATGGGTCGCGACACCGCTGTGATAAATGCGACGACAGGGCCGCTCCCATCCCACAGCCAGCCCCCGCGCCTGTTCCTCGCGACCCATGGACGGACGGCATCCTGGCACGTGACAACCCCGCCAGCCCACCCACTACACCGACGTGCGCGAGCTGGTGCGGGACGCGCGCCGCCGAGCATGCGGGCGATGGCGAAACGCATTACGGACGATGGGACCGCTGCTACTGCACGCGCGAATGCTCTGACGCCGGCCGCCCCCTCCACCCGAGGACCCCATGACCTTCCATAGACAGCTAGAGAGGCCCTGCACCGTGTGCGGGAGCAGGCTCTACGCCAACGGCGCGTGCTTAATCGGCCCCCGCCGTGCCCCGGTGGCGAGATGAGCGGGAGCGCGGAAAGCCCGTCCGTAACGACTCGAGGCCCGGAGGGCGAGACGTATCCAGAATTCACCGCGCGCGTCGCCGCGGATCAGGCTCGTGTCGATGCCAAGCTCGCGGCGCTCGACAAGTTCATTCCGTGCTGCACCGCGTGCGGCGAGACGTGCAACCCGGTCGACGCCGGCCGAACGTGCCGACAGAACGGAATGTCGCTGGTGTCTCAGTGGGCGCGCCAGGTAGCGCAGCGCGAGTTCTACAGGCTGGGACACTTCGGCGGCAGTTGGCACAACGAGGTCAACCGCCTGGCGGTGCTACTTGACCGCGTACGCGCAGGCGTGGAAGACACGACCGAGGGCCGCCGCCCTACTACGGAGAGGCGATGAGCGAACCGCGCACGATCCGCGGTCTGCCTTGCCACCGGCGCCGCCGCGCTGGCCGCGCTCTGCCGCATCTTGTGCGGTTGATATCGTGACGTAACGCTTTCGCGTTACGCACTGGCGTTACGCCCATCGGGGCCCTACCATCCCGGCATGGCCGCCTCGACCCACCTCGTCATCCTCGAAGGTTCGGGGCGAGACCTCGTTATCCGGGTCGCGATCCCTTGCGCGCGGGGGGCTGGCGGAAGTAACGTCACGGGATGCAGCGGCGTCGGGCCCGGCCACAACGCGCCACAAAACGGTCCCCCGGCAAGGTCCCTGGCAGCGGCGGCCCCTCCCGCGGCCCCGAGGAGCTCGCCGACCTGGTCGACGAGACCGAGAAGTGGATGCTTTACAGCGCGACTCGGGAGAACATCGCCGAGGCCCTCGGGCAGCACCTCGCGCAGAAGCAGGTCAAGCTCGCGGCGGCGCAGGGCCGGACCGTCGAGGTGGTCGCGACCCCGCTGCCGCTGGGCACGGTCGACGACTACATCCGCCGGGTGAAGGACCGTTGGGCGGCGAACCCGCTGCCCGATCGCGAGGACGCGCGCGAGCGCACGCGCCGGCGCTTGTTCGGTCAGATCCGATCGCTCATCGGCAAGGGCAACCACCCCGAAGTGGCGAAGCGCGAGGCGCTGCTGATGAAGGTCGAAGGGACCGAGGTCGCCAAGCGCCTCGAGATCTCCGCCCCCGGCGGCGCGCCGATCGAGCTCAAGACTGGAGATGGCATGCTCGACATGCTCAAGAAGCTCGCGGGCGAGAAGGGCTGATTGTCGAAGTCGCTGCTCGCGTCCGCGATCGCGGGCGCTGGCGGGTCGGAGGCCTTCCTCGCCCAGGTCGGGCCGGTCAAGGCGCTGGCGCTGCTCAAGCGCGCGCGGCTGCTGGGCGCCCCCGCGGCGGGCGAGCCCCGCGATATCGGGTGGCGGATGGTCGGGCGCCCCGAGCAGCTGCCCCCGCCCGGCGATGACTGGCTGACCTGGCTGATCCTCGCCGGCCGCGGGTTCGGCAAAACGCGATCGGGCGCTGAGATCCTGCAGGACTGGGTGATGTCGGGGCGGTGCCGGCGGCTCGCGCTCATCGGCCCCACGACCGACGACATTCGGCAGGCCATGGTCGAGGGCGAGAGCGGGTTGCAGGCGGTGTCGGAGGCGGCCGGGTTCCCGATCGTGTGGAAGTCCAGCAAGCACCGCATCACCTGGCCGAATGGCGCGATCGCCACGACGTACTCGGCCGAAGAGCCGGACCGGCTCCGCAACAAGCAGCACGATGGCGGCTGGTGCGACGAGCTCGCCGCGTGGGATGACCCGCAGGCGGCGTGGGACCAGTATCAGTTCGGGCTCCGCCTCGGCAAGCAGCCGCGCACGGTGGTGACGACGACGCCGCGGCCGATCCCGATCATCCGCGCGCTCATCAAAGACCCGACGGTGGTGGTGACGAAGGGCATCACCTTCGACAACGAGGACAACCTGGCGCCCTCGTTCCTCGGGGCGATCCGCCGCGCGTACGAGGGGACGCGCCTCGGCCGCCAGGAAATGAACGCCGAGATCCTCGACGACAATCCGAACGCGCTCTGGAACCAGAAGCAGATCGATGAGCTGCGGATCGCGCAGGCGCCGCTCGAGCTGAGCCGCATTGCGATCGCGATCGATCCCGCGGTGTCGACGACCCCCGACAGCGATGCGACCGGCATCATCGCGGCCGGCATTGGTCCGTGCCACCTGCAGCGCGCATGCGCCGGCGCGATCCATGCGTTCGTCCTCGAGGACCAGAGCGGCATTTACACGCCCGCGGGTTGGGCGCAGCAGGCTTGCAAGATGTACGACGACTACCTCGCGGACCGCATCGTCGCCGAGGTGAATAACGGCGGGGATCTGGTCGAGGCCAACCTGCGCGCGTCGGGCAACAAGAACGTCGCGTACCACGGCGTGCGCGCGAGCCGCGGCAAGTACGTTCGCGCCGAGCCCGTCGCCGCGCTCTATGAGCAGGGCAAGGTCCACCACGTCGGGACCTTCGGCAAGCTCGAGGATGAGATGACTCAGTGGGACCCGATCAGCGGCGTCCGCTCGCCCGACCGGATGGATGCCCTGGTCTGGTGCCTCACCGACCTCATGCTCGATGGCGGCAGCGTCTCGATCTTCGACGTCGTCGGCGATGGACCGGTCGCGCCCGCGTAACATCGCGCCATGGCGAATTCATTGGTCGGTCGTCAGAATCCGTATGGCTGCCCGCAGTGCAGGAAGTTCACGAACACGATTCACGTCGATGATGGCGTGACGCCATTCATGCTCGACTGTCGCGCGACGCCCGGCTGCGGCGGCATGGCGACCAGCTCGATGTATCCGCGCGGCCCGCGCCCCGCGCACATCCCCGCGCCGACGTGGGAGTGGTACAGGCCGAACCTCGCCGCCTTCCCCGACCTGAAGCCGTGGGAGCGCGATCACGTCGCGCAGGGCGGCGCGCTGCTGCGCCCGCTGTCGCCCGAGACGCGCGCCCGATTCCCCGAGGCGTTCGCGCTACCGCAGTAGGTGCGCGACCGTCCCGCCCGATGTCCAGAGCGTGACGAGCAGCCCGACCCAGAACATCGCGAAGCCGACTCGCGATACCTTCGGCCGCGTGGGCTCCCCGAGGCAGTACATCAGCAGGCCGACCAGGCAGACGAGCAGCGGCAGGATGATGAGCATGCTCCCTTCCTAACCACGATCCGCCGCGTAACATCCCCGGCGGAGGTGACCCATGACGAAGATCGAAAGCGTCCTGAAGAAGATCGACATCAGCAGCTTCCCGATCCCCCTGAAGTTGGGGATCTCGAATTGCGGAACGAAGGTGAGCGCAGCCCTGCAAGCGCCGGATACCCACGGGGAGGGCCGAGGCATCGGTGGGTTCTGGCCGGCTCACTCGGTCCAGCCGCTGGGCGAGGATGAACGCGATATCGTGCAAGCGGCTCGGGAAGCGGTGAGCCGAGCCGTCAGTCATGAGATCGACGAGCATTTCAAATTCGAGGACAAGCTCGTCGTCGACCCGCACCCCGCGGTCTAGGTAGTCAAGGGTCGGCGGACACCGAGGTGGATGTCCGCCGACCGCGTAACATCTCGGCATGCTGCTAGGCGAACTCATCGAAGGGCTGAGCAAACTTCCCCCCGACCTCGTGCTGCCCAAGGGCTGGGATGAGGCGACGTCGTATCGCGGCTACTATGACCAGCTCGCGTTCGTGCCCGCCGAGAACGTAGCGGTCAGGACCATGCTCATGGTCGCGCGCGCCGCGGTCGGGCAGACCTTCCAGGGGTACAAGGGCGGCGATTACACGATGGGGTTCGACACGATGACCCACATCGCGAATTGGGGTGACTCGAATGGGGATGACACCACCATGGCGCGCTGGTTCATGGGGATCGAGATGCAGCGCCTCGGCGCCCGCACGCGCCGCCTCGAGGAGTTGCTGCGGGGGGCATTCAAGCACCTCGAAACCGCCGCGCATCCGCTCGATGGATCGCCGCATTGGTACAACCTGGCGCGCGAGGAGTTCCCCGAGGTCGTCCTCGATCCGCCACCGAAGAGGATAAAGGTGCGGTGCTCTCCCGATGCCGAGGATCGCGTGCGCGAGTTGTTCAGACACGATGACCCCGACATCACCGTCGAGGCCGACCGCGCGAGCGGCAACTTCATCGTCGACTTGCCGCGATGAGCGCGAGCGCGGTCGCCCCGGAGTGCTTGTCATGCGGCCGCGCGATGGAGCTGCAGTGCAATGGGGACCCCGATGCGCCGGCGGCTTCCGATCATCCCGGCTGGATCCGGTGCTGGCGGAATGACGAGCCGGGCAAAGTCTGCGGGAACATCTCGCGGACCAGGATCATCTGCCCGCGCTGCGAACCGAGGAAGCGGCAACTGCTGTTCGGGGCGGCGACATGAAGGACCTCGAGGTGACTGTTCGCGTTCGGAACAACCAACTGAAGGGCAGACGCATCGCGCTCGGGCTGACACAACGTGAGTTCGCCGCCGCTGCGGATGTCGACTCGAATGCCTATAGCGGATTAGAAAGTTTGCGGGAAAATCCTCGTCGCCTGAAGCGCGATTATTCTTGCCGCGCGCCTGGGTGCCCCTCCAAAACCCCGAGGGGTTTCTGCATCAGGCATATGGCGGCGCCGAAAGATCAGCGCGATGCTTGGGCGGCCGCATTCGTGCCGGAGCAGATATGGGTATGGACGCCGACGGCGGAGCGCTTGGCCGCCTTTCACCAAGTGCCGGTCGAGGACCTATTCCCCGAGGCCATACAAGCTATCAAGTCGAACGTGGCCATCAGCGAGTGGGACGTCCCGGAGATGGTCAATGCTTTGGTCGCGATGGAAGAGGAACGGGCGGGCGAGGATCCTGATGATCGAATCATCGCGCGCCAAAGGTCGACCGCGATCGAAGACATGCTATCGACGCTGACTCCGCGCGAAGAGAAGATCGTGCGCATGCGCTTCGGCGTCGGCGAGAAATCCGACCATACCTTGGAAGAGGTGGGGGAGGAGTTCGAGGTCGGGTCGGAACGCATTCGTCAAATCGAGGCGAGGGCGTTTCGCAAGATGCGCCATTCATCTCGATCGAGGTGGCTCAAGCCTATGGTCCTCGATGGGGAAGCCGGTCTAAAGGCCGATGTCGCCCTTCGCGCGCGCATGATCGACGTCGGTGCGGCCAACAAGAAAAGCAAATGATCGACCTCATCGGGACCGCCTGGCGCCGGCGCGACGATGGCTGGATCGGGCAGGTCGAGTTGACCGAGCGCAGGCGCGGCGGCGACGGTCGCAAGCGAGAGTTCGTTCGGCTGGTCAACATCCCCGAGGAAGGCGATGCCGAGTCCGAGCTGGTGTTGGCCGAGAAGATCGAGGCCAAGTTCGAGCGCAT
Source organism: Pseudomonadota bacterium (assembly GCA_040388765.1). GTDB lineage: Bacteria > Pseudomonadota > Alphaproteobacteria > Sphingomonadales > Sphingomonadaceae > Sphingomonas. The sequence goes on along the minus strand of JAZKBG010000019.1, from coordinate 59,403 downwards.
CTGCGAGACGCGATGCCGTCGGTGCCGTGCGGCCCCCGTCTGGCGGATCGCGGGCGACGGGGATCGATATGTCGCGCACGGATGCGCCGCCAGGCAACGCGAGCTGCGCGAGGGCAAGAGGAGGGCCGAGCGGCGTCGCCGCGATCGCGCGCGTCGACGCTACCACCGGCTGATGGCCGCGTCGGTCCCGGGCGCGATGCTATCGCTGCCGATCCTGATTCATGAGCGACGCCGGTATGGGCGCGGCGTCACCACCATCGCGGGCGTCCGCGGCATTTCGCTGCAGCAAGGTGGCGCGTTGGTTCGCGGCGAAGTCTTCGTGATCGCATTCGATGATGTTCGCGCGGGCGATGAGGTTGCGATCCTGCGCGGAGGGAAGCTCGGCGCGCGCACAGGTCGCTACCGCCGGACCGAAGGATTCTTTCAGAACGCGACATGGATGATGGCCGCGAAGCGCGGCGCCATCGCCCGCATTCGGATCACCTAGGCATTCTTGAAGTACTCGACCTGGGCGAGGCGCTTCACCGCGCCGGCCTTCGTCGGGTAAGGGCCGCCGAGCTTCTTGCGCTCCGAGCCCGCGCCCTCCGAGTAGACCATCCAGCCGCCGGCCTCCTTCTCGATGACGTCGCGCGCACCGACCGCCGCATCCGCCGCCGGCGCCGCCTTGGGATCGCCTGGCTTCGCGGGCGGCGCGCCGGCACCGGGAGGGCCGCCCTTGCCGCCGGGGGCCATGCCGGGGGCGCCGCCGCTCTTGGCGAACGCCTTCGCGGCCGCCTGCTCGGCGAGGTCCGCCGCAGCCTCCGCCTTCTTGACCAGGTCGACGTCCTCCTGCGTGAGGTTGCGATAGGTCTCCTGCTCGAGCAGCTCGCCCGTCACGACATGCTCGGGGACCGAACCCATTTCGACATACATCTTGTCGCGCTCGGCGCGGAACTTCTCGATCTCCGCCGCCTCCTTGTCGCTCATCTGCCAGAGCGGCTTGAAGAACATGGCGAAGTTCTCGGGCATGTTGCCGAGGGTGGATCGCACGAGCACCTCGTAGATTCGCTCGAGCGCGGGGCGAAGCTTCGACTCCTGGTCGGCGCTCACGCGATCGTAATAGTTGCGGATGTCGCTCTCGCCGGTGGCGGTCAGCCCCGCGGGCGATTGGCCGAAGAGGCGGGTCAGCGGGATGTCGGCGGCGCCGCTCACGTTGATCATGAACTTCTCCGCGACGTCCTTCAGGCCGGTGAACGCGGTCGTCTTTTGCGCGTATGTCTCGCCGACGCTGTCCTTCGTCCCATTCCCGCCATCGAGCAGCATCATGTGGTTGATCGACTTGGTCTGCGCCATCAGCAGATAGCGGTCGGCGATCTTCTGCATGCCGTTTTTCTCGGCGAGCGTGTTCGCCAGCTTGGGCGAGGTGATGATATCGACGTTGGCCTCGTAGACCAGCGATGCGATCCCGGCCATCGTCGCGTCGTAGTCGCGGATGACGTCGGACACGTGCTGCAGGACGCTGTCCGGCCAGTACGCATTCTGGGTGAGCAGGAAGTACGGAAGCGGCTCGCCGCCGAAGCGCACGATGCGCGACCAGTGGACGCGGAACCGCGGGTCGCCCTGATCGGAGATTGTGTAGAACATCGGGTACCCGTAGTTGCTTGAGCGCCGGTCGTAATCGAGCTCGCCGGTCGCGGCGAGGCGCCATCGGTCGAGGACGTGGAGGGATCGCAGCATCCCCTTGCCCACGGTCGAGAGGTCGAGCGGAAGCGACCAGTCCTCCTGGCCCTTGATATCGAAGATGATCCCCGCGCCGCCATACAGGCGCCCCCAGGAGATCGCCTCGTTGACCAGCTGCCGCAGGCCGAACGTCTTCTCGGCGACCGCCACCGCGCGCGTCGACGCCTCGTCCTCGTCGGAGTCGTCCCATGACAGCTCGACCCAGGCGCGCGTCATGTCGTCGGCGGGCGTGCGCACGATGCGCTTCGCGACCCACGACGAGCGGAACATGTTCTCGAGCTCGACCCGCGTGAGCGTGTTCGGCAGGTCGTAGAAGCTGTGCGTCCGCTTGTCTCGCCTCGTGCCGATCGCGGCGGTCAGGTTCTTGAGCGTGTCGACCGCCCGCCCCAGGTCGATGTCGTACATGCGCGGGACGCTGGCGGTGCGCGGCGCGGCGTCGCCTGCGACCTTGGGTTCGCCGATCGGGCCGCCCCTCGCGAGGGCCCTGGACATCTGCCGCGGGGTCGGTGGGCCGCTCTTCTTCGTGCTCGCCATTTGCTGAGGGTAGACGAATTCACCGGCGCGCGCGATGCTGCTGGGCAGCGATGGCCCTCGTCCTCCGCCACTTCGTCGCCCAGCACCCGCATGCGGGGCGCCTTCGGAAGCGGCGCGACCGTAGGTTGGCGGCGATCAAGCCGAGCAGCGCGGACCGCATCTGGTACGCGCAGACCCTGTCCCGCCACGTGATCACGAGGCTGCGCACCGCCGGGGTCGACGTCCTCGAGGCCCTGCGCCCGCATTGGCCGATGGTCAGGGACGCGGCGCCCCCGACCATCAAGCATGAGATCGCCAAGGCGCGCGGGCGCCTCGAGGGGATGAAGTCCTTCGCGGTCAGCGTGTCCAGCGACTTCGCCAAGCGGGCGGTCGCGAACGTGGACGACAAGCTCTCGAGCGCCATCAAGGGAAACCTCGGCGTCGACATCCGTCGGAATCTGATGGAGCACGGCCCGATCCTCACGGAGATGCAGCGCGCGCAGCGGGAGAACGTCGAGCTCATCACCTCGATCCCCGAGCAGTACTTCGACGAGCTCGAGGAGCGCTTGGCCGAGGGCTGGAATGCGGGCGCCAGCTGGACCTCGATGGTCGATGACGTCGCCCGCATCGGCGAGGTCGCGGAGAACCGCGCGGCGTTCATCGCGCGCGATCAGACGAACAAGGCGAACGCCGCCTTCAACCGCGTGCGGCAGACCGGCCTCGGGATCAAACGGGCCGAATGGCAGACCGCCGGCGATGGCCTCGTCCGCGATACGCATGCGGAGATGGAGGGCAAAACCTTCGAGTGGGACGACCCTCCGCTCGTCGGCGATGACTACCTGCTGCCGGGCGAGGATTACAACTGCAGGTGCACCGGCGCGCCTATCGTCGACCTCGATGAGCTGCCCGAACCTGACCTGGCCGAGGTCGAAGGCGGCGATCAGGCGTTCGACGGCCTCTATGCGGACATCTTCCGCGCGGCCGCGTAGCTACTCGGCGTCGTCGGCGGGCGCGGGGTACTCGATCCCCTCGTCCTTCAGCGCGGCGCACACGCGCTCGTAGACGCTGCCGCGGACGGGCTCGCCGAGGATCACCTTGCGGACGGTCTTGGGGTCCGCGGGGACCTTGCCGGCGACGCGGGTGATGACGTGCCAGGGGACCGGGGTGCGCTTCGTGGCGGCGGTCTGGGACATGCGGAGCAGCCTAACAGCGTTCGCGCAGCGGGACAATCCTGCCGCCGTCCCGCGATGGTCTGGGAATCGGGCGGATCCGGCCGCGGCGTTCTTGCGCGCGATCTCCCGCTCCTCTTACCGTCGAGGTCGGACCAAGTGCTTCGTTGCAAAGCCCGCGACCTTTACCCGCTGCCCTCATCCCGCCAGGTGACGCGCGAGGGGTTCCTGATCGCGCCGGCGAAGATCAACCGCACGGGCATTCAGATCTACCTCGCGCGGGAGCTCGGGCTCGACGGCGGGGACAAGCCGGTCAAGCTGTACCGGCCCGCCGAAGAGGTCTTTCGCAAGGAGACGCTCGACTCGTTCGAGAGCCAGACGGCGACCGACGACCATCCGGACGAGGACGTCAACAGCGAGAATTGGGCGCGGCTGGCGAAGGGCGACGTGCGGGACGTCTGTGCGGATGGCGAGGAGACCGCCGCGCGGATCATCGTTCGCGACGAGGATCAGAAGCGGAAGGTCAAGGAAGGGAAGGCGGAGCTGAGCTGCGGCTACTCCTTCGACCTGGACATGACGCCCGGCACGACCTCGAAGGGCGAGGCGTACGACGGCGTGCAGCGGAACATCATCGGAAACCACGTCGCGATCGTGGACCGGGGCCGAGCGGGCGCCGGGGTGCGGATCGCCGACCGTCAACCTGAAAGGGCCAGAACCATGAAGACGCAGCGCCTCTCGATCGCGGACGTGAAGCTGGGCGACAAGACCATCCCGGGCTTCGCCTTCGACATCGACCTCGAAGACGCGGGCCACATCGCCGTGCGCGACGCGTACGACCGCCACGACCGCGGCCTGAAGGACGCGGAGGCCGCGCACAAGATGGCAGTCTCGAGCCTCGGCTTCGAGAAGGAGCGCGCCGACGCCGCCGAGAAGGCGCTCTGCGACATCGCCGAGATGGGCGAGGAGGGCGAGGATTCCGCCAAGGGCAAGGACGCCAAGGCCAAGGCGAAGGATGCGGCGTCGATGAAGGCGCGCATCGAGGCGCTGCTGAAGGCGAAGGACGCGGAGATCGCGAAGCTGAAGGCGCTCACGGCGCCGGCGGCGATCGAGAAGCTCGGCGAGGAGCGGTCCGCCGTCGTCGGCGACGCGAAGATCGTCCTGGGCAAGGACTTCGACCCCAAGGGGAAGACGGTCTCCCAGATCCGGATCGCCGCGGTCGACGCGGCGGTCAAGGACGAGAAGACCAAGCAGCTCATGTCGGCCGTCCTCGGCGCGGCGGAGCCGGCCAAGGCCGACGAGGCATCGGTCATCAAGGCGTTCGACGTCCTGGTGGTCGCCCGCAAGACGCAGGCGGGCACCAGCGTCGAAGACGGCGACGACGGCCAGGACAGCGACCTGTCTCGCCACCTGCTCGGCCGCGACGGCGGCGGCGACGATGTCCGCGCCCCGCGCGCGACCTCGGCGCAGACGTACTGGCAGCGCGAGGCGGCGATGAGCCGCCGCCCGGCCCGCGACACGAAGATCGACCGCGAGGCCGAGCTCGAGGAGTAGCAGGCCAGCGCGCAGGGAACCCACCACCACCACCCGACGACACGAACCCAGGAGAGAGACACCATGGCTCAAGCAACTTTGACGACCTGCGGCGGCGACACCCTCACCGCGGGCATCCCGGGCCAGATCGCTGACCTCGAGAGCGCGCAGGTCATCACGCGCCAGAACAGCGCCTCCGCCGCGATCGACTTCGGCGTGGCCGCGACCTGGGCGACCGGCGATGCCGATCACACGTGCAAGCCGCAGAGCGCGAGCACGGACTTCGTCCTGGGCATCACCGTCCGCGAGCCGCTGTTCGCGGCCAGCGCCGATGGCCTGACGACGGTCAACTACGTCCAATACGCGAACGTGCCGATCCTCATCGACGGCGTGATCTTCGTGCAGGCCGCGGAGGCCGTGCGCGCGCAGGACGAGGCGCTCTCGATCACCGGCGGCGGCGCGGGCAACACCGCGGCGGGCGCGCTCGGCAGCCGCAATGGCGGCGCCGCCAGCTCGACCCGCCTCGTCGTCCCCGGGACGACCTGGCTCGACACCGTCGCTTCGGGCGGCATCGGCCGCGTCCGCATCAAGACCACCGGAGCCCCGCGCACGACGACCTAGTCGCAGGCGCACCACACCAGCCCGAACCACAAGCCCACCCAACCCTCAGACCGGGAAGAAGACAACATGCAAACCCAGAAGATCCAGGTCGTCGACTCGATCGGCGCTCCGGCCGTCGCGGAGATCGGCCACTGCGGCCGGGACAAGTGCAAGCACGTCCACATCGCCGAGGATCGGTTCATCGACCTGCACGAACGATTCAAGGGAATCGGGCCGGGCATCGGCATCACGGTCGAGGGCGGGCGCGGCGACACGCGGAACCCGCGCTTCGGCGCGCGCGATGCGCAGGAGGCGCTCTTCTTCCTGGTGTCGCAGCTCGCGTACACCGAGGCCGGGCTGTTCGAGCGCTCGTACCAGCCCATGCAATACAAGGACCTCATCCCGCAGGACTACAGCGCGGGCGAGGCCAACGACACGATCCGCTACGAGATCTACGACGAGGTCGGGGAGATGGACGACATCAACCCGGCGTCGGACGACATCCCCACGGCGGATGCGTTCTATGCCGACAAGACGTTCGGCATCCACCACTCGGCGATCGGGTACGAGTACACGACGCAGGAGTTGCGGGCGACCGCGTTCCTTCGGCGCCCTCTGCCCGAGCGCAAGCTGCACGCGGCGATGAATGCCTACGAGCGCTTCCTCAACGTGGTCGGGCTCTCGGGCCGCGCGAAGAAGAATCTCACGGGCCTGCTCAACAACACGACCGTCGCGCATGCGGTCGCGCCGTCGGGCCTCGCATGGAGCGCGGCTTCGGGCATCACGCCCGCGCAGATCATCTCCGACTTCAACTTCGGCCTGAATGCCGTGTGGGCCGGCTCGAAGTTCACCGTCATCCCCGACACCGTCGCGGTGCCGAGCTTCGCGTGGCAGTACATCAACGCGGTGCCGGCGTCGGGCACGGCCGGGCCCTTCCAGATCTCGGTGCTGAAGTACCTGCTCGACAACAACCTGTCGAAGGCCAAGGGCGTGAACCTGAATATCGTCCCGGTCTACCGGGCGAACACGGTGGCGAACGGCGGCACCGGCCCCGGCGCCTCGGCCGCTTCGCGGACGGTCTACTATCGCAAGAGCGATCAGGACCTGGTCCAGCACGTCCCCCTGCCGCTGCGCTTCCTGGCGCCGCAGCTCGTGGGCCTGAAGGTGAAGATCCCCGGCGAGGCGCGCTACTCGGGCGTCGAGGTTCGCCGCCCGCCGTCGTTCTACTACCAGGACGGCAACTAGCCGGGCGGCACGGGTCGCTGGTATGCTCGGTTGGGTCCGCAAGACCAACCGAGCAAAGGAGCCCGCCACATGCCGATCGTCGAGAACCACGCAGAACATCCCTTCCACTTCCCGAAGCCGATCAGGGCCATCGGGGCAGGCGGGAAGGAGGCGGGCCCCCTCGACGCGTCGACCAGCGCGTACGAGGAGGCGATCAATTTCCCGCGCGCCGGCAACCCCGACGACGAGGGCAACCCGACCCCGTCAAAGACGGAGATCACCGAGGAGCAGCTCGACGCGATCCGGAAGCACCCGGTCGCGCGCGGCTGGTTCCATCGCAGGGGACTCGCGGTCTCCGCCGACGCGAACGCGGTCGCCTCGACCCCGGTCGGCAGCGAGAATGCGCTGGGCGCGCCGGCCGCGCGGCGGCCGAAGCCGTAGGCCGCCCGTGACGCCGGCCGACTTCAAGGCTCTCCTGCCGGCGTTCAAGGACGTCCCGAACCCGGTCGTCCAGGTCATGATCGACGCGTCCGATGAGGCGTTCGAGCCTTGCCGCTGGGGCGCCTCGCTCGAGTTCTACCGCGCGCAGTGGGTCGCCCACATGCTGGTGGTCAGTCGGGCGGATGGCGCGCCCACGCTCGCCGTGGAGGCGAACGACGTCGTCACCAGGGTGACCGAGACGCTGACCACCACCAGGTCGGATGCGCTGATGCAGCTGCAGGCGGTCGAGGACTTCATGCGCACGACCTGGGGGCAGCGGTACATCAACCGGGCCCGGCAGGTCGGCATGGGCGGGGCCACCGCGTGAGCGCGCCGACGAAGGACCAGTGGATGGCCTGGGGGAAGGACCCCTGCACGCAACAGATCCTCGAGACGATGCGCGCCGCGAGGATGGCCAGGCGCCTGCAGTCGGACGAGGCGGTCAAGCTGGAGAACATGCTGACCGCAGCGACGACGGATGCCGAGGCCATGGCCGTCGACGAGCTCGTCTCCGCCATCGAGAAGCTGATCGGCGAGGACCTGCACTGATGGCGCTCGAGCACACCGGCGGCATCACCGTCGAGCAGCTCAAGGCGCGCGTCGCCGCGATCGGCGGGACGAGCTTCAGGGGCGAGCTGTCCGCCGCGATGGCGGCGACCGCGCACCGCGAGTTGCTCAGGGGGTTCCAGCAGTCGGTGGATCCCTACGGCAGGCCGTGGGCGCCCGTCGATCGTTTTCAGAGGCTGCGCGGCCGCCGGCAGGGCCCGATGCAGAGGGGGAAGCCGCTCATCAAGACGAACGAGCTGCGCGCGAGCTCGGTCGCCGAGGCCACGCCCGAAGGGTTCCGCGTCGGCTTCGCATCCGACCACTCGGCGATCCACCAGAAGGGCAGCAAGAAGAAGCGCGGGCGCGGCGGCGGCATCCGCAGGCGGCAGATGATCCCCGAGCGGGAAACGGGCGGGCTCGGGACCTGGAAGGCCCCCCTCGATGCGACCGCGGGGAAGGTGTTCAAGCGATGGGGGCGGGGGCGATGAGCCTGGCGGCGCTGTTCGACGCGGCGAAGCCCGTCATCGAGGCGGCGTTGGGGCGCGCAGGCTTCCCCCTGCCATTCCATGAGCTCGGCGAGGAGCACCTCCCGCGCGCATCCCACTTCCCCGCGATCGTCTGGATCCCGACCGGCGGACCGTTCGCGCCGCCGCGGCAGCAGGGCGCGGTCAAGGCTGTTCGCGCCGGCGATGCGGTGGCCCTGGTCGGGGACAAGAACCCGAACCACCTGTGGACCTGCAAGGAGTCCATCAAGATGGTCCTCTCGACGGGGACCGGCTACCTCGACACCGAAGTGATGCTGGGCGCGATCGTCGCCGAGATGGCGAAGCAGCTGACGTTGTGGAGCTTCCGCCCGATCGGCAGGTCCTGGACGCCGGCCTGGCCGGTGACCACCGAGGAACCCGTTCGGGATGCGCCGAGCGGCGCCGCTTGCGTCCTGACCTTCGAGGCGGAGATCCCATTGGTGGCCGAGAAGATGCAGACGGGGCAGGCGACTTCCGCTACCATCACCGGAGAGGTCATCACATGAGCGACGTCAAGCCGGAAAAGAGCCCGAAGGTCGAAGCGCCGGCGGCTGCGAAGCGCGCCGTCGAGAAGATCGCATTCGACCGCGGCATGCTGCCGGAGTTCAAGCAAGGCGAGCCGCCGGCGCACAAGCCGAAGGTGATCATGCCGCTGATCCACAACCCGAAGTTCGTCGTCTTCGCCCGCGCGAAGGCGTTCCACGGCTGGGTGACCGGCCACGAGATGACCGACGCGGAGTTCGACGCGGCGACCGCAGTGTCCGAGGGCCAGGTCTACCGATAGGGCCGACCCCCACCCCACCCCGATAGGAGACGACGATGTCCGACATCACGATGAACATCCTGGACAACCAGCTCGGGCAGCTCCCAGCGAGCATCCCGAACGCGCTGGTCCACGCGGGCGTCTGCCCGGTCGGCACGCCGAACACGGTCTATGGGATCGGGGACACGAACACCGCGACGTCGACGCTCGGCTACGGGCCGCTGACGGAGGCGGTCGGAGACACGGTCACCACCGCGGGGCCCTGCTTCGCGTGCCCGGTGAACCCGTCGGTCGCGGGCACGGTCGGATCGACCACGCATCTCGGGACCGGCGCCGGCACCGTGACCGCGTCGCTGGCGCCCGCGCGGCAGGTCAAGGCGAAGATCGTCCTCGGCGGCGCGCTCGGCACGATGACGGTGCAGTTCTCCGTCGGCGGCGCCGCCTACGGGCCGGTCTTCACGTCGACGATCACCTCGTACCCGATCCTCGTCCCCGGCACGCTCACCGTGCTGACGTTCACCGCGCACACGTACACCGCCGGCGACGTCTGGACGTTCGAGACGGATGGGACCTCGAGCCTCGTCGGCTCGGGCACCCTCGGCTGGGTCACCGGCGCGAGCAGCCCGATCGACGGCTATGACGTGTTCGTCAAGGTCACCACCGCCGGCGCGCTCGGCGTCGGCCAGTTCACGGTGTCCGTCGACGGCTCGACTGGGAACACGACCTCGGCGCCGATCCTGATCCCCGGGGCGGGCGTCTACGTCGTCCCCGGCACCGGCATCGTGCTCACGTTCGCGTCGACCTTCGTCCTCGCGGACACCTATGAGATCGCCGCAGTGGCCGCAGGTTTCACGGGCGGCGACGTGACGGCCGCGCTGACCGCGATCGGCAACAACGCGAACAGCTTCATGGCGGCGAACATCGCCGGCGCCGCCGCCAGCGCGGCCGCCGCCGCATCGCTGGCCGCGACCGTCGCGACCACGATGAATGCCTTCGAGGTGGCATTCCGATACATGTTCACGATCCTCGGCTGCCCGCAGACCGAGGGCGACACCATCATCGGCACCGCGTTCGCGACCTTCGCCAACCCGCGCGTCATGGTCTGCGTCACCGACGTCGACCACATCTCGAGCCTCGGCTCGGCCCAGGTCATCCGCCGCAACTGCAACGTCGTCGTGGCGTCGCGGCTGGCGTCGACCAACCCGTCGCAGGACCCCGGCTTCGTCGGGGGCGGCGAGGTGAAGAACGTCAAGGCGATCTATCGCAACGAGGAGTCGACCCCCGGCCTCGCGACGCAGCGGTTCACCGTCATGACGTCGCGCCCGACCAAGGCCGGCTTCTTCGTGAAGAACGGCCTGATGATGGCCAACTATGGCAGCGACTTCGCGACGGTCATGAACCGCCGGGTGATGGACGTCGCCTGCACCGCGACGGTCGGCGTGATCGTCAACTACCTGAACGCCGACCTGCTGCTGAACCCGGACGACGGGACCATCTTCGACCCGGAGGCGGTCCGCATCGAGCGCCGCCTCGACGCCGCCCTCGGCGCGCGCCTGATCTCCACGAACCCGCAGGACGCGACGAAGGCCTTCTCGCATGTCGGCCGCACGAACAACATCATCGAGACGGCCAACATCGACGTCGCTGTGAGCGTCGTCCCCAAGGGCTACGCCCGCACCATCACCGTCAACATCGGGTTCCTCAACCCGGGCCTGCTGTAAAGGAGCCGTCCCATGCCGATGATCCCGATCCTCTCGTACCCGGACGTCGCCGGGGCCCGCTACTCGCGGACATCCGTCGACCTCGTCGCCGCCGAGATGGACCACCGCATCGTCGGGTGGACCGGCTGGTCGATGAACCAGAAGCTGACGCCCGGCAAGGCGTGGGGCGGCAAGGCGCTCCCGCAGGTCCGGACGCGCGGCAAGTACGAGCCGAAGATGACCCTCAAGATGTGGCTCGAGGACTGGAACCTCTTCCAGAACAAGCTCGCCGCCTTCGGCCTCGCCCGCGCGCGCGGGTTCATGGAGGTGAGCTGGACGCTGATCGGGACGCTGTACGAGCGCGAGCTCGGCACGACCTCCTGGGTCGGCATCGGCTGCCGCGTCGTCGAGGTGCAGGCGGAGCCGCAGACCTCGAGCGACGACCCCATCGAGGTGAGCATCGACCTCGATGTCATGAACGTTCTCAAGGACGGCGTGGCGGCGGTGTTCGAAAACAGCCCGCTCGGCCAGGCCGGCGTCGCCGGCTAGCGCGCCGCAGGACTACAAAAAAAGGGCCCGTCGGAGAGAGCCTGGACGGCCGCCGGCGGGCCCGTCGCATTGACGCCCGCAGCGCGCGCCGGTAACTTGGCGGCATGGAAAACGCCACCGCCACGGACCCGATGGGCATGTCAGACGAGGATCGCGAGAAGCTCTTCGAGGAGATGAAGGGCAAGACGCCGCGCGAGGTGCGGTTCGCCGAGATGAAGGAGTTCGGGGAGTGGATGATCTTCCGCGTCCCGACGCGCCCCGAGTGGCGCATGTACATCGCGAAGCGCGACGGGAAGGACGGCGATAACGACGGGCCGGACTTCTTGCTCGACACCTGCGTCATGTACCCGGACAAGAAGGGCCTCGCCGCGCAACTCGACAGGCGCCCCGGCCTTTTCCAGAAGTGGACCGGCGAGATCGTCCAGAGCACCGGCATCATCGGCGAGGCGGTCCAAAAAAAATTGTAGAGGCCCTGCAGGCCGCGCAGCGGGGCCCGTACGCCCACGCGCTGGCCCTCATGGCCTTCCGGCGCGGGGACCTCGACGAGGAGGGCGAGCCGACAGCGCAGGCCATCGCCGGCGCGATTCTCGAGGCGGAGGTGCAGCGGGTGGCGCTCGGGCGCGGGCGGGCGTTATGATGGGCGCAGGACGACGTGGCTGACGGGACGCTCGACTATCGATTCAAGATCGACATCCCGACGGGGCCGATCGAAGACGGCACGCGGAAGCTCGAGCGCCTCGAGAAGGAGCTCCAGAAGCTGAAGCAGCCCGGGAAGATCAAGGCGCTCGAATCCGAGATCACCAGCTTCGGCAAGCACCACGACACGCTCGCGCACCGCATCCGCGGGATGTTTGGCCAGGTCGGGCACTCGTTCAACTACGCGAAGACGGAGGGCAAGGAGCTGCTCGAGATCTTCGGCGTGATCGCCGCATTCGAGTTCGCCCACAAGGTCGTCGAAGGCCTCTACGAGATCGGGTCTGAGGCGCTCAAGGCGGCGGCGGCCGCGGAGCGGATGGATCTCTCGTTCGACCTGTCGCTCGGCGCCGAGGGCGGCAAGGAGATGGTCGAGTTCCTCGATCGCATCAGCGGCAAGACCGAGTTCACCGACGACCAGCTGAAAGGCTGGGGCAAGGAGTTGCTCAACGCGGGCGTCGCCGCCGAAGAGCTCGACAAGTTCATGGCCGCCGGCCTCGACGTCGCGGCGAAGTCGCCCGACAAGCTCGAGGGGATGTCGCGAGCGATGCAGGCGCTGTCGCGCGCGTCGCTGACGGGGACGGTCGATGCGCGCCAGCTCCGCGGCCTCTCGATCGGCGTCGAGCAGCTCAAGACGCTGCCGAAGTTCGCGCACATGTCGATCGCTCAGCTCAAAAAGGAGATGACCGACGGGAAGATCACCAAGGACGACTTGCTCTCGATCATCGCCGGCCCCGACAAGATCCTCGGCGACCTCGGCATCCGGGCGGGCAAGACGATGGAGGCGCGCATGCTCCACCTCCGCCACATCCCCGAGGAGATCTTCCAGAAGCTGGCGAAGACCGAGGCGTTCGACCGCCTAGGCGGCGCCATCGACCGCGTGCTTCAAAAGCTGGATCCCGAAGGGCCGGTTGCGAAGAAGGTGTTCGCCGCGCTCGAGAGCGTCCTCGGAACGTTCGCGGACATGGTCGACTCGATCGACTTCGATGCGGTTGCGACCGCGATCGTCGATGACGTGATCCCCGCCATCAAGACCATGATCGGCGCGGTCAAGCCGTTCCTCGACTTCACGCTCGACGTGATCAACGGCTTCCACCGGATGTACAACCTCGTGAATGCGAAGGGCGAGTTCAACCCCTACAACGAGGGCAATCTCTACAGGGGCGGTAAGAGTCAGGCCGCCGGCCTTGCCCAGCTGAAGCTGCTCGCTGGCGGCGGCGACAAGAAGACCATCGATCTGGGCGGCGGCACGAAGGCGTACCACGACAAGTTCCACATGGTCGGCGAGGCGGGCGGCGACGGCGCCGCCGAGGGATTGAACAAGTCGCGGCCGCAGGTCAAGCAAGCGGCCTCCGACATGGGCGGCGCCGCGATCGATGCCATCAAGGAAAAGACGAAGACGCACAGCCCATCGGTGGTGTTCGAGGACATCGGCGGGATGGTCTCCGCCGGCTTCGCGATGGGCATTCGCGGCGGCGCGGATGATGTCGCCTCCGCGGTCGACGGGATGATGCGCGTCCCGGCCGCAGCGCCGGCGGCGGCCGCGGGCGGCGGCGGGGTATCGCTGGTCATCGAACGGATCGAGGTTCATGCGGGCGGGCATGGACAGGCCGCGATGGAAGAGGCCGCGCGGGCATTCACGACCACGCTGCGGCCGCTGCTCACCGGGCTCCTCGAGGAGGTCGCGGCCGAGATGGGGGCGAGGGCCTGATGGCTGGCGCGGCGTTCTGGGGGCTCAACGATGCGGGCGGATCGTGCGCGGAGGGCAGCCTCTATGCGTCCGACGTGTGGGACAACTTCATCGTCGCCGGCATGGCCCTCCCCGGCATTTGCGAGCTCCGCGGCGTCGGCCCGGTGTTCGACATGATCGTCAAGAAGCGCAAAGGCGCGAACGGCGCGCGCATCACCTACGGCGGGTACGACCCGAAGCAGTTCGAGGTCGCCTGCGAGATCGGCACGCCCGATCAGTGGGACGTGTTCCAGGACGTCTGCGATGTGATCCTCCGCCTGAAGCGGACGGCGCCGACCGGCAAGGACTTCGTGTTCGACGTCCGCCACCCCGACCTCGCGCGCATGCAGATCGACCAAGCGACCGTGGTCGGCATGCCGCCGGGCGCGCGCGGGTCATACGAAGGCGGCAAGGTCTTCGTCATCAAGTTCCAGGAGTACTTCCCCGACCAGGGGATCAACGTCACGAAGAGCGCGACCTCGTCCGTCTCCGTCCACAAGGACCTGCAGAGCCACATCAAAGGACGCGAGCCGGCAAATTCCGCGCCGCCGCCGCCCTCGAGCCAGAAGAAGAATCTGCGCTTGCAAGGGCCACCGCCGCAGGCCCCCGAGGGCGCGTAGCCTTGGCGCTCGTCACCGCGAACGGGTCGCCCGTCCTCGACACCGCGCTCTTCACGCCGCGCTGGGGCGCATGGCACGTCGACCTGCACGTCGACTCGCTCGAGCAGCTCATCGGCGCGGTCACGATCGACGTCGACAGCGGGGCGATGGTGCTCAAAGGGACGGCCGTGCCGGCGCGCACCGGCGAGTACCTCGATGTCGCGCGCGTGCGCGTCCTGGCGGGCGCCGGGGGCACCGCCAACAGCGCCCGCCCGCGCCGCTACCGCAGCACCACGGTCGGCACCATCCTGCGCGACCTGCTGAGGGATGCGGGCGAGCAGCTCGACCCGACCGCCGAAGCATCGACGCTCGCGCGCCAGGTCCCCGATTGGACCACCCGCGCCAACCCGGTCGGCCAGGTCCTAGGCGAGCTCCTGGCCATCTTCGCCCCCGGGGCGGGCTGGCGAATGACGGCCGCGGGGACGATGTGGGTGGGGGTGGATGCCTGGCCCGCCGCGTCGGTCCCGGACGGCACCTTCGAGCTGGTGGACGATGCTTTCGAGGAGTCGAGCGCCAGGGTGCTCCTGGATGCGCCCGCGATGCTTGCAGGCACGACCTTCCTCGGGCGAAGGGTTTCATATGCCCAGACCCGCGTCGCGCCCACGGGCCCCGTGGAGGCCGACCTCTGGTTCGAGCTGGGCGGGGTCCCCGGGGAGGTCGATCGCCTCAAGGCGGCGCTGCGCGCCATCGTGCGCGCCACCCCTCCCAAGCTCGATCCCCGGTCCCGGTTCTGGGCCAGGGTCGTCCAGCAGGCTGGCGGGACCATCCATGTCGTCGCCGACGATGGCGGGGTCGGCGACCTGGGCGACGTCGCGCTGGCCCTCGGGCCCGGCGACAGCGTCAGCGGGATGACAGGCGGCAGGGTCCTGCTCGGGTGGACCGCGGATGGGGCGGCGGTCGCCCACGGGTTCCAGGGCGGGACGCCCTCCGAGCGCGTGATCGACGCGGGCGCGACCTTCGTCGGAGGCAAGCTGGGCGCCGAGCCCCCGCCCCTCGGGACCTCGTTGCTGACCTACCTGACCACGATCGCGGCCGCCATCAATGCGATCGCGCCGGGTTCGGTGCAGCCGCCCACGCCCGCCCTGCTCGCCAAGAAGACGAACGTCGCTTGAACGGGTTACACTCCGTTCCGTGAGCGTCGCCCTCGTCGACCCATCCCTGCTGGGGACCGACGTCCGCATGGTGGACGATGTCGACCCCGTCTGGGGCCTCGCCTCCGGGTTCGCCTGCCTCGCTCAGGACCTGCTGCACCGGTTGACGGTCGACCGCGGCGGGCTCTTCTACGACGACAACTACGGCTTCAATGTGATCAACCTGCTGAATGGCGGGTTCACCCCGGCGGACCTGGCGGCCGCCGAGCAGTCGATCGCATCCGAGTGCCGCAAGGACGAACGCGTCCGCACGTGCCGCGCGAAGGTCACGCTCAATCAGGCGACCAGCTCGCTGCGCATCGACATCTCGATCGACACCGACGCGGGGCCGTTCACGATGGTGATGGCGGTCAGCGCCGTGACGGTCGAGATCCTGCGGGTCAACGGCGTCGACCAGGCGGCGAATGCCGCGGCGGCGGCGCCGGCGCCGGTCACGGTCGTCATCGGCGGCGGCGGGTCGTCCGTGCCCGGACCGCCCGGGCCGCCCGGACCCGGCGGCAGCGCGCAGTCGACCATCTCCTTCGGCGACAACGTCTGGCTCGACGACACCGGCGACGAGGTCTGGCAGGGGCAGCGCGAGGTGAACATGAGCTCGCTCCCCGCGAGCATCACGGTCGAGTTCGTCGCGCAGGTCAGGTCGACCGCCGGCGCCGCCACCTTCCGCCTCTACCTCGGCGGCGGGGACGGCACGGTCGATGGCACGCTGATCGCGACGATCACCTCGTCGAATCCGTCGGCCGAGGAGAAGGTCGCCACCTCCACCTTCGTCAACCCGACGGGGCTCAAGCGCTTGAAGGTCACGATCGAATCGAGCGCGCTCGGAGAGACCGCCGAGATCAGCGGCGTCACGGTGACGTTCCGGTGATCCGATGCTGACCCTCGCCGAGCTCATGACGCCCGAGGGCGCCGCCGCGATCGCGGACCGCTTGCGCGCGAACCTGCTAGCCGCCGGGCTGCCGACGGGCTCGTGGGCGCCGACGCCCGCCGGCCTCGAGAACCTGCGGATCGAGGCGGCCGCCGGCGTGATTCAGGCCCTCATCGCCAAGCGCGTCGCCGCGATCGCCAAGGGGCGCCTGCTGTCGACCGCGAGCGATCTCGCGATCGCCGATGGCGGCGATGGGCCGTGGCTGTCGTACCTCGGCCAGGAGGTTTATCGCCTCGAGCGAAAGGCCGCGTCGAAGACCATCAAGTGGATCGCGCTCTACTCGACCGCCGGGGACGCGCAGCCCCAGTTCGACTTCGAGCCTGGCGACTTGACCGTTCGGTCACCCGCCACCGGGAACCAGTACGTCAGCGTCGACGGCGGGCACTTCTCGGGGGCGAACACGGGCCCGGCATTCAGCCATGCGGGTGACGCGCTCGTCCTGCGGTTCGAGGCGGAAGCGCCCGGCGCGCGCTATGCGGACCCCGCGAAGACCATCACCGAGATGGTCACCGCGAAGGCTGGCGTGCAGTGCCTCAACATTCGCCCGGTCATGTTCGAGCCGGCGATCCTGATCGGCTCGTCCGGCGGCGCCATCTCTGCCGCGTTTACATCGCCGAGCGGGCTGCTCGGGCCGCTCCCGACCTATTCGAGCGTCATCGTCCGCATCGATGCGGAGGGCAACGTCGGCGGCGGCGCGTGGTCCTGGCAGACGCCGGGCGGCGCGTGGACCCCGGGCGGTCCGATGGCCTCGACGACCTTCCTGCCGGGCGGCACCACGGTTTCGATGGTCGACGGCGCCGCCTCGCCGAGCTTCCGGGCCGGCGACCTCTTCGTCATGTACGTGGGCTCCGACGTCGATAGCCAGGGCGCGGACCAGGAGGCGGAGGGCGCATTCGCGAGGATGTGCACCGCCCGATACACGCAGATCTCCGACGTCCCGCTCGCGGGCGCCGTCGAGCTGCTCGCCCGCGCGGCGTCCCCCGAGGTCGCGCGGGTGTTCGTCGATGCGGATCAGGACACGCCCGCGCTGGTGGTCATGACCGTGGCCAGCGCAGTCGGCCCCGCATCGCCCGCCGCCCTGCGCGCGGTGCAGGCCTTCGTCGCGCCCCGCTTGAAGGGATACCAGGGCGTGCCCGCCGGCGCCGCGTCGATCTCGCCGGCGGAGCGGGCGGTGGCGGTCTCCGCGCGCTCCTTCGACGTGAACGCGGGCGGCGTCGCGTATGCCCCCGCCGCCATCATCGAGGCGGCCAAAGTCGCCGCCAGCGCGGCTTGGGTCACATACCTCGGGCAGGTCGCGATCGGCGGCGGGGGGCTGGATGTCGAGCTCGCTCGCCTCGTGCAGATCATCATGGATGCCGGGGCCGATGACATCGACGGCGCGAACCTCAATGGCGGCACCGATGACGTCCCGATCCCCACCGGCTTCGTCCCGACGATCCCCGAAGGGTCCAGCCTCGCCGTCAGCATCACCTGGGTGCCGACGTGACCATCGCCCTCTCCGACTTGCTGCCGCCATTCACGGTGGATGATGCGAAGGCGGTCCTGCTCGCGCTCGTCGATGTCCCCGAGAACAAGGTCACCAACTGGTACCCGGGGGCCGTCTTCCGCACGATGCTCGAGCTCGAGGCCCTCGTCGTCCAGGATGCGGGCGCCGGCGCCGTGCCCGGCGTCGCGGCGGAGGGCTACGCGACGACCGCGGAGGGAGAGTCGCTGACCGAAGTCGCCGCCTCTCAGTGGGACATCGAGCGGGACCCGCCCGGGTTCCCGATCCAGGTGGTCACGTTGGCGTGCGACGCTGGTCATGGCCCGTACATCATCGCCTCGGGGAGGTTCATCGGCCGCGCGACCGATGGGTCGCTTTACTCGGCATCCACCGGCGGGACGCTGTCCACGTCGAGCACCCTCACGATCGACATGGCGGCCATGTCCCCGGGCGCCCTCCGCGGCCTCGTGTCCGCCCCCGACACGCCCTTGCCGGGCGTGACGGTCATCGCTGCGGCTGTCAAGGTCGTGACCGGCATCCCGCAGCTCGGCGCCGATGAGGAGCCCGACGAGAAGGTCAGGGGCCGCTGCGCCGATCGCCTGCCCGATGTCGATGCGACGCCCGACGAGGACCGGCTCATCAAGTGGGCCAAGGCCGCAGTCGACTCGACGACGCGGTATCGGATCGATCCGGATGATACGAACCCGGGCGGCGCGATCTTCACGGTGGCCGGCGCATCGGGCGCGATCCCGGGCGGCGATGTCACGGCCATCCAGGCTTACGTCCGCGCTCGCCTCGGGATCACCGACTACGTCACGGTTCAGAATGCGACGAACGCGACCATCACCCCGGGCGGGACCGCGACCGTGTCGCGCGCGCGAACCCCGGCCGTCAAGGCGGCCGCGAATGATGCGTGGGTCGCGTACCTGTCCGCCGCGAAGGTCGGCGCCGAGGTCTTCCTCGAGCAGCTCACCAAGGCGGTCATGGATGCGGGCGCGATCAACTTCACCGCCGCCACCCTCAACGCCGTCGCGGATGACTTCGCGCTCTCGCCGGCGGAGGTCCCGGTCCCGAGCGGCCTCCTCGCCGACGACCTCGACTGGCTGGAGATCTGATGCTCCCCACCATCGGCCTCGTGCAGCACTTCCGCTCCGACCTCGGCCTGACCGAGGCGGCTGGCCGCGTCTCCGCGTGGGCAGACCAGAGCGGCTTCGGGCAGGACTTCCTGCAGGCGAACGCGCTGAACCAGCCCTACTTGCTCGGCGGCACCATCGACGGGATGCAGCTGCTTTCATTCGGGACTGCGGGCGCCGCGAACAAGTTCATGCAGACGGCGGCCAACCTCAAGGACCGCAATGGCGTCGACATGGACGGGGCCGCGGCGCGCACCGTGATCGTGGTGATGAGGCCGGCATTCGACGCCGCCTATGGCGTCACGGGCGGTAAGCCGTGGGGCGTCAACAACTCCTGGTGCGCGATGTTCGAGCTGCGCGGCGACGTCGTCACCGATGGCGCGTATGCGTGGGAGAAGACCGTAGACGACTTCGGCCAGGCGCTGCAGTTCACGCCGATCACGGGCGGCGCCGCCGGCCCCTATGACAACGTCCCGACCCTGGGCGAATGGCGCTCGAGCGGGCACCCGAACTTCTCGTTCCTGGTCAACAACGCGCTAGTCGCCGTCACCCCCGGATCGCTGTTCGGGACGGTGGGCGCGGGCGGCCTCGCCACGCTCGCCTTCGAGTCGATCGCCTTCCATGGCGGCATCTGCGAGGTGGCGGTGTGGGACTATGACCTCTCCACGAACCCGACGGCTCACCTCGCCGCGCTGACCGACTTCGCGGCGAGGTATCCGAGCCTGGTCCTGCCGATCTCGCCGCCACCGGTGATCACCCCCTCGCGGGCGATCGTCATCCCCGGCGAGCGCTTGACCTTCGTCGCGAGCGGGGGCTCGGGCAGCGGGTACTCCTTCGGCTTCGGCGCCGGCGGCAACAGGTCGGGCGGTTCTATCGACACGGGCACCGGCGAGTATGAGGCCGGCGCGCGCGGGCCCGGCGACGACATCATCGTGCTGACCGACGATGCGGCCGGGATCGCCATCGCCGAGGTGTCGGTGACCGGGACGCTGTATCGCAGCTACCAGTCGAAGACCCCCGCCGGCCGCAAGGGCCAGATCCTGATGGAGGTCGAGCGGGTGTTCGGCTCCGAGAAGGATGTCCAGTTCGAGCGGGCGCGGCAGGCCGCCCTCGCCGCCCTCCCGACCGTCGGCCCGCCCGACGCGGTCGACTACATCGGCGAGGACCGCGGCCTCCCGCGCTCGGTCGCCGAGTCGCCGCCCGATGGCGCCGCCAACGACCAGGCGTTCGCCGAGCGGCTCCGCACCGTCTGGGAGGCGGAGGATGGCTGGTCGTTCGGGGGCTCTCATGGCGGCATGCTGAGGGCGCTCGAGCGCGCCGGTTTTCCGAGCGGCGACCCGACCGGCGCCTTTCTCATCCAGCGCACGAAGCTCGTTTCATGGTTGGCCGCCGGGGTCGTCACGTTCATGGACCACCCGGGCTGGACGTTCGACTTTCGGCCGCCGTCCACGTGGCATCAGTTCGGGTTGCTGTTCTTCGGGGACTTCATGCCGCCGATCGGGTCATCGCTGGCCGATGGCGACCCATCCGCCGCCCTCCTGAATGCGCTCGTCCGCCAATGGAAGCCGGCCAAAGCCCGCTTCATGGGGACCTGGATCATCATCTCGGGGCCGACCTGGGGCTGGCCGGTGACCGACGTCTGGGGCGGAGGCGGCCTGACCTGGGGCGGAGGCTCGACGCGGTTCGTGGAACCGGGGTAGTCTCTCCCCATGCCGTCGGACTACGTAGGCGACGAGACAGCTACCCAGGCGCCGAGCGCGCCGCCGACCCCGGGGGCCAGGCCGACCGTCCATCAACCGTCCGACGGCGATGCGCTGAACGCGGCGAGCGTCCTGCAGGACTTCAAGGTCCTCGCCGACTTCGAGGCCTGGCTGATGAATCCGCGCTCGCGCGCCGGCGGCGCCGGCCTCGATGCGATTTGGGCGGAGTCGCAGCGGCGCTACAAGGACGCGCGCCTGCGCGATCGCTTCACCCTCAATCACTTCGGCCTGCCGAGCGGCGAGTACATCGAGTGGCGAGAGCGTTTCGGGCGCCGCACCGACTGGGCGATCACGGGCCCGGGCACGCCATCCGTTCGCGAGTGGGATCTCCTGAGCGAGGGCGCCGGCAGCACGCTGAGCGTGCAGAACTGTTTCGTCGGGGCGGGGACCAACTTCTCCAATACGCACTCGTCGCTGAAGTTCGACCTCGATGATGCGGCCGCGAACCGTCAGTCGATGCGCCTCGCCGACGATGCGAACACGATGATCTGGTCGGATGACATGCTCGCCGTCCTCGACTACGAGTGGGTCTCCCACGTCGTCACCGATGCGACGTGGGTGCACGGGATCTGCGGCCAGGGCGAGGCGATCAATACGATCCAGAATGGCGCGTTCTTCATTCGCGCGAACAGCCCCGGGGCCCACTGGCATGCGCGCACCATCCAGGGCGGCACCAGCACCGATACCGACACCGGCGTCACCGGCACCGCGGATGCGGTCCACCACTTCGCGATCGCCACCGTCGGCGCGAATGTCGGGGACGACTCGACGAAGCGGACCCTCTTCTTCGTCGACGGCGTCATCAAGGCGAACCATATCGCCAACATGCCGGCGAGCTCCCAGATGCAGCCGATCTTCGGCGGCTTCGCGGGCGGCGGCGCCGCCGGCAACCAGTCGGCGATCTTGGGGCCTCCGCATTGGGTTCAGATCACCCGCTCGTCGACGCCGTAGCCCGATGTCGCGCGCGCGGAAGGCCCGAAGGAGCGAGCAGCGAGCGGCGTC
This sequence comes from Pseudomonadota bacterium, assembly GCA_040388765.1. Taxonomy (GTDB): domain Bacteria; phylum Pseudomonadota; class Alphaproteobacteria; order Sphingomonadales; family Sphingomonadaceae; genus Sphingomonas. Next base: position 37,551 of record JAZKBG010000019.1, on the reverse strand, counting down.
CAAGAGGTCCGCCAAGCTGCGCAAGCGCGTCGCGGCGGAGATGGCGCGCACCGGGCTCGCCGCCCGGATACGGCTGGTGCAGCAGGCGGTCTCCGATGGCGCCCTGTTTTGGCGGATCCTCAAGGCGCGCATCGCGGCCGTCGAGACGTTCAGGCCGATCAAGGACGTCGAGGAGGTGCGCGCGACCGCGATGGAGGCGCTCGCCGAGCTCGAGGTCGACACTGCGGGCGTGCAGCTCAAGGTCGTCTGGTCCCCGCCCGTCCTCCGATTCGAGGCGCTGCCCACGATGGAGGCGGCCGTCGAGGCGGTCGAGGCGACCAACCCGGAAGTGACGGCCCCCGGATAGCCCTGCTACCATCGCGGGCATGACCAAGCCCGCCACGATCCTCATCGCCGCGCTGCTCTTCGGCGCCTGCTCCGACGGCGGCCCCGTCGGCTACTTCGACCCCAACCGCGTCTTCGCAGAGTCTCGCGAGGCCCGCGACACGATGCAGGAGGCCGGGCGCCCCGGCGAGCTCGACCAAGCTCGTGCCACTTCTGCGCGCCTGGCCGAAGAGGCGGCGCATGCCGATGAGACGACGGCGGCCGCGAAGAGGGAGAAGGCCGATGCCGCAGCGAACAGCGTCAAGCAGATGGAGAAGGCGCAGGTTTCCGCCGCCCAAAAGGTCAATGACCGGATCTCCGTCGCGCTCGCGAAGATCGCGGGCGCCCGTCGGATGACATTGGTCCTGCCGATCGGCGGCCAGCTCCCGTATGCATCGCCGAAGGCTGACCTCACGGGCGACGTCATCGCCGCGCTCGATGGAACGTCGGCCGACCTGGCGGAGGCCCGCCGAGCCGAGCTCGAGGCGGCCGCCCGCGTCCGCCAGCTTGAAGCCGCTCGCCCGCCGCCCGCGCCGCCGGCGTCGGGCAAGGTGGCCAAGCGATGACCGCCCGCCGCGCGCTCCTCGCGCTCGCGATCCTCACCGGCCTCGCGCGCCCCGCCGGAGGCGCCGCAGGTTGGCCTCAGGATCAGGATGCGCGCGGCTTCAAGTTGTATGGGTTGCCCCTGGTGCCGGATCGCGCGAGCGGCGCCGTCACCCTTCACTTCATCACGCCCGGCGCCGGCTACCTGAAGTCGAGCGGGACCGACGGGACGGTCACAACCAGCGCCACGATCCCCTTCGGCGACCTCACCGGCGTCGTCGGCACCACCCGCACCTTGACGCCGGATATCGGGATCCTGCTCGACGGCGGGACGAGCACCGTCGACATGTCCGCGAACCGGACGATCGGCGCGCGGTTCGACAACAGTTCGATCACGGCGACCGGCGGCGGCGCCCTCCAGCGCGGGGCCTTTGCCGGCGGCGATGTGACCGGCCCAGCGGGATCGGCCATCCTCACCATCGGCACCAACGTCGTCTCGAACGCGAAGATCCGGCAGGGCGTAGCGCTGTCGGTGATGGGCGTCGCCGGGAACGCCACTGCCAACGTCGCCGACATCCAGGCCACCGGAGCGCTTCAGGTTCTCTCGACGAATGCCGCGGGCACCGCTCTTGTCTGGACGACGTCCACCGGCGCGGTTTGGACGACCGGCGCCGCCAATCGGCGCGTCTACCTCGTCGACGGCGTCAACGGGAGCGACGCGAATGCGTGCTTCCTGGACGGCGGCTCGTCGATCTTCCCGATCAGCGGCGGCACCATCACCTCGACGGCGTGCAAGACGCTGGAGGCTCTCGACGCGAAGATCCCGCGCGCCTGCGCTGGCCGCAGCATCGAGATCATCATTGCCAACGGCGGGACGAACACCACCGGGACCTACACCGGCGGGTTGCACTCGTTCCTCCAGGGCGTTTACGGTTGCGATTTCAAGTCGCCGCTGGTCCGCGGCACCGGGACGAACACCACGGCGGGCGCCACGGCTTTCGCGGGCGACGCGGCGGATCTGCTCTACCTCGGCGGCGTGACGGCGACGGGATGCAACAGCGCCGGCTACAACCCGACCGGGACGCCGACGACGTCGGTCATCCAGATGCTGAAGGTGGGCGGCGCCGCGCCCGCGCTGCCCGCCGAGCCGCTCGCGCCGCTCGGGTGGCGCATCCGGTTCGATAGCAACACGACGACCGTGGCCCTGCGCAACGTCGCGCGCGCCATCACGAAGGTGACGAGCGGCACGACGATCACGGTGGTGAGCGCGCTGCCGGCGACGCCCGCGGCCGGCGACGTCTTCTACCTGGAGCAGGCCGGCGTCAGCATGGCGGGCACGACCGCGTTCGAGGGGCCTCCGCTGATCGCCAGCCCAGGGCTCGCGGGAATGATCGTCGCCGGCATCTTGATCAACTCCGGCTTCAACACCTCGAACACCGGTATCTACTTCTCGTTCTCGGGCGTCACCGGCAACATGGGGGCGTTCGCATCCGGCGTCGCCTCGCGCCAGCTGTACCAGCACATGACCGCCGGAAACATCACGGCGGGCGGTGGCCTCCACGTCGCCGGCAGCTGGTTTCAGGCGCGCGGTGGCTTCTTCGACATGCACAACATGGTCGCCGAGACCACCATCACGCTGAACGAGTTGTCGTTCGTGAACTGGAAGAACGGCAGCGTCAGCGGCACGGGCGTGACCATTCAGGGCACGGTCGGCACCGACTCGCCGACGATCACGTCGATCGGCTCGTCGGGCGCGGAGACTGGGCACCAGGTGACCCGAGTCCTCGCGTCGTCGTCCACCGTCGGGGCTGGGATCGCGATCAACAACTCCCACCTGAACCTCGGGAACCTCGACATCACCAACGCGGGGGCGCGCCCCGCCATCCTCTGCCTGTGGTCGGTGGTCAATCAGCTCGCAGGGAGCTCCATCACCGGGTCGACCGGCAACAGCGATGTCGGCGTGGCGTTCTCGGGGCAGGGCGGCGGCTCGATCACCAATGGCGGCGGCAGCACCTGGAACACGAACAACCGCCCGATCGCGAACACGGTGACGGGCACGCTCGGCGACGTCCGGGTCGAGACCAGCGCGACGGTGTCGACCGGGCAGATCCTCACCTGGGCGCAGGCCGACTCGGGCGCGCTGGACGCGCTGGGCAACCGGATCATCGGGTCGAACACCGCCTGGCCGATCCGGACGAACGCTGTCACGGGAACGACCCTGTCGGGTGGGACGCTGACGGTGCCGAACCTCACCGCTGGCGGGCACGTGTCCGCGGCGGCTGGTACGGGCCTGTTCTCGGTGGCGACGACGGTGCCCGGATCGGATGTCACGCTGACCGCCACGCAGGTCGCGTTCGGCTCGGTGTCGAACACCATCACCAGCAGCGCGTCGATGGTCTATGACGCGACCGCCGAACGAATCACGTTCAATCGCACCAACGTCGGCGGCAACGGCGTACCGCTCGTGCTCAACAACACCGACGCGACGACCGCGTCGGGCGCTGGAATGGGATTCAATCTCGCGGGCACGCGCGTCGCGACGATGGTCGTCAACAAGCTGGCGAGCGGGAACAGCCAGCTCAATTTCTACGCGGGCACGGCCTCCACGCCGCCCGTTCAGATCTACATCGAAGACGCCGACGTCGTGCTGGCGCGCAAGAGTTCGCAGCCTCCGACGACGACGACGACCGGTATGGTCTGGTTCCCGCAGGTTCAAGGGCCGCCGACAGGCGTTCCTTCCACCGGCGGCCCGCTGAATCGGGCGACGATCATCGACGATCCGGACAAGCGCTTTTACGCCTACCTCGGGAGCGCATGGCACTACGCCGCGTTCGACGATGGAAACGGCGCCGCCGCGATCACGTCGCTGACCACCGACGTCGTGGCGACCGGTCCGGGCGCGGCGGCGGCGACCATCCAGGCCGGCGTCGTGACCAACGCGAAGCTCGCCAACATGACCGCGCCCGCCTTCAAGGGGCGCACCACCGCCGGCTCTGGTCCGCCGGAAGATCTGACCGCGGCGCAGGCGACGGCGATGCTCAACGTGTTCGGTGCGGCCAAGGGCCTGGTGCCGCTGTCGCCAGGCGGCACCACGCTATTCCTGACCGCTGACGGCACCTGGGCAGTGCCGCCCGGCAGCGGGACCTCCGGCATCACCGAGCTGACCGGCGACGGCCTCGCGGGGCCTGGCTCCGGCGCGCAGGCCTTCACGCTGGTGAACATCCCGAGCGGGACGACCGCCGCGGGACGGATCCTCGCGACGGCGATCGCGGCGCCGTCGACGCCCGCCGCCGGCAAGGCGCAGGTTTACGTCGACTCGACCTCGAAGAACCTGGTGGTCAAGGACGACGCCGGCACCGTGAAGCACGGCGTGCAGACCGCCGCTGGAGCCACGCACCAGTTCGCCACGGCGATCAGCGACGCCGGCCTGGTCTCCCTCGCGCAGCCCGTCGAGGCGGACGTCGTCAACCTGGTGACGGACCTGGCGGCGCTCGCTCCCGTCGGCGCGCACTACGTCACCAACCAGGCCGAGGCAGGCCTGACCAACGAGGTAAGCCTCGGGGCGCTCACCAGCGGCGTCCTGATGGAGTCGGTGACGGCAAGCGTGGCGACGCCGACGACCTACTCGGTGGGCAACCATGGGATCGTGTTCGGCAGCGGGACCAACGGCTTCATCACCGACGTCCCGCAGCTGGAGTTCAACGGGCAGACCCTCGGCTTCGGCTCGCTCCAGGAGGTGCAGGTCTACAACGCCAGCACGAGCGCCACTGCATTCGCCGGTTACCGCGCGGGCACCAGTTCCGGCTTCACGCATAACATCGGGATCGGCATCACCGGCACCAACTGGTCAGGCGGCGCCCTCGGCACCGAGGTCGGGCTCATCGAACTGAATTCCGGGGCGAACCCGATGATCATCTCGAATGTCGGCACCGGGAAGATCTCCTTTACGACGACCAGCAGCCGCGTCGAACGCATGGAGATCCTGACCGGCGGAGATGTCACGATCCCGAATCACCTTGGCGTCGGCACCACCGGCCCGACTTATTCCATCGATGTCGCGGTTAACACAGCTGGTGTCGATGGCTTGCGGGTCACCAATGCGAATACCGCCTCGCACGCCACCGTCGGCGTCTATGACGGCACCGGCGGGGGCTTCTTCCGCGCCTATGGGCAGACGTTCGGCGTGGCGTCTCTCGCGTCGAAGGTGGCCTTCGGCAACGACACCGGCAATGGCGGCACGGGCGTCGTCGTCTTCGGGAACTCGGCCTCGACGAGCGGCGGCGCCGGGTCGATCAGCCTGCGCGGCGGCGGCTACGACACGAGCGCGGAGAATCTGCTGCTCGACGCGAGCACCTCATATTTCAGCCACGGCGCTGTGCGGATCGCGAACGGCATCCGGCTCGACACGTTCGGCGCCAACGGCCTGCTGAAGAATATCAACGGCAGCGACGTCGTCTTGGCCACCGCGAATGTCGACTACATCGCCACCTCGCGCAGCATCAGCACGACGTCGCCGATCACGGGCGGTGGCGACCTGAGCGCGAATCGGACGCTTGGATTCCAAGGGCCGTCCAGCCATCGCGTGTACGCCGGCACCGCCTCGGGTACGGACATCGAGGCCAGCGACGAGCTTCGGATCGACGTCAGCGGCGACCGATTCATGGTGTCAGATGACGGAGCCCTGGCCTGGATGAACATGTCCGGCGGCTCGATGATAGGCGCCACCAACTACGAGCGCATCGACTCCGCCATCAACTCGGGTCAATTGCTGTTCCAGGCGCAGGCCGCCGGGACCGGCAACGTGAATAACCTCTCGGTGCGGTTCGAGGTGCCTCACGTCGACCTCTGCAACATGGGATGCGGGAGCTTCTTCAGCGTTCAGCCGAGCGGGCAACTTCTGGTTCAGGGAAGCAGGGCGCTGTCGAGCGCGCTGGGCGCAGTCGCCGACCCGATCGACCTGTCGCCCGTGGCGACGGTCAGTGGATCGACCACGATCACCGAGCAGGACGGCGTTCACATTCACTCGTTCTCGATCAACACCGCGGCGAATGTCACCACCGCCGTCGGTTTGAAGGTTGAGCGGCCGAGCATCGGCGGCGGCGGCGCCATCACGAATGATGTGGCGATCTTCGCGGCGGGAACGGTGAAGATCGATGCGGGCGGCGGCAACCCGATCTTCGACTTCCCCAGCGATGCCACCGGAAATACCAGCGCCGCCGTCGGTCGCGTCCTGATCAACATCCCCGGCATCGGCGCGAAGTACCTGCGCTACTACAACGACTAGGGGCTCAACCTTGACGGGCCGGGGGCGCCCTGAGAACATCGGCCGCATGAGACGATCCGCGATCGGCACCCTCCTCATCGCCCTCCTCGCCTTCGGATGCGCCACCGCCAGCAAGCCCGGGGGCGGCGGCCGACTGAAGGCATACCAGCCGAGCGGGCGCGTCATCACCTTCGACCCATCATCTCAGGGCCTGGACGCCGCGGTCGGCGACGTCGTCCAGTTCTCCGGCGGGACCGCGGCCTGGGTGAAGTCCGGCCCGCTCCTGACCGACTGGGTCGTCTTCCCGACCGGCGGCGGGGGCAGCGTCTCCTCGCTCGCGGTGAAAGCGGCGTCGACGACGAACCTGACGCTGTCCGGGACGCAGACCATCGACGGCGCCGCGGTCGCCGCCGGCGAGCTGGTGCTGGCGACAGGTCAGACGGCCGGCGCCGAGAACGGCCCCTATGTCGTCGCCTCCGGCGCCTGGACCCGCTCGACGTCGTTCGACGCGGCCAGCGAGATGATTCCCGGGTCGCTGATCCCGGTCTATGGCGGGACGCTCTACAAGGGCTCCGCATGGCAGTTCACGACGACCGGCGTGATCGTCGTCGGTTCGACGTCGCTGGCGTTTACCCAGGTCAGCCCGCCGAGCTTCGGGAGCGACGTCAGCGTGCCGCTCGTCAACGGCTCCTCGCAGAGCGTGACGGCGATGAGGCTCCTCGCTTCGCTGACGACCGCGACCGCCGGCGCCGAGGTCGGGAAGTGGCTGGTCCAGCTCATCACCGCCGGCACGGTGTCCGACGCGCTCTCGATCGAGAAGGCGCAGCTAGGATCGCCCGACAAAATATTCTTCCTCGGCGAGCCGACGACGTTCATTAACCGGCCGAGCACGGGGAGGTTCGAGTTCACCGGCGCGGGTTCGCTGTACATGATCCTCAACGGGTCGGGGCTGACGATGAACTCGCTCCCGATCTCCCCGGGGAGCACGTCGTCGATCTCATACAATGGCGCCGGGAGCATCGTCATCACGCCGACGAACCGGCACGTACAGCTCGGCGCCGCCGGCGCGCACGTGACGACCGATGTCGGCGGGTACGTGACGATCGCCGGGACGCCGGGAACCCCGACGGGCGTCCCGGGCAACCTCGCCTCCGGTCACGTTCCGATGGCGATCGATACGACGAACGGGAAGCCCTGTTGGTTTTACGGCGCTGCGTGGCACTGCACCGTCGCGGCCTTGACCCCGTAGGCGCTCGATGCGCAAGCTAGCCGTCGCACTCCTCGCGGCGCTCGCCCTCTCGGCGGCGCCGGCATTCTTCCCGACTCAGGGCGTGCTCGAGGGGATCGCCTATGCGACCCCGATCCCGGTCTCCGCCGGAACCAAGATCGTCGTCGTCGGCGACTCGATCACATTCCAGGGATGGTTCTCCGACACCGAGTCGCTCGTCGGCGGGACTGGCCTCCTGGTCAATCAGCTCATCCCGCCGCTACGCGGAGCGCGGCCCGGAGTACTCGCCGGGAATGCGTCGACGCTCGCCGCCGGCGCGCAGATCGGTCGCGTCGGGAGCGTCACCGGGGGCGGCCAAGTCGCGGCGATCAACAGCGGGATCTCGCAAAACAAGGTCGCCGACATCGAGGCGGCGATCCCGGCGCGGATTACGAACTACAACCCGGCGGTCGTCATCGTCGAGGTCGGAGTCAATGACAACCGCGGCCTGAACAGCGGGATCCCGACACCGCTCGCGACGTTCAGGACGAGCTACGACAATGTCCTGGCGACGACGCTTTCGACATTGCCCTCCGTGCGGATCGTCTGCGTGAGCATCCTCCTGATTCAGGAGCACTGGGCGACCGGACCCCCGCCGATCTTCTCCGGCAATCCGTACGACGTTCCTAGCGGCGGCGGCTTCACCCCATCGATCACCGAGTACAACACCGAGATCCAGGGCAGCTGCGTCGCCCATGGCGGGACCTTCATCGACGTCCGAACGCCCGCCGCGCTCGCCGAGTCGACGATGAACACGCCCGCGCCCGGCGCGGTCGACGGCGTCCTGACCGGCGCGGCCGACGGGATTCACCCGAGCGCCGCCGGCCAGCTCATCATGAGCACCGCCGTGGCCGCCGCCTTCGTCGCCGCACCCTAACCGGAGCTACTTGACGGATCCGTGTAAGCCCTGAGACGATTGCGGGCATGACGTTCCTCGAGCACCTCGATCCGAAGGTCGCCTACCTCGCTGTCGCCGGCCTCACGTTCCTCCTGGTATGGGCCTGGCGTCGCTTCCTCCCCGGCCTGTGGGACGCGGTCACCAAGAAGGGCGCGGCCCTGCAGCAACTGCCCGCGGTCGTCCTGGCGGCTCTCCTGTCGACGGCGCCGGCGCTGGGGAAGCCCCTTTGGGAGGCCGTGCAGCAGGTCATTATCAGCACGGTGCTCGGCTGGCTGTCGGCTACCGGCTTCCACGTCTTCGCGAAGGACGTTCCGGTAATTCCATACGATGGCGCGCGCAAGGCGCTCGGCCGCCCGCCCGTCGAGGCTCAGCCGCCTGGCGAGCCCCCGCCCTCGCCGAAGACCTAGCGCGCGCGCCGTCGGTCAGCGATGATGCGGGCAGATGTCGGACGAGAAGGATCCAGGGCTGGCGAAGTCCGCGCCGCCGCGTTCGCCCCTCACCGACTTCGAGATCGCGATCCTGCTGGATCGCATCCAGCGCGATCAGCGTGCGAACCGGGAGGAGCAGCGGCGGGAGTTCGAGCTGATCCGCGCCGAGCTGGTGGTCGCCAAGGCGAACGACGAGCGCTTCAAGGGCATGGAGCACGACTTCCGGGTGGCGAAGTGGTTCACCGGCATCGCGGGCGGCGCCGCCATCATCGCGCTCGTGACCGCGTTCATGGGCAAGATCACCTTTCGATCCGACCCGCCGCCGCCGCCGTATCCCGCAGAGCGCATGGGCCCCGACCGCGTACCAGCCCCCACACCGCCACCCTTGCAAGGCCGCTGACGAATGACCACCGATCCAAAGGATGGAGACGCCAACGATGAGTCCACGCCTACAGACCTTGCGGTTCGCCGACCTGCCAGCACAGAACGAGTCGCCTTCGGATCTCTCGAGGTCGCGGTTCATGCGCTTGCGGCTTCTCTCCGCGAGGTGCGCCGAGCTTGGGACGAGGCTACGCCGGACCGCCGCCGGGCCATGGCCGAGGATGTCGAAGCCGATGCCCGAGACCTCGGCGACTGGGCCCACGACCTCGCACGAATGATGTTCGAGATCCGGATGGGCTGACCCATCCGGGCCCGGCATCGACCGCGGACGCGTAACCTCCGCGCATGCAGATCAAGCTCGAGGTGGCGGGGCGCCCGGCGCCCAAGGGTTCTTCCCGCGCGTTCGTGATCCCCGGGACCAACCGGGCGGTTGTGGCGCCGAGCGGGAGCGCGCAGAACAAGGCGAATCTGAAGTCGTGGGATCAATCGGTCCGCCTCGCCGCGAATGAGGCGGTCCGCGCGGCGCCGCCTGGATCGGTATATCCGGGCGGCGGCCCCATCTTCGTCGACGTCCCGCTGCGGATCGCGATCGTCTTCCGCCTCGCGCGGCCATCCGGGCACTGGAGGAAGGCGGGAGGTCTCAAGCCCAGCGCGCCCGCCTTCCCCGCGACGAAACCCGACTTCGACAAGCTCACGCGCGCGACGTGCGACTCGTTGAAGGGGACGATCTACGATGACGACTCGCGGATCGTCAGCTCTTCGATCGACAAGGTCTATGCCGCCCCGGGCGAGGAGGGCGCGTCGATCATCATCGAGCCCCGCTGAAACCGCTCAAAACTTCCCGTGTTTGCAAACCTTACAAAACGGGTCTAACATGGTCCTCGTTGGTCGCCGATGCGAGTCGGCGACGGACGCCACCGACAACGAGGAGACCGCCACATGCCTACGCATCCGCACGCCCGCGAAGCGAACCCCGCGCGGCCAGGGGGGGTAATCCCTGACCGCGCGGCGCTCAAGCCGGAGGTTCAGCCGCCACGACCGAACCTGCCTGCGAACACGTTCTCAGATCCCGACGCCGTTGTGAAGGCGGCGATCTCCGCGGTCGGGGTCATGCATGGGTGCCGCCTGACCGACACCGTCGCCCGCATCATCATCGCGGATGTCGAGGGCGCCTTCCCATGGATCCCCGCGGCCACCGTCTCGGCGATCATGCTCGACCCGCACCGCAAGGGGATGCTCATCGACAACATCCTGACGTGCGACCTCGCGCAGCTCGTCGCGCTCGCGGCGACCGAGGGATCGTGGGTGGCGCGATGATCGCCGGCGATGAGCTGGGCGCATTCGCGCGGATGGTGCGCGGGGTCTTCGCGAGGCGCGGGGCCCGATGGGATCTCGACGAAGTCGAGCAGGACGCGGCGATCTCCGCCCTCGAGCTCCATGAGAAAACCGGGCTGCCCCTCGCGGGCAACCGCGGGTACTACTTCCGTGCGGCGGTCTGCGATGCCGGGCTCGCGATGGCGCGCCGGATCGCCGCCGTGTCCGTGAGCGAGCACGCGGTCAGGGGCGGCACCGCCGGCTGGAAGGCCGGCAATGGCGGGTGGACGTGGGGCAACCGCGTCCCGGTCGACAAGTGCGCCAACTTCTTCTCGTCTCCGGCGTCGGCCGATGAGCGGCTGGTGCAGGAGGAGTGCACGGCCGACCGCGCGCGCCTGATGCGCATCCTCGGCGAGCGCATCGAGCAGCTGCCCCGCCGCGACCACCGGCCGTTGCGCCTGATCCTCGGGATCGGCGGGGCGGAGCCGGTCGAGCCGGCGCGCGCCGCCACGATGACCCGCCGCACGCGTGCCGCCGTCACGGCATCGGCGCGCCGGCTCAAGGCGGCGGTCCAGAACGATCAGGAGGCGCGGGGGTTCCGTCGCGTAACTCTCGACCGATGAAAAAGTCGAAGGAGAAGAGGACGTTCGCGCCGAGTCCCGCCGAGGTCGAGCGCCGGCGCAAGCAGGGGTACGCGCCCGCCGCGGCGCTCGCGGCCGCGCATGACGTGAGCGCATCCAGCGTCTACAACTGGGCCTCGCGCTGGATCGATGAGGGGAGGATGGTCGGGGCGCTCCCGGCCGCATTCAAGCACCTCGGCCACCTCTGGGTGCTCGAGGCCGCCGTCAAGGCGCAGACGGCGGACCCCATCGCATCGGTGGCCAAGTGAGCGTCGAGGACCCGCGCGACGGTCACCTGTCGGAGTTCTTCCCGGGGTACGAGCCGCCGCCCCCGCCGCCGAAGGCCCACCTCGAGGTCGGCCTCTATGCCGACGTTTCGCATGAGGACTACCACGCGGACCCGTGCGCGCGACCATCGCTGTCGTCCGGCGTCGCTCGCATGATCGTCGACGAGTCGCCGCTGCATGCCCACCTCATCCATCCTCGGCTCGGCGCCGCCGGCGGCAAGAACTCGCGGGTGTTCGACCGCGGCACGATGCTGCACCTCCTGCTGCTGGGGAAGGGGCAGGACTTCGTCGAGATCGAGGCGGACAACTACAAGAAGGCCTGGGCGCAGCAGCAGCGCGATGCCGCCTATGCGGACAAGAGGGTGCCGGTCCTCTCGCGCGAGCTCGAGGAGTACAACCGGATCGTCAAGATCTTCCGCGAGAAGCTCGCGGCGACTGTCGATGATGCCGGGCAGCCGGACCCGGTGGTGTTCGATGGCGAGAGCGAGTTGACGGGGATCTGGGAGGAGCCGATCGCCGGCGCGGCGGATGCCGGGCCGGTCGCCTGCCGCCTGCGCGCGGACCACTGGCGGCCGCAGCGCCTCGAGATCCTCGACGTCAAGACGACGGTCAAGAGCGTGTCGCCGCGGTCGATCGCGCGTCAGCTCTACGACAACGGGGCCGACGTCCAGCATGCCCACTACACGGCCGGGATGAGTAGTCTGGTCGATGGGGCGCAGGGGCGCGTGCGCATGCGCTACCTCTTCCTCGAGGTCAACCCGCCTCACGATGTCGTCGTCATCGAGCCGAACGGGGAGTACCGCGAGCTCGGCCGGCGCCGGTGGTCCCGCGCGCTCCGCCGGTGGGCCGCCTGCCTCGGGGCCGATGCCTGGCCGGGCCATTCGGGCGGCCGCACCCTCCGCATTTCGCCGCCGAAGTACGCGGTCAACGATGACGCCGAGGCGGACATGGCGGCCATGGGGCCGCCGAGCCGCCCGGACTTCTAGCCCCGCGTAACAATCCACCGCCACTAAACGCCACGCACGAGGAGAGAATCATGCCCAGACCGCAGCACCAGCAGCAGCCGACCGATGCGCGCGCGCCGCGCAAGTTCGAGGTCTCGATCGCCGTCCGCAAGAAGGTCCCCGTCTGGTTCGGGATCGCATCGCCATCGGGCGCGGGCAAGACCCGCTCGATGCTTCGCGCTCTGACCGGGATGGTCGGCGTGACCGGCGGCCGGATCGGCGTCATCGACACGGAGAACAACAGGGCGCTCGCATACGCGCCGAACCCGGGCGAGAAGGCGGACCCGAGCAAGGGGACTTACGACTTCGAGCACCTGCCGTTCTCGCCGCCGTTCGACTCGCTCTCATACCTCGATGCCGTCCGCTTCCTGATCTCGAAGGGCTGCACCGCGATCGGGATCGACTCGATGTCGCACGAGCATGACGGGATCGGCGGCGTCCTCGAGCAGCACGAGGAGATCGTCGAGGAGATGCACGCGCGGGCGCTCGAGCGGAACCGCGACGCGCGCCGCGACGAGTACAACCTGCCCGCGTGGGGGCCGCCGAAGACGGCGCGCCGCCACATGATCCAGTCGCTGCTGCAGCTCGGCGTCAACGTCGTCTTCTGCTTCCGCGCGAAAGAGAAGCTCAAGATGGGGTCGAAGGTCGACAAGCTCGGGTGGATGCCGATCGCGGCCGAGGAGCTCGTCTTCGAGATGACGCTGCAGGCGCTCATGATGCCGGGCGCGAAGGGGGTCCCGAACTGGAACCCCAGCGCGCTCGGCGAGAAGACGGTCGTCAAGCTGCCGGGGCAGTTCGAGAAGGTCTTCCGGCGCGCGCGCCAGGTCGACGAGGAGATGGGCGCCGCGCTGGCGACCTGGGGGCTCGGGGCCGCGACGCCGGAACCGTCTCAGGCCGCCGAGGCGGGGACCGCGACGGAGCGCGCGCCGCTCATCAAGGCGATCGGGGAGCACCGCAACAAGCTCGGCTGGACGCCGGAACGCTTCGCCGCATGGCGCGTCGAGGTCTTCGGCCCCGCCGGCGCCAAGGGCCAGCAGCTCACGGCGCAGCAACTCACCGATGCCCAGACGCTGCTCGACCTCCTGTTCACCGTCGGCCAGGACGAATATGACGCGGAGCTGGCGTCGCTGCGCGAGCTCGGCCGTGCGGCGGGGACGGTGGCGCCGTGAAGATTACGAGGCTGAAGATCACGGCGTACAGGGGGATCGCGGAGATGGACGTGGAGGTGCCGCCTGCGGGCACCGTCATCACCGGCAAGAACGCGGCGGGCAAGACGTCCGTGTTGCGGGCGATCACGGCGGCGCTCGCGGCGCAAGGCGTGGGTCCCGAGGCGGTGCGCCTCGGCGCGGATGCGTCGGAGATCCTGGTCGACATCGATGCGCTTCGCGTGCGCCGGCGGATCGCGCGCAGCGGCAGCACCAGCTTGACCGTGAAGGAAGGCGAGAACACCTGGACGCGCCCGCAGACGCGGCTCACCGAGCTGCTCGGCACGGCGCCGATCGATGCGCTCGCGCTCTTCCTGGCGGAGCCGAAGGACCGCCGCCGCCTACTCCTCGAGGCGGTGCCGATCGCGGCATCCCCCGAGGACGTCGATCGGTGGCTCGGGCCCGGGGCGGCGCAGGCGCTGTCGCCCGAGGACCTGGCGGGGCATGGCCTCGAGGTCGTCGACCGCCTGCGCAAGCGGTTCTTCGAGCGCAGGACCGGCGCCAACCGCGACCTCAAGGCGGCGCGCGAGGACTCCGAGGTTGCCCGCGACATCGCGATCAAGGCGGGCGCCGATGGCGATCTGCTCGCGATCGAGGTGCGCGCGGTGGAGATCGAGGCCGCCGCCCGCGCCGCCGCCGAGCGCGAGATGGTTCGCCTAGATGCTGCGGCCGCCGGCGCGGGGATCGCCAAGCTGTCGTTGCGGTCGACGCGCGAGCGGATCGCCGAGAAGCGGGCGGCGGCCGCCAAGATGCGGGACGACCTGGTGCCGCGGGTCGACGAGGTCAAGCTCGGGGCGGCCAGGGCGCAGATCGCGGTCGGGGAGGCGGCCGACAAGGTCCAGCGGCTGATGGCGGATCTCGCCATCGCCCAGAGGGCCCTTGAGGAGGCGAAGTCGGAGGCGATCCGGACCGACCGCCTCGGCATTCGCCTCGAGGAGATCGCGACGGAGGCGAATCGAATGGCGAATGAGGCCGACGCGGATGAGCGCGCGATCGTCGAACCTGAGGCGCCTGCCCCCGCCGAGCTCGAGGCGGCGCGCGCGGCGGTCGCCAAGGCCGGCATCCGCCTCGCCGTGTCCAGGTACCGCGTCGCCCGCGAAGCCGAGGGGGCGGCCTCTCTGGCGGCGGGAAGGCTCGATGAGGTCGTGACCAAGCTCTCGACGGTCGCGCCGGCGGAGCTCGCGACCCGTACCGGCATCATCGGCCTCGCGATCAATGGCGATGAGGTCAGCCTCGATGGGGTGGCGATCGATGCGCTGTCGGGCGCCGAGCAGATGCGGTTCGCCGTGGAGGTCGCCCGACGGGCCAATGCGAAGGCGAAGATCCTGGTGGTCGATGGTCTCGAGCGCCTCGATGGCGCGCGCGGGATCGAGTTCGTCAAGATGGCGACCGCGGATGGGTGGCAGCTCATCGCGACCCGGGTCGGCGATGGCGGGCTCGAGTTCAATGCGATCGAGGTCGACTGATGGCCCGCGACGAAATGCAGGTCGAGGCGGAGGAGGCGTTCGACATCTGTCAACGGGCGAAGGCGGAGCTCGCGGAGGCGACCGCCCGGAACCCGACGGATGATGAGATCACGGATGCGATGGCGCGGCTCGGCAAGCTGACCGACCATGCGGAGAAGATGCGGGGCAACCTGCTCTCCGCGCAGGGGGCGGTCGACCATGTCGCGCAGGAGCTGTCGGCCATGCGCAATCGGCGCGCGCGGTACGAGGATGCGCGAGCGATCGTCTTCGGCGCCGAGGCCCGCGACGGCGAGGTCGACGGTTGACGTCCCGCGGCCCAGTCCCGGCCGGCATCCACCTCGGGTTCGAGGTCGGCACCGGCGCGCCGATCGCCGTACCGCTCGGGCACCTGGTCATCACCGGCCAGACGCAGTTGAGCGGCAAGACGACGACCCTCGAGGCGCTCATCTCGCGCTCGGGGCGAGCCGCGATCGCATTCGTGACGAAGCGGGGGGAGGGTTCGTTCGCGAAGGGGCGCACCCTCCCCCCGTACTTCCGCGAGCGCGCCGACTGGCAGTTCGTCGCATCGATCCTCGAGTCGCAGTTGCGCGAGCGGATGCGGTTCGAGCGCGCCTGGATCATGCGCGCATGTAAAGGGGCGAAGACTCTCGGCGACGTCCGCAAGAACGTCCGCCACCTGATGGAGAAGTCGACGCGCGGGATGGACCGCGATGTCTACATGGTGCTCGGCGAGTACCTCGACCTGGTGGTGCCGCTCATCGAGCGCCTGCCCAAGTCGCCGAGCCTCGACCTCGAGCCGGGGCTGAACGTCATGGACCTCCGCGAGTACCCCGAGCAGCTGCAGGGCCTCGTCGTGCGGTCGGCGCTCGAGTGGGTGCATGAGAAGGAGGAGGATGTCATCAGCGTCGTCCCCGAGGCATGGAAGTTCATGCCGCGCGGCCGCTCTTCGCCCGTCAAGCTGGCGGCGGTGCCGATCGCGCGCGAGGGCGCGGCGCTGGGGAACCTGCTCTGGATCGATGTGCAGGACATCGCCGGCGCCGAGTACGAAGTGATGCGGCAGGCGTCGGTCTGGCTACTGGGCGTCCAGCGCGAGCGGAACGAGGTCAAGCGGGCGCTCGAGCAGATCCCCGCGGGGTTCAAGAAACCGCGCCCCGAGGATGTGACCAGCCTGCAGCGCGGCCACTTCTGGGCCTGCCTGCCGACCGGTGTGCACAAGGTCTATGTCCAGCCCGCATGGCTCGATGCGGATACCGCGCGGCGGGTGGCGATGGGAGAGGTCAAAGGCATGGCGATCCACGCGCCAACCCCGGCGCGGGTCCCCATCGAGGCGCCATCCCGGCGCATCGATATGACGATTGGATTCCAAGACACCATGGCCGGGATCCCGCGGCATGCGGCGGCACGGATGTTCGGGCATGGGCCGATCGCGGACGCCATCGGCGCCGCGCCTTTCAAACTGATCGAACCGGAGGACGAGATGGCGAAGGAAGACGTGCAGCAGCTCGAGAAGAAGATCGAGGAGATGGGCAAGGTGATGGTCGCGACACTGGTCGCCGGCTTCGATAGGCTCGGCAAACAGATGGCCGGCGGGCAGACGTTCCATGCGCCGCCGCTGAAGGACATCAAGGTCAAGTTGCCGGCATCGAATGACAAAGTCGTCGACCATACCTACCGGCCGGCAGCCTCAGATGACGAGCTCCTCGACCGCCTCATCGCGCGCCTGCGCGACCAAGCGCCGGCGATCCTGAAGGTGCTCGCATCGCGCCCCGAGATCGATGTCGAGGTCGAGCGCGAGACGATCGTCGTGGACGGGAAGACCCTGCGCGGCAGGATCGCCCGCCTCATCGCGACCGGGTTCTTCGCATCGGGCAAGCGGAACAATGAGGTCTCCGCCGAGCTCGCCCGCGTCGGGTTTTCCAACAGCCCACCGAACAGCATGCGCGAGCTGAAGTTGCTGGCCGAGCAGGAGTTCCTGATCGTCACGCCGGGCGACCGTTTCGAGATCGCCCCCGGTGCGGTCGTGCGCATCACCGAGAAGTAGCCAACAGCTTCCCAACATGTTGGCGGACCGCCTGTTGGGAAAGAAGAAGTTGCGGGGCTCCCCGCAGCTCGCGTAATTTCCCTGATCGGTGAGTCGCTTCGGTGTCCGACCCTGTCCCGCGCCCTGCGCGCGGCGACTCACCATCACCAAACCAGGCGGGCGGGGTGGGGTCGGGCACCGAATTCGATCGGGGGTTCAATGGCCGGATACGCGAAGCTCTTCGGGTCGATCCTGCAGTCAAGCATCTGGGACTTGCCGCCCGAGGAGTGCAAAGTTTGGGTCACGCTTCTCGCGCTGAAGGATCGCGACGGCCTCGTGTCCGCGTCGCTCCCCGGCCTCGCCCATGAGGCCAGGCTCCCGCGCGACGTCGTGCAGCGCGCCCTGAACATCTTCCTGGCCCCCGATCCCGACTCTCGCAGTCCCGAGAATGAGGGGCGCCGCATCGAGGGGGTTTTGGGGATCGGCTGGCGCATCCTGAACAACTCGCGGTACCGCGATCTGGAGAGCATCGACGACCGTCGCAAGAAGGGCGCCGAGCGCCAGCAGCGACATCGCGACAGGCAGCGTCAGAGGCGAGAGGCGGCTGCGGGGTCCACCGGGGATGTCACGCGCGCCGTAACGCAAAGTAACGCGAGTAACGGGATCAGATCAGATCATATAAAAACAGAGGGCACTGTCACCGCTACGCCTGAGGGGGAAACCCCTGAGGGCGATGATGCGAGCGGGGGCGCGAAGTCCCCGCAAACGAGCGCGCAGGAGGCCGGCGGGGCATCCTGGCGATGGGATGGTCATCGCTGGTACACCCTGTTCGGGGCTGCCTGGTGCGTCAAGACCGGGCGCATCGCGTATGGGCGCGGGACCGACCGGGACTCGATCGCGAAGGGCGAGTTGACCGAGATGCTCGCCTCGCTCCCGGACGAGGAGGCCCGCGCGGCGCAGGCGGCGGCCCCCGCGATGTTCGCCCTCTTCCTGGCCGATAAGGGGCAGGCGGCCGAGGCCGGTTACCCATGGTCGTGGTTCGTCGGCCGGTTCAACGGGTTGCGCGGCAAGGTGGGGACGCGGGCGGGCGGGTTCGGCGATTTCTCGGCGAGCGAGTACCCGGACGAGGACGTCGGTTGATCTCGACCCGCGGGCGCGGCGCGTAACAATCGCGCCGATGGACACGAACGATCCGGCGGCTGTCGGGCGCACCCCTCCGCACAGCATGGAGGCGGAGCGCTCGGTGCTCGGCTCGATCTTCATCAAGCCGCTCGCATTTGAGGTGGTCGCGGGCGTCTTGCGCGGCGGCGAGGACTTCTTCATGCCGGCTCATCGCGAGATCTTCGAGGCGATCGTCAGGGTCAAGAAGGCGAAGCGCGTCCTCGATATCGTCGAAGTCTCCGACGAGCTCAGGACGCACGGGATGCTCGCCCGCCTCGATGGGGGGATCTCATATCTGAACGACCTCGCGAACACGACCCCGACGGCGGAGAACGCGGCGCACTACGCGCGGATCGTTCGCGAGAAGGCGACGCTGCGGATGCTCATCGCCGCGGCGGCCGAGGTGCAGTCGAGCGCATACGGCGACTTCGGCGACTACCACGAGTTCGTGTCGGAGGCCGTGCGCAAGATTTCCGCGGTCGCGATGACCGACAAGCGGCGGACGCGAGAGGGGCTCGGGCAGACGGCCGAGAAGCTGCTCGCGCGAATGGAGAAGGTCCAGCTCGGTCAGATCGTCTCGCGCGTTCCAACGGGGATCAGCAAGCTCGACCGCCTGATGCGCGGCGGGATGGCGCGCGGTCACCTGGTCGTTCCGTGCGGGCTGACGTCTATGGGGAAGTCTTCGTGGGCGTTCCAAGTCGCGTTTCGCGGCGCCGAGCAGCGGCACGTGCACGCGCTGATCTTCTCGCTCGAGATGTCGCGCGAGGAGGCGCTCGTCAAGGGCGCGGCATCGCTATCGAAGGTCGGCACCGAGATGTTCCAGAACCTGCCGGGCGAGAAGGTCGATTGGGACAACGTCAACGCGATCATGGCCAGGGCGGTCGCGCAGGAGGCGCGCATCCGCATCGAGGAGCACCGGTCGATCGGCGAGATCGTCGCCGTCTCCCACGCATGGCATGCCGACCTTCCCCCTTTGCCCGATGGCAGCCCGCCCCCTGCGGTCATCCTCGTCGACCACCTGCAGAAGGTCATCGGGGTGCGGTCGAAGAACAGCAACAGGCAGGAGGAGGTCTGGGGTGTGGCGCAGGACCTCAAGAACCTCGCGAAGGATCTCGAGGTGCCGGTGGTCGCGCCCGGGCAGCTCGATAACGACGCCGCGAAGGAAAAGCGGGCGCCGCGCATCGGCGACATGCGCGACTCGAAGGCGATCGAGCACGAGGCCGACGTCGTCCTCGGCATCCACCGCAACCGCCTCGAGGCCGAGGGACGGTGCGAGATGATCCTGCTCAAGCATCGCGGCGGGCGCGTCGGCAAGCGGACGGTCACCTGGCGGGGGGAATGGCAGGGGTTCGAGGACCCGGCATCCGATGACGTCCCGCCCGATGAGATGGAACCGGAGGATTTTCGATGAGCTGCGCGCAGAGCGGGTGCAGGGAGGATGACCTGGCCAACTGGGCGATCGGCCACGTGCAAGTCAGCGCATGCACCCCGCACGGGCTCGCGCTCGCGAGCGATCCCGAGATCCTGCGCGCCAACGAGGAGCGCATCCGCAAGCAGCGCCAGCTCGAGATCCTCGTCGAGGCATTGAAGGGGCCGGCCGCGAACACCGATCGCGCGCTCGCGAAGCTCGAGGAGCTGCTCGAGGTCGAGGGGCGGCTGCGCGTGCTGGTCTACCGGCGGCTGACCGCGCCATCGACGCGCCCATGCTGACCGCGTAACAATCAAGCCATGGAACAAGGACGTTTCGCGACGAAGGGCGCCCGGTATGACCACCTGCGCGCCGACCGACTCCGCGCCGCGCGCATCCGCGCCGAGTTGAAGCTGGCCGAGGCGGCGGCGCGGCTCGAGATGCCGATCCTTCGGTATGCGCTCCTGGAGAATGGCGAAACCGAGTTCGTCGACCCCAAGGCGTGGGATGAGGCGGTCGCGCGCATGTCGCGGGCGGGGTCGTCGTGAAGGTCTACAGCCGCGCGCGCATCGAGGTGTCGATCGATGGGAAGCCGTTCGAGGGGTTCAAGGAGATCTTCTATGAGTCGGTGGGCCGGCATCCCAGGTTCGCCGCGAAGCCCGGCGATGTCGTCATCTGCAGGTTCCCGACCGATGCGCTTCACACGAGGATCGCGATCTGCATCGTCGTCGCGGTCGGATCGGAATGGTCCGTCGTGCGCAAGAGCATGGGCGTGCCGACCGCGTTCAGGATGCACAAGCACGCCTGGCGTTGGGCGTCCAAGCGGCGCATCCCGACCGCGGACGTCATCCGGCTGGCGAGCGATCGCGAGAAGGCGAAGCGCCAAGTGATCGGCGGCGTCGCCGGCGAGCAGCCCTTGAGCGGCGAGGGCGCGGGGAACCTGCGATGAAGATCTCGCCCGACGATATCGAGTTCGCGCGCGCGCTGGCGAGGCACACCGCCGGCAGGTACCCGACCATGGACCCCGAGGAGGCGGAGGGGTTCGGGCTCCTCGCGCTCGTCAATGCTGCGCGGCGGTGGCGACCGACGATGAAGGTCAAGCTGACCAGTTATGCGTATCTGCGGATCGTCGGCGCCGTGCACGACCATCACCGCGCGTGGAACCACAAGTCGAGGCGGCGGGACAGCGCGCCCGTGAACGTCGAGTTCGACCCAGAGGTCGATGGCGATCATCGGAGGGCGATGGAGGTCGGGCCCGACCTCGGGAAGGTGTTCGCGATCCTGGCGGACATGCCGGCGGTCGATCGGGACCTGGTGCTGCGATCGGCGACGGGCGAGCTGCTCGACGAGGTCGGTGATCGTCACGGGTTGAGCAGGAGCTGGGCGTGCCGACGCGATGCGCGCGCGTTGGCGGCGGTGCGCCTGCGCCTGGGGGTCGCGGCTTGAAGCCCCGCATCGAGCTCGATGGGGGTCGGCCGGCGCGCGAGCCATGGTGGGCGCGGCCGGCGCTGATGGTCGCCTGCTTGTTGGGCCTCGCCGCGATGATGGTTGGTTGGTGAGCCGATGGCTTGCAGGATCATCCCCGGGATCGGGATCGTATGCGGGTCGCGCGCGCCGCGCCGGCGCTGCGGGACGCCCGGCTGTCAGGGATGGGGCGAGGCATTGTGCGACTATCCCGTCGTTCGCAAGGGGAAGCCGGGGACGTGCGATGCGCGGATGTGCGGGCGCTGCCGGACCAGTAAGGGCGATGACCTCGACGCCTGCCCGCCGCATGCGAAGGTCTCGTGGCCGGCGGCGCCGGCGCCAGGCGATCCCGCGGTGGGCGATAAGCGGGTCCACATCGAGACCGGGTTCGAGCTTTGGGTGGTCGGCGTCGGCGAGCATGCGGGCGAGCGCTTCGTGACCTTCGTGCGTCAACCGCCGGTGCGCGGCCGATGTAAGGGCCCGATGCAGACCGTCCCGCTCGCGAAGTGGTTCGAGAAGACGAGGGCGCCTTGAATTGGTCTTGCGTGATCTGCCAGGACCCCGTCGATAAGTACCTGTCGATGTGTCGCGCTTGCGGGCGCGCATTCGATCGCGAGAATCGAAAGGATGGGACGACCATGGAGATCATCGCCTGGGTCGCTCGCCGCGTTCGCCGCATGGCGCTGAGGGCGAGGCGGACATGAAGATCGAGCTATTCCCTTGCTCGGGCGGGATGGCCGAGGGGTTCCGCCGCGCGGGCGTGACCTTCGACCTAGCGGTCGACCACGATGCGGACGCATGCGACTCGTATGAGCTGAACCACGGGCACCGCCCGCTGCAGATGGACGTCAACGACCTCGCGCGGATGGTGCGCGCGGGGTGGCGCCCGACCGCGGCGCGCGGGCGCATCCCGGTCGACATCGACCTGTTGGTCGCGGACCCGCCCTGCACTCCTTGGTCCCGGGCGGGGAAGCGCGAAGGCCTCGATGATGAGCGGGACTGCTTGCGCGTCACCGCCGAGCTCATCGAAATGCTGCGGCCGCGCGCTTACCTGATCGGCAATGTCCCCGGCCTCGAGGATGCGACGCACTGGCATGTCGTGCAGGAGGTCATCGGCGGGCTCGCGCGGTTCGGGTATTGCGTAGCCGACTTCGTCAGCCTCGATGCGGCGGACTTCGGGGTGCCGCAGCACCGCGTGCGGCCGTTCTGGTTCGGCCACCTCGAGGGGCCCTGCATCCGCTGGCCGACGCAGACGCATGCCGACCCGCGCGAGCTCGGGCAGTTCCACATGCCCGGGATCGTCGACCACCTCAAGCCGTGGGTGACGTGCAGGGATGCGCTCGGCCACCTCCCGCTCGAGCACCTCGGCCGCCCGGTCAGGATGCGCATCCGGGCGAAGGGCGAGGACGGAACGCGCCACGGCGGCGACGACACGCGCTGCTCGCAGACCGACGCGCCCGCGCGGACGGTGGTGACCAGGCGCTATCGGAAGGGCGGTCAGATCCTGCTGCCCAACCAAAAGCATCCGATGTCCGAGCTCGATGAGCCGGCGCGCACGGTGACCGGATCGCGGGCGAACCGGGGCGCGCAGGGCGGGCGCGCGCTGCTGATCCGCCAGACCGAGGGCCACCCGCTCGCGCAGCCCGACGAGCCGGCCCCGACCATCCGTGGCGGCGGCGCCGGCCATGCCGCGCCCCAGGTCGTGCTCGATGTCCTCGAACACCCGCGGCACCCGATCAGCCGGGCCGACGAGCCTGGCTTCGTGGTCAAGTCGAATGGCGGCCGCGCATCGGGGGCGGGGGCGATGATGCGCCTCGAAGACCCGAACCGGCCGCCCGCCGCGCCGGATGAACCGCACCGCGCGATCTCGACCGCGAGGGATCAGGCGGTCCTGGAGTGGCCCTGGAATCGCCCCTCGACGACCGTCACCAACCACCAGGCCATCCCACCGCCGGGTCACCACCCCGAGTCGGGGTCGATCCTGTCGCTCCCGAATGCGGTCGTGCTGAGCGAGCGCGCCGCCGCGATCCTGCAGGGCTTCCCGGACGAGTGGACCTTCAGCGGCAAGACGAAGCGCGCGCGCTGGGGTCAGATCGGGATGGCCATGCCGCCGGCGCTGGCGGCGGCGGTCGCGCGCGCGGTCGCGCAACAGATGGCGGCCGCGCTGCTCGCGAGCTCGAGGCCGCGATGAGGTCGATCTCGCGATTCAAGGAGGTCGACGTCGTCGCGTCGCGGATGGACAAGACCGCGAGCCACTATGTCGTGACCTTCGACCTGTCCTGCGGACACCAGCTCGTGCAGCGGAAGAACCGAACATGGCGGAGCGCCCGCCGGTCGGGCGATCTCGGATCGCTGAACCAGGCGGAGGCGAGGCGCTGGATGAAGGTCAAGCGGGTGATGTGCCCGGCGTGCGGCCCGGCATGATGGTGATGGTCTCCAATCAGCGGCACATGGAGTTCGGCCGGATGGCGACGCTGTATCCGGGGAAGATCGGGCACCTCTACTCGCCGGGCGAGCAGCGCGGGCCATGGGACTGGATGCCTTACGCGCTCGACAATGGCGCGTATGCCGCATGGGATGCCGGGCGGGAATGGGACGAGGGCGCCTGGCTCGAGCTGCTGCTGTGGGCGCAGAAGTCGGGGCAGGCGCCGCTCTGGTGCGCGGTCCCCGACGTGATCGGCGAGCGCGAGCCGACGCTCGAGCGATGGGCGAGGTATCACCACGAGGTCGATCGGCGCGGGTTCCGCGCGGCGTTCGTCGCCCAGGACGGGATGACCCCGGCCGACGTCCCGACCGCGGACTGCATGGTCTTCCTCGGCGGCACGACCGACTGGAAGGATGCGGCGATCCGGCCGTGGGCGGCCGCGCTCCCCGGGCGCGTGCACGTCGGCCGCGTCAATGGCCTCGGCCGCCTCATCCCATGCCACCGGGCGGGGGTCGTGTCGGTCGATGGCAGCGGCTGGTTCCACGGCGAGAACAGCAAGGCGGGCGGTCAGCGCGCCGCCCTTTGGAAATATCTGCGAGAAACAGCGAGGGGGACCGAATGATCATCCTGTCCAGACGTTACGAGATGGAGGTCGCGCACCACCTGAACTATGGGGTCCCCGACAGCCACCCATGCCGGCGCCTGCATGGGCACCGGTACATCCTGGTCGTCAGGATCGCGGGCGAGCCCGCCGAGGATGGAATGCTCGTCGAGTACTCCTTCATCGACGCGGCGATCAGGCCGGTGGTGAAGCTGGTCGACCATCACGACCTCAACACCCTCGTCGATCGATGCTCGACGAAGGAGGCCGCGGCCGTCTCGCTGAACCCGACCGTCGAGCTGCTCGCGCAGTGGTTCGCGCGTCGCCTCGAGCTCCTCGCATCCGTCAGGTCGACCGGCGGCGATCGGCCGAGCGGGCTGCGCCTCGAATCGCTGACCCTCGAGGAGGACTCGCGATCCTCGGTCGAGTGGCGGCCGACCGTCGCCCCGTCGTTCTCGGGCCCATTCAGGTAGGTCGGGATGTTCGCATTCCCGAAGCCGGTCAAGCGCGAGAAGAAGAAACCGCGCGGGTTGCGGCGCCGGCGCTGGGGCGTCCATCGGAAAGCGGGCGGGACCGCGCACAGCAGGCGGCCGCGGGAGCTGGGGCGGATGGCTTGGCTGCATAGCCTGAGGACGTGCTTCGTGAGCTGGTTCATGACGACGCCGGTCCAGTACATGATTTTCGCGCATGACATCGAGCGCCTGATGCTGCTCGCGATCCGGGCGTCGATTGCCCCGCGACTGACCCCGTGCGGCGGCTGGTTCGAGTGCGCGCACCTATTCGGCCGTTATGGCGATGGGGACAACTTCACGGTCCTTCTCTGCCGAGATCACCATCATGACGTCGACAGGTATCGAACCTGGTTCCGGTCGCTGCCGCGCGAGCACCGCGTCGCGCTGAAGCTGTACCTCGCCGCGCGCGCGACAGCCGGATGGCTCAAACTATCGGTCGAGGACCGCGCCAGGTGGGACGAGATCGGCGCGGCGCGGGCCGGCCGGGTGTAGCCTTTCCGGCATGCCGCCGGGGGATGATGACGAGCGCGCGCGCGAGTGGCAAGCGGCCGCCGATGCGGCCGAGGATACGGTCGCGGATGGGGTCCCCATCCCGGTCGATGCCGATAAGACGCCGACGCTCGAGGCTTCCGGCCGCCTGCGGATGACGCCCGCGGCGTTCGCGAGCGCGGTCGACCTCGCCGATCGGGATGCGTATGTCCGAGGCCTCTCCCATGGTCGGGCGACCGCGATCGCCGATGCTCAGGCGGCGGCCGTGACCGAGCTCAGGCGGGTTCAGGAGGATGCGATCGACGTCTTTCGTCAGCTCTTCTTGATCTTCGAGATCGGCTTCCCCGCCGGACAACTCCCCGACTGGGAGACCGGCGAGGACTGGATCAGGAGCCGGCTCGGACCGCTCTGAGGCTCGTCACCCACCGACCCGCGTAACATCCACGGCATGCCCGAGAGCATGTCGCCGTCGGATCCACGACACCGGTATCGGAACAACGTCGCATTCAGGAACCTGGTCGACTTCTTGCGCCGCTTCCTGCGCGAGGCCCAGTCGACGCCATCGGAGCTGCGCGAGGCGCTGCTGCTCGCCGCGTACCTCGAGGAGATGGAGAACCCGACGCCCGCGTACTTCCGGATGCGCGAGTTCGCCGACGATCTCATCTCGGAGATGCCGCCGCCGCGGCGGAAGCGGCCGCCGCTGTGAGGGTCATCTCGCTGCACCAACCTTGGGCTTCGCTGTGGGTCGCCGGCAGGCCCTACGGCAAGGACATCGAGACGCGCCCCTGGTCGACGCCCTACCGCGGGCTCGTCGCCGTCCATGCCGCGCTGACGCTCGACCGCGAGGCTTGCCTGCGCCCGTACTTCGACAGCGCTCTCGCTGCGATCGGGTTCGACTACTTGAGCGAGATCCCGCTCGGGAAGATCGTCGGGGTCGTCGAGCTGGTCGACTGCCTCGAGATGACGGTGAACCGCACGGCGCCGCCGGGCGGCATCTCGATCGCCGCCGACCCGAGATTGACGCCGCAGGAGCTCGCCTTCGGCAACTATGCGATCGGGAGGTTCGCCTGGACCACGGGGCCGCTGCGCCGCCGCCTCAAAGAGCCGCTGCCACACCGGGGCGCGCAGGGACTTCGCCCGCTGCCCCTCGCCGTCATCCACCGGATGTCGGGTCGATGAAGGTCCTCGTCGAGGTGAGGCTGTTCGACCCGACGCGCGGGGAGTCGATCGATGTGACCGATGAGGTCGATGAGCAGTATGCCGATAACCAGCACTATATGTGGACCGAGGGGAACATGGGCTGCGACTGCAACAAGCGACTGTGCATCGAGCGGAAGCTTCGCGGGCCCGGCTCCTACGACTCGGGCCCGTGCGGCACATCCATCAAGCTGGAGCGCCTCGCGGTCGCGGGCGAGGTCGTCCTCTGGCAGCCGAGGCAGCCATGCGTCAACTGACCCACATCCCCGCTCGCGAGCCGATGCGTGAGGGACCGCCGCCGCCGATCCGATCGCTGGTGGCGAGCTCCGCCGGGATCGCCGAGCTCGGCCAGGCGCAGCCATGCGCGCCCGCCGCATTCGTGCGGATCTACACGATGGAGCGCGAGTGGGACTTCGAGTTCTGGCTGTGTCCCGCCGGCGTCGAGGCGATGACGGCTGACCGCTGGAAGGTGCGCAAGCATCGCGCGCCTCCCTTCGATGACCTGCGCTGCTATGTGCATCAGGGCGAGCCGTGTTCGAGGTGAGGAAGTACTACGTCGGCAAGCCGCTGGTCTCGCCGCCGCAGCGGCTGCCGGACCCAGATGATGAGGTCGAGGCGGTTCGCGCGCGCTGGCGGCGCGGCTACCGGGGCGGGCGGAATGGCGGGCTCGGCGCCGCCAAGTGCGATGTCTCGCGCCTGCTCGGCGAGATCGATCGCCTGCGAAAGTTGGGATACGTTACGGTCGCGCCGCCGCCACCGGCGGGCACGCCACAAACGAAAGGGGAGACCGATGGTCAAGGCAGCTAAGGAAAAGACAGGCAGGGATCGCGACACGCGCGTCACCGAACCATTCAAGAAGACGGTCCGCGTGGAGGTCGAACCCGACGTCCTCGAGGACAAGCGGAAGGACTTGGCGAAGCACACGACCGCGCGGCGCAAGGTCCGCGAGAAGATGCAGCCATTCAAGGATCAGGTGAAGGAGCTCACCGACAAGATCGACATCCTCGAACGCGACATCGATGAGGGGACCGAGGAGCAGGAGCACCTCGTCTATCAGGAGATGGACTTCAAACGGAACGAGGTCCGCACGTTCCTGCACCCCGAAGGCGAGCTCGCCGAACGCCGCACCATGACATCCGAGGATCGCCAGCATGACCTCACCCAGCGCGAGAAGGAGCGCCTGAACAACAACAACCCGAAGCGGGAAGATCAGGACGGCGAGGAGGACGAAGCCGCCGAGTAGCTTGACAGCGCGCGCGCGGCGGGCGGAGGATGGTCGGCATGAGACGCCACCTCCCGCCCGCCGCCTTCTTCCTGATGATGGTCTTCGGCTCTGCCATGATCGCTGCGGCGCCCTCCGGCGGCTGCGCCCACGTGAGCCCCGCCGACTTCGTCACCTGCATGCAGGACGAGGGGCGGACCGCCGCATTCATCAATGCGGTCGAGGACATCCTCGATGGCGACAATCGCGTCCATGCGCTCGAGCAGCTTGCGATCGCGGTCGGGCCCAGCGCGCTGAAGTGCGCGCTTGAGCAGATCGCCTCCAAGAAGGGCGCCGGCCCTGCGGTCGATCTGAGGGCGAAGCGCGCGCGCGAGTACCTCGACAGCCACGGCGGCTGATGAAGCTCGGCAAGCTCCCGCCGCGCCTCGACCCGCGCACGCTGCGGATGGCGCGGTATATGACCCCCGAGCTGCCGCCGCCGCCCGCGGCCGTCGACTGGACGCGCGGCATGGGCGACGACTTCGGGATGATGCTCAACGACCGGATCGGCTGCTGCACATGCTCGACCCCGGGCCACATGGTGCAGGTCTTCAGCGCGGCGAATGGCGCGCGCATCGACATCCCCGACGCCGCGATCCTGAAGGCGTACAAGGATGTCAGTGGATACGATGGGACCGATGAGAGCGACCGCGGCGCGGTGGTGCTCGACGTCCTCCGGTACTGGAAGAACGTCGGGATCGGCGGCCACAAAATCCTCGGCTTCGCGGCGGTCGACCTCAAGAACCGCATCCACACGATGCAGGCGATCCATGTGTTCGGCGGCATCTACCTCGGCGCCTCGCTGCCCGAGTCGATCGATCGCCAGGAGACCTGGCGGGTCGACCTGGGCGATGCCGGGGATGGCAGGGCCAGCCTGGGCGGGCACGCGTTCTCCGCGCACTCGTATGACGAACATGGTCCGCGCGGCATCACTTGGGCGCGCAGGCAACCGACCACCTGGCCATTCCTCGATGCATATTCCGACGAGGCCTTCGTCGTCGTGTCCGAGGAATGGGCCGACGCGAACGGGGCGCCGAGCGGCTTCGACCGTGACCAGCTCCTCGCCGATATCAGGGCGGTCAGCTGATGCGCCACGCGGCGATCGCCACCATCGTGACCGGCGTCCTGGTCACCCTGGTGTTCTTGTTCGGCAGCTGCTACCCGACCCCGCCCGTCAACCCGCCGAGCTGCGCGCAGGACCCGAACCAGGAGTGGTGCGCGCCGCCCGCCTTCGAGCGAAAGTACGGCTGCTCGAAGCTGCGGGTCGAGGTCGATGTCGATGCGGGCGCGATGGATGATGCGGGCATCTGGCGCTACCCATCGCGCGCGACAATGGCGCCATGCCCGAAGGATGGGGGCGTGAGATGAGATGGTTCGAACGGGTCGGCGTCGGCATCGCGATCGGTATCCTCGTCCTGTCGCTCGGGTTGCTGCTGTTCGGCTGCCCGAAGCCGCCATCGCCGCCGCCGATCACCCCGCCGGATGCGCCCGCCGCGACCTGCGAGGCCGCCTGCGACAACCTGCGCGCCCTCGCCTGCCACGGCGCCGAGGCCTGCGCGGACGTCTGCCCTCGGGTCCTCGACCCCGCCTTCCGCGCCTGCATCGCGGCCGCGCTGACCTGCGACGCGGTCAGCGCCTGCGACAAGTAGCCGCCTCGCCCGCGTAACATCCCGGTCATGCCGGAGATGGGTACCGAATACGAGGACTGGTTCGTGCGCGAGAATGGCCCGCGGCCGCAGCCGCCGCGCGGCACCGACGATCGCATCAAGTCGCTCCGAGCCGAGCTGCATGCGCTCGAGGACATGCAGTCTCGGACGCGGGACTGGGACACGCGATACCTTGCAGGCAGGGCCGCGCTGGTGAAGTTCGGGCGGAGCGACCTCTGATGCTCGAGGATGAACCGACATTCAACCGGTCGGCGTCGCCGTGCGGGAGCGTCGACAACCCGCACATCGTGCTGACGCCGGCCGACCTGGCCTGCATCTTGTGCGGCGCCGGCCTCGCGGGCATCCTGCTCGATCGCGCCAGGGCAGCGCTCGATCGCGACGAGGGTTGAGATGGGGAGCGACACGAAGATCCAGTGGACCGACGCGACATGGAATCCCGTGCGCGGCTGCAGTCGAGTGAGCGAAGGTTGCCGCAACTGCTATGCCGAGGGCGTCGCCGCGCGGTTCTCCGGCAAGGATTCGAGCGGGAAGCCGTTGGCCTACTACGGGCTCGCGCGCCAAGGCGACAATGGCCCGCGCTGGACCGGCAAACTCGAGATGGTCGCCGAGCACCTCCATGACCCGATCCGGTGGAAGAAGGCGCGGCGCATCTTCGTCAACTCGATGAGCGACCTGTTCCACGAAAAGCTGACCGATGATGAGGTCGCATCGGTCTTCATGGTGATGCTGAATGCGCCGAGGCACACCTACCAGATACTGACGAAGCGAGCGGAGCGGATGCAGCGGTTCGTCGAAGGCTTTTGCGCCGCGCGAGGGTGGGATCGGCTGCCGCCGTTCATCTGGCTGGGCATCTCGGCCGAGGACCAGGCGAACTTCGATGAGCGCGCGCCATGGCTCCTGCAGACGCGAGCGGCCATTCGCTTTGTGAGCGCCGAGCCGCTGCTCGGGCCGATCGATGGAATCGCGTTCAAGCGCTGGCGGTTCGCCGATGGGCGGCCGGATGCATGCATCGACTGGGTCATCGTCGGGGGCGAGAGCGGCCGCGGCGCGCGCCCGTTCGATGTTCAGTGGGCGCGCGCGATCGTCGCGGACTGCCGGGTCGGCGGCGCCGCCGCGTTCGTCAAGCAGCTCGGCGCGCAACCGTATGACTCGACGAAGAGGTGGGCGCCGCGCTCGACATTCCCGACGCACGGCCCGGAGATCGACGAGTGGGATGTCAACTTCGCCGTTCGAGAATTCCCGCAATCGAAAGGATCGCCATGAACAAGGTGCAGATGTACCCGCGGACCAGGGCCGACCTCGTCATCGAGACGACCGGCGGCGCGAAGCTTGGCAACTGCTACAGCGCGACCTACTACCGCGTGACCTCGTCCCCGTTCCGCCTGAAGCGCGAGCAACTGCTGGCGCTCAACAAAGCGGGCGTGCTGGGCTTCGGGCAGGAGTTCGACATCAAGTCGCAATGCGATGGCAAGGAAGCGCCCGCCGGCGCCGACGAGTCGGTGCTGACCGAGGTCGATACGCGGATGGGCAAGCCGACCGGCGAAGCGCCGCGCAACTACCGGGGCGAGAAGATCGACCCCCTCCCCTCGCACCGATACGAGTACTTCGTCTATGAGTGCGTCGCCCGCTGCGATAGCGGCGACTAGTAGCCGCCGCCTTCGGCGCGACGCGCGCATGCGTCGCACTGGTACCCGCGCCGCTTGTCCTTCGGCGTGAGCTTGTTCGGCTCCTTGCAGGTCGGGCACGGGAGGTTGCGCGGGTTGGATGGGCTCGCGGCGCGCAGGGCGGACTCGCCACCGGGGTCCATGAATTCGGACCGCTCCCATCGCTCATCGTCGTCGTAGGTCGGCATATCGTTCTCCTTGGTCGGTGGCGGGTCGGGCGGGATGCCCAGCATGGCGTCGAGGATCTCGTTCGGGATGATGGTGCGTTTCATGGCGCCCTCCGGCGGAACCGATCGAGGTGCCCGCGATCGGCCGTGAATGCGACATCGTGGTACCGGATGCGCAGCTTCCCATTCTTGAACCGCTTCATGATGACGACGGGCAATGGGTATCGGTCGAGCGGCGCCTGGTAGTGGACGATGTTCGAGTGCTGGTCGAGATAGGCGATCAGCGCGGCCCAGTCGGCGAAGGGTTCCATCAGCGGCCCCTCGCCATCGGCCCATGGCCGGGTTGACATGCATCGAGGCGTTCGGGGTGGACGACCTCGCACCGAAGCTCGTCGCCGCACCGGTTCTCCGCGCGCGGCAACATGCGCGCCTCGTACGTCCCGAAGAGCGAGTTCTTCGAGACCCCGTGGTCGAATCCCGTCGCGTTTGCGCGCTGCTGCGCGAAGGCGCGGACGATCTTGTAGTCCTTGTTGTTCATGGCCTACTCCACCGTCCGGACGCTCTCGCCCGCCGCGACCATCTCCGCCTCGAGCTTGCGAAGTTCGTCGCTCGTCGCGAGGCATGACAGCGCGACGGTGCGGACCAGTTTGCCCGCCTTGTACGACCCCGAGATCGTCGACGGGTGCCCATCGTCGTACCAGTTTCCGGTGCAGTACCCGACGTATGGATCGCCGTTGACATCGACCCCGCGAAACGAAATCTCGACGACCGGCCGCCAGCGGCCGAAGGCATCGAGCGCCTTGTCCCCGACCCCGAGGCGGGCGACGTCCTCCCTCGTCGGAACATATGCGGTGGCGGTGCGGGATGCGGCTGCGGTCTTCATGATGGTCTCCATGGGTTACCTCCACCCCGCGATGCCGTCGCGGTGGTCATAGTGGTCCGTGATGCGGACGATGACGTCGTCCTTCCCGTGCTTGCCGAACTTCGCCACGCGATACGAGTGCCCGCGCGATGGCTTGATGCTGGCCATCGCCTCCGCGCGCGAGCCCGACCAGTACCGGATATGCATCTTGATCAGAAACGTGTCGGCGTTGGTGCTCGTCGCGATGAGCCCTTCGCGGTCGTATGCGGCGCGGACTTCTTCGCCGGCCATTTATCGCCTCCCCTTCTCGAACGGGACCACCGAGATGATGGCGCCGATCGATCGGGCGTACTCCGACGGCTCGACCCGGAACCGGATGGTCTCGAACGGCCCGCCATCATCATCGATGGCGATGGTCCCCGCCGCGACGAGCGACTCGATCTCCGCATGCGGCACGGTCGCCGCGCCGGCATGCCAGTCGGCGGCGGCACCGTTCGCGGCTTCCCGCCACACGCGATCCCTCTTGAGAAGCGCGGTCAGAACCGGACTTCTTTCTTTCTTGGCCGTTTTCTTGTTGGTCATGCGCGAATAGGAATGCAGCGAGCATGCCCGCCCGGAAGCCGCGGATCGGCGCGGGCGGGGCCCCGAAAACCACCAGATTCTTGGGAGCTGCCCCCAGAAATCTGATGCCTCGCAACCCCTTATCCGGCGCGGCGTTGCGGGGAAAGCCGCGGAAAACCGCCCCCAGATTTCTGGGGATCGCGGCCATTCGCGGGCGCGGAAAGCCGCGTAACTATCGCCCCGATGAACCAGGCACGGTTCACGCATTGATGATCGGTCATGGAGAACACGATGACGATGAAAGACGCCGACCGGATGGTGCTCGCGCTGGTGCAGGACTCGTACGACACGGATGATGTCGCGCGCACCGATGAACCGGTCGATTGGTCGGAATGCGCTGATGGGATCGCGATCGAATTCAAGAGCGGCGAGATCGTCACCTTTTCTCGCGACTACATCGCGGCGGTCGTCGCGAAGGCGGTGCGCTAATGACGACCGTCTTCTTTAGCCGGTTTGAAGATCGCGGGTGGTGCGAAGCGACCGCCCGCATGGTCATCGTCTTTCGTTGGTTCTGGAAGATCGGGAGGTCGTAATGAACATTCACGAAGACAAGGCGCGACTCGAGAAGGCGCTGAAGATCCTCGAGCGGGTGCCGTACGGCGCCACGCGCGATGACATCGATATCACCGCCGGCTGGTTGCGCGGGTTAGACGCCGATGCGCGCGCCGCGCTCGCATTCGTCGCGGGCGTCAAACCCCCGTCGGCGGCGACATGGGAGATGGTCTGCAAGATGGCGGCGCAGCGGAAGACCGCCGACGAGGTGCTGGCGATGCATGAGGATGTCCGGCCGCGCGCGGGGACCGACGCCTCGCCGGTCGACGTCGCCGGATTCGACAAGGCGCGGATGGCGAAGCGCGCGCGAGGCGGTCGATGAGCCTCGGGGTGGTGTCTCGCGCCGGCCATTCGGCCGACATCGACTGCATCCTCGCGGGCGCCGTCGACCAGCAGACCGGCGACTGCAACGTCTGTGGCGTCACCGGATCGCGGGATGCGCACGGGATCTTCTGGCGGTCCTGCGAGCACTGCAGGGGCGAGCGCTTCCACGAGCGCGACTGCCCCCGCAACGAGTCGCAGTGGTCGATCTCGGCCGGCATGCTGCGGCTCGAGCGCGATCCCGAAGCCCCGCGCCTCTATTCGGTTTGGGATTCGTTCGACGACATCCTCGGGGTCGGCGATACCGCCGAGCAGGCGATCGCCGAGGCGCGCGTTCAACTGAAACGGTTCTAAAAAAAGGGAGATGACCATGGCGAAGATGATGACGATCAAGGCGTTCGCGAAGCGGCTCGGTATCGAGATGGACTGCACGGAGGTCGGCGAGAACCCGAACATGAGCGGCATGCCTCGAGGTTCCAGGCATTACGAGTGCGTGCTTCGCCGCGGCGAAGACACCGGCGACGCGGTCACGATCACCTATTCGATGGGGCCCGCGCTCGAGCGCGAGCCCGAGGTTGAGGATGTGCTCGGCTGCCTCGCGATGGACGCATCCACGTACCTGAATGCGCGGTCGTTCGAGGAGTGGGCCGGCGAGCTTGGGTTCGACGCCGACAGCCGCAAGGCGGAGCGCACCTATCAGGCGGTCGGCAAGCAGGTCTCGGACCTCGAAGGGCTGATCGGCAAGGGCGGCGTCCAGGAACTCGCGTTCCACACGGAGCCGCTGTGAAAGTCGCGCTGCAGCGGATCGTGCTGACCGAGGTCGAGGCCGATGTCCCGGATGCATGCCCGGAGTGCGGGGCCGACTTCAAAGCTGTCGAGATGAACCTCGTCGAGGAGTCTTATGTGGCCAGCAGCCAAGGCTGCTTCATGAGCTCGGCGGGCGATCGCCTCCTCGACTACGACGTCGGCGAATTCCACTACGAGGCCGACATCGTCGTCGGCTACCAGTGCCGGTGCGGGCACGTCCTCGCATCGACCGAAGGCGCCGCGTCCGACCCGACCGACGGGATCGCGATTTGAGCGCGCCCGACTGGGACCGGTTGCCCGAGGGGGAGAAGGAGGCGCAGCGCGATGATGCATACGACGACGCGCACCCGCGCTGCGAGCATTGCGGCAAGGTCGGATGCCTCGAGGACCTCTGCCCGAGCTTCGGTTGCTGCGGGCTGCCGCTGCTTTGCCCGTCCGAGATCGTCCACGAGAAGTGCTTGAAAAACTGGAATGACGGCGACGAGCCGGGGAAGGTTGAGATCACATGAACAAGGACGCTGCGCCGCCCGAGGTGAGGTTCATCGCGATGAAGATCGTCGGCAACATGCGGGACCTCCGCGCCCACATCTGCGCCGGCGAGAGTTGCGCGGGGTGGGTCATGGAGCTTTGCCGCTGCGGCTGGTTCATCCACATCGCTCCGGTCGGAGTCGGGCCGCCCTGGTCGGTCCTGATCCGGAATCCCGAGGGGCAGGAGCGCGGCCGCTACATCGGCGCGAAGACGATCGAGGAGGCGCTGGGGTATGCGGCCCTCGTCATCTGGCGCAATGGGACCGAGGTCGACAGGCATGAGATGGCCGAGTTCGGCCGGGAGATGGACCGCCGTGAAGCGGCGTAGCCTGCTGATGGGGATCCCGATCGAGGCCGTCGCGTACGCCGCCGGCGTGCGGTCGGTGACGCAGCTCGGGTGGGACGAAATCGCACTGGCCGTCAGGATGTTGGGCCTCGGCTCGTACAGCGCGGTCAACCTCGATGTCGCTGTCTCGCAGTGGTCGCTCGAGCGGATCGACGCGATGATGGGTGGCGATGTCGAGGGGATCGAGGTCATCGAGAAGCCGCCGCGACACAAGCCTTCTTGACGCCGCCCCCGGTCGCGCGCGTACGATGCGTGCATGGCCGCCACGACAGAAGCGAAGATCTACGTCGAGCTCATGGACC
This sequence comes from Pseudomonadota bacterium, assembly GCA_040388765.1. GTDB lineage: Bacteria > Pseudomonadota > Alphaproteobacteria > Sphingomonadales > Sphingomonadaceae > Sphingomonas. Next base: position 2,137 of record JAZKBG010000019.1, on the reverse strand, counting down.
TCGGCGAGCTGCTCAAGCGCAGGTTCCCCGGCAACCCGAAGGAACACGACCCCAAGTTCTTCAATGAGGCGTTCGCGGCGAATGGGTTCGGCGCGCCGGTGATGCTCGATGAGGGGACCGGCAAGCTGATGGAGGGCCATGGCCGCCTCGAGCACCTCGAGAGGATGCTCGCGGGCGGCAAGGCGGCGCCGACGCGGATCGCGGTGCGCGATGGTCGATGGCTCGTCCCGACCGTGCGCGGGATGACCTTCAAGAACCCCAAGAAGCACCTCATCGCGCTGAACCGCGGCCCCGAGCGCGGCGGGTGGAATAACAAGGCGCTCGCGACCTTCCTGCAGCGGCTCGGCAAAGACGACCTGGTCGGCACCGGGTTCGATGCCGATGACCTCGCCAGCTTCGTCACCACCGCCCCGACGTCGTTCCCGACCGTCGACGACAACCTGGAGACAAAATATGAGTGCCCGAAGTGCCAGTATCGGTGGTCGGGGTCCCCGACGCCCAACGCCGAGCTCGGCGCCAAGCCAACCAAGCCGGCCAAGGCTGCCGCAAAGGCGAAGGGCGGCCGCAGCGGCGGCCGAGCCCGCGCGAACTAAGCCGCCTTACCGCATCCCGTCGATGCGGGAGATCCACGCGATCCCGCTCACCGGCTTGACGGTCGCATCGACGTTCAGCGGGTGCGGCGGCAGCTGCCTCGGGTTCCGGTGGGCCGGCTACCGGCACGTGTTCGCGAGCGAGTTCGTGGCGGCCGCGCGCGCATCGCACGCCGCGAACTTCCCGGGCGTGAACCTCGATGGGCGCGATGTGCGCGAGGTGATGCCCGCCGATGTGTTGAAGGGGTCCGGGCTGAAGGTGGGCGAGCTCGATGTGCTCGAGGGATCGCCGCCCTGTCAGGCTTTCTCGACCGCCGGCAAGCGACACCGCGGGTGGGGCAAGGACAAGGACCATGGCGGCGGCGCGAAGGGCAACAGCGAGGACTTGTTCTTCGAGTTCATCCGCCTGCTGCGCGGGCTGCGGCCGCGCGCGTTCGTCGCCGAGAACGTCGCGGGACTCGTCAAAGGCGTGGCCAAGGGGTACTTCCTCAACATCCTGAGCGAGCTGCGCGCGAGCGGGTACGCCGTCGAGTGCAGGATCCTCGATGCGCAGTGGCTCGGCGTCCCGCAGGCGCGGCAGCGGACCATCTTCATCGGCGTGCGCGGCGACTTGAAGCGGGCGCCCGCCTTCCCGTCGCCGCTGCCATATCGCTACTCGATTCGCGATGCGCTCCCGTGGATCGATGGGGTCGAGCATGGGATCGGCGGTCACCCGAACTACTCGCGCGGGAAGTTCGACGTCGACGCCGATCCCTCATGCACGATCACCACCGGCGACGCCAACAAGTTCGTCGTGCGCGGCCCGAAGATGAGGTTCAAGACCGGCTGGCAGGATGGCAAAGATGTCGACCTCGACGAGCCATCCCCGACGCTCATGAAGGGCGGCATCGGCGGATCGGCGATCGGGCAGTTCGTGGTCGAGGCGCCGGCGACCCCGAAGCTGCCGCCCGACTACCTGCGCCGGTGGAACAAGCTGCGGCCTGGCGAGGCCGATCCGGAACGGTTCGGTCTCATCCGCACCGATCCCGACAAGCCGACCCCGACCGTCACCGTCAGCCCCGGCGCGAGCGTCACCCATCCGCATGAGCCGAGGAAGTTCTCGATCGCGGAGCTGCGCCGGCTGGGCGGGTTCCCCGATGACTTCGTGTTGACGGGCTCGTTCGCCGAGCAATGGGCCCGCGTCGGCAACAGCGTCCCGCCGCCCATGATGTTCCACGTGGCGCGCGTCCTGCGGGACGAGGTCCTGCGCCGCGCGTCACGGGCGTGACGCTGTCACCCGTCACGCGTGGCGCGTAACATCGAGGGCATGATGACCTCGACCCCGACCCGCGCGATGCTTCTGGGCGCCCTGGCCCTGGTCCTGGGATGCGGCGAAGACTCCCTGGCCGGGCCCGGCGGGGATGATGCCGCCGGGGGCTCCCAGGTCGCTCAGGCGGGCGCGAGCGGCCGGGGCGGGCAACAGGGCCCCGGCGGCGCCGCGGGCTCCCAGGATGCAACCGGCGAGGCCGGGGGCGGCGCCGGCGGGCAGGCGGGGATCGGGGGCGCAG
>JAZKBG010000018.1:0-5285 GCA_040388765.1 Pseudomonadota bacterium | reverse complement strand
GCGGTCATCAACCCGCCGCAGGGCATGATCATGGCGATCGGCGCGGGCGAGAAGCGCCCGTACATCGTCGATGACGCGCTGGGCGTGGCGACGGTGATGTCGGCGACCGGCAGTTTCGATCACCGCGCGATCGACGGGGCGGACGGCGCGCAGCTGATGAAGCTGTTCAAGGCTCTGGTCGAAGCGCCGCTGGGCATGATCGCCTGACCTGGGAAGGGGTGGCCACCGTGCCTGTCCGGACCATCGTCGAGCTGCTGCACATCGCCGCGGGGCTGGCCGCGACGGCGCTGATCGTCGCGGTCGCGGCCTGGGCCTATCCGCTCGCGCGCCGCGAGATCGAGGTGTGCGGCTGGGTCGCTGCGGTGCTGGTGCTGCTGCTCGGCATCTCGCCGCTGCGCAGGGCGTGGGCGATCGATCGGCGGACGCGCCCCGATGGCTGACCTGCCGCCCACCCAGCAACCCGCGATTCGCGTCACGACGATGCCGGCCGACGCCAATCCCTATGGCGACATTTTCGGCGGCTGGCTGATGAGCCAGATGGACATGGCCGCAGGCCTGGTCGCCTCGCGCCACGCGCATGGCCGCGCGGTGACGATCGCGGTGGAGGGGATGAAATTCCATGCCCCCGTCGCGGTCGGCGACGAAGTGTCGGTCTATGCCGATCTGGTGAAGGTCGGCCGCACCTCGATGACGATCGACGTCGCCGCGTGGCGTCGCGGTCGGCACGTCGAGGAAAGCTGCCTGGTCACCCAGGCGCAGTTCGTGTTCGTCGCGATCGACGATCATCGCAAGCCCCGGCCGATCGCCGGCTGACATCCGTTTTGAAGCAAAGGAGCCTTTCGTGGCCGACACCTACGACCTCATCGTTCTCGGCTCCGGGCCCGGCGGCTATGTCGCGGCGATCCGCGCGGCGCAGCTGGGGATGAAGACCGCGATCGTCGAGCGCGAGAATCTGGGCGGCATCTGCCTCAACTGGGGGTGTATCCCGACCAAGGCGCTGCTGCGGTCGGCCGAGATCTTCCATTACATGCAGCATGCCAAGGATTACGGGCTGGTCGCCGAGAAGATCAGCGCCGATCTGGACGCAGTGGTGAAGCGGTCGCGCGGCGTCGCCAAGCAGCTCAATCAGGGCGTCACGCACCTGATGAAGAAGAACAAGATCGCCGTGCACATGGGCGAGGGCAAGCTGGTCGCGAAGGGCCGGCTGAGCGTCACCGACAAGGACGGCAAGACCACCGAGCTGTCGGCGAAGAATATCATTCTCGCGACCGGCGCCCGCGCCCGCGAACTGCCGTTCGCCAAGGCCGACGGCAAGCGCATCTGGACCTATCGCCACGCGATGACGCCGGCGGAAATGCCGACGAAGCTGCTGGTCATCGGTTCGGGCGCGATCGGGATCGAGTTCGCCAGCTTCTACAACGACATGGGCGCCGAGGTGACGGTGGTCGAGATGCTCGACCGCATCGTGCCGGTCGAGGATGCCGACGTCTCCGCCTTCCTGGAAAAGGCGCTGAAGAAACAGGGGATGACGATCCTGACCGGGGCGGGGGTCGAGAAGATCGACGTGTCCGCCACCGGCGTGAAGGCGGCGATCAAGGGCAAGGACGGCAAGGTGACGACCGGCGACTTCAGCCACGTCATCGTCGCGGTCGGCATCGTTCCCAACACCGAGAACATCGGGCTGGAGGCGTTGAAGATCGAAACCGACCGCGGGTTCCTGAAGACCGATCCGACCTGCAAGACCAATGTCGACGGCATCTATGCGATCGGGGACATCACCGCGCCGCCATGGCTGGCGCACAAGGCGAGCCACGAAGGCGTGATCGCGGTCGAGGCGATCGCCGGCAACCATCCGCACGCGATGGACCCCAGGAACATTCCGGGCTGCACCTATTGCCACCCGCAGATCGCCAGCGTCGGGCTGACCGAGGCGAAGGCGAAGGAGGCCGGGTACGAACTGAAGGTCGGCAGCTTCCCGTTCATCGGCAACGGCAAGGCGATCGCGCTGGGCGAGGCGGAAGGTTTCATCAAGACGATCTTCGACGCCAAGACCGGCGAGTTGCTGGGCGCGCACATGATCGGTGCGGAAGTGACCGAACTGATCCAGGGCTATACGATCGGCAAGACGCTGGAGACGACGGAGGCGGAACTGATGGAAACCGTGTTCCCGCACCCGACGCTGAGCGAAATGATGCACGAAAGCGTACTGGCGGCGTATGGCCGTCAACTGCACATGTAATGTTGGCGGGCGCGCGGCATAACTGCGCGCCCGCGACCCGCCGGCCGTTCGCGGCAGTCCTCAGCCCAGGTGGCGCAGCGTCGATTTCCGATCGTCGGTGTCATCGACCGGACGCCACAGCGCGACATCCACTCGGTGCGGCAGATTGTCGTTGGCGGCGCGCGGCGTCGGTCGGACGACCAGCGACGCGCCGGTCCAGGCGAGCAGGCCGATCGCGGTCACGATCGCCAGACCTGCGCCGGGTGTCCGCGCAGACACGTCGAGGGCGAGGACGATCCACACCGCGACGACGACCAGGCATGCGCCGACTGCGTGAGTCGCCGCGCGAACGGCGGGCAGGGCGGGGCGGCGACCGAACATTGGCCCTTGTGCGCGGTGCGACGTTGCGATCGCGTTAAGCCGGGCGAACCGCAGCCCCTGTTGACCGACGAGAGCCGCCTGCGTATAGGCGCCCCCGTCGTGAGAGCGGCTGGAGGCGCGAATCCGTGCCTGCCGCCGAAGACCGCGACAAGAGCTGAACGTTGCTGGCGACTGACGGGCTCTGGGGGCGAACGCTTCCCATGGCCCTTCGGCTGTTCCTGTGAACACCAGCAAAGTAACCGCCGGAATGTGCCGGTAACGAAAAAGGTGAAGGGCTTCATGCCAACGATCAACCAGCTGGTCCGCAAGGGCCGGGACCCGCAGAAGGCCAAGTCGAAGGTCCCTGCGATGGAGCAGAACCCGCAGAAGCGCGGCGTCTGCACCCGCGTCTACACGACGACCCCGAAGAAGCCGAACTCGGCGCTGCGCAAGGTGGCCAAGGTCCGCCTGACCAACAGCCGCGAAGTCATCAGCTACATTCCGGGTGAAGGCCACAATCTGCAGGAGCACTCGGTCGTGCTTATCCGCGGCGGCCGTGTGCGCGATCTTCCCGGTGTGCGCTATCACGTCCTGCGCGGCGTGCTCGATACACAGGGTGTGAAGGATCGCCGCCAGTCGCGTTCCAAGTACGGCGCCAAGCGTCCGAAGTAAGCCGGTCGGCTATTTAGCCGATCCTCGCATGGCTGAAGTTTAGAAGGAAACATGAAATGGCACGTCGTCGTCGCCCCGAAAAGCGTATCATCCTGCCTGATCCCAAATATGGTGATGAGGTTCTCTCGAAGTTCATGAACAGCGTGATGCTGGACGGCAAGAAGTCGGTCGCGGAAGGCATCGTCTATTCGGCGATGGAAACCGTCGAGACTCGCGCCAAGAAGGATCCGGTCGGCGTGTTCCACGACGCGCTGAACAACATCAAGCCGGGCATCGAAGTGCGCAGCCGCCGCGTCGGTGGTGCGACCTATCAGGTGCCGGTCGAGGTGCGCCCCGAGCGCGCCCAGGCGCTGGCGATCCGCTGGCTGATCGGCGCTGCGCGCAACCGCAGCGAGCACACCATGTCGGCCCGTCTGTCGGGCGAACTGCTCGACGCGTCGAACAACCGCGGCAACGCGGTGAAGAAGCGCGAAGACACGCACCGCATGGCCGAAGCCAACCGCGCGTTCAGCCACTACCGCTGGTAAGAAGCGTAACTATATTGGGTTGGGCGGGATTCGGCTTCCCAACCCACTGATTTTACAACCACCGTTCGTGTCGAGTAGGCGTCGAGCTTGTCGAGACGCCGTATCGAGACAGATCTCTCGATACGCGCTCTCGGCTTCGCTCGATCGCTACTCGAGACGAACGGTGGAAGATTTTTAGCCCCGCCGCATAGCCGCGGCACAGGAGTATACGATCATGGCCCGCAGCCATCCGCTCGATCGCTATCGCAATATCGGCATCATGGCGCACATCGACGCCGGCAAGACGACGACGACCGAGCGCATCCTCTATTACACCGGCAAGTCCTACAAGATCGGCGAAGTGCATGAAGGCACCGCGACGATGGACTGGATGGAGCAGGAGCAGGAGCGCGGGATCACGATCACCTCGGCTGCGACCACCTGCAAGTGGCGCGCGAACGAGGGCAAGGGTGAGGAGCACCTCATCAACATCATCGACACGCCCGGCCACGTCGACTTCACGATCGAGGTCGAGCGGTCGCTGCGCGTACTCGATGGTGCGGTCGCCTGTTTCGACGGCGTTGCCGGCGTCGAGCCGCAGTCGGAAACCGTGTGGCGTCAGGCCGACAAGTACGGCGTGCCGCGGATGTGCTTCGTCAACAAGCTGGATCGCACCGGCGCGGATTTCTATTTCTGCGTGAACTCGATCATCGAGCGCCTGGGCGCGCGTCCGGCTGTGCTGTATCTGCCGATCGGCATCGAGGGCGGGTTCAAGGGTCTGGTCGATCTGGTCGAGAACCGCGCGATCATCTGGCTCGAAGAGAGCCTGGGCGCGAAGTTCGTCTATCAGGACATCCCCGAGGATATGGTCGAGAAGGCTGCGAAGTATCGCAGCGAGCTGATCGAGATGGCCGTCGAGCAGGACGACGACCTGATGGAAGCGTATCTCGAGGGCAACGAGCCGTCGGTCGCCGACCTGAAGAAGCTGATCCGCAAGGGGACGCTCAGCATGGCGTTCGTGCCGGTGGTCTGTGGTTCGGCGTTCAAGAACAAGGGCGTTCAGCCGCTGCTCGACGCGGTGGTCGATTATCTGCCGTCGCCCCTCGACGTGCCCGCGATCCAGGGTCTGAAGCTCGATGGCGTGACGCCGGACGAGCGCCCGTCGTCGGACGACGTGCCGTTCTCGGCACTGGCGTTCAAGATCATGAACGATCCGTTCGTCGGTACGCTGACCTTCGCCCGCATCTATTCGGGCAAGCTGGAGACGGCGTCGCAGGTCACCAATTCGGTCAAGGACAAGAAGGAAAAGGTCGGCCGCATGCTGCTGATGCATGCGAACGACCGCGAGGACATCCAGGTGGCCTATGCCGGCGACATCGTCGCGCTGGCGGGTCTGAAGGATACCACGACCGGTGACACGCTGTGCGCGATGAACGCACCGATCATCCTCGAGCGGATGGAATTCCCCGAGCCGGTGATCGAGCTGTCGGTGGAGCCGAAGACCAAGGCCGACCAGGAGAAGATGGGCG
>JAZKBG010000017.1:0-1360 GCA_040388765.1 Pseudomonadota bacterium | reverse complement strand
TCCAGCGGATCACGTGCAGCACCGGGCCGAACACTTCGCGGGTCAGCGTGGCGAGTGAGGGAATCTCGTAGGCGCGCGGGGCAAAGAAGGTGCCGTTGGCGGTGGTGGCCGGATCGAGCGCGACCTCGCCGATCTTCTTCGCTTCCTTGTCCATGCGGGCAGCGTGGTCGACCAGGATTTTCTTCGCGTCCTCGTCGATCACCGGGCCGACGTCGGTAGACAGCTGGCCCGGGTCGCCCACCTTCAGCTCACCCATTGCGCCGGCGAGCATCGCGCAGACCTTGTCGGCGATGTCTTCCTGCACGAACAGCACGCGCGCAGCCGAGCAGCGCTGGCCGGCGGACTGGAACGCGGAGGCGATCACGTCCTTGACGATCTGCTCGGGAAGCGCTGAGGAGTCGGCGATCATCGCGTTCTGGCCGCCGGTCTCGGCGATCAGCGCGGCGATCGGCGCGTTGCGCGCGGCCAAAGCGCGGTTGATCGCCCAGGCGGTGTCGGTGGAGCCGGTGAAAGCCACGCCGGACACGCGTGGATCCTTGGTCAGGGCGGCGCCGACGGTGGCGCCGTCGCCCGGCAGGTATTGCAGCACGTCGGCGGGCACGCCCGCGTCATGCAGCAGCTTCACCGCGGCATGGCCGATCAGCGACGTCTGCTCGGCAGGCTTGGCGATCACGGCATTGCCGGCGGCCAGTGCGGCGCTGACCTGGCCCAGGAAGATCGCCAGCGGGAAGTTCCACGGGCTGATGCAGACGAACACACCGCGACCATTGAGGAACAACTGGTTGCTCTCGCCGGTCGGGCCCGGCAACTGCTCGGGTTGGCCGAACAGACGCCGTGCCATGGTGGCGTAATAGCGCAGGAAATCGGCTGCCTCGCGGATCTCGGCGATCGCATCGGGCAGGCTCTTGCCGGCCTCGCGCACGCAGAGCGCGATGAATTCGCCGCGGCGCGCTTCGAGCTGCTCGGCGGCATGCTCGAGGATCGCGGCGCGGCTGGCCGCGGGCAGGCGATCCCAGCCGTGCTGCGCAGCGACGGCGTTGCTCAGTGCCTTGTCGACGGTGGTGCTGTCGGCGGCGATGTAGCTGCCGACAGTCTGGCGGCGATCGGCCGGGTTGGTGACGGCGATCGCGGCTGAAGCCGCTCCCACAACCGCGCCCGGTACCAGCGGAGCTGCTGTCCAGGGGCCGGCATTTGCGTTGACCGCGTCGGCCATCGCCTTCAGTTCGTTGTCGTTGGAGAAGTTGACGCCCATGGAATTCTTCCTGGATACCGAATTTGAATTCTGCGCAAGCGCAGAATTGTCCACGTAGATGTTGACCGGCAGCGGAATGCGCGGATGAGGGATCGAAGCAAAGGAGCG
>JAZKBG010000016.1:0-6808 GCA_040388765.1 Pseudomonadota bacterium | reverse complement strand
CGCCGCGCCGACGCCATTCCTGAAGCGGGATCAGCGCCGTCCAGTAGTTGCCCAAAAAGAACACAAGTGCGCACTGTTAAGCTTTGTTGATCGAGTCGATGAGGCGCTCGGTTTCGGGATCGCCCTTCGCGGCGGCGGGCGGAGCGGCGCTCGCGGCGGCCGCGGTCGCGCCAGCAGCGAAACCGGCACGCCCTGCGTACGGCCCCAGAAACAGTAGGCCGCGGTAGTACACGATCGTTGCGACGAGCATCACCGCCAGGACGGCGATCGCGGCGAGCGCCATGGATGCATGAGCGGCAACCGCGCCCGTCATCCGAGACATGAACGACCGCTTGGGCGGCTCGGAGAACGCCGGTCGCGCATACTGCTGTTCGGATCGCTGCGGGTCCGCCATCGATACGCGCGCTATACGCGCACTCCATAACTCTCTAGTTCAGTAATGCCGGCCCTCGCGATGGGCGAACGGTAGCCGCGTGCCTGGATATATCCAGCACCAACGCTTCCAAAGCCCGGCGTGAGGGTCAGTTACTGTGCCGAATTGATCGCCATCTGCAAGCTCTGCTCGGCCTGGCTGCTGTGCTGGAAGTTGGCGGCGCCGACGGTGGCGAGCCCCTGCGCCTCCGCGGAGGCGGCCGGATCCCACGTGCCACGGCACGTGCCGGCCTGGCAGCGGCGGGCCGCGCAGCCGCCGGCCGCGAACCCGCTCTTGCTGCCGTCGCGGCTGACGAAGAGGACGATGCAGAGGACGACGAGCGCGGCGAGCGCGACGGTGGCAATGACCGCGTGGTCGCGCACCGCGATGATGACGGGACACGTGCCGGTGTACGACATGGCAACCTATACAGACGGACAGAAAAAAACGAAGCCGCCCGGCGCACCCGGCCGAACACGATGGCGAACGCATGGCAAGACTCCGCAGGCGAGCGCGCGGCGTACGCCGCGAGCGTCGCGAGTATGGCGACAGGTACGAGCATGGCATGTCGCGTCTAGGGGGCCCCGCCGTTGTGCATCAGATCGCGGAGCTGGTTGTCGCTCAGGCCGCTGTCGCAGTCGAACGCGGCGTTGACCGCGCCCTGCAGGGAGCGCTCGCCGTTGGGGTCGTGGGGCAGGCTGCCCAGCGTGGCGAGGGCCTGCGCCTCGGCGGTCGCGCTGGGGTCCCAGCCGGGCCGGCAGGCGATCGAGGGGCCGCAGCCCGCGCCGCAGCCGGGCCCGATCCCCGCGTTGGCCGCGTCCGACACGGTGTGTTGGCTCGAGTACATCGGGGCGACGGCGAGGCCCTCGCGGCCGCTGTTGCAGATGGACCGCTCGAGGCCGACGGGGCGCCAGCCGGCGTGGTAGAGCTGCGCCTGCGCGGGCGTGGTCTCGCGCTGCAGCGAGCCGCCCCAGCCGGCGTCGCCGCTCCCTAGCTGCCAGTTCGACAGGTTGCCCATGAACGGGAACTGGGTCATGAAGCCGCTCTTGGGCGGGGCCGCGGCGTTCTTGTAGTGGTAGACGGCCACCGACAGGGCGAGCACGATCACGACGAGCACGCCGATCAGCACGCCGGCGGTGACCGGGTGCGCGCCGACGGTCGAGCGCAGCCAGTTCTTGCCTGCGTCGGTCATCCCCGGGGTATAAGCAGCGGGCTGTGACATCTCCGTGCTGTACGGGTCGCGCGGTATATAACTGTTCCACAAAAGGGAGCGCCCGCGCCAAATTATATATGCGGACCCTCGCGCCTCGTGCCCCCAATTCCCGCCCCCAAAATACCGCGGGCCCATAATTGAGGCCGGTTCTCGCGGGCCGCGAGAACTGACAGCACTCGGCGCCCACGAGTCCGGCGCATGTCGAGCAATAGCTGGCGGGCTTTTATAAGAGGCCCGGCCGGCGGCCAAATTGAATAGCGCGCCGTCAAGCATACTCTAGGATGGCCGCCACCCAAGCCTACCCGCCGAACGTGATCGTGCGCACGCTGATCGACCACTTCTTCCGCTACCGCGGCCTCGCGCCGGCGCCGCCCGGCCTCGCCGACGAGAAGCCCGTCGCCGACTTCACCGACGACCGCATCATCGGCGACATGGAGCGGTTCTTCTACGTCCGCGTCGACGCGCGGGTCGACCCGCGCCGCCGCGCGCTCCGCGGCGCGCGCGCCTGGGTGGTCATCCTCGTCCTCGCCGCCGACGGCAAGTACTCGCACCACAGCCCCGACCTGCGCAAGCTCCTCGAGGGCGTCGAGGTCGAGCAGGCCGCGCGCGCCGGCCGCCTCGACGAGCTCATCATCGTCGCGGACGAGGTCTTCTTCAGCCGCAAGAACCTGACCGACGTCGTGCGCGAGTTCCAGGCGGGCGCCGCCGCCGCCCGCCAGGCGGCCCGCGCGCGCGGCCCGCTGTCGCTGCTCCTCGACGCGAACGGCGCAGCGCCGTTCTACTCCGCGCACCACTTCCACAACTTCGTGCTCGTGATCCCGGAGCACGCGGCGGTGCCGGCGCACCGCATCATGGCGCCGGCCGAGTGCGACGCCCTGTACGCCACCGAGCGGCTCACCCGCGACGACCTGCCGACCATCTACGCCAGCGACCCGGCGGCGATCTGGATCGGCGCGCGCGCCGGCGAGGTCGTCGAGATCGTCCGCTACAGCGCGACGGCCGGCCGCGCCGTGACCTACCGGCGCGTGGAGCGCGGTGCGCTCTGACCTGACCCTCACGCCCTGTCTTTGCAAGGTCACGCGGCACGCCGCGTGACCGAGCGCAGCCCCTCCGGCCCTGCGGGCCTTCGGTGGCCTCCGGCGGGCTGCGGGTCAATCCGTTTTGGTCGGCAGCCCAGCGGGCCTTCGGCGGCCTCCGGCGGGCTGCGGGTCAATCCGTTTTGGTCGGCATTCGCGCCCTGCTTAGCTCGTTTTTGGTTGCCATCGTGTGGACGCGGTCGGTGTCGGGCGGCTAGCAGAATCGGCACTGAGTCGCTACGGGTGGTGGCGACTCGGTGCCGCCTTTGCTAGCCGCCCGACACCCTCCGCCGACATATAAAAAGAAGGCTCCGTTCGTGTAATCTGACCTTCTTTTCAGTTGGCGGCGTCAGCGAGCGGGTGCCGATGCTGACCGTCTGGAAGCCTAGAGATCCGTGCTTGGCGGTACGTTTCGCACGCGTGACGGATCCGCGCCGCGTACGCGTCGCGGGCGCCCGTTTGCCGCCGCGACGTCAAATCGCTCGCGAAGCCGGTGACGGGCCGCTTGCCGAGTGGGCCAACTGCCCCCCCTACGTCGGTGTCGGATCGCTTGCCGGCGGCACCGCCCCGCTGCGCACGGCATCGAGCTGGTGCCGATCCGCAAGCAACTCGACACCCGCGCCGACACATGGAAGGAAGACCCGAATCGCCGAATGGAGGCTTCTTTTAGGTTCGCGGGGGTAGCGAGCGGAAAAGAACGGACTCCAGGGTCGGGCTACGCCGGCCCGCGCATGGCGACGGCGTCGGGCGACGGGTCGGCGTCGGCCGCGCTCAGCGGGTGCACGGAGACCTCGTCAGGGATCGGGACCCAGGGGCCGGCGCAGCCCGCGAACGGGCCCGCGGCCGCCTGGCAGACCGCGCCGGCGCAGGGGTCGGGCGCCGCCGCCGTCCCGCCGAGCCGGTAGGTCGCCATGGCCCGCGTGCGCATCGTGACGACGACGGCCTGGTCGTAGCAGCAGCCGTTCCACCACCAGTTGCCGAGGCTGACGCCGAGCGCCCGCAGGATGTACTGGACGTTGCCGTGGTCCCACACGACCGCCACGGTCTTGCCGGCGAAGGCCGCCCGGCCGAGCGCCTGCACCATCGGGTTGTTCGCCGGCGCGCTCGCCGCGGTCCGGTCGAACTGCATCCAGCACAGGCTGGCGGGGGCGGCGCCCGCCACGCGCAGCAGGCCGTCGTACAGCGCCGCCGCCGTCGTCATCGGCCGCGCGTTGGTGGCCGGCCGCGTCGGGTCCTGGCTGAAGACCGCGGCCACCGGCGCGCCGGCCCGCGCCGCGAAGCACGCGAGCCACCGCGCGTAGCCGTACGCGCGGGTGTTGGTCTTGTCGCCGCAGTCGTCGGTGGCGCACGCGTCCTGCTTGATGAACTCGCAGCCGCGGCAGCCGGCGTAGGCCGGCTTGTGCGGGCACGAGTACCCCTCGTCGCAGTGCCGGAAGAACACGACGTAGGCCGGGCCAGCGCCTTGCTGCGCAGTGACGCACGGCCGGTTCCCGGGCACCTGCGCGAAGGTCAAACGGCCCTGCAGAGGGGCGAACGCACGCATACGTAGCGTATACTTGCGGCGAAGGTTTAGACGAGTGGGTATACACTCATTCTCCGCCGGATGGACATCCTGTGGCTCTTCGATCGGCTGCGATTCCTCGACTGGTGCGCGCTCGAGGACTGTGCACGACTCGGCGGCGCTAATCGCGCTTTGAGCCTCGTCGCTAAGACGCGGCTCGGCTGCCGTCGGTGCCCGGCTTGGCTCCGCCCCTTCGACGAGGACGGCGAGGGCACTCTACGCGGCGGCCTCCACGTCTATGCACTGAACATAGGGATGATCGGCCGTGCGGACCTCGGTCCCGAAATGTTCTGTCCTGTCTGCGGGGCGATACACGACTTCTGCGGCCGCTGCGAGCGGCCGAGCACCTGCCTGGGCCACACGGGAGTCGCCGGCCGTGATGATGTTACGATGGCCAGCGCGAGCATCCCCGGCCGCGGCATCGACATGGCATCTATCACATTCCTGGACGACGATGATGAGTTCGAGATCAGCATACTGCGACCTGGTGGCGAGCTCGTTGACAAAAAGTGCGCGTTCTACGTCGGCGATTTGGGTCGCCCATACGCGATTCGGTTCGAGCGGATCGGCAGCCGTTTGATGGAGTTCAGCCTAACCGGCCCCAACGGCGGTCAGCCGGTGTTCTGGCGCTGCGTCCCCTGTGCCAGAACGTATGGCGTCACCGACAAGTAGACGTCCGCTGACGCCCGCGAACTAAAAAGAAGACCCTAGTCGGCAAACGGAGCCTTCTTTTAGGGTATGCGGTGCGATGGGTACCCGTCGCGCGTCCACCCCTTCACAATCACCGCCGTCGACAAGTTGAACCGCGCCCCGAGCCACGCGACGACGTCGCCGTGCCCGTTCTCGGCAGCGCGATAGATCGCGTAGTTGTCCCTGGCAACCGCGTCAGCCGCAGTAAGCGCGAACGTCTCGGTCAACCACTGCGCGATCGGGAGGTGGCCGCCCGCGCAGGCCAGGCGCAGCGGGCGGTTGTCGTCCGCCGGAGCGAACCGCTCGCCGCAGCGGACATCAGTCGCGGTCAGCTCGAATCGCGCGGCCAGCCACTGCGCGACCTCGAGGTGCCCGTTGTGGCAGGCGTCATGCAGCGGGCCGAGGTCCGCGAGATCGGCCCGCGTGATCGAGAACCGCTCGGCCAGCCATCGCGCCACGTTTAGGTGGCCAGCTAAGCATGCCGACGCCAAGTCGCCGACAATCTCAGCGCGGCTGGCTATCGACGCGATGTCGAAGTGGGTAGTCGCCCAGACCACGGTCGCGTAGTGACCGTGCGCGCACGCCACCCGCAGCGGGGTGGTCCAGTGTTTCAGCTCACTTACTGTGAGATTGAACCGCGCGGTCAGCCATTGGGCGACCGCAAGATGGCCATTGGCGCACGACATGGCCAGGACGCCGACGACGTCCGACGCCGTGGGCCTCAAGTGCGCCGCCAGCCACTGGGCCGTCGGGAGCTGCCCGTTGATACAGGCGACGCGCAACGTATCGACAGCGCCATATCCGCTCCGAACCTCAGCGTCCTGGACGAGCCCTTTCGCGAGCAGCCACTGGAGTTTTGCGAGCTGCCCATGTTCGCACGCGTAAGTAACAATGTGCCGAGTATGCCACGTATCTGCGCCGATGCCCGGCTGCCTTCCGAACAGCTTCCACAAGAACGTCATGCCCGGCGCCGAGCACGACCGCCACAGATGCCACAACATCAGCGGCGCGGTGGGCCGAGGCCGGAACGGGTGGGCGTCGAACAGGCGACAGCAGACTGTCGAGAGCTCGCGCAGCCGCACGAGCTCGAGGACCGACAGGTGCGCGACGACCGCGTCGAAGCAGTCCGGCGCGAGTCGGTCGAGACACATATAGATCCGAGACGAATGGGCTGTTCAAATTCGCCCGCGACAGGCTATCGTAACCGCTATGTCGTCCAGTATCGAAGGCTTCATTCTGCAAACAGAGTCTTCTTTTTAGTTCGCGGGCGTTAGCGAGGCGGGACCAGACGGCGCCGCGGTGGGAGTTGGACAGACGGCGCGGCGCGCATATCGCGATGACGGCCGACGACGACTCGCGAGCGACGGCACTCGCACGGCTCGCCGAAGCATGCGCCGGCGGCGATCTGCTCGTAGCGCAGAACATCGTCGCGGCTAACGAGCTCACCGGCGAGGAGGTGCGCGCCGATAACAATGCCGTGCTGTGGGCCGCCGTCGACAGCGACCACAAGGAGGTCGTCGAGTGGCTCGCGGCGACGTTCGCGCTGCGGGCGCTGGACATTCGCTCCCGGGGCGGCGAGTGTCCCGCGATGCTGGCCTGCATGCATGGAGACCTTGAAGGGGCGCGGTGGATAACCGCAACGTTCGCGATCACCACGGCAGACATGCTCGAGAATCTGTACGATCTGTCGTGCGTCTTCACTTGACCCTCACGCCGGGCTTTGGTAGCGTTGGGTCGGGGCTGCGCCCCGACCCGCGGCTACCGTCCGCCCGTCTGCGGGTCAATCCGGTTTGGTTTGCCCCGTCTTTATTTCTAATTCCACGCGTCTACCATAATGAACAGAAATAAAGACGGGG
>JAZKBG010000015.1:0-2507 GCA_040388765.1 Pseudomonadota bacterium | reverse complement strand
CTGTGAATCGGCCTGCAATATTGACCCCGTTCGGGGCTGATAGGCTTCCAAAATTGACCCCCTGAACGGATGCGGTTCACGCCTCGTCGCTTTGCGGCGGAGGCGCGTGGGAGATGCTGGTCGTGGAGACAGTGGCGCGCATCCGGCGCGAGTTTTTCGTCAAGGGCAAGTCGATCAAGGAGATCGTGCGCGACCTCGGCGTGTCGCGGAACACGGTCAGGAAGGTGCTGCGCTCGGGCGAGACGGCGTTCGCGTACGAGCGCAGCGTGCAACCACTGCCGAAGCTGGGGCCATGGACCGCCGATCTGGATCGGCTGCTGGAGACGAACGATCGCAAGACGCGGCGCGAGCGGCTGACGATGATCCGCGTCTTCGAGGAGTTGCAGGGGCTCGGCTATCGCGGCGGTTACGACGCGGTCCGGCGCTATGCGGGGGCGTGGCACCGCGAGCGATCGGTCGCGACGGCGGCAGCCTACGTGCCGCTGAGCTTCGCGCCAGGCGAGGCTTACCAGTTCGACTGGAGCCATGAGATCGTCGTCATCGCTGGCGCCACGACGACGGTGAAGGTTGCACACATGCGGCTTTGCCACAGCCGGATGTTTTACGTGCGGGCCTATCCGCGCGAGAGCCAGGAGATGGTGTTCGACGCTCATGACAGGGCGTTCGCGTTCTTCGGCGGCGCCTGCCAGCGCGGTATCTACGACAATATGAAGACGGCGGTCGATGCGATCTTCGTCGGGCGCGAGCGGCGCTATAACCGCCGCTTCGAGCAGATGTGCGGGCACTATCTGGTCGAACCAGTGGCGTGCACGCCGGCGTCGGGCTGGGAGAAGGGACAGGTCGAGAATCAGGTCGGCCTGGTGCGCGAACGCTTCTTCACGCCGCGGTTGCGGTTCAAGAGCTACGCCGAGATGAACGCCTGGCTGGAGGATCGCTGCGTCGCGCGATCGAAACAGGCGGCGCATCCCGAGTTGAAGGATCGCACCGTCTGGGAGGTGTTCGAGGCGGCCGACCGCCCTGCGCTGATCGCCTATCGCGGGCCGTTCGACGGCTTCCATGCGCTGCCGGCGTCGGTATCGAAGACCCTGCTGGTGCGGTTCGATTACAACAAATACTCGGTCCATGCAGCTGCTGCCGGGCGACCGGTCGAGATCCACGCCTATGCTGACCGGATCGTCGTCCGCCAGGATGGCGAGATCGTTGGCGAACATGCTCGCCGGTTCGGTCGCGACCAGACGATCTATGATCCCTGGCATTACGTGCCGGTGCTGGCGAGGAAGCCCGGCGCGTTGCGCAACGGCGCGCCGTTCAAGGACTGGCCGCTTCCGCCCGCGATCGAGCGGGTACGGCGACGCCTCGGCGGCCATGCCGATGGCGATCGCCAGATGGTCGGCATCCTGAGCGCGGTAACGACCGATGGGCTTGATGCGGTCGAGGCCGCCTGCGCCGAGGCACTGGCGGGCGGTACGGTCAGCCGCGACGTCGTGCTCAACATCCTGACCCGTCAGCGCGAGCCATCGGCACCGCTGACCATCACCACGCCCGAGGCGCTGCGGCTTGTCCATGAGCCGGTCGCCGACTGCGCCCGATACGACAGCCTGAGGAGTTTTTATGGAACGCCACGAGATCCTGGAGATGATGGGAACGCTGAAGCTTGCCGGCATGCGGCACGCCTATGACGAGGTGATCACCGACGCGGTGAAGCGGCAGCACGCCCCCGGCCGCGTGGTCGGTGATCTGCTGAAAGCCGAGATCGACGAAAAGCAGGCGCGCTCGATCAAATATCAGATGACGATCGCCAAGCTGCCGCTGGCCAAGGACATTACCGGCTTCGATTTTACCGCGACGCCGATCAACGAAGGCCTGGTCCGCGATCTTGCCACCGGCGCGTTCCTCGCCAGCCAGCGCAATGCCGTGCTGGTCGGCGGGACCGGCACCGGCAAGACACACCTCGCCATCGCGATCGGACGATCCTGCGTGCGCACCGGCGCCAGGGTCCGATATTACAACACCATCGACCTGGTGAACCGGCTTGAGGCAGAGACGCGCGCGGGGCGTGCCGGGCGGATCGCCGAGCATCTCTCGCGGCTCGATCTCGTGATCCTCGACGAGCTCGGCTATCTACCGTTCGCGCTGTCAGGCGGGCAGTTGCTGTTCCACCTGGTCAGCCGCCTTTACGAGCAGACCTCGATCGTGGTCACTACCAACCTCGCGTTCGGCGAATGGCCCAGCGTGTTCGGCGACGCGAAAATGACCACCGCGCTGCTCGATCGGCTGACCCACCACTGCGACATCGTCGAGACCGGCAACGAGAGCTGGCGGTTCAAAAGCCGCGAAGCTGCCTGACGGCGAAAAGATGCAATCGGCATGGGTGTGCGCCGGCTACGGGCTACGCCCTCCGCCGCCGCACACCCATGCCGACGTTCCTTACGCCCATCGGTAGGATCGAAGCAGCGGGGTCAATGTTGGACGCCGTTCGGGGGTCAATATCCCACGCCGGTTGACAC
>JAZKBG010000014.1:0-138919 GCA_040388765.1 Pseudomonadota bacterium | reverse complement strand
CCATAGTCCCGCCACCTCGTTCTCGAACAGACGGACCAAGTCTGCAGTCGCTGACGTGACCCCCGTTTCTTCATCCATCTGGAACCAGAAACCGGCCCCTCGAAGGGACGGACGGAATGAAGCGGAAGCAGTTTTCGGAAGAGCAGATCATCGGCGTTCTGAAGGAAGCCGAGGCGGCCGCGGTAGTGACGGAGCTGTGCCGCAAGCACGGGATGTCGAGCGCGACCTACTACGCATGGAAGGCGAAGTTTGGTGGCCTGGAGGTATCCGACGCGAAGCGTCTGCGGTTGCTCGAGGAGGAGAATGCGCGGCTCAAGCGGCTGCTCGCGGACAGGATGCTGGACAATCCTGTCCTGAGCTTGTCGAAGGGGCGGGGTTGAAAGACCTGCTGTCAAAAAGGTGGTGATGCCCGCCGCGAAGCGGCAAGCGGTCGCCCATCTCCAGGCGACGTTGGGGATGAGCGCGCTGCGAGCGTGTGCTGTCGTCAGGGCGGACCGCACGAGCATGCGGTATCGGTCGTGCCGGTCGGATGATGGCGACCTGCGGTCGCGGCTGCGCGAACTGGCGCGGCAACGTCGTCGGTTCGGCTATCGGCGTCTGCACATCCTGCTGCGCCGGGACGGCATCACGATCAACCGCAAGAAGACCCAACGGTTCTACCGCGAGGAAGGGCTGACGGCAGGCGCAGGAAGGGACGAAGACGGGCCACTGGCAGCCGGGCACCCGCGCCGGTGCCGGCGCTTCCCAACCAGCGCTTGAGCCTGGACTTCGTGCACGACCAGCTCGTCACCGGCCGGCGGTTCCGCGTGCTCAACATCGTCGATGGCGTGACCCGCGAATGCCTTCGGGCATTGGTGGACACCTCGATCTCGGGCCGCAGGGTCGTGCGCGAATGGACCGATCTGATCGCCGAGCGTGGCAGGCCGAAGATGATCGTCAGCGACAACGGGACCGAACTGACGTCGAACGCGGTGCTCGCCTGGTCCGGCGACGTAGGCGTCGAGTGGCGTTATATCGCGCCGGGCAAGCCGACGCAGAACGGGTTCGTCGAGAGCTTCAACGGTCGCATGCGCGACAAACTGCTCAACGAGACGCTGTTCTTCACGGTTCGCCAAGCCCGCTCGATCCTCGCCCGCTGGATCGACGACTACAACACCGAGCGGCCTCACTCGTCGCTGGGCTACGCCTCACCGGCGGCATGCGCCACCGAACTCGAACGGCAACGGGCGGGGTTAACTCCGCCCGTTGCTTCATCTGCGCTCATGCGCGACAACACCGGTCGGTCTCTGGTTGCCGCTGGATGAAAGACCGGGGTCACGTCAAATCCTGCCGTCCGGTTCGCCAATGGCTTGGGCAGTCCTGGACCCTGGGTGCGCAGTGTTCGGTCACCCAGCGTCCGACCTCGCCACCTTGCGGGTAGCTGACGAGACCGTCCCACGCGTCGGCCAAGCCGTCGAATCGCCTGAAGTGACGTTCGATGCTCGTCTCCGGCAAGACGCAGTTACCGAAAGACTTGCCGCGACGGCTTCGACCAACCCTGCATCGTCTTTCGAGCCGCAGGATCATTCGCCGTCCCGCGTGGGTATGGCACTGAAACCGGTGGGATATCGTCCCAGCGTGAGCGTTGCCGGGCCCCCGATCAGGAAGAGGCCCGCGGCGATCGCGAAGCTGGTGTCGAAGCTGCCGGCTGCCTGGTGGATCCAGGCGAACGCCATCGGACCGGTGCCGCCCGCGATCGCCACGCCGGCGAACAACAGACCATATGTCCTGGCATAGCCGCGCAGACCGAAATAGCGAGCGGTCAGGAAGGCGAGCAGGTCGAGTTCGGCCCCCGCGGCAAGGCCGATCAGCACGGCGGCAAAAATCGCGATCCCCAGCGTGGGCTGGCCCATCAGGATAACGCAGCCTGCAGCGGCCGGCGTCAGGATCAGCGCGGCGACGCCTGGTGCCCAGAACCGGTCGATCAACCCGCCGACCAGCAACCGCCCGACGATGACCGAAACGCCGAACGCGCTGGTCGCGAGCGCGGCGGATTGCGGGGCGATACCCTTGTCGGTCAGCGCGGGGATCAGGTTGGGGATGATGCCGGCGATACCGAGGTACATCGCCAGGATCGAGACGAGCAGCACCCAGAAACGATAGGTCCGCACGGCCTGCCGTGTCGTCAGTCCCGGCAGCGGGACCGCCGGATCGCCGGCTGCACCGCTGCGCTGCGCCCGGTCGGCAGGGCGGAAGAACAGGATGGCGAGCGGCAGCGCGATCCCGAGCGGCAGTGCGGCCATGCCGATAAAGCCCATGCGCCAGCCAAAGCTCTGCGTCAGCCAGACGACATAGGGCGGCGCGACGATCGCGATCAGGCCGGTGCCCGACAGCGCGATGGCGAGCGCCAGGCCGCGGTGGCGCTCGAACCGCCCGGCGATGGCGCGGGTCCAGGCGATCGGCCCGCTGCCGCCGCCCAGCGTCGCGATCAAGGCGTAGGCGAGGTAGAACGCCCACAATTGTCCGCCGTTGGTGGCGGCGATCAGGAAGCCGATCGCGACGCCGACCAGCCCGATCAGCGCCAGCGGACGCGCGCCATATCGCTCGACGAGGTGGCCGACGAACGGCGCGCACAGGCCGCCCAGCCCGCTGCTGAACAGCAATGCCGTCTGCACGTCGGTGCGCGACCAGCCGAATTCGCGCCCGAGCGGATCGACGAACGCGCCGATCGAATAGACCGCGATCCCCACCGATCCAAATGCAATGCCCGCGACGCAGGCGATCAGTAGCCGGTATCCGCGCGCGAACTCGCCCGGCGTTCCTGTTCGCCCGTCCGTCATCGGTGTCGATCCTCTCCCGGCCGCGCGGTTTGCCGCGTGGCCCTGCAAGAAGATGGGACCGGTGTCGGGAGTTTGTCAACGATAGTGTTAAACGGCGACGAAGCGGCTCGGACGGGTCAGCTATAGGGGTCTTCCAGCCCCGACAGGATCATGTCGGCATACGTCCGGCCGATTTCCTCTGCCGTCGCTACGCTCTTGTCGGGACGGAACCAGCGGTGGGTCCAGCCGATCACGCCGAAGATCCCGTTGGCGACGATTTCCGCCGGCCCCAGATTGCGCAGGCTTTTGTCGGCATAGCCCTGTTCGATGATCGCGATCATGCTGGCGCTGGTCTCGCGGTTGATCGCGCGCATGTCCTGCGACCATTGCGATCGTGCGTCGCTGACGTGGCTCAGATTCTCGCGGATGTAGATGTAGAACAGCGGATAATGATCGCCGTACGACGTCATCAGCATGACGATCATGTCGCGCAGCTTGCGACGGGGGGCGAGGTCGCTGGCCTCGATCTGCTTGGCAAGCGCACAGTTGCGCTCGACGACCCTGCGGACGACCTCGTCGAATAGCTGTTCCTTCGACGAGATATAATAATAGAGCGAGGCGCGATCGACGCCCATTTCCTCGGCGACCGCGGCGATGCTGGCGCGCTCGAACCCCAGCCGGTTGAACACGCGGACCGCGGCCTCGGCGATCTCCTGGCGCTTGGCGCGATAGGACGCGCTCGAATCGGTGCGCGCGGCGGAGCGGCGGCGACCGATGCCGCTCTGCGCCGCGGGTGGGGTGGTGGTGGCGTCGTCCATGACACTCCTCTTGACCTGTCCGGGCAAGCATATCAAATTATCAACGTATCTGTTGACTCTTTTGCCGGGCGAGCGAGGAACGCGTAGCATGATTTCGGCTGGCCCCGACTCCGCCTTCGCTCCCCTGCTGGCCGATCCCCGGACGGCGCTGCGTCCGCCGGATCCGGACATGCCACTGGCGACCTATCGTCGTCGGCTAGACCTGCCGATGGCGGCGGTACGGGGGCCGGACGTGCATTCGGTCGAGACGATCGCACCTGGCGAGGGCGGTACCGGCGCAGCGCTGCGCGTCTATCGACCGACTCCGGATGCGGCGGGCACGATCCTGTTCCTGCACGGCGGCGGGTTCGTCATCGGATCGCTCGAGACGCATGACGCGATGTGCCGGACGCTGGCGATGTCGAGCGGTCTGCAGGTGGTCGCGGTCGATTATCGCCTGGCCCCCGAGGCACCGTTTCCGGCCGCGCGCGACGATGTGCGCGCGGGCTTGCGCTGGGTGGCTGCGCGGGCGGACGGCGGGCCGATCGCGCTGTGCGGAGACAGTGCGGGCGCGCATCTTGCGGTGCGGCTGGCGATCGACGCGGCCGACATGGGGGTGCGGATCGCGGCGCTGGGGCTGCTCTATCCGGTCGCCGATCCGGCATGCGTCGGCGAGTCGTGGGATCGCTTCGGTACCGGCCATGTGCTGACCCGCGACTGGATGCGCTGGGCCTGGGCGGCGTATCGCGGCGACGCCGACCCGGGCGCGCCAAACTTCACGCTGCGCCACGCCGATCTGAGCAGGCTGCCGCCGACGCGGATGATCCTCGCCGAATGCGACCCGCTGGTCGACGAAGGCCAGGCGCTGGTCGCCGCGATCGTCGCGGCCGGCGGCGCCGTCGAGGCGACCATCGCGGCGGGCATGATCCACGGATTCGCCAGCCTGCCGATGCTGACGCCGGCCGCCAATCGGGCGCTTGCCGACCTGTCGCAGCACTTTCGTCAACATATGTGTTGACAAATACCGCGCCCCGTTCGTAATCACGCTCAACAGCGGCGCCGGATAGTCCGGTGCACGCCAGACGAGGCGAGGCGATGGCCGGACGTTCGGGAGAGGGTGCCCCCAGCTGGCTGGCGGCGGCGATCGCGCAGGCGAACATCCCGACGCTCGCCTGTGTGCTGGTCCACCTGACCGGCGACCGCGGCTGGATCGATGGACGGTTCGTGCCCAGCCGGACGCGCGGACTCGACGACAATGACGACGGCGGACTGCCGGCGGCGGTGCAGGCCGAGATTCGCGACGCCGCGCTGACGGCGTTCGGCGCGTGGTTCGAGGGTCGACCCGTGGCGTTGGCCGATCCGTCCGATGCACTGCTGGTCGAGATGATGGGCGTGTCGCTGGGCGAGACGATCCCGCCCGACTATGCCGGTATGATCCGGCACGAGCTGCAACTCGACGGCGGCGATGTGCCGGGCGACGCGGGGCAGGCTCCACTCGCGGTACCGCCGGGCTTCCGCGCGCTCATCATCGGTGCGGGCATTTCGGGGCTGTGCGCCGCGATCCAGTTCGCCGCGGCCGGCATCCCCTATATCATCGTCGAGCGGCGCCCGGCGCTGGGCGGAGTGTGGTTCGAGAATCGCTATCCCGGTGCCGCGTGCGACGTGCCGAGCCACCTCTATTCCTTTTCCTGGGCACCGTTCGAGTGGTCGCGCTATTTCGCCGGCAGCCGCGAGATCCACGCGTATCTGGAGGATGTCGCCGACCGCTACGACGTGCGCCGCCACATCCGCTTCGGCGTCGAGGTGACGCAGGCGCGCTGGGACGAGGCGGCGCAGCAATGGCATGCCGATATCGTCGATACCGAGGGCAATGCCGATACGCTGAGCGCCAGCATGATCCTGAGCGGGGTCGGCGCATTCAACAAGCCGCGCGTGCCCGACCTGCCGGGCATGGACAGCTTCGCCGGCCCGAGCGTCCACACCGCGCGCTACCCCGATGCTGGCCTCGACCTGGCGGGGAAGCGCGTCGTGCTGGTCGGCAACGGGGCCAGCGCGATGCAGGTGGCACCCGCCATCGTCGATCAGGTCGCATCGCTGACGATCGTCAATCGGACGCCGCAATGGGTCGCGCCGTTTCCGAAATTCCAGCAGGACATCCCCGACGCGCTGCGCCACCTGATGCAACAGATGCCGCTGTACCGTTTGTGGTATCGCCTGCGGCTCAGCTGGGCGTTCAACGACAAGCAGTATGACGCGCTGCGGCAGGATCCGGCTTGGGACGGCCAGGGGCGCTCGATCAACGCGATCAACGACGCGCATCGCAAGGGGCTGACCGCGTACATCGAATCCGAACTCGGCGCGCGGCGCGACCTGCTGCCGCAGGTGCTGCCCAGCTATCCGCCGTTCGGGAAACGGATGCTGCTCGACAACGGCTGGTATCGCACACTCGCGCGGCCGCACGTCGAACTGGTCAACGGCGCGGTGACCGAAGTGCTGCCCGACGGCGTCGTCACCAGCGACGGCGCGACGCATGCGGCCGACGCGATCATCTGGGCGACCGGGTTCGATGTGGTCAACCTGCTTGCGCCGATGCGGGTGTTCGGCATCGGTGGACGCGAGCTGCATCGCGACTGGGACGGCGACGATGCGCGGGCGTATCTCGGCACGGTGGTGCCGGGCTATCCCAACTTCTTCTGCCTCTACGGTCCGAACACGCAATACGGCCATGGCGGCAGCCTGATCTCGGTGCTGGAACGGCAGATGCATTACGTCATGTCGCTGCTGCGCCGGATGTTCGCCGATGGCATCGCCACGGTCGATGTCCGCCGCGATGTGCACGACGCCTACAACGCCAAGGTGGACGACACGCATGCCGGGCTGGTGTGGACCTATCCCGGCGTCGATGGTTACGTCCGCAATTCCAAGGGGCGGATCGTCGTCAACAATCCGTTCCGCATCATCGATATGTGGCGGATGACCGACACCGCTGACCTGTCCGATTATCACGTGACGCAGACCGCCGACACTCCGGCGATGGCGGTGGCGCGATGAGCGTCCGGATCGACCGTCGCGGCGCGGCACTGGTCATGACGATCGATCGCCCCGCCCAGCGCAACGCCGTCAATCGCGCGGTGTCGCTGGCGATGGCCGCGTCACTCGATGAATTGGATGCCGACCCGGACCTGCGCGTCGGCATCATCACCGGCGCGGGCGGCACTTTCTGTTCGGGCATGGACCTGAAGGCGTTCGTCAATGGCGAGCGCCCCGAACTGGAGGGACGTGGGTTCGCAGGTGTCACCGAAGCGTCGCCGGCCAAACCATTGATCGCGGCGGTGGAGGGCTATGCGCTGGCCGGGGGCTGCGAGCTGGCGCTGGCCTGCGACCTGATCGTCGCGGGCGAGGGCGCGGTGTTCGGTCTGCCCGAAGCGGCGCGCGGGCTGGTCGCGGGGTCGGGTGGGCTGGTACGACTGCGCGAGCGGATTCCGCCGGCGATCGCGCTCGAATATGCGCTGACCGCAGCAAGGATGGATGCCGCCACCGCGCATCGCTGGGGGCTGGTCAACCGGCTGGTGCCGACCGGCAGCGCGCTCGACGCCGCGCTGGCGCTGGCGGACGAGATCGCCGCCAATGCGCCGCTGTCGGTCGCCGCCAGCAAGGCGATCATGGCCGCCGCGCCCGACTGGCCGATCCGGGAACGCTGGGCGCGGCAACGCCCGCTGGTCGAAGCGGTGCTCGCGTCCGACGACGCGCAGGAGGGCGCGCGCGCCTTTGCCGAGAAGCGCGCACCGACATGGAGCGGACGATGAGCGACGGAATCGCCGTGATCGGCGGGGGCACGATGGGGGTGGGCATCGCCTATGTCGCCGCGCTGGCGGGCTACGCCGTCCACGTCGCCGAACCCGACGACGCGCGCGCCGCTGCGATGACGCAGACGATCGCCACGACGCTGGACGGGGCGGTCGCGCGCGGCAAGCTCGCTGCGAACGCCCGCGACGCCGCCGCCGCGCGGATCGCGCGGGTCGCGACGATCGAGGCGCTGCCGACCGACCTGGCGGTGATCGTCGAGTCCGTACCGGAACGCCTGGACCTGAAGCGCGACGTGCTGGCCCGCGCCGCCGCGCGCGCGCCGCGGCTGCTGGCGACCAACACCAGTGCGATGTCGATCGACACGCTGGCCGGCAGCGTCGCCGATCCCGCGACCTTCCTGGGGCTGCACTTCTTCAACCCGGTCTGGTCGCTGAAACTCCTCGAGATCGTCGTCGGTGCCGCGACGTCGCCCGATACGCTCGCCGCTGCGCAGGCGTTCGGCGCACGGATCGGCAAGGAGACGATCACCGTCCGAGACATTCCGGGCTTCGCGACCAGCCGTCTCGACTTCGCCGCGGCGCTGGAGGCGATGCGGATGTTCGAGGACGGGATCGCCAGCGCCGAGGATATCGATCGCGCGGCGGTGCTCGCCTATCGCCATCCGGTCGGGCCGCTGCGGCTGAGCGATATCGTCGGGCTCGACGTCCGGCTGGAGGTCGCGCGCACGCTGGAGGCAGCACACGGCCCCCGCTTCGCACCACCCGCTATCCTCTCCGCGATGGTCGCCGAAGGCCGCTTGGGCGCCAAGTCCGGCCGCGGTTTCTTCGACTGGCCCGCCTGAACCCTTCAACCCGAGGAAAACTCCCATGTCCGCGCAGCCGATGTTCTTCTCCCCCCTGGTCGATACCGCCGACCACCACCGTGAACTGCGCGAAAGCGTCGGCCGGCTGGTCGGCAAGTTCGGACGCAAATATTACCAGGATTGCGTGAAGCGCGGGGTGGAGCCGGACGAGCTGTGGGCCGAACTCGGCGCGGCCGGCTTCCTGGGCGTCCACATCCCGGAGGAATATGGCGGCAGCGGCGGGGGCGTCGCCGACTATAACGTCGTGGTCGAGGAATGCGCGGCGCAGGGATGCCCGATGCTGCAACTGGTCATCAACTCGATCACCGCGCCGATCATCGCGACGCACGGTACGCCCGAGATGAAGGCGCAGTGGCTGCCCGGCATCGCCGCGGGGACGAAAAAGATCTGCTTCGCGATCACCGAGCCCGACGCGGGATCGAACACCCACAAGGTCAAGACCCAGGTCGTGTCGAACGGCGACGGCTTCGTCCTGAACGGCGCGAAATACTGGACGTCGGGCATCGACGTGTCCGACGCGGTGATGGTCGTCGCGCGCGATCCGGAAATGGAGGCGGGCGACGGCCGTTCCGCGCTCTCGCTGTTCCTGTTGCCGACCGACATCGCGGGCCTGAGCTGGCAGCCGATCGACGCCGCGGTGATGACGCCGGAGAAGCAGTTCACCACTTTCTACGATGGCATCGCACTCGACGGATCGGCGCTGATCGGCCGACGCGGGGCGGGGCTGAAGCAGGTGTTCGTCGGGCTGAATCCCGAACGCATCTCGGCCGCGGCGATCAACAACGGCATTTCCCGGTTCGCGCTCAATCAGGCCGCGCAATACGCGCGCGACCGATCGGTGTGGGGTGTACCGATCGGGCAGCATCAGGGCGTGTCGCATCCGCTGGCCGAAGCCTATGTCCACGTTCAGGCCGCGCGCCTGCTCAATGCCCGCGCGGCGCAGCTGTTCGACCTGCAGGAGGATGCCGCCGAGGCGTCGAACATGGCCAAGTTCGCCGCCGCCGACGCGTCGCTCAAGGCGCTCGACCAGGCGATCCAGGTCCATGGCGGCAATGGCCTCAGCTACGAATACGGTCTCGCTGACCTGTGGTTCATCGCACGGCTGCACAAGACCGCGCCGGTCAGCCGCGAGATGATCCTGAACCATGTCGCCCAGCACAGCATGGGCCTGCCCAAGAGCTATTGAGGGCGCGCGCGATGCAGCCGACCCTGCTCTCGTTGCTGCAAGGCCATGCCGCGCGGACGCCCGATGCGCCGTGCCTGGCGTGCGGCGATACGCTGCTGACGTTCCGCGACCTCGACCAGCGCAGTAGTCGGCTGGCGAACGTGCTTATCGGGCAGGGCGTGGGGGCGGGGGACCGGGTGGCGCTGCTCGCGCATACCGCCCCGATCTTCTACGAACTGACCTATGCCTGCGCGAAGATCGGCGCGATCATGGCACCGCTCAACTGGCGACTGTCGCCGCGCGAGATCGCGCAGATCGTCGCGGATGCGGAACCGCGACTGATGCTGGTGGACGCGGCGCTGGCCGACCTGCTGGCGGACAGCAGCGACGCGGTGCCGCGGATCGCGCTCGACGACCTCGACCGGCGCTGCGCCGCCGCATCGCCGGACTTCGCGCCGCGCGAAACCGACCGCGACGCGCCCACCTTGCTGCTCTACACCTCGGGCACTACCGGCGTGCCCAAGGGCGTTCTCATCAGCCAGGCGAACCTGTCCTATGTCGAGCGGATGGCGCGCGAGGTCTGGGCGTTCGACGCGACGAGCGTGAACCTGGTCGCGATGCCGCTCTTCCACATCGGCGGGATCGGCTATGGCATGATGGCGCTGAGCCAGGGCGGGCACACCGTGCTGCTCGACAAGCTCGATCCGGCGAGCATCGTCGAGGCGGTCAACCGGCATCATGTGACCCACGGCTTCTTCGTGCCGACCGTCGTCCAGCGGCTGGTCGATCACGTCGAGGCGGGCGGCGACGCGCCGCGCGGGCTGAAGCGGATCCTGTACGGGGCCGCCCCGATCGGCGAGCCGCTGCTGCGCCGTGCGCTGGCGCTGTTCGGGTGCGCGTTCAGCCATGCATACGGCGCGACCGAAACCGCGGGTACGGTCATCAGCCTGCCGCCCGACCAGCATGATCCCGACGGCCCGACGCCCGAACGGCTGCGCTCCTGCGGCCGCCCGCTGCCGTGGGTCGAGCTCGCGCTCGTCGATCCCGCGACCGAACGCGCGGTGGCGATCGGGGAGGTCGGCGAGATCCGCATCCGATCGGGCATGATCACGCAGGGCTATTGGCGCAAACCCGACGAGACGGCGGCGGCGATCACGTCCGACGGCTGGCTGAAGACCGGCGACGCGGCGTACCGCGATGCCGAGGGCTTCGTCTTCATCCACGATCGCTACAAGGACATGATCGTGTCGGGCGGCGAGAACGTCTATCCGACCGAGATCGAGAATGTGCTGGGCGCACACCCCGCGGTCGGGCAGGTCGCGGTGATCGGCGTACCGCATGCCAAATGGGGCGAGACCCCGCGCGCCTATGTCGTCCCGCGCGCCGGCACGACGCCCGACGCAGCCGAGATGATCGCCTATACCCGCGCGCGGCTGGCGCATTACAAATGCCCGACCTCTGTCCGCTTCGTCGATGCGCTGCCGCAGACCGCGTCGGGCAAGATCCTCAAGAAGGACTTGCGCGCACTCGATCGCTCACGGGCGGGGGACTCGGCATGACCCTGTCGCCGGAGGCGCGCGCGCTGCGCGGTTTCGCGATCGATTTCCTCACGTCGCACGACGTGTCGGCGGTCGAGTGGGTGATGGACCCGGACTATCGCCTGTCGATCGGCGGGCATGTGTTCGACGGGCGCGACACGCAGTATCTGCCGGCGACCGCGGCGCAGCTCGACCAGTTTCCCGGCCTGACCGTCACGGTCCACGACGTGATCCTGGGGACCGATGGCGTCGCGATGCGCTTCACCGAACATGGCGCGTCGCTGCGCGATGGCGGGCGGGTGGCGGCGTGGCGCGGAATCACCCTGTTCCGGCTGCACGAGGGGCGGCTGATCCACGGCTGGGCGGAGGAGGATTATTTCGCCCGCAAGCGCCAGTTGAAGCGCGGCGTGCCCGATCCCGTCGCTCCGCCGGCGCTAGCGCCGTGGGACCAGCCGGTGCTGCCGGGCGATCCGGCGGTCGAGGCGATCGTGCGCGACTGGGTGCCGACGATCCTGTCCGACCCGGTGCTCGATCCGGTGCTGGTCGATGGCCCCGGCTTCGACGCTTTGGTCTCGCCCGACCGGGTGACGATCACCCACCTGTTCAGCGCGGCCACACGCGTCGCGGCGCATCTTGAAGTCCGCGGTGGTTACCGCGGCGGTTTCCCCGATATCGACCCGGCGCTGGCCGGCATGCCGGTCGTGCTGCGGCTGGCGGCGATGATCGATGTGTGCGACGATACGGTCGTGCGCGCGCAGGTGTCGGGCGACCGGCTGGGGCTGCACCGGCAATTGCTGGCTCGGGCGAAGGGATAGGGCGTGGCGAAGGTTATCATCACCTGTGCGGTCACCGGCGGTGCGCATACCCCCAGCATGTCCGACGCGCTGCCCGTGACGCCGCAGGAGATCGCCGACCAGGCGATCGCGGCGGCGGAGGCCGGGGCGGCGATCCTCCACCTCCATGCCCGCGTTCCCGAAACCGGCCAGCCGACCGGCGACCCGGACGTCTATGCGCAGTTCCTGCCCGTCATCCGCCAGCGCACCGACGCCGTCGTCAATCTGACCACCGGCGGATCGGCGACGATGCCGCTCGACGATCGCCTTGCCGCCGCAACCCGCTTCAAGCCCGAGATGTGCTCGCTCAACATGGGCAGCATCAACTTCTCCTTCCACGGCGCCGGCCGCCGGATCGCGACGTGGAAGCATGCGTGGGAAAAGGATTACGTCCTCAATTCCGACGACTATATCTTTCGCAACACCTTCCGCGACATCGACCGGATCATGACCATGATGGCGGCGGGCGGTACCCGGTTCGAGCATGAATGCTACGACGTCGGCCATCTCTACAACCTCGCGCATTTCGTCGATGCCGGGGTCGTGCGCGCGCCGTTCTTCATCCAGATGATCTTCGGCATCCTTGGCGGGATCGGGCCGGACCTGGAAAATCTGATGTTCATGAAATCGACCGCCGACCGGCTGTTCGGGCGCGATGCCTATCAATGGTCGGTGCTGGCGGCGGGCAAGCATCAGATGCCGTTCCTGACGCAGGCCGCGCTGATGGGCGGGCATGTGCGCGTCGGGCTGGAAGACAGCCTGTTCATCGAACGCGGCGAGCTGGCCGTGTCGAACGCGCAGCAGGTCGAGAAGATCGTCCGCATCCTGCGCGAGATGGGCCACGAACCCGCCACCCCGGCCGAGGCGCGCGCGATGCTGGACCTGAAGGGTGGCGACCGGGTGGAGTTCTGACGCGATGGCACGACGCATCATCGACCTGTCCGTGCCGATCGAGAACGGCGTCCTGTCCGACCCGCCCGGCTATGGCCCGAGCATCGACTATATCGACCACAAGGCGTCGGTCCCCGGACTGCTCGCCTTCTTCCCCGGGCTGGCGGCGGACGACCTGCCCGATGCCGAGGCGTGGGCGATCGAGCATGTCCGGCTGACCACGCACAACGGTACGCACCTGGACGCACCGTATCATTATGCCTCGACGATGGACGGCGGCAAGCGCGCCATCACCATCGACGAAGTGCCGCTCGACTGGTGCTTTCAGCCCGGAGTGAAGCTGGATTTCCGGCATTTCCCCGACGGTTATGTCGTAACTGCCGACGATGTCGCGGCCGAACTCGAGCGGATCGGACACCAGCTCTCGCCGCTGGAAATCGTGGTGGTCAACACCAGCGCGGGCGCGCGGTTCGGGCAGGACGACTATGTCTCGGCCGGCTGCGGCATGGGGCGCGAGGCGACCTTGTACCTGACCGAACGCGGCGTCCGCGTGACCGGCACCGACGGCTGGAGCTGGGATGCGCCGTTCGTCCACACCGGGCGGCGCTATGCCGAAACGCACGACCCCGCGCTGATCTGGGAAGGGCACAAGGCCGGGCGCGATATCGGCTACTGCCACATCGAGAAACTGCACGGGCTGGAGCAGCTGCCGGCCACCGGATTCGACATCGCCTGCTTCCCGGTGAAGGTCCGCGCGGCGTCGGCCGGCTGGACGCGGGCGGTGGCGATCTTCGAGGCCTGACCATCGGGCAGGCTCACGAGGGGCGTACTTCCCGCGAAGGCCAGACATCCGCAAAGCCTTCTTTCGTACCCCGGCGAAGGCCGGGGTCCAGTTTCGGGAGGTTGGTAAGTTGCGGAAATCACTTGCAACTGGACCCCGGCCTTCGCCGGGGAACAGGAAGGATTTCGGACATCCGCAGAAGTTTCGCGGAAACGGGATGACGGCGTTGTCGGATCAATCGACCTGAGGTCAGGCCGCTCCAGTCAACGTCATAGTGGACAAGAAATCCAATGCCGTCACCGCGGATATCATTGGTAACTCGCTAAGCTGGCATCTATGTCAACATGAGTGTTGACAGATCGTGGCGGCTCACAGTACTTCACGATCCACAGGGCGATGCGACAACGATCGCGTGAGTCGGCCCTGAAACTGGAGAACGCGACGGCCCCCGACCGGCTCTTGGTCGAGGGGAAAACCGGATCGCGGGTGGGAGGATGAACATGAAGGCTCGTTCCGTTCGTACCGTACGCCTGATCGCCCTGACGGCCGCCGCCGCATCCGCGCTCGCCGCGGCATCGGTGCAGGCGCAGACGACGCCAGCACCCACGCCCGCCCCCGCGACCCCCGCCGCCGATCCGCAGGCCGAACCGGACGGCGCCACGCAGGACATCGTCGTCACCGCCCGCCTGCGCAACGAAGGGTTGCTCGACACGCCGGTCGCGGTTTCGGTGCTGTCGGCCGATGCGATCAACAAGTACAACGCGACCGACCTGACCAAGATCGGCGAACTCACCCCGACCGTTATCGTCAGCAACTATCGCACGATCGGCGGCGGTTCGATCGCGATCCGCGGGATCAGCTCGCCGCCGACCCAGGTCGGCTACGAACAGCCGGTGTCGGTCGCGATCGACGGCATCCAGTCGTCGTCGGGTCGTGTTGCCACGCTCGGTTTCTTCGACATCCAGCAGGTCGAAGTGCTCAAGGGCCCGCAGGCTTTGTTCTTCGGCAAGAACAGCCCGGCCGGCGTGATCTCTATCACCACTGCGGGGCCGACCGACGCGTTCGAGATCGGCATGCGCGGCAGCTATGAATTCATCGCCGACGAAGCGAGTGTGGAGGGGCATGTCTCCGGCCCGCTCGGCGATACGCTCGGCGCGCGGCTTGCGGTCAAGTATCGCGATGCGAAGGGATGGCTGTACAACAACGCCCAGCCTGCGCCGAACCCGTTCTTCCCCGCCGCGCTGCCGGCCGCGAGCGGCACGCTGCCCGGGGCGCCCAGCCGCCGCGTCGGCGACGACGAACTGCTCGGCCGCGCCACCCTCGCGTTCGAGCCGTCGTCGAACTTCTCCGCCACCGCCAAGCTGTTCGGGCTGATCGCGCACGACCAGGGCGGCGGATCCTTCTCGCAGAACATCGGGCCGTGCACCGGCGACCGCCCGCGCTCGTTCGGCATCGCCGACCCGTTCGGCGATTGCCGTGCCGACAACCAGACCAGTTTCAGCAACATCGTGCCGGCGATCGCCAATCGCATCCCGGCGCTGAACGGCGACAATCGTTCGCGCGGCGTGAACAAGGCCTACACCGCGTCGGTGACGATGAAGTACGACACCGACAGCATCAACCTGTCCTCGCTGACCGGCTATATCTACAACCGCTATCGCAGCGTCTCCGGCCTGACCCACACGGTCGACAACGCGCTGACCACCTACGAGAACACCGGGTACAAGAGCTTCAGCCAGGAATTCCGCCTGCTGACCAAGCTGGACGGCCCGATCAACTTCCTGGTCGGCGCCTATTACGGCAACACCACCGACGATCTGTACAACGACACCAATTTCCGTGCCGACATCAGCTATAATGCGGCCAACAACCGCATCGAGACCTATGAGAAGGTCGCGTGGCTGAAAGGGCGGACCTATTCGGTGTTCGGCCAGGCGACGTGGCTCATCACGCCCAAGCTCGAACTGGCGGCGGGCGCGCGCTTCACGTCCGAGAAGAAGCGCACACGCAACCAGAATCTGTATGGCGTCAATTCGGCGCTCGGCCGGTTCGACACCTCGACCACCGTGTTCCCCGGATCGACCGATCGTACGCCGGGTATCCTGGCCGGCACGTTCAAGGACGACAACATCTCGCCCGAAGCGACCTTGTCCTACCATCCGGTGCCGAATTCGACGCTGTATCTGGCGTACAAGACCGGATTCAAGTCCGGCGGCTTCGGCATCACGAGCCCGATCCAGACGGTGACGACGCTCTCCGACATCGATTTCAACTCGGAAACCGCGCGCGGGTTCGAGGCCGGGGCGAAGGGCCGTGTGCTCGATCGCAAGCTGGAACTGACCGCGTCGGCCTTCGCCTACGACTTCCGCAACCTCCAGGTCACGACCTATGACGCCAGCACGATCCGCTTCCAGATCAACAACGCCGGCGCGGTCCGCCAGCGTGGCGCCGAACTCGAAGCGAAGTTCGATGCCAGCCGCGCGTTGAAGCTGCATGCCGCGGTCGCCTATGTCCACAACCGGTTTCAGAACTATACCGGCCAGTGCTATGGGTTCAGCATTCCGGCCGCCTCGGCGCTGACCGCGGCGGCGCCTCCCGGCTGCTCGTTCGTCACCACATCGACCGGCGCGCGCCAGCTGACCGCGGCGGGCACACCCGTGCTGCAACAGGTGCTCGACGGCCGTGCGCCGGCGCGCTCGCCCGACCTCACCGGCAATGCCGGGTTCGAGCTGACCCTGCCGGTCGGCTCCGGGCTGGAGGCCGGGGTGACCGGCGACGCCTTCTACAGCTCGGATTATTTCGCCAGCGACTCCTTCGCGCCGGCCTCGAAGCAGCAGGACTTCTGGCGGCTGAATGCCAGCGCGCGGCTGGGGTCGCCCGACGGGCGCTGGCAGCTGTCACTGGTCGGCCGGAATCTCACCAACAAATATTATCTGCTGTTCGCCGGCGACCGCACCGGCGGCACCAGCATCCCGCTGACCCAGGGCGAACAGCGTGGCGTCGTGGCGCGCGGGCGCGAGGTGTTGCTCCAGGCCAGCTTCCGCTACTGAGCGCGGATCGTGGAACCGGTGTACATCGTATCGGGCGTCCGGACCGCGAGCGGCGGCTTCGGTGGCAGCCTGAAGGATCATGCGCCGTCCGACCTGGGCGCGCTGGTGCTGGCCGAGGCGGTGCGCCGTGCAGGCCTGACCCCCGACGACGTCGAGCATGTCGTCATGGGCCAGGTGATCCAGACGGAGCCGAAGGACGCCTATCTCGCCCGCGTCGCCGCGCTGAAGGCGGGGGTAGCGGTGCGCGCGCCGGCGCTGACGCTCAACCGGCTGTGCGGGGCGGGCGTCCAGGCGATCGTGTCGGCGGCGCAGATGATCGCGTTGGGCGAAGTCGGCATCGCCGCGGCCGGCGGGGCCGAGGTCATGAGCCGCGCGCCGCATCATGTCGCCGCCGCCCGCTTCGGGCAGAAGATGGGCGATGTCGCAATGGTCGATGCGCTGATCGCGGTGCTCAGCGACCCGATCGACGGCTATCACATGGGCATCACCGCCGAGAATATCGCGCGCGACCACGGCATCTCGCGCGAGGTTCAGGACGCGGCAGCGGTCGAAAGCCACCGTCGCGCCGCCCGCGCACAGGCGGAGGGCCTGTTCGACGACCAGATCCTGCCGGTCGCGGTGAAGGCCGGGCGCGCGACGCGCGACTTCGCGATCGACGAACATGTCCGCGGCGATGCCGATGTGTCCGCGATGGCGGCGCTGCGCCCGGCGTTTCAGAAGGACGGCACCGTCACCGCCGGCAATGCGTCGGGCATCAACGACGGCGCGGCGATGCTCATCCTCGCCTCCGCCGAGCAGGTCGCCGCGCGCGGCCTGACCCCGATGGGCCGCATCCTCGGCTGGGGCCACGCCGGCGTCGCGCCGAGCCACATGGGGCTCGGCCCGGTCAAGGCCGTCCCGATCGCGCTCGCGCGCGCCGGGCTGACGCTCGACCGGATCGACGTCATCGAAAGCAACGAAGCCTTCGCGGCGCAGGCCTGTGCGGTATCGCAACTGCTCGGGTTCGATCCTGCCAAGGTGAACCCCAACGGTTCGGGCATCTCGCTCGGCCATCCGGTCGGCGCGACGGGCGCGATCCTGACGGTCAAGGCGCTGTACGAACTGGCGCGTATCCAGGGTCGCTACGCGCTGGTCACCATGTGCATTGGTGGCGGACAAGGCATCGCGCTGGTAATCGAAAAGGAATGAACCGGCCCGTCTAAATAGCGTCTGGGGGTCGCGTAGATCGACGCTGTTCAAGATCGGGTAGATGACCCGGGATCGGCAGTTCGACCTGCTATCTCGATATCGCGACCTGGACCGATGTGCATTCTTCCACCCGTGAAGCCGGCAGTCTGCGTGACGTCACCGTCCCTGCCGATCAAGTATACTCGCGACTTTCGAGGATAGCGCGTCGAGCGTGAACGGCTTCGTCAACAGCTCCATGCCGGGTTCGAGATGACCGTTGCCGACCGCGGCATTCTCCGCAAACCCGGTAATGAACAGCACGTGCAGGCCGGGCCGCAACCGGCGCGCCTCGTCGGCGACCTGACGGCCGTTCATGCCGTTGGGCAATCCGACATCGGTGATCAGCAGGTCGATCCGCGCGCCCGACTGGAGCACCTTGATGCCCGCTGCGCCATCGCCTGCGCCGATGACGGTGTAACCCAGATCGTCGAGCACCTCGTCGATCAGATGGCGGATGGTCGGCTCGTCATCGATCACGAGCACCGTCTGGCCGCTGCCGCCATCGACGGGCGCGCCGCTCTGGTCAGGCACTTCGGGCAGCACCTCGCCGTGGTGGCGCGGAAGGTAGATGCACACCGTGGTGCCGTGACCAAGCTCGGAATAGATGCGCGCCTGCCCACCGGATTGCCTGGCGAAACCATAGATCATCGACAGGCCGAGGCCGGTGCCCTGACCGATCGGCTTGGTGGTGAAGAACGGCTCGAACGCCCGTTCGATCGTTTCTGCGCTCATGCCGGTGCCGGCGTCGGTCACGCACAGCGAGATATACTGGCCGGGCGGAAGATCGCGTTCACGGCTGGTGCGGTCGTCGAGCCATTTGTTCGCGGTTTCGATCGTCAGCTTGCCGCCGCCCGGCATCGCGTCGCGTCCGTTGATGCACAGGTTGAGGACCGCGTTCTCGAGCTGCCCCGCATCGATCTCGGCGATCCACAGCCCCGCTGCGCCAACGATCTCGATATCCGTCGTCGCGCCGACCGTGCGCAGGAGCATTTCCTCCAGGCCGAACAGCAGCTTGTTGACGTCGGTCGGCTTGGGATCAAGCGTCTGACGGCGTGAGAACGCGAGCAGGCGCTGGGTCAGCGACGCCGCGCGTCGTCCGGCACCCTGCGCGGCGTTCACGAAGCGGTCGAGATCGTCGTGTCGTCCCCGTGCCACCCGCAATTGCAGCAGCTCCAGATTGCCCATCATCCCGGTCAGCAGATTGTTGAAATCATGTGCCAATCCGCCGGTCAATTGGCCCACCGCCTCCATCTTCTGCGACTGGCGCAGCGCTTCCTGGGTCGCTGCCAGTTCCGCCTCTCCCCGCAGCCGTGCCGAGATATCGCGGGCGTAATGGAATGCGCCGATGACGCGGCCGTCGGCATCGCGCAACGGCGAATAGGACACCTCCCAATAAGGCTTCACCAGCGCCGGGTCACCGAATTCTTCGCTGACGGTAAAGCTTTCACCGGTCAACGCGCGCGTCATGAAGCCGCGCATGATCGGCGCCTGTTCGGCCAGGAACAGATCGGGGAAGACTTCGCCAAGCTGCACACGGTGACCGAAGATCCGGAAGAAATCGTCGCTATGCGCCTGATTGAACGCGATCAGCCGATAGTCCGTATCGAAGGCGCAGATGGGGTCGACGCTGGCCTCGATGATGTCGCGCGACAATTGAAGCTGCGCGGTCCGGTTGGCCACCTCCTGCTCCAGCGTGGTGTTGAGATGCTGGAGCTCCTGTTCGACCCGTCGCCGGGCGGAGATGTCGTTGAACAGGATGGCGATGCGGCCCTCGCCGGGTTCGCCGACGCGAAAGGCGAAGACGTCGAACCAGCGGCCCAGTGCATCCGATCCCTGCTCGAAACGGGTCGCCTCGCCGGTGCGGGCGACCTGGCCATAAGTCTCGAACCAGTGTTCCTCGAGGTTCGGGACAGCGTTTCGCAACCAGCTGCCGCGGATCGCTTCGGAAAAGCCGGTCTGCCGATAAAAGGCGGGATTCGCGTCGGTGATCCGATAGTCTATCAGCCCGTCGGCGTTGGCCTGTACCACGTCCGCCAGACAGAAGCCGCTCTCGATGGATTCGAACAGGGTGCGGTAGCGCGTCTCGCTCTCCTGCGCCGCTGCGAATTGGCGCTCCTTCTCGCGCACCGCCTTGCCGAGATCGAGCTGGGCCATGACCTGTCTGGCGAGAATGCGCAGCGTGTGCTGCTGCAACTCGGTCAGGTCGCGCGGGCGATAATCGAGCACGCACAACGTGCCGATCGTCACGCCATCGGCGGTCTTGAGGAGCGCGCCTGCATAAAAGCGGATGTGCGGTTCGCCGAGCACCAGCGGGTTGCAGTCGAACCGGGCGTCCTGCGTCGTGTCCGGCACCAGCAGGAATTCGTCCTCGAGGATCGCCTTGGCACAAAACGAGCTGTCGAACGGCGTCTCGCGCACACCCAGACCGACCTCGGCCTTGAAGAACTGACGATCGGCGCCGACCAGGTTCACCACCGCGATCGGCGTGTCGCACAGCTTCGCGGCGAGGTCGGCAAGTTCGTCGAACGAGGACTCGCGCGGGGTGTCGAGCACCTCATAGCACGCCAACGCCGCAACCCGCTGCCTAGCGCTTCCGTCCCTGCTGTCCGCGCTCATCAGTCGCCCCGGTCCTCTACTTCTACAATCCATGGCATATTTGGACGACCTGACGAAGGCGTAATGGCGGCTCGGCGATCGCGGTTGTGATGCGGATCGCTCCAGGTCCCCCGTAGGCCTAGGGCATCCAGCCATGTATCCCGGGTCGGCGATCGCGCAACGAGCCGGTCGGCCACGACAAGCGGCGTTGACCGACGCCGCGTCACCACGCGCTGCGACCGAAGCCCCACGCCCCTCTTCTGCGCCATCACGCTTGCTGCCAACGATCGTGACTTGCGTTGAGACGCGCTGGTGACGCTGGACCTGATCGTTCTAAACGATCGAACGATCTGGTCGAAACTATTCGGATGCCGGGGGCGATCGTTCCATTCCATAGACGCCACAGCATCGCTGCCGATCCGGAAGCGTCCGCCGTAGGAAAAGGGAAACTGCCATGAAGACGTTGCTTGCCGCCGCCCTGTCGATCACCGCGATTGCCGCGGCCACCGCGACCGTCGCACAGACCGCGCCCGCCGCTGCTCCGGCCAGCGTGAAGGCGGGTAACTATACCGTCGAAACCTATCACACGCTGGTCCGGTTCGGGGTGAACCACTTTGGCATCAACGAATTCTTCGGCACCTTCCCGGGTGCGAAGGGCAGCCTGACGATCGATCCGAAGAATCTCGCCGCGACGAAGCTCGACGTGGCGGTCCCGGTCGCGACCGTCTCGACCACCAACGCCACGCTCGACAAAGAACTGGCGGGTGCCGACTGGCTGGACGCTGCGAAGTTTCCGGAAATGCGCTTCGTCTCGACCAGGGTCACGCGCACCGGCGCGACGACCGCGACCGTGGCCGGCAACCTGACGCTGCACGGCGTGACGAAGCCGGTCACGCTCGACGCGACCTTCACCGCGGCGGCGACCAACCCGATGAACAAGGCCTATACGCTCGGCTTCAAGGGCAGCGGCGTTATCAAGCGGACCGAGTTCGGTGTCAGCAAATACGCGCCGCTGGTCAGCGACGAGACGACGATCAACATCAGCGCGGCTTTCGAATACAAGAGCTGATCGTCCGGTTACGAGTCCCCGCCCGGCAGGACCGGGCGGGGCGTCATCCTGTTCCGAAGGGGATATTTCATGCGCACCCGCTACTCGGCCGTCGCCATGGTCCTGCACTGGACCATCGCGGCGCTGATCCTGGCCAATCTGCTGCTCGGCTGGTGGATGGGCTATCTGACCGGGATGGACCAGTTCGCGAAGTTCCAGCTGCACAAGTCGATCGGCATCACCGTTCTGGTCCTGAGCGTGGCGCGCCTCGCCTGGCGGTTGCTCAACCCGCCGCCGCCCAGCGTCGCGCCGATGAAGCCGTGGGAGCACCGCGTCGCCAGCGCCACCCACTGGTTTTTCTACGTCATGATGATCGGCATGCCGCTGACCGGCTGGGCGATGGTGTCGGTCAGCAAGTACAACCTGCCGACCCTGCTGTGGAAGACGATCCCGTGGCCGCATATCGGCTTCCTCCACGCGCTGGACCCTGCCGCCAAGGCGCAGGTCGAAGCTGTCAGCGGTGGTGCCCACCTGTATCTCGCGCTGGGCGGCGCCGCGCTGATCGCGCTGCATGTCGCCGCCGCGCTCAAGCATCAATTCATCACGCGTGACGGCGTACTCGGCCGGATGGTTCCGGGCCTTGCCAGTACGCCGGACGCCAACTGAGGAGACTCGACCATGCGCTATTTCCCCATCGCCGCCGCCGTCCTGATCGCGGCCCCCGCCGTCGCCGCGCCTGCGCCCTCGTGGACGATCGACAAGGCGCGATCGCAAGTCGCCTTCGTCGCCAGCATGAACGGGCAGGCGATCAACGGCAGCTTCAGACGCTTCGACGCACGGATCGCGTTCGATCCCGCCAACCTCGCCGGATCGAGCGTCGCGGCGGTGATCGATACCGCCTCCGCCGCGACCGGCGACGCGTCGCGCGACGAGTCGCTGCCGACGCCGGACTGGTTCAACGTCCGCGTCTTCCCGCGCGCGACGTTCGTGTCGAAGTCATTCAAGAGTCTGGGCGGCAACCGCTATCAGGCGGCCGGAACGCTGACGATCCGCGGGGTTGCACGGCCGGTCGTCCTGCCGTTCCAGCTGGCGATCAATGGCAATGCGGCGCAGATGCGCGGTACGCTGACGATCGACCGGCGCTGGTTCGGCGTCGGGCAGGGGCAGTTCGCGGGTGTCGATACGGTCGCCGCGGCGGTCAAGGTCAACATCGCCATCAACGCCCGCAAGGCGGGTTGAGGACATCGTCATGCAGCGCAGCGGCAACACCATCCTCATCACCGGCGGCGGATCGGGCATCGGCGCGGCACTCGCCCACCGCTTCCACGATCTGGGCAACACCGTCATCATCGCCGGACGGCGGCAGGCGACGCTCGACGCGGCCGCGGCGGGACGCGCGAACATCCACACGATGACGCTCGACGCGGACGACCCGGCGGCGATCAAGGCGTTCGCCGCCGCCGTCACCGCGCGGTTTCCCGACCTGAACGTGCTGGTCAACAATGCCGGCATCATGCGCATCGAGCCGCTCGACACCGCGCGCGACCTGGGCGATGCGGAGGCGACGATCGCGACCAACCTGCTCGGCCCGATCCGCATGACCGACGCGCTGGTCGATCACCTCGTCACGCGCGGCATCGGCGCGATCGTCAACGTCACCTCGGGCCTTGCGTTCGTGCCGTTGGTCCAGACCCCGACCTATTCGGCGACGAAGGCGGCGTTGCATTCCTACACCGTGTCGTTGCGCAGCGCGCTGGCCGGCAGGGTCGAAGTGATCGAACTGGCACCGCCCGCGGTCCAGACCGAACTGACGCCGGGCCAGTCGACGCGCGAGGGCTATCAGCCGCTCGAGGAATTCGCCGACGAGGTGCTGGCGCTGTTCGGTGAGACGCCGACCCCGGCGGAAGTGCTGGTCCAGCGCGTCCACCCGCTGCGCTTCGCCGAACGCGATGACCGTTTCGCCGCGACGCTGGAGCGGCTGAACGGCGCGGCGCACTGATCTTCGACGACTGGATATTCTGCATGGCGAATGTTGCACTGATCGGCGCGTCGGGAAATGCCGGCGCTCACATCCTCAAGGAATTGCCCGACCGTGGTCACAGCGTGACGGCGATCGCGCGCAACCCGGAGAGAATTGCTGGCCTGCCCGGCGTCACGACGGTGCGCGGCGATGTTGCGGACCCGGCGCACCTGTCCGGTCTGCTGGTCGGACACGACGTCGTCATCAGTTCCGTCCATTTCTCGGCCAGCGACCCCGTCGCGCTGATCGCGGCGGTGCGCGATTCCGGTGTGCCGCGCTACCTGGTTGTCGGCGGTGCCGGCAGCCTGGAGGTCGCACCCGGCGTCCGGTTGCTCGACAGCCCGGACTTTCCGGACGCCTACCGCCCTGAGGCGACAAAGGGCGCGGAGTATCTCGACCTGCTGCGCGCCGAATCCGGGCTGAACTGGACGTTCCTATCGCCCTCCGCGATGTTCTTCGCGGGCGAGCGCACCGGCGATTTCCGGCTGGGCAAGGACGCGCTGCTGTCGGACGATCAGGGGTCGCGCATCTCGTTTGCGGACTATGCCATCGCGATGGTCGACGAGATCGAACACCCCGCCCACGAACGCCAGCGCTTCACCGTCGGCTATTGAGCGTCATTCCGCATCGGGCTGGTTTTCGGGCAGCGCGTCGCGGAATGCCGGCTGGGCCAGCGCCGTATCGGCGATGCGGTTGATGACCGGATAGGCCGCGATATCGACACCCTGCAGCCTGGCATTGATGACCTGGGGAACCAGGCAGATGTCGGCGAGGCCGGGCGTGTCGCCGTGGCAGAAACGACCGGTGCCGCTGTCGTTGGTCAACAGGCCTTCCAGCGCGTCGAACCCCTGGACGATCCAGTGCGCGTACCAGCGCTTCACTGCGTCCACTGGCTGGGCGAGATCCTTTCGCAGGTAATTGAGGACGCGCAGGTTATCGATCGGATGGATGTCGGCGGTGATGACCTGCGCGATCGTGCGAACCCGCGCGCGTCCGGCGGCGTCGGCGGGCAGCAGCGGCGGGGTAGAGCGGGTCTCGTCGAGATACTCGATCGCCGCGACCGACTGGGTCAGCGCCAGGCCATCGATCTGCAAGGTCGGTACCAGCCCTTGCGGATTGAGCGCCAGATACTCGGCCGAGCGTTGCTCGCCCTTGCGCAGATGGTGCGGCACCTGGGTATAGGCGATGCCCTTCAGTCCGAGTGCGATCCGCACCCGGAACGCGGCCGACGACCGGTAATAACCGTGCAGGATGATGTCTTCGGACGACGCCATGTCGCAAACTCCTGACCGGAAGGGGGTGACCCGACCGGTATTGCCGCGCCATTCCGCTCCGAGCAAGCGACACGGCATCCGCCCGATCGCGCTTCATCCACCGGGCGACAGCGCCGCCATCACGCTTGCGCTGTCGACATATTGCTCCATCGTCACGATCCTGCCGCCATCCAGGCGATAGAGATGCGCGAAGGTGGCGGTCATCGCCTTGCCCGTCGCGCGATAGGTGCCCGAATAGACGCCGAACGCCGCGACGCGGTCGCCGTCCTCCAGATAGGTGTGGACCTCGGCCCTGTACCCTTCCCATTCGGTGCCGAGCCGGTGGAAGACATTCTCGACGATCGCGTCATAGCCGACATAGGTGCCGGCATAGGGGAACCCCGCCGCCTCGGTCCAGGTGGCGTCCGGCGCGAGCGCGGCGCGCAGGTTGCGGCCGTTTTCCTCGGACGAACCTTCATACGTGGCGCGGATGATGTCCTTGTTCGTCGCCATGGTTCAGCCCCACGCCATCTCGCCGGTCGCGACCTTCGCGCCGATCTGCAAC
Source organism: Pseudomonadota bacterium (assembly GCA_040388765.1). Classification (GTDB taxonomy): domain Bacteria; phylum Pseudomonadota; class Alphaproteobacteria; order Sphingomonadales; family Sphingomonadaceae; genus Sphingomonas. Next base: position 113,689 of record JAZKBG010000014.1, on the reverse strand, counting down.
GCCACGTCCATCCCGGCATCGGGATAGCGCGCGATCATCGCCGCGATCAGCGCCGCGCTGTCGGGCTTCTTCGCGAGTTCCTCCTCGAACGCGCGCAGGTAATCGCGGGTATAGGTCAGCGCGGCCGCTCCGGTCGGCGCGTCCGGGGTCATGTGCCCCGGCACGACGATCGCCGGATCGCGCGCCAGCATCGCGTCGAGCTGCGCGATCCACGCGGCGCGCCCCGCCGCGCTGTTGGTGTCCGCGGTCCAGACGTGGACGCCCGAGAACACCAGCACCCCGCCGACGATCGCCGACAGCGATGGGACCCACAGATAGCGCCGGTTGGCGAGGCCGTCGGCCGCGACGATCTCGACGCGCTCGCCATCGACGGTCAGCGCGGTGTCGGCGAACGGCGTCGGCATGACCACGTCGTCAAGAGTCTGCGGCCCGTTGTCGCCCAGCTGCGGCCCCCAGGTCGCCAGCTTCTTCGCGACGCTCGCCTCGATCGCGGCAATCGTCTCGGGCGCGGCCAGCACCTTTGCGTCGGGGAATACCGCCGTGATCGGCGCCAGGCTGAAGTAGTAATCGGGGTCGCTCTGGCTGATGTAGATCGCGGTCAGCGTCCGGCCCGTCTTCGCGATCGCTTCGGCCAGCGCGCGTCCGTCGGGCAGGGTGAAGCCGCCATCGACCAGCACCGCCTCGCTCGCGCCCGACAGCAGCACCGGTGCGCGGAAGAAGCCGTGCTCGCCGGCGGGGAAGGATTGCCAGTGAAGGGTGTCGGTCGTGGTCATGATCTGTCTCCGGTGAGGTGGGCGGGTCAGGCGGCAAGCAGCGACAACGGGTCGCGGTACAGAAGGTTCGTATCGACCGGCGTCAGCGTGCCGCCGGCGACACGCAGCAGCGCGGGGACGCCGCGCAGGCCGTGCCTTCGCATGATCGCCGCGGCGCGCTCCAGCCGCTGACGGTTGGCCGCATGCAGGTCGGGTGCAGCGCCGATCAGATCGGCCGCAACCTCGTCCAGGCCTTCGCCGCGCAACAGGGCCACCAGTACAGCGACATCGGCGATATCCTGTCCGTCGCGGTAGCGTGCGCGCTGGATCCGGCCGAGCGATGCCAGTTCGCGATCCGGCGCGGTGCGGGCGACGGCGGTCAGCGCCAGCGTCGCCGGGCCACTGTCGATCCGTATGTCGCCACCGCCAAGGAGGCGGTCCCGATAGGCGTCGCTGAACGTCGCGCCGGTGGCGTCGGCGATCGCGCGGTCGGCTGTCAGAATGTGGCTCGTCATGCCCGGGTCGAGCGTCCGTGCGCTCTCACCGGCGAACAGGCCGGTGGGCAGCGGCTCGATCGTCACGCCCGGCTGCGCGGCGAGTGTCGCGACGGCATCCGACGCGCCATAGCACCAGCCGCACAATGGATCGAAGAGGTAGAGGAAACGGGTCGTCACGTGACGGTTCTCCATGATGACGAAGGATATGCGCGCAAGTGATTGCCGGGGCTAGATCGACGATCTATCCATCACCGTATGCCCACAGCATACAATCCACGCGCCGCTGCCAACCACGCCATCAACAACCTGAAGCGCCTCGCCTATTTTGCCGAGGTGGTCGAAACCGGGTCGTTCACCGCGGCGGCGGCGCGGCTGGGGATCACCAAGGCGGTGGTCAGCAGCCAGGTCGCTCGGCTGGAACAGGCGTTCGGGACCACGCTGCTGGTCCGCACGACCCGCAGCGTCCGCCCGACCGAGGAAGGGCGGATCTTCTACGAACGCTGCGCCCGGATACTGTCGGAGGCGCAGGAAGCGTTCGACGGGCTGGCGGCGGCGGACGGCGCGCCGACCGGCCTGTTGCGGCTGACCGCACCGCTCGATTACGGCGTCGCGATGGTGGTGCCCGCGATCGCCGCGTTCCGCGAACGCTTCCCGGCATGCACCGTCGATCTGGTGCTGAGCGATGCGACGCTCGATCCGGTCGGCGGCGACATCGAACTCGCGATCCGGGTCGGCTGGCTGACCGACAGTGCGCTGCGCGCGCGGCGGATCGGGACGTTCGGGCAGGTGCTGGTCGCCGGCCCGCACCATGCGATCGCGGCGGATGCGACGCCGGCCGACGTCGCGGCGCTGCCGTTTGTCGCCAACAGCAATCTCGGCGATCCGCTCGGCTGGACGTTCCGGTCGGATACGGGCGCGACGCAGACGGTGCGCTTCGCGACGACGCTGGCGATCAGCGCGACGGTCGGCGTTTTGCAGGCGGCGCGCGACGGCGCCGGCCTGGCCATCCTGCCCGATTTCGCGGTGGCGGACGATCTGGCGCGCGGGCGGCTGATCCGGCTCCTGCCAGACTGGCAACTCGATCGCGGCGGCATCCATGCGGTGATGCCGGGGACGCGTTTCCGTCCGGCGCGCGTCACCGCCTTTCTCGACATCCTCGCCGAGCGCGAACGGCGGCGCTGACGCCTATCGCACGCGCGGTCGCACCGCCGTGCCCAGCAGTGCGATCGAGCGGAGCATCGCGGGCTGGTCGCGCGCGGCCGAACTCATCTGGAACGTGACCCGGTCGATCCCGCCCAGATCGCGGTCGGCCTGCTGCAACTGCGCGACGACCGTGTCGGGGCTGCCGATCAGGAACGCGCCGCGCGGCCCCGTCATCTGGTCATATTGCGCACGTGTCGCGGGTGGCCAGCCGCGCTCGGCGCCGACCTTGGTGAACATGTACTGCCAGCCGGGGAAGAAGGCGTCGCGCGCCTGCCCGTCGGTGTCGGCGACGAAACCCAGCGCGTGGACGCCGACCTTCAGCGTTTCCGGCGCATGCCCCGCCGCAGCGCCAGCCTGACGATAGACATCGACGAGCGGGCGGAACCGCGCGATCTCGCCGCCGATGATCGCGACCATCAGCGGCAGGCCGAGTGTGCCGGCGCGGACAAACGACTGCGGCGTGCCGCCGACGCCCAGCCAGACCGGCAGAACGGGCTGCTGCGGGCGCGGATAGATGCCCTGTCCGCGCAGGGTGGGCCTGAACTTGCCGGACCATTCGATGGCGGCGCGTTCGCGGACCCTGAGCAGCAGGTCGAGCTTCTCGGCGAACAACGCGTCGTAATCGTTCAGGTCGAACCCGAACAGCGGATAGGCCTCGATCGACGATCCGCGCCCGACCACCATCTCCGCCCGGCCGCGCGCAATGAGGTCGAGCGTCGCGAATTCCTGGAAGACGCGCACCGGGTCGGCGGCGCTCAGCACGGTCACTGCGCTGGTCAGCCGGATGTTGGTCGTCCGCGCGGCGGCGGCGGCGAGGATGACGGCGGGGGCGCTGTCGAGATAGTCGCTGCGATGGTGTTCGCCGACCCCGAACACGTCGAGGCCCGCGCGGTCGGCCGCGACGATCTCGTCGAGCAGGAACGCCATGCGATCGGCATCGCCGACCGGCGGCTCTTCGCCGAGTGCCGCCGAGGTGGCGGCGAAGCTGTCGATGCCGATGTCCATGCCGTCGTCTCCGCTAACGCGTTCGATCTACCACTCGCGGCCGTCGTGACCCCAGCGGAAGCGCGCTTCGTCCTGCCCGGTATAGTCGGGATCGAGATAGACGTGGCAACGCACGATCAGCCCGTCGCGAAATTCGAAGACGTTGCAGAAGCGTCCGCCCGCGGTCTGGCCACCGTCCCAGTCCACGCCGTTCAGCCGCCCGCGCGACGTGCCCTCGACGATAACGTACGGATCGCGCGCGACGTACAGCAGGTTCGCCTTGTCGTGCTCGATCGCCTCGAGCTGGCCGGTAAAGCCCGACACCATGTCGAGCACCGACTGCGGCCCGTGACCGATGCCGAACTTCGGATAATAGAATTGCAGGTCGGGGTGGAACAGCTCCATCAGCCGCGGATCCTGTGCGTCGCTGCGGATGAAATATTCCTTTGCAACCTCGACGTTGCGGCTGTCCTGGTCGGTCATCATGTCTCTCCTGGATAGGGTTCAGGCGTGCAGCAGGGCCGCCACCGCCGGGGTGCGGGCGAGTGCCGCGATGGTCTGCTGGCCTTCCGCCAGCGCGGCGGGGCTGGTGTGGACCGAATGGCTGCCCAGCACGAGGGGGTGGGGATGGCGCGCGGCCGAGCCGAGCACGAACTCGGTGGCCCCGTGCGCGACGAACTCGATCGCGTCGTCGCCATCGGCGAACACGATCATCTCGCGATCGACGATGGTTCCGCTCACGCCCAGCCGACCGCCGCTGACCGCTACCCAGGCGACGTCGTGCCCGGCGGGTGGCGTGTAGGTCCAGCGCTCGCCATCGGCCAGGCGGACATGGAGGTAGGTCAGCGGCATCGGCATGTCGATCGGTCCCGACACGCCGTCATGCTGGCCGAGCAGGACGCGTACCGGACCCACGGTGTCGATCGTTTCGGGTCCGAGGTAGCGGCTTTCGGGTGCTGAGAGTTCCAGTTCGGGCGGCAGCGCCAGCCACAGCTGGAAGCCGAGGATCGGCTGCCCGCCCAGCGGCTGGCCGGTGTGCCAGACGCCGCGGCCGGCGCGCATCCACTCGACCGCGCCGTCGTGCAGCGCACCCGATTCCCCGGTCGAATCGGCATAGGTCATGCCGCCGCGCAGGAAGGTGGTGTGCGTCGCGATGCCCGAATGCGGATGGGCGGAAACGCCGCCGGTGAAGCTGTCCGCCTCGAACAGGTCGAGGAAAACGAACGGCTTGACCAGCTGGCCCAGATCGCCCGGACTCATCAGCCGGGTGATCGGCCCGTGGCGGGTGCCACGGGTCCGGTGGGTGATGGCCCGTGCGGGTGCCAAACTGGCCATGGCGGCGTCTCCGGTCAACAGGGTTAGGCGGTGAGCGCGGCGATCTGGGCTTCGGCACCCTCGATCGCGGCGGCGCGCTGTTCCGGCCCGATCGCGACGCCTTCGGCGACGATCGATTCAGCGGCCAGGCCGATGAAGCCGAACGCGGCCTTCAGATGGGTTTCGGTGTGCTCGTTCGCGGCGGTCGGCGAATTTCCCGAGTATACGCCACCGCGCGCGATCGCCAGGATGATGCGCTTGCCCGGGACGAGCCCGACCGGCGCGCCATCGACGTAGCTGAACGTCTTGCCCGCGACCATGATGCGGTCGATCCACGCCTTCAGCTGGCTGGGGATGCCGAAATTGTAGAGGCCCGCGCCGATCACGACGATGTCGGCGGCGATGAATTCGTCGAGAACGGCGGCGCTCTGGGCGATCTCGGCCTGGAGTTCGGGTGTGCGGTCGGCCTCGGCGCTCTGTAGCGCGGCGAGATAGCCGCCCGACAGATGCGGGATCGGGTCGGCGGCGACGTCGCGGTAGACGACCTCGATGTCGTCGCGGCCGGCAGTCAGCTGCGCGACGGTCTGCGCCGACAGCTGGCGGCTGACCGAATAGCCGCCGAGGATGCTCGAATCGATGTGGAGGAGTTTCATGGTGTGATCCTTTCCGTGGAGAGAGTGATGGGGGTCAGGCCGCCGCGCGCAGCGGTGGGGTTTCGGGAAGCGGGATGAATTCGACGTCGTCGCCCGGCACACCGGGGAAGCGGCGCTCGCGCCAGTCGGCAGCGGCCTGGTCGATGCGGTCCTGCCGGCTGGAGACGAAGTTCCAGAAGATGTGGCGCGGGCCGTCGAGCGGTTCGCCGCCCATCAGCATCAGGCGGGTCGGCCCGTCCGCGCGCACGATGACCTCGGCACCCGGGCGGAACACGACCAGCTCGTCCTTGCAGAAGATGCCGACCTGTCCCTCGACGGAAATCCCGCCTTCGACGACGTAGACCGCGCGCTCGATATGTCCGCTCTCGATCGCGAAGCGCGTGCCCGGGGCCAGGACGATGTCGGCATAGAGCGTCTCGGAGAACAGGCGGGTCGGGGCGGTGCGCCCGCCGAAGCTGCCGGCCAGCAGCTTCATGTCGATGCCGCCATCGGCCAGCACCGGTACGTCGGCGGCATCGACATGCTGGAAGCCGGGATCGGTTTCCTCCAGCGCGCTCGGCAGGCCGAGCCAGGCCTGGAAGCCGAACATCGTCTCCTCACGCCCACGGCTGGCGGGGCCGCTGCGCTCCGAATGGACGATACCATGCCCGGCGGTCATCAGATTGACTTCGCCGGGACGGATCGTCTGGACATAGCCCTCGCTGTCGCGGTGGTCGCTCTCGCCCTCGATCAGATAGGTCAGTGTGCTCAGCCCGATGTGCGGGTGCGGGCGGGTATCGACGCCCTGGCCGGCGCGGAGCACGACGGGGCCGAAGCTGTCGAGGAACACGAACGGGCCGACCATGCGGCGCTTGGCCGACGGCAGCGCGCGGCGGACCGAGAAGTCGCCGAGGTCGCGGGTCGCGGGCAGGATCATCTGCTCGACGGGACCGGTGTGGGATGAAAGCGTCATCTGCGTGTCTCCTCGAACAGGATGTTCGTGACCGACAGCGCCTCCGGACGGGGGGAGGGGGTTGCCCGGAAGCGCTGTCTTGCCCTCCAGATATGAGGGACGGAGGTTCGCGAAAACCGGGCAAGTTTAGATCGATATGTTCGATGAAATCGGTATGATGCGGTGGTACGGCCCGGCGAGGCCCATGGACATGGAGGAAGCATGATCTCGGAACCCGGCACCCCGACTCTCGACCAGCTGCGCGTGCTGGTCACCGTGGTCGAGGTCGGCAGCTTCGCCGGCGCGGCGCGCAAGCTGAACCGCGCGACATCGGTCATCAGCTACACGATCGCCAATCTGGAGGCGCAGCTCGGCATCCGGCTGTTCGACCGCGAATCGACGCGCAAGCCGCAGCTGACCGACGCCGGCCGCATGGTCCTGGGCGAGGCGCGGCTGGTCGCGAACGGGATCGACGGGCTGCGCGCGAAGACGAAGGGACTGTTGCAGGGGCTCGAGTCGGAGCTGCACGTCGTGCTCGACACCTTCCTGCCCGAGGATCGGGTGGTCGATGCGCTGACCGCCTTCTTCGACGCCTATCCGACCGTGTCGCTGCATCTCTCGGTCGAGACGCTGGGATCGGTGACGCAGCATATCCTCGACCGGCGGGCGAGCGTCGGCGTCAGCGGGCCGCTCGACACGGTGGACGGCATCGAACGGATCGCGATCGGCGCGGTGCGGCTGATCCCGGTAGCGGCGGCCAGCCATCCGCTGGCGCTGGCCGGGCGCAATCCGCCGGGTGCAGGGCGCGCGCATATCCAGCTGGTGCTGACCGATCGCTCGCACATGACCGAGGGGCGCGAGTTCGCGGTGATGAGCAGCCGCACGTGGCGGCTGGCCGACGTGTCGTCCAAGCACATGCTGCTGAAGGCTGGGATCGGCTGGGGCTATATGCCCGAGCCGATGGTGCGCGAGGACGTGGCGTCTGGACGGCTGATCCAGCTCGACATGCCCGACGCCGCACCGGGCGACTACGCCCTGCATGCGATCCATCGCAGCGACACGCTGCCCGGTCCGGCTGCGGCCTGGCTGATCGAGCGGCTGCGCAGCCAGCAGAACTGAGGGATGCGCCCTAGCGGTCCTTCGCGCGGTGCGGGCACACGGTTCCGGTCTGGTCGATCGCCTCGAGCGTCGCGGTGATCTGCGACGCCTGTGCCGGGCCGAGGCCGCAGAGCATCAGGAAGACCGGCAGCCAGGTCATGACCGCCGATCCCCCCGGTTCATCAGGACGTGGAACATCATCCCGACGGTCAGCGTCAGGATCGCCGCGGGGATGGCGTCGCCGAGCAGGGTGAGCATCCGGGAGTAGAGCGAGACGGCGGCGGCCAGCCCGGCGACGACGTACAGCGTCCGGATGGCGAGATGGACGGGATCGATGCCGGGCAGAGGGAGTATCCGGCGGACGGCGGCGCGGTGCGGGATGGCGGGCATGACGAAACTCCCGGGCGAGAGGATCAGGCGGCGGCGTGTGCGGCGGGCCGGATCATCCGGCGGATCTCGTCGATCGCCTCGCGGACGAATCCCGCCGCGATCAGCCGCTCGGTTTCCTGCGGCGGCAGGCGATCGCCGCGCAGGCGGGCCATCACCGCGAAGCGCCGCAGCGCCTCCAGTCGGGGATCGGCGAGCCGATTGACCGGCTTCACCCCGAACACCCAGCGCAGCAGCGTGTCGATCCGGCCGTGCGTCCGCAGGCTCCAGCGGCCATCGGCGCGGGCAAGCTGGACGACCTGCCGCTCCAGCGGCGCGACCAGCGAGACGGCATCGTGACGCGGCGCGGCCGTGGCGGCGGCCATCGCGGCGCGCGGCAGGTCGAAAGCGAGATCCAGATAAGCCATGGCCGAATGTCCTGTTCGAGACCGCCGGGCGGTCGTTGCAGGACGGTTCTGGCAGTGCCCGTACGATCGCGGCAGCCGAAAAGGATCGAGCCTTTTGTTCGACTTTCTCGAACGGCGATCCGGTCGCACAGGCTTTTGGACCTCACCCGTTCCGTATCCCGGGCAGACGGGTAGCGACGGACGGGCACCAGTCTGAGAAAGATCGGTTTGGCGTGGCGACCCAATTCGGCGATCGGCGCATCGAGCTCGGCGACCAGCGTCCAGCCATCGTGCAGGAACCGCGTCGTGCCCGCCGGGGTGGTCACCGACAGCAGCCGGCCGAGCGGATCATAGGCGAGGCTGTTGCCACCCGCGCCGGTCAGTTCGTTCTCCGCCGAATAGCCGTAGGTGACACCGCCGATCCCCGTCACATTGCCGCTCTGGTCGTACGTCACGCTCGCACCGCCGGCGCTCGTCACCCGGTTGCCCGTCCCGATCGTGAACTTGGCTACAACCGATAAGAGCGCGGCGGAGGAGTGATGCTCCTCCGCCGCTGGCAGGTCGGAATTATTGCACTGTCACCGCTGTCTGAGATGAATGTCAAAGAGATCTAGACGTTATAACTCCAAGTATCGCGCCCAAAACGACCAAAAAGAACAAAATGGCTTTTCTCTTTTGACTCATAGTAATCATGATCCCTTGCACGATTTCGCAGCAGACGCCCCTGTCAAAAATGCGACATGAAAGCCAATAATGCCTCCACCGACCGGAGACACGAAAGGTGAAACGGCAGCGCCTCCAATCGCGCCCAGTCCAGACCCGACGACAGCGCCGGCATAATCGCACACCATTTCTCGCTGAGGCGACGGCTTGGGCTTTGGTTGCGGCGGAGGAGGCGGTGGTGTCGGAATACAGTTTAGTTGGCCGGTCGCGTCCCTTCCCTTTGAACTCATTCCTACAGGGCAAGTAGCTTGCGGCCTTTGCGGCAACACAACCTGCCCGCCGACGGCCCCACCAATATCGACGGGTCGCCTCTGCAAGGCTTGCTCTGCCCACCCGCGCAAGAGGGACTCGTAACCGCGCCACGCATAGCCCCCGCTGCTGCCGCCGCCGTTGACGACGACTTCACACGCCGGTTGGCCATCGTTCGTGCACGGTGGCAAGCGCGGACCGCTTTACGCCGCCAACCCCATCGGATCGGTGGCATTCACCGGATCGCCGCCGACATAGCCGTAGAGGTTCACCCCGCCGGCCAGGCCAATCGGGTCGGTTTGCAGAAAACGGCCGAGGGTGGGCGCGTACATGCGCATCTTGTAGTTGTAGAGGCCGACTTCGGGCAACCACATCTGGCCGGTGTAGCCGAACCGGCCCTGGTTCGCCGCGCCCGGCACGCCATATTCGTCGTAGGTGTTGGGCGTTCCCACCGCGCCGGCGTCGTCGCTGAGCGCTGTCACCGATCCGCGCTCGTCGGCGTGGTACCAGCGGTGGACGGGTGCGGTGACCGGGCCGGTGACTTCGGCGATCGGCGCGTCGAAGCCGTCGCTCGGTACGTGGCGGCGGAGGTAGTTGCCCGCGGCATCGAGCTCGGCGACCAGCGTCCAGCCGTCGTACAGGAATTGCGTCGTGCCCGCAGGGGTGGTCACCGACAGCAGCCGGCCGAGCGGGTCGTAGGCGAGGCTGTTGCCGCCGGCGCTGGTCAGCTCGTTCTCCGCCGAATAGCCATAGCTCGTGCCCCCGATTCCCGTCACGTTGCCGCTCTGGTCATAGGTCACGCCCGCACCGCCGGCGCTCGTCACGCGGTTGCCGACGCCGATGCCGTAGCCGGTCGTGCCGCTGGTGTGCGGGGTGAAGGCATAGGCGTCGTTGCTGCGCGTCAGCGATGCGATCTGGCCCGCGGCGTTGTAGCTCAGCGACGTGCTGACCGAGCCGGTGGTGCCCGGCATGGTCTCGCTGAGCAGTTGCAACTGGCCACTGCCGGTCAGCGCGTTGCTCATCACCGTGCCGTTGCCGCGGTCGATCCGGCGCAGGTATCCGAAGTGATCGTAGCGCAGCCACGCCAGCACGCCGGTCCCCGATGCCGCGCCCTTCTCGCGGACATGCGTCAGCGTGCCCGTCCAGTCGCGGTCATAGTCGACGTAATAATCCGGCCCCGACCACCGCAGCCGCGTCCGACGGCCCGACAGGTCGTAATTCGCATAGACCGACCCCGCCGGCTGCGACTCCCCGGTTCGACGGCCCAGCGCGTCGATGTCGAACTGCACCGACTGACCCGGCCGCGACGCCCGCGTCAGTTGCCCCAGCAGGTCGTGCGTGTAGCTGACCGTGTCGTAGATGCCGACGCCCAGCTGATAGCGGCTCTTCGTCGTCGGCCGCTTCAGCGCGTCATAGCCGAAGATCAGGGTGTGCCCGCCGCGCAGCCGGTACTGGTCGACCGTGCCGTCGGGCTTGTACGCCTGACCCTCCCAGTCGCTCGACGACAGCCCGCACGTGCCGCCGGGCAGGGTCGATCCGGGATGGCACAGGATCGAGAAGCGCCCGAACCCGTCATAGGTATAGGTCGTGACATTGCCGTTGCCGTCGGTCAGCGTCGCGAGCTGGCCGTCGACCGTATAGGTCGCGGCACTCTCCACGCTTTCGTCGGGTGTGCCGACGCCGGTCTTCACCAGCACCGGGCGGTCGAGCGCGTCGTAGCTCACGCGCGCGATGCGGTCCGGCCCCTGGGCACCTTCCGTGCTCAGGGTACAGCCGTCGACCGGTGCGCCGGCCCGCGCCGCAAAGTTCAGCCGCTGCGCCGTGCAGGCCAGCCGCCCGCGCGCGTCATAGCCATAGTCGGTCAGCGACATGCCCCGATCCTCGCGCAGCAGCCGCGCGGTGGCGGGATCGTAGCTGCGGGTCACGCTCGCCCCGGCGGTGAAGTTCGCCCAGTCGCTGTCGCTGGTCCCCGCGACATGGCCCGAGGCGTCCTGCGTCACCTGGTCGTCGGCGTTGTAGCTCACCCGGCGCGCGCGGCGGGGATAGGGTCCCGCCCCGTCGGGATCCGGACCGATCGCGCCGACCGGCCGGCGCACCGCGTCGTAGCGCGAATAGCTGGTATCACCGCTGCCCGGCAACGGCCCGTCGACCGAAATGCGGTTGCCGACCGGGTCATAGTCGAAGCTGCTGGTCGCCACGAGCGATCCGTCGCCCGCACCGCTACTGGTCGCGCTCGGCAGCAGCGTGGGGGTGGCATAGGCGATCGTGGTCCGCGTCTCATCCGCCGTGCCGATGCAGTTGGCGGTCGTCCGGCAGGCCGAAATGCCGGTCAGCCGCTGCACCGCGCCGCCCATCGCCGACGTCAGCGTCGTATAGGCATAACGCGTCTGCGGCGCGATCCCGCCCACCGCGGGCAGCGTCACGCTCGCGAGTCCGCCGCTCGCCGCGTTCCACGTATAGGTCGTCTCGACCCCGTCGAACCCCTTGGTCGAGATCGGGCGGTTGCACTGCGCCGCGGTGACCGCGGTCGTGCAGCGATCGGTGTCGGTGGTGTCGCTGGCCGGATAGACCGCCACCGCCACCATCGGCGACAGCGCGAAGGGACCCTGGTTCGGCGCGGGCTTCGGCGTCGCGGTCGTCCTGGTCACGTTGCCGCGCAGGTCATATTCATATTCGGTCGTCTCGCCCTGCGGCCCGGTGACCTTCTTCAGCAGGTTGGTGGCGGGATGATATTCGTATCGCGTCGTGTTGCCCTCCGCATCGGTGTCGGACACGCGAAGCAGGGTCGCGGGATCGAACGTGACGACACGCTTGCCGGGCAGGGCGGCGTTCACCGTCGTGGTGGGCAGTCCCGCGACCACGTCGTAGGCATAGGTCCAGGCGACGCCGTCGCGCGTGATGCTGCTCACCCGGCCGGTGCCGTCATAACCGATCGTCGTGCTGTCCGCCGACGCGCCCGGCCGCCGGATGCCGGTGACGCGTCCGCTGGTGTAGCTGTAGGCGGTGGTCCGATTCAGGCTGTCGCTGACCGACGCCACCCCGGCGAAGTCCAGTTTCGGCCAGGCGACGGTGAAGCTGCAGGCGTTCGCCATCGGATCGCAGGCATCGACCGTACGGTTGACCAGCGCGACGCTGGTCAACGTCATCCACGGATAGGTGTCACTCTGCAGCGCCGGCTCGCTGTTTTCCATGTAGGACAGCTTGGCCATGTATCCGAGATTGCTCGTCACGGCCTGGAGCCGCGCAGCCGTGATGGTGGCGATACAATCCGAATTCGACTGCACGGCACACACCGGCACCGACGTGTAGTGGTAGGTCCAGGTTTCGCCGCTGGGACGCAAGAGCGAGGTGATAACCGACGCGTCGCCTGAATATTGCGTTACGTCGGCGATCCTGTTGAAGGATGCGACCGTTCCGTCGGCCAGCGTATAGACCAGGGTACCGGCGTTGCTGGTCAGACGCGACCCTCGGTGCTGGTCGGAAATGAAGACGCCGTTGGTCAAAGTGAAGCTCTCGCTGGATCCATCGAGCGAGACGATGACACCCGTGGCGGTGCCGGCTACGAACCCCGCGGTGGAATCGCGGAAATCACCATTTGATCCGATCTGACGCGTGAAGCTCATGCCCAGTTCTCCCGCACCGCCGATCGACACGCTGTGCGCGCGGTCGATCATCACGCCGCGCGACAGGTCGACGCCGTTGGCATCGATCGACTCGCGGATCGGCGGAGGGGCGGGCGGTTGATATTCCTGCGCGAGGGCTGGCACGGTGATGCCGGAGGCGATCGCGGTGCCCAGGGCAAAGAGGATGCGGGCGATGTGGCGCGGACGCGCGCCGTCGCAGGCCGGTGAAGTGACCATGGAAAGCTCCTGAATTTTCGGGGTAGGATAGGGGAGTGGCGGCGCAGGGCCGCTCAGGCGCCTACGGTGCGCCGGTGACCGTCTTCGTGGTGCGGTTGTGCGCGTTGTCGAGTGCGTAGTTCGTGACGACACCGTCGTTTACCGATCCGGTGTGCTGCACCGACACCAGGCGGCCCCGCGCGTCATAGCGATAGCTGATCGTCTCCGACGCCAGCGCGATCCCGCCGACGGTGGCTGCCACGATCAGGGCGAGGCCGGTCCGTTTCTGCATGTTCGTGTCTCCTGTGATTCGACTCGAACAAACGAAGAACATTTGAAATCCTACATTACAAGTGGCTTGAATCGTCCGCTGCGGGAGAGCGTCCGGCCGGCGCGCCGATGGCGGCGATCCAGGCGGCCGTGATTTCGCTGCGCGATGCCGACGACCGGTCGGCGTGGCGCGCATGGACCAGGCCGAGCGTCCGCGTGAAATCGAAGCCGTCCAGCGGCACACGGGCGACCCCGGGCGTGCGAAAGCCATCGGGCATGACCGTGACGCCCAGACCGGCCCGGACATAGCTGAGCGCGTGGTCGTCGCTGGTGGTGCGCGATGGAAAGAACGGACGGATTCCGCGCGCGGTGAAGAACCGGCTGGTTTCGGACAGGAGTTCGCAGTGCCGCCGCACGATCATCGGTTCGTTCGCCACGTCCTCGACGCGCAGGCGATCGCGCGACGCCAGCGGATGCGCGGCGCTCATCGCCAGCGAATATCCCTCGGTCAGGATCGCTTCGCCCGCGTCCGGATCGTCGTCGCGGACGATCATGACGCCCGCGTCGATGCGACCCCGGGCGAGGCGGCTGCGCAGGTCGCGTTCGTTGCCCTCGACGATCTCGATCCGGTCGCCGGCCGGAGCCGACGCCTGCCGCCGCAGGAACGCCTCGACCCACCGTCGCGGGATCGTCGAGAGTATGCCCAGCCGCAGCGTAAGCGTCGCGGTCACGCCGACGACCTCGCGCTCGGCCGCGGTGAAGCCCGCTTCGACGATCCGCGCATGGGACAACAGCCGGCTGCCCGCATCGGTCAGCGCCACGCGACGGTTGGTGCGGCTGAACAGGGGGTGTCCCAGCGCCTTTTCCAGCTTGGCGATGCCGACCGACAATGTCGGCTGCGACACGTTGCAGGCGGCCGCTCCGCGCGAGAAGTTTCCGGTATCGACGACGGCCAGGAAGTAGCGAAGCTGGTAGCGATCGATCATAGACGGCGTCTATGGCATCGCAGCGTATCTTTCAATTTTGCGGTGTCGCCGTCGGTGTCTAGACTGCAGGACGACACGTGGGAGAGTGAGATGGCTGAGCTGGATTTCGCGCTGGGCGAGATGGCGGACATGATCCGCGATACGACGCGCCGGTTCGCGCTCGACCGGATCGAACCGATCGCCGCGCGCGTCGATGCGGAGGACAGTTTCCCCCGCGAGCTGTGGCCCGAGATGGGCGCGCTCGGCCTGCATGGGATCACCGTCGAGGAAGCCGATGGCGGCCTGGGGCTCGGCTATCTCGAGCATCTGATCGCCTGCGAGGAGATCAGCCGCTCGTCGGCGTCGATCGGCCTCAGCTATGGCGCGCATTCCAACCTGTGCGTGAATCAGATCCGGCGCTGGGCCAATGCCGAGCAGAAGGCGAAGTATCTGCCGAAACTGATCTCGGGCGAGCACGTCGGCAGCCTGGCGATGTCCGAAGCGGGTGCGGGATCGGACGTCGTGTCGATGAAGCTGCGCGCCGACGCGGTCGATGGCGGTTACCGGCTGAACGGCACGAAATTCTGGATCACCAACGCGCCTTATGCCGACACGCTGGTCGTCTATGCCAAGACGATCCCCGACGCGGGGTCGAAGGGGATCACCGCATTCCTGATCGAGAAGGACTTCGCCGGCTTCTCGATCGGGCAGAAGATCGACAAGGTCGGGATGCGCGGGTCGCCGACCGCGGAACTCGTGTTCGACGACTGTTTCGTGTCGGACGACCAGGTGATGGGCCCGCTGCATGGCGGGGTGAAGGTGCTGATGTCGGGCCTCGATTACGAACGCGTCGTGCTGTCGGGAATCCAGCTGGGGATCATGCAGGCGTGTCTCGACGTCGTCCTGCCCTATGTTCGCGAGCGCCGGCAGTTCGGGCGGCCGATCGGCGAGTTTCAGCTGATGCAGGCCAAGGTCGCCGACATGTACGTCGCGCTGAATTCCGCGCGTGCCTATGTCTACGCGGTCGCCAGGGCGTGTGACGCCGGGCGCACGACCCGGTTCGATGCCGCAGGCTGCATCCTGCTGGCGTCGGAAAGCGCGGTGAAGGTGGCGAACGAGGCGATCCAGGCGCTGGGCGGCGCGGGCTATACGAAGGACTGGCCGGTCGAGCGCTACTGGCGCGACGCCAAGCTGCTCGATATCGGCGCGGGCACGAACGAGGTGCGGCGGATGCTGATCGGCCGCGAACTGATCGGCCACGACGCCCCGAAGGCGCAGTGATGACGACGCTCGGCACCCGCATCGATCCGGCGTCGGAGGACTTCCGGACCAACGCGGCGCACAATCGCGCGCTGGCGGACGCGCTGCGGGCGACCGTCGCGCAGACGGCACTCGGCGGCTCGGAACAGCATCGCGCGCGGCACGTCGCGCGTGGCAAGCTGTTGCCGCGGGATCGGGTCGAACGGCTGCTCGATCCGGGCTCGGCTTTCCTGGAAGTCGGCGCACTGGCGTCGCATGGCATGTATGACGAGGACGGCCGAGGCGGCGCACCCGGCGCGGGCATGATCGCCGGCATCGGCCGCGTGTCCGGGCGCGAATGCATGATCGTCGCCAACGATCCGACCGTGAAGGGCGGCGCCTATTTCCCGATGACGGTGAAGAAGCACCTGCGCGCGCAGGAGATCGCGCAGGCGAACCGGTTGCCGTGCATCTATCTGGTCGACAGCGGCGGCGCGAACCTGCCGCATCAGGCGGAGGTGTTTCCCGACCGCGATCATTTCGGCCGCATCTTCTTCAACCAGGCGCAGATGTCGGCGGAAGGAATCCCCCAGATCGCGTGCGTGATGGGCAGCTGTACCGCGGGCGGCGCCTATGTGCCCGCGATGTCCGACGAAAGCGTGATCGTGCGCAACCAGGGCACGATCTTCCTTGCCGGCCCGCCGCTGGTGAAGGCGGCGACGGGCGAGGTCATCTCGGCCGAGGAACTGGGCGGCGCGGACACGCATGGGCGCAAGTCCGGCGTGGTCGATCATGTCGCCGAAAATGACGAACATGCGCTGCTGATCGTGCGCGACATCGTCGCGACGCTGAACCACCCCAAGGCGGTGGATATCGAGATCGCCGCGCCGCGTTCGCCGAAGCTCGACCCGCAGGACCTCTACGGCATCGTGCCGCAGGACGTGCGCGCGCCCTATGACGTGCACGAGGTCATTGCGCGCATTGTCGACGGATCGGAATTCCACGAATTCAAGGCGCTGTACGGCACCACGCTCGTGTGCGGCTTTGCGCGCATCTGGGGCATGCCCGTCGCGATCCTGGCCAACAATGGCGTACTCTTCTCCGAATCCGCATTGAAGGGCGCGCACTTCATCGAACTCGCCTGCCAGCGGCGGATCCCCTTGCTGTTCCTCCAGAACATCTCGGGCTTCATGGTCGGCGGCCGGTACGAGGCGGAGGGGATCGCCAAGAACGGCGCAAAGCTGGTAACCGCCGTCGCGACGGCGTCGGTGCCCAAGATCACCGTCCTGATCGGCGGCAGCTTCGGGGCTGGCAATTACGGCATGTGCGGGCGCGCCTACTCTCCGCGCTTCCTGTTCACCTGGCCCAATGCGCGGATCAGCGTGATGGGCGGCGAGCAGGCGGCGAGTGTGCTCGCGACCGTCCACCGCGATGCCGAGACGTGGACGCCCGACGAGGCCGAGGCGTTCAAGGCACCGGTCCGCCAGAAATACGAGGACGAGGGCAATCCCTATTACGCGACCGCGCGATTGTGGGACGACGGCGTCATCGATCCCGCCCAGACCCGCGACGTGCTGGGCCTCGCCCTCTCCGCCACGCTGAACGCGCCGATCCCTGCGCGCGCGCAGTTCGGCCTGTTCCGGATGTAATGGTCATGATCGCCTCGCTCCTGATCGCCAATCGCGGCGAGATCGCCCGCCGCATCATCCGCACCGCCCGGCGGCTCGGTATCCGTACGATCGCGGTCCATTCCGACGTCGATGCCGACATGCCGTTCGTGCGCGAAGCCGACGCGGCGGTGTGCATCGGCACCGCGCTGGCTGCGGACAGCTATCTGCGGCAGGACCGCCTGCTGGAGGCCGCGCGTACGACCGGCGCCGAGGCGATCCACCCCGGATACGGATTCCTGTCGGAGAATGCCGAATTCGCCGAGGCCGTGGCCGCCGCCGGGCTGGTCTGGGTCGGCGCGCCGCCCGCCGCCATCCGCGCGATGGGGCTGAAGGATGCCGCCAAGGCGCGGATGATTGCGGCGGGCGTTCCGGTGACGCCGGGCTATCTGGGCGCGGACCAGTCGCCAGAGCGGTTGCGGGCGGAGGCCGATGCGATCGGCTATCCGGTGCTCATCAAGGCGGTGGCCGGTGGCGGCGGCAAGGGGATGCGCAAGGTCGAGGCCGCCGCCGATTTCGCCGAGATGCTCGAAAGCTGCAAGCGCGAGGCGGCGGCGTCGTTCGGCAACACGCAGGTCCTGATCGAGAAGTATATCCTCAGCCCGCGCCACATCGAGGTGCAGGTGTTCGGCGACACGCATGGGAACGCGGTGCATCTGTTCGAGCGCGACTGTTCGCTGCAACGCCGTCACCAGAAGGTCATCGAGGAAGCGCCCGCGCCCGGCATGGATGCCGCCACGCGCGCGGCGGTGTGCGCGGCCGCGGTGAAGGCAGCGCGCGCGGTCGATTATGTCGGGGCGGGGACGATCGAGTTCATCGCCGACGGATCGGACGGGCTGCGCGCCGACCGGATCTGGTTCATGGAAATGAACACGCGGTTGCAGGTCGAGCATCCGGTGACCGAAGCGATCACGGGCCAGGATCTGGTCGAATGGCAGCTGCGCGTCGCGAGTGGAGAGCCGTTGCCGCGCACTCAGGACGAACTGTCGATCGACGGCTGGGCGATGGAAGCGCGACTCTACGCCGAGAACCCGTCGACCGGGTTCCTGCCCTCGACCGGGCCACTCGACCGGCTGCGCTTTCCCGCCGGGGTCCGCATCGACAGCGGGGTCGAGGAGGGCGGCGCGGTCACGCCCTTTTACGATCCGATGATCGCCAAGCTGATCGTTCATGCGACGACCCGGGCGCAGGCGGCGGCGAAGCTCTCGGTGGCGGCGCGCGGGACGCAGGTGTGGCCGGTCCGGACCAACGCGGCCTTCCTCGCGCGTGCAGCGACACATCCCGATTTCGTCGCCGGCCGCGTCGATACCGGGTTCATCGATCGGCATGCGGATGCGCTGATCCCGCCGGCCGAACCGTCCCCGGTGGTGCTGGCGGCAGCGGCGGCGGCGATTCTGCCCGCCGCCACCGGAGATCCGTGGGACAGCCTGCGGGGCTTTCGTACCAATGCGGCGGCAGCGACGCGGGTCGCAGTGGAGGTCGCGGGCAAGCCCTATCTGGTCGACGCGGGTGCTGCACCGGCGGGAGAGGTTGCCGACGGGGTGGTGTATCTCGATGGCGAGGCTTGGCCGTTCGGTCCCCGCCGCGCCGACCAGATCGGCGGTGCGGGCGAGGGCGATGGCGCGATCCTGTCGCCGATGCCGGGCCGCGTCATCGCGGTGCTGGTCGAAGCGGGGCAGGCCGTGACGAACGGTCAGCGAATGCTGGTGCTGGAAGCGATGAAGATGGAGCAGGCGCTGACCGCACCGTTCGATGGCATCGTCGCCGAACTGACGGTCGTCGAGGGGGCACAGGTGCCCGAGGGCATCCTGCTGGCACGGATCGAAGCCGCCGACGGGAAGGGCAGCTGATGGCCGGGCGCTTCTTTGACCAGTGGACGCTGGGCGACCGGATCGTCCACGAGATCCGCCGCACCGTGACGGAAACGGACAATCTGTTGTTCACGGTCATGACGCACAATCCGCAGCCGCTGCACCTCGACGCAGAGGCGGCGAAGGCCAGCGAGTTCGGGCAGATCCTCGTCAACGGCACCTTCACCTTTGCGCTGATGGTGGGGCTGTCCGTCGGCGACACCACGCTGGGGACGCTGGTCGCCAACCTGGGCTACGACACATTGGTCATGCCGAAGCCGGTGTTCATCGGCGACACGCTGCGCGCCGAGAGCGACGTCCATGCACTGAAGGACAGCCGGTCGCGGCCCGATGCGGGGATCGTGACCTTCGCGCACCGGATGCTGAACCAGCGCGACGAGATCGTGTGCAGTTGCCTGCGCAGCGCGTTGCTCAGGCGGTCACCGGCATGAGGCTGCGGTCGCTGCTGTTCGTGCCCGGCGACCGGCCGGAGCGGTTCGCCAAGGCTGCCGCGAGCGGTGCGGACGCGGTCATCCTCGACCTGGAGGATTCGGTCGCGGCATCGGCAAGGGATGCCGCGCGATCGGCTGTCGCGGCGCATCTGCGGACAGATCGCGGCGACGTCGCGCTGTTCGTGCGGATCAACCCGATCGATACCGACCTGTGCGCCGACGATATCGCCGCGCTTGCCGGCCTGTCGCCGGCCGCGATCGTCATGCCCAAGGCGGAGGGTGCGGAGAGTGTCCGCGCTCTCGCCCGGCAGCTGGCTGCGGCGGGAATCGATGCGCCGATCCTGCCGATCGCGACCGAAACGCCCGCAGCGATCTTCCAGCTTGGCAGTTACGCCGCATCGGGTGTCCGCCTGGCCGGGCTGACCTGGGGGGCGGAGGATTTGCCCGCCGCGATCGGGGCGGCGACGGCGCGCGAGGACGACGGCAGCTATACCGCACCCTATGAGATGACGCGATCGCTGACGCTGTTCGCAGCGCATGCGGCGGGGGTGCCCGCCATCGAGACGGTGTATCCCGCCTTACGCGATCTCGCCGGGCTGGACGCCTATGCGCGACGCGCGGCGCGCGACGGCTTCACGGCGATGATGGCGATCCACCCGACGCAGGTCGCGACGATCAATGCAGCCTTTACCCCCGATCCCGCGACGATCGCCCACGCCCGAGCGATCGTCGCGGCTTTTGCCGCCGCGCCGGACGCGGGCGCGTTGCAGGTGGATGGACGGATGGTGGACGCCCCGCATCTGAAACAGGCCCGCCGGCTGCTCGAGCGCGGCGGAGAGTTTGCCTAGAGTCTGATCCACCCGCGCCGGAGCACAAGCCTTGTTTCAACCTGCGTGAATCAAACTCTAGAAGGCGGGCAGCACCGCGCCCTGATACTTGTTCTGGATGAACACGCGCACGGCATCGCTGCGCAGCGCGGCAACCAGTTTGACGACGCGCGGATCCTTGTCGCTGCCCGGCTTGCCGACCAGGAAATTGACATAGGGCGACTTGGCATCCTCGATCGCCAGCGCGTCCCTCGTCGGGTTCAGCTTGGCGTCGAGCGCATAGTTGGTGTTGATGAGAGCCAGATCGACCTCGTCCAGCACCCGGGGCAGCGTCGCGGCCTCGAGCTCGCGGAATTGCAGGGTCTTCGGGTTCGCGACAATATCCTTGAGCGTGGACAGCGCGTTGGTCGGATCCTTCAGCGTTATCACGCCGGCCGTCTGCAGCAGCAGCAGTGCGCGGCCGCCGTTGCTCGGCTCGTTCGGGATCGCGACGGTCGCGCCACTGGGCAGGTCGGCCAGCGTCTTCCACTTGCGCGAATAGGCGCCGAGCGGCTCGACATGGATGCCGGCGATCGTCACCAGCTTCGTGCCGCGCGCCGCGTTGAACTCGTCCAGATAGGGCTTGGTCTGGAAATAGTTGACGTCGATCTGGCCCTGATCGACCTGCAGGTTGGGCTGCACATAATCGTTGAAGACGCGGATATCGAGCGTCAGGCCTTCCTTCGCCAGCGTCGGTTTGATCGCCTCGAGGATCTCCGCGTGCGGCACTGCGGTCGCGGCGATGCTCAGGCGGTTGGGGTCGGCGGCCTTGGGGGTACCGCCGGAGCAGGCGGCAAGCGCCAGCAAGGCGATCAGGGTCAGGCTGTGGCGACGATCGATCATGACGGACTCTCTCAACGACGGGTATAATGGCGGGCGAGTGCATCGCCGGCGAACTGGATCAGCTGAACGAGCACGACCAGCAGCGTGACGGTGACGATCATCACGTCGGTCTGGAACCGCTGATAGCCATAGCGGATCGCTAGGTCGCCCAGGCCGCCCGCGCCGACGACGCCGGCCATCGCGGTAAACGACACCAGCGCGACCGCGGTGACCGTCGCGCCCGCGATCAACCCCGGCATCGCCTCGGGCAGCAGCGCGCGGGTGACGATCTGCCATGTCGTCGCGCCCATCGCCTGCACCGCCTCGATCGTCGTGCGATCCACCTCGCGCAGCGCGGATTCGACCAGACGCGCGTAGAAGGGCGCGGCGCCGACCACCAGCGGCGGGATCGCCCCGGCGACGCCGAGCGAGGTACCCATGACCAGCACGGTCAGCGGGATCATCACGATCAGCAGGATGATGAACGGGATCGAGCGCAGGATGTTGACGACCGTGCCGATCGCGCCGTTGGCGAAGCGATTGGCGGCGATCTGCCGCGCGTCGGTCAGGAACAGCAGCACGCCCAGCGGTATGCCGAGCAGGATCGTCAGGACCAACGATCCGCCGAGCATCAGCAGCGTGTCGCCGGTGGCGCGCGCGATGTCGGCCCAGTCCACATTGGCGAAGAACCCGCTCATGCGCCGATGTCCTGCAACAGCCGCCGCGTGGCGTCATGGGTGGTGTCGGCGAACACCGTATCGACCGTGCCGCTTTCGACCAGTCGACCGGCGTCCAGCACCGCCACCCGGTCGCACACGGCGCGCACCACCGCCATCTCGTGCGTGATGAGGACGATCGTCAGACCGAGCTCTCGGTTGAGGTCACGCAGCAGCGCCAGCACCGATCGTGTCGTCTCGGGATCGAGCGCGCTGGTCGCTTCGTCGCACAACAGTATATCCGGGCCGGTCGCCAGTGCGCGGGCGATGCCGACGCGTTGCTTCTGCCCGCCCGACAGCTGCGCGGGATAGGCGTCTGCGCGGTCGGTCAGCCCGACGCGCTGCAACAGCGAGGCGACGCGAGCATCACGCTCGGCGCGCGGCGTTCCCGTCAGCACCAGCGGGAAGGCGATATTCTGTCGCACCGTCCGCGACGAGAGCAGTCCGAAGTTCTGAAAGATCATGCCGATCCGACGCCGGACGCTGCGCAACGCAGCCGGCGTCAGCGTCGCAAGGTCGGTGCCGTCGATCAGCACTTCACCCTCGGTCGGCCGTTCCAGCGCGTTCAGCAGGCGGATCAGCGTCGACTTGCCCGCGCCCGACTGGCCGATCACGCCGAACACCTCGCCGCGCGCGACCTTCAGCGACACGTCGGTCAGCGCCGCCGCCCCGCCGCCGGGATACGTCTTGGATACCGATTGCAGCGCGATCATGCGGTGCCCATCACCTGCACCGCGAACCGCTCCATCTCTTCTGCCTGCGGACTCATCTGGAGCAGCAGCAGGTCGAGGCCGGCGGCCTCATATTCGGCGATGCGCTCCTTCAGCTGTTCGGGCGTGCCGACCAGATTGGGGCGCAGGCCGCGGTTGGACACCGAATATTCCTGGATCTTGAATTCGCGCTCCAGTTGCGTACCCGACAGCCACTGGTCGAAATTGGCGTAGCCGGCGGGCAGGTCGGTGACTTTGGTGATCCGCTCCAGCTCGGCCTGCGCTTCCCTCTCGCTGTCGCGGACGATCGCATAGGCGGCCATGCCGTACTGCATCGGCGCACCGCCCGCGGCCGAGCGCCGCGCGGCCATGTCGGCGATCTTGGGCGCGATCGCCTCCACCGGATCGCCGTGCATGACATAGGCGTCACACTGCGTGGCGATCATCGCCTTGGCCTTCTCGCTCTCGCCGCCGGCATAGACGGTCGGGCGTTTGGCGGGCTTGGGCGCACAGATTGCGGCATCGGTCTGGTAGAATTGCCCGTCGAAGGTGAAGCGCTCTTCGGTCCAAAGCCCATCGACGACGGTCAGCCATTCCTCGGTCCGTGCATAGCGATCGTCATGCTGGTCGAATTGCAGGCCGTACTGCTTCGCCTCGTCCGCCCACCACGACGACACGACGTTGAGCGCGAGGCGCCCGCTTGAGATGCGGTCGATGTTCGCCGCGGCTTTCGCGAACAGCGCGGGATGGTGGAAATTGGGGCGCACCGCGACCATCAGCTCCAGCCGCTCGGTGACCGCCGCCAGCGCCGCTGCGGTGGACCAGGCATCGAGTGCCGGCTGCTCGACGCCCTTGATGTCGTTCAGGTTCAGCTCGGCGATCAGCGACAGGTCGTAGCCCCAGCGTTCCGAGTTCTGCGCCAAGCGTTTGCTGTAGTCCCAGCTGGCCTCCATCCCCTCGTCGGGGACGTTGCGCAGCCAGCCGCCGAACACCGGCATCCAATATCCGTAGCGCATCAGCGCGTCTCCTCGATCTGTCGGACCAGATAATCGACGAGACGGTCGTGCGGGTCCCAGCCGAGCACGTCCAATGGCTTCGCGACGAAATTGGACAGCGCGTTGATATCGTAGAATCGGGCCACGCCGTCACGATCGTCGATCATTACCTCGACCCCGCCCACGTCGAGACGGGCGGCACGAGCGATGCTTTCCGCAGCTGCCACCAGTGCCGGGGCGGGCTGTACGGCCGTCATGCTGATCGCCGATCCTTCCACACAGGCATCGGCCGGGCACAGGTCGAACGCTCCACCGCCGGCCACGTCGATCGCGTACAGGAAGGCGCGATCGAGCGTCTCGATCCGTGTGATGCCGCCGCCGCGCGCCGGCACGTAATCCTGCACCAGCAGCACGCCGTCGACGCTGGTGGGCAATTCCCCCGCCTCGACGGCGTAGCGCAGCTCGGCCAGGTTATCGAACCGCGTGATCCCCGCGCCCGACCCGCCGATATTGGCCTTCACCACCAGCGGAAAGCCGATCGCCTGTGCCGCCGCGACGACATCCGCCGCGCGGTGGACAACGCGCGTCGCCGGGATGGCGAGGCCGAGCGACGCGATCAGCGACAGCTGTCGCGCCTTCGACGCATCGATCGACAGCACCTCGGCCCCGTTCACCACCCGCGCGCCGCCGCGCCGCCAGTGATCGAACAGCGCGGTGGCATAGAAGATCGGATGTTCGTGCGACCGCAGAAAGCTCGACATCGCGATCCGGTTGAATACGACCGGGGCGGGGGGCGTCGGATCGGCCGGATCCCAGTGTCCGGCGGGCGACAGGTCGCGATGCGCGACGCCGCGCCGGTCGAGCGCGGCGAACAGCGGTGCGAACCAGGCGGGATGTTCGTACAGGATGGCGAGATCGGTCATTGCCGAAACTCCCTGCGGCGCAGGCGGCGGGGCGTCAACGACCCGAAGCTTGCCCGCGGCCAAGCTGAGGTTCGCGTGGGCGGTGGGATTATGGCATCGCGGGGCGCGGCGACGACGATCGCGGCGGAGAGGACCGGGAACCATGATTCGCAGCTGGGGGATAACCGTTGAGCGGTGCCGTGGGATGGCGGCATGACCGGGCCGCTCGCCGGACTGCGCGTCGTCGAGATGGCCGGAATCGGGCCCGCCCCGTTCTGCGCCATGCTGCTCGCCGACATGGGCGCCGACGTCGTGCGGATCGACCGGCTGGGCGCGTCGGGCCTGGCGGCGGGGTTTCCGCCGAAGTTCGACATGCTCAATCGCAACAAGCGGTCGCTGGCGGTCGACCTGAAGCATCCGCTGGGGAGGGCGACCGTGGCGGACATGATCGCGCAGGCCGACGTGGTGATCGAGGGGTTCCGCCCCGGCGTCATGGAAAAGCTGGGACTGGGGCCGGAGGTGTTCGCCGCGCGCAACCCGCGGCTGGTCTATGGCCGCATGACCGGATGGGGCCAGACCGGCCCGCTCGCGCAGGCCGCGGGGCATGACCTGAATTACATCGCGATCACCGGCGCGCTGGCGGCGATCGGGCCGAAGGGCGGGCCGCCGGTGGTGCCGCTGAACCTGGTCGGCGATTTCGGCGGCGGCTCGCTGTATCTGGCGATGGGCGTACTTGCGGCCGTGATCGCCGCGCGGGCGTCGGGCCGGGGGCAGGTGGTCGATGCCGCGATCGTCGATGGCGTGGCCAGTCTGCTGACGCTGCAGCATGCGATGTACGCGATGGGCACGACGTCGCTCGATCGCGGCAGCAACCTGATCGACGGCGGCGCGCCTTTCTATACGGTCTACGAGACACGGGACGGGCGCTGGATCTCGGTCGGCGCGATCGAACCGAAATTCTATCATGAGCTGGTGGATCGGATCGGCCTGTCCGATGCTGCCCTGCCGGCCCAGATGGATCGAGCGAACTGGCCAGCGTTGCGCCGCGCGCTCGCGGACCGCTTCGCGCAGAAGACGCGCGATGAATGGTGCGCGCTGCTCGAAGGGACCGACTCCTGCTTCGCCCCGGTGCTCGACCTGGACGAGGCGGCCGGGCACCCGCACAACGAGGCGCGGGCCAATCACGTGACGGTCGGCGGCGTGGTGAGCCCGGCCGCCGCCCCGCGCTTTTCGGCCATGCCGGGCGATCCGCCGATGCCAGCGTCGCCGCCCGGAGCCGAGGACGACGCGATCCTGTCCGACTGGGGCGTCGCGGCCGGCACCGTCGCGGCGTTGCGCGCCGGCGGGGCGATCGCCGGGTCATTGTGAAGGCGGACGGAACCAAAGTCCAATGGTTAGAAGGATATAGAAGCCGCTTGCAGCAGGTGCCGGTGCGCCGCATGGGTGGCGATGATGCCCGCCCTGCCGTATTTCCAGCTGTCGCGACTGACGACCGAACTCCACCTGTCGGGGTTCACGGCGATCCACCGCGTCTGCGGGCGGCGCTACGTCCGCGGCGTCGTGTTCCTCTTGCTGTGCCGCCTGTGCCTGGACGACTGGACGGACGACGGGGGCTTGCGGGTGCCGGGCGACCTGACCCGCTTCTCCAGCGTCAACCGGCTGGCGGCGTCGCTCGGCTATCCGTTCGAGACCGTCCGGCAGAGCGTCCGCGCGCTGGAAGCGCAAGGCGTCGCCGTCCGCACCGCAAACGGCATCGCGCTGGCCCCCGACCCCGAGAACGCCGCGCGCGTGATCGACTATTATACCGTCCTGCACGACGTGTTCATCCGCCTGGTCGAGGATATCGCCGCGACCTGTCCGATCGACCTGGGCGGCGCACCGCCGCATCGCGCCGCCGCGGCGGCAGTGCTGGGGCCTGCGCTCGACGTCAACCTGATGCCGTTCGACGTGCAGCATCGGATCGACGGCGACGTCACCGCGATGGGGCTCTGGCTGGCGATCGGCGCGGCGAACATCCGCCACGTCACCTATGACCCGGCGCTGGGATCGCGCAATGCCTTCACCCCGAGCCCGGATGCGTCGCGCCGGCCTATCCCGCTGCGTCAGGTCGCCCGCGCCGTGGCGCTGCCCTACGCCACCGCGTGGCGACACGCATCGGCGCTGGAGGCGGCGGGACTGCTCAGCCAGCGACCCGATGGCTGGGTCGTGCTGACCGACCACCTGCAGGCTCCCGCCGTGCGCGACACCGTCATCCGCAACGTCGATTACACCATGCGCCGCGTGGGCGAGGTCATCCGGGCCGGAGTCGATCCGCGCGATCCGGGGGCACAATATCTGTCGAGCCGACCGCCCCTCGTCGCGTTCTGACCGCCCGACCATCGACGCCGGGGCCAAGCCGCCCGGCCTGCACAGGTTCTGGACATTCCGTCCACGGACTTTCCCTCCCGCGCAGACCGTGGCTGCGCAGGACCGGGGCAAAGGTCGCTCCAGCAACAGGAGCGCCACCGGCCATGTCCTATCTCAATCCCGAAGCCGATCGCTCACCCGGTACGGCCGCGTTCCTCATCGGGGTAGGCCTGCCGGTCGTCGCGATCCTGATCGAATTGCTGACCGGCTGGTGCGCGGCGACGTTCTTCGATCCATTGCCGACGTTCGGGCATCTGTTGCTCGTGGCGACGGTGCCGGTCGTCAACCTGCTGCTCTGGATGACCCTGCGCGACGGAGCCACGGGCGCGCGCTGGCTGGCCGTGGCGAGCGGCGTCGGCGTGGCGATCGCCGGCACCTATGCGGTGCTGCTGTTGCCGATCCTGCCGTTCGCGACGATCGGGATCATTTTCCTGGGACTCGGCCTGCTGCCCTATGCGCCGCTGGGCGCGCTGATCCAGTCGCTGCGCTGGTCCTCGCGGATCGACTGGGACGGGTCGCGCCGCTGGCGGATGGCCGGGGGTTTCGGGCTGGGGCTGGCACTGATGACGATCGCCGACCTGCCCGCGACCGCGGTGCATCTGGCGATCAACCGCTATGATGGATCGGATGCGGACCGGGCGAGCGCCGTGCGGCTGATGCGCGCGGTGGGCGACCGTCGGATGCTGCTGGGAATCGCGCACGGCGACAGCGCGCGGGCGACCGGACTGGTCAGCGCGTTCGCCTCGGCCTGGTCGGGCAACGTCTGGGACGGCGACAGCGGCGACACGCGGGGCGAGGCCGCGCGCGAACTCTGGTATCGGGTCACCGGAGAGCCGTTCAATGCCCGCCCGAAACCCGAGAACGGCCTGGCCGCGCGCCGCCAGTGGTTCGTCGCCGATCCCGATCAGGGCGGTGAGCGCGTCGGTGCGCGCGTCCCCGGCCTCACGCTGGCGAGTTCGCGCATCGACGGATCGGCGGCGGTCGCCGACAACCTCGCCTATGTCGAATGGACGGTCGAGGTCGCCAATGCCGCGGTGGTCCAGAACGAGGCGCGCTTCACGCTGGCGATGCCAGAGGGCGCGGTCGCATCGCGCGCGACCCTGTGGGTGAATGGCGAACCACGTGAGGCCAGCGTTGCCGGCCGCGCGGCGGTGCGCGCTGCCTACGCCAAGGTCGTGAGCGCGCGCCGCGATCCGTTGCTGGTGACGACCGACGGGGCGGGCCGGTTGCTCGTCCAGGCCTTTCCGATCGCGCCGGGCGGGCGGATGCGGCTGCGGATCGGCTACACCGCCCCCTTCGCAATCGCCGCCGACGGCAGCCGGAGCCAGGCGCTGCCTGGAATCGTCGAGCGCAATTTCGACATCGCGCCCGACCTGCGCCACGCCGTGTGGATCGACGGCGATGCGCGGCTGGCGAGCGCGACGCTGCGCAATGCCGGCAACGCCGTGCGCGGCGGGCTGGTCGATGCCGACCTGACCGGCATTCGCCCGCGCTTCGCGGCCCCACGGCTGGTCGCGCCGTCGATCCGCACCGGATCGGTCATCGGACAGGGCAAGTCGCGCGCGTTGGGCGTCGAACAGGTCATCGCCCCGACCCGCGGCGATGCGGCTGCGCTGACGATCCTGCTCGATGCGTCGGCACCGATGGCGAGGACGGGGCGGGCGCTGGGGGCCGCGCTCGACGCGCTGCCCGCGGGCCTGCCGGTCGGATTGATGGTGGCGGCCGACACGCCAGTGACGGTGCCTCCCGCGCCGTGGTCCTCCGCCCACCGCGCGCGCATTCTCGCGGCTCTCGACGGTGTGACGTATGGCGGCGGGCAGGACGATCTGGCGATGCTGGCCGAGGCGCTGGCGCAGACTTCGGTGTCGGGCGGGCGCGTGTTGTGGGTGCACGGCGCGCAGCCGGTCGATTTCGCGCGATCGCAGACGGCGCTCACCCAGGTGCTGGCGCGCGCGAACCACCTGCCGATGCTGATCCGGTATCAGGCGGTGCCGGGCCGCGCCTTCACCCTGACCGGCGAGCCGCTGTTCGATGCCGCGCGGATGGTGACGCCGACCAGGGATGCGACGGGCGACCTGCGCGCGATCCTGTCGGATCTGCGCGGGCCGGGCTGGGCGACGACATGGCGCGCCGCGACCGGTGCCGCGACGGGATCGGCGCATCTCGTCCGTCTGGCGGCGGCGCATGATCTGGCCGGGCTGGGCAAGGCGACCGGCAAGTCGCGCGACGACGCCATCGCGCTGGCCCGGCGGCTGAACCTCATCACCCCGCTCAGCGGCGCGGTCGTGCTGGAAACCGACCGCGACTACAAGGCGAACGACCTGCCGGTCCCCGATGCCGACGCGGTGCCGACCATCCCCGAGCCCGAAACCTGGGCGCTGCTCGCGATCCTGGCGGCGGGGGCGCTTTGGCTGCTTCGCCGGCACAGCCATAGCCTGCGCGTGCGGTTCGCATGATCGCGGTGCGGACCGCGCTGGCGATGGTCATGCTGGCCTGCTGGGACGCGTGGCGGCTGCTGGCAGCGCGGATCGACGATGCGACGACCGCAGCGCTGGTGCTGGCCCTCGTCGGTGTGATCGCCTGGCGGTTCGCCGTGTCGCGCGCCCCTGTCCCGACCGGCCTGATCGTCGTCGCGCTGCTGGGGTATGCGCTGGCCTGCATGACCGGTCCGGCGCTGTTGCAGATCGGTGCGGCGGCCGGAGCGCTGGTGCTGGTCGGCTTTCGCGGGAGCGGGCTACCGCGCCTGCCGATCGCGGGGCTGGCGGTGTTGCTCCTGCCGGTCCTGCCGACACTCGATTTCCTGCTGGCCTATCCGCTGCGGCGCGCGTCCGCGGCGATCACCGTCGCGCTGCTGCGGATGAATGGGGTGGAAGTGACGCTGAACGGCATCGCGCTGGAATGGCAGGGCCAGTCACTGCTGTTCGACGGGCCGTGCAGCGGTGTGCGGATGCTGTGGGCGGCGCTGGTGCTGGCCAGCATCGCCGCGCTGGTCGGGCGGCACCGGCCACCGGCGTATGCCCGGACTTTGGCGGTCGCCACGTTCATCGCGGTGGCGGGCAATGCGCTGCGGGCCGCCAGCCTGTTCTATCTGGAAAACGGCTATGTCGATCGGTTGCAGGGCCCGGTCGCGCATCAGGCGGTCGGTGTGCTGGCGTTCGTCATGGTCGCCGTCGCGGTGCTGGCGCTGCCGCAGGTCCAGCGGCCGGCATGAGGATCGGGATCCTTGCCGCCGCCGTGGCCGCAGCGGGCGCACCCCTGTTGCCGGACCGAGCGGCGCCACTGCCCGCAGCGGTCGCCTGGCCAGCCACCTACGACGGCCGTCCGCTGGCCCGGATCGCGCCCACCGCGCTCGATTGGCGGCTGGCGCGCGATTTCCCGGGCAGCATCGCGCGCTTTAGCGACGGGCGGCGACAGGTCGTGCTGCGCCAGGTGCCGCAGGCCACGCGGCAGCTGCATCCGGCGCGCGACTGTTTCGGCGCGATCGGCTATGCGATCACGGCCGTGCCGATGGTCCGCGCGCCCGACGGTGCGCTGGCGTCGTGCTTCGAGGCGCGCCGCGACGGCGTGACGCTGAAGGTCTGCGAACGCGTCACCGATCGTGCGGGCACGAGCTTTCCCGACATATCGAGCTGGTACTGGCCCGCGCTGCTCGACCGGTCGCCCGGGCCGTGGCTGGCCGCGACCACGGTCGAGCGCGTCGGTTGACCGCGCCGGCATTTTGACGGAACCCCATGTACGCCATGCATCATCACATCCTGGTCGTCGACGACGATCCCCACATCCGCGACCTGCTGGTCTTCGCGCTGGGCAAGGCGGGCATGACCGCTGACCAGGCCGGCGACGGCGAGGCGGCGTTGCAGCGCATCGCCGCGCGAATGCCCGACCTGATGGTGCTCGACATCAACATGCCGCGGCTCGACGGACTGGAATTGTGCCGCCGGTTGCGCGCCGGCGGCGGGGCGGGGGCGGACCTGCCGATCCTGTTCCTGTCGTCGCGCGACGACGAGGTCGATCGCATCGTCGGGATCGAGATCGGCGGCGACGACTATGTGACCAAGCCGTTTTCCCCGCGAGAGGTCGTGGCGCGGGTCGGCGCGATCCTGAAGCGGCGCGGCGTACCCGTCGCGCCCGTGCCGGCGCAGCCGCGCGTCCGCCATCGGCGCCTGCTGCTCGACGGTGATGCGTGGGAAGCGCGGTTCGACGACGTCGTCGTGCCGACCACCGCGACCGAATTCCAGCTGCTGATGCTGCTCGCGTCGATGCCGTCGAAGGTGTTCAGCCGCGATGCGATCATCGACTGGCTGCGCGGCCCCGGCTTCGCGGTCACCGACCGCACGATCGACAGCCATGTCCGCAATCTGCGCGGCAAATTCTCGGCCGCCGGCTGCAGCGACCTGATCGAGACGCGGTCGGGCATCGGTTATCGCATCGGCACATGCGACTGATCGCCGCGCTCAAGGATGTCGTGCGGCGACACTGGCCCGCGCTCAGCCTGCGCACGATCCTGTTCGGCACGTTGCTGTTCGTGGCCGCGCTGCCGGGCGTCGGCGCGGTCGCGCTCAGGGTGTACGAGAATACGCTGGTCCAGCAAACCGAGGCCGAACTGATCGCGCAGGGCGCGGTGCTGGCGTCGGCTGCGCGAATGGCGTGGGGTGCCGCGCCCGAGCCGCGCGATCCGCAACCCGAGCCGCCGACGATCGACCTGCGCACCGATCCCGTCCTGCCGATGGCGCCGTTCCCGCTGGCCGCGGGGCCAGCCGATCCGCGCGCGGTCGAGGTCGGGCGGGCGCTTGCCCCGGTCGTCGACGACGCGTCGGCGATCACGCTAGCCAGTACCCGGCTGCTGGATGCTCGGGGTGTCGTGGTCGGCGGCCGGATGGACCTGGGCCGCAGCTATGCCGCGCTGCCCGAGGTGCGCCGCGCGCTGCGCGGTCGGACGACCACGGTGCTGCGCGCGCGGGGGGCGGATGCGTACGGCGTCTTCACCTGGCTCAGCCGCGCCGCTGCGATCCGCGTCCATCACGTCCGCCCGATCGTGGTCGACGGGCGCGTCGTCGGTGCGGTGATGCTGTCGCGATCGCCGCGCGGGCTGTTCCTGGGCATCTATCAGGATCGCGGCAAGATCGCGCTGGGCGTGGCGCTGATCTTCGCGACATTGGTCGTGCTGGCGGGTGTGTTGTCGCGCGGTATCGCCCGGCCGATCCGCGCGCTCGCCGCGGCCAGCGAGGACGTCGCGCGCGGCGGCACCAGCATCCCCGACGCGCCGGCGACCGCAGCGATCGAGATCCGCGAGCTCTACGCCAATTTCGCCGCGATGGCGGAGCGGATCGACCAGCGCACCCGCTATCTGCGCGATTTCGCCACCGCGATGAGCCACGAATTCAAGACCCCGCTGACCGGCATCCGTGGCGCGATCGAGCTGATCGGCGATCATGGCGACGAGATGGACACCGCGCAACGCCGCCAGTTCCTGGACAATGCCACGGCCGATGCGGATCGCCTGTCCCGGCTGGTCCAGCGACTGCTCGACCTGGCGCGCGCCGACTTGTCGGTGGTGGGCGAGGATGCGCAATGCGACGTCGTGGCGGAGATCCGGGCGATGGCCGCATCGCGTGACGGCGAAATGCCGGTCGTGCGGGTCGCCGCGCCGGCCGAACCGGTCGCCGCCCACGTCTCGCGCGACACGCTGGAAACCGTGCTGAACACGCTGATCGACAACGCCCGACAGGCTGGCGCCGGATGCGTGGATATGTCGGTGACGACGACCCTGTCGCTGGCGGTTCTGACGGTTGCGGATGATGGCGAGGGCATCGCCGCGGCCGATCGCGCGCGCATCTTCGAGCCGTTCTTCACCGCGCGGCGCGAACAGGGCGGGACCGGTCTGGGGCTGCCGATCGCGCGGTCGCTGCTGTCGGTCACCGGCGGCACGATCGCGCTGACGGATGGTCCGGGTGCCCGCTTCGTGATCGCGTTGCCACGCGCCTGACCGTGCCCCCGCTTGATGTGCGCGTTGCGGGATGATAGCGCTATCATCAACGAAGAACGGCGAGGATGCGATGGCGATAGCGTGGAACAGGGCGGCACTGCCCGTCGATGCCGACACGGCGACGCTCGCCGGGCGCGTGATGACTGCGCACGGCCCGGTCCCGGTGATCGTGCGCAACGGCGTCGTCCATGACGTGTCCGCCGATGCGCCGACCGCCGCCGACCTGTTCGACCACGTCTCTCCCGGCGATCTGACCGGACCGTCGCTGTGTGCGCTCGACGACCTGACCGTCGCGTTTGACGGGTCGGCCCCCGCGCTGCTGTCGCCGATCGACCTGCAATGCGTGAAGGCAGCCGGCGTGACCTTTGCCGTGTCGGCGATCGAGCGGGTGATCGAGGAGCGCGCGCGCGGCGATTCGGCTGCCGCAGCGGCGATCCGCAGCGATCTCGAGGACCGCGTCGGCAGCGGCATCCGCGCGGTCGTGCCGGGATCCGACGAGGCGGCGCGGCTGAAGGTGGCGCTGATCGACGCCGGCATGTGGTCGCAGTATCTCGAGGTCGCGATCGGTCCCGACGCCGAAGTCTTCACCAAGGCGCCGGTGCTGTCGACGATCGGCTGGGGCGGCGATATCGGCATCCGTTCGGATTCCGACTGGAACAATCCGGAGCCCGAGGTCGTGCTGGTCTGCGACAGCGCGGGCCGCGCGGTCGGCGCGACATTGGGCAACGACGTCAACCTGCGCGATTTCGAGGGGCGCAGCGCGCTGCTGCTCGGCAAGGCGAAGGACAACAACGCATCCTGTGCGATCGGCCCGTTCGTTCGCCTGTTCGACGACGGCTTCACGATGGACGACGTGCGCCGCGCCGAACTCGACCTCGAGATCGCAGGGCCGGAGGGGTATCGCCTGACCGGACACAGTTCGATGCGCCAGATCAGCCGCGACCCGCAGGAACTGGTGCGCCAGACGCTCAGCGAACATCAATATCCGGACGGTTTCGTGCTGTTCCTGGGCACGTTGTTCGCGCCGGTGCAGGATCGCGATCATCCCGGCCGCGGTTTCACGCACAAGGTCGGCGACGTCGTGACGATCCGCAGCGACCGGCTGGGCTCGCTGACCAACACCGTCACCACGTCGCGCGACGCCGCGCCCTGGACTTACGGCATCCGCGCGCTGATGCGATCGGTCGCGGCGGGAGCGGCGGCATGAGCGATATGCGGGCGATCTATCCCAGCCTGAAGGGCAAGCGCGTCCTCGTGACGGGCGGCGGATCGGGCATCGGCGCGGGCGTGGTGGAAGGGTTCGCGCGACAGGGGGCCGACGTGACCTTCTTCGACGTCGCCGAAGACGCGTCGCGCGCGCTGGTCGCGGCGCTCAGCCCGGCCGCGGTGCGGTTCGAGCGCATCGACCTGACCGACATCGCCGCGCTGACATCGGCGATCGAACGACATGTCGCCGATCATGGCGCGTTCGACGTGCTGGTCAACAATGCCGCGAACGACGATCGCCACGCGCTGGCCGAAGTGACGCCGGCCTATTGGGACGACCGGCTGGCGGTGAACCTGAAACACCTGTTCTTCGCCGCCCAGGCCGTCGCGCCCGGTATGCGGGCAAGGGGCGGGGGAGCGATCGTCAACCTGGGGTCGATATCGTGGCATCTGGGACTGCCCGACCTGACTCTGTACCAGACGTGCAAGGCGGCGATCGAGGGGCTGACGCGCAGCCTGGCGCGCGAGCTGGGCCGTGACGGTATCCGCGCGACCTGCGTCATTCCCGGCAACGTCCGGACGCCGCGCCAGCAGCGCTGGTACACGCCGGAAGGGGAGGCGGAGATCGTCGCCGCCCAGTGCATGGACGGCCGCCTGCTGCCGCACGACATCGCGGCGATGGTCTGTTTCCTTGCATCGGACGATGCGCGGCTGGTGACGGGGCATAACTATTTCGTCGATGCGGGCTGGCGCTGAGTCCTACATTCCGGGAGTGCAGTCAGGCTACCCGTTCGTGCTGAGCGAAGTCGAAGCACATGCGCCCAGGCCATGCCCTTCGACTTCGCTCAGGGCGAACGGAGCCCAAGACCTAACCCTCCATCGCCTCCAGTTCCTTGCCCTTGGTCTCGTGGATGAACCGCCGGACCAGGAAGAAGCTGACCACCGCGGCGACCGCATAGACACTGTAGCTGACCGCAAGCCCCAAGCCAGCCGCCATCAACGGGAAGCTCTGCGCGACCAGGTAATTGGCGAACCATTGCGCGAAGCCGCACACCGCCAGCGCCGATCCGCGGATCTGGTTGGGGAACATCTCGCCCAGCATCACCCACATGATCGGGCCCCAGCTGACGTTGAAGAAGATGACGTACAGATTGGCCGCGACCAGCGCGACCGTGCCGAGCGACGGCGACAGCTGCAACTGGCCCGCGGCATCGACGGTCCCGTTGGCAAAGGCATAGACCAATGCGAACAGCGTTGCCGCCATGCCGGCCGACCCGATCAGCAGCAACGGCTTGCGCCCGATCCGGTCGACCAGCGCGATCGTGACGAAGCAGGCCGCGATCGAGACGACGCCGGACACGATGTTGATCTGCAACGACTGGTCCTCGGTGAACCCCGCCAGCTGCCACAGCGTCGCGCCGTAATAGAAGATCACGTTGATGCCGACGAGCTGCTGGAACACCGCCAGCAACAGGCCTGCCCACACGATCGGCCGTATGCGGCGCGTGGCGGGGTCGAGGATATCCGACAGCCGCGGATTGTGATCGGCGGTAAAGCTCGCCTGGATCTCGGCCAGCTTCGCATCCGCCTCGGTCCGCCCGAACAGGCGGGTCAGGACGTGGCGCGCCTCGTCGCTGCGGCCCTTCGACACCAGGAAGCGCGGGCTCTCGGGGATGAAGCCCAGCGCGACCAGGAAGACGGCAGCGGGGATCGCCTGCATCAGATACATCCAGCGCCACGCCGCGATCCCCGCCCAGTGCGGCGCGGTGGAATCGCCCGCGCCGGCCGCCAGGAAATAGTTCACGACAAACGCCGCCGTCAGGCCGGTGATGATCATGATCTGCTGCACGGTCGTCATCCGGCCGCGGATGCCGGCCGGTGCGACTTCGGAGATATAGGCCGGGGACAGGACGCTGGCGGCGCCTACCGCCATGCCGCCGCCGATCCGCGCCAGTACGAAGAGCCATTGCAGATGCGCAAATCCC
The DNA here is from genome assembly GCA_040388765.1 of Pseudomonadota bacterium. Lineage (GTDB taxonomy): Bacteria > Pseudomonadota > Alphaproteobacteria > Sphingomonadales > Sphingomonadaceae > Sphingomonas. Next base: position 77,636 of record JAZKBG010000014.1, on the reverse strand, counting down.
TGCACGAGCGCACCGATCAGGAACAGCACCGCGGCCAGCATCATGACGCCCCGCCGTCCGAGCAGGTCGGCCAGCCGACCGGCCACGAACGCACCGATGAAGCAACCGATCAGCAGCGAACCAACGGTGAAGCCCAAGCCCGCCTCGCTCAGCCCGAACGCCGCCTTGAGCCCCGGCTGCGTCCCGTTCACCGCGCCGCTGTCGTATCCGAACAACAGCCCGCCGATCGTCGCCACCGCCACGATCGCGGCAATGAAGCCCAGATTGGTCCGATTGCCGTCCGCCATTGCCATCCCCTCGTCCGAGGCCCGTCGCTGCGGGCATCTGTTAGCGGTAACTAGACCGGACCGTCCCTGCGATGACAAGCCCAAATCATCGCCGCGGCGGCGCGCAGGAATCGCGGATGACCAGTTCAAACGGCAGCACCTGTTCTTCGTCGCCGCCGCGTCGCTGCAAATGTGCGATCAGCATCGTCGCGGCGGTCTGCGCCATTGTGGTGATCGGCTGGCGGATGGTGGTCAGTTCGGGCCAGACATTGGTCGCCAGCGCGGTATCGTCGAACCCGACGATGCTCACGTCCCCGGGTACGCTCAGCCCAAGCCGGTGCGCCACGCCGACGGCGGCGGCGGCCATGTCGTCGTTGCTGGCGAAGATCGCGGTCGGCCGGCGATCGACGCGCAGCAGCCGTTCGGCGGCGGCGATGCCGGAGCGGAAGGTGAAGTCGCCGGGTTCGACCCGCATCGCGTCCGCGTCCAGCCCGGCCGCGGTGATGGCGGCGATGAAGCCGCGGTGGCGCTCGTGCGACGCGCCCTGATTGGGATTGCCGCGGACGAAGGCGATGTCGCGGTGGCCAAGATCGATCAGATGGCGGGTCATCGCCCGGGCGGCGGCGAAATCGTCGATCCTGACGGTCATGCCGTCGTCCGATGCGCGTCCCGGCCCGATCGCGACCCACGCGATGCCGGCGGTCGCCAGCGTGTCGCGCACGGCTTGCGATTCGGACAGCGGCGGCGGCAGGATCACGCCCTGCACTTCCGCGCCGACGAACGCGCCGGTCGCCCGGGCCTGTTCCGCTGCATCCTCGCCCTCGCACGGCTCGACGACCAGATGGCAGCCCGCGTCGCGCGCACCCGCCAGTGCGCCGATCAGCAACTGGCTGAGATAGGCTGCCGACGGATTGGCATGGAGCAGCCCGATCTGCGTCGCCTCGCCCGCCGCCAGGGTGCGCGCCGCGGCATTGGGGCGGTAGCGCAGTTCGGCGATAGCCTGCGTCACCGTCGTGCGGGTCGCCTCCCGCACGTTGCTGTTGCCGTTGACCACGCGCGATACGGTCATCGCCGATACGCCGGCCGCGCGCGCGACGTCCTGGATCGTGACGCTTCCCTGACCGCGGCGGCTGGACCTCATGGCGATGATCTATTGCGCGGCGCGGTGCTTGGCAAACGACGTTGCGGGCAGACCGCGACAGGTTTAAGTGTTCCCTATGCGTTCCGTCCGCAAGATCATCCACGTCGATATGGACGCCTTCTACGCGTCGGTCGAACAGCGCGACGATCCGGCGTTGCGCGGGCTGCCGGTCGCGGTGGGGCACGGCGCCAGGCGCGGAGTCGTGACGGCGGCAAGTTACGAGGCGCGGGTGTTCGGTGTCCGCAGCGCACTGCCGTCCGTCACCGCGTTGCGGCGCTGTCCCGACCTGGTGTTCGTGCGCCCCCGGTTCGACGTCTATCGCGGCGTCTCGCGCCAGATCCATGCGATCTTCGCCGAATACACCGACCTGATCCAGCCGCTGTCGCTGGACGAGGCGTATCTGGACGTGACTGCCGATACGCGCGGGCTGGGCACCGCCTGGGCCACCGCGAAGCACATCCGCGCGCGGATCCTGGCCGAAACCGGGCTGACCGCATCGGCGGGGATTTCGTACAACAAGTTCCTGGCCAAGCTGGCGTCCGATCACCGCAAGCCCGACGGCCAGTTTGCGGTGACACCCGAGATGGGTGCGGACTGGGTCGAGACGCTGCCGGTGTCGCGCTTCCACGGCGTCGGCCCGGTGACGGCGGCCAAGATGAAGCGGCTGGGGATCGAGACGGGGGCCGATCTGCGCGCGCAGTCGATGGAGTTCCTGCAGGCGCATTTCGGCAGTTCGGCGGGCTGGTATCACGCCATCGCGCGCGGCATCGACGACCGGCCGGTCAACCCGAACCGCGAGCGCAAGTCGTCGGGCAGCGAGACGACGTTCAACCGCGACCTGACCGATCCCGCGGAGATCGAGGCCGGGGTGCTGGAGATGGCCGACGACGTCTGGGGCTGGTGCGACAAGGCGCAGGCGTTCGGGCGGACCGTGACGGTCAAGGTCAAATATGCCGACTTCCGTCAGATCACCCGCAGCCGGACGCAGGGGCCGGTCCGCAGCCACGCGAGCCTGCGCGAGGCGGCGTGTGCGCTGATCCGGTCGGTGCTGCCGACGCGCGAGGGAATCCGGCTGGTCGGTGTCACCGTGTCGAACTTCGCCATCGACGATGCGGAGACGCCGCAACTCGCGCTTGACGGCGACGCGTCGCCACGGTCCTGAACTGCGGCATGACCGAGCCCGTCACATTGATCCTCGTCGCCTTTCCGCCCGAATGGGATGCGATGGTGCCGCATGTCGCCGCCGCCGAAACGCACCGGATCATCGGCCGCACCGTCATCACGGGCGATTTCGCCGGCAAGCCGGTGGTGTTCGCCCAGACCGGCGTCAGCATGGTCAACGCCGCGATGATGACGCAGTTGCTGATCGATCGCTTCGCGGTGTCGCGGATCGTCGTGTCGGGCATTGCCGGCGGGCTCGATCCCATGCATCCGGTCGGCCGGACGATCGCCCCGGCGCGCTGGGGCCAGTTCCTGGAGGTCGGGATGGGGCGGGCGACCGGGACGGGCTATGTCCTGCCGCCGCTGCCCGGCGCGACGGACCTGCCGCCGTACGGCATGATGATCCCGCGCGACGCCATCGTCGGCAACGCGCACGAGGCCGAGGGCGCGCGGCGCTGGATCGACGCCGATCCGGCCCTGCTCGACGTGGCGCGCGGGATCGTCGGCCGCGACCTGCGGGTGGGCGGCGCGGGGCTGAGCGGCAGTGCGTTCGTCGATAACGCCGCCTATCGCGACTATCTGTTCGCGACCTTTGCCGCCGACGTGCTGGACATGGAAAGCGCAGCGATCGCGCAGGTCGCCTATGCCAACGCGGTGCCGTTCATCGTCTTTCGCGCATTGTCCGATCTGGCCGGGGGCGAGGCGGATGCGAACCAGCTGCCCGCCTGGATGGCGCGGGCGGCCGCAAATGCCGCGGCGGTGACGCGCGATTTCGTCGCGGCGTTGCCCGATTGAGCCAAGTGCGCGAAGAGGCCGCCATGATCCAGGCCTTTCGCGCAGAGCTGCTGTCCGTCCCCGACGACCCCGCCACCGGCGGCGTGCCCCTACATCACCCCGATGGCCTGCTGGTCGTGGAGGACGGCCATGTCGTCGCGTTCGGCGACCATGTCGCGCTGTCGGCGCGGTTCGCCGATGTCGCGGTAACCGACCTGACCGGAAAGCTGATCGTCCCGGGTTTCGTCGACTGCCATGTTCATTATCCGCAGACCGACCGCATCGCATCGCACGGCGAACAGCTGCTGACCTGGCTGGAGCGACACATCTTTCCCGAGGAAGCGAAATTCGCGCATCGTGCGCATGCCGATGCGGTGGCGGCTGTGTTCCTGGACCAGCTGCTGATGAACGGCACGACCAGCGCGCTGGTGTTCGCGACCGTCCACGCCGGATCGGTCGATGCGCTGTTCGAGGCGGCACTGGCGCGCGAGATGCGGATCGTGTCGGGCAAGGTCCTGATGGACCAGGGACCGATCGGCCTGCGCGACACCGTGGCCGACGGCCGCGCCGACAGCGAGGCGCTGATCCGTCGCTGGCACGGTCGCGGGCGGCTGGGCTATGCCGTCACGCCGCGGTTCGTGCTGACCTCCAGCGACGCGCAGCTGGCCGACGCCGGCGCGCTGGTCGCGGCGCATCCCGACGTGCTGATGCACACCCATCTGGCCGAGAATCTCGGCGAATGCGCCGCGGTCGGCGAACGCTTTCCCGATGCGGCGCATTATCTGGACGTCTATGACCGGTTCGGCCTGGTCGGATCGCGATCGGTGTTCGCGCACTGCATCCACATGAGCCATCCTGCGATGGCGAGGATGGGCGCGGCCGGGGCGGGGATCGCGTTCTGCCCCACGTCGAACCTGTTCCTGGGGTCGGGTCTGTTCGATCTCGCGCTGGCCACGCGCCACGGGGTCAAGACCGGGCTGGGCAGCGACGTCGGTGCGGGCACCAGTTTCTCGCTGCTGGCGACGATGGGCGAGGCGTACAAGGTCGGGCAGATGCGCGGCACCAGTCTGGATCCGTTCCGCGCGCTGCATCTGGCGACCGCGGGCGGCGCGCGGACGTTGGGGCTGGCCGACCGGATCGGCGGGCTGCGGCCGGGGCAGGAGGCCGATTTCGTCGTGCTCGATCCCGCCGCGACGCCGCTGCTGGCGCGGCGGACGGCGGGGGCGGACTTGGCCGACACGCTGTTCGCGCTGCAGATCCTGGGCGACGATCGCGCGGTGGCCGCGACCTATGTCGCGGGGCATGTGGCGTGGGAGCGAGACGCCTCTACCTACCGTTCGTCCTGAGCCTGTCGAAGGACGTGCCCGGAACACGTGCTTCGACGTCGCTCATCACGACCGGAGTGCGGAAATCAGGCGAACAAGCCCAACGGTGCCCGCCCGTTCGTCGTCCAGGTCGACCAGTTCGGCAGGACGTAGCTGAGGTCCGCGTCGGCCACGCCGTGCCATTTGGCGATCGCGCCCAGATATTCCTCCTGCGCGATGCCGGGCAGGAACCGCCCTTCCGACGACACGTCGTCGGCCCCGGCCAGCACCGTGCTGGGATAGACCCCGTGCGCCAGTTTCGGCCGCAGGTTGCCGGACATGACTATGTGGTTGCTGCCCCAGGCATGGTCGGTGCCCATCTGGGCGTTGCCGCGGAACGTGCGGCCGAAATCGCTCATCGTGAAGGCGGTGACGTTTTCCGACATGCCCATCGATTTCAGCGCCTTGTAGAAGGCGGCGAGCGCCATCGCCAGGTCGCCGAGCAGGTTGGCATGGGTGCCGGTCGATGTGTCGGTGTTCACCTGGGCGGAGTGGTTGTCGTACCCGCCCTGCGTGACAAAGAAGGTCTGGCGGTCGTGGCCCAGCGTCCCGCGCGCCTCGATCAGACGCGCGACGCGCAGCAGCTGGCGCGAGACGTCGCTGGTCAGCACCGCGCCCGTCGTCGGATTGACGAAGAACGCGTCCACGCCGCTCGTCGCGGTCAGGATCGTGTTGGCGGTCGTCGCCTGGGTATAGGCGGCGGTGATCTGGCGCGCGGTGACGTCGGCGATCGTGCCCAGCCCGGCGGCACCGGCAAACGCATCGATCGCGGCGTTCTTTGGCGTGTTGCCCGCGGTATAGCCGGTGCGCGTCAGCGTCCCGGTGGACGGCAGGATCAGCGGCGAGCTGGTCTGGCCGATCACCGCCAGGTTCGATCCGCCGAGCGAAATCAGCGCCGGCGTCGCCGGCTGGTTCGCGCGATCGGCCAGTCGACCCATGAATCCGTCGTAATTGTCGGTGCGCGCCCGCAGTCCCTGCCAGTGCGCCTGTTCGTCCGAATGGCTGAGCAGGTTGGTGGGACGCAGGTCGCTGCGGCTGTTGTACAGCGACTTGGTCAGCGGGGCGAACAAGGTGCCGGCGTTCAGGATCAGGCCCAGCGCCCCTTCGGACCAGACGCCGTTCAGCGCCGACATCGCCGGATGCAGCGCGAAAGGCGAACTTTCCAGCGCGGTCAGCCGGTTCTGCGCCAGCGCCACCGTGCCGCGCGAGCTGGCATAGCCCGAATAGCGCGTGTCGGTGGGGACGACCATGTTCCAGCCGTCGTTGCCGCCGAACAGGAACACGCCGACCATGGCGCGATACCCGCCCTGCGGTGCCGCGGTGGCGGTACGGGCGAGCTGGCCCAGGGCAGCGGCGGCGCCGGTGCCGGCGATGAGGCTCGTGAAGCCGCGACGCGAGAGTTTCATGTCCACGATCCTTACCGATCGACCAGGAACAGCGGGCTGGTGCCCACGATGTAGAGCAGCATCTGCGCGCGGCGCCGCGCCTGAAGGTTGGCGTCGGTATTGGTGATCGCCGCCGCCGCCGCCTTCAGCGCCGCCTTCTGCGGATCGGTCATCGTGTTCGCCATCATCAGCATGTTGATGCGCGAGATCATCGAATCGGTGTCGGTGCCGAACGCTTCCCACGCGGCCCATTCGGTCTTGCTGCCGGTCCATCCTGGGATGCCCGGATTGGTCGTGAACTCGCTGCGCGTCTGGTCGCCGGTGATCGTCCAGTTGTAGACGAAATTGTGGAAGCGCGTGACGTTCGACGTCGTCATCAGCTTCGACGGCCCGCTCTTGAGCGTCAGGTTGCCGGGCAGCGGATAGTCCGGCGGATAGAAATTGAACACGCTGGGGCTGCGGAACACCGGCTGGGCCAGTCCCGAATCCTGCGTGACGAAGGCATAGCCGTCGGTCGTCATGCCGGTCGCGCGCATCAGCGCGGTCATCAGCAGGATCGGTTCCTTCACCTTGCCGTCCGCGGTGCCCGTGCGTGGCAGCCCCCGCGCCTCGGCATCGACCAGGATCGCGCGGACCACCGCCTTCATGTCGCCGCGCACGCCCGATCCATTGTCGGCGAACTTCGCCGCGACGCGCCCGACATAGGCGGGCGTCGGGTTCGATGTCACCAGTTGCTGGATCAGCGCCTTTGCCACGAATGGCGCGGTGGAGGTGTGGTTGAACGCCGCGTTGACCGCGGCCGCGACGCTGTCCGTCTGGGTCGCCCCGGCGGGAACCGTCACGCCCAGGAACGTCTTGGCAGTGGTGTCGTAGCGCGAGGCGATCTGCACCATCGGCTGCGAATAGTCGCGCGCGTTCGAGTCGGTCAGCGCTGCGCCGTTCAGCCGCGGATAGGTCCAGCCGGTCAGCGCCTTGGCCACGCCCTTGATATCTTCGGTCGTGTAGGTCGGGATGGTCGCGCCGGTCGCGTCCAGTCGCCGGGTACCGTCCATGTTCAGCTGGTCTGGCCCAATGCTGAACAGCTGCAGCATCTCGCGCGCGTAATTCTCGGACGGGGCGGTGCGGTTGCTGTCCGCCATGTCGAGATAATCGCCCATGAAGCTGGACATGGTGACGTTCATCAGCAGGTCGCGGTAATTGCCGAACGCGCCGTCGAGCAGGATCTGCTGATACGCCGCGATGCCCGTCGTCTCGTTCACCTCGGTTTCGGACGCGACCAGGATCTGCGACAGCGCGAGCGCCACGCGCTGGCGCAGCTGGTCGGGGGCGACCATCGCATCGGCGTAGAACCGCATCGCAACCGGTTCGCGCGAGAAATACTTGCGGTTGCAGGCGGCATCCGACGCGCCCGCGCCGACACCGGCGGTACAGTAATTCTGCACGACGGCGGTCGTGCTGGCGATGTCGCCATATTTGCTGCCGGTCGCGGCGAACTGCTCGTCGATCCAGCCCGACACGCCCAGCGCGACGATGCGGTTGACCACGTCCGGCGTCGGCCCGAACGTCGCCTGTTTCGCCAGGCGGACGGCATCGACGGCTTCGGTCGGCGTGGGGGTGGAGATCGGAGCGGGAGTCGGCGTCGCGGTCGGGATGACGCTGACCAGGCCGCCACTGCCCGACGACGAATTCCCGCCGCCGCCGCATGCCGACAGCGCCCCCAGCGCCAACGCGGATACGGTCAGCCGTGCGGCCACGCGCAACATTCCTGCCATCAGATATTCCCCATCCGACGCACCCCGACGCGCCGGCCCGGCCCGTCCATATCGTGAATCGCGCGGTCGTGAAAGCGGTTAACGTCCCTAAGTGTCTGTTTACGCTAGGTGTCTTGCCGCATCGCAGCAGAGGCCCGGCGCGACATGGTTGCAGGGCTAGCGTTTCATGCTGGCAGGAACGGTGCCGAAGTCGCGGAGATCGGGCAAAAATCCGTCAGATGTCTGGTCTTTGGAGCGGCGTACCACGAAAAAGGGCGGTCCGTTGCCGGACCGCCCCAATGCGATTGCAAGGACTGCCGCGCAGTCCCGGCAGATGGCTCAGCGCTTCGAGAACTGGAAGCTGCGGCGGGCCTTTGCCTTGCCGTACTTCTTGCGCTCGACCGAACGGCTGTCGCGGGTCAGGAAGCCTGCCGCCTTGACCGGCGCGCGCAGCACCGGCTCGTAGCGGGTGATCGCCTGGGCGATACCGTGCTTGACCGCACCGGCCTGGCCCGACAGGCCACCGCCCTTGACGGTGCAGACGATGTCGTACTGGCCCTCGCGACCGGCGACCTGGAACACCTGGTTCATGACCAGACGCAGCGTCGGACGTGCGAAATAGACTTCGGAATCGCGGCCGTTGACCGTGATCTTGCCCGTGCCCGGCTTCAGCCAGACGCGCGCGACGGCATCCTTGCGGCGGCCGGTCGCATAGGCACGGCCATAGGCGTCGAGTTCCTGCGCGCGCAGCGGCGTCGTCGGCGCGGCGGGCTGGGTCGGGGCGGCGTCGACGGTGGCGTCGGTCGCGGTCGTGGCCGACGTGGCGGCGGCCGGAACCGGCTGCTCGCCGCTGGCGATGCTGCCCAGGTCGGACAGGGACTGGCGGTTATCGGACATTATGCGCCCACCTTGTTCTTGCGGCTCATCGCGGCCACGTCGAGGACTTCAGGGTTCTGCGCGGTGTGGGCATGCTCGGTGCCGTTGAACACGCGCAGGTTGCGCATCTGCTGGCGACCCAGCGGCCCGCGCGGGATCATGCGCTCCACGGCCTTTTCCAGGATCCGCTCGGGGAAACGACCGTCCAGGATCTTGTCCGCGGTCACTTCCTTGAGGCCACCCGGATAACCGGTGTGCTTGTAGTAGATCTTGTCGGTGCGCTTCTTGCCGGTGAAACGCACCTTGTCGGCGTTGATGACGATGACGTTGTCACCGCAATCGACGTGGGGCGTGAAGCTGGTCTTGTGCTTGCCGCGCAGCAGGTTGGCGATGATGACGGCGACGCGGCCGACGACCAGATCCTCGGCATCGATCAGATGCCATTTCTTCTCCACCTCGTGCGGCTTGGCCGACTTGGTGGTCTTCAACAGTGCCTTCATGGCGCGGTAGACCTCTAAATGCATCGCGCCGCCCCTTGCATGGAGCGGCGCGGATGCGGCCCATTGTCGATTCGGCGGCAAAAAGTCAAGCAAAGTGCGGCTTTGCTGACGGGTATCTGAGTACCTAGGGCTTCATGACGGTCGATCGCGTGACGATCTGGCGGACGCCGGCAGTGTCGACGGTGCTGATCGCGACGGCGTCGCGAATCAGGCCGGTGCGGGAATCGATGCGGCGGCGCTGCACGACCGTCATCGGCGATCCGCCCACGACCCCGCTGGCCTTGCGCTCGAACTGCAGCAGGCCATCGGGTGCGACGGCGGCCTGTTCGGTGCCGGCCAGCAGCACTTCGCCGCCATCCCGCCCTCTTGCGGGCAGGCTGACGACACGCGCGGGCGACGGCGCGAGGGGAGACGATGCGATCACGGCTGCGACCATGTCGCCGATGCGCTTGACCTGTCCGGCCCGCGGCATCGCCTGCAACGGCGCGGTCAGGGCGGCGACCGTCGCCGCACGTGCCGGGTCGGGGCCGGTCAGCGCGCGCGTCACCGACGCCACCTGCGCGGCCCACACGGCGTCGATATCGTCGACATCGATCACGCGCCCGGCGGAATCGAGCCGTACGACGATCCGCTGGTCCAGCGTCGCGCGCGCCATCGCCACCAGCAACTGTCCGGCGCGGCCCGCATCGCCGGTCACCGCCAGCGTCTCGACCGTCGCGGTAAAGCCGTTGGCAGTGCGGCGGAACGTCACGCGCCGGTCGACCGCGAACCGCTGCGTCCGCGCGCCGTCCTCGCGCACTTCGCTGATCGTGTAGGCGATCGGGCGATCGAGCGGCGGCGCGAACCCGCTTGCCGCCACTGCCTGCGCCATCAGCGGCGCGAGTGCGATCATCATGCCCGGCGGCGACCCAGCACATGTGCGCCATCCACCGTGGCGATCAACAGCAGCGCGCCGACCAGCTGGTGCAGCGCGGCCAGCCAGATCGGCACCCCCGTCATCACCGTCGCGATGCCCAGCAGGATCTGGACGCCGACCGCGATGTGGATGCGCACCGAAACGCCGCGCTCGCCATGGCGCTTCGCCGCGCGCGCCAGCAGCATCAGGCCGATGAAGGCGACGAACGCCCACCAGCGATGGATGAAATGGACGACATAGGGATCGTCGATCGCCGAGCGCAGCAGCGACACCTCTTCGGGGACCAGTCGGCCGTTCATCAGCGGCCACTGGTCGGTGACCAGCCCGGCGTTCAGCCCGGCCATCAGCGCACCGTAGATCAGTTGCACGAACAGCAGCACGAGCGCCGCCGCGCCCAGCCTGGTCAGCCGCGCCGGCCGCGCATCGCGCGACGCCGCAAGTCCCCGGAGGTCCCGCGCGGTCCAGACGATCGCCGCCAGGATCGCCAGCGCCAGGTTCAGGTGCACCGCCAGCCGGATGTGGCTGACATCGGTGCGCACCGACAGGCCGGACCGGACCATCCACCACCCGACGACGCCTTGCATGCCGCCCAGCACCAGCAGCGCGATCAGCCGCCATCCGTAACCGCGCGGGATCGCCTTGCGGATCCAGAACCACAGCAGCGGCAACGCGAAGGCCAGGCCGATCACGCGCCCGAGCAGGCGGTGGAGATACTCCCAGAAGAAGATGCCCTTGAACTGGTCGAGCGTCATGCCCTGGTTCAGCTGCTGATATTCGGGGATCCGCTGATACTTCGCGAACTCGGCGGCCCATGCCGCATCGGTCAGCGGCGGGATGGCACCGGTCACCGGCTTCCATTCGGTGATCGACAGCCCGGATTCGGTCAGCCGCGTGATCCCGCCGATCACCACCATCGCGACGATCAACGCGGCGACGGCATGGAGCCAGCGCACCAGCGCGGCAGGGCGGGCAGTGGGCGGATCGAGCGGGGGGCGCAGCATCCGGATCGCCTAGCCTACGCCCGGGTTCACGCCAAGAAGCGCTTGACCATCACCGACCCGCGCTGTCCTCTGGTGCAATCGTTTCGCAGGAGCCGGGCATGTTCGCGATCGTAGCGTTGCTGTTACAAGTATCGACCCCGGTGCCGCAGACGCCGCCCGCGCCGCCGCCGCCGCTCCATGGCGGGCCGCAGACGATGACCTGCCCGATAGGGGGTGAAAGCTTTTCCGCGCTGGTGGGGTCGCACTACAGTGAATTCGGCATGCCGCGGCCCGATGGCCTGCGCGCGTCGAGCTGGCTGATGCCGCGCCCGATCCCCGAATGTCCGTCTAACGGCCTCGTGCTGATCGAGCAATACGATGCCGCCACGGTGGCGAAATTGCGACCGCTGATCGATTCGGACGCCTATCGTGCCATGGCGAAGAACGACACGACCTATTATCGCGCGTCGTGGATCGCGACCCGGCTCGGACGGACGGAACCCCAGGCTTTGTGGCTGCTGCTGCTGGCGACGTGGCAGGTCAAGCCGCAGATGACATCGGGCGGGCAGGCCATGTCCGCCGACTCACGGGCGATCGCCTATCAGGCGGAATTCGCCCGGCGGGTCGCAGCGCTGCCGGGCTCGACCGGCGCGACGGACCTGCTCTGGCTGCGCGGCCGCGCCGCCAATGCGCTGCGCGAGATCGGCCGGTTCGACGAGGCCGAGGCGATGCGCCGGTCGGCGCAGACCCAGCTCGGCGCGCCCAACGCCGATGCCCGATACTGGCCCGCGTTCCTCGACGGACTGCGTGTGGCGATCGCGCGCAGGGACCGCGCGGTCGAACCAATCGATATGGTCGACGCCAATCGCGCCGCGTGGCTGTGCCTGGACCGCGAGCGCGGCGGCAGTGCGTTCGAGCGCGGCTTTTGTGCCGATCCCGCCCGAGCCGAGGCTATCTCTAAAATGCGCCGGATGCGTGAACAGGTCGAAAAAGCATCGCCGCGCCCAATGTGATGTTGTAACCTTGCGTCGCTGCGCCTAGATGGTCGCAACGATGCCGTATACGACTCGCTTCGCCTGGTTTCCCGGGCTCGATCGCCTTGCGATCGGGCTGTCCGGCCTGTGCCTGATCCACTGCGTCGCGACCGCGATGCTGGTCGCGCTGGCATCGGCGGTCGGTGCGCTGCTGATCAATCCGCTGATCCACGAGATCGGTCTGGCGATTGCCATTCCGCTGGGCGCGCTGGCGCTGGGGCGCGGCATCTGGACGCACGGCTATATGATGCCCTCGGCGATGGGATCGCTGGGGCTGGGCGTGATGGCGGGCGCGCTGACGCTGCCGCACAGCGACATGGAAGTGGTCTACACGCTGATCGGCGTCGGCCTGCTGGCGCTGGGCCATGATCTCAACCGGCGCGCGGTCATTTAAGCCCCCGTTGCCCTGATCGCCCGCGCACCGTAGGGCGTCGCGCATGACTCCGCTCGACAAGATCCGCAATTTCTCGATCATCGCCCATATCGATCACGGCAAGTCCACGCTGGCCGACCGTCTGATTCAGACCACCGGCGGGCTGCAGCTGCGCGAGATGTCGGCGCAGGTGCTCGACAACATGGATATCGAGAAGGAACGCGGCATCACCATCAAGGCGCAGACCGTGCGCCTGGAGTGGAAGGGCCATGTCCTGAACCTGATGGACACGCCGGGCCACGTCGATTTCGCCTATGAGGTCAGCCGGAGCCTTGCCGCCTGCGAGGGCGCGCTGCTGGTGGTCGATGCCGCGCAGGGGGTCGAGGCGCAGACGCTCGCCAACGTCTACCAGTCGATCGAGCACGACCACGAGATCATCCCGGTCATCAACAAGATCGATCTGCCCTCCGCCGAGCCCGAGAAGGTCCGTCACGAGATCGAGGAGATCATCGGCATCGACGCGTCGAACGCGGTCATGACCTCGGCCAAGTCGGGCATCGGCATCGAGGAAGTGCTCGACGCGGTGGTCGAGCGTATCCCGCCGCCCAGGGGCGACAAGGACGCACCGCTGAAGGCGATGCTGGTCGACAGCTGGTACGACCCGTATCTGGGCGTCGTCATCCTGATCCGCGTCATCGACGGGTCGATCCGCAAGGGCCAGCAGATCAAGTTCATGCAGGAGGGCTCGGTCCACCTGGTCGATCGGGTGGGGTGCTTCCGGCCCAAGATCGAGCAGCTGCCCGACCTCGGCCCCGGCGAGATCGGTTTCATCACCGCGCAGATCAAGGAAGTCGCCCAGACCCGCGTCGGCGACACGATCACCGACGCCAAGCGCCCGGCCGCGCAGGCGCTGGAGGGTTTCAAGGAAGTCCAGCCGGTGGTGTTCTGCGGGCTGTTCCCGGTCGATGCCGCCGACTTCGACAAGCTGCGCGAGAGCATCAGCAAGCTGCGGCTGAACGATGCCAGCTTCAGCTTCGAGACCGAGTCGAGCGCCGCGCTGGGCTTCGGCTTCCGCTGCGGATTCCTCGGGCTGCTGCACCTCGAGATCATCCAGGAGCGGCTGACGCGCGAATACGACTTGGATCTCATCACCACAGCGCCGTCGGTGGTGTACAAGCTGCAACTGACCAAGGCGGCGGGCGAGGCCGAAGGGCGGACGCTCGAACTCCACAACCCCGCCGACATGCCCGATCCCAACCGGATCGCCGAGATCGAGGAGCCGTGGATCAAGGCGGTCATCTACGTCCCTGACGAGTATCTCGGCAGCATATTGAAGCTGTGCCAGGACCGGCGCGGCATCCAGAAGGATCTGACGTATGTGGGCGGCCGCGCGCAGCTGACCTACGAACTGCCACTCAACGAGGTCGTGTTCGATTTCTACGACCGGCTGAAGAGCATCAGCCGCGGGTATGCCAGCTTCGACTACGAGCAGATCGGGCACCGCCCCGGCGATCTCGTCAAGATGAGCATCATGGTCAACAACGAGCCGGTCGACGCACTGAGCATGATCGTCCACCGCGCCACCGCCGAGACGCGCGGCCGCGGCATGTGCGAGCGGCTGAAGGACCTGATCCCGCGCCACATGTTCAAGATTCCGATCCAGGCCGCGATCGGCGGCAAGGTGATCGCGCGCGAGACGATCAGCGCGCTCAGAAAGGACGTGACCGCCAAATGCTATGGCGGCGACGCGTCGCGCAAACGCAAGCTGCTGGACAAGCAGAAGGAGGGCAAGAAGCGGATGCGCGAGTACGGCAATGTCAGCATCCCGCAGGAGGCGTTCATCGCTGCGTTGAGGATGGGGGATGATGCGTAGCGCCCGAGGCTAAGGAGGGGATTGCGCAGCAATCGCCGGGTTAGCCGAAGATCGGCGCAAGCACGGCCGGCGGCGCCACCAGCGCCGACCGACGACTTGGGCTTCGCCCAAGTCCGCCTGCGTGATCCACATCACCATTCCTCCAGCTCCAGCCGGTCGATCTTCCTGAAATCCTTGCCGTTTCGGGTAATCAACACCGCATCGCGCGCGATCGCCTGCGCAGCGATCAGCCGATCGAGCGTCCGCTGACGGTCGTGCCCCAGATCGCGGACGATCTGACCATAGACGGAGATATCCGCTGCCGTGAACATCTCCACCGGTAACGACACGAGCAGACGATCGAGCAGATCCCGACGCCGGTGAGCGATGCCCGGTTCCACGTTCACGCCGTTTTCGAGTTCGATCCGGGTAATCATCGATATGACGGGAAATCGGCCGAGTGTACGAATGCGCTCGCGCGTGGGAGGGTGGTTGTCTCGCAGGTCGATCGCGATGTTCGTATCGATGAAGATCACGTCACAGTCCCGGGCGGTCGATCCATTCAAACGGTGGCCGTTTCTGTACGCCATCGTCGGGTGCACCGATCGCCAGCATATCGGCGAGGAATTGATCCACCGCCTCGCGCTCTGCCACCGGATCGTGGGCAGGCCGGATCGTCAGCACGTCGCCGTTCCGTTCGATCGTCACGCGGATATCGGGGGCAAAGGCGACATCCTTGGGCAATCGTACGGCGACGCTGTTCCCACTCTTGAAGGTCTTGCTGTCGACGATGCCCATATGGCCTCTCTTGTATGCACGTGTATATACGGTCACGGGCAGATAACGGCAAGGTGCCGGTAACGTGCGGCCTTCGCGCGACCGGCGCGCCATCGGCAGCTGACCCATTTCGGTGAATCGGGCGATTGAGACAACCCGGCTAATTCATTAGCTTCCCGCCCCAATTGGCCGAATCGACGCGGAAATCTTGCGGCGCGTTCGGTGTCTTATCATCGGTGCGGGGGCGCTTCATGGCACAGCCAATCAAGGTCGGTTCGGAATTCTCGGTCAACGCACCGGCGGCGGGCACTCAGAACGTCCCGTGGGTCACCTATCTGAAGAACGGATCGTTCGTCGTGTCCTGGGTCGATGCCGTCAACGGCAGCGACGTGCGGATGCAGGTGTTTTCGGCCGAGGGCATTCGGGTGGGTGCCGAAACCACCGTCCACACGAACGTGGCGGCGTCACAGAATCAGGCGAAGGTGACCGCGCTCGAGAACGGCAATTTCATCGTCAACTGGACCGATACCAGCAACACCTTCGGCAATGGCGGCACGGCCGTGGCCGGCCAGATCTTCTCGCCGGTCGGGACGCCGATCGGTGCGAATTTCCTGCTGTCACCGACGTCCTTCACGGCAAACTCCGGGTCGGTGACGGCACTGGCCGATGGTGGCTTCCTGGCTGCCTACGCACTCGGCGGAAACACCGTTCTCGCGGACATATTCTCGGCCCAGGGAACACGGACGGTGACGTTTGTGGGGGTTGCCAATCCCAATGGTGCGCAGAGCCAGATTGTCGGCAGCCGCCTGAACAACGGTTTCGTCGCACTGGTCTGGCAGGATTCGCTTGGCGACTCGTCCGGCCCCGGAATCCGGGGACGCGTCGTTACGTCCTCGGGTGGTTTCGTTTCCGGCGAGTTCCTCGTGAACTCGACTCAGCTCGCCTCACAGAGTGCGCCATCGGTCGCGGCGCTGGCGGGCGGTGGGTTCGTCGTAACCTGGACCGATCCGAGCGCGGTGAACGAGCCGGGCTCGGGGATCAGGGGCCAGTTGTTCGACGCCGTCGGCAACAGGACCTCGGGCGAATTCATCGTCAACAGGACGGTGTTCGGGAACCAGACCAGCTCGTCGGTGCGCGCGCTGGCCGATGGCGGGTTCATCGTCACGTGGGTCGATTCCAGCGGGACGCTGGGCGATCCCAATTCCGTGGTGGTCGCGCAGCGTTTCGACATCAACGGCACGGCGATCGGCGCCGAAATCATCGTCGGCAGCCTGAGCAGCGCCTCGCAGCTGACGCCATCGATGGCGGTGAACGGCGCGGAGGTGGTGATCGTCTATGGCGACACGCTCGGCGATGGCGCCGATGCCGGCATCCGCGCGCAGCGGCTGCGCGTCGACCTGCCGGTCGCCGACACCGACACGACGACCGAGGCGGCGGCGAAGGCGATCGCGATCCTGGCCAATGACGGCGGGCTGACGGCGATCGACCTGCTGGCCGGGCAGGCCGCTGCGGTCGGGACGGCGCGGACGCTGGCGTCGGGGGCGACCGTCACGCTCAACGCGGATGGCACCGTCACCTACAATCCCAACGGCGCGTTCAATTACCTGCTGCCCAGCACGTCGGGCACCGGTGGGCAATCGAGCGCGACCGACAGTTTCACCTATGGCCTGAACAACGGCAGCACCGCGACGGTGACCGTCACCATCACCGGCCTGAACAGCGCCGACGACCAGATACGCGGCGCCGTGGCCGATGACACGATCGTCGGCACCGCGGACTCGGACGTTGTCGATCTGAGCCAGGGCGGGGCGGATCAGGTGAATGCCGGCAGCGGCAACGACGGCATATTCTTCGGTGCGGCGTTCGGCGCGGGCGACGTGGTGAACGGCGGCGATGGCAACGACCAGCTGGCGCTGCGCGGCAATTATTCCGCCGGCGTGACACTGACATCGTCGAACCTGACCAATGTCGAGGTCGTCGTGGTGCAGGCCGGGGCGGGCGCTGCCTATGTCATCAACACCGACGATACGCTGGTTGCGACCGGCGCGTCGCTGACCTTTTACGCCAGCCTGCTCGCGGCGGGCCAGAACTTCACGCTGAACGCCGGCAGCGAGGCCGACGGGACGTATCTGGTCTATGGCGGCGCGGGCACCGACATCATCACCACCGGCGGCGGCAACGACGGCGCGCTGTTCGGGCCGGGCAAGTTCGATCCCAGCGTCGATCGCGTCAACCTGGGCGGCGGCACCAACGACCAGCTGGCGCTCGACGGCGACTATACGTTGACGCTGGACGGCACGAGCATCCAGAACGTCGAGGTCATCGTGCTGCTGGAGGGGACGGCGGCGAACAAGAACGACTTCAACCTGACGATCGCCAACAGCTTCGTGCCCGCGGGCCAGACGCGCACGATCAACGGCAACGTCACCAGCGCGGCGATGACGGTCAACGGATCGGGCGAGACCGACGGCAATCTGGTCATCATGGGCGGTCGCGCCGGCGATACGCTGACCGGCGGTTCGGGCGCCGATATCCTGTCCGGCGGTGGCGGCGGCGACACGCTGACCGGCGGGGCAGGGGCGGACATCTTCCGCTATGGCGCGGTCAGCCAGTCGACCTCGACGGCTTACGACCGCATCACCGACTTCGTGTACGGCACCGACACGATCGACCTGCCCGGAACCTACGACGTGTTCACGCGCGTGACGACGGGTACGCTGAACAGCGGCGCGACGTTCGACACCGACCTGCAGTCGGCGCTGGCCGGGCTGCTGAACGTCGGCGGCGCGGTGGTGTTCACGGCGAGCGCAGGGACGCTGTCGGGCGTCACCTTCGTCGTGGTCGATGCCAACGGGATCGCAGGCTATCAGGGCGACCAGGATTATGTCATCCGCGTCGATGGCGTGGTTCCCGGCGTCATTCCGGACTTCATCGTCTGAGCCGGTGGCGTCTGAACCGGTAGCGCGTTGGAACATCGCGCGCTAACGTCCCGCCCGGTTCAGGGGAGGACGTGCCGCATGACGACAGCCGAGACGATTGCGAACGACCCGCGATATCAGCGGCTGGTGACGGCGCGCGGGCGGTTCGCCTGGACGCTGAGCATCGTCGTGCTGGTCGTCTACTTCGGCTTCATCGGCGTCGTCGCATTCGACAAGGCACTGCTCGGCGCGTCGCTGAGCGGTGGAGCGACGTCGGTCGGCATCCCGATCGGCCTGGGCATCATCGCGCTGTCGATCGTGCTGACCGGCCTCTACGTCCACCGCGCGAATGGCGCCTATGACGCCGAGCTCGCCGCGATCCGCGCGTCCGCCGATCTTGGACACGACGCGTGAGGCGGGTGTGGATCTTCGCGGCGCTGGCGACCATTCCGGCCGCGGCCTGGGCGCATGCGATCGCGCCGTCGGTGCAACAGGCAACCAACTGGACCGCGGTCGGCATGTTCGGCGCATTCGTCCTGCTGACGCTGGGCATCACGCGCTGGGCGGCCGCGAAGACCAAGACCGCGGCGGATTTCTATACCGCAGGCGGCGGGATCACGGGATTTCAGAATGGTCTCGCGATCGCGGGCGACTATATGTCCGCGGCATCGTTCCTGGGCATCTCGGCGCAGATCTATGCCGACGGCTATGACGGGCTGATCTATTCGATCGGGTTCCTGGTCGGCTGGCCGATCCTGTTGTTCCTGATGGCCGAGCGCCTGCGCAATCTGGGCAAATACACCTTCGCCGACGTCGCATCCTTCCGCTTCGCGCAGACGCCGGTGCGCAGTTTCGCGGCGATCTCCACGTTGCTCGTCGTGCTGTTCTACCTGATCGCGCAGATGGTCGGGGCGGGACAGCTCATCAAACTGCTGTTCGGCCTGCCCTATCCGGTCGCGGTCGGCATCGTCGGCGTAATGATGACGCTCTACGTCCTGTTCGGCGGGATGACCGCGACGACCTGGGTACAGATCGTCAAGGCCGCGCTGCTGCTCGGCGCCGCCAGCTTCATCGCCATCGCGGTGCTGTGGCGGTTCGATTTCTCGCCCGAGAAACTGTTCGCCCGTGCGATCGAGGTGAAGGGCACGAGCGCGATCATGGGGCCGGGCGGGTTCATCAAGGATCCGGTCAGCGCGATCTCGCTCGGCATGGCGCTGATGTTCGGCACTGCCGGACTGCCGCACATCCTGATGCGTTTCTTCACCGTACCCGATGCCAAGGCGGCCCGCACGTCGGTGCTGTGGGCGACGGGGTGGATCGGCTATTTCTATTGCCTGACCTTCATCATCGGCTTCGGCGCGATCGTGCTGGTGGCGACCGATGCATCGTATCTCGACGCCGACGGGCTGTTGAAGGGCGGCAGCAACATGGCCGCGATCCATCTGGCGCAGGCGGTCGGCGGGAACCTGTTCCTGGGGTTCATCTCGGCGGTGGCGTTCGCGACGATCCTGGCGGTCGTCGCCGGCCTGACGCTGTCGGGCGCGTCGGCGGTCAGCCACGACCTCTACGCCAGCGTGTTCCGCAAGGGCCGCGTCGATCAGGCACAGGAACTGCGCGTGTCGCGGATCACCGTGCTGGTGCTGGCGGTCATCGCCATCGTGCTCGGCATCGCATTCGAGAAGCAGAATGTCGCGTTCATGGTCAGCCTGGCGTTCGCGCTGGCGGCATCGGGCAATTTCCCGGTGCTGCTGCTGTCGCTGTTGTGGAGCGGCTGCACGACGCGCGGCGTGGTCGCCGGTGGCCTCGCCGGCGTGTTGCTGGCGCTGGTGCTGACGATCCTGTCGCCGGCGGTGTGGGTGACCGCGCTGGGCAATCCGGCGGCGATCTTTCCCTATGGGTCGCCGGCGATCTTCTCGATGCCGGTCGCGTTCTTCGTGATCTGGATCGTGTCGATCACCGATCGCTCGGGCCGCGCGGCAGTGGATCGCGGCGGCTATGCGGCGCAGGCGGTGCGGCAGGAAACCGGCATCGGCGCGGAAGGGGCGTCGGCGCACTGAGGGGGGCTGATTAGCCCACCAACACGCGCAGCAGGGGCTCGGCTTTCTTCTGCGGAAGTGACAGGGCGACTTCGTAAGCGGCGATGCGGGCCTGGCACCGGTCGCTTGCCTGACCCTTGTTCATCAAGGCGTCGGCATAGGTCTTGCCGCTCAGGCCGGCTTTCCATCGGATCTCCTCGGAGACGTCGGGATCGAGCCGGGCGTCCCCGAGCTTCGGCGGCGGTGCTGCACCCGATGGCTTCGGCGTCAACAGCGCCAGCCGGCGCATCGCTTCGAGCGGGCGCGTCGGTGGCTCAGGCAGCGGCGTCGGACCTGCCTCGCCGAACAGTACGGCAACGCAGTGGTCCCAGCTCACGTCGCGGGCGACGACTGCCCGTGCATATTGCAGGCGCGCCATCGCCTGCAGCACCGGAAACCGCGGGTCGATCAGGGCGTCTGAGACTTCGCTGTTCAGCGCCTGATCGATATCGTGCGCGAGCGCGCTTTTCGTCTGACCTGCGCGCCGTTCCCTTTCGAAACGGGTGGACAACCGGCCACCCAGATCGGGATTGGCACGCGTGATATCGGCCAACGAGACGAGCGATCCGTACGTGGAATCCGTGATCGCCTGAGCCAGCGTGTAATCGACCGGCTGCACCGGTTCGCTGCCGCCGAAGGGCAGCCGGATCAGCACGTTCAGGACAATGATGGCGATAAGCCAGACTGCCAGTTGCCTCTTCGGCGTACCGCCGCTGGTGTCCGTCTCGTAGATCGAGACACGCCACGGATCGAGATAGCCCTCCAGCGTGGGATACTGCGTTCGCACCTTCTGCAGCAGGGCGTGGATTGACGATGCGCGGACGAACCAGCTTCGCGTGGAATATTCGTTCGCGGGCTTCGTCAACTCGCGCCACGCGCCGTGGTTGGGGTGGCCGGGCGATTGCACCGCGGCGTGGAATCGCGCTGCCGCGACGCGGGCGACGGCGAAGTCCGCCGCCTGCGACTGGCCGATCTCGCCGGCGTGTGCGGCCCAGCCGAAATATTCGACCGCCGGCGCGACGATCGGTTCGGACGTCGGCCACGACAGCGCGATGACGGTGGACAGCCACGCGTCCTGGTGCGCGTAGAAATCGATCCGCGCCATCCGAGCGTCGGCCAGGATCGCGTCGAACGCCGCGCGGATCGCGGCCGCTTCCTCGTCGTTTGGAAACCAGCGTTCGCGATCCGGCGTGTCTGGGTCGAGCAGGTCGTACAGCGCGTGATATGGCGCATCCTCGTCGGCGGTCGTCGCGATCGGGGCGGTTTCCGGCGGGTCGTACGCCGCCTCCGCCTCGGCATCGAGTTCGGCGGCGATGTCGCCGACACCCCACAAAATGGCGTCGTCCGTCGAAGGTGGCGGCTCGACCAGCGCCGGCGCGTCGTCCTCGTCCGGCGGCAACGTCGCCAGGTACATCGCCTCGTCCCGGGCGTCGCGCAACGCCTGGAAACCGTCGGCATCGCGATCGAGGTCGAGCGCCTTCAGCTTGCCGGCATAGGCGCGGCGGATCGCCACGGTGTCGGTGGTGCGGGCGATGCCCAGACGATGCCAGCAACTGCGCCGGCTCACAGGAACCGCTCGCCCTCGATCCCGTCCAGGTTCGCGGTCAGCGCGGCCTGTGCCTCGCGGATGGTGCGCGGATCCTGAGTGGCGATCGCCGCCTCGAACGACAGCAGCCACTGGCCGACCGCGTCGCGTCGGTCGCCGATGAAGCTTTCGTAGCAGCGTGTCGCCCGCGCGATCAGCGCCGCGTTGGTACTGTCCTCGCGCGGGTGGAGTTTCAGCGCGGCCAGCGCGGCGCGGCGGCTGTCCAGTTCGCGCGGGCTGATCGCTTCGTCGTCCATCAGCACAAGATTGCGCGTCTGGCCGGTTTCGGGCACCGACACGTCCACTTCCAGCAGCCCGCTGGTGTCGTAGCTGAACCGACATTCGACATGGACGCCGCCGGCCGGGCGCGCGGGCACCGGTACGCGGATATCCCCCAGCTTGACGTTGTTCGCGACTTCGCGCGCCTCGCCCTGATAGACGCCGAATTGAACCTCGCGCTGGTTGTCCTGGATCGTTTCGTAATAGCTGACCCGGCTGGCCGGGATCGGCGTGTTGCGTTCGATGATCGGCGAGAACAGCCCGTGGTGCAGCCCGCCGCGCGCATCGCGTTGCGAGTGATCGACGCCCAGTGTGAATGGGCACACGTCGGTCAGGCGGATTTCCTCCAGCGCGGCGTCGCGCGCGATCAGTCCGGCCTGTACGCCCGCGCCCAGCGCAATCGCCTGATCCGGATCGATCGTCGCGTTGGGAAAGCGGCCGAACATGCGGGTCAGTGCCTTGCGCACGATCGGCATGCGCGTGGCCCCGCCGACCGGCACGATCTCGCTCAGCCCGTCGACACGGATGTTGCTGTCGCGCAGCGAACGCAGGACAGGTTCGCGCAGTCGCGCCAGCAGGCCGGCGGCATGCGCCTCGAATTCGGCAACGGTGACGTCGGCCCCGAACGTCGCGTCGCCGATCACCATCTCGAACCGCGCCGCTTCGCCGGTGCTCAGCGCGCGGCGGGTGCGTTCGGCCGCCGCGCGCAGCGATTCGCGCAGCACGATCGCGTCGATCGCGCGCGGATTCTCGGGCAGGCCGAGCCGTGGGCGGACGAGATCGATCAGGCAGTCGTTGAAATCCTCTCCGCCCAGCCGGTTGTCGCCGGCCGATGCGCGGACCTCGATGATGCCGTCGAACATCTCGACGATCGACACGTCGAACGTGCCGCCGCCCAGGTCGAACACCAGGAACAGTTCATGCTCCGCGCGGTCCTGCAGGCCATAGGCGAGCGCGGCGGCGGTCGGTTCGTTCAGCAGGCGGCGCACGGTCAGCCCGGCCAGCTCGCCCGCACGCCGCGTCGCCTTGCGCTGGCGGTCGTTGAAATAGGCGGGGACGGTGATGACCGCCTCGGTCACGGTTTCGCCCAGCAACGCCTCGGCATCCGCCTTCAGGCTGCGAAGGACGAGTGCCGACAGGTCCTCGGGCAGGAAATCGGCCTTGCCCAGCCGGGTCTTCTGCTGCGTGCCCATCAGCCGTTTGAACGCGGTCGCCGTCTCGCGCGGGTGCGACGCCTGGCGGTCGCGCGCGGGCAGGCCGACCAGCAGCGTGCCGCCGGCATCGATGCTGACCGCCGACGGGGTCAGCACGTCGCCCAGCGCGTTCGGCACCAGCTGCGCCGCGCCATCGCGCCAGATCGCGATGGCGCTGTTGGTGGTCCCCAGATCGATCCCGACAATCATGTGCGCTCCCCGTCCTGGCCGACTTTTACGGCGGCGGACGGGCGGAGCAAGATGGGGAAGCGTTGTCGCGGCCGGATCGGAGCCGTAAGGGTTCGCGGATGTCGATGCATCGCCTTGCCCTGATCGCCCCGGTGGCACTGGTTCTCGCGATTCCGGCGCGCGCGCAGCAGCAGGACGAGCAATTGTGGCTGCAGGTGAACACCAACGTGCCGGTGGCGAAGGGCGTACGCGTGACGGCGGAACAGATCGCACGATTCAGCGACCGGCAGGACGGGCTGTACCAGACCGAATTCGGCGCGCTGCTGGGGATCGCGCTGGCGAAGAACGTCGAACTGGGCCTGGGCTATCGCTGGGTCGGCGCGCACAACGGCAATAGCGGCGCGAACGAGAACCGATTCCGGCAACAGGTCGTCGCGACGTTCGGCCCGCTGACGACGCGGTTCCGGGTCGACGAACGCATCAACCCGCGCGGCGGCGAGATCGGTTTCCGCATCCGTCCGCTGGTGCGCTACAATCACAAGCTGGGCACCGGGGGCGTCGCGCTGTTCGCCAGCCACGAAAGCATCATCCTGCCCAACGGAACCCGCTGGGGTCAGCGGCGCGGGTACGAGCGGATGCGCAACATCCTCGGCGTCGCCTTGCCGCTGGGGCGGGGACTGGTCGCGGACGTCGGCTATCTCAACCAGTATCGGCTGGGCCGCAGCGGGGCGCGGGCACAGATGGATCATGCGCTCAACATCCAGCTGACGATCAACCTGCGTGACGTGATCGGCCCGCACGTCAACGACTGAGGTGGTGCGTGGTGGCGAGTGTTATATAAGCGCGCATACAGTCCCGTCCGAAAGCGTCGCCGATGTTCGTCCTGCTCCGTTCCGCCCTGCTGACCCTGATCGGCGCTGCAACGCTGGGGGCGGCACCGCCACCGCCCGGACCGCTCGTGCTGGCCGCCGCCAGCCTGCAGGAATCGATGACTGCCGCCGCCGATGCCTGGGCGCGCGCCGGGCATCCACGGCCGGTGGTGTCGTTCGCGGCATCGTCGGCGCTGGCGCGACAGGCGCTGGCGGGCGCGCGCGCCGACCTGTTCGTGTCGGCGGACGAGGAGTGGATGGATGCGCTGGCGAAGAAGGGGCTGCTGCGGGCGGGCACGCGCAGCGATTTCCTGAGCAACCGGCTGGTGCTCGTCGCGCCGCTGTCCGCCGCGCGAGGCAGCGTCCGGCTGGGCCGCGGCGGCAATCTGGCGGGGGTGCTGGGCACGGGCCGGCTGGCGATGGCCGATCCCGCCGCGGTGCCGGCGGGGAAATATGGTCAGGCGGCGCTGGAGCGGCTGGGCGACTGGCCGGCGGTGGCGGGCCGGATCGCGCGAGCGGAGAATGTCCGCGCCGCGCTGGCGCTGGTCGAACGCGGGGCCGCGCCGCTAGGGGTCGTGTACGCCACCGACGCGCGCGCATCGAAGCGGGTGCGCGTGGTCGCGGTATTCCCGGCCGCCAGCCATCCGCCGATCCGGTACCCGCTGGCGATACTGAAGGCCTCGGCCAACCGCGACACGGCCGCGTTCCGCGCGTTTCTGCTGAGTGCGCGGGGGAAGGCGATCTTCCGGCGGTACGGGTTCGGCGGGTGAAAATGCCGTCGAGCGCCGTGACGTCGATCCTGTCTCTTCCGTTCGCCCTGAGCCTGTCGAAGGGCGTGTTCCGGGCACGTGCTTCGACAAGCTCAGCACGAACGGAGGGGGTGGGAAATGGACAGGTTGAGGGCGCGTGGCGGTGCTGACCCCCGACCAGTGGGGCATCGTCGCGCTGTCGCTGAAGGTCGGCGGAGTCGCGGTCGCCGCGACGCTGCCGGTCGCGTTCGCGCTCGCCTGGCTTCTCGCGCGCGGACGCTTGCCCGGAAGGCTGCTGCTCGACGGGATCGTCCACCTGCCGCTCGTCGTGCCGCCGGTCGTCACCGGCTGGGTGCTGCTGCTCGCCTTCGCGCCGTCGGGGCCGTTCGGAGTCGTGAGCGATCATGTGCTGTTCCGCTGGACCGGCGCGGCGATCGCCAGCGCGGTCATGGCGCTGCCGCTCATGGTGCGCGCGATGCGGCTGTCGATCGAAGCGGTCGATCGCCGCCTGGAGAATGCCGCCCGGACGCTGGGTGCATCGCGGTGGCGCGTGTTCGCCAGCATCACGCTGCCGCTCAGCCTGCCCGGCATTCTCGCCGCGACGATCCTGGGCTTCGCGCGCGCGCTGGGCGAATTCGGCGCGACGATCACCTTCGTCAGCAACGTGCCGGGCGAGACCGAGACGTTGCCGCTGGCGATCTACGCCGCGTTGCAGGTGCCGGGGTCGGACGCGACGGTCTGGCGGCTGGCGGCGGTGTCGGTGCTGCTGTCGCTGGCCGCGCTGGTGGCGTCGGAAATGCTTGTCCGTCGCGCGGGGCGGGGGCAGCATGCGCTTTGAGGTCGATGTGGCGGCGCGGGTGGGGGAAGGCGCGGTCGCTTGCGCCTTTGTCGCCGAGGGCGGGGTGACCGTGTTGTTCGGGCCGTCGGGCGCGGGCAAGACGAGCGTACTTAACATGATCGCCGGGCTGATCCGGCCCGAGCGTGGAATCGTGCGGGTGGACGATCGTGCGCTGTTCGATGCCGATGCGGGGGTAAACGTGCCGCCGGACCAGCGGCGGATCGGCTATGTGTTCCAGGACTCCCGCCTGTTCCCGCACAGGCGGGTGCGCGCCAACCTGCTCTATGGAGCGAGCGACGCCTCGGGGCTGGCGCGGACCGCCGACGTCCTGGGCCTCGCGCATCTGCTCGACCGCTGGCCAAGGACGCTGTCGGGCGGCGAGGCCCGGCGGGTCGCGATCGGCCGCGCGCTGCTGAGCGACCCCGACATTCTGCTGCTCGACGAACCCCTGTCGTCACTCGACGCCGCGCGCCGGGCGGAGATCGAGCGCGTGATCCTGGAATTGCGCGACACTGTGGGCAAGCCGATCGTACTGGTCACCCACGACGCGGCCGAGGCGGCGCGGCTGGGCACTCAGGTCATCGCGGTCGGATAGTCAGAACCGCAGGCTGGCCCACCCGGCGAGAAAATCCGAACTGCGATAGCCCGCCTGCGCCAGCGACGGTCCCGCGGCGAGATGCTCGTAGCGTCCGGTGATCGAGACCCGCGGGCTGAGCGTCCATACCGCCTGCAACCGGATCACGTCGGCGATCTTCGCATCGCGGACGGTCTGCGTACCGGCGAACGGCTGGCCGTTGGCGCGGTACACCGCGTCACGCACGTTGTCGCGCCAGGCCAGCAGATATTCGGCCGTCACGCGCAGTGTCTTGGTGGGCGACACGGTGACGTTCGGCGCCACCGCGATCAGGTTCGATGGCGTCAGCGACAGCTGGTAGCTGAAATAGATGTTGTTGCCGAACGGGGCGTAGGCGTTGCGCAGCGATCCGTCGCCATAGCCGCCCCCGCCGCTGCTGTAATCGACATGGATGCCGATCCGCGGCGCGCTCGGCCTCGCGGCGATGCGCCACGTCTGGGCGAGAAATATCTGCCCCGCATCGATCCGCTGGTTGATGTACGTGCCCCATTGCCGGTTGGCGGACCAGTCGATCGTCCAGCGTCCGATATCGCCCGACAGCCGCGCGCCGGCATAGAAGCGTTCGGCCGGACCGATGCGGCCGCCCCAGGCACCCACGTCGTTGCGCCGCCGCCACAGGAACGGGTCGAAATACAGGCTCGACTTGCCGAACCACGTCGTCGGCACGACGAACCCCAGCGTCACGCCGGAAAAGCGCCGCGCCGGATCGATCACGTCGTCGTCGGTGCCCAGATCGCCGTACTGGGTGGGCTTCAGGTCGAACGCATCGATCCGCATGCGGGCGCCCCGTGCCCACGCGCGCCAGCCGTTCAGCGTATAGCGGATCGTGTTGTTGTCGCGCTGCGACACCAGCAGGTTCGGCCCGTCGGTGAATTCCTGCCGGCCATAGCGGATGCCCAGCGCGACGCCGCCGACATCGGCCCGCCCCTCGACGAACGCCTGCTGGATCACGAAATCGTTGCGCAGCGACGCGGCGGGCACCCCCAGTTCAACGCCGGAGATGCCGCCATGCGCGACCTCGCCATAGGCGCGCAGGTGCGGGCCGACATGCACGTCGGCACCCGCGACCAGCCGGTTGATGTCCTGTCGCTGCGCGCGGGCATTGCGCAGGTTCGGGTTGGTCGTGTGGTTGACCCGCAGCCGCGCCTCGCCCGACAGCGTGACATAGACGTCGCCATCGCCGTCGATGGGCAGGAACTTCAGCCGGTCGAGAATGTCGTCGCGGTTCTTGGGATCGCGCATTCGCCGCCAGTCCTCCGCCCAGCGCGACAGGGCATAATTGCGCGTCGAACCGTCACCGTCGGCGGCCATGGGATAGGTCGTGACGGCGGGCGTCGCCGGCGCAGAAGAGGGTGCGGCGACCTGTCCGATGGCGGCGAAGAGGGTGACGGGCAGGGTCAACATGGGGCGCGTTCCTACACCAACTCGCGATTGCCGCCATGTCCCGCGGCGGTGGCGGGCGATCTCGGCCATTGGCCTGATGGCATGCAGAGCCTAGGTCGGTCACCATCATGACCCAGTCCAGCGTTTCCATCCGCGCCAACATCGACCGCCCGATCAGCGTGGTCGAGCTGTTCACGATCGGCATCGGCCCGTCGAGTTCGCACACCGTCGGCCCGATGCGCGCCGCACGCAGCTTTGCCGGCGCGGTGGTCGATCGCGATGTCCAGCGGCTGTCCGTGACGCTGCACGGCAGCCTGGCGCTGACGGGCAGGGGGCACGCCACCGATATCGCCGTGCTGGTCGGGCTGTCGGGGTGGGAGCCGGAAAAGGTCGATCCGGACGCGATCGCTGGCATCGTCGCGGCGATCCGCGACACGCGTTCGCTCGACCTGGACGGAACGCGGCCGATCGGCTTCGACCCCGAAACCGATCTGGTGTTCGACTATGGCTTCGTGCCCGGTCACCCAAACGGGATGACCTTCGTCGCCGACTTCGCCGACGGGGGCCGGGAGACGCGGCGCTATTACTCGATCGGCGGTGGCGCGATCATCGAGGAGGGCGAATTGGTATCGCGCTCCAACGTCCAGCTGCCGTTTCCCTTTTCGAGCGGAGCGCAGATGCTGGCGCTGGCTGCCGAACAGGGCTGTTCGATCGCCGACCTGGAGCGCGCGAACGAGGCGGCGTGGCGGTCGGCGGCCGAAACCGATGCGTTTCTTGACAGTGTGCGCGAGGCGATGTTCGGCAGCATCCGCCGAGGTTGCACGACCGACGGGATATTGCCCGGAGGCCTGAACGTGCCGCGCCGTGCCAAGGCATTGCAGGACAAGCTGAACGAGCGCGGCCCCCGCAGCGACCCGTCGGCGGTGTTCGACTGGGTGAGCCTGTGGGCGCTGGCGGTGAACGAGGAGAATGCTGGCGGCGGTCGCGTCGTCACCGCGCCGACCAACGGCGCGGCAGGGGTGATCCCGGCGGTGCTGAAATATTACGAGGCGTTCGTGCACGGCGCGACCCGCGCGGGCAGCCGCGACCTGCTGCTGACGGCCAGCGCGATCGGCAGCCTGTACAAGAAGCGCGCGTCGATCTCGGCCGCCGAAATGGGATGCCAGGGCGAAGTCGGCGTCGCCTGTTCGATGGCCGCGGCGGGGCTGGCGGCGGCGCTGGGCGGTACGCCGCCGCAGGTCGAGAATGCCGCAGAGATCGGCATGGAGCATAACCTGGGCCTCACTTGCGACCCGATCGGCGGGCTGGTCCAGATCCCCTGCATCGAACGCAACACGATGGGCGCGATCAAGGCGATCAACGCCGCCTATCTCGCGCTCCACGGCGACGGCAGCCACGTCGTCAGCCTGGACGCGGTGATCGAGACGATGCGGCAGACCGGCGAGGACATGCGGTCGAAGTACAAGGAGACGAGCCAGGGCGGGCTGGCGGTGAACGTGGTGGAGTGTTGATCCGCGACGCGCGCGACGCCACCGACCTAGACCGTTCGTCCCGAGTAGGGATCGAGTAGGCCGCAGGCCGTATCGAGAGCCCGTATCGAGGGATTATGCCGGGTGAGCATGTCTCGATACGAGCCCTCGATACGCCGCTTGCGCGGCTACTCGGTCTCTACTCGACACGAACGGGTTGGAGGTCGGGCGTGCCGTAACGTCATCCGCCACCCCCTTGCGCTCAGCTGAAAATCGTCCGACGCTGCACAAAAATCAGGGAGAGGCGCTTGCCCGAGATCGCGACGATTCCCGCACCGCCGGGCCTGCCGGTCGTCGGGCACCTGCACCAGATCGCGCGCTCGGGGCTGATCGGCCATTTGCTGAACGTCAGCCGCGACTTCCCCGACGGCATCTTCAAGTTGAAGTTCGGCAGCCGCATCGGCATTTTCGTGACCAGCGCCGATCTGGTCGCCGAGTTGAGCGACGAGACGCGTTTCCGCAAGGTGCCGGGGCCGGGCCTGCGGATCGTCCGGCGCTTCGCCGGCGACGGGCTGTTCACCGCCTTTACCGAGGAGCCGAATTGGGGCCGCGCGCACCGCATCCTGCTGCCGGCGTTCAGCCAGCGGTCGATGCGCGGCTATTACGACGTCATCCTCCAGGTCTGCGACCAGCTGATCGCCAAGTGGGACCGGCTGGCGGGGACCGATGTCGAGGTCGCCGACGACATGACCCGGCTGACGCTCGATTCGATCGCACTCGCCGGATTCGGCCACGCGTTCAACAGTTTCGAGAAGGACCAGCTCGACAGTTTCCTGGAAGCGCTCGGCCGGGCGTTGGGCGAATCGCTCAACATGATTACCCGCCTGCCGATCCAGCAGCGCTTCGCGCGCCGTGCCCAGCGCCAGTATGACGCCGACATCGCCGAAATGAACGCGCTGGTTGACGGCATCATCGCCGACCGGCGGCAGAACCCGACGGACGGCAAGGATCTGCTCAACCTGATGCTGACCGCGGTCGATCCGGAGAGCGGGGAAGGGCTGGACGATCTCAACATCCGGTATCAGGTGCTGACCTTCCTGATCGCGGGGCATGAGACGACCAGCGGGCTGCTGACCTTCGCCTTCCACCTGCTGTTGCGTCATCCGCATGTGCTGGCCCAGGCCTATGCCGAGGTCGATCGCGTACTACCCGGCGATACACGGCCCGAATATGCGCATGTCGCGCAGTTCCACGTCATCGAGCGTATCATCAAGGAAGCGCAGCGGCTGTGGCCGACCGCGCCGGCCTTTTCGCTCGGCGCGTATGAGGACGAGGTGATCGGCGGCAAATGGCGTATCCGCAAGGATCGCCCGATCAACGTCTTCGCGCCGGGCCTGCATCGCGATCCGAAGGTGTGGGATCGCCCCGACGAATTCGACATCGACCGCTGGCTGCCCGAGGTCGAGGCGGCGCGCCACCCCCATGCCTACAAACCGTTCGGCAACGGCGCGCGGGCGTGCATCGGGCGGCAGTTCGCGATTGTCGAAGCGAAGCTTGCGATGGCGATGATCCTGCAGCGCTTCGCGATCAGCGATCCGGTCGGATATCGGCTGACGATCAAGGAGACGCTGTCGATCAAGCCCGACGATTTCACGATGCGGATCGCGCGGCGCGGCCCGCACGAACGCATCTCGGTCGCCACGCCGACCGAAGTCGAAACGACCGCGCCGGTCGCGTCGGTGGCGGGGCAGGGCCAGCGGCTGGCGGTGCTGTACGGCACGTCGCTCGGCACCGCGCGCGACATTGCCGAGGAAATTGCCGATCGCGCG
The DNA here is from genome assembly GCA_040388765.1 of Pseudomonadota bacterium. Classification (GTDB taxonomy): domain Bacteria; phylum Pseudomonadota; class Alphaproteobacteria; order Sphingomonadales; family Sphingomonadaceae; genus Sphingomonas. Next base: position 46,476 of record JAZKBG010000014.1, on the reverse strand, counting down.
CGACTGGACGGTTTCGACACGGTCGTGCGATCGATGGACGAGAGTTTCGCGACCGGCATGATGGATGCCGAGGATCGCGTACTGGTGCTCGTCACCGCCACCTATAACGGTCGCGCGCCCGACAGCGCGGTGCAGGTCGAACAGGCCATCGAGCTCGGGCATTTCGCAGCGCTGCGCTGGCCCGATGCGCGCTTCGCGGTGCTCGGCATCGGCAACAGCCAGTGGCCGAACTATCAGAATTTCCCGAAGACGATCGATGCGGCGCTGGAGAAGACCGGCGCGCAGCGGCTGATCCCGCGGGCGGAAGCGGATGGGCGTGGCGACTTCGACGGCGCGGTCGCGGCGTTCGTGCGCGACCTGTGGGCGGCGCTCGGCGGCACCGTGTCCGCGGCCGCGGCCCCTGCGCTCAGCCTGACGATGATCGACGGCGGCGATATGCGCGCGGCGGTGTTGCCCGATCATGCGCAGCTGCTGACCGTTGTCGAGAATCGTGAGCTGGTGCTGCCTGCCGACGGCCTGTGGGACTTCGCCAAGGAGCCGCCGCGCCCCTCGACCCGATTCATCCGGCTGCGCTTGCCCGAAGGCATGACGTACCGGACCGGCGACCATGTCGCGGTCTATGCCCATAACCGCCCCGACCTCGTCGCGCGGGTGCTGCGGCGCCTCGACATTCCCGCCGATGCGAAGGTGTCGATCGACGGCACCAGCGGCCGCTTCCGTCATTTGCCGCTGGGGCGCACCGTCAGCGTCCGCCAGTTGCTGACCGATTTCGTCGAGTTGCAGGATCCGCTGCCCAGGCGCGCGCTTGATGTAATCGCGGCGCACACGCGGTGCCCGGATACCAAGCGCAAGCTGGCGGCGCTCGACTGGGCCGAGGTGACGGCGAAGCGGCTGACGTTGATCGACCTGCTGGAGACGCTGCCCGCGGCCGAACTCCCGCTCGATGCCTTCGTCGAACTGTCGGCGGCGATCGCCCCGCGCTTCTATTCGATCGCGTCGAGCCCGCTGGTGTCGGCACACGAACCTGCGCTGATCGTCGGCACGATGGCCGCGCCGGCGTGGTCGGGCCTGGGCGAGCATCAGGGATTCGCCAGCAGCTACATGCGGGACCTTGCCCCCAGCGACACATTGTTCGGCTATGTCCGCAACCCCAACCCGCCTTTCGCGCCGCCGCCCGATCCGGGCGTGCCGATGATCCTGATCGGCCCGGGCACGGGCTTTGCGCCATTGCGCGGGTTCCTGGAGGAGCGAGCGGTCACGGGTGGCGCGACGAGCCTGTTGTTCTTCGGCTGCCGCCATCCCGACCACGACTGGTTCTGCCGCGACGAGGTCGAGGCGTGGGCGGCGGCCGGGGTGGTGGAGCCGTTCGTGGCGTTCTCCGCGGTCGAGAACAGCCCGTGGACATTCGTCCAGGATGCGCTGTGGGCCGAGCAGGAGCGCGTCTGGGCGGCGATCCAGGCGGGCGCACAAATCTATCTGTGCGGCGACGGGCGCTACATGGCACCCGCGGTGCGCGACACGCTGATCCGGATTCATATGCAGCAGGTCGGGACCGAACATGCGGTGTCGTCGGCGTGGCTGGAGGGGATGATCGAGGACGGACGCTTCCACCAGGATGTGTTCGGGTTCGGGAAGTAAGTTGGGACTGGATCACATCCCACCCCGTTCGCCCTGAGCCTGTCGAAGGGCGTGTTCCAGGCGGATCGTGTGGACACGTGCTTCGACAAGCTCAGCACGAACGGGGGAGAGATGGCCCGATGAGGAGAGGGTGATGCTACAACTCAGCGGCCAGGACGCGTCGTTCGTCTATCTGGAAACGCCGCACACGCCGATGCACATCGGATCGGTCGGCATCTACGACCCCTCGACCGCGCCCGGCGGGGCGGTACGTTTCAAGGATATCCTGAGCTTCGTCGCCGCCCGCCTCGGCGGCGCGCGGTCGTTTCGCCAGCGACTGGTGCGGGTGCCGTTCGACCTCGACCATCCCTACTGGATCGAGGACCCCGATTTCGACATCGAATTCCACATCCGCCACATCGCGCTGCCCGCGCCGGGCGACTGGCGGCAATTGTGCATCCAGGTCGCGCGGCTCCACGCCCGTCCGCTCGATATGAACAAGCCTTTGTGGGAATTCACCATCGTCGAGGGGCTCGATAACATCCCCTGGATCCCGAAGGGCTGTTTCGCGCTGGTGTCCAAGGTCCACCACGCCGCGATCGACGGCATGTCGGGGGTCGAGATGTCGGCGGCGGTCCACGACCTGTCGGCCGACGCGCCCAATCGCCACGGCGTGGACGACTGGACCGCCGACAGCCTGCCCGGTGTCGGCGACATGCTGATCCGCAGCTATTTCAATACGTTGCGCCAGCCGTTCAAACATGCCGAAGTGCTGGCCAACACCATCCCCGGACTGGCGCGGCTGACCAAGGGGGTCGGCAAGGGCGACGTCAGCCTGGCGGGACTGAAGCCCGCGCCCAAGACCCGCTTCAACGCCAAGGTCGGTGCGCACCGCGTGTTCGATGCCGTGCCGCTGAAGCTGGCCGACATCGCCGAGATCCGAAAGGCCGTGCCCGGCGCGACGGTCAACGACGTTATCCTGACCGTCGTCGGCGGGGGCTTGCGCACGTACCTTCAGGACAAGGGCGAACTGCCCGACGCCAGCCTGACCGCGATGGCGCCGATCTCAGTGCGCGAGGAGGGAGAGAAGGCCGCGCTCGGCAATCTCGTGTCGGCGATGGTCGTCGCGCTCGGCACGCAGATCGACGATCCGCTCGAACGGCTGAAGTACGTCCATGGCGAGGCGCAGAATTCCAAGGCGATGACCGGCGCGGTCGGGGCCAAGACATTGAGCGACTATAGCCAGCTGATCCCCTCCGGCCTGTCGGGGCTGTCGGCGCGGCTCTACACGCGCCTGGGCGCGGCGAACGCGCATGCGCCGGTGTTCAACTGCGTCGTCACCAACGTCCCGGGCAGTCGCGTACCGCTCTATTTCGCGGGCGCGCAGATGGTCGCGATGTACGGGACGGGGCCGATCTTCGATTCGATGGGGCTCATCAACACGATCTACAGCTATGTCGACACGATCGCGATCAGCTTCACATCGGACCGCGCCATGATGCCCGACCCCGCCGCCTATGCCGATGCGCTGAAATCGGCGTTCGATGCGTTGAAGGCGGCAGCACTACCGCAACCATCACGCAAGAAGGCAGGAGGCAAGCATGGCTGACACGAAATCGACGACGGACAAGGTGAAGGATACGGTCAACGAGAAGGTGATCGACCCGATGAAGCGCGCCGGCGAGGCGATGAAGGCATCGGGCGAAAAGGTTGCCGAAGGATCGTCCGCGGTGGGTCTGAAGGTCATCGACCAGGCCGAACAGAATGCCCGCGAAGCCTTTGCTGCGATGCGCGCCGCCGCGTCGGCCAAGGATCTGTCCGAAGTGATGAAGATCCAGGGCGATTACCTGCGCGAGCAGGGGAGTCGTTCGATGGCGCAGGCCAAGGAAATCGCGGACCTGATCGTCCAGTTCGGCAAGGACAGCGCGGCACCATTCCGTCGCGGCGATTGATCGACATCAGCAAACCGGCGGGGCGTTAGCCGAATCGCAATATCCGATCGGCTAGCACCCGTCCTGTCATGAACGCCGAAACGTCCTCGCTGCGATCGCAACGGGCCAGCGTGATGCTGAGCGCCCAGGTATTTCGCCACGACCACCGCGAGCCGACTTTGCACCGGGTGACCAACATATCGGAAACCGGCGTCTGCCTGGCGCAGGACGGCGAACTGACCGCGGGGAGTGTCGTCGTGCTGACGATCGGCCAGGTCGAGCATGTCGCCGCCGACGTGAAGTGGTCACGTGGCAAGCTGGCCGGGCTGGCGTTTCGCGAGCCGATCGACGTCGCCCGATCCCGTCTGCGCCGCACCGGTGCCGCACCGCCGGTGGCTGCCGGTTGGCTGGCGGACCTGAATCATCTGCACCGGGGCTGACGCGCACGCCCGCGCTCGAAACGAGCGGGCGGGATGAAAAGCGTCGAAGATTAATGCGCGTGTCCCGACGACGGATACACGATCCGTCCGATGCCCTTGCGCTCGAACCGGGTGAATTCACCTTCCGCCTGCGCCAGCCGGTCGGCCACCGCGTTCAACACGGCCGGATTGACGCCCAGCCCAATGTGGCTGCCATAGACTTCGATATTGTCGGTCGTGGCACATTCGCCCTCGCGACAGTTCTGCCAAGCGACGATTCCGTCGCCCTTGCTGAAGATCGCGGTCGTCGGCACGGGCGGCGCGATCGCGCTTTCCTCGCGCAGGCGCTTCGTGTGCTCGCCCTCGATGCGGTCGCCGGTCAGCGCTTCATAGGTACGCCAGACGTTCGACGCCTTGGGATCGCCGCCGAACGGCGAGCCAAGCGTAATGACCTGCCGCACGAGGTCGGGCCGCCAGTTGGCGAGCAGCCGCGCCATCACGCCGCCCAGGCTCCAGCCGACCAGACTGACCTTCTGCCCGGTCAGCGCATGGACTTCTTCCAGCCGGGCGATCAGCCTTTCGCCCTCGCGCCCGATCGCCTTGGGACCCAGGTTGCGGCCCAGGTTCCAGCTGTGCGCGTCATAGCCCTTCGCGGTCAGGAAACGGCGCAGAATGCCGGTCGACACGTCGGTGGTGACGAAGCCGGGCAGCACCAGCACCGGATGACCATCGCCCTTCGGCCCGGCCATCAGCCACGGGGCGCTCCACGCCAGGCTGGACAGCTCGAACAGCGCGCGCGGCAGTTCTGTCAGCGCCAGAAACTTCGATGGCGGGGGTACCGCGCCGGTGTCGATGGTAGCCAAAGCTTGCGTCCTTCCTGTGCTGCGCTGCGGTATAACGTTCCGCGGTCGCAATTATGTTCCTGTCGTGCGTCGATTATTCCCCGAATGCCGCCTGCCGTCTCGCCATGCGCACCACGTCCAGGCTCAGGATCGCAATGTCGTGAAGCCGGCCCTGGCGGTCGATCGCCTGGTCCTTCAACAGCGCTTCGCCGCGGAATCCATGGCTTTCGAACAGTTCGATCGCGGCGGTCTGGTCCGGGGTCATCCGCGCGGTCAGCTTGGCCAGGCGGTGCCCTTCCGCCAGGCGGATGACTTCGGCCAGCAGCGTTCGGCCGACGCCCTGTCCCCGGGCGGCGGTGGCGACCAGCACGCGCACCTCGCCGACATGCCCCGACCAGCCCAGCGGGTCGCGGACCAGCGCCGCCGACCCGACGATGCGCGCGCCGTCCTCGAACAGGATGCTGTCGATATCGCCGTCGTCGATCGCCGCGGCCCACGCATCGACGACGCGCGGATGGCGCAGGTCGCGGCCCAGGAACATCAGGTCATGCTCGGGCAGGCCTTGCGCGAAGGCCAGCATCGCGCTGCGATCGTCGCGCGTGAAGCCGCGGATCACAGCGATCGCTCCTGCAGCCAGTCGTCGAGTTTCGGCCACAGCCGCTTCTGCGCGTTGGCGCCGGCGACCAGGCTGACATGTCCCCCCTTCAACACCACTTCCTCCTTGTCGGTCGATCCCACCCGGTCGATCAGCGGGGCGGAAGCCGCGCGGGGCACGATGTGGTCGTGTTCGGCGACGACGTGCAGGAACGGCACGGTGATGCTCGCCAGATCGACCGGCCGCCCGGCAACCTCCATCGTTCCGGTCATCAGCCGGTTGTCCCACATCAGTTGCTTCGTCGTTTCGCGGAAATATTCGCCGGCCAGCGGCAGCATGTCGGCCGCCCAGCGATCGAACATGCGGTAGCTCTTGACGAACTCGTCGTTCCACAGATTGTCGAACAGCCGGATGTTGCCGGCGATCTTCGCACCCGGCCGCAGCATGTCGAACGCCGCATAGAGCATGTCGGCGGGACACTGGCCGAAGCTGTCGACCAGGCGATCCACGTCGAAGAAGCGCCGGTCCGCCCACGCCTGGAACATGTCCATCGCGTGGAAATCGACCGGCGTGGTGAAGCACGCCAGGTTTTTCGCCGGGCCGTCGGGATGCAGCGCCGCCCACAACGTCGCCAGGACACCGCCGAAGCAATAGCCGACCATCGTGACATCGGGCTCGCCGGTTTCCTCGGCCACGCGCGCGACCGCGTGGGGAATGAAATCCAGGACGTAATCGGCGATGCCCAGCTTGCCCTCGTCGGGCCGCGGCGCGGTCCAGTCGAGCATGAACACGTCGTACCCGGCCTTCAGCAGGAATTCGACCAGGCTCTGCCCGGGCACCATGTCGAAGATGTACCCGCGGTTCGTCGTCGCCATGACCAGCAGGATCGGGACGCGGTATACGTCGTCGCTCTGCGGACGATAATGGTAGAGCTGCATCGTGCCGCGGCTGACCAGCAGATCCTTGGGACTGGCGCCGAGCACGGGCGCGGGCGAGGCGAAATATCCCAGCCCCTTGATGTTGCGCGCCATCGCCCGCTCGAACTCGCGGCGCGCCGACGTCAGCGTATCGGCACCCGCGTCGCTCAATCCTTGGCCCTGGGCTGCTTGGTCCGGCTGGGTTTCGGCCGCGCCGGAGCGGTCGGTGCCGCGTCGCCGGCGATGCGGGTCAGCAAAGTCTCGATCCGTGCCAGCCGGTCCTCGACGCCGCCAAGCCGTGCGGACAGGTCGGTCACGTCTTCGCGGCTGGGCATGTTGTACGCGGCCAGCGCCTTGCCCATCGCGTCGCGCGTCACCTCCTGCACCTTGGCGGTGGCCGTCGTCGCCGCGCCCATCGCGCGCGCCGCCTCGGGCGTGCGCATCGCCTGGGCACCGACCTGGTTGGCCATCGTCTCCCACTGGCCCAGCATGTCGCGGAAGAAATTCGCAGGATCCACCGTCATGGGACCGGATCATTCGCGGGTTTGTTCCACGCGTCAAGCACGGCAATTTTGGTGCGTCGCCGCATATCCTGGAGTAGCGACGGCTGGACACGCCCAGTTCTGAGGATTCGCGCATGCCCGGTGGTTTGGTTGCCCTGCTCGACGATATCGCCGCGCTGGCGAAGCTGGCGGGGGCGTCGCTCGACGACGTGTCGGCCGCGGCGGTGCGCGCCGGGTCGAAATCCGCCGGCGTCGTCATCGACGATACCGCGGTCACGCCGCAGTATGTGCAGGGGCTGTCGCCGGATCGCGAACTGCCGATCATCGGCAAGATCGCGCTGGGATCGCTCAGGAACAAGCTCGTCTTCCTGCTGCCCGCCGCGCTGTTGCTCAGCGCGTTCGCGCCCTGGGCGATCACGCCGATCCTGATGGTCGGCGGTGCGTATCTGTGTTTCGAGGGCGTGGAAAAGGTCTGGCACGCGCTGGCCGGCGGCGACCATGCCGAGGCGGTGGTCGAGATCGCGGACCCGAAGGAACTGGAGGATCGCCAGGTGTCGGGCGCGGTGCGCACCGATTTCATCCTGTCGGGCGAGATCATGGCGATCGCGCTGTCCGACCTGGAGGGCGAGCCGCTGCTGACGCAGGGCGTCGTGCTGGCGCTGGTCGGCATCGCGATCACGATCGGCGTGTACGGGGTCGTCGCGCTGATCGTGAAGATGGACGACGTGGGTCTGCGCATGGCCAGGTCGGCGTCGGGCGCGGGCCAGGCGATCGGCCGCGGGCTGGTCGCGGCGATGCCCAGGCTGCTGAAGGCGCTGTCGATCATCGGTACCGCGGCGATGATCTGGGTCGGCGGCGGCATCATCGCGCACGGGCTGGAGGTGTTCAGGCTGGGCGCGATCCCGCACACGATCGATCATGTCGCCGAAGCGGCGGGCGCGGCGTCTCCCGTCGCGCAGGGCGCAGTCCGATGGGTGGTCGGTGCGATCGGCGCGGCGATCGTCGGCGGGATCGTCGGCGGGGCGATCGTGCTGGCGTATCTGGCGTACAGAAAGGGCAAGGGCGGGGCAGAAACTGCGCACTGAGATCCTCTCCGGGACGGGGAGGGGAACCGCCGCGCAGCGGGGGTGGAGAGGGCGGGCCACAGGCGGCTCGTTCGTCGCCCGCCCCCTCCGTCAGCCCTGGGGGCTGCCACCTCCCCGTCCCGGGGAGGATCTCAGGATTTCGACACTTCCGACCACTTTCCCCTTGCCCCCTCAACCCTCTCCCGCTAACCGCGCCACCTCTGCAATGTGTCGGGGCGTGGCGCAGTCTGGTAGCGCACTGGTCTCGGGGTCCAGGGGTCGGAGGTTCGAATCCTCTCGCCCCGACCATTGCAGCGATTTTCCCCCGAGAATGTCCGCCCGGTCGGGTCGTGCCGTACTCTCCGTTCGTTTCGAGCGCAGTCGAGAAACTGATACCGAGGGCCACCTGTCAGTGTCTCTACCACGCTCGAAACCAACGGGTGACGGCGAAGTCTTCATGCGTCATTTCCTGGCGCCCAGCATGTCCTCGACCGCGACGAACTTCTCGCGCGGGCTGCCCACCCGGGCCGCGGCGATTTCGGCTGCGTCGATCTTCTGCCAGTCGCGGAAGGTGACGACATCGACGCCGCGCTTCGCCATTAGCGCGTCCAGCCCCGCTCGTCCGGGCTTGCCCGAGTCGCCCGCCGTATCCGCGGCGATCTTCTCGGCGATGGCGAATCCGTCCGGCCGGTTGGTGCCAATGGTCCCCGTCGGCCCGCGCCGCGCCCAGCCGACCGCGTACAGGCCCGGCGCGATCCGGCCCTCGTCGTTGGCGAAACGGCCCAGCGCCTCGTCATAGGGCACGCCCTCGATCGGCGGGGTGCGATATCCGATGCAGCTGACGACCAGCGCGGCGGGGATCGCATAGGTTTCGCCGATGCCACGCGCGGATCCGTCGGCCCCGATCGCGGTGCGTTCGACGATTACGCGTTCGGCCTTGCCGTCGCCCTCGATCCGGATGGGTTTGGCGAAGAAGTCGAACGTGACGCGGATCGGCTTGTCGCCCGGCGGCGTCGCGGCGAAGTCGCGCAGATGGGCGACCGACTTGCGCTGACCCGGGTCGAGCGCGGCGTCGTCTTCGAGCGCCGGCAGGTCGGCTGGATCGACGATCGGCTGCGCCCGCGACAGATGGCCCAGTTCGCCCAGTTCCTTCGGCGTCATGGCGATCTGGTGCGGCCCGCGCCGGCCAAGCAGCGTGATATCGCCGGCCTGTCCCGCCTTCAGCCGGTCGAGCGCGTGGCCGACGATGTCCGATCCGGCGAATTCGTCCTCCGCCTTGGCCAGGATCCGCGCCACGTCGAGCGCCACGTTGCCGTTGCCGACGATCACCGCGCCGCCGCCCGCCAGCGCGGGCGAAAGCCCGGCATGGTCGGGGTGGCCGTTGTACCAGCCGACGAACGCCGCGGACCCGATCACGCCGGGCAGGTCGTCGCCAGGGATACCCAGCGGACGGTCGGCCGGTGCGCCGGTCGCCAGCACGACCGCGTCGTACAGGTCGAGCAGTTCGGCGACCGACACGTCCTGACCGATGCCGACATGGCCGACGAACCGGACGTTGTCGGTCAGCGCAGTCGCCTCGTACCGGCGCGACACCGCCTTGATCGACTGATGATCGGGCGCCACGCCGGTGCGGATCAGCCCGAACGGGACGGGCAGGCGATCGATGATATCGACGCGACAATCGTCGCCGAACGCCTTTTGCGCGCCCTCGGCGGTATAATAGCCCGCCGGCCCGGATCCGATCACCGCGATATGGCGCATTTCCGTCTCCTCGCACGATCCGTCTCCGGTCGTTCGCGACAAGCCTAGCCACTCACGCCCGCCCCGGCTAGGCGTGGCGCCATGTCCTGGGTCGAATGGGTCGCCGCGGCGCTCGGTCTCGTCTGCGTTGCGCTCGCCGTTCGGCGGAACTTGTGGAACTATGCGTTCGGCGTGGCGTCAACCGGCCTGCTTGCGATCGTCGTGTTCGACGCGCGCCTGTACAGTCAGGCGTTGCTCCAGCTCTTCTTCGTCGCGATCAATCTCTACGGCTTCGTCACGTGGCGGCGGGCGAAGGCGGCGGACGGCACCGTGGTGGTCGAGCGGATGGCGGTGCGCGAGGTTGCGGTGTGGCTCGCCGCGGGCATCGTCGCGACGGTGGCGTGGGGGCTGGGCATGGACCGGCTGACCGACGCTGCGCAGCCGCTGCTCGATGCGGCCATCGCGGTGACCAGCGTCATCGCGCAGTTGCTGCTGGCGCGGCGCAAGCTGGAGAACTGGCTGTTGTGGATCGCGGTCGACATCGCGTCGATCCCGCTGTTCGCGGGGCAGGGGCTGGGCATCGTCGCCGGGCTGTACGTCGTCTATCTGGCGCTGGCGGTGTGGGGCCTGATCGACTGGCGTCGGGCGATGCGGAACGGAACATGACGCTGACGATCTGCCTTCACGGACCCGAAAGCACCGGAAAATCGACGATTGCGCCGCGGCTCGCGGCGCGGCTTGGCGGTGCGGTGATCGACGAATACGGCCGCGCCTATGCCGAGGCGAATGGCACCGATTTCACGATGGCCGATCTGGTCGCGATCGGCCGGGGCCACGACGCCCGCACGAAGGCGGCGATTGCCAGGGGCATCGATCCTGTGATCCTCGATACCGACCCGCTGATGACCGCGGTCTGGGCCGACATGTTGTTCGGTACCCGCGACCCCTGGTTCGACGCGTGGCACGACACCGCCGACCTGTACCTGTTGTTCGATATCGACCTGCCGTGGATCGAGGACGGGACGCGGATGTTCGGTTCGGTGCAGGCGCGGCAGCGGTTCTTCGACCTGTCGAAGGCCGAGCTGGAGCGTCGCGGCGTTCCTTGGGCCTTGGTATCGGGGCAGGGCGAGGCCCGGTTCCGATCGGCGTTGGAGGCCATCGAACAGCGGTGAACTCCGGACAGGACGACCTGTCCGGAGCCGGAACGGAGTTACTTGCAGCCCTTGGCCTGCATGATCGCGCCCAGGAAGGCGAGGCGTTCGCGCGCGCCGGTGTTTTCCGGCGCAGGCACCGGCGCTGCTGCTGCTGCGGCAGCGACAGGCTTGGGCTTTTTCTTGAACATGCCGCCGAGCATCCCGCCGATCAGCTTGCCGCCGGGAATGCGCGCGGCGAGCTGGTTGGTGACCGCATCGGTGGCGACCGATCGTGCCGCGTCCTGGACGTTGCCGCCGTTCGCCGCGACCTGTTGCAGCGCGGCCAGCCCACCGATCGCCGCCGTCGCGGTGCCGCGGTTGACGCCGCCGCGCGCGGCCAGCACCTGCAGGTTCGCCAGCTGCTGGGCATTCTGCGCCTGCTGATAGGCGCGTCCGACCTGTTCGAGCTGGCTGGTGCCGACCGCCGAGGCCAGCCCGGCGAGTGCGGCGGGTGGCGTCGATGGTGCCGGCGTGGCGGCGGGCGCAGGTGCCTGCGCCACCATCTGCGCGGCCTTGCCCATTTCCATCGCCAGTCCCGGACAGGTCAATTCCATGTCGCCGGTCCGCGCCGGCCCCGGCGCGACGGGCTGCTGCGCCGTCACCGGTGCCGCGACCAGCGCGCCGATCATGCCCAGACCGGTCAGGATTCGAATATTCGTCATGATGCCCTCCAACGCCGCCCCCTGCGACTGTCGCCGGTGTGATCGGCCGAGGGCGGCGACGAGTCATCTGACATCGGCGTTCAGTTAGCGCCGGCGTGTGACGAATGCCGTCAGGATCGGCCGCTTGCCGCCGATCGGCCGCGGGCCTACATTCCGGCCATGCCTCATCACGACCACCACGAACACGCCGGCGCGGACCTGGCGCGTGCCGCCGAGACGACCCTGACCAGGGCGGGTGAACAATGGACGGCGATGCGCGCAACGGTGTTCGGTGCGCTGGCCGGGTTCGACAAGCCGGCATCGGCCTATGACATCGCCGATGCCGTATCGAAATCCGAGGGACGGCGCGTCGCCGCCAACAGCGTGTACCGCATCCTCGACCTGTTCGTCGGCGCGAACCTGGCGCGAAAGGTAGAAAGCGCCAATGCGTATGTCGCCAACGCGCATCCCGATTGCCTGCACGACTGCATCTTCCTGGTCTGCGACAGCTGCGGCCAGACCACGCATCTGGACGACGATGCGATCACGAAGTCGGTGCGCTCGGCGGCGGTCGGTGCCGGTTTCCAGCCGGTCCGCCCGGTGATCGAGGTGCGCGGGCGATGCGCCGCGTGCGATCCGTCGGCCGCGGGATCAGCCTGACGCCGGCTGCCCGCAGGCAATGAAGTCGCACCGGCGGCACCGCATGTCCTCGTCGGAACAAACCGAACGACCGGCGATTGTTACGGCCTGGTTTCAAGTTTTTTGCAAAAAGGGGATATCATCATGAAGAAGCTGCTCACTCTGGGTGCCGTTGTGGCACTCGCCACGCTGTCGGCCTGCAACACCAGCCCGGCGGAACAGGCCGCGGACAACATCGAAGCGAACACCGAGGCGGTTGCCGACAATCTGGAAGACGCCGCGGACAATGCGACGACGGAGGCCGGTGAGGCGATGCTCGAGAACAAGGCCGACGCGGTGCGCGCGACCGGCCAGAACCAGGCCGAGGACATGCGCACCAATGATCCGGACACGAACCTGTCGAACGGCATGTAATGTCCGTTCCGGCGTGACCGGAACAGTTCGCACCGTTCCCAAGCACGGTGCGAGATCACGGGGGGGCGTTCGCAGAGATGCGGGCGCCCCTTTCAATTTGATACGGAGCCGTCGGCCAGGATCGTGCGTCAGGGCGTTCGGGGCGAAGCGCCTGACGCAAGCGATTTCCCCATCCGCACGAGCGGCACCGCGACGTTGCCGACGGCCACTTCGACACGCTCCAGCTCTTTGTAGCCTGCGGCACGGTACATCGGCTCTCCGGCCAGCGTCGCCATAAGTTCGGCGCGCGCGAACCCTTCGGCCGCAGCGGCGGCCTCGCATACCGCCAGTATCCGGCGACCCACGCCGCGTCGCGCGACGTCCGGATGCGTGTACATCGCCCGTACCCGCGCCGCGTCGGTCGCCGGGTCCAGCAGACGCGGCTCGCGCAGATCGGTGGAATGATCGCCCCCGTACAGTGTCGCGCGCCGGCTCCAGCCGCCGCATCCGGCCAGCAGACCGTCATGCTCGATCAGGAAATAGGTGCGGTCGGCGATCAACTGGGTATCGAGTCCCATCACCGCGCGGCTGGCGGCGACCTGCGCGGGCGTCAGATAGGCATCCTGCAACCGGTCGATCGCGCTGACCATCAGGGCGCGCAGCGCGGGCAGGTCGGCCTCGGTCGCCAGCCGGTGGGCCTGCACCGAATCTCCATGCGGTATCAATCGACACCTCCGATCGGGTTCGATAAACGGGTCCGATGGCCGATACTCCCGATACTCCCTTGCTCGATAGCGTTAATCTTCCCGCCGATCTGCGAAAGCTGGCGCCCAAGCAGCTTCGCCAGCTTGCCGACGAACTGCGCGCCGAAGTCATCTCGGCGGTCGGAACGACCGGCGGGCATCTCGGTTCGGGGCTGGGGGTGGTCGAGCTGACCGTGGCGATACACTATGTCTTTGACACGCCGACCGATCGGCTGGTCTGGGATGTCGGCCACCAATGCTATCCGCACAAGATCCTGACCGGGCGGCGGGATCGCATCCGGACGCTGCGGCAGGGCGGGGGGCTGAGCGGTTTCACCAAGCGCAGCGAGAGCGAGTACGACCCGTTCGGCGCGGCGCATTCGTCCACTTCGATCAGCGCGGCGCTGGGTTTCGCCATCGCCAACAAGCTGACCGACCGGCCGGGCAAGGGCATCGCCGTGATCGGCGACGGATCGATGTCCGCCGGTATGGCCTATGAGGCGATGAACAACGCCGAGGCCGCGGGCAACCGGCTGGTCGTCATCCTGAACGACAACGACATGTCGATCGCGCCGCCGGTCGGCGGGCTGTCGGCCTACCTCGCGCGGATGGTGTCGAGCAGCGAATATCTCGGCCTGCGGAGCCTTGCCTCGAAACTGACCGCCAAGCTGTCGCGTCGTGTCCACAAGACCGCGCGCAAGGCCGAGGAATATACCCGCGGCATGGTGACCGGCGGCACGTTGTTCGAGGAACTCGGCTTCTACTATGTCGGGCCGATCGACGGGCATAATCTGGAGCACCTGATCCCGGTGCTGGAGAACGTCCGCGACGCCGAGCAGGGGCCCGTGCTGGTCCATGTCGTGACCAAGAAGGGCAAGGGCTATGCCCCGGCCGAGGCGTCGGCCGACAAATATCACGGCGTCCAGAAATTCGACGTCATCACCGGTGCGCAGGACAAGGCCCCGCCGGGGCCGCCGAGCTACCAGAACGTGTTCGGCGACGCGCTGGTGCGCGAGGCGGCGACCGACGATCGCATCGTCGCGATCACCGCGGCGATGCCGGGCGGGACGGGGGTCGATCGCTTCGCCAAGGCCTATCCCGACCGCGCATTCGATGTCGGCATCGCCGAACAGCATGCGGTCACCTTCGCAGCGGGGCTGGCCGCACAGGGAATGCGGCCGTTCTGCGCGATCTATTCGACGTTCCTGCAGCGGGCGTACGATCAGGTCGTGCATGACGTCGCTATCCAGAATTTACCGGTGCGGTTCGCGATCGACCGCGCAGGCCTGGTCGGAGCGGACGGCGCAACGCATGCCGGCAGCTTCGATGTAACCTATCTGGCGACATTGCCGAATTTCGTGGTCATGGCGGCGGCGGACGAGGCCGAACTCGTACACATGACGCACACCGCGGTCTGCCACGACAGCGGCCCGATCGCGGTCCGCTATCCGCGCGGCAACGGCACCGGCGTCGCTCTGCCCGCGGTGCCGGAGCGCCTGGAGATCGGCAAGGGCCGCATCGTCCGCGAGGGCAAGAAGGTCGCGATCCTCTCGCTCGGCACCCGCCTGGCCGAGGCGCTGAAAGCCGCCGACGCGTTGGAAGCCAAGGGTCTGTCCACTACGGTCGCCGACCTGCGCTTCGCCAAGCCGCTGGACGAGGCGCTGATCCGCAGGTTGCTGACCACGCACGAGGTCGCCGTGACGATCGAGGAAGCGTCGGTCGGTGGTCTCGGCGCCCATGTGCTGACCTATGCCAGCGACAGCGGACTGATCGATGCAGGCCTGAAACTGCGCACGATGCGCCTGCCCGATGTGTTCCAGGACCAGGACAAGCCCGATGCGCAATATGACGAAGCCCGGCTGAACGCCGAGCATATCGTCGACACGGTGCTGAAGGCGCTGCGCCACAACAGCGAGGGTGTGGTGGAGGCGCGGGCCTGAACGGCTGGGGAATCACGGCGCTGGTCGTCGCGTTGATAACGGTCGCTGCAATAGGCCTCAACGCTTCTCTGTGGATGCGCCACAAGGCGATGGCGGCGGCGCGCGGAGATTGGAGCGAAGCGGATTTCGAGGCGTCGCTCGAAACGCTTGGCTGCTCAACCATCGTCGTGACAGCATTGCGCGGCGAGATTGCGAGCTATTACTCGGCGGGCCTGATCCCGCGCGCCGACGATGATCTGGCGACCCAGCTAGCCATTGATGCCGATGAACTCGAAGTCATCGTGGAGCGCCTGTTCCGCGCGCTCGACCTGCCTGAGCCGACCGGTTCTGATCCCGAGCAGATCCCGTCGATGGTCAGCGTCGGCGAGATCGCCGTGTATATCCAGCGGCGCTACGATGAACTCACCACACGCTCGGCGGCAGCCTTGTAGACTGCGTGACGGTCACGCTTGCCGACTGCCACGACGACGACCGTCACCACCGTATCGTCAACGCGGTAGACCAGCCGAAAGCCGGCCGCGTGCAGCTTGATCTTGTAGCAGTCGGGCATGCCGGACAGGCGCGAGGCCGGCACATGCGGGGCATTCAGCCGCTCGCCGAGTTTTTTCTTGAACTGGGTCCGGACGTTCGCGCCCAGCTTGTCCCATTCCTTCAGCGCGCTGGGCAGGAACGCCAGCTCATAGCGCATCGAAACTGACCGGCACCGGCACCTCGTCGGCACGATCACGGACGATCTGTGCGAGGTCGGCATCCTCAAGCCGCTCGATCAAGTCCGCCCATGCCGCGGCCGGCACCAGATACGCCGATGCCTTGTTTCGGTTAAGGATCGCTACCGGAAAACCGTCGGCGGCAGCGATCGCGGCAGACGGGTTCTTCTTGAACTCGCTGATGCTGATGCTGGCACCGGCGAGCAACGGGTCGATCATGACATGAGCCTTTCAATGACTTGTAAATAGGTCATCTCATTCGCTCACGCAACAAACCCCCGCCCCTTCGCCCAGGCCAGGAACAGTTCCGGCCACAGATGCTCCGGCAGGCCGAGTGTCCGCCGGCCCCAGCCGAAGCCGTGGCCACCCTTTTCAAACAGGTGCATCTCGACCGGTACGCCCGCTGCCTTCAGCGCCGAATGCAGGGCGATGGCGTTTGCCACCGGCACTACCGGATCGTCCTCGGCATGTGCCAAGAAGCAGGGCGGGGTGGTCTTCGAAACCTGCTGGTCGGGGGAATGTTCGGCGATGAAGCTGTCGGTCGGTTCCGCGCCGATCAGTTTCGTGCGCGATCCCATGTGCGCGATCGGAGCCTCCATCGATATCACCGGATAGATCGGTGCGGCGATCATCGGGCGCGCGTCCAGCGCATCGGCGGCGTCCACGGGCGCATAGACCCTGCGTCCATGCCGCGTCGCCAGATCGGCGCACAGATGCCCCCCGGCGGAGAATCCCATCGCGCCGACCCGTGCCGGATCGATGCCATAATCCTTCGCCCGCGACCGGATAAGCCGCATCGCGCGCTGGGCATCGGCCAGCGGCGTGTTTGCGGGATCGCGCCATCCTTCGGCGGGCAGGCGATAGAACAGCACGAAAACGGTCATCCCGCGGTCGTTCAGCCAGGGGGCGAGTTCATAGCCCTCCTTGTCGATCACGACGCGCGAATAGCCGCCGCCGGGAATCACCAGCAGCGCCGCGCCGTTCGGCCTGGCCGGGCGGAACACGTCGATGCGCGGGGTACGGATGCCGTAGACGGAGCGATCCGGCACGGCGGGATCCTTGCTGCGATCTGTCGTGACTTCGGCCAGCGTGGCGGCGAGCAAGCCGGGTGCCGTCCCCGGCCAGAGCGGGATCGTCTCGACCGGACGGGTGGCACCGATCACACCGACAGCGGGGACGGCAGCCAGCGAAGCGGCGGCGAGAAGCGTACGGCGATCGATCGTCATCGTCGACACGATGCCATAGCTTACAGGGCGGCGCGAGCCTCTTGCGTCAGGTGTCGCGCCAGCAATGCGCGCCCTTCGTTCGGCGAATGCGCGAGGCCCGCGTCATCGATCAGTTCGGCGAGCAATGCCCGCCCCTCGATCCAGTCGCCGACGCCGCTGGCGGCGTTGATATGCCCCGCGCTACCGGCATCGACCAGATGGCTGCCCCAGCCGCCCGCCAGTGCCTGCGCGCGCTCATAGCGGATCCACGGATCATCGCGGCTGGCGACGACGATCGACGGGAACGGCAGCGGCGCGGCGGGGGCGGGCGCGAAGCCGCCGAGTTCAGGCGGGCCGTCCTGTCGATCGACATCGGCGGGCGCTACCAGAAGTGCGCCGGCGACCGGCCAGCCATAGGGCTGCGGCGACAGCGTCGCCCACCACGCGATCGCCAGGCACCCCAGCGAGTGGCCGACCAGGATGACCGGTGCCTGCGCGGTGCGGATCGCCTGGTCGAGCTTGGTCACCCAGGCATTGCGGTGCGGTGTGTCCCACATGCCCAGGTCCACGCGGACGACATCGTCGCGGGCGGCTTCCCAGAGCGTCTGCCAGTGCGTCGGCCCGGAATTGCCGAGGCCGGGCACGGTCAGGATCGTTGGAGCGTCGGGTCGAAACTGCGCCATGATGGATCTCCTGCTGCGGCCATCAACATATTCCTACCGATTGGATAGGCAATAGCCGGCGCGACGATCGGACGTCCGTTTGCGCCAGTCCGAAAATGCGGTTCACGCGCGGCGCAACCCGTGGCAAAGGGCGGAACATATGCTGACCGCGCTATCTATCCGCGATGTGGTGCTGATCGAGGCGCTCGACCTCGATTTCACGGCGGGCCTGGGCGTGCTGACCGGCGAGACGGGGGCGGGCAAGTCCATCCTGCTCGACGCGCTGGGACTGACCTTGGGCGCGCGGGCGGACAGCGGGCTGGTCCGGCACGGCGCGACGCAGGCTGGCGTCACGGCGACGTTCGACCTGCCCGCCGGTCATCCTGTCGCGTCGGTGATGGCGCAGAACGGGCTGGAGATGGAAGCGGGCGAGCCGCTCATCATACGCCGGCTGGTCAAGGCGGATGGCGGCAGCCGCGCCTTCGTCAACGATCAGCCGGCGTCGGCGGGTCTATTGCGCGAACTGGGCAGTCATCTGGTCGAGATCCACGGCCAGCACGACGATCGCGGGTTGCTGGCGCCGGCCGGGCACCGGGCGCTGCTCGACAGCTTCGGGCGGATCGACACGGCTGCGACGGCGATCGCCCACCGCGCCTGGCGCGAGGCGGAAGGGGTATTGGCCGCCGCGCGCGCGGAGATCGAAACGGCGGCGCGCGATCGTGACTGGCTGGAGCATGCGGTCGGCGAACTCGACGCGCTGGCACCCGAGCCGGGCGAGGAAGAAACGCTGGCCGACCGCCGCCGCATCATGCAGCGATCGGAAAAGATCGCCGACGACCTGCGCGCGATCGAGGTGCTGGTGTCGGACGGCGAGGGTGGCCTGTCGAAGCTGCGTCAGGCCGCGCGTATCCTGGAGCGCGTCGCGCCCGATCATGCCGCGCTGGCCGAGGCGCTGGCCGCGGTCGATCGCGCGGTGATCGAGGGCGCGGTGGCCGAGGACCAGCTGATCGAGGCGCGGCGCGGGCTGGCGTTCGATCCGCGCGAGCAGGAGGATGACGAGGCGCGGCTGTTCGAGCTGCGCGGCATGGCGCGCAAGCACCGGGTCCAGCCCGACGACCTGTCGGCGCTGGCCGACGACCTGCGCGGCAAGCTGGAGCGGCTGGACAGCGGCGAGGCGGGGATCGCCGCGCTGGAGGCGGATGTCTCGCGCAAGTCCGAGGCCTATGCCGAAGCGTCAGCGCAGCTGTCCGCGGCGCGCACCGCCGCCGCCGCCCGGCTGGACGCTGCGGTGGCGGGCGAATTCGCTCCGCTCAAGCTCGATGCCGCGCGATTCCGCACGGCAGTCGATGAACTGCCGCGCGAAGCCTGGGGGGCGCATGGCCGCGACCGGGTGGAATTCATGGTGGCGACCAACCCGGGCGCGCCGTTCGGCCCGCTGGTCAGGATCGCCAGCGGCGGCGAATTGTCGCGCTTCATCCTGGCGCTGAAGGTGGCGCTGGCCGAGGAAGGGGGCGCCGAAACCCTGATCTTCGACGAGATCGATCGCGGCGTCGGCGGCGCGGTGGCGAGCGCGATCGGCGATCGCTTGGCGCGGCTGGCATCGGGTGCGCAGCTGCTGGTCGTCACGCACAGCCCGCAGGTCGCGGCGCGTGGGAGCCAGCACCTGCTGATCGCCAAGAGCCACGACGGCACGGTGACGCGCACCGGTGTGCGGACGCTGGATGCCGCCGAACGGCGTGAGGAAATCGCGCGGATGCTATCGGGCGCGGAGATCACCGACGAGGCGCGGGCGCAGGCGGACCGATTGCTGGTGTAGGGCCAGAACCGTTCGTGGCGAGCGTGTCGAAGTCCGTGCACTGGACACGCCTTTCGACAAGCTCAGGGCAAACGGTGGGATTTATGCCAGCGGTGTCTGCCGGCCGCGAACCCACCCCGTTCGTTTCGAGCGCAGTCGAGAAACAGCCACGTGATAGCCGGAATCGGTATCTCGACTGCGTTCGGAACGGACGGGCGGCTGGGTGAACCTGCCACGCCACAGCCTATCCCTTGCGCCACTCTCCCACCGGTATATCCTCCAGCGTCCGCTCCCCCACACTCCACCGCACCAGCCGCAGCGTCGGCAGGCCGACCGCCGCCGTCATGCGGCGGACCTGGCGGTTGCGGCCTTCGCGGATCGTCAGGCGGATCCAGCCATCGGGGATCGCCCGCCGGACGCGGATCGGCGGATCACGCGGCCACAGTGCGGGCGGGTCGATCGCCTCGGCCTCGGCCGGCAGCGTCATGCCGTCCTTCAACACCACGCCGGCACGCAACCGGTCGAGTGCGGCGTCGGTCACCACGCCCTCCACCTGCGCCAGATAGGTCTTGGGCGTCTTGAACTTCGGATCGGCGATCCGCGCCTGCAGCCTGCCGTCGTCGGTCAGCAGCAACAGCCCTTCGCTGTCGAGGTCGAGCCGGCCGGCGGGATAGACCCCGGCAACATCGATATAGTTCGCCAGCGTCGGCCGTGGCGGACCGGTGCGCTCGCCGCTGAACTGGCACAGGACGCCGTACGGTTTGTTGAACAGGATCAGCCGGGGCATGCGGTGGCGTGTAGCGACGGCGGGTGGACGGGCCAATGGGTCCTGACCCTATTATCGAATCCAAGAATCTCCTGTCCTGCGGCGGGCGAATTGTGCAGCTTGGCTCTCATGCAGACGACATCCCTCCGCCGTGCCGCAAAACGCGCCGCAGCGCTCAACTTTCTCGACATTCGCGTATCGGCCGCCGCCTGTGCGCTTGCGTGGGTCGCCGCGCCCGCCGCCGCCGCGCCGGCCGACGATCTCGCGAGGCTGCTCGCCGATCATTGGCAATGGACGCTGAAGGAAAGCCCGCAACTCGCCTCGTCGGTCGGTATCCACGATTACGACACCGAACTGGGCGACCCGTCGCTGGCCGCCGAGGACGCCCGCGCCGCGCAGTCGGCGGTGTTCCTCAAGCGGCTCGATGCGATCCCCGACACCGGCCTGTCGCCCGCCGAGCGCGCGAACACGGCGATCCTGCGCCGCCTGCTCAGCGAGGATATCGAGGGCAATCGATATGGCCAGCGCATGGTGGTGTTCACCAGCTATTCCTCGCCGTGGCAGGCGATGGCCGGGATGGGCGAACGGCTCGCGTTCCGCGGCAAGGCGGATTACGCCGCCTATCTGACGCGACTGGCGAAGTTTCCCGCGGTCAACGACACGCTGATCGCGATCACCGCGCAGGGCGTGGAACGGGGCTATGCCCAGCCTTGCGTCGCGCTGACCGGTTTCGACAGCACGATCGCGGGGGTCATCAGGGACGATCCCGCGCAGTCGCGCTTCTACATCCCCTTCACCCGCAGGAAGCCGGCCGACGCGACCGACGCCGAATGGGCGGCGTTGCAGGCGCGGGCCCGGACGACGATCACGAACACGATCAACCCGGCCTATGCGAAGATGCGCGATTACTATCGCACCCGCTATCTGCCGAATTGCGCGAAGGCGGTCGGTGTGTCGGCGCAGCCGGGTGGTGCTGCCTATTACGCGTTCCGCATCCGCCAACTGACGACGACCGACCTGACCCCGGATCAGATCCACGCGATCGGCCTGCGCGAGGTGGCGCGCATCCGCACGGCGATGGAGGGGGTGGCAAAGGCGGCGGGCTATCCGACGCGCGAGGCGTTCGTCGCCGAACTGCGCGCCAACCCGAAATATTATGCGAAGACGCCTGAGGAACTGCTCGAGGCCGCGAGCCGCGTCGCCAAGACGATCGACGGCAGGATGCCCGGCCTGTTCCACCGCCTGCCGCGGCTGCCGTACGGCGTGAAGCCGATCCCGGCCGAGATCGCGGAAGGAACGACGACCGCCTTCTACGGCCAGGGCAGCCCGCAGAACGGCCTGTCGGGCACCTATTTCGTTAACACGTCGAAGCTCGACCAGCGGCCGTTGTGGGAACTGCCTTCGCTGACCGCGCATGAGGCGGTGCCGGGGCACCACCACCAGATCGCACTGCAACAGGAACTGGACCTGCCACCGCTTCGCACGCGGCTGGCCAGCTTCACCGCCTTTACCGAGGGCTGGGGGCTGTATGCCGAGACACTGGGCAACGAGATGGGGCTGTATGACACGCCCGAGAGGCAGATGGGGCGGCTGAGCTACGACATGTGGCGCGCGTGCCGGCTGGTCGTCGATACCGGCATCCATGCCAAGGGCTGGAGCAAGGACCGTGCGGTCGCCTTCATGACGGACAACACCGCGCTGTCGGCGGCGAACATCGATGCCGAAGTGAACCGCTACATCAGCTGGCCCGCGCAGGCGCTGGGCTACAAGCTGGGCGAGTTGAAGATCCTGGAATTGCGGGCGAAGGCGGAAGCTGCGCTGGGCGCGAACTTCGACCTGGCGGCGTTCAACGACACGGTGCTGGAGCAGGGCTCGGTGCCGCTCGACGTGCTGGAGTCACACGTCACCGCCTGGATTGCGGGGCAGGGACAACGCTAGGCCTGAAAAATCCGTTCCTGATCCGTTCGTGCTGAGCTTGTCGAAGCACCGCATTTCTTGCCTCGAAACGGTACACTCCCGGATCGAAGAACGGTGCTTCGACAAGCTCAGCACGAACGGGATGGGGTCGTCCGGTCTTCGTGGCTCTGACGCGAAAGCCGGACCAACCCCGTCGCCAGCCTCAGTTCAGCGTGTGCTCCAGCGTCACTTCGGCGTTGAGCAGCTTGGAGATCGGGCAGCCCTTCTTGGCCCCTTCGGCGATCTCGGCGAACTTCTCGGGCGCGATGCCGTCAACGGTCGCGGTCAGCGTCAGCGCCGATTTCGTTACCTTGAAACCGTCACCGTCCTTGTCGAGCGTCACCGCCGCCTTCGTCTCCAGCGTCCCGTCGCTATAGCCCGCACCGGCCAGCGCGAAGCTGAGCGCCATCGTGAAGCAGCTGGCATGCGCCGCGGCGATCAGCTCCTCGGGATTGGTGCCGGGCTCGTCCTCGAACCGGGTGTTGAAGGCATAGGGCGTCTCGGACAGCACGGTCGACTGGGTCGACACGTGGCCCTTGCCGGTCTTGCCCAGGCCATCGTAGCGGGCGGATGCGGTGCGGGTGGTCATGGGCGGAAACTCCTTTGAGGATAGCCCCGCCCCAACTCGCGTCAGTGCGAAGCGATCCATTCCTCGACCACGGGAGCGATCCTGTCGCGCCATTTCGATCCGTTGAAGATGCCGTAGTGGCCGACCGACGGGGCCATGTGATATTTCTTGTGCGCCGCGGGCAGCTTCGTCGCGATCGTCAGCGCCGCCTTCGTCTGCCCAAGGCCCGAGATATCGTCGCGCTCACCCTCGATCGCCAGCAGGCCGATGTCGGTGATCGCCGCCGGATCGACGATGCGCCCGCGATGCTCCATCGTGCCCTTGGGCAGCGAATGGTCCTGAAACACGGTGTGGATCGTCTGGAGATAGAATTCGGCGGTCATGTCGCATACCGCGCGATATTCGTCGTAGAAATCCTTGGTGGCGTCGGCACTCTCGCCGTCGCCGGCGACCAGATGCTTGAACAGCTCGTAATGCGAATTCATGTGGCTGCCCAGATTCATCGTCATGAATCCGGCGAGCTGCAGGAAGCCCGGATAGACGCGGCGACCGGCCCCGGCATAGCTCATCGGAATCGTGGCGATCACGTTCTGCGCGAACCAGCTGTGCGGCCGTTCGGTCGCCAGCGTGTTGACCGCGGTCGGTGCCTCGCGCGTGTCGATCGGCCCGCCCATCATCGTCAGCGTGGCGGGGCGATTCGGGTGCCTGTCGGCGCTCATCACCGCCGCTGCGGCATAGCAGGGGACCGAGGGCTGGCAGACGGCCAGCATGTGCGGGCGCCTGTCCCCCGTCGCTCCGATCGTTTCCAGAAATTCGATGATGTAATCGACGTAGTCGTCGAGGTCGAAGCTGCCGTCGGACAACGGTACCTGCTTCGCATCGCGCCAGTCGGTGATGTACACGTCGTGCGCCGGCAGCATCCGCTCGACCGTGCCGCGCAGCAATGTCGCGTAATGGCCCGACATCGGCGCGACGATCAGCAGCTTCGGTCCGCCGATCACATTGCCCGTCTCGTCGGTGCGGACGAAGCGCTTCAGCTGGCCGAACGGCTTCTTGAGCACGATGTCCTCGGTCACCGCGACCTCGCGGCCGTCGACGACCGTGTGATGCAGTCCGAACGCCGGCTTGCCACGCGGGGCGGCGGCGTGGGCGAACACCTCCAGCGCCGACGAGAGTACCGGGCCGCCACCGAAATAGTGAAAGGGGTTGGCCGGATTATTCAGCCACCCGGCGGAGAAGTTCGCCAGGGCGCTGGCCCCTGCCAGCATCGATCGCTGCATTTCATACGCGTTATAGAGCATAGGTTCCGGACCTCACGGGCGTGTCGCCGACGCCGATTTCGCAAGTGCGGTATAACGGCCGCGCGTAACGACGCAATTAATATGCGGTCGCGGCCGACGCGGCGGGTTTCGCGCGCCGGAACAACCGCTTTCCAGTCAGTGGGGAGGGATTTTGTTGACTCGCCCGCGACCCCTTCCTAAAGCGCGCGGGCCTTGGCGGGCTCGCCGCTCGGCTGTTCGTCTGCCCGCCCGGCGGGAGGATTGAATGGCCGATAACGAGCCCGGACTGGACCCCCTCGCAGAGGACGCCCGGCTGACATCGCTCGACGAGCGGTTGCAACGGGCGAAGACTGACGAGGCGATCAGGACCGGCGAGGCGCGCGATGAGGGAGCTGCCAGCTACACCCTCGGCAATCGCGTGCTCGCCGAACTGATCGGGGGAATGGTCGGAGGAGCGGTGATCGGCTATGTGCTCGATCGACTGTTCGATACCTCGCCTTGGTTCCTGCTCGGCCTGCTGTTCCTCGGGATAGCGGCGGCGTTCAGGAACATCATCAGGATTTCCAGCGGACGCTCGAAGTGATTTTCGGGCGTCTGTTTTAATACGGGAAGCGCATCAGTGTCAGCAGGTTCCGGCAAGATCGATCCCATGCACCAG
Organism: Pseudomonadota bacterium; assembly: GCA_040388765.1. Classification (GTDB taxonomy): domain Bacteria; phylum Pseudomonadota; class Alphaproteobacteria; order Sphingomonadales; family Sphingomonadaceae; genus Sphingomonas. Next base: position 21,702 of record JAZKBG010000014.1, on the reverse strand, counting down.
TTCCAGGTGCAGACGATCTGGGACGGATTCCAGATCGGCGGCCACCAGATCGCCTTCACCAACTCGGCCGCATGGATGTGCGTGACCGTGGTGGTGCTGTGGGCGTTCATGCTGGGCGGCATGAAGCGTCAGGTCGTGCCGGGCCGCTGGCAGATGATGGTCGAGACGTTCACCGGCTTCATCGACGGGCTGCTGATGCAGAACGTCGGCAAGGCGGGCAAGAAATACGTCCCCTACGTCTTCTCGCTGTTCATGTTCATCCTGTTCGCCAACCTGCTCGGCCTGCTGCCGCTGGGCGTCGTCGGCATCCATCCGTTCACCTTCACCAGCCATTTCACGGTCACCGGCGTGCTGGCGATCATGAGCTTCTCGATCGTGCTGATCGTCGGCTTCTGGAAGCACGGCCTGCACTTCTTCAGCCTGTTCGTGCCGCACGGCACGCCCGTGTGGCTGCTGCCGGTCATTCCGCTGATCGAATTCGTCAGCTTCATGGTGCGCCCGTTCTCGCTGGGTCTGCGACTGTTCGTCGCGATGATCGCCGGGCACATCCTGCTGAAGGTGCTCGCGGGCTTCGTCATCAATTCCGCCAATGCCGGGCTGTTGCCGGGCCTGGGCGTCGGCATCCCCAGCTTCGTGCTGATGGTCGGCGTCTCCGCGCTCGAGATCCTGGTCGCCGGGATCCAGGCCTATGTCTTTGCGCTGCTCACCTCGTTGTACATCAATGATGCCGAGCATCTGCACTGAGTTTTTTTCGAGTTTCGTTTTCCAACCAATAACTTGATCGAACGGGAGTTTTCAAAATGGACGCAGAAGCAGCAAAGCTGATCGGTGCAGGTCTGGCCGCCATCGGTGCCGGCATGGCCGCCATCGGTGTGGGTACGGTGTTCGGTTCGTTCCTCGAAGGCGCGCTGCGCAATCCGGGCGCGGCCGATGGCCAGCAGGGTCGTCTGTTCATCGGCTTCGCGGCCGCCGAGCTGCTCGGCCTGCTCGCGTTCGTCGTCGCGATGATCCTGATCTTCGTCGCATAACAAAGAACTGTCCCCACCACCGTTCGGGCTGAGCCTGTCGAAGCCCTGTCCGTTCTTCTACGCAGAAGAAGTGCAGCCCTTCGGCCAGGGTCCCATCGAAGTAATACTTCGATGGGTGCCCGCCAAGCTCAGGGCGAACGGGGTGAGGTTAGGAAACTAGATGCCTCAGATCGCGCAACTCGGGGCCACCTGGGCCTCCCAAGTCTTCTGGCTGGTGCTGACGTTCGGCATCGTGTTCCTGGTCATCGGCCGGGGCATGGTGCCCAAGGTACAGGCGACGGTCGACGCGCGCGACGCGTCGGTGGCGGCGGATCTCGCCGCGGCCGAGGCTGCGCGCCGGGAAGCCGATGCTCAGGAAGAGCGCTGGCGGACGGAGGAGAACGCTGCGCGTGATCGCGCGCAGCGGACGATTGCCGATGCCCGCGCCAAGGCGTCGGCGGCGACCGAAGCGACGCTGGCGACCGCCGGTGAAACATCTGCGGCACAGGTCGCTGCGGCCGAGGCACGCATCGCCGAGGCTTCGGCGACCGCGATGAGCGAGATCGAAACCGTGGCGGCCGAAGCGGCGCAGGACATCGTCCAGCGTCTGTCGGGGGCCAAGGTGACCAAGACGGACGCCGCCAAGGCGGTGAAGGCGGTGCTGCATGGCTAATCTCTCCGCCGGTTCTGCCGAAGTCGCACAGAATCTGTCGAATGCCGATCATCTGCAGGGCATGCCCGAGACGGGCGGCAAGGCCGTGACCACCGAGCACGCCACGGCCGGAACCGAGCATCACGCCGATCCGGCGGTGTTCGGCATGGACGCCACGGTGTGGGTGTCGGTGTCGATGCTCGTCTTCATCGCGATCCTGATCTGGAAGAAGGTGCCCGCGCTCATCACGCGCGGCCTGGACGGCAAGATCGCGGCGATCCGCCAGCGGCTCGACGAGGCGAGGCAGTTGCGCGCCGAGGCCGAATCGCTGCGCGACGAATATCTGCGCAAGCTGGGCGATATCGAGAACCAGACCAAGGCGATCGTGTCGCATGCCGAGGAGGAAGCCGCGGCGCTGATCGCCAAGGCGCAGGTCGATGCGACCGACCTCGTCGCCCGTCGCGCCCGCATGGCCGAGGACAAGATCGCCGCGGCCGAACGCACCGCGCTGGCCGAGGTTCGCGCCACTGCCGCCGAGGCGGCGACCAAGGCGGCGACCGCACTGATCGCGGCGAAGCACGGGGCCGATGCCGATGCGGCGCTGGTCGATCGCACGATCGCCGGACTGGGTCGCCCGAACTGAATGACTTGCGCGGGGCGGATGCTTCGCTAAGCTCTTGGACACACCGGAACCGGCGGGCGTCGTGCCCGCCGTTTTCCGTTCGGAGAGCGTGTTCCATGAAGCCTATCGTCCTAGCCGTCGCCTTGCTGACTGCCTCGCCCGCGATCGCGCAGGATCACAGCAAGCATGCTGCCGCACCCGCGCCGGCACCTGTCGCGCCGGCGCCCGCCGCACCGGCTGCGACCACCGCGAAGTTCACGCTCGACACGCCGATCGAGACGCTGATGGCCGATCCCGCGGCAAAGGCGGTTGTCGAAGCCAGCATCCCCAACATCACGGCGCACCCGAGCTACGACATGGCCAAGAGCATGAGCTTCAACCAGGTCGCGCCGATGGCGCCCGAGATGTTTTCGGCCGAATTGCTGGCCAAGCTCCAGGCCGGGCTGGCGGCGATCAAGTAGGTCCGTTCGCCGCGCTCCCGCGCAGGCGGGCGCCCAGGGTGACAAAGGTCGTCGCTTGCGGCTCTGGGCTCCCGCCTGCGCGGGAGCACGTAATGTGATTGGAGAACCGCCGTGGATCGTCGCTCTTTGCTCGCTACCGGAGGCGCATTGGCGGTGGCCTCCACGGTTCCCGCTCTTGCGACTGGTCAGCCGGCATCCGGCGACGCCGCGTTCAGGGCGTTGCTCGACCGCATCTTCTATGACCGGCTGGCCGACAATCCCGAAGGTGCGACGCAGCTGGGGCTGGACACCGGTGACCGTGCGGCGCTGCGCTCGAAGCTGACCGACCAGTCCGCGGCCGGCGTTGCGCGTCGTCGCGCGCGGACGAAGGCGGAGCGCGCGATGCTCGCCAAGGTGGATCGGGCAAGGCTGTCCGCGGCCTCGCAACTCGATTACGATATCGTCCTCTACCAGCTCGATACCGGCATCCGCGGGGCGGAACGTTTCACCTACGGCTCGGGCGGCGGACGCTACGCGCCCTATGTGCTCAGCCAGCTGTCGGGCGCCTATCGCGACGTCCCGGATTTCCTCGATTCGCAGCACCGGGTGAAGGACGCCGCGGATGCCGACGCCTATCTGGCACGGCTGGGTGCGTTCGCGACGCAGATCGACCAGGAAACCGACCGCCAGCGCGCGGATGCCGCCCGCGGGGTCTTCGCGCCGGACTATATCCTCGACACCACGCTGAAACAGCTGGCGGCGGTCCGCGATCAGCCGCCGCAGGTGACCGGCGTGGTGACCGGCTTCGCTGGCAAGTTGAAGGCCGCGAACCTGGGCGATCGCCACGCCGCCGCGGCGACGTCAGTGGTGCAGGACCGGATCTTCCCCGCGCTCGACCGCCAGCGCATGTTGCTGACCGAACTGCGCGCAAAGGCGACGCATGATGCCGGCTGCTGGCGGCTGCCCGACGGCGACGCCTATTACACCGCGGCGGCGGAGGCCGCGACGACGGTGGCGATGAGCGGCGACGCGATCCACCGGCTGGGACTGGACCAGGTCGCGCAGATCTCCGGCCGGATCGACGGCATCCTGAAGGCGCAGGGGATGAGCCAGGGCACCGTCGGCGACCGGCTGGTCGCGCTCAACCAGCGGCCCGACCAGCTGTTCGCCAATACCGACGCCGGCAAGGCGCAGCTGCTGGCGCTGCTCAATACCCAGGTGAAGGCGATGTACGCGCGCCTGCCCGAACAGTTCGCCACGCTGCCCAAGGCCCCGGTCGAGGTCCGCCGCGTACCTGTGGCGATTCAGGCGGGCGCCCCGGGCGGCTATTATCAGGCGGCCTCGGTCGATGGATCGCGGCCCGGCATCTATTACATCAATCTGCGCGATACGTTCGACCGGCCGAAGTTCGGGCTCGCCACGCTCAGCTACCACGAGGCGGTGCCGGGCCATCATTTGCAGGTGATGACCGCGCTGGAAAGCGCCGACATCCCGCTGATCCGCCGCCGCGGCGGGTTCAGCGGCTATTCGGAGGGCTGGGGGCTGTATTCGGAACAGCTGGCGGACGAGATGGGAATGTACGACGGCGATCCGCTGGGCCAGGTCGGTTACCTCCAGTCGCTGCTGTTCCGCGCGACGCGACTCGTGGTCGATTCAGGCATGCACGCCAAGCGCTGGAGCCGCGAGAAGGCGACGGACTATCTGATCGCGACGACCGGCATCGCGCGCGGCCGCAGCCAGGGTGAGATCGATCGCTATACGGTGTGGCCGGGGCAGGCCTGCAGCTACAAGATCGGACACACCAAATGGGTCGAACTGCGCGATGCGGCCAGGGCGAAGGCCGGCGCGGCGTGGGATCCGAAGGCGTTCCATTCGGTCCTGACGCTGGGCGCGATGCCGCTGGCGGTGCTGGAGCGGGTGGTGAAGGCGCGGATGAGGTAACGAAATTCCTCCCCGGGACGGGGAGGGGGACCATCGCGAAGCGATGGTGGAGGGGGGAGGCCCCAGGCGATTCGTGCGCGGCCCGCCCCCTCCGTCAGCGCTGCGCGCTGTCACCTCCCCGCGCGCGGGGAGGATTTTGACCTCACTTCGGCTTCCGGAACTTGTACACGAACTGATCGGCCTTGCCGCGGATGCTGGGGTCGAAGACGATTTTGTCCTTCGGATCGGCTGGGTTCGCCCAGAGCTTCGTTTCGCCTTCGTATTTGAAGCCTGCGGTTTCGATCTCCTTGCGTACCGCCGACCCTTCCGCGCGGTGCAGCGTGTCGGCGACGCCGAATCCGGTCCCTGCCGCGCCGGCATTGTCCGCGACGATCAATACGCCGCCGGGCTTCAGCGCGGCGAACAGCTTGGTCGCGGTCGATGCGCCCAGGCCGGTCGGCACCTGTTTCAGGTGCAGGTCATGCCAGTTCTGCACGGTGATGATCGCGTCCAGCGTCTCCGGAAAGGGGGCCGCGCCCAAGCTGGGGCGCAGCGCGACGACGTTGGCGCGACCCTTCACTGCGTCATCCTGTTCGGTGCCATAGGCTGCGCGGAAACCGATGAATTCGGCGGGCTGATAGGCGTAGACCTTGCCCTTTTGCCCGACCACGCCCGACAGGATGCGCGTCCAGTATCCGCCGCCCATGATATAGTCGCCGACCTTCATGCCCGGCCTGATCCCGGCGAAGGCGAGGAATTCGGCGGGCTTGCGCGCGACGTCGCGGGCGGAGTCCGCGGCCGGACGGGTCGGGTCGGCCAGCGCGGTCCTGATTGTCGGTGCCGCCGTCTGCGCCACCAGCGTGGCCGGGGCGATCACGAGTGCGGGGGCAAACACAAGGGTGGCGGCGATCAACGTCTTCATGGCGACTCTCCTGATGTCGCGGCGAGTGTAGGCCAAGTCCGCGGGCGGACAAGCGGCGCGAGGGAGCCGATCGTTACGCCCCTGCGTTCAGGGCCCATGCGCATCATGTCCCGCTTCGCTGCCCGTCATCTTTCCTGCCTGCTGCCCCTCGCGCTCGCTGCCTGCGGGGACAGGCCGGCTGTCGATGACAATGCCGTATCGCCGACGGCAGCCGCCGATCTGGCGCTGGTCAACAAAGGGTTCGATCCCGCCGAGATCGCGGCATCGCGCGCCTTTCTGGTCGGATTCACCACGGCCGATCCGGCGAAATGCTTCGGTGATGCCGCGCTGGGCACGGCCGCGGTGGCGGGACCGGAAGCGGCCGACGGCCCACCCATCACGCGCGTCGTGGTCGCGGTTGACGGCTCCGGCTCGATGGCCGGGCGCGTCGGTGGCCGCACCAAGCTCGAACTGGCGCGAGAGGCGACGCTGGGGTTTGTCGCCGGTCTGCCCGACAGCGTCGAGGCGTCGTTGCTGGTGTTCGGGCAACAGGGCGACAGCAGCCCGGGTGGCAAGGCGAAATCCTGTTCGGCGACAGACGTGCTCGCGCCGATGTCGCGCGATCGATCCGCATTGCGCCAGGCCGTCGGACAGGTGAAGGCGGTCGGCTGGACTCCGCTCGCCGCCGGGCTGGAGCGGGCGCAGGCGCTGCTCGACGCATCGACCGTGCCGGGCGAACAGGTGATCTACGTCGTGTCCGACGGACTGGAGACGTGCGGCGGCGATCCCGTGGCGATGGCGCAGCGGATCGCGAGCGGCGGCACCCGCGCGGTCGTCAACATCGTCGGCTTCGGCCTGCCCGCGACCGATGTCGCCGCGCTGCAGGCGGTCGCCGGGGCCGGTGGCGGGCGGTTCGTCAACATCACCGACGACGCGGCGTTTCGCGCGTCGATGGCTGGGTACCGCGACGCAAACCGCCGGATGATGAACCGTGTGCGCGCCGGCAACGCCCGGGCGGACAACTACATCGCCACCGGAGCGGCAATCACCAAGGCCGAGATGTGCGTGGGCGACATCATCCATGGCGAAGAGCGCGCAGTCTCGGCCGGACTGACTTCCTATGCCCAGCGCGGCCAGACGCCGCCGGCGCCGCGCCATGTCGTGTTCGCGGTCCTGAAGGAACGGCACGACGCCCTTGCCGCGCAGCGCGAGGCCTATGCCGCGCGCCTGCGCGGCGCGCGCGACCGGGTGAACGCCGCAGTAGCGCCGGCCGACGCGAATCCCTAGATCGGCGTCGATGACCGACGCGACGTCCCCAACCCGCTTCAACGAGGAAAAGGCCACTTTCACCGTCCGCGGATCGGATGCGCCCGACCTCGAAACCGGGGTCGCCGCGATCCGCAATGTCGTGCAGACGCTGCCGGTGCGCCCCGGCGTCTACCGGATGCAGGACGCCAAGGGCGAGGTGCTGTACATCGGCAAGGCGCGCGCGCTGAAGAACCGCGTCAGCAATTATCTGCACGTCAACCGCCTGACGCGGCGGCTCCAGCGGATGGTGTCGCAGACGCGCTCGATGACGATCGTCACGACCAACAACGAGGCCGAGGCGCTGTTGCTCGAGGCGCAGCTCATCAAGCGGTACCGCCCGCCGTACAACGTGCTGCTCCGCGACGACAAGAGCTTCCCGTTCATCCTGCTGCGGTCCGAACACGACTTCCCGCGCATCCAGAAACATCGCGGGGCGCGGCGGGCGAAGGGCAATTACTATGGCCCCTTCGCGTCGGCGGGGTCGGTCAACAACACGCTGAACGCGCTGCAGAAATTGTTCCTGCTGCGGTCGTGCACCGACAGTTTCTTCCGCAACCGCGACCGGCCGTGCCTGCTGTACCAGATCAAGCGCTGTTCGGCGCCGTGCGTCGGGCGGATCGACAAGGCGGGCTATGCCGAGCTGGTCAGCGACGCCAACAAGTTCCTGTCGGGCAAGGCGACCGACGTCCAGGCGAAGCTGGGCGCGCAGATGACGGCGGCGGCCGAGAACATGGATTTCGAACTGGCGGCGGTGATCCGCGACCGGCTGCGCGCGCTGACGTTCATCCAGGGGTCGCAGTTCATCAATGCGGAAGGGGTGGGCGACGCCGACATCTTCGCGCTGGCGTGTCACGAAGGCGTGATGGGCATCCAGGCCTTTTTCATCCGCGGCGGGCAGAATTGGGGGCATCGCAGCTTCTTCCCCGCGCACACCGGCGACGTGCCCGAGACCGAAGTGCTGATGCAGTTTCTCGCCCAATTCTATGAGGAGGTGCCGCCGGGCCGCGCGATCCTGGTCGATCGCGAATTGCCGGAAGGCGCGTTGCTGGCCGAGGCGCTGGGCGAGGCGGCGGGGTACAAGGTCGCGATCTCGGTCCCGCAGCGGGGTACGCGCAAACGGCTGCTCGAACAGGCGCAGCGCAACGCGACCGAGGCGCTGGAACGCCGGCTGGCCGAGAGCACGACGCAGGCGCGCCTGAACCGCGAGGTCGCCGAACTGTTCGACCTGCCCGAACCGCCCGACCGCATCGAAGTCTATGACAACAGCCATATCCAGGGCACGAACGCGCTGGGCGCAATGGTCGTCGCGGGACCGGAGGGCTTCCGCAAGGGCCAGTATCGCAAGTTCAACATCAAGGACACATCGACCGTCCCCGGCGACGATTTCGCGATGATGCGCGAAGTCTTCACCCGCCGCTTCGCCCGCGCGCTGGAGGAGGATCCGGATCGCGATTCGGGCGAATGGCCCGACCTGGTGCTGATCGACGGCGGGCGCGGGCAGCTGAACGCCGCGCGCGGCGTGCTGGAGGGGCTGGGGATCGAGGACGTGTGCCTTGTCGGCGTCGCCAAGGGGCCGGACCATGGCCGCGAAGGGCGCGAGGTGTTCCACCTGATGGACGGGCGCGAACTGACGCTGCCGGTCAATTCGCCGCTGCTGTTCTACCTGCAAAGGCTGCGCGACGAAGTCCACCGTTTCGCGATCGGCGCGCACCGGGCAAAGCGGGCGAAGGCGATCGGCGCATCGCCGCTCGACGAGGTGCCCGGCATCGGCCCGGCGCGCAAGAAGGCGCTGCTGATGCACTTCGGCACCGGCCGCGCGGTGCGCAACGCCAGCCTGGCCGACCTGCAGAAAGCGCCGGGGGTGAGTGCGGCAGTGGCGCAGCAGGTCTACGACTTCTACCACGCGCGATAAGCATCCGTCCTGCGGCAGTCGCGCCACAGGTCGGGCATTTTCAGCCGGGGAGATGACGCGACGCTTGCGGGCGCGCGTATCGACCGCCACGGTTCGGCCATGACCGTTTCGTCCGTCGCCTCGTTCGGCCTGATCGCCGCGATCGTCCTGCCCGTCGCGGCGCATGCCGGCGACAAGCCGCTGTATCAGCCGGTGCCCGACTGGGTCGTGCCGGCGCCGTCGATCGATCCCGCCAAACTCGACGCCAACGCCCCCGTCCTGCTGGTGCTCGACAACCAGCAACGGCTGCAGGACGGGCGGGTGTGGACCTATGTCGACACGGCCACGCGCGTCGCCTCGCCCGAGGTGATGCAGCAGCTCGGCACGATAGCGATTCCCTGGCTGCCGGACCAGGGCGATCTGATCGTCCACAGTGCGGAGATCCTGCGCGGGATGGAGCGGATCGACCTGCTGGCCGGGGGCGATACGTTCCAGGTGCTGCGCCGCGAACAGCAGCTGGAACGCCGTGTGCTCGACGGTACGCTGACCGCGACGATGGCCGCGGAGGGCCTGCGCGTCGGCGACGTGCTGCGGCTGCGGCTGTCGATCACCAAGAAGGACGGCGCGCTGAAGGGCGAGTTGCAGAGCTTCGCGCCCGTACCGACCGAGCCGTTCCGTGCCCAGTTCGCGCGCAGCCGCCTGTCGTGGCCGGTGACGAGCGACGTGAAGTGGCGGACCTACGCCGACGGCGTGACGCTGGTCCCCAAGGACGCCGGCGGCTTCCGCACGATCGAGCTCACCCTTCCGGTCGCCAAGCAACCCGACCTGCCGTCCGACGTGCCGGGCCGGTTCCAGCGGCCGCCGATCCTGGAGGCGACCAGCTTTGCCGACTGGGCCGCGGTGTCGCGCGTCATGGCACCGCTCTATGCCACCGAGGGCACGATCGCGCCGGGCAGCGCGATGGCCGGAGAAGTCGCGAAGATCGCGAAGGCTGAGAGCGATCCGCTGCGCCGCGCCGCCGCCGCGCTGCAACTGGTGCAGGAGCAGGTCCGGTATCTCGCGCTGGGCATGAACGGCGGCAATTACGTGCCGCAGTCGCCGGCGCGGACGTGGGAACTGCGCTACGGCGACTGCAAGGCCAAGACGCTGCTGTTGATGGCGATGCTGCGCGAAATGGGCATCACGGCCGAAGCGGTACTGGTGTCGAGCGAGATGGGCGACCTGGTGTCCGCGCGGCTGCCGATGCCGGCGGCGTTCGACCACGTCATCGTCCGCGCCGAGATCGGCGGGCGCAGCTACTGGCTCGACGGCACGGGCCTGGGCGCGCGGCTGGAGGATATCGGCGACACGCCCAATTTCCGCAACGTCCTGCCCCTGCGAACCGCCGGGACCGGGCTGATGCCGCTGCCTACGCACGCCAATGCGCGGCCCGACGTGGTGGTGACGACCGACTACGACCAGTCGCTGAGCCTCGACCTGCCGAGCGTGTTCCGGACCGAGATGCGACTGCGCGGCGGGACCGCGTCGATGGTCAACGCCGCGGTGGCGCAGGCGGCGGACAAGCAGAAGCGCGAAATGGTCGAGCAGTTGGTCCGCCAGCGGCTGGGCCAGGCGCAGATCACCGATTCCGCGCTCGCCTATGATCCCGTCAACGGCACCGCGACGATCACCGCATCGGGCCTGCTGACGACCAACTGGCGGCGCGAGGACAAGCGCATGCGGCTCGGGCTGGGGCAAGTCATCGATGGCGTCGGCTTCGACCCCGACCGCTCGCGGCCGGCGTGGCGCATGTTGCCGGTCGCGACCGCGGCACCGGAGAGCACGGCGTATCGCACGACGATTCACCTGCCCGATGCCGGACGCGGCTTTGCGCTGGAGGGGGACCAGACGCTTGCGGTCACGCTGGCCGGCACCGCGATCACGCGCAAGGCCGCGCTGGCCGGCGGCACCGTCACGATCGACGAGCGATCCGATTCGAGCGGCGTCGAGATCGCGCCCGATGCGATCGCGGCCGAGCGATCGAAGCTCGCGCTGGCCCGTACGCGTGACATCCGCGCAGTGGCCCCGGCCGACCTGCCGCCGCGCTGGCAGGTGGTGCGCGCCGGTTCGCGCGCCCGCTTCGCCCCGCTGGAAGCCGCCTATGCCAAGGCGATCGCACGATCCGCCGCCGACGATCCGACCGACACGTCGGGCCTGGAAAGCCGGATGAGTTTCCGTCGCGGCATCTATGACTATCGCGGTGCGATCGAGGATGCGACGCGGATCCTGGCGATCGGCGAAACCGCCGACCGCCTGATCCAGCGATCGGCCCTGTATTCACAGGTCGGCGACACGGCGAAGGCGCTGGCCGATGCGCAGGCCGCCGTGAAGCTGGATCCGGGATCGAACGACGCCGTCGCGCGGCTGGCCTTTGCCGAGGCCGACCTCGGCCGCTACGCGCCGGCGCTCGCGCGGTTGCAGGAACGGATCGACCAGGGCGGCAAGGAGCGGTTCGGCATCGTCAATTCTCGCGCCGAACTGATGGCGCGGTCGGGCGACACACCCGGCGCGATCGCCGCGCTGGACGCGGCCATCACCGAACGGCCGGGCGATCCGTTGCTGCTGAACGGGCGCTGCTGGATCAAGGGTACGCGCAACGTCCAGCTCGACACCGCGCTGAAGGACTGCACCAAGGCGATCGAACTGGCCGACAATCCGGCTGCCGCGCTGGACAGCCGGGCGATGGTCTATTGGCGGATGGGTCATACCGACGATGCGCTGGCCGATCTCGACGCCGCGCTGGAATCCGCGCCGGGCTCGTCGAGCAGCCTGTTCCTGCGCGGCGTCGTGCGCAGGAAGGCGGGCAATGTCGCGGGTGCCGAAAGCGACCTGGGCGGCGCGCGCCTGATCGAGCCCAAGGTCGATGCCGAATATGCGGGGTATGGCGTGACGCCTTAGGGAAGGATGGTGTCGGAGTATCTGCCCTCCACGGGTCGAGGCGAGGTCGCCCTTGCTCGACACGCGCGTTTCCACTTCCTTCACCCGACGCGCGCTATCGCGCGGACATGGCGACCCGTGTCTTCCTGACGATAGATACCGAGCTGATGTGGCGGCATCACGCGGCCGGACTGTCTGCCGACGCGGTCGTCCAGCGCTCGCTGGAGCCGGCCGGGGTCGGCGTGACATACCAGCTCGCGATGCTGGCGCGGCACGGCCTGAAGGCGACGTTCTTCGTCGATCCGATGCCCGCGCTGGTCCACGGCGACGACTGGCTGCGCGACGTGGTGCGGCGGATCGTCGATGCGGGGCAGGAGGTGCAGCTGCATCTCCATCCCAACTGGACCGGGGCGTCGGCGACGGATCGCGCCGCGCACGGCCGGTTCGAGCTGATCGAGCACAGCGCGCACGAACAGCGGGAACTGCTGGCCCGCGCGCGCGACCTGCTGGTGGCGGCGGGTGCACCCGATCCGGTGGCGTTCCGCGCCGGATCCTATGCGGCGAACGACGACACGCTGGCGGCGCTGACCGCGCTGGGCTTTGCCTATGATTCCAGCCACAACGGGTCCGAGCATCCCTGGCCCAGCGCCATATCGCTGCCGGTGCGCGCGATCGCGCCGGTCGTGCACCGCGGGCTGATCGAGGTGCCGGTGACGGTGATCGAGGATCGCGCGGGCCGCCTGCGCCATTTCCAGCTTTGTGCGCTGTCGGTCGCCGAGATGCGCGCCGCGCTCGACCACGCGGGACGCGGGAGCCACGCCGCGGTGACGATCGTCAGCCACGGTTTCGAGCTCGCCAACCGCAGCGGTACGCGCCCCAACGCGGTGCACGTCCGCCGGTTCGCGGCACTGTGCGCGATGCTCGCCGACCGGGCCGAGGCGCTGCCGACCGCGCACTTCGCGGATCGCCCGCTGCTCCCCCTCGGCCGGACCGACTCGCCGCTCGGGCCGAACGCGTGGCGTACGGGGCTGCGGCAGGCGGAGCAGCTCTGGTCCAACCTCGTCGCCGAGCGCGCGGCGTGAGCACGGCGGCTCCGCTTCCGCTGAAATTTCAGGTCGGTGCGCGGACATTGCTGTCGGTCCACCGCACGTTGCACCGCACACCGCTGTCGCTGGCCGACGCGCTCGACCGCCGGCTGCCCGCGTTGCCGCTGCTGGGGCCAGGGGTGGACGGCTATGCCCTGACCTCGCTGCCAGCCGACCTCGAACCACACCTGCGCGCCGCCGCGCCGGGGATGATCGCGTTCGTGCGGCAACGTTACACGCGCTATTTCACCGATCTGGGGATCGGCGCGGATGCGTGGTGGAGCGGCCTGTCGGGCAACACGCGATCGGGCCTGAAGCGCAAGGCGAAGAAGGCCGGTGCGCTGACCGTGCACCGCTATCGTACGCCCGACGAACTCGCCGCCTTCCACCGCGTCGCGCGCGGGATCGCGGCGACGACCTATCAGGAGCGATTGCTCGGCGCGGGTCTGCCCGACACGCCGGAATTCGTCGCGCGGATGCTGGGCGATGCCGCCGCTGATTCGGTGCGGGCGTGGACGCTCGATCTCGGGGGCGTTCCGGCGGCGTATCTCTATTGCCCGGTGCGCGGAAGCGACGTGATCTACGAATATGTCGGGCACGATCCGGCATTCGGCGATCTGTCGGTCGGCACGTTGTTGCATGTCGAGGCGATGCGCGACCTGCTGGACGAAGGCCGCTTCGCCCGGTTCGACTTCACCGAGGGCGAAGGGCAGCACAAGCGAACCCTGTCGACCGGCGGAGTGGCCTGCGTCGATTTGTTGCTGCTGAAGCCCACGCTGGCGAATCGCGCGGCGGTGGCTGGGTTGGCGGGGTTCGACCGCGCGGTGGCACTGGCCAAGGCTGCGGTGGCGCGGGCCGGCGCGGGCGACTGGGTGCGGAGGGTGCGGCGGGGGTAAGTCTCGAGCCAAGCTCGTCATCGCCTTCGCGAGGCCGCTGCAAATGTCGATCCGTCCTTGTTCCCCGGCGAAGGCCGGGGCCCAGTCGCAAGCGAGTTTCGTAATTCACTCATCGCCCGAACCTGGGCCCCGGCCTTCGCCGGGGAACGAACGAGAACTTTCGCAGAGGCCACGCGTTCGCGGGTATGGTGGGCGATTTTGGTATCGTCCGCATGACGACTAAGACTCGACCGATGCACCTGCGCACCCCCGCCATCGTCCTGAGCATCCGGCCGCATGGCGAGCATGGCGCGATCGTCCGGGCGCTTACCCCCGACGATGGCGTACAGGCGGGTTACGTCCGCGGCGGGCACGGGCGGACATTAAGGCCGGTGCTGCAACCGGCCAACACCGTATTGGGCGAATGGCGCGCGCGGACCGAGGATGCCTTGCCCGGGCTGACCGTCGAACTGATCGCCAGCCGCGCGCCGCTCTGGTCCGAACCGCTCGCCGCCGCTGCGCTCGACTGGATCACCGCGCTGACCGCCGCGGCGCTGCCCGAGGGGCAGGCCTATCCCCATCTTCATGCCGCGCTCGATGGCGTGATCGGCGCGGTGGAGGCGGCACCGGGCGCACGTGGCTGGGCGGTGGCGCTGGTGCGATATGAACTGTTGTTGCTGGCCGAACTCGGCTTCGGCCTCGACCTATCGGAATGCGTCGCGACCGGCGGGACCGACGAGCTGGCGTTCGTCAGCCCGAAAAGCGGCGGCGCGGTGAGCCGCGCGGCCGCGACCGGTTACGAGGCGCGGCTGCTGCGCTATCCGGCTTTCCTGCGTCATGGTGGGGCGGCGGAATGGGGCGATATCCTCGACGGCCTCGCGCTGACCGGCCATTTCCTGGCGCGCGACCTGTTGCACGGTCGGGCGGCGGATGCGTTGGCGGCGCGCGAGCGGCTGGTCGACCGGATCGTACGGGCGGTTGCCTAAAGCCGCCCCTCCCGCCAAGGGGGACGCGATTTTTGCTGGGGAAAGTTCATGACCTTGATCGCCCTCCTGCCCGGTGACGGGATCGGACCCGAAGTCGTCGCCCAGGCGCGCCGTGTGCTGGAGGTGGTGGCCCCCGGCCTGACCTATGAGGAGGCTCCGGTCGGAGGGGCCGCGCTGGATGCGGCGGGTCACCCGCTGCCGCTGGCCACGCTGGAGCTGGCCGAGCGGGCGGATGCCATCCTGTTCGGTGCGGTCGGCGATACGCGCTACGATAATGTCGAGCGGGGCTTGCGGCCCGAGCAGGCGATCCTGGGCCTGCGCAAGGAACTCGGGCTGTTCGCCAATCTGCGCCCGGCAAAGCTGTTTCCCGGGCTGGAAGATGCCTCGGCGCTGCGTCCCGAAGTCGCCGGCGCGATCGACCTGGTGATCGTGCGCGAGCTGACCGGCGATGTGTATTTCGGCGAGAAGGGCCGGCGCGAGACGATCGAGGGTCTGCGCGAGGGGTACGACCTGATGGCCTATGACGAGGTCGAGGTGCGCCGCATCGCGCAGGTCGGGTTCGAGACCGCGCGCAGCCGCACCGGCAGGCTGTGTTCGGTGGACAAGGCCAATGTCCTCGAAACCTCGCAACTGTGGCGCGACGTGGTGATCGAGACGTCGGCGCAATATCCCGACATCGCGCTGACACATATGTACGTCGATAATGCCGCGATGCAGCTCGTGCGCAATCCCGGCCAGTTCGACACGATCGTCACGGGCAACCTGTTCGGTGACATATTGTCGGATCAGGCGAGCATGTGCGCCGGATCGATCGGCATGCTGCCGTCCGCCTCGCTTGCCGCGATGACCGGCGGGCTGAGCAAGGGGATGTACGAGCCGATCCACGGCTCCGCCCCCGACATCGCGGGTCAGGGCAAGGCCAATCCGTGCGCCACGATGCTGTCGGCGGCGATGCTGCTGCGCCATTCGCTGGGCGATGCGGCTGCGGCGGAGCGCATCGAGGCGGCGGTGACGGCAGCGCTGATCGGTGGCGCGCGGACGGCGGACCTGGGCGGCACGCTGTCGACGACGGCGATGGCCGATGCGGTGATCGCGGCGCTGTGAACGCGCTGCTGGAGATCGCGGTCGTCATTCCGACGTTCAACGAACGCGCCAACGTCGCGACGATGGTCGCGCGGCTCGACGTCGCGCTGGCCGGGCGGAACTGGGAGGCGATCTTCGTCGATGACGATTCGCCCGACGGCACCGCGGATGCGGCGCGCGAACTGGCGCGCGTGGACCGGCGCGTACGCGTGATCCAGCGGATCGGCCGGCGTGGCCTGTCGTCGGCGTGTATCGAGGGGATGTGCGCCAGCGCCGCGCCGGTCGTGGCGGTGATCGACGGCGATCTGCAGCATGACGAAAGCGTGTTGCCGCAGATGCTCGATGCGTTGCAGGCGGAGCCCGCGCTCGACATCGCGATCGGATCGCGCTTCGTGGCGGGCGGCGGCACGGGCGATTGGGACCATGACCGCGTCGCCAAGTCGGCGTTCGCGACGCGACTGTCGCGCCGCGTGCTGAAGGCGGACCTGAGCGATCCGATGTCGGGATTCTTCGCGGTGCGCGCCGACGTGTTCCGCGCGATCGTGCCGACGCTGTCGGGGATCGGGTTCAAGATCCTGCTCGACGTGATGACGGCCAGCCCGCGACCGCTGAATTTCCGCGAGTTTCCCTATGTCTTCCGCCTGCGCGAAGCGGGCGAGAGCAAGCTCGATCATGTGGTGGCGATGGAATATCTGATCGCGCTGTACGACCGCATGTTCGGTCGCATCGTGCCCGTGCGGTTCGCGATGTTCGCGGGCATCGGCGCGATCGGCGCGGTGGTGCATCTGGGGCTGGTATGGCTGTGTTTCCGCGCCATCGGGACGAGTTTCGTCGCCGCGACGATCATCGCCACGGTGCTGGCGATGACGTTCAACTTCTTCCTGAACAACACGCTGACCTATCGCGATCGCCGGCTGACGGGCGCGCGGGCGCTGTGGAGCGGGTGGCTGAGCTTCTGCCTGGTCTGTGCGGTCGGTGCCGTCGCCAACGTCGGCGTCGCGGCGTTCCTGCATGATGTCCAGCGCGGCAGCTGGGCAGGGTCGGCGCTGGCCGGGATCGTCGTGGCGGCGGTGTGGAATTTCGCGCTGTCGTCGCGCTTCACCTGGGGGCGCTACAAGTGACGTTCAACGCCAGCTGTCGAACCACATCCAGCGATTGAATGCCTGGTCGCCGGGCAATGCCGCGGCCGAGATGATCGGATAGAACCAGACGAACAGCATCGCCGCCGCCACCGCGAACCACCACGCCGCGCGCCACTTGCCCGACAGGTGGAATGCCGCGGCCAGCGCGATGGACAGGAAGATGCCGCTGAGGTGGTAGTAGTAATAGAAGCCCAGGCTCTTGGGGATCACCGCCCAGATGCCGAGGCTGGCCAGCCAGAGCAGCGCGACGCCGCCGGCGCTGCGCGACCCGCTGTGCCACCAGTGCACCCCCAACCACGCGACCGCGACCAGCCCGCCCCACATGATCGCCGGATTGCCGAGGTACAGGATGCCGCGCACCGCGCCGTCGACCGGTTCGTAGAGATACCAGATCGGCCGGATGTCGAACGCCCAGGTCAGCCAGTTCGACTGATAGGGATGGGGGCTGAGCACCTGCGTCTGTCGCGCGAACATCTCCCACTGGAACGGCAGCAGGTGCGAAAGCGTCATCGCATCGACCGAATAGGCGAAGGCGGGGGCGAAGGTGACGAAATAGGCCGCGATGCTGGCACACCCCAGCAGCACGACGCCCTTTGCCGCGGACAGGCCGGGCCACAGATCGGGACGCTTGCTGCGCAGCGCGACGAAGGCGATCGCGGCGAAGGCGACATAGGGTGCTGCGGTCCACTTCACTGCGGTTGCCAGCCCGAGCAGGACGGCCCCCAGCAGCCAGCGGCGCGTCACTCCGTCCGGCGGGCTGCGCATCGCCCAGAGCAGTGCGGCGATGGCGGTGACGACGAACGCGCCGAGGAACGGCTCGAGCATCGCGATCCGCGCGTGGATATAGAGCGTGAAGTTGATCGCGGCGAAGAACGCGCCGTAGCTTGCCGTGCGGATGGACCCGAACAGCAGCATCAGGATCGCGAAGACACCCAGCACGGTCGCCGTCCCCGCCACCGTGGACATCGCCCGCCAGCCCAGCGGCGTATCGCCGATTGCCGCGATGCCGGTGGCGATCAGCGTCTTGCCGAGCAGGGGATGTTCGATGTTGGTCGGCCGTTCCAGCGCCAGCAGCGTCCGCGCGGCGGGGACGTAATGCACCTCGTCGAACACCAGTTTCGATGGCCGCGTCACGTGCAGGCCGAACAGCAGTTGGGCAGCGAGTGCGATCAGCAGGGCGGCGAAGACCGGGCGACGGACGAAAGCGGGCATAGCGGGCGAGGTTGCGCGAGCGCGATGCGTCCGGCAAGGCGGAAAACATGAAACGCCGGACCGGTCAGGATCAGAGCATCACGCGCAATTGGCGCCCCGCGACGCAGGCCGTGCGCGGCGGCACCGCGCGGTCGGAATTCGGCGAGACGAGCGAGGCGCTGTTCCTCACTTCGGGCTATGCGTATGATTGCGCGGGCGATGCCGCTGCGCGCTTTGCGGGCGAGCAGGTCGGCATGACCTATTCCCGTCTGCAGAATCCGACGGTCGAGATGCTCGAAGGCCGCATCGCGCTGCTGGAGGGGGCCGAGGCGTGCCGCACGATGGCGACCGGCATGGCTGCGATGACCGCGGCGTTGTTGTGCCAGCTGGAAACCGGCGACCATATCGTCGCCGGCCGCGCGGCGTTCGGATCGTGCCGCTGGCTGACCGATACGCTGCTGCCGAAATTCGGGATCGAGGTGTCGATCGTCGATGCGCGCGATGCCGACCAGTTCGCCGACGCGACGAAGGCCAACACGAAGCTCTATTTCTTCGAGACACCCGCAAACCCGACGATGGATATCGTCGATCTGCGCAGCGTGTGCGGCATCGCGAAGGACAAGGGCGTGCTGACGGTCGTGGACAACGCCTTCGCCACGCCCGCGCTGCAACGGCCGATGGACCATGGTGCGGACATCACCGCCTATTCGGCGACCAAGATGATGGACGGTCAGGGCCGCGTCCTGGCCGGTGCGGTGTGCGGGACCGAGGACTTCATCACCAACACGCTGTTGCCGTTCACGCGCAACACCGGCCCGACGTTGAGCGCGTTCAACGCCTGGGTGGTGCTGAAAGGGCTGGAGACGCTCGATCTGCGCATCCGGCGACAGAGCGAGAATGCGCTGAAGGTCGGCGCGTTCCTGGAGGGGCGGGTGCCGCAGGTGCTGCATCCCGGGCTGCCGAGCCACCCGCAACATGCGCTGGCGATGAGCCAGATGGACATGGCCGGATGCATCTTCGCGATCCGGCTCGACGGCGGACGTGCGCAGGCACATGGCCTGCTCGACGCGCTGGAGCTGATCGACATATCGAACAACATCGGCGATTCGCGCTCGCTGATGACGCATCCGTCCTCGACCACCCATGCCGGCGTGACCGAAGAGAAGCGGCTCGAGATGGGCGTGACCGAGGGTATGTTGCGGCTGAACGTCGGCCTGGAGGATCCGGACGACCTGATCGACGATCTCGACCGGGCGCTGCGGGCGGTGGGACTGTAGCGGCATGGCGGTGATGGACCTGTTCTTCCCGCATGCCGCCGACACCGATGGCGTGACCGTGCGCGTGTCCGCGCATTATCTGGCCGACCAGTCGGAGCCGGGGCGCGGGCGCTGGTTCTGGTCCTATCACATCCGGATCGAGAACGGCTCAGGCCGCGCCGTGCAGCTGCTGACCCGGCACTGGATCATCACCGATGGCCGTGGCGCGCGGCATTCGGTGGAGGGCGAGGGCGTGATCGGCGAACAGCCGGTCATCGCGCCCGGGGCCAGCTATGATTATGTCTCCGGTTGTCCGCTAACGACGCCGACCGGCGCGATGCAGGGCCATTACCGCATGGTGGACGAGGACGGCGCGGCGTTCGACGTGGCCATCCCCAAATTCGCGCTGATGGCGCCGGCGGTGGGGGCGTGATGCAGAACGCCCAGAAATGCGTTCGGGCTGAGCCTGTCGAAGCCCTGTTCTTCTTATTCGGGCCATATGCCCCGCGCAAGAAAGAAGGACAGCCCTTCGACAGGCTCAGGGCGAACGGGGATGGGTCAGCCCGCTTTCCCGAGACTCGCCCATGAAGCGCACCCATCTTCCCCTCAACGGCCTGCGTGTGCTCGACGCCGCGGCGCGCCACCTGTCGTTCACGCGCGCCGCCGACGAGCTGGCGGTGACGCCCGCCGCGGTCGGCCAGCAGATCCGCGCGCTGGAGGATACGCTCGGCACCGTGCTGTTCCGCCGCACGACCAAGGGGCTGGAGCTGACGCCGGAGGGCGAGGCGGGGCTGGCCCCGTTGCGCGCCGGGTTCCTGCAATTCGAGGAATCGGTGCGCGCGATGCAGGCCGGGCAATCGTCGAAGGCGCTGACGATCGCCGCCCCGCGCGACCTGACCGCCAAATGGCTGATGCCGCGCCTGGCGCAGATCTCCGCCGGTGACGCCGACCTGCGGTTCGCGATCGTGTCGGACGAGGAGGTCGATTTTGCCCAGGCGAACCTCGACCTCGCGATCCGCTGGGGTGCGGGGCCCGGCGAGCATGAGGGCGAGGCGCTGGAGTCCGACGGCATGGTCACGATCGCGGCCCCCGGCGGCAGTGCCGATACGCCGATCGCCTGGCCCGGGTGCATGAGCGAGGATGCCGGCGCGGCGGTCCGGGTCGGCGACGCCGGGCTGGCGATCGACGCAGCCGCGGCCGGTTTCGGTCGCAGCTGCGTCCCCGAACTTCTGGCGCGCGGCGACGTCGCGGCGGGCCGGGTCGTGATCGTCGGCGAACCGCGCGCGTCGGATCGCGGATACTGGCTGGTCGCGCCGTTGCCGCAGTGGCGGCAGAAGAAGGTCAAGGCGCTGGTCGACGCGCTGGCCTCCTGAGGCGCGGCGTCGTGGTACAGCCGTTCCCCAATGCGACCTTCGCCAGCGACCGGCTGGCGATGCGGCCACAGGCGACGACCGATGCCGAAGCGCTGTTCGAGGCGTACAGCGACGTCGATCTGATGACCTGGTGGTCCAGCGCGCCGCACAGTTCGGTCGATCAGACCCGCGACTATCTGGCGGCGCGGACGATGCCGTCGGACTGGCGCGGCTGGACGATGATCGATCGTGCGAGCGGCGCGGTGGTGGGTACGCTCGGCGCGCACGAAAGCAAGCCGCAGGTGGTCGAGATCGGCTATCTCGTCCTGCGTCGGTTCTGGGGGCAGGGCCTGGCGCACGAAGGCGTGTCGCGACTGATCGAGCTGCTGTTTGAGACCGAGGGGCATCGTCGCATCTGGGCCGACACCGATCCCGACAATGCCGGGTCGAACGCGCTGTTGCAGCGGCTGGGGTTCACGCGCGAGGGGCATCTGCGCGCCGAATGGGAAACCCACATCGGCGTCCGCGACAGCTATATCTGGGGCCTGTTGCGCGACGAGTGGCGACGGTGAACGGTTCCGATGTCGATCCGGCCGCGCTCGCCCGCCTGCGCGGCGAACTCGCCTATGTCACCGCGCCGCAGCGACTGGGGTTCCTGGTCGCGGCTTTGGGGGTGTTCATGGCGATCCTGCGCGGCACGGCCTTGCCCGGGCTCCCCCGCGTCGTCCCCGCCGCGCTGATCCTGACCGCGCTGGGCCTGCTGGCGATCGGCACCATCCGGCGGGTGCGCTGGCACCGCCGACGCATGCGGGGGCGATGACGCGCGCTGCTACCGATCCGGCGTCCATGATGCCTGCGAGGGCGGGAACAGATAGTCGCACGTGTCGGTGAGTTTCACGCAGTTCAGCGACTATCGATCCCTGCCTTCGCGGGAATGACGGTAAGAGAGGATGATCCCTTGCCACGTCATCACGCTCGATCAGACGGCGTGGTAGGGTATCGGTTCGGATCCCGATCCTGGGGTCAGGACCCATTAATCGCGATGGTCGTGACGGAGCGGATTTTGGTTCAGGGC
>JAZKBG010000013.1:0-118344 GCA_040388765.1 Pseudomonadota bacterium | reverse complement strand
CTCGCGCCCATTGAGTGCTGCCAAATGAAATGCATCAAGAGCGGTGCGATGAGCATTTCTCGACTGCGCTCGAAACGAACGGGTCGGGATAGCGCAACCACCGGGCGTCGAAATCCGCTGCGTTCGGAGACGATACATCCCCGCGCGGGCGAAACCCTACCCCGGCCGCCCCGCCACTGCCGTCTCCTTCAACCCGCCGCCCAGCGCGGTGTAGAGCGACACTTCGCTCTGCAATTGCGCGCTGCGCAGTGCCAGCAACTGTTGCTCGGCGGAAAACAGGTTGCGCTCGGCATCGAGGACTTCGAGATAGATCGACAGTCCGTTGTCGTAACGCAGCCGTGCCACGCGGGCGAGGCGGCGCTGCGCATCGACCGCGCGGACCTGCGCCGCGATCTGTTCGGCGTACCGGCGGCGCGCGACCAGCGCGTCGGCGACTTCGCGGAATCCCTCCTGCACCGCGCGCTGATAGGCGGCCACCAGTTCGTCGGCCTGCGCCCGGGTCAGCGCGATGCCGGCGGTGCCCTTGCCCCAGGTCAGGATCGGCTGGGTCAGGTTCGCGCCCGTGCGATATTGCAGCGAATCGCCCGACACCAGGCTGCCGAGTGCCGGCGAGATGAAGCCGAGCAGGCCGGTCAGCGTGATCTGCGGGAACAGCGACGCCCGCGCGACGCCGATGTTGGCGTTGGCCGCGCGCAGCCGCTGCTCGGCCTGCAGGATGTCGGGCCGGTTCAGCAACAGGTCCGATGGCAGACCCGGTGCGACCGCCATGTACAGCCCCGGATCGGCCAGCCCGCGCGGAGCCGGCAGGGGATCGGCGATCGGCCCGCCGACCAGCACGGTCAGCAGATTCTCCGACTGTTGCGTGGTGCGGCGCAACTCGGCCAGTTCGGTCTCAGCTTGCGTGACCAGCAGCGCCGCCTGATCGAAATCGACCGTCGAGGTGACACCGGCGTCCATGCGCAGTCGAGCGATCCGCACACCCTCGCGCCGTCCGGTGACGGTGCGTTCGGCCAGCGCGATCTGTTCCTGACCCGCGCGGATCTGGAGGTAGGTCGAAGCGACCTGGCCCACCAGCGACAGACGGAACGCCCGCTCGGCCTCGACGGTCGCCAGATACTCGCGGCGCGCGGCTTCCGACAGGTTGCGGACACGGCCCCAGAAATCGAGCTCGAAGCTCGACACCTGCACCCCCAGCGAGAACTGGTTGAGCGTGAAGGACGTCGCGGCGTCCTCTGTCCCGGTCCCGGCCCCGCCGGCACCCGGGAATCCCAGCGTGTTCAGCGGCGTACGGTTGCGCGAGGCACCGGCGACCGCCTCGACCTGGGGCAAGCGATCGGCGTCGGTGATGCGATATTGCGCGCGGGCCTGCGCGACGCGGGCGACAGACTGCGCCAGGTCGCGGTTGTTGGCCAGCGCCGCTGCGATCAGCGCCTGCAGGCGGGGATCGCCGAAATACTCGCGCCAGCCGATATCGACCGCCGCGCGGGTGCCGCCGGTCGCCTCAGGAAAGGTAGCGGAGACAGGTGCGACGGGTGCGCGATACTGCGGAGCGAAGTTGCAGGCTGCGAGCGCGGTGGCGCCGGCGAGGGCGACGAAGTTACGCATGGGACGGCGCTCCAGTCTCGGGCGTGGGATCGGGCGCGGTGGCGGGCGGCGTCTCGTCGATCGGACGGGGCTTGCGCGATAGCCACTTGCGCGCGGCATAGTAGAAGACGGGGGTGAAGAAGATCCCGAACACGGTGGCGGTGATCATGCCGCCCATCACGCCGGTGCCCACCGCATGGCGGCTGGCGGCACCTGCGCCGCTGGCGATGACCAGCGGCACCATGCCCAGGATGAACGCCAGGCTGGTCATCAGGATCGGCCGCAGCCGCTGTCGCGCCGCCTCCAGCGTGGCGTTGAGCACGCGCTCGGTACCTTCGCCTTCGTGATGCGCCTCGTCGTCGATCGCAAACTCGACGACGAGGATCGCGTTCTTCGCGGCCAGCCCAATGATCGTGATGAGGCCGATGTTGAAGTACACATCCGCCGACAGCCCGCGCAGCATCGTGAAGACGACCGCGCCCAGTACGCCGAACGGCACGACCAGCAGCACCGACAGCGGGATCGCCCAGCTGTTGTACAGCGCGGCGAGCAGCAGGAAGACGACGACCAGCGACAGGCCGAGCAGCAGCCCGATCTGCCCACCGGCCTGTTTCTCCTCGAAAGCGGTGCCGGTCCATTCATGCGCGAAGTTGGGCTTCAACACGCTGTCGGCGATCCGCTCCATCTCGGCGAGCGCGGCACCCGAGCTCTGGCCGGGCGCGGCCTGGCCTGAGATGGTCACCGACGGATAGCCGTTGTACCGCTGCATCTGCGTCGCGCCGGCGGTCCACGATACCTTGGTGAAGGCGGAGAACGGCACCATCTGCCCGGTCGCGTTGCGGACGCGCAGCGCCAGCACGTCGTCGGCGGTCATCCGGCTGGGCGCGTCGGATTGCAGATAGACGCGCTGCACGGTCCCCTGGTTCGAGAAGTCGTTGGCATAGGCCGAGCCGAAGCTGATCGACAGCGTCGCGTTGACGTCGGCGATCGCCAGTCCCAGCGCGCGCGCCTGCACCCGGTCGATATCGACGTACAGCTGCGGCGACGGAGCCTGACCCTCCGGCCGGACACCGGCCAGGATCTTGCTCTGCGACGCTTGGCCCAGGATGGCACGCATCGCCTGCTGCAACCCTTCCGGATCATTGCCCACGCGGTCCTCGATCTTCATCGAGAAGCCGGTGGCATTGCCCAGCGCCTGGATGGCGGGCGGATTGAGCGCGAAGATCGTCGCGCCGGTGATCCCGGCGGTCGCGCCGAACGTGCCGCCGATCACCGACTGAACGCTGTCCGCCGCGGCCTTGCGATCCTCATAGGGCTTGAGCATCACGAACGAGAGCGCGGCGGATTGTCCCTGGCCGAAGAAGTTGAAGCCGATGACCGAGAACATCCGCTCGAACTGCGGCTGCTTGAACAGATAGGCCTCGGTCTGCTTGACCGCTGCGCGCGTACGTTCGGCGGTGGCGCCGACCGGCGCGTCGTAGCTGATGACGAAAAAGCCCTGGTCTTCCTCGGGCAGGAAACCGCCTGGCAGCCGCCCGAACATCAGGATCGTGACGGCGAAGATCACGCCGAACACGGCCAGCCAGCGCACCGGACGCGACATCATCGATCCGACGCCGCCGACATATCGGTCGGTCGCGCGGGCGAAGCGGTCGTTGAACCAGTTGAAGAACCGCTGCGGCCAGCCGCGCCAGCCCTCGGCCGGTACGCGTTCCTCGCCCGGCTTGTGCTTGTGGGGTTTCAGCAGCGTCGCGCACAGCGCCGGCGTCAGCGTCAGCGCCAGCACGGCGGAGAAGAAGATCGAGACGGCCAGCGTCACCGAGAACTGGCGATAGATGCCGCCGGTCGATCCGGGAAAGAATGCCATCGGGATGAACACCGCGATCAGCACCAATGTGATGCCGATGATCGCGCCGCGGATCTGGCCCATCGCCTTGATCGTGGCCTGGCCGGGCGGCAACCCTTCCTCGGCCATGATGCGCTCGACATTCTCGACCACGACGATGGCGTCGTCGACCAGGATGCCGATCGCCACCACCATAGCGAACAGCGACAGCGTGTTGATCGAGAATCCGAACACCCACAGGCCCAGACAGCCGCCGGCCAGCGCGATCGGCACGACGATCGCCGGAATGACAGTCGCGCGCCAGCTCTGGAGGAAGATGAACATGACGAGGAAGACGAGCAGCATCGCCTCGATCAGCGTCCGCACGACATTCTCGATCGAGCTCGAGATGAACGGCGTCGTATCGTAGGACAGGCCCCAGGTGATATCCTCCGGGAAGGTGCGCTCCAGCTCGCGCATCCGTGCGCTCACCGCGTCGCGCGTCGCGATCGCGTTGGCACCGGTGCCGAGCTGAACCGCGATGCCCGCCACTTCCTTGCCGTCCAGCGTCGACGAGAACTGGTAATTGTCGGCACCGACCTCGATACGCGCGACATCGCCCAGCCGTACCGTCGATCCGTCGGGGTTGGCGCGGATGATGATATTGCGGAACTGCTCCGGCGTCTGGAAGCGGTTCTGCGTCACGATCTTGGCGTTGAATTCGGCACCCGGCGCGACCGGCTGATCGGCCAGTCCGCCACCGGCGGTCTGGCTGTTCTGTTCCTGCACGGCCAGCAGCGCGTCGGACGGCGACAGGTTGAACCCGGCCAGCTTGTCCGGATCCAGCCAGATCCGCATCGCCTTTTCCGAACTGAACAGCTGGGCGTTGCCGACGCCGGGCACGCGGCGCAGCTCGTTCAGGATCTTGGTCGATGCGAAGTCGCCCAGCTCCAGCGCGGGCGTCTTGCCCGTCTTCGACTGGATCGAGATGACTTCGAGGAAGCCGGCGGAATTGTCCGTGATCTGGATGCCCAGCCGCCGGACGTCCTCGGGCAGGCGCGGTTCGGCGCGGTTCAGGCGATCCTGCACCTGCGTCCGGGCGACGTCCAGGTCGGTGCCGGACTCGAACGTCACGATGATCTCGCCCGTGCCGTTCGCGCGGCTGGTCGACGACATGTACAGGAAATTGTCGACCGAATTGAGCTCGCGCTCGATGACGGCCGTCACGTTCTTGTCCATCGTGTCGGCATCGGCACCGTTGTAGGTGTAGCCGAGCGTCAGCGAAGGCGGGGCGACCGAGGGATATTGCTCGATCGGCAGGTTCAGCAGCGCCATCGTGCCGAACAGCGCGATGAACGCGGCGATGACCCAGGCGAAGACCGGGCGGTGAACGAAGAAGCTGTCCATGACGATCAGTTCCCGCCCTGCTTTGGCTGGGCGGAGGCCGCAGCCGGCGCGGGATCGCCCTTGACCTGCACCTTCATCCCCGGCTGCATGATCTTCTGCCAGCCGTCGGTGATGACGCGCTCACCCGCCTTCAACCCGCCCTTGATCAGCCAGCCGCCGCCGGTCTGCCCGCCCAGCTGGACGGGACGGGGCGACGTCGTGCCGTCGGCGGCGACGACCGTGACGGTCGCGCCACGTTCGCCGATCTGGACGGCGCGCGCGGGCAGGACGATGCCGTTGGGCGACGTGCCCAGCGCGATCTGGCCGCGGATGAACTGACCGGGCAGCAGCAGCCGTTCGCCGTTCGGGAACACTGCGCGCAGCGTCTGGCTGCCGGTCTGCGGATCGACGACCTGATCGGCGAAGTCGAGACGGCCGAGCGGACCATATTCGCGGCCATTGGCCAGGATCAGGCGCACGTCGATCTGCGAGATCGGCTTGCCCGTGCTGGTACCGGCGCGCTGCGCCTGGATCTGGTCGAGCATCGCGGCATTCGACTGGGTGAAGACGGCGTAGATCGGGCTGGGCTGTTCGATCGTCGCCAGCGCGGTCGCCTGCGTCGCGCTGACCAGCGCGCCTTCGGTCACCGACGCGCGGCCGATGCGGCCCGAGATCGGCGCGCGGACGGTGGTGTAGCCAAGCTGGAGCTGCGCGCGCGACAGGGCGGCGCGGGCGTCGGCGACGTTGGCGCTCTCGGTACGCAGCGTCGCCTGCGCCTGGTCATATTCCTGCCCGCTGACTGCGCGCTCCCTGATGAGCGGGGTGTAGCGGCGGATGACCGAAGCGGCATTGGCGCGCGCCGCTTCCGCCCGCGACAGCGCGGCGCGGGCCTGCGCGACCTGTTGCTGCAAGTCGCGCGGATCGATGCGGAACAGCGGCTGGCCAGCGACGACGTCGGTGCCCTCCTGGAACAGGCGGCGTTCGATGATGCCGTCGGCGCGGGCGCGCACTTCCGCGGTGCGCACCGCTTCGATCCGGCCGGGCAGCTCGACGATGTTCGGAACCTCCTGCGTCCTCACCGTCATCGCCACGACCAGCGGCGGCGGGCCCGATCCGGGCGGGCCACCGGCACCGCCGCCGGCTTGCGGATCGACTCCACCACCGCAGGCAGCGAGCGCGAGGAGCAGCGGGGCAGCGATGAGCTGGCGGGGCAGGCGATGAGTCACTGATAGTCTCCGGGGGTGGCGGCCGGTTGGAAGAAGGGGGAGGCTGATGAATCTTACGGGTCGGGGCGGGTCAGCCCTGTCAGGGTGTCGCGAACCTCGCGTGACACCGGCGGCGGGTTCTCCGGATCGCGCAACGACGCCAGCCAGGCGCCGTCGGCGGCGAGCCGGACGAGCGCGCAGACGGGGGTGTCGTCGGTCGCCGCATGCCGCGCGACCCGGCCCTCGACCCAGCGGGCCCAGGTGCTCTGCAACAGCGGGTCGGCCAGCATCGCCAGGCACAGGGTGCGGGTACGCACGGTGCCGCCCATGCGATGATCGGCGAACACGCCGTTCAGATAGGCGCGGGTAAAGCGTCCATGGGGTTCCGGATCGGCTGCCATTTCGGCGTCGATCGTTTCGTCGGCAAAGGCCAGCATCTCGGCCAGCACACCGTCGATCAGATGCTGCTTGCTCGGAAAATGGTGGAACAGGCCCCCCTTGGTCACGCCCGCGGCGCGGGCGACGGCGTCGATCGTCACACGCGCCAGACCCTGATCGGCGATCAGCATCGCCGTCGCATCGACCAGCGCGGCGCGTACCTTGTGCGGCTCCTTGCGTCGCTCGAGGCCGATCGGTGGCAACACGGATATAACTGGTCCTAACCTGACGAAACCGACCGTCCGGTATCTTTGGCCTTCCAGGCGGTCAAGCGTTACTGTGCAGGTGCAGCATAAGCGCCGGCGATTGTCTTTAATGCATGCGGGGGCGGACCGGGCGTCTCGCTAGATGACGATCAGGACTGCGGCGAGCAGCGCCAGAGTCAACGTGGCCAGCGTGGTGATCCCGATCACGACCAGCGGGCGGTGACCCATCTTCAGCAACTGCGGCAGCGGCGATCGGATCGCGGTCGCGGCCACGGCGCAAGCGAGCAGCGCCGCGGCCAGCGCTTCGGCACCGCCGACCACAAGCGGCGGAATGACGCCGAACGAATTGACCGCGGCGACCGCGAAGAAACCGATCACGAACCACGGCACACCCTGCGACGCGCCGCCGCGCTCGCTCTTCGGCAGGAACAGCGCGATCACCGCCAGCACGGGTGCCAGCAGCGCGACGCGGCTGAGCTTGACGATCGTCGCGATCTGGCCCGCGCCATCGGAATAGGAATAGCCCGCACCCAGCGCCTGCGCGACGTCGTGGATCGATCCGCCCAGCAGGAACCCGGCCTGCGCGTCGCTCAGCCCCAGCGCGTGTGCGAGGATCGGATAGAGCACCATCGCCGCCGCACTCATCGCCGATATGCCGATCAGCACCAGTGTCAGCTGCGCCTGGCTGACGCGGCGCGACCCCAGCGTGGTCGCGACCGCCAGCGCCGCGGAGGCACCGCAGATCGCCACCGCGCCCCCGGCGAGCAGGCCGAACCAGCGATCATAGCCCAGCCGTCGTGCGACCAGCACCGCGACGCCGATCGTCAGGCCGACGACCGCGACGATCGCCAGCAACGCCTCCACGCCCAGCGCGGCGATCTGCCCGAAGGTGACGCGCGTGCCGACCAGCACGATGCCCCAACGCAGCAGGTCACGCGACGCAAAGCCAAGGCCGGGATGCAAGCGCTTGTCGGCGGACAGGAAATTGAGCGCCAGCCCGATCAGCAGCGCCATCAGCGTCAGCGGCGCGCCGTACCGGTCGGCCAGAAACCCGGCGGCCAGCGTCCCCGCGCCGACGACGGCCAGTCCGGGCAGGTGATCGCGCCAGCTGGCCCGCGGTCCCTCGACGATGTCGCCGTAGAGGTCGGCGGCCATCGGCAGTTCGCGAAACTCGGCTCTGCTCGTCACCACGTGCCGTCCCCTCCCGCCTATAGCTGTCGTAGCACGCGCGCGGGCCTGACGCCCAGGATCGGCCAGGCACCGGCCAGCCCGATCGCGACGATCGCCGCCGTGCCCGTGCCCAGCGTGATCGCGACCGCACCGTAATCGGGCAGCCAGCTGAACTCGAAGATCCGCACGATGACATACCAGGCACCGCCCAGACCCAGCAGCAGCGAAAGCGCGGCCAGCGCGACGCCGAGCAGTGCATATTCGATTGCCTGGCTCGCCAGGATCTGGCCGCGCGTGGCACCCAGCGTCCGCAGGATCACGCTGTCATAGGTCCGCGCCTCGCGCGCCGCCGCGATCGCGCCGACCAGTACGGCGATCCCGGCCAGCACCGCGACGGAGGCGGCGGCGGTGATCGCTGAGGCCAGTTGCGACACGATCCCGCGCACCTGCGCGATGACGCCGCCGACTTCGATGACCGAGACGGAGGGAAACGGGACCAGCAGTGCGCGCATCACCGGGGCCTCGCGTCCCTTGGGCAGATAGATGGTCGCGGCCAGATTGTGCGGCGCATCCGCGACCGCGTTCGGCGAGAACACCATCACGAAGTTGAAACCCAACGTGTCCCAGTCGATCCGCCGGAACGACGCGATCCGCGCGGTGCGCTCGACGCCGAGCAGGCTGAACGACAGCGGATCGCCGATCTTCAGGCTGAGCGCGGTCGCAAGCCGCTCGTCGATCGACACCAGGGGTGGCCCGGCATAATCGCGCGGCCACCAGCGGCCTGCGGTGATCGTGCTCCCCTCGGGCAGACTCTCCGAATAGGTCAGCCCGCGCTCGCCGCGCAGCGCCCAGGCACCGTCCGGCAACGTCTTCAGGTCGGCGACACGCGTCTCGCCATAGCCGGTGATCGTACCCCGCATTGCGGGCACCGTGCGAATCGCTGCATTCGGCGCGACACCCGCGACGATGCGGCGGAACTCGGCCTCGCGCGGCGGCGGCACGTCGAGCGCGAACAGCGACGGCGCTCGCTGTGGTACGGTCAGCGCGATATTGGCGTCGATGCTGGTGCGGATCGCCGCCAGCAGGACGAACAGCGTCAGCCCCAGCCCGAGCGCGACGGCCAGCGACCCGGTCTGCGCGCCGGGCCGGTGGATCGCCGCCAGCGCCAGCCGGACGAGCGGGCGACGCGGCCGCGGCAGGCGCGCGGCGACGCGGGCGATCAGCCAGCCGAAGCCGGCAAAGATCGCCAGCACCGCGACGATCGCGGCCAGGAAGCCGGCGGTCAGCAGCGGCTGTTCGGCGCTGACCATCGCCAGCCCGACGACGCCGGCGATGGCACCCAGCACCCACGGCAGCGTCGCGCGCCACGGTGCACGGCGCGTGTCGTGCAGGCCGCGTAACAGTCCGGCGGCGGGCACGTGCCCCGCAGCGACCAGCGGCGGCGCGGTAAAGGCGATCGCGATCAACAGGCCGTAAGCGGCAGCGAGCAGCAGCGGCACCCATTCGACCGAGAACTTCGGTGCGACCGGCAAGGCGTTCCCCGCGGCCGCGACGATCGCGGGTACTGCGGCGACGCCAGCGATCAATCCCGCGCCGATCCCGACCGCCACGATCACGCCCAGTTGCAGCGCATAGATGCGGGCGATCACACCCGACGTGGCGCCGAGCACTTTCAACGTCGCGATGCCGCCACGCCGCGCCGCGAAATAGGATCGTACGCCGTTACCGACGCCGATCCCCGCCACCACGAGCGCCGAGAGCGCGACGAGCATCAGGAACTGGCCCATCCGGTCGAGGAACCGGGCGGCGCCCGGCGCGGCGCGGTCGCTGGTCTTCGCTTCCCAGCCGGCGGTGTCGAAGCGACGCTTGAAGGCGTCGGCGGCCGTCTTTGGCGTGTTGCCGTCGAGCGCGATGCGATAGCGGCTTTCGTACAGGCTGCCGGGCTGGACCAGCAGCGTACGGCCAAGACCGGCCGACGAGACGATCGCCACCGGCCCGAGCGTGAAGCCTTCGCCCAGCCGGTCGGGTTCGTCGGCGATCACGCCCGCAACCGCGAACGTCGCGCTGCCGATGCGGAAGCGATTACCCTCGACCAGGCCTAGCCGGTCGGCCAGTGTCGGCGCGATCCATGCCGTGTCGGCCGTCAGCGGCGCGGTCGGCCCGCGGCGCAGCACCAACTGGCCATAGAGCGGATAGGCGGCATCGACGGATTTCAGCTCGATCGGCACGATGCGCGGATCGTCGGACGTGCCGCCGATCGCGGTGGCCTGCATCTTCGCGCTTTCCGAAACGCGACCCAGCGTCGCCATCCGGGCGCGCTCTTCCGCCGTCGCACCGCGCTGCGACACGGTGAATTCGACGTCGCCGCCCAGGATCAGCGCCCCGCGCGCCGCGATCTCGCGGCCGACGCCCTGGGTCAGGCTGCCGATCGCCGCCAGCGCGCCGACGCCCAGGAACAGGCAGGCCAGCAGAAGCCGCAAGCCCCGGAAGCGCAGGTCGATCTCCCGCCGCGCCAGCCGCCAGGCAATGGCCCAGTCGCTCACGCCACGCGGTCCGACGTGATCTGCCCGTCGGCGAGTTCGACGATGCGGTTGCAACGCGCGGCAAGCGTGGCGTCGTGGGTGATGACGATCAGCGTGGCGCCCGTCGCCGCCTGTCGCGCGAACAGCAGGTCCATGATCGCCACGCCGGTGGTGGTGTCTAGGTTGCCGGTCGGCTCGTCGGCGAAGACGAGGGGCGGGCGCGGCCCGAGCGCGCGGGCGATGGCGACGCGCTGCTGCTCCCCGCCGGACAGCTGCGCCGGATAATGATGCAGCCGGTGGCCGAGGCCGACCGCCGCCAGTTCGGCGTCCGCGCGCTCGAACGCTTCGGTCATGCCCGCCAGTTCCATCGGCACCGCGACATTCTCGCGCGCGGTCATCGTTGGCAACAGGTGAAACGCCTGGAGCACGATGCCGATGCGGCCCCGTCGCGCGCGGGCCAGTGCATCCTCGTCGAGCGTCCCGAAATCCAGACCGGCGACCGCGACGGTCCCGCCGCTGGCGCGCTCCAGCCCCGACAGCACCGCCATCAGCGACGACTTGCCCGAACCGGACGGTCCCAGCAGCGCAATGCTGGTGCCGGCCGCGATATCCAGGTCGATCCCGCGCAGGATCTGTGTCGGCGCGGCGGCATCGCCCAGGCTGAGGGTGACGCCGCGCGCCGAAATGACCATATCGGCACTGGATTGGACTGGCATGATGCGGGGAATGACCTTGAAGACGACGACCCATCGCTACGCAGGCGCAGCATTGCTTGTCCAGTCGCTGCTGCTGCTGGTCGCCTGCGACGCCGCGCCGGTAGCGAACACCAGCGCGCCCGCGACAGTGAATGTGACAGCGCCGGTTGCGGCTCCGCAAGGGCCCGAGCGGCTGGTGCTGGCGTTCGGCGACAGCCTGTATGCCGGGTACGGCTTGGAGCGCGGACAGAGCCTGGCCGATGCGGTGCAGAACCGGCTGCGGACGAGTGGGATCAACGCGACGGTGGTGAATGCCGGCGTGTCCGGCGATACCACCGCGGCCGGACGACAGCGGCTGGCGTTTTCGCTCGACAATCTGCCGCGCAAGCCCGACCTCGTGCTGCTGGGGCTGGGGGGCAACGACGTGCTGCGCCAGTTGCCGCCGGCGGAAACCCGCGCCAATCTGGTCGCCATGCTCGAGGACCTGAAACGCCGCGACATTCCGGTGTTGCTGACCGGCATGCAGGCACCGCCCAATCTCGGCCCCGAATTCGGAAAGACCTTCAACGCGATCTGGCCTGATCTCGCCAAGCGATATGATGCGGAACTCTATCCCTTCATCCTCGATGGCGTGATCGGTGACCCGACGCTGATGCAGGGCGACCGCGTACATCCCAATGCGGCCGGGGTTTCGCGGATCGCCGACCGCATCGCTCCGATGGTGCGCGCGGACCTGGCCGCGCGATGAAGCGCGGGCTGATCGGCCTGTGCGCGCTGCTGCTGGGTGCGAGTCCGGCACCGGTCGCCGACGTGCTGATCCGCGGCGGGACGATCTTCACGGGTGCCGAAATGCCCGGCTTCGTCGGCGACGTGGCGATCACCGGCGACCGCATTTCCTACGTCGGCCCGTCGCGCGGTGGTTCGGCGCGGCAGGTCATCGACGCGCGCGGCAGGATCGTCGCGCCGGGGTTCATCGACGCGCATACCCACCCCGACAGCTTCATCCGGTCGCCCGACCCGGCGGTTCGCGTCAATGCGGCGTGGCTGGCACAGGGCGTGTCCACCATCGTCACCGGCGTCGACGGCTATGGGACGCCCGACATCGCCGCCGATGCCGCCAGGCTGACGACGGCCGGTGTCGGCACCAATGTCGTGCCGTTCATCGGGTTCGGCGCGGTACGCGGTCGCGTACTGGGGCAGGCGGGGCGCAGTCCCACCGCGGCCGAACTCGCGTCGATGCGCGCGCTGGTCGCAAAGGGGATGTGCGAAGGCGCCTATGGCCTATCGACCGGGCTGTTCTACGCACCGCAAAGCTTTGCGACGACCGACGAGGTGATCGCCGTCGCGCGCGAGGCGGGATCGCGCGGCGGACTGTACGATACGCACCAGCGCGACGAATCCAGCTATTCGATTGGCGTCCTGGCTTCGGTCGCCGAAGTGGGCCGCATCGGTCGCGAGGCGCGGATGCCGGTCCACATCGCGCATCTGAAGGCGCTCGGCGTCGATGTGCAGGGTCAGGCGCGCCAGATCATCCGGGTGATCGAACGCGCGCGGGCGGCCGGGATCGACGTGACGGCCGATCAGTATCCGTGGCTGGCCTCGGGCTCCGCGCTCGACGCGGCGCTCTTGCCGCGGTGGGCGTCCGACGGCGGGTTTCCGCCGCTGGCGAAGCGGTTCGCCGATCCGGTGGTGAAGGCGAAACTGCGCGCCGAAATGATCGAGAACCTGCGCCGGCGGGGTGGGGCGGACGCGATCCTGATGACTGCCGCAGGAATGCCCTGGACGGGCCGGACGCTGGCGGCGCTGGCGGCCGAGTGGCGGGTCGAACCGGTCGATGCCGCCATCCGCATGATCGTGCCCGCCGACGGCACACCACCGCGCGGGATCGCGATCGCCTCGTTCAACATGGTCGACGCCGATGTCGATCGCATCATGCGCCAGCCGTGGGTGGTCACCGGGTCGGACGGATCGGACGGCCATCCCCGCCAGTTCGCGACGTTTCCGATGAAGTACCAGCGCTATGTTCGCGAGCGGAAGGTCATCGATCTGGCGCGGTTCATCCGCAACTCGACGGGCCGGACGGCGGACATCTATCGACTCGACCGGCGCGGATATCTGAAGGTCGGGTATTTCGCCGACGTGGTGGTGTTCGATCCCGAACGCTTCGCTCCCCAGGCGACCTATGTCGCACCGACCAGGCTGTCGCGCGGCGTGGATGCGGTGATCGTCAACGGCCAGCCGGCGCTGCGCGACGGCACGGCGACAGGCGGGCTGGCCGGTCGCGTGCTGTTGCGGTCACAGCCTGCGGCCTGCCGGTAGATCATCGCCGGAATGCGGCCAGATCGATTCCGTGGCGCGTTACCTTGTCGTAGAAGGTCTTGCGCGGGATCCCCAGCTGCGCGATCGCGGCCGTCACCCGGCCGCCGTGCCGGCGCAGCGCATCCTCGATCAGCATGGCTTCATAGGCAGCGACGCGTGACGGCAGGTCGGCGGCATCCGCGACCGGATCGGTGGCCGGATCGAGGCCAAGTACGCTCTCGAACGCGAAGTTGCGCAGTTCGCGGACGTTGCCCGGCCAGTCGTGGCTTTTCAGCTGCCGGCTGGCGCGGTCATCGAGCGTGAAGTCGGTCCGGCCCAGCTGCACCTTCGCCTCATCGACGAAGGCCGCGAACAATGTGAACGCATCGCGCTCGCGCTCGCGCACCGGGGGTACGCGCAGCCGAACGGTGTTCAGGCGATAGAACAGGTCGGCGCGAAACCGCCCCTCGGCGACCGCGGTCGCCAAGTCGCTTTTGGTCGTCGCCACTACGCGCAGATCGACCACCCGCGGCCGCGTCTCGCCGATCGGCTGGACCTCGCGCTCCTCGATC
Organism: Pseudomonadota bacterium; assembly: GCA_040388765.1. Lineage (GTDB taxonomy): Bacteria > Pseudomonadota > Alphaproteobacteria > Sphingomonadales > Sphingomonadaceae > Sphingomonas. Next base: position 104,443 of record JAZKBG010000013.1, on the reverse strand, counting down.
ACGCGCAACAATCGCGCCTGCATGGCGATCGGCATGCTGTCGATCTCGTCCAGCAGCAGGGTGCCGCCGCTCGACGCCGCGATCTGACCGTCGCGTGACAGGCGGGTGTGCGCCACGCTGTCGGCGGCATGGCCGAACAGCTCGATCTCGGCCAGTCCCTCTGGCAGCGCGCCGCAGTTGACCGCGACAAAGGGCCGCGCGCGGCGCGGGCCGAGCCGGTGCAGCATCGTCGCGACCAGCTCCTTGCCGGTGCCCGTTTCGCCCTCGACCAGTACGTCGATGTCTGCGTCGGCGAGTTGCTGGATCGATGCGCGCAGCCGGATCATCGCCGCGCTGTCGCCGATCAGCGGGCTGTCGCCGGCACCGGCGGCGGCGGCCCGAAGACGGCGGTTCTCGACCACCAGCGCGCGGCGTTCGATCGCGCGAGCGACGCTGGCGGTGAGGTGCTCGGTCGCGAACGGCTTGGTCAGGAAATCGAACGCACCGCGGTGCAGCGCCGATACCGCCATCGCGACGTCGCCGTGGCCCGTGACCAGGATCACCGACAGGTCGGGATCGCGCGCGACAACGGCGGCCAGCAGGTCAAGGCCGTCCATACCCGGCATGCGGATGTCGGACACGATCGCGCCGGCGAAGTCGGGCGTGATCGCCGCCAGGGCCGAACTTGCCTCGGCGAACGCGCGCACCTCGAACCCGGCCAACTGCAACGCCTGCGTCGTCGCGATGCGCAGGCTGTCATCGTCCTCGACGAAGATCACGTCGGTCATGGTGCCACCTTCATCGTCAGGTCGAACGTCGCGCCGGTCGGCGTGGCGCGGTGCGTCAGGTCGCCGCCGAATTCGCGCGCGATGTCGCGCGCGATCGCCAGCCCCAGGCCCAGGCCACCGTCCTTGCCGGTGGTGAACGGCGTGAACAATTGCCTGGCGATTTCGGCCGCGACGCCGGGTCCGTCGTCGGCGATCGTCAGCACGATGCGATCGCCGGCCTGCGTGGCACTCACCGTGATCGCGCCGCCGGCGTCGAGCGCATTCTGGATCAGGTTGACCAGGATCTGTTCCAGCCGCACCCGGTCGCCGATAAGCCGCGCGTCGCGCAGGGTGGGCTCGACCGCGATCTGCAGCATCCCGCGCGCGCGCTCGCCGACCAGCATCATCGTGCCGTCCAGCACCGATCCCAGCGTCGCGGTGCCGCCCGCGGGCGTACGGCGCCGGGCGAAACCGCGCAGTTCCGCGGTGATCGCACCGATCCGATCGGCCAGCCCGACGATATGGCCCAGATTCTCGCGCGCCGCGTCCGGTGATCCGCGGTCGAGCAAGGTCGCGCCGCTTTCGGCGAACGTACGGATCGCGGCGACCGGCTGGTTGATCTCGTGTGCGACGCCGGCGGTGATCTGGCCGAGCGTCCCCAGCCGATTGGCCTGCGCCAGTTCCTCGCGCGCGGCACGATAGCGGCGATCGGCTTCCACGCGCTCTTCGGATTCGACCAGCAGTTGCGCGTTGGCGTGGCTGAGTTCTGCGGTACGCGCGGTGACTTCGCGCTCCAGCCTGACCCGCGCGTCGCGCTGTAACCGCCGTGTGTCGGCCGAACGGACAGCGAAGGCGGCGATGCCACCGGACACCAGCAGGATCGCCAGCCCCCACAACGATGCGATGCTGCGTGCGGCCGCGAGCGCGGGGTCGAGGGGCGTGAGGTGGATCAGCCGCGCACCGGCGATCGCGGCGGGTGTTTGCGCGATACGATAGCGTTCGCGGCCATCGATCGTCGCATTGCGACCCGACACGACGATCGGCGCGACCCGTGGTGCGCCGGGTCCGAACTGCAACGTGCGCCGTGCATCCGCGACGACCGCCGGATCGACCGCGCCGAGCGACCGGAATCGCCAGCCCGGGCGGCTGGTGATGAGGATGACGCCGTGCCGATCGACCACGAAGCTGGCGCCGCTGGTGCGCGCCCATGCGGCCTCGACCGCGTCGAATTCGACCTTCACGACGACGACGCCAAGCGCCCGGCCGCCGCTCTCGACCCGCCGCGCCAGATACAGCCCGGGGCGACCGCTGACCGTGCCCAGCGCGAACAGTTCGGACGTGCCACGCGTCATCGCATCGCGGAAATAGGGGCGGAAGCCATAGTTCTGGCCGACGAAGCTGGTGGGTTGCCGCCAGTTGCTCGACGCGACGGTCCGTCCCCCCGCGTCGATCGCGTACAGGTTGGCGGCGTCGGTCCGCACCGACAGCAATTCCAGCGTGGTGTCGAGCCGGCGACGGGCAGCGGCATCGCCCCGCAAGGCGGCGGCGACATCGGGATACTCGACCAGCACCAGCGGCAGCAGGCGGAATTTCTGAAGCTCCGATCCCAACAAAGCGGCATGACCCCGTGCAGCGCTGTCGGCGGTCGCGTCCGTCGCGAAACGCGCCTGCCCACGCGACCAGCGATCGGCGGCAAAAGCGAACAGTCCGATCGTCAGCAGCGCGGCGACGACGGCGATCAGGACGTGACGGCGTGGCGCGCGAATCGGCATATGTGCGGAGTCTGGCACAAAAGCCGACCGCGATGTGCGGATATTCGCACGATCGCGAAGCGGCATTCGTCGTTTCGACCAAGAAAACCTCAATATACCAATATCTTGTATTGCAGAGGAGGCAGGTTCGCATTCCCGGCGAGAACGCCATAGCGCTATCCGCCAAGGTTTCCGGCAAGGATGCCGACGACGTCAATGTCGTCACGAGAGGATGGTCATGATCGCGATTCCCCCCCGCACACCCGATGCCGCGACGCTGCGCCGTGTGCCCATCTATCGCCACCTGTATTTCCAGGTGCTCGTCGCCATCGTGCTGGGCGTCGCGCTGGGGCATTTCTATCCGGCGACGGGCGAGGCGCTGAAGCCGCTGGGCGACGGCTTCATCAAGCTGGTGAAGATGGTGATCGCGCCGGTCATCTTCCTGACCGTCGTGACCGGCATCGCCGGCATGCGCGAACTGGCCGCGGTGGGGCGCGTCGCGGGCAAGGCGTTCGCCTATTTCCTGTTCTTTTCCACGCTGGCGCTGATCGTCGGACTGGTGGTCGCCAACATCGTGCAGCCCGGCGCCGGGATGAACGTCGATCCCGCCACGCTGGATGCCGGCGCGATCGCGGATTACACGCACAAGGCGGAGGAGACGACGCTCGTCGCCTTCCTGATGTCGATCATCCCGACGACAATGCCGTCCGCGCTGACCGACGGATCGATCCTCCAGACGCTGTTCGTCGCGATCCTGTTCGGCGTGTCGCTCAGCCTGGTCGGCAAACCGGCCGAACCGGTGCTCGATTTCCTGGAGCGCGTGACGCTGGTCGTGTTCCGGCTGGTCGGCATCCTGATGAAGGCCGCACCGATCGGCGCGTTCGGCGCGATGGCGTTCACGATCGGCAAATATGGCGCGGAAAGCCTGGTCAACCTGGGCGCGCTGGTTGCGACATTCTATCTGACGTCGCTGATCTTCGTGCTCGGCATTCTGGGAGCGGTCGCCTGGGCGCACGGCTTCTCGATCCTGAAACTGATCGCCTATCTGAAGGCCGAACTGCTGCTGGTGCTGGGCACATCGTCGTCCGAGGCCGCACTGCCCAACCTGATCGGCAAGCTGGAGCGGGCGGGCTGCGACAAGGGCGTCGTCGGGCTGGTCGTGCCGACGGGGTACAGCTTCAACCTGGACGGCACCAACATCTACATGACGCTGGCGGCGCTGTTCATCGCGCAGGCGACCGGCATCGACCTGAGCTGGGGTCAGCAGGCGATGCTGCTGGGCGTCGCGATGCTGTCGTCGAAGGGCGCGGCGGGCGTCACCGGCGCGGGCTTCATCACGCTGGCCGCGACGCTGTCGATCGTGCCATCGGTGCCGGTCGCCGGCATGGCGCTGATCCTGGGCGTGGACCGCTTCATGAGCGAGTGCCGCAGCCTGACCAATTTCATCGGCAACGCCGTCGCCGCGATCGTGGTGGCGCGCTGGGAGGGCAAGCTGGACCGCGCCCGCCTGGCCGAAGTGCTCAATAACCGCCGGGTCAGTGACGCGGAAACCATCGACGAGGACGACGCGCTCGTCACCGTCACGCACGCGACCGCAGAACCGGCGCGCTAAATCAGGAGGGATATTATGAAGGCCGTACTCGCGTGGCGCTCCGGCGCCGCAATGATCGCGCTCGCGACCGCCGGACTGGCGCAGGCACAGGAGGTCCCGGCCCAGCAGGCTGCCGAGGCGGTTCCGGGATTGCAGACCTCCGCCGAGCAGGAGGACAGCTCGGCGGCACCCGCGCAGGATATCGTCGTCGTCGGCTCGCAGATCCGCGGCGCCAGCACGACCGCCGCGCTGCCGGTGACGGTGGTCGACAGCGCACAGATCGATGCGACCGGCGCGGTCAGCGGCGACGAACTGTTCCGCGCCATCCCGCAGGCGGGTGACGTCACCTTCAACGAATCGAACAATCCTCAGACGTCGAACGCGGCGCGTGGCGACGTGAACTCGATCAACCTGCGCAATCTGGGCGTCGGCAACACGCTGGTGCTGCTGAACGGCCGTCGATTGGTACAGCATCCGACCAGCCAGGCGGGTGACGGCAACGTGCCGGTGCTGGGGTTCAACTCCAACGCGCTGCCGGTCGCGGGCATCGAACGGCTGGAGATCCTGCGCGACGGTGCCGCCGCCATCTATGGCGCGGATGCGGTCGCGGGCGTGGTCAACACCGTCACCAAGTCCAACGTCAACGGCGGCCAGATCGACCTGCGCTATGGCGGAGCGGAGGGGACGCACCGCCGCGAATATCAGGCGACCGGCCTGATCGGCACGAACTTCGCGCAAGGGCGCGGCAACGTGTCGCTCTATGCCGACTATACGCGTCGCACCGCGCAGCTGGCCGAGGATCAATATTACACCGCGTCGGACAATCTGCTCCAGTATTTCGCCGACGATCCGCGCTTCGCCGGCAACCTGACCGCCGATGGCCGCGCGACTCAGAGTCCGTGGGCGAACCTGGTGGTGGTGAACGGCCCCGGCACCGTCCGCCGCGGCACGACCGCGGTGACCTCGTCGGCGGGCGCGTTCCACACCCAGTCGATCCTCAACCCCGGCTGCCTCCAGACGCTGAACACCGAGACGTGTCTGGGCAGCGGCACCCGAGCGACCGCGACGACGCTGCGTTCCGAACGGTTCGACACGCGGCCCGGCACGACGGTCACGCCGTCGATCCATCGGTTCAACAGCTTCCTGTCGGCACATTACGACGTCAGCGACGATCTGACCGCCTATACCGAACTCGGCTATTACCGCGCCGACACGACGCGCATCCAGCCGCCGACGATCAACCTGAACGCGATCGTCATTCCCGCGTCGAATTACTACAACCCGTTCGGCCCGGTCACCTTCGCCAACGGCACGACCAACCCCAACCGCATCCCCGGCCTCACCAACGTGCCGGTCACCGGCCTGCCGGTGCGCCTGTCCACCTATCGCTTCGTCGACGCCGGCTATCAGACGGTCAACGTCGACAATTATCAGGCGCGGTTCCTGGGCGGGTTGAAGGGCAGGATCGCCGGGTTCGATTTCGATACCGCGATCCTTTATTCCGAAGCGCAGGCGACCGACGTGTCGAATGCCGTCAACATGACGAAGCTTCAGGCGGCGCTGTCGCTGTCCACGCCCGATGCGTACAACCCGTTCAGCGGCGGCTGTTCGGCCACGCCGTCGTTGGGTGACTGCACGCCGTCGTCGCAATCGACGATCGACAGCTTCGTGTTCGACCTGAAGCGCCGGTCGAAGACGACGCTGACGCTGGCCGATTTCAAGGTGTCGCGCGGCGATCTGCTGAGCCTGCCCGGCGGCAATCTGGGCATCGCGTTCGGGATCGAGGGGCGGCGCGAGACGCAGGCCGATATCCGCGACGACAACCTCAACGGCACGATCCAGTTCGTCGACGCGGTGACCGGCGAACGCAACCTGTCGAACGTCGCCGCGGTCAGCCCGACGCCATCGACGCGCGGGCGGCGCACCGTGTTCTCGGCATTCGGCGAACTGGCGATCCCGGTGATCTCGCCGGACATGAACATCCCGCTGGTCCATCGCATCGACGTCCAGCTGGCGGGCAGATACGAGCATTACAGCGACTTCGGCTCGGTCGCGAAGCCCAAGATCGCCGCGGCCTGGGACCTGACGCCCGGCTTTCGTTTCCGTGGTTCATACTCAAAGGGGTTCCGCGCGCCGAACCTGGAACAGACCAACACGGTGCAATATTCGCGGCTCGGCTCGAACACCGATTTCCTGCGGTGCGAGGCCGATCTGCGCGCGCGCCGGATCGCGACGTTCGGTGCCTGCGGGCGCGCGGTCAGCTATTCGATCTTCGTGTCGGGCAATCAGGATCTGAAGCCCGAGAACAGCACCAACTGGTCCGCGGGCGTCGTCGTCCAGCCCGATTTCCTGAACCCGAAGCTCGGCAAGCTGACGCTGACGGCGGATTTCTGGTCGATCAACCAGGTCGGCATCGTCGGCCAGTTCGGGCCGCAGAACGCGCTGGTGCTCGATTACTTGCTACGCCTGCAAGGATCGTCAAATCCCAACGTCGTGCGCGCGGCGGTGACGGCGGACGACACGCCGCTGTTCACCGGCACGGGCCTCGCCCCGGCAGGCGTGGTGACGCAGATCAATGACCAGTTCACCAACCTGCTGCCGCAGACCGTGCAGGGCCTCGACCTGGCGCTGATCTACAATGTCCGCACCGGCATCGGGAAGTTCGACCTGAACCTGAATGCCGCGCACCTGACCAAGTTCAGCCGCGACACGCCCCCGGCGGTGCAGGCGCTGTTCGATGCGCGCGCGGCGGGCACGATCAACGCCGCGACCCCGCTGACCGACGCGACCGACCTGATCGAACAGCGCGGACGGCCGAAATGGCGGCTGACCGGGTCGCTGACGTGGAGCCTACATCGCTTCCAGATCGGCGGGCTGGTCAACTATACCGCCGACGTCAACGACACCAATTTCCTCGACGCCAACGGATTGCCCTATGTCGTGAATGGGCAGGCGACGGTGAACCTGTACGCGCAATATCGCTTCAAGGGCGGGGTGCTCGACGACACGCGGTTCCGGATCGGCGCGCGCAACCTGTTCGACAAGGATCCGCCGCTGACCGCCGATGGCTATCTGGGGTCGCTCTACACTCCCTATGCGCGCTATCTTTACGCCAGCATCAGCAAGAGGTTCTGAGGTGAAGGCTTTGATGATCCTGGCGGCACTGGCCGCGAGCGTTCCGGCGGCGGCGCAGGTCGCCCCGCCGGTTCGCGCCACCGTCGTCACCGCGACGGCGGTGCCGCGCACGATCCTGTTCATCGGCAACAGCTTCACGCAGGGCGCGCATTCGGCGGTCCGCAACTACCGCGCCAACACCGTCACCGACCTCAACCGCGCGGGCTATGGCGGGGTGCCGGCGCTGTTCAAGCTGTTCGCCGATCAGGCGCGGCTGAACTACGCGGTCAGCCTGGAGACGCAGGGCGGGCGGACGCTGGGCTTTCACCTCGCGGAACGGCGCGCGCTGATCGACCGTGCGTGGGACGTCGTGGTGCTGCAGGACCTGTCGACCTTCAGCCGCGAAGCGCCGGGCGATCCGGCGACGCATATCCGCGACGCCGGCGCGCTGGCGTCGATGTTCACCCGCGCGAACCGCGCCGTGCAGGTCGAGATCATGGCGACGTGGAGCCGCGCCGACCAGGTGTATCGCCCCGGCAGTCCGTGGAGCGGGACGCCGATCGCCAAGATGGCGAACGACCTGTACGCCGGCAGCCTGAAAGCGCGCGCGGCCAACCGCGACATCGATGGCGTCATTCCGGTCGGCGAGGCGTGGAACAGGGCGTTTGCGGCACGGATCGCCGACCCCGATCCCTACGACGGCACCAGTTTCGGCCAACTCGATTTCTGGGCCTATGACCAGTATCACGCCAGCGTCGCAGGCTATTACCTCGAGGCGCTGGTCGTGTTCGGCAAGATCACCGGCGTCGATCCGCGGACGCTGGGTCCGGGCGAAAAGGCCGCCGACGACCTCGGCCTGTCGGACGCGCAGGCGGTGGCGTTGCAGCGGATCGCGTGGGAGACGCTGGCGGCGGAGCGGGGGCGGTAGGGCAGAGACAAGCGTTGGCTTGCGGGCCACTCGCACCGTCCTGCCAAGGTCATCAAGTCTTCGCGATGGCTTCCCACGGCGGAACCGCCTGCCACGCGGCGCGCAAATGGTCGATCAGGGCGCTGGCGGCGGCGCTGGCTCGACCGCGGAGGTGGACGGCCTGGATCGCCGTGTCGGCCGACCCCTGGTGGTCGGGCAGCACTCGTACCAGCCGGCCGTCGGACAGCGCATCGCCGATGTCCCATAGCGAACGCAGCGCGATGCCCGCGCCGGCAATGCACAATTCGCGCACCATCTCGCTGGAATTGGTGGCGATCCGGCTCACACCGTTCACCACCACATCACCGCCGAGACGCCACGGCAATTGCCCCGATGCCGCAAGCAGGTGGTGCTCCGCCAGCTCGTCGATCGTTCGCGGCGTACCACGAGCGCCGAGGTAGGCCGGCGCGGCGCAGAGAATGCGGTGGTTGTCGGCCAGTCGATGCGCGGTGGCGCCGACGGGCACCTGACCGGTAATCCGGATCGCGAGATCGACCTGTGCGGCGGCGAGATCCTCGAATCCATCGGACAGGTTGACGTCCAGTTCGACGCGCGGATGAGCGTCGAGGAACGGCGTCAGGCACGGGGCGACATGCAGCCGCCCGAACGAGGTCGGCGCGCTGATCCGCAGCAGCCCGGCGGGTTCGACCGCGCGCGTCGAAATGCGCGCCTCCGCCGCGCCCAGCGCATCGAGGACGGCGAGGATGTCGCCATGGAAGCGCGCCCCGCGCGGGGTCAGCGCCAGACTGCGCGTCGTGCGGTCGAGCAGGCGGACGCCCAAGCGCCCCTCCAGCCGTGCGATCCGTTTCGACACCATCGCCGGAGAGATCGCGCGGGCCCGTGCCGCGCCGGTCAGGCTGCCGGCCGCGACGACGTCGGCGAACAGCGAGACGTCCGGGTCCATTGTTTCCTCCCAAGAACGACAGAAATACCATTTGTTCGTCTAGCGAGTGAAAGATTGCGCGTCTATCACGGTGACGGAACAGGAGGACCGCGATGACCGCGATGATCGACAAGGCGGGATTGGGCGTGGCGGCGGTGCTGGCCGATTTCATCGACGATACCGTGCTGCCGGGCACGGGGCTGGCGCGCGAACCGTTCTGGGCGGGCGTCGCCGATATCTTTAGGCGGTTCGCACCGGACAATGCCGCACTGCTCGCGACCCGCGATCGGATGCAGGCGGAGATCGACGGCTGGTACGCGCAGCGCGCCGGACTGCCGATCGACCAAGCCGATTATCAGGCGTTCCTGCGCGACATCGGTTATCTCGTGCCCGAGCCGGATCCTTTCACCGTCGATCCGCAGAACGTCGATGCCGAGATCGCGACGATGGCGGGGCCTCAGCTGGTCGTGCCGATCCTGAACGCGCGGTTCCTGCTGAATGCGGCGAATGCGCGCTGGGGCAGCCTGTACGACGCGCTCTACGGCACCGATGCGATCCCCGGCGAGGCCACGCCGGGCGGCTATGATCCGGCGCGCGGGGGCGAGGTGATCGCCTGGGCCAAGGCGTTCCTCGACCGCGCGGTGCCGCTGGCGTCGGGCAGCTGGGCCGACCTGGACAGCGACGACATGACCTTGAGCGATCCGTCCCAATATGTCGGTCGCAGCGAGAAAGGCCGGCTGTTTCGCCACAACGGGCTGCATGTCGAAGTGGTGTTCGATCCCGACCATCCGATCGGCCGCACCGATCCCGCCGGCATCGCCGACGTCATCCTCGAAAGTGCGCTGACGACCATCGCCGACCTGGAGGATTCGATCGCCGCGGTCGATGCCGACGACAAGGTCGCCGCCTACACCAACTGGCTGGGGCTGATGCGCGGCGACCTGATCGCCAGCTTCGACAAGGGAGGCCGGACGCAGACGCGCGTGCTGGAGGGGGACCGCAGCTACACCGCGCCCGACGGTGGCACGATCACGCTGCCGGGGCGCAGCCTGATGTTCGTCCGCAACGTCGGCCATCTGATGACCACGCCGGCGGTGCGCCTGCCCGATGGCGGCGAGGCTCCGGAGGGCATCCTCGACGCGATCGTCACCAGCCTGATCGCGCTGCACGACCGTGGCCGCAACAGCCGGACCGGATCGATCTATATCGTGAAGCCCAAGATGCACGGGCCGGACGAAGCCGCCTTCACCGACCGGCTGTTCGACGCGGTCGAGGATCTGCTGGGCCTGGCGCGACACACGATCAAGGTCGGCGTGATGGACGAGGAGCGCCGCACGTCGGCTAATCTCGCGGCCTGTATCCACGCGGTCAGGCACCGCATCGTGTTCATCAACACCGGCTTTCTCGACCGCACCGGCGACGAAATGCACACGTCGATGCGCGCCGGGGCAATGATCCGCAAGGGCGAGATGAAGGCGTCCGACTGGATCGCGGCGTACGAGAACCGCAACGTCCAGGTCGGGCTGGCTTGCGGGCTGGGTGGCAAGGCACAGATCGGCAAGGGCATGTGGGCGGCTCCCGACCGGATGGCCGACATGCTGGAGCAGAAGGTCGCGCATCCCCGCAGCGGAGCGAGCACCGCCTGGGTGCCGTCGCCGACCGCCGCGACGCTGCACGCGACGCACTATCATGACGTGGACGTCTTCGCGCGGCAGGCGGAGCGGGCGGGGGAGGGCGTGGATTCGCTCGACCGCCTGCTCGATATCCCCGTCGCGATCGGCCGCAACTGGCAGCCGGGCGAAGTCGCCGAGGAACTCGACAACAATGCGCAGGGGATCCTGGGCTATGTCGTTCGCTGGATCGACCAGGGGGTCGGCTGTTCCAAGGTGCCCGACATCCACGACATCGGCCTGATGGAGGATCGCGCGACATTGCGCATATCGTCGCAGCATATCGCCAACTGGCTGCTCCACGGCGTCTGTACGCCCGACGATGTCGAGGCGGCGCTGCGGCGGATGGCGGCGAAGGTCGACGCGCAGAACGCCGGCGATCCGCTCTATCGGCCGATGGCCGGGCGCGAGGATGCCAGCCTGGCGTATCAGGCGGCGCGCGCGCTGGTGTTCGATGGGGTGGACCAGCCGAACGGCTATACCGAGCCGCTGCTGCACAGGTTCCGCGCGATGGCGAAGGCGGCGGGCTGACGAAGCCCCTCTCCATCGTTCGTGCTGAGCGAAGTCGAAGCACGTGTTCCGGGCACACCCCCTTCGGCGAAGCTCAGGACAGGCTTCGACACGCTCAGGGCGAACGGTGGCAGGTGGTTGGGCACCTACCGCGTCAGCGAATCCAGATATTCCTCCAGGTTCGTCCACCCGTCCCTGTTCCGGTCGCCCGCGCTGTCGTCCTTCCTAGGGTTCAGTCCGTGCGTCGTCTCCCACGCGTCCGGCATACCGTCCCGATCGCTGTCCTTTGGCGCGGGCAGCGATTTCAATACCGGCCAGCCGCCCATGTCGTCCTGGCTGTCGATGATCCGCCCGCTGGTATCGCGGACGCCGGCGACGACCGCGAGATCGATCGCGTCGCGCACCCGCGACGCGCCGGCCTTTGCCAGCACCGCGTCGAACGGCTTGGTGTCACGCGTCACCGGCGCGACGTCGATCGGCGCGGCCAGTTTCCAGCCCGGCGCGATCGTGCCCTTGACGATGCTCATCTGATCGGCGGGCACGACGCCGGCCATGCTGTTGCCGGCGAAATACCCCTTGGCCAGCACGTTCGTCTCGTCGAACGCGTAATGACCCTTCGTGTCCGGGCCGGGCAGATAGACGTTGTCGATGAAGTTGTACCGGACGATCGCGGCCTTGTCGGCATCATAGCCCGAATGCGATCCGCCCCAGTTGTAGAAGACGTTGGATCGGAAATCGAACGTCGCGCCCAGCGGATCGATGTCGGGCCCGTCGTAATTGCCGGGCCGCGGCATCCGCGCGACGTGGTTGGCCCACAGATTATGATGCCACGACGCCTTCGCCCCGCGTCCGCCGCGGATCAGGCTGCCGTAACCGTGGTCGCCCTTCACATGGCCCGACCGGCGCAGCGAATTGGCGATGATCGACCATTGCACGGTCAAGTCGTACCAGCCCTGCGAAGCGTCCTTGTAGTTGGCCGATGCCGACAGCGATTCGTCGATCGACCAGCCGGCCGACACATGATCGAGGATAATCCGCCGCCCGGCCTGTACGGTCAGCGCGTCCTCCTGGCTCTTCGACGTGTTGCCCAGCCGCGAACGGATGTAGCGGATGACGACGTCGTCGGCGGCGACGACCAGACTGTGGTCGCGCAGGGTGATGCCGTCGCCCGGCGCAGTCTGGCCGGCGATGGTGACGCGGGGTTCGCGGATCTTGAGTTCGCTCAGCAGCGCGATCGTGCCGGAAATGTCGAACACGATCGTCCGCGGCCCCTTCGCCTCGACCGCGGCGCGCAGCGATCCGGGGCCGGAGTCGGCGAGGGTAGTGACGTGGATCACCTTGCCGCCACGCCCGCCCTGAGCGAAGCGGCCCGCTCCTTCCGCACCCGGAAAGGCGACCACGGGCTCCGGGGCCGCGGCGGCGAGCAGCATGAGGGTGAGCATGGGGTGTCCTCTCCGATGTTTCGCAACGGAATGACGGTCGCGGTAACCGGTGTCAATGGCTTGCCGTGCTCCCGTGCAGGCGGGAGCACGAGAGAGTTACAAAGGCGGCAGCTTCGCCTTCAATTCGTCCAGCCACACCTTCGCCGTTCCATCCGAGGGCGCGCGCCAATCGCCGCGCGGGGACACCGCTCCACCAGCCGACACCTTCGGGCCATTAGGCAGGGCGGATCGTTTGAACTGGCTGGTCTGGAAGAAGCGATGCAGGAAACTCTCCAGCCACTTCACGATCGTCGGCAGGTCATAGGCGTTGCGGCCATCGTCGGGCACGCCCAGCGGCCAGCGGCCAACGCTCGCATCGCGCCAGGCATGCCACGCGAGGAAGGCGATCTTCGACGGCGGCAGGCCGTGGCGAATGACGTAGTGCGCGAAGAAATCGTGGAGTTCGTACGGCCCGATGCGATCCTGCGTGCTCTGTATCGCGCCCGATGCGTCGGCCGGGACGAGTTCGGGCGAAATCTCGGTGTTCAGGATCGCTTCGAGCACCGCGTCGGTCGCCGAGTCGAACTGTTCGCTCCGCACCGCCCAGCGGATCAGATACTGGATCAGCGTCTTGGGCACACCCGCGTTGACGCCGTAATGGCTCATATGGTCGCCAACGCCATAGGTGCACCAGCCGAGCGCGAGTTCGCTCAGGTCGCCGGTGCCCAGCACGATCCCCTGCCGCTGGTTGGCGAGGCGGAACAGGTAATCGGTCCGAAGTCCGGCCTGCACATTCTCGAACGTCACGTCATACTGCGGTTCGCCGTTCGCGAACGCATGGCCCATGTCGGCGAGCATCTGGCGCGCGGCCGGGCGGATGTCGATTTCCTCGCCCGTGACGCCCAGCGCGCGCATCAGGTCCCAGGCCTGGCCCTTGGTCGCTTCGCCGGTGGCGAAGCCGGGCATGGTAAAGCCGAGGATATCGCTGCGCGGACGGCCCATCCGGTCGAACGCCTTGGCCGCGACGATCAGCGCGTGGGTCGAATCGAGCCCGCCCGACACGCCGATGACAAGGTGTCTGGAGCCGGTCGCGGTCAGCCGCTTGCGCAGTCCCTCGACCTGGATGTTGAACGCCTCGTAACAATCCTCGTCGAGCTTGGATGGCGTGTTGGGCACGAACGGGAACCGCCGCAGCGTCCGGTTCAGGCCGTGGTCGGCGAAGTCCGGCTGGTGGTCGAACGCGATGCGGCGGAAGCGCGTTTCGGGATGGCCGCGTGCGGCGGCGGCGTCGTTGAAGGTGCCGGTCCGCATCCGCTCGAGCCGCAGGCGCTGGACATCGACATCGGCGACGACGATCTCGTTCGACAGGTCGAACCGTCCGCTTTCGGACAGCAACTCGCCGAGTTCATGGATCATCCCCTGGCCGTCCCACGCCAAATCGGTGGTGCTTTCGCCCGGGCCGCTCGCCGAATAGACATAGGCCGCGATCGCGCGGACCGATTGCGATGCGCACAGCAGCGCCCGCTCGCGCGCCTTGCCGATGACGATGTTGGACGCCGACAGGTTGGCGAGGATCAGCGCGCCGGCCAGTGCACCCTCGGTCGATGGCGGGGTGGGGGCCCAGAAATCCTCGCAGATCTCGGCATGGAAGACGAAATCGGGCAGGTCGGTCGCCGCGAAGATCAGGTCGGGTCCGAACGGGACGGTCTGGCCCGCCACGGTGATCTCCCCGTTGGTGCCGATGCCGCTCGCGAACCAGCGCTTCTCGTAATATTCGCGGTAGTTGGGCAGGAAGCTCTTGGGCACAACGCCCAGAATACGGCCCCGCGCTATCCCGACCGCGCAATTATAGAGCCGGCCATTGCGGCGCAGTGCGGCACCGACCAGCAGGACGGGCTTCAGATCCTCGGTTGCCTCAGCGACCTGCGCCAGCGCGGCCTCGACTGCCGCCATCTGGGCGTCCTGCAAATGCAGGTCGTCGATCGCATAGGACGACAGGCTGAGTTCGGGGAAGACCAGCAGGTCGCAGCCGCCGGAGTCGCCCATCCGCGCCATGTCGATCGTCTCGTGCGCATTGGCGGACACATCGCCGACGCTGGCGAGCGGGGTACAGGCGCCGACGCGGACGAAGCCCTGGGCCTGATGCGAGTAGAACGGATGGGAGTGGGTCACGCGCTCGTCTTACGGCGCAATCGCGGTCGCCGACAACCTCTCTACCGTTCGCACTGAGCCTGACGAAGTGCGTGAACGAGGGTCGTCCCTTGCGTCCCGTGCTTCGACAAGCTCAGCACGAACGGGGATAGGACACGTCAGACCTTCGCCGCGTAGATCATCCGGCCCTCGCCCAGCGTGTCGAACACCGCGGACAGCGCCGTCTCGCCCACCGCGAAACAGCCCTGGCTGCGGCCAAGCTTGCCGTGGGTGGTCAGCATGTCCTGGTTCGCATACCACGCACCATGCACGACGATCGCGCGGTCGAGGGCCTTGTCGTTGGTCGGGTCGAGTCCCAGCAATCGCTGCGACCGGCCGTGTTTGCCGACGTAGTAATCGGTGGCCAGATACGCGCCCTCCGACGAGGCGAAGCTGTCGGGGACGTTCGAGAAGCGCTGAAGCCAGCCGGTGTGCTGCGGATCAGAACCGCTACCATGTGCGACCAGCAGCGACGTCGTGCTGCCGTCGATCAGGTCGATCAGGTGGAAGCGCGGGAGCGACGATGGCGAGGCGAAGTCGGCGATCGCGATACGATCATGCTTCGGAATGGCGCGGCCATGCGCGTCGAGCGCGGCGAGCGCGCGGCGGAACAGGTGCGGCCGCACACCCAGCGGTGCGCCGCGCGCGGCGACCGGTGACGGCTGAGCGATCGGCACCGCCACCGGAGGGGCCGGGCGCTCTGCAACCCGCGCGACCTCACGCGCACAGCCGGGAATCACCGCGACCGAACCTGCCACGAGAACCGTTTTCAGAAGGGCACGGCGCGATGCCGCGTGCCCGAGCATTTGCTCCATTCCGTCGTCCGAAATTGCCAAACCGGCCCTGAATATAGTAGCTTTCGGCCCGTTTTCAGCATGTTGTGCGTCGCGACTGGTCGCGGCAATGGCTCGATTGACCGCGCGGACCGATCGCGCGGCGTCCCGTTTCTGGACGCGGTGCACTCGCGTTAATCCTTTGGTTACGCTAGCTTGAGGTCGTGGTCGCAGCTGTTCGTTGCGCGCCGCGATGATGGAGACGGTTGTGCGGGCAGTGGCGGGACTGGGAACGATTGCCGTGGCGGTGATGCTGGCCGTTCCGGCGGTCGCCGCGGAGCCGGCCGAGCGTACCCGTATCGCGCTGGACGTGGCATCGCAGACGTTGCGGCCCGGCCAGTATTTCTGGCGCGACGACGATCCGTCGCTCGGCGATGTTGCCGTCGTCATCAGCCGCACCGCGCAGGTCGCCTATGTCTATCGCGGCCAGACGCTGGTCGGGGTGGCGAGCGTCTCGACCGGCAAGACGGGCAAGCGCACGCCACTGGGTGACTTCACGATCCTCCAGAAGAAGATCTTCCACCGCTCCAACCTCTACAGCAACGCGCCGATGCCCTACATGCAGCGGCTGACGTGGGACGGCATCGCGCTGCATGCCGGGGTCAATCCGGGTTATCCCGCCTCGCACGGCTGCATCCGCCTTCCGCGCGAGTTCGCCGCGCTGCTCTATGGCGTGACGCGGATGGGCGCATCGGTGGCGGTGGTGGACGAGGATGGCGGGCTCACGCCGGTCCCGCGCGAACAGATGCCGCTCATCATCGCGGACGTGGACGGGTTCGACGGGGACCGGTTCACGACCGTGACGTGGCGCCCGGGCGTCGCGCCATCGATCCCGATGCTGGCCCCGCCGGCGTTCCTGCGCGGATCGACGGGGTTGAGCGTGTTGGGGGACGAATGGCTGGTGCCGGACGTTCGGCTGGAGGTCCGGCGGGGTTCGTAACTCGCGGCGTTCGTGGTGGGCTCAGTCGACCCGCGTCAGGCCCGCCGCATATTCCTTCGCCTTGGTCACATAGATCCGGGCCGAGGCCAGCAGCATCGCCCTGGCCGCGTCGTCCAGCGTCCGCACCGCGCGCGCCGGACTGCCGACGATCAGGCTGCCGGCGGGAAACACCTTGCCTTCGGTCACCAGCGCGCCCGCGCCGACGATGCAATCCTCGCCGATGACGGCGCGGTTGAGCACGGTCGCGCCCATCCCGATCA
Organism: Pseudomonadota bacterium; assembly: GCA_040388765.1. Lineage (GTDB taxonomy): Bacteria > Pseudomonadota > Alphaproteobacteria > Sphingomonadales > Sphingomonadaceae > Sphingomonas. Next base: position 87,567 of record JAZKBG010000013.1, on the reverse strand, counting down.
ACGATCGCGCGCCGACCGTGCAGCCGTGCAGGATTGCGTGATGACCGATCGTGACGTCCGAGCCGACCGTCAACGGCGCGCCCGGATCGCTGTGGAGCGCGGCCCCTTCCTGCACGTTGCTGCGCGCGCCGATCAGGATCGGGGTATTGTCGCCGCGGATGACCGCACCGAACCACACGCTGGCCTCGTCGCCCAGATCGACGTCGCCGATCACGTCGGCGCTGGGTGCGACCCAGGTATCGGTGCCGAGCGTGGGCGCTTTCCCGCCGATCGCGTAGAGCGGCATCAGATCAGGAACAGCCCGGCCAGCCAGTAGCTCGCCGCCGCCATCGCCGCCGCGGCGGGAATCGTCACGAACCACGCGAAGACGATGTTGCTCGCCACCGCCCAGCGCACCGCGGTCAGCCGCCGCGCCGCGCCGACGCCGACGATGGCGCCGGTTATCGTGTGGGTGGTCGATACCGGGATGCCCAGATGCGTCGCCGCGAACAGCGTGATCGCGCCGCCGGTTTCGGCGGCGAAGCCCTGCGCCGGGGTCAGTCGCGTGATCTTCGACCCCATCGTGTGCACGATCCGCCAGCCGCCCGACATGGTGCCGAGCGCGATCGCGACGTAACAGCTGATCGCCACCCAGAACGGCACGGCGAATTCGGCGATCATCCCTTGCGAATAGAGCAGCGCGGTGATGATCCCCATCGTCTTCTGCGCGTCGTTGCCGCCGTGCCCGAGCGAATAGAGCGCCGCCGACACGAGCTGCAATTTGCGGAAGCGCTTGTCGACGCCCAGTGGGGTCAGCTTCAGGCTGGTCCATGCGACGACGAGGACGAGCAGCAGCGCCAGGATCAGGCCGATCGTCGGCGAGATGAAGATCGCGCCCACCGTCTGGATGACGCCGGGCCAGACGATCGGGTCGAGCCCGGCCTTGGTGATCGCGGCGCCCAGCAGTCCACCGACCAGCGCGTGGCTGGACGACGACGGGATGCCCTTGATCCACGTGATGACGTTCCACGCGATCGCGCCGCACAGGGCGCCGAAGATGACCTGCGGGTCGATGACCGAGGAATCGACGATGCCCTTGCCCACCGTCTTGGCGACGGCGGTACCGAACACGAAATAGGCGGTGAAATTGAAGAAGGCGGCCCAGACGACGGCGACGGCGGGCGAGAGCACCCGGGTGGCGACGACGGTGGCGATCGAGTTCGCCGCATCGTGCAGGCCGTTCAGGAAATCGAACAGCAGCGCGACGACGATCAGGAAGACCAGAACGGAAAAGGATACGGTCATCTTGGGCCTTTCTCAGGCGTGATCGATGACAAGACCCTGGATCTCGTTCGCGACATCCTCGAACCGGTCGCACACGCGCTCCAGATGGCTGTAGATCTCGCGCCCGACGATGAAATCCATCGGGTTGCCCTTGGCCCGGGCGAACAGCGCGCGCAGCCCAGCGTCGTGCATGTCGTCGGCCTTGCCCTCGATCCGCACCAGCCGCTCGGTCAGGTCGTGCAGCTTCGCCGCGTTGGGGGCCAGGTTGCGCAGCAGCGGGATCGCCTCGGCAGTGACGTTCGCGGCCTCGACGATCGCTTCGCTCATCGCGACCATCTGAGGGTCGAACTGCGTGACCTCGTACAATGCGATCGAGTTCGCGGTCTGGTGCATCTGGTCGATCGAATCGTCCATCACGCCGATCAGGTCGGTAATGGCGCTGCGATCGAACGGCGTCACGAACACGCGGCGGACGTCCATCAGCACCGCGCGGGTGATATCGTCGGCCTCATGCTCGCGGCGGACGATCTCGGCGATGTGATCGGTGATCGCGCCCTGGCCGTGGAACAGTCGCGACATCGCGTCCGCGCCGGCGACAAGAGTGGCGGCATGCGCCTCGAATTGATCGAAGAAGTGCCCCTGATCGGGCATCAACTTGCGGAACCAGCCCAGCATGGGGTTTCTCCTGGGGGAGGGGTGAGTCGGAGCGGCGGTTACAACGGTTACGGGGCCGCGACAATCGCGGCCCCGCGCCGCCAATCTGATTCCGGCGTCCTATTTCAGGCCGAGGCGCTTCAGGATCGCCGCCCAGCCGGCATATTTGAAGTTCTGCGTGGCGGGCGCGTTGTCGCCGTCCTGCGCCACGAACAGCCCGCGCGGATAGGCCGGACCGAAATCGCCGAGCACGAGGTCGATGCCGTCGGTTTCGCTGGTGCCGTCGATCGCGCCGGGGCTCAGCCTGAACCGGCCGGCATAGGCGACATCCGGGAGGCGATAGAGGACGTAGCTGCTGTCGCCCTGGCTGGACACGACGAGGTAGCCGCCGTCACGGCCCTTCGGCGCCAGTGCCAGCCCTTCCGCATCGGCGACCAGGCTGCGGCCATCGACCTTGGCGATCGATGTCGCGGTGCCCGGGGCGGCGGGATCGGCGTCGAAGCGCCAGAGGCCGACGTCCTCTTCCGCGACGTAGAGCGTGCCGGTGCGGTCATCGACCACGCAGCCTTCGGACTGGGTGCCCAGTTTCATCGAACGCACCGTCCGGACCGACGGGGTGGCACCCGACACGTCGATCGCGACCTGGTCGATCCGCCCGTCCTTCAGCACGACGAAGCCGAAGAGCGCCTTGTCCGACGCACGGGTCCACAGGCACATGCCATAGGCTTCGCCGGGACCGACCGGATAGCGTCCGAGCGGCACCAGCTTCGCGGCCGCGGTGTCGAGCGTGAACAACGCGAGATGCGCCTGCGCGACGTCGGCACGATCGCTGGCGGCCACCACGACGCGGCCGCCCTGCTGGCGCAGATCGACGTTGTTGAGCCGCGCGGCGGGCGTGAAGCTCAGTCGCTTGCCTGACAGGTCGTGGACATGGATCCCGGCCTTCTTGTCGGTGCCGATCACTAGGCTCTTCGCCGGATCGGCGGCATTGCGCCAGATCGCGGGATCGTCGGCGGCGTCGTCGGCGGTTTCGACCGGATCGGTTTCCGCCCTCGCGGGGACGTTGACCGTCGCTGCCACGTCGACGGCCGATTTCTGCGTCGTTGCGCAGCCGGCGAGCGCGAGCGCGATCAGCGCGGCCCTCACAGTTTCACCCGCACGCCGCCGAACAGCGAATAGCCGAACTTCTCATACTCGTACACGCGCTGCCGTTCGCCGAAGTATCGCACGCCGGCGGAATTGGTCAGGTTCTTGCCCTCGAAGAACAGGTTCACGCCCTTCGTGACCTGCAGGCTGGCGGTGGCATCGAGCTGGCCGCGACCTTCCCAGTACAGGTCGAGCGCAGGGACGTCGGCGTTGATCTCGTCCAGGTAATCGCTGCGCTTCGTATAGGACACGCGCAGGTTGACGGGGCCGCGCTCGTAGAAGATCGCCGCATTCCACATGTGCTTCGACTGGCCGGGCAGGCGATACTCGATCCGCCCGGCATAGGCCTGGGCGAGCGTCGCATCCGCCTGGGTGTAGGTATAGTTGGCGAACACGCCCAGGCCACCGAGCAGGCCGGGCAGGAAGCCGAACTGCTGCTGCCAGTTGAGCTCGACGCCGTACAGCTTGCCGTCGGGCGCATTCTCCGGCTGGGTCAGCAGCGCGGGCAGGCCGAGGTAGCTGCCGCTCCGCGTGACGGTGTAGCGATAATCGGTCAGATCCTTGTAGAAGGCATTGGCCGAGATCACGCCGAGCGGACGGAGATAGAGTTCGAGTCCCGCGTCGATGTTGTTCGCGAGCATCGGACGCAGGTCGGGGTTGCCCAGCTCGACCCGCACGACATTGCCTTCGGTCGCATCCAGCACACGCGGGACGATCGACGGGAAGTTCGGCCGGTTGATGCCCCGCCACAGCGCGACGCGGCCGATCAGGTTGGGCGTGAACGCCTGACGCAGCGTCAGATTGGGGAAGAACTTGGTATTGCCCTGCTTCGCCGGTGCGGCGAGCGTCGGGGTGGTCGCACGGAAATCCGTGGTTTCGGTGCGGACGCCGGCGACGACGGTGGTGTCGCCGAAGGTGCCGCGCAGCATGCCGAAGATGCCCATGATCTTTTCATTCGCGATATAGTCCGCCGAAACCGACTGCGGCAGGCGGCGTTCTGACGTGGCCCGGGTCCGGTCGAAATAGGCATCGGCCAGATCACCGTCGATCGTCTTGCCCAGCGCATAGTCGAAGTTGGTCGAATCCTCGTTCGTCAGCAACTGGGCAAGCGTCTGGGTCGGCGCGGCGGTCGCGCGGCGATCACGGAACCGCTCCTCGTCGGCATCAATGTCGCGTTCGCGATACTTGCCGCCGACGCTCAGCATCAGGCTGTTGGTGCCCCAGTCGATCGGCGCGTCGAAGCGGGCGGTGACCGCCTTTTCCTCGTTGCGCGTGGTGTTCTGTCGGAACGCATTCTCGCGGAACGCGAAGGTGCCGGTCTGGAGATGCTCGCCGCTCGTGAACAGCGAATAGCGCGGCAGGTCGGCGTCACCGCCGAAGTCGTAGCTCTGCGTCGGGCGCAACGTCGATCGGAACAGCAGCTCGTCGCGGCGCGGATAGCTCTGGTCGGACCTGGACCAGGCGCCGGTCAGCGTGATCTTGCCGCCACCGACCTGATGCTCCAGCCCGCCGGTCGCGGTCCAGATCTCGTTGATCTGGGTGCGGTGGCGAATCTGCTTCTCGATCCGCGTGTTGGTATAGGTGCCGGCGGTGTTGGTCGCGCCGGCCTGCAACGTACCCTCGGTCCACAATATGCCCAGGCGGTTGCGGAACTCGTCGTCCTTGAACCGGGCGTACGAACCGCGCAGCCAGAGCTTGGTGCGGTCGGTCGGGCGAAACTCCAGTGCTCCGGTGCCCGCGATCCGCGTCCGCTTGGTATCGTAATCCTTGAACAGCGTCTCGGTCACGCCGAACACGCGCGCGGTCGCGGGGCCGACCAGCGCCCAGGTATTCTCGACATTCTCCGGCTGGCGATGCGTGAAGCTGTAGCTGCCCGACAGCAGCACACCGACGGTGCGATCGGCGAAGGTATTGCTGATCGATCCGGAGCCGCGATAGTCGCTGGTCCCGCCGAACTGGTTGTAGCTGCCCCCGGCCATCGCCGTAATGGCCATTCCCTTGCGATCGAACGGCGAGCGCGTCGAGATGTTGATCGCGCCGGCGACCGAATCGGCGTCCTGATCGGGCAGCAGTGACTTGCTGACCTCCAGGTTCGCGACGATGTCCGACGGCAGCGTGTCGAGATCGACCGCGCGCGTGGTCGGATCGACCGATGCGATCTGGACGCCGTCGACGCTGACCGCGCTGAACTCGGCCGGCGCGCCGCGAACGTTGACGTAGCGGCCCTCGCCCTGGTCACGCTCGATCCCGATACCCGGTGCGCGCTGCAGTGCCTCGGCGATGTTGGGGTCGGGGAAGCGGCCGATGCCGTCGGCGGACAGCACGGTCGTGGTGTTGTCCGCCTGGCGCTGCTGGTTCAGCGCGCGCGCCGTCGTGTCGAGCAGCGACCCGATGACGATCACGTCGCCGGCGCTTTCGCCCTGGTCCAGCGTCACCTCGATCGCCGTCGCACGGTCGGCGAAGGTCACCGCGCGGGTCTGCCGCGGGCGGCCGAGGTAATCGAACGTCAGCACGACGTCGCCGTCGGCCGGCACCGGGACGGTGAAGCTGCCGTCACGGTCGCTGGTCGCCTGTGCGCCGGTCCGGTCGACGATCACGCGGACCCCCGCCAGCGCTGCGCCCGATGCGTCGAAGACGTGGCCCGAAACGGTCGGACCGGCGACCGGCTCGGCATTGGCGGTGACGGGATCGGCCGCCAGGGCTGGCTGGCTGCCGGCCACGACAAGCGCCAGCAACGAAGCGCCCGCGATGCCGCGGACGCGCGAATAATATCGAACCACCTGTGTTTCCCCCGATGGATGCGGCGTTGCATGCCGTTCCGTTGGGGACGCCCATGGCGCGCGATTGCTACGGCTTCATTCCAGTTCGATGACGAAACGATGCCGGGTTCGTGACGGAACCGTGACTCCCGTCGGTCGGGGCGGGGCGGGGGGCGGCAGATCGTGCGAAGCATCCGTCACCGCCCAACGCCGGCGCCCGACCGTCGCGGCATCGCCGCTGCTCCCGAAGCGCTGTCACGCTTCGCGCCTGGGATCGCAGAGCGGTGCGTATCACGACGCGCGAGAATTCCGGCATCGTGCACCAGAAAGATGTTGCAATCCCCCACGACGATGCTAACCGCCGCGCTCCCGACCGCAAACGGACGCCGACCGGCCCCGTATGCGCCGGAATGGACGCATAGCTCAGTTGGTAGAGCAGCTGACTCTTAATCAGCGGGTCCTTGGTTCGAGCCCAAGTGCGTCCACCATAACTTTGAATGACTTAGTGGTTTGAGCGCGTCGCGACGGGCGGGTCCGCCCACCGTCTTCCCCTTTTCCCGCGTGGGTCGGCGCGGGTCAGGCGGGCGTGGCGCGCTGCTTGGGGCCGCGCTTGCGCGGGGCGAGCGTCAGGCCGGTGCGCGCCTCCATGTCCGCCAGCCACTCAGCCGAACCGACCGGGCATCCGACGCTTTCGGCTTTGCGGATCGCGGCGTAGGTCATCGCCTCGTCGAAGTCCTCGCCCAGGAACGCGGCGAAGTCGCCGACGCGCTCGATCGCCGGGGCGACATCCACGAAGCGCGTGCTCTCGCCCGCCAGCTTGGCTGCGGTGCTCGACCATGCCCAGTCTCCGGCACGATCGACCAGCCGCGCCCGGACGGGGTTAAGGGCAACATAGCGCAGGGCGCTGACCAGATGCGCCTCGTCCATCGCGACCGAACTGAACCGCCCCTGCCAGAGATGCCCGGTCACCCGCATCCGCGCGTTGATGAAGCCAGTGTAGTGACGGTGGACGTAACGGAACGTGCGCCAAAGTCCGTCGGCGTCGCTCGGCACGGCGATGATGTGGACGTGGTTGGGCATCAGGCAGTAGCCCCAGATCGCCACACCGGCGCGCTCCGCTCCCTCGGAAAGCAGGTCGAGGTAGAGCGCGTAGTCGCCGTCCTCGAAGAACACCTGCTCTCGCCTGTTGCCGCGCTGTGTGACGTGGTGCGGATGCCGGGGAGGACGGCTCGAGTCAGTCGAGCCATGCGTCATACGTCTCGTTGAGAAAGGGGATTGTTGGCAACTGTCACCGTAATTGCATGCGTGATACGTCTCGTCGAGAAAGGGGATTGTTGCACCTGTCACCGTAATTCCAGGGATCGCGATCGGATGATGACTATCTGCCCGGGCTAACGCCTCACCGATTTTGGATCGTTCTATCCGCTGCAAAAGCCGCGACAAAGTATCCAATCCAGATTGCCAAACCCGCTAACGGATACATCGAAATATATACGATGAATGCAGACAGTATAATGGCAATCGCCAATGAAAGCGCATTTGAAACAGGCAACACCCTTCTCAGAAGAAGGGAGTTAATCGCGAGAAAAAACACAAAATATAACGAGTAATTTAGGTAACTTCCGTGCCAGTTTGGCCGAAGGAAATGCTCGCCGAAGCCATACAGGATGGCAAGGACAAAAGTCAGAACTGCTAGAACCCTTACCATTTTTTAGCAGCCTGCCCGGCGAACGCCGTTGTTGAATTTCATCGCAGCCGCCCCCGCTGGGGGGGTTATCTTCCCGTCAAGAGGCGCGATGCCGCTATCAACAGAGATCGTTCCAAATGCGTTAGAGGGGCCGAGGCCACCCCGCGATAGCCGCGCACCAGAAACGCCGATACCGGCCACCTCTGCATGAAAAAATGAGATCTGAAATGTGCTATCAAGCGAGCCGAAACCTGGAACGGTTCCCTTAACCTCGTAAGAACCAATAGCCATACCAACGGCAACGCCTGTGGCCTCAAAAGCAACGGATGCTCCGCCCGGCCGAGTGTCGGTGAGCGTTCCAGTGAACTTAAAACCCCCTACAACATCAGCAGCACCGACCAACTTACCAGCGAGGGCCACATTTCCCGGATTGCCTGAGGGTAGCGGGCATTGCTTTTGCGGCGCGCCCGTACCTAGCTTTGGTGGCGCACCACCTCCGCCACCGCCAAATCCAAACTCACCTAAGCCGAAGCCTCCGCCGTCGCCGCCGCCGGCTCTATCACATCCGATCCATTGGAAGTTTTCCGTTCCGACCAGTTCCAGATGCCCATCACTAAAGCCCTTGTAGATGTTATCCCAAGTCGCAGTGCATAGGCCGCCCGGATCACGATAATTCACCGGATCGCCCCGCACATAAGCGTACAGGTTCATCCCCGAGCCATATCCGATCGGATCGCTCTGGAGGAACCGGCCGAGGTCGGGCGCGTACATGCGGGCCTTGTAATAGGCCAGGCCGACCTCGGGCAACCATGCCTGACCGGTGTAGCCGAACCGCCCGATGTTGCGCGCGGCGGGCACGCCGTTCTCGTCGTAGGCGTTGATCTGCAGCGCATCGCCGCTCGCGTCGGTGACGCTGGTGATCGAGCCACGCTCGTCGGCGCTCAGCCAGCGACGGTCGGTGGTGCCGCTGCCCTCGTACCACACCAGCGGCTCGTCCACGCCGGGGCCGTGGACGTAGCGGCGGGTGAGCGCGCCGGCCGCGTCGCTCTCCGCGATCATGTCCTGGCCGTCATAGTCGAACCGGACGTCCGCGCCGCCATTGATCGTCGCCAGCCGCCCGGCGGTGTCATAGGCGAGCGTGGGGCTGCCGTTCCTGCTCACCAGCTGGTTGTCGATGTTGTAGAGATAGCTGTTCCCGCCCGCGTAGCTGGTCAGGTTGCCGCGCACGTCATAGACGGGCGTCGCGCCGTTCAGGCTGCCCATCTGGTTCAGCGCGTTCGGCGTGACCGTCTGTGTCTTTGGCGCGTAGCTCGGGAAGGCGAAGCCGTCGTTGCTCGCCTCACGCTGCGTCAGCTGCGACACGCAGTTGTAGGTCAGCTCGACTATCTGGTCGGCGCGTGTGCCGAGTGCAGCGTCCTTCAGCTCGATCAGGCGGGAGATGCCGTCCGGCGTCCAGTCGGTCCGCACCCCGTTGCCGCGCACCAGACTGCGCCGGCGCCCAAGGTCGTCGTAGCCGTAGCTGGCCAGCACGCCCGCACCGCTCGTCGCGCCGTTCTCGCGAATCGCGACGACCTCGTTCGTCAGCAGATGGTCGTAGTCGACCGGCGGGATCGCAGGCGCATCCGCAAACCCGGAGCGGCCGGGATATTAGTTCCGTCGGCCCAGCGCTCGGGTGATGCGTGACTCAAGCGCTTCCGGCAGTTTGGGGATGCGGCGCTCACCTGCGGGGGTGAAGCCAGCCATTTGCCCCGTCAGGATTGCCGAGCGGCGACGCTCCATGAACTGGCGCAGACCGGGATCGCCCTGCCAAAGACCGAGGTAGCGCGGGTGGCTGCGCACGGCGACGGGAAATGGCGCGATGCCGAACGGCAGCGTCGCTGGCCAGTAGAGCGACTTTGCCGCGAGCGCGCGTTCCAGCATGGCGATGGCGCGGTCCGCCGAATCCGACCAGGCGAATTCGATCGCAGCGATGTAAGGCAGATCATCACGTGCTCGACCCTGGGGCGTGGCGTTGGCGCTCGTGGCCGGCGCCTCATAAACCCGCACATCCGCCTCGACGAGGTTGCGCAGCGTCGCCGGGCGGCCCTGGAGCGCATCGATGCCGGCGCGGACCCGAACGATGAGCGCGGCGACATCGGGCGGCGCGCTTCCCGGCCATTGCCGACCCAACCGTGCGCCCAGCGCCTGGAGGTCTGCAACATTGCCCTCCGACAGGAACATGAAATAGAGTTCGCGCAAGAGGAAGACGTTGTCCGGATACTGGGTCAACTCCGCCGCATAACGCTGCATCGCCTCATCGCGCCGGCCCAGCAGGTAAAGCATGCGTGGCAGGGCCAGCCGGCGAAACGGGTTCTCCGGTGCCAGGCGGAACACATCAAGGGCATGGTCCAGCGCTTCGATCGCCCGGCCCAGCGTGCCCAGCATATTGGCATAGGCCCAATGCGCCTCGATCGCGTTGGGATCGAAGCTGAGCGCGCGACGGAACAGATTTTCGGCCTCGTTCCAGCGAAAGGCGTAGCGACGATAATAATCGGCCAGCTGCGTCAGCGCCGCGGGATGGTTGGGATCGGCCTGAAGCGCCCGGCGCGTCAGACGCAACCAGCCGTCGATGCGCTGCTGGGTGGTGAGTTGCCGCGCCGCCAGCGTACGCGACCAGCCGTTGCGGGTTATCGTCGCCAGCACGACCAGCGCTCCGGCATCGCCGCCGTCGATGGCCAGTGCGGACTGCGCGAGGGTCTCGGCGCGATCACCGGCCGCCAGCGCCGCATCACGCTGGCCCCGCATGTTCGCGGCGCGGATGTCGTCGAGCAGACGATTGGCCTCACTGACATAGACGAAGGCCTGCGGATCGGGCCGGCGAACGGGCGGTTGGCCGGCTCCGGCCCGAAAGGGGACGAGCCCGACGACCTGCTGGAGGACCACCCCCGAAACGAGGCTGGCAAACGCGGCGCGATTGCCCGCGGTGCTTTGAATCGTTTCAGCCCAGAGCGGCCGCCCCGTCGCGGTGTCGATCAACGTCACCGAGACGCGGTTCGCAGTGTCGGCCGAGATGATCTGTCCCGCCAGGACGAGGCTGGCGCCGAACCGACGGCCAACATCACGCGGCGATGCCGCAGCGTCGGATACCCCGGTCGCCACGCGCAGGTCGGCCACGCGCGACAGATCTGCGCGCACGAAAGCGGCTATGTCTTCACCATAGGTCGCCAGATCCTGTGTCCCGCCGGGAGCGGCGAAGGGCATGACGGCGATCGACGGATCGCCGGGCAGGGGCGGGGCTGGTGCAAGGGCCCACAAGCCGAGCCCGGTCGCGCCCAGCGCCGCGACACCGGACCCGATCACGAATCGACGATTGAAGCGGGAGGGCGGGATCGCATCGGCCGCATGCTCGGGCGTGGCCGGAGCCTCGATCACGGCCGGGATCTCGGACAGCCGGTAACCCGTCTTCGGAATCGTCTCCAGCGTGAAGCTGCCGCAGCCGATGCCTTCGCTCACACGGCGGATGCGCGCGACCACGCGGTCGATGGCGTCATCGCTCGTGACCCGTCGGTCCCACACGATGGCGCGCAGGGTGTCGCGGCTGACGACGTTTCCGTCCGCGCGCGCCAGCACGATCAAGGCCTGCATGACCTTGGGTTCCAGCGTCGCTTCGTCGCCCGCGTCGGTCTTCAGCAGGCGTCTGCCCGGCTCGGCGGTCAGTCGCCCGAGCCGGAACTCCGGTTCGTCGGCAAGATCCATGCGCGTGTAGCTCGTCCCGATTTTGGTCTGCCGACCGCCCTTTCAGCCGGATGGGTAAGATAACCGCCAATCTGCGTAAAGTGCCGTCGCCACAGTGAGTTTCGGGGAAAAGTCGGGAAAAAGTCGGGTCGTGAGCTCGTCGCGACCCGCTATCACTCTCGCGCGGCACCTGGCAGCGAATCATCGCCGGGGATCGATCGGGGTAGCTGCATCACCGAGTGGGCTCGCGCCCGCCTGCCCCTTTGCGGGATGGCACGGCGCAATGCCCGTCCTCGCGCGGATGAGGAAGGAATGCGACGTGGTGGGCAATGTCAACGGCCAAGGCAGCGTAACGGTCAATGTCGCCAACTTCCTGGAATTCAAGAACGCGCTCCTGAAGGTCGAGGACGGCAGCTACGGCACGCGCAACGTCACCATCAACGTCACCGGCGACCTGGTCTGGCATCAGGATTATTCGGACAAGCACGATGTCCGCGGCGGCCTGCCGATCCTGTCCAGATCGGACATGACCCTGACGATCAACGGCAACGACCATCTGATCGACGGCCTGAAGCAGATCCGCGGCCTGATGGTGACCGACGGATCGGTCGTCATCAACGACCTGCTGATCGAGAACATGATCGCCAAGGGCGGCGACGGCGGGACCGGACTGTCGAGCGGCGGCGGCGGCGCGGGCCTGGGGGCCGGGCTCTACGTCGGCAAGAGCGCCGAGGTGACGCTGAACGACGTGTTCTTCCGAGACAATGCCGCGATCGGCGGCAATGGCGGCCTGGTCAGCCAGACCAAGATCGCCGGCGGCGGCGGCGGCGGGATGGGCGGCAACGGCTGGGACGCGGGCGGCGACTACGCCTATAGTTCCAGCGGCGCTCTGATCAGCCAACGGGTCGGTGGCGGCGGCGGTGGCGGCGGCATCAACGACTATTTCCGCGCCCAATATTTCGGCAGCAACGGGCTGGCCTATACGCAGGCGTCGGGCGGCGATGGCGGTGGCCAGATCCAAAGCTACGAAAAGCAGTTCAGCCTTGTCGGTTTCCACGTAACGACCGAATCCGGCGTCCAAGTGGTCGACGGCCCGATGCCGGGCACCCGATGGGGCGGTCCGGGCGCCCAGGGCGGCACCGCTTTGTCGGGCGGCGGCGGCGGCGGCATCGGCGGCGGAGCGTCGGCGCCCTATTTCAGTACCGACACGGCGATCCTCGAATCCTTTCCCCTGGCCAATCTCGTGTCCAGCGTCGTCGTCGGTCTGATCGGCGGCGTCTTTCCGCCGTTCGCCTTCGTCGCCGCCGGCACGCAGTTGACCAACGATATCATCCGCGCCGTCAACAAGGGCACCTGGACGCCCGCCGAGATCGCCGGCATCACGCTGGACGTCCTGTCGTTCGCCAGTGCCGCAAAAACGAATTACACCAATTATCAGGGGCTTGTCGGCGGCCAGCTCAATACGCTGCTGACCTCGACGCCGAGCCAGTTCGCGACCAGCCTGTTCGTGAACCTGGCGGTCAAACCCCCGGCCTTCGCCATCGCCTGGGCCATGGCCGACGATGTCCAGGGCGGCATCAAGGCCGAGGTGCTGAACCAGACGTTCAGCGCGATCCGCAACGGCCTCACTGCCGCCGAACTGCCGCGCTTCTACGATGGCAGCGTCAGCGTTCGCCAGTGGCATGACCTGTGGGGCAACAAGGGCGATCCGACGGCGGGCGCGGATGGCGGCTGGGGCGGCGGCGGCGGCGGCGGTGCCTCGGGTGGCGGCGATGGCGGCTGGGGCGGCGGCGGCGGCGGCGGCGGCGTGCCGGTGCAGCGCGACGTGCTCATCAGCTACGAGACTTTGGACGTTGGATTCGCCAAGTTCCGAGTGAACGAGGTCTACGAAAAGAGCACGATCACCTTCCTGGGCGGCGACGGCGGCTACGGCGGCGGCGGCGGTGGTGGCGGCTTCGGCGCGCGCGGGGGGACCGGCGGCTTCGGCGCCGGCAACGGCACCGACGGCGTCTACCGCGATCCCGTCACCGGTCAGATCAAGGTCTGGCCAGGGCAGGGCGGCGGCGGCCTGGGTGCCGGGGGCGCGGTGTTCGTCGAACAGGGTGCCAAACTCGTCATCACCGGCAACTCGCTCATCAACAACAATTTCGCGGCCGGCGGCATCGGCATTAACGCCGGTGAGGGTCTGGGCCACGACTTCTTCATCCAGGGCAACCAGACGCTGACGTTCAACCCGACCGACGTCATGGCGATCACCGGCGGCATCGCCGACGAAGCCGGACTCGGCGACAGCCGCTACCGGGGGGTCGGCAATGTCGAGGTGATCGGGCAGGGCGCGTTCACCCTGGGCGGCGTCAACAGCTTCACCGGCACGCTGACCATTGGTGCAGCCGACGTCGGCGCGCGGAACGACGCGCTGGCCGACACCCGCCCGACCAGCGGCGATGCGGTCCAGGTCAACGGCTGGCTGGACCTGCCCAGGGAAGGCCGCTGGCATCCCGCCATCACGGTGATCGTCCATGACGGCGCCAGGATGACCGTCGACAAGGATGCCGCGTTCGAACCCGACTATCCGGGCGACGTCTCCGCGCTGGACGTCGATATGTCGCGGATCGGTGCCGGCGATTTCTTCGACCTGAGCTGGGACTATCGGGACGGCAGCCCGAACATCAACCTGTTCAACTGGAGCGGCGGCGCGTTCAATTCCTATGCGACGCCCGACAATGGCGACCGGCTCGGATTCGTATTTGTCGATGCGAAGCTGCGCCTTGTCACGATCGCCGACAACGACATGCCCCGCGCGGCCTATCCGGGCGGACCGCAGCAAGAAGGGCGGCTGATCACGCTGCTCGGCGAAGGGAGCAACACCTACCGGATCAACACCGCGTCGGACATGGGCGTCATCGATGCCTATCTGACGAAGGCCCGCGGCGGCGGGGGCCCCTACGACCGGGTCAATGCCCTCAATCCCTATGCGATCGAGGTTGTCGGCAATGCCGGCGATGCCGACCTGCGTGCCTATTCGGCCGCGGGCGGCACGACCATCACGTTCAAGGCGGCGGGCTACACCGGCGACGTCTTTCTGCTCGCCGAGAACGGAAACGCCCTCAAGCTGGCGCTCGACCAGAGCGCCTTCACGCTCGGGAGCGACGGCAAGTATCGTTTCGGCGGCACGATCCACGACATGGCATCGGGCGCGTCTGAATACATCGACCTGAACGGCCTCAGCTTCGGGTCGGGCGTCACCGTCACGCGCAACGCCAACAGCTTTTCCATCTCCAACGGGACCACGACCAACATCATCACGCTGGGCGGCGACATGCCGCAACAACTGTGGGCCGCGAAGGACAGCGACGGCAGTACGCTGCTGTTCCGGTCCGAATACGAGTACCTCCAATACAGCAATCCCGGCGCGCTGATCGGCGACTGGACGGCCGGTCTCCACGGCACGCTGTTCAGCGGCGATTACAAGGGCAGCGGCTCGCACGCCGATGCGCGCGTCGATATCTTCGGGTCGGCGCGAGGCTCGCTGACGCTCGACCGCCGCGACGGTCAGGTCGTCGTTGCCATCCACGGTTCGTTCGACGGCGAGTTCGGCTTCGGTCGCAGTCCCTTCATCGAATACGGCTTCGTCGGCATCTCGGTGCTGGAACTCGACGCGGGTGCCTTCACGCTCACGGCACCGAACGTGCACAGCTTCACCGGCCGGGTGAAGGACTTCGGCAACTGGGGGACGCTGGACCTCGATGCGCTGACGTTCCGCGCTGCCAAGGACATGAGCTTCACGATCGGCGGTGGCATCCTGACCGTATCGAACGGCATCGACAGCTACCGCGTCACGCTGACCGGCACCGTCGGCAGCACCATCGTGCTGGCGAAGGATGTGGATGGCAGCACCCTGGTGTTCAACAGCCTCGATTCAGCACTCTGGTATGCCGGCGCGCTGACCACCCCGGCCGGTACGACGCGCGACTTCACGCTCGTCCTGCCGACTCAGACGATCGGCAGCCCCACGCTCGGACTCGTGGCGCAGGATGGCGTCACGCTGCACATCGCGGGCATGGGTTCGACGCTGGACGGCAACGGCGGGCGGGGGCTGTTCGTGGCGGGCGGCGACATCGTCATATCCGACCTCACCATCGTCGACACCGTGGCGCGTGGTGGTACCGGCGGCTTCGGCCTGCTGGGTGGCGGCGGTGGCGGGGCCGGCATGGGCGGCGGCCTGTTCGTTAGCAAGGAAGCCAGCGTCACGCTCGACGGCGTCTCGTTCGGCGGCTCGAGCGCGATCGGCGGCCGCGGTGGCACCGGTGCGCTCAACGTGGCCCAAGGCAACTATCTTAAGGGCGGTGCCGGCGGCGGCATCGTCACCGATGCCAACGGGGAATTTGCCGGTCGTTGGCCGCTCTTTTCCAATTCGGACGACCTCCAGTTCTTCGATTTCGGGGGATTTGGCGGTGACGGCGGCTCCGATCTCGAGCAACCTGCCCATTCCGGCACGTTCGGCGCGGGCGGCGGCGGCGGCTTTGATACCAGCAATTTCACCGGCGGAAGCATTCTGGTCGGTAGCGGGATCGGCGGCTATGGCGGCGGCGGCGGCGGCTCGCAGCTTCCGGAGCTTTTCGGGCCGAGCGGAAACTATCCCGGCTATCCATCGCGCGGCGGCCTGTTCGGCGGCAATGGCCAGGCCGGCGGCGGCGGCGGTGCGGGCCTGGGCGGCAATATCGTCGTGCAGCCGGGCGGGCATCTCACCATCGCCGGCAACGGCACGCTCGCTGCGGGCAGCGTCGTCGGCGGGGCCGGCGGATCGGGCAGCTGGTGGAACGAAGCAGGCAATATGGTCGCCGCCAATGGCGCCGCAGGCCAAGCACACGGCTCGAACATCTTCCTGCCCGGTACCCAGACCCTCAGCTTCGCGCCGGGCGCGGGCCGGACGCTGACCGTCGCCGGCGGTATCGTCGACGAGCGCAGCGCGATGATCGCGGGCGGCTATCCGGTGACCGGCGGTGGATCGGGTTCGCTGGCGATCGGGGCGGGAACGACGATCCTGACCGGGGCGAACAGCTTCACCGGCGGCACGACGATCCAGGGCGGCACGCTCGTGCTCGGTGCGGCGGGCGCGGCCGGCAGCGGTCGGATCGCCTTTTCGGTCACCAGTGCGGAACAGATGCTGGTCCTCTCCGGCAGCGCCGTTCCCGCCGACGGAGGCAGCTTCGCCAACACCATCACCGCGTTCGATGTCGGCGATCGGCTGGCGTTGTCCGGCGTCGCCTATTCGGCCGGCGCCTCGGCGACCATCTCCGGTTCGATCCTGACCGTCGTCAGCGGCACCTATGACGTGCGTTTCACCGTATCGCAGCCGACGACGAGCGCCCTCACCGTGTTCAGCGACGGGCGCGGCGGCATCCTCGTCTCGGTCGATCGACCCGCGCCGCATGGGGCGGACGCGGTTGTCACCCTCGTCGAAGACAGTTCCCGCGCACTTCAGGCCGTGGACTTCGGCTTCTCGTCACTTGTCGCCGACACGCTCGGGGCCGTCCGCATCGTCTCGCTCCCGGCAACGGGCCGGCTGCTGCTCAACGGGCAGGCGGTCGCCGTCGGCGCCGTTGCGACTGCTGCCGAGATCGCCGCGGGCAAGCTCGTCTATGCGCCGCCGGCCAACGGCAATGGCACGGCGCTTGCGCACTTCGACTTCGAGCTCAGCGGCGCGGGCGCTCCGACGCTCTTCGACACGGATCCGGACACGCTCACCTTCACCGTCACGCCGGCGAACGATGCGCCGACGATCACCGGGCCAGCCAGCCTGTACGGTGTGGAGGGCAGCAGCATTCGGCTTTCGCTCGCCGACACGTCCCAGATCCTGGTCGGCGACGTGGATGGCGCGCCCGGCGACCTGCTGACCGTGTCGATCAGCGTACAGCACGGGACGCTGACGCTGGCTTCGCTCGCCAACGTCAGCCTGGTCACCGGGGACGGGACCGCCGACGCCGCGATCGTGCTGCGCGGCACGGCGGCGGCGGTCAACGCCGCGCTCGAAGGACTCATCTATGCGCCCGCGCAGGGCTTCGCGGGTGCCGACACGCTGCAGGTTCGCGTCACCGAGCCTGGCACAGGCGGCCTCCAGAGCAGTGCCGCCATCCCGATCGATCTCGGCGCCCTCCACCGCGCGCCCCTGCCGCTCACCGGCACCGCCGAGATGACGGTCATCGACGAGGACGTGCCGAGCGCGACCGGCACATCGGTCGGCGCGCTGTTCGCTGCCGCATTCGATCGCAGCGCGAACGGCGGAGTCACCCTGTCGGGCATCGCGGTCGCGGGATCGACCGTGCCGACCGGGGCGGGCGTCTGGCAATATCTGAACGGTTCCAGCTGGGTTGCGCTCACGGGTGCCTCGCTGGACAAGGCGGTACTGCTCGACGCGGCGACGAAGCTGCGTTTTCTGCCCGGCGCAGATTACAATACGGCAAACGGTGCGCGCCCCGGCCTGGTTGCCCACCTGATCGACAGCAGCAGCCTTCCGTTCGCCAATGGGCTGGTGGTCGATATCACCGACCTCCGCGGCGGCCAGCGTGCGATCGCGGCGAACCCGGTGATCCTGTCGCAAACGGTGGCTGCGATCGACGACGTCGCGCTTGCCCGCAACGATGCGGCCACGACGCTGGAAACGACGGTCGTCAGCGGCAACCTGTTCCTCGACAACGGCTATGGCGTCGACCTCGACACGGATGGTCCGGCACTCGCCATCGATCAGGTCAACGGAGTCGCGGCGGCGGTAGACAAGACGATCGCGCTGCCGTCGGGCGCCCGTCTGACCGTGAAGGCCAATGGCGACTTCGCCTATGATCCCAATCACGCCTTCGACGGGTTGGTTTCGACGGAGCGGGCGACGGCAAGCGGGGCGGCGAACACCGCCGCAACCGACAGCTTCACCTACCGCCTGTCCAACGGTAACGTCGCGACCGTGACGATTACCGTCCGCGGCGTGGACTCGCCGGGCGACCGGTTGGTTGCGCCGCCCGGAGCCGCGACGATCATCGGCTCGCTCAGCGACGATGTCATCATCCTGACGTCACCCGGCAACGTCACCGTGTCCGGCGGTGCGGGCAATGACGGCTTCTTCTTCGGTTCGGCATTCGACGGCGCGGACGTCGTCGATGGCGGCGCAGGCGCGCTCGACCAGATCGGGCTGCAGGGCAATTACACGACGCAGTTGGCGCTGGGTGCGAACACGATTCGGAACGTCGAGATGCTGGTATTCCTGCCCGGCAGCGACACACGCTTCGGGGCGCCGGGTAACCAGAGCTACAGCTACAACATAAAATCGAACGACGGGAATGTCGCTGCGGGCCAGACCATGGTCATTCAGGCAAACACGTTGCGTGTCGGCGAGACGCTGACGTTCGACGGGTCGAGCGAGACCGACGGGACGTTCACCTTCTATGCGGGCTATGGCACCGACCTGCTCACCGGTGGTCAGAAGGATGACGGTTTCTACTTCGGCCAGGGACGTTTCACGGCGGGTGACCGTGTGGATGGCCAGGGCGGCACGATGGACCAGATCGGGCTGCAAGGCGACTATAGCGGCGTGAACGCGCTGGTTTTCGGTGCGACGCAGATGACCGGGATCGAGGGCATCGTGTTGCTGTCGGGCGCCGACACGCGATTTGGGGGCGGAGGTGCGCGGTTCAGCTACACGCTGACGATGAACGACGGCAACGCGACCGGCACGGTGGCGATGCTTGTCCAGGCGAATGCGCTGCGGACCGGCGAGATCCTGACGCTCGATGCCTCGGCCGAGACGTCGACGCCGTATCAGATCTATGGCGGTGCCGATGCCGATCGGATCACCGGTGGGGGCGGCAACGACATTATATGGGGTCGCGGCGGCGCGGACGTGCTGCGTGGCGGCCGCGGCAACGACATCTTTGCCTATCAGGCCGGCGACAGCACCGCGACGTCCAGGGACACGATTCTGGACTTTACCGACGGCGACCGGATCGATCTCAGCCGGCTGAACATCAGCCAGTTCACGGGGACCGCCGCCTTCGCGAACAGTGGCGTCGGCCAGGTCCGCGTGACGTCGGTCGGCGGCAACGACTGGCTGGTCGAAGGCGATGTCGACGGCAACGGAACTGGCGACCTCGCCATATTGGTGACAGCGGGCGCGGCGCACGCCTGGTCCGGCAGCGACTTCACGCTGGCCAGTCCTCCAAGTCCGCCGCCGGTTTCCACCGTCACGATGGACAGCCACGCGCTGATTGTTTGAGGAGTCCCACATGACCACTCCCCGCCCCGTCGTGCGGACCGCCGGCCCCCGTGCGCCCTGGACCCCACCCAGCCTCACGCGCCTGCCAAGCGCGCATGCGCAGGGCGGTGCCAACACCGTCAACCCGGAGGGCCCGTTCGGCTTCGGAAGCTGAGCCGACGCGCCTGAAGACGAACGCCCGAATTGCGGCCTCGCCAGCAACCGCCTGCGAGACGCGGGTTCGTCGGCAGATCGTCGTTACATGGGCTCGGAATCAGCGGGTCTTTGGCACGAGCTCGGGTGCGGCCATCATATTTTTCCGAGCACCAATATCAGCTTGCCGCTCAATCGCGGTCGACAGCGATGGTGTGTGTCGGTCACGAACAAGCAACTCGTAAGCAGCGCTATGCAACAGCCAGCTCGAGCCGCATCGGCTCGATGCGATCGACTGACGTTATCCGAAAGCTGCGCCTGCGGCCAAGGTTCAGCGAGCGGACCCGCTCCGCCTGCTCCCCTACCACCCCCCGGGTGCGCGGCGGTTCTTGCGGTCGATCGACATCAATATGCCCAGACAGATCAGCACGGTCATCTGCGCCGACCCACCGAAACTGATGAAGGGCAGGGGGATGCCGACGACGGGGGCGAGGCCCATCACCATCATCAGGTTGATCGCCACGTAGAAGAAGATCGCGGTCGACAGGCCGGCGGCGGTCAGGCGTTCGAAACGCGTCGTCGCGCGGACGCCGACCATGATGCCCCAGCGGATCAGCAGCATGAATGCGGCGATGATCGCGATGCCGCCGATCAGGCCCCATTCCTCGGCCATCGTCGCGAACGCGAAATCGGTGTGGCCCTCCGGCAGATAGTCGAGGTGGCTCTGGCTGCCGTTCAGGAAACCCTTGCCGGTGATCCCGCCCGATCCGATCGCGATCTTGGACTGGCTGATGTGATATCCGGTGCCCAGCGGGTCGCTTTCGGGATCGAGGAAGATCAGGATGCGGTTGCGCTGGTAGTCGTGGAGGACATAATTGATCGCCAGCGGCACGCTGACGCTGAATAGCAGCGCCCCGCCGATGAACAGGCGCAGCGGCACCCCGGCGAGGAACATCACCGTCACGCCGCCCATCGCGATCATCAGCCCGGTGCCCAGATCGGGCTGGGTCATGACCAGCAGGAACGGCATCCCGATCAGGACCCCGGCAGGTACCAGCGCACCGAAGCGGCGGACCTCGGCCGGGGGCAGCATGTCGTAGAATTTCGCCATCGCGAGGACGACCATGACCTTCATCAGCTCGGACGGCTGCAATCGGATGAAGCCGAGGTCCAGCCAGCGTTGGCTGCCGCCGCGCACCGCGCCGAGCAGTTCGACCAGGACGAGCAGCACCAGGAAGACGAGGTAGCCGGGGATCGCCAGCCGGCTCCAGACGTCGGGCGACACCCGCGAGAGCACGATCGCCATGCCCAGGAACGCGGCGAAGCGCACCGCCTGGGGCAGGGCCCACGGCGTGATGCTGCCCCCGGCGGCCGAGAACAGCACGACCAGGCCGAACCCGCCGATCGCGATGATGAGGAACAACACCCGCCACGGCAGCTGTGCCAGCGGAGCGGGGATCAGGCCGGAAACGGGCGCCTTCACCGTGCGTCCTCCAGCGGCTGTTCCTCGGTGCGCCCCTCCGCCACGCCGGTCATCGGCGTCGCGGCGTTGCTGGCGGCGGCGGCGGCATCGACGACGTTGGCGGTCGCCGCTTCGGTATCCGCCGGGGGTGCGGCCGGCGGGTTCTGCGCGGCGGCATAGGCGGCGGACTGCGCCGCCATGCGGGTGCGGATGTCGCCGCCCCAGGTCGGCTCGACCTCGGCCAGGCTCTTGAGCGCGCGTTCGCGGTCGAAGAGGTATGTCATGATATCGCGCCCGGTCAGCGGCGTATCGAGATTGCGGACGGTGTGGCCGTTATGTTCGAGCGCGACGGCCGCGGCGTAGCGCGGATTGTCGGCCGGCGCGAAGCAGACGAAATGGGCGTGGTCGCGCAGCTTGAACGGCAGCTGCCCGTTCTTCAGCACACCCGATCGCCGTTCGGCCATGGTGATGCGCCGCACTTGTGCGGTACCGGTCTTGGCCGCCAGCATGACGCCTGGCACCTGCATCCGCGATGCACCGCCGGTGCCGCCGCCGTTGACCACCGCCGACATCGCGTCGCGGACGATCCTCAGATGCTCTTCGGACACCGGCAGGGCCGGCGCATTGCGATTGCCGTTGCCGGCCAGCAGGTGCGGCTGGATCATCCGGCCCGACGCGATGCGCGCGGCCATGACCGCCATCTGCAACGGATTGGCCAGGACATAGCCTTGCCCGATCGACGCATTGAGTGAATCGGCGACGGTCCACGGTTGCCTGTACTTCTTCAGCTTCCACGCGCTGTCGGGCACGGTGCCGTAGCGCTGGGTGGAGAAGGGCAGGTCGAACTTCTGGCCCAGGCCCGTCATCCGCGCGATCGGCGCAACACGGTCATAGCCCAGCCGGCGGACCATCTCGTAGAAATAGATGTCGCAGCTCTGGGCGATCGCACCCTTCAGATCGATCGCGCCGTGCCCGCCACGCTTGTGACAATGGAACAGCCCACTGCCGACGCGCAGCGCACCGGAGCAGACGACGCGGTCGGCCGGGCTGACGCCGGCTTCGAGCAGCGCCAGGCCGTTCATCGGCTTGACCGTCGAACCCGGCGGATACAGCCCCTGCAGCGTCTTGTTCATCAGCGGCACGTGGTCGTCATCGGACAGCATCTTCCACTCGTTGTGGCTGATCCCGTCGGAGAACATATTGGGGTCGTAGGCGGGCATCGACACCATCGCGAGGATGTCGCCGGTCTGGCAGTCGAAGACGACGACCGAGCCCGAATTGGTGCCCAGCCGGCGGGCGGCATATTCCTGCAACCCCGCGTCGATCGTCAGCCGGACGGACTTGCCCGGCACGTCGGGCCGCGTCTCCAGCTCGCGCACCACCTTGCCGCGCGCGGTGACCTCGATCCGCTTGGCCCCGGGTTTGCCGCGCAGGGTTTGCTCCAACGTCTTCTCGAGCCCGTCCTTGCCCAGCTTGAAGCCCGGCGTGACGAGCAGCGGGTCGCGCGTCTCCTTGTATTGCTCGGCATTGGCCGCGCCGACATAACCGGTCAGGTGCGCGACCGCCGCGCCCAGCGGATAATCGCGCGAAAAGCCGCGGGTCGGAGCGACGCCGGGCAGTTCGGGCAGCCGAACGCTGATCGCGGCGAACCGGTCCCAGTCGAGGTTCTCGGCGACCTGCACCGGCTGGAACCCCGCCGAACGCTTCAGCTCCGCCTCGATCCGCGCGACCTCGTCCGGCGTCAGGTTCAGGATCTGGCGTAGCACCGGCATCACGCGCTCGGGCGATTCCAGCCGGTCGGGAATGATATCGACGCGGAAATCGGTGCGGTTGTGCGCGATCGGCAGCCCCTTGCGATCGACGATCCAGCCGCGACGCGGCGGCACCAGCGTCATGTTGACGCGATTGCTTTCGCTCAGCATGGAATAACGCTCGTTCTCGGCCGTCGCGAGCCAGGTCATCCGCCCGGCCAGCAGGACGCCGACTCCGATCTGCAGGCCCGACAGCATCATGGCGCGTCGGGTAAAGGTGAACGACTGGGTCGCCTCGCTCGACGTGCCGAACGGATTGGCGATCCTCACCACAGCTGCCGGCCCATCGCGTCGACCCGCGCGCAGATCAACGCAGCGAGCGGATAAAGGGACACGGCGATCACGATCTGGAGCAGCAGCACCGTATCGACATGCGCCGACAGCGGCGTACCGGCAAGCCGCGCGCCGATCAGGAACCCGGCGACCGCGCCGGCGGCAATCAACCAGTCCTGCCAGAAATCGCGCCACACCAGCCGGCTGTCGATGACGTCGATCACCAGCATCGACAGCGTCCAGAGCGACATGGCACTGCCCAGCGGATGACCGCTGAACAGGTCGTCGAACAGGCCGAGCGGTGCCGCTGCCCATACCGGCAGCGTTTCGGGGCTGCGCAGCCGCCATGCCAGCAGCAGCAACAGGCCGAATGGCGGCAGGAACGGGATCGTCGCGACCAGCGGGACCAGGGTCAGCAGCGATCCGGCCATCACCGTCGCGGCGGCGATGATCGTCCGGCGTCGCGGGCTGGCCGGCTCGCCGAACTTCGACGGCCGCGGCGGCCTCATCGCGCGGGCTCCACCGGGGTCGCCGGCGGCAGCGGCGGGAGGAAGGCACTGTGGACCAGAGCGAAATCGAGTGAATCGGGGTTGGCGAGCGGACGTCCGAGCGCGATGTCGCGGGCGTCCGCCGTCACCCGCGCGACCGGGGTGTTGGGCGGATAGATTCCGCCGGTGCCCGACGTGACGAAGACGTCGCCGGCCTTGAACTGCGCGTTCAGCGCGCCGGCGGAGCGCAGATCGACCATGCCGTCACCGCGCCCCGCGGCGATCGCGGGCAGGCCGTCGCGCGTGCGCCGGACCGGCACGATGCTTTCGGGATCGGTCACCAGCAGGACGCGCGACGTGTTGAACCCGGCCTCCAGCACCCGACCGATCAGCCCGTCGGGGCCGCGCACCGGCTGGCCCACCGCGACGCCCTGGCGCGATCCGGCGTTCAACGTGGCGAAGCGGCGTGTGCTGGCCGCGGTCGAGCTGACCAGGCGGGCGGCGACGATCGGTGCGGGCTCGACATCACGGACGCGCAACAACGCGCGCAGCCGACGGTTTTCCAGGTTGATACTGCGCGCCCGCATGACGATGGCGTGTTCGTCCGCCAGCTGCTTGCGGAGCGCACGGATCTTGTCCGAACCACCGAAGTAATCGCTCAGGCTGCCCGTCGAGCTCGCCCCGCGGCGCAGGCCGGACAGGCCGCTGGAAATCGGCGTGGCGATCTCGGCCATTACCGATCGTACTGCGGCAAAGGCCGGCGGGTTGAACATCGACAGCAGCACCAGCACCGCGCCGACGATCACGCCGGTCGCCGCGGCGACATAGCCGATGAAGACACCGTATTGCGCCCTGCGGGAGAACCCGGTGCGCCGGGCGATGGGCGGCGCCATGGTCGCGCTTTCGTTCTGGCTGGATCAGACCTGGATCAGGACGCCGCGGAACTGCGGATCTTCCAGCGCGCGGCCGGTGCCGAGCGCCACGCACGTCAGCGGATCCTCGGCGATCGTCACCGGCAGGCCGGTTTCGTCGCGCAGCACCTCGTCGATCCCCTGCAACAGCGCGCCGCCACCCGTCAGGACGATGCCCTGATCGACGATGTCGGCAGCCAGTTCGGGCGCCGTGTTCTCCAGCGCGATGCGGACACCCTCGACGATCGTGCCGACCGGCTCGCTCAACGCCTCGGCGATCTGGCCCTGGTTGATCTGGATTTCCTTGGGCACACCATTGACCAGATCGCGGCCCTTGATGTGCAGCGTCATGCCGATGCCGTCGGCCGGGGGCTTGGCGATGCCGACTTCCTGCTTGATCCGCTCGGCCGTCGCTTCGCCGATCAGCAGATTGTGGTTGCGGCGGACATAGCTGACGATCGCCTCGTCCATCTTGTCGCCGCCGACGCGGACCGAATTGGAATAGGCCAGACCGCGCAGGCTGAGCACCGCGACCTCGGTCGTGCCGCCGCCGATATCGACGACCATGCTGCCGACCGGCTCGGTGACGGGCATGTCGGCACCGATCGCGGCGGCCATCGGCTCCTCGATCAGAAAGACCTGGCTGGCACCGGCGTTCGACGCGGCATCACGGATCGCGCGGCGCTCGACGCTGGTCGAGCCCGAGGGCACGCAGATCACGATCTGGGGCCACCGCATCATCGACTTGCGGCCACCGTGGACCTTGCGGATGAAGTGCTTGATCATCTCCTCGGCGACGTCGATGTCGGCGATCACGCCGTCGCGCAACGGGCGGATCGCCTCGATGCTGCCGGGCGTCTTGCCCATCATGAGCTTGGCGTCGTCGCCGACAGCGCGCACCTTCTTGATGCCGTTGACGGTTTCGATCGCGACGACCGACGGTTCGTTCAGAACGACGCCGCGCCCGCGGACGTAGACGACGGTGTTGGCCGTGCCGAGATCGATCGCCATGTCATGCGACATGAATTTGAAGAAACGCGAAAACAGCATCAGAACCTTGCCTTCATAGCCACGGCAGCCCACCGCGGCGGTTCGCACTCGACCGAACGTCCTGCACCATTCCGAGCCGGAGAATTCCGGCTCCGGTACATGGCGGATACGGGTCGCGGGATGGCGCCGCTTGGGCTAGAGCGTCTCCCATGTCAATACGCCGTCTCCCCAGCCATCTCGTCAACCGGATCGCGGCCGGAGAAGTGGTGGAACGCCCCGCCGCTGCGTTGAAGGAACTGGTCGAAAACGCGATCGATGCCGGCGCGCGGCGGATCGCCGTGCGGCTGGTCGCCGGCGGTACCGACCTGATCGAGGTCAGCGACGACGGGTGCGGCATGACGCCGGCCGAGATGGCGCTGGCGCTGGAGCGTCACGCCACGTCGAAGCTTCCCGATGAGGCGATCGAATCGGTCACGACGCTCGGCTTTCGCGGTGAAGCGTTGCCCTCGATCGCCAGTGTCGCGCGGATGACGCTGGAAAGCCGTGTGCGCGGGGCCGACGGCTGGTCGCGAATCGTCGATAACGGCGTGGTCGAGCACGAGGGCCCGGCTGCCTTGCCGCCGGGGACGCGGGTGAAGGTCGAGGCGCTGTTCGAGCGCGTCCCCGCACGGCGCAAGTTCCTGCGCAGTCCGCGCGCGGAATATGCCGCCTGCCTGGACGTGGTGAAGCGCCTCGCGATGGCGCGTCCGGACGTCGGCGTCTCGGTCGAGCATGACGGACGCCGCGTGATGGGCGTACAGGAAGGCGACGACCGGCCCGCGCGCGTCGCCGCGCTGACCGATCGCGATCTGGCGGACAACAGCGTCGGGGTCGATCTGGAGCGCGAAGGGCTCAGGTTGGGCGGCGTCGCCGGCCTGCCGACGTTCCATCGCGGCATCGCCGACCACCAGTATCTGTTCGTCAACGGGCGCCCGGTGAAGGACCGGCTGCTGATCGGCGCGATCCGCGGCGCCTATGCCGAGATGATGCCGCGCGATCGCCACGCCGTGGTCGCGCTGTTCCTCGACGTGCCGGCCGATGCCGTCGATGTGAACGTCCATCCGGCCAAGACCGAGGTCCGCTTTCGCGACCCGGCGATGGTGCGCGGCATGATCGTCAGCGGACTGCGCCGTGCACTCGACGACGCCGGCCACCGCGTCGTCCAGCGGCCGAGCGAGGCGGCGCTGGGCGCATGGCAGGCCGAACCGGTGCGGCTGGAGACACCCTGGGGCGGCCTCGACCTGCTCGACCGTCCGGCGACCGGGGTCAGCGACCGCCGCCCGACCTTCGCGCCGCCACCGCTGGCCCGCGCCGAGCCGGCGTGGGCACCGCCGCCCGACACGGTCGACTATCCGTTGGGTGTCGCGCGCGGACAGGTTGCGAAGACCTATATCGTGGCCGAAGCGCAGGACGGGCTGGTGATCGTCGATCAGCATGCCGCGCACGAACGGCTGGTCCTCGAACGCATGCGCCGCGCGGTGGCCGACGGCGGGGTGGCCAGCCAGGCGCTGCTGCTGCCCGAGGTCGTCGAACTCGACGAGCCGGCTTGCGACCGGCTCGAGGCGCGGATCGGCGAACTGGCGGACTTCGGCCTCGACCTCGAGCGCTTCGGCCCACGCGCGATGCTGGTCCGTGCTACGCCCGCGCTGCTCGGGGCGGGAGACGTGACCGGCCTCGTCACCGACCTGGCCGACGAACTTGCCGCGTTCGACGAAGCGCTGAGCCTGAAGGAGCGCCTCGACCACGTCGCCGCGACGATGGCCTGTCACGGATCGGTCCGGGCGGGACGAGTGCTGTCGGTGGCCGAGATGAATGCGCTGCTGCGCGAGATTGAAGTCACGCCGCATTCGGGTCAGTGCAACCACGGCCGGCCGACGTGGGTGAAGCTGGCGCACGCCGATATCGAGAAGCTGTTCGGGCGACGATGATGTCGGCGCCGGGGACGATCGCGATCTATCTGATGGCCGCTTGCGCCGAGATCGGCGGGTGCTTCGCCGTCTGGTCCTGGCTGCGACTGGGCCGGTCGGCGTGGTGGCTGGTGCCGGGCGTCCTGGCGCTTGCCGGGTTCGCGTGGCTGCTGACGCTGGTCGACAGCGCTGCGGCGGGACGGGCCTATGCCGCCTATGGCGGGGTCTATATCGCCTGTTCGCTCGGCTGGCTCTGGGGAATCGAAGGGGTCAGGCCGGACCGCTGGGACGTGATGGGGGCACTGGTGTGTCTGGTCGGGGCGGGCCTGATCCTGTTCGGACCGCGTGGCGGCTGACGGACCTTGTCAGCGGCGCGATCGGGCGCCGTGTGGCAACGACGACACGAGCGCTGGGATCGGTTTCGTTCATCTTCGCGCAACCTTTTGACGCGGCGCCGCGTTTTCGAGCCAAACCAGACAATCAGGTCGCCCAAGCGATGAAACAGATCATTCCCGTCGTCCTGGCCCTCGTGCCGCTCGTTGCCGTCATCAGCGCCTGCGTCGCGGTGCCGTAAGCTGTCACTCGGCGGCGGCGCTGGCGGGATCATAGCGATATACGCCATCGTCGAGAAATTGCGTGTTGGCCGCTCTGAGTTCCGCACCGGCGTCGTCATAGAGAAACGGTAACGTTGCGTAGCGGCGACCCGATTCCATCCGTGTCGCTTCGTGCAGTAACGAACACGAGAACACGATCGCGCCGCCCTTTGGTGCACGATAGGTGCGGTCGCCAAATTCGGGGAAGCGCAGGTCGCCGCCCTCGTAATCGTCGTTCAGGTTGATCGTGACGGCGAACCGTCGATGGGCGGTTCCCTTCGTCGTATTGTCACGATGCGCGTTGAAGTGACCACCCGTCTCGGCGTCATAGGCCGCGACGATATAGCGCTCGATCCGAGTCGCCTCGAACTGAAAAGTACGTTCGATCGCGGGCAGCAACCTGCGGCGGATTCGCTCGACCAGAGCCTGGCGCAATCTGGGATCGTCGATCTGCGCGTCGCTGCGGCGCTTGAAATTATGGTCGGTGACCATGGTCGTCTTGCCGCCGACCTCGCGCATGAAGCCCGACTCTTCGCCACCGGACCGGTCGTACAGGTCGATCAGCGCACGACACAGGGTCGGTTCGAGCAGGTTGGGGACCGTGAGGACCGGTGCCCAATCCTGCTGCCCAACGACACGGGTAGCCGCGACATAGGCGTCAAGCGCGGCTCCTGCCTCGTCCAGCCTGAAACGGCGGACGACCTGCAACGTGCGGTCGAGCAGCAGGATATGGGCGCGATAGCGTTCGTCGCCCTCGCTTGCAGCGCCGTAGAGTGTGCTGATGCGGCGGTCATAGTCGAGGAAATGGCGGATGCCCGGCAGCCGCTGCGCGATGCGACCCGACGCGACGTCGGTGGGATCACAGGTTACGCCGAAGAACCGGCCCCGGACGTCGTCGAACAGGTCGGCGCCTGCCCGGATCGTCGCCAGTGCGGCGGCGACGGCGGGATGCCCGGCCGATCCCATGAAGAACAGCAGGATCGGCGCGCCGGCCGCCGACGGAAACGCCCAGTCCGCCCGACCGTCGAGCGCCTGCCCCTTGAACCAGGGAGCGAAATCGCCGGTGAGCAGGGGCGCAGCAAAGGTCGGGGTATCGGGCATCGCGGCTCGTTCTAGCGGGAAATGCACCCGGGACAAGAAAAGGGAGCCGCCCGCAGATGCGAGCGACTCCCCCGTCGTGTCACGAAACGCGAAGCGATCAGCCCTGCTGGGCCTCACCCTCCGGCGCCGCATCGGACTGGACCTCGGCGGTCGCGCCCGGCTCGGCGTTGGGATCGTAATCCTCGATGAAGCCGGCTTCGTCCTTCTCGAACATCGCCGCCATCACGTCGACGCCCGATGCCTGCATCTCGGCCTCTTCCGGCGAGCGGGCGACGTTGACCTTGACGGTCACCGACACCTCAGGATGCAGCGCGACGTTGACGTCGTACACGCCGATGGCCTTGATCGGCTTGTTCAGCACGATCGCCGACTTGGCCACCTTGTGACCGTCGGCGACCAGCGCCTCGACCAGATCGCGCACCGCGACCGAGCCGTAGAGCTGGCCGGTGTTCGACGCCTGGCGGATCAGCGTGACGCTGGCGTCCTTGAAGGTCTGTGCCTCCTTCTCGGCCTCGCCGCGACGGTTCGCGTTGTCGCTCTCGATGCGCGCGCGGTTCGCCTCGAAGACCTTGCGATTGGCTTCGTTGGCGCGCATCGCCTTCTTGTTGGGCAGCAGGAAGTTGCGGGCGAACCCGTCCTTCACCTTCACCACATCGCCGATGGCGCCGAGCTTCTCGACGCGTTCCAGCAGAATGACGTCCATTGCGTCTGTTCCTTACTTAACGATGTAGGGCAGCAGGCCCAGGTGACGCGCGCGCTTGATCGCCTGGGCGAGCTCGCGCTGCTTCTTGGCGGCGACGGATGTGATGCGCGACGGAACGATCTTGCCACGCTCGGACACGAAGCCCTGGAGCAGACGGACGTCCTTGTAATCGATCCGCGGCGCATCCTTGGCGCTGAACGGGCACGACTTGCGGCGGCGGAAAAATGCGCGGGCCATTATTCGGCTCCCTCTTCACGGTCACGACGGGGGCGATCACCACGATCCGGACGGTCGCCACGACCACCTTCACGCTCGCCGCGGCGTTCGCGGTCGCGCTCCTGCTTGCGCATCATGACGGTCGGACCCTGCTCCAGCTCGTCGACCTTGACGGTCATGTAGCGGATCACGTCCTCGTTGATCTGGGTCTGACGCTCCAGCTCGGCGACGACATCGCCGGGGGCGTCGATTTCGAGCATCACGTAATGGGCCTTGCGGTTCTTGGCGATGCGGTACGCCAGGCTGCGCAGGCCCCAGTTCTCGGTCTTGACGACCTTGCCCTTGTGATCGGTGACGATCTTGGTGGCGGCTTCCGCCAGTGCGTCGACCTGCGCCTGTGCCAGATCCTGGCGCGCAAGGAAGACGTGCTCGTAAAGAGCCATGCTTCATTCTCACTGTTGGCCGATCGCTGACGCCGCGACCATCGCGTACGCCCCTCCGGCTGTCTTGCACTCAAACAGCTTAGGGGCGGACAAAGCATGCTCTGTCCGCCCCGGCTGGCGCTGCCCTTAGCGGTTTTCACCGCAAAGGCAAGGTCGGCTTAATTGAACGCGCCCGCCAGCACCGCTGCGACCACACCGCTGGCCACCGTGATGAGTATCGCGTCGTTGCCCGACTGGACCCACTGCTGCCCGCGCTGCGGGGCGTAAAGGCGGCGGTTCTGATACTGGCGCCAGTTGGTGACCTGGCGATAGTTGCGGGCCTGCGCGCGGTTGAAACGCTCGCCCTTGCGCCAGTTGCTGCGATAGCTCTGGCGGACCGGCTGGCGATAATTCTGCCGGGTCACGGTCCGCTGCTTGACCACGACCTTGCCGTTGGGCTTGTACTTCACGGTCCGCTCGCTCTGGCGGCTCTGGGCGTCGGCCGGGGCGGCGGCGACGATCGGGCTGGCGACCAGCGTGGTGGCGATCGCGGCGATCAGGAACTTCTTCACAATGTGTCTCCTTGGATTTCAAGGCGCCGTACCTGGCGTCGAGATGCAATGTGGTGCCCAACCGTCGCAACGCCGTGTCGGGTCCAGGCAAAATGGTCGCAACCTGTCGCAGAAGGGACAATGTTGCTGTCGTTCCGTTCAGCTTGCCTCGCGCGCATACGCTGCCTAGTCGGCGCGCATCGGTTTGGGAGAATTGGACATGCGCGCTTTCATCTTTCCGGGACAGGGCAGCCAGTCGGTCGGCATGGGCAGCGCGCTCGCCGCCGCCAGTCCGCATGCGCGCGAGGTGTTTCAGGAGGTCGATGACGCGCTCGGGCAGAAGCTGTTCAGGCTGATGAGCGAGGGCCCGGAAAGCGACCTGATGCTGACCGAAAATGCCCAGCCGGCGATCATGGCGCACGCCATCGCGGTGCTGCGGGTGCTGGAGCGAGAGGGCGGCATCCGCCTGTCCGAGAAGGCGGACTATGTCGCCGGCCATTCGCTGGGCGAATATACGGCGCTGTGCGCGGCGGGTGCGCTCGATCTGGCGACGACGGCGCGCCTGCTGAAACTGCGCGGACAGGCGATGCAGGCGGCGGTGCCGGTCGGCGAGGGTGCGATGGCCGCGATCCTCGGCGCGGACCGCGGCAAGGCGCAGGCGATCGTCGATGCGGCGGCGGACGGGCAGGTGTGCACCGTCGCGAACGACAACGATCCCTCGCAGGTCGTCATTTCCGGCGCGCGCGAGGCGGTCGAACGCGCGCTGCCGCTGGCCAAGGAAA
Organism: Pseudomonadota bacterium; assembly: GCA_040388765.1. Classification (GTDB taxonomy): domain Bacteria; phylum Pseudomonadota; class Alphaproteobacteria; order Sphingomonadales; family Sphingomonadaceae; genus Sphingomonas. The sequence continues at coordinate 55,700 of JAZKBG010000013.1, read as the reverse complement.
TGGGTGCCAAGCGCGCGATCCTGCTGCCGGTGTCCGCGCCGTTCCACTGCCCGCTGATGCAGCCCGCCGCCGATGCGATGGAGGCGGCGCTGGCCGACGTCGCGCTGCAGGCGCCGCTGGTCCCCGTCTACGCCAACGTGACCGCCGCCCCGGCGAGCGATCCCGCGCTCATCAAGGCGCTGCTGGTCGAACAGGTCATCGGCATGGTCCGCTGGCGCGAATCGGTGATCGCGATGTTCGCGGGCGGTGTGCACGACTTCGTCGAACTGGGCGGCAAGGTGCTGGGGCCGATGGTCAAGCGCTCGGCCCCGGACGCGACGACGACCAGCGTGGTGTCGATGGACGACATCGAGGCGGTACTGAAGGTGCTGTAGAAGAAAGTGGTTCACGCGGAGACGCGGAGACGCGGAGAAGAAAGTGAAGGATATCGATCAGATCAGTGGCGATGTTCTCGATGTGGCTCTGCGGCTGCACCGTGATCTCGGACCAGGTTTGCTCGAAAGCGTCTACGAAGTCGTGTTGGCCGCGAAACTTGCCGAGATGGGGTACTTGGTTTCGCGCCAGCGCGCAGTCGATTTCGAGTTCGAGGGGTTGCGGTTCGAAGCGGCGTTCAGGATCGATCTCCTGGTCGATGACCGTTTGATCGTCGAGATCAAGTCGGTCGAGCGCCTGACGGTTGTCCATGCCAAACAATTGCTGACCTATCTCAGATTAACGAAGCAGCCCGTCGGGCTGCTCATCAACTTCGGCGGTGCGACGCTCAAGGAAGGCATACGACGGGTCGTCAATGACCATCGTCCCTCCGCGGCTCCGCGTCTCCGCGTGAACCAATAACTTCTTGCTGGAGACAACAATGTTCGACCTGACAGGCATGACCGCGCTGGTGACTGGCGCTTCCGGTGGCATCGGTTCGGCGATCGCGCAGGCGTTGGCGGGGCAGGGGGCCCGGTTGGCGGTGAGCGGGTCCAATGCCGACAAGCTGGAGGCGTTTCGCGCGTCGCTGGGTGGGGATCATGTTGCCCTGCCGTGCAACCTGTCGGACGGTGCCGCGGTGGATGCGCTGGTGCCGCAGGCGGTCGAGGCGCTGGGCGGCAAGCTGGACATCCTGGTCAACAACGCCGGGGTGACACGCGACAACCTGGCGATGCGGATGAAGGACGACGAGTGGTCCGACGTCCTGCGCGTCAACCTGGAAGCGGCGTTCCGCCTGTGCCGCGCTGCGGCCCGCCCGATGATGAAGGCGCGGTTCGGGCGGATCGTGTCGATCACCTCGGTCGTGGGTGCGACGGGAAATCCCGGACAGGCCAATTATGCCGCCTCGAAGGCGGGCTTGGTCGGCATGTCCAAGGCGCTGGCACAGGAACTTGCGTCGCGCGGCATCACGGTCAACTGCGTCGCGCCGGGCTTCATCCGCTCGGCGATGACCGACGTGTTGCCCGAGGCGCAGAAGACCGCGCTGCTGACCCGCATTCCCGCCGGCGATCTGGGCGACGGCGCGGATATCGGCGCGGCCGTCGTGTATCTGGCATCGCGCGAGTCGGGCTACGTCACCGGCCAGACCCTGCACGTCAACGGCGGCATGGCGATGCTGTCGTAACCCTTGCGCGGGTCCGATCGCCGTTCTACGTGCGTTCAGGAATTACATTTTCACCAGAAGGAACCAAGGTATGAGCGAGACCGCCGACCGCGTTAAGAAGATCGTCGTCGAGCACCTGGGCGTCGAGGCCGACAAGGTGACCGAGGATGCGAGCTTCATCGACGATCTGGGCGCGGACAGCCTCGACATCGTCGAACTCGTCATGGCGTTCGAGGAAGAATTCGGGGTCGAGATCCCCGACGATGCCGCGGAAAAGATCGGCACCGTCAAGGATGCGATCACCTATATCGACGAGCACAAAGCTTAAGTTTTTTGGGCCTGATCTGGCCGGTACCGCTCCCGACGGGGTGGTAGGATACGGCGGCTCCCGTCCCGGCAGGGGCTGGGAGCCGCTGGCGTTTTACGGAACGGAGAACAAGCGATGCGTCGCGTAGTCGTCACCGGACTCGGCATGGTGACCCCCCTGGGGGCGGACGTCGAGACGGTCTGGAAGAACATCCTGGCCAGCAAGTCGGGGGCGGGCCACATCACCCGCTTCGACGCCAGCGATTACGTCTGTCGCATCGCCTGCGAGGTGAAGCCGGCCGGGCATGAATATGGCTTCGATCCCGGCGTACGCGTCGATCACAAGGTCCAGCGTCAGGTCGATCCGTTCATCGTGTACGGCATCGACGCCGCAGGCCAGGCGATCGAGGACGCCGGCCTGACCGACATGACCGAGGAAGAGCGGTATCGTGCCGGCTGTTCGATCGGGTCGGGGATCGGCGGGCTGCCGGGGATCGAGAGCGAATCGCTCGTCCTGCACGAAAAGGGCCCGCGTCGCGTGTCCCCGCATTTCGTCCACGGACGGCTCATCAACCTGATCTCGGGTCAGGTCAGCATCAAATATGGCCTGATGGGCCCGAACCACGCGGTCGTCACCGCGTGTTCGACCGGCGCGCATTCGATCGGCGACGCCGCGCGGATGATCGCGATGGACGACGCCGACGTGATGCTGGCGGGCGGCGCGGAAAGCACCGTCTGCCCGATCGGCATCGCCGGCTTCGCCCAGGCGCGCGCGCTATCGACTGCCTTCAACGACACGCCGGAAAAGGCCTCGCGCCCCTATGATGTGGCGCGTGACGGCTTCGTGATGGGCGAGGGCGCAGGCGTCGTGGTGCTCGAGGAATATGAGCGCGCGAAGAAGCGTGGGGCCAAAATCTATGCGGAGGTGATCGGTTACGGCCTGTCGGGCGATGCCTATCACGTGACGGCCCCGCATCCCGAAGGATCGGGCGCGTTCCGGTCGATGCAGATGGCGGTGAAGAAGGCGGGGCTCGACCTGTCGGAGATCGACTACATCAACGCGCACGGCACCTCGACCCCGCTGGGTGACGAACTGGAGCTAGGCGCGGTGCGGCGGCTGTTCGGCAGCAACATCGATACGCTGTCGATGTCGTCGACCAAGTCGGCGATCGGCCATCTGCTCGGCGGCGCCGGTGCGGTCGAATCGATCTTCTGCATCCTGGCGATGCGCGATCAGGTCGCGCCGCCGACGCTCAATCTGGACAATCCGAGCGAGGGTTGCGTCGGCGTCGATCTGGTTCCGCACGTGGCCAAGGAGCGCAAGATCCGCGCGGTGCTGAACAATTCGTTCGGCTTCGGCGGGACGAACGCCTCGCTGGTGATGAAGCCGGTTTAACTAAACCGTCCCCCGGCGAAGGCCGGGGTCCAGTCTCGGCCGGCCCGCAACTGGACCCCGGCCTTCGCCGGGGAGCTGCTATGCGGAAGATTGGGTGTCTGGGGCTGATCGCCGCGCTTGTCGCGGTCGCCGCGACCTTTCTCGTCGTGCAGAGCTGGGGCGGACCCGGCCCCGCACCACGCAACCTGTCGGTGGTGATCCCGCAAGGCTCCACCCTGACGAGTGCGGCGACGGATCTGGAAAAGGCCGGCGCCATCGCATCGTCCCGGCGATTCCTGCTGCTCGCCAAGGTGTTCGGCGGCGGAGAACCGATCCGCGCGGGCGAATATCGCCTGCCCAAGGGCATCAGCCAGGCCGATATCCTCAAGATGATGCAGGGCGGCCGCACGCTCCAGCGCTTCGTCGCGGTGCCCGAAGGCTGGCCATCGGTCATGGTCCACGACGCGGTGATGAACGCGCCGCAGCTGGAGGGTCAGGTCGGCGTACCGGCGGAAGGATCGGTGCTGCCCGACAGCTACAGCTACGAACGCGGCGACACCCGCGCGTCGGTGGTGCAGCGGATGCAGGCGGCGATGACCCGCTACCTCGACGAGGCGTGGAAGAAACGCAAGCCGACGACGGTCGCTAAGACTCCGCAGGAGGCGCTGATCCTCGCCTCGATCGTCGAGAAGGAAACCGGTAAGCCTGCCGAGCGGCGCACGGTCGCCGCGGTCTATTCCAACCGTATCCGTCGGGGCATGCCGCTGCAGGCCGACCCGACCACCATCTATCCGATCACCAAGGGGCGCCCGCTCGGTCGCCGCATCCTGCGGTCGGAACTCCAGGCGAAGAACGGGTACAACACCTACGCCATGCCGGGCCTACCGATCGGCCCGATCGCCAACCCGGGGCGGGCGAGCATCGACGCGGTGCTCGATCCGGCGCAGTCCAACGCACTGTATTTCGTCGCGGACGGCACCGGCGGGCATGTGTTCGCCGACACGCTGGAACAGCACAATGCCAATGTGCAGAAATGGTATGCGCTGCGCCGGTCGCGCGGCGAGATGTAGTCAGGGCGCGAGGAGCCATTCGCGCGCGATCCCGGCATCGGTGAACACGCCGAAATTCTCGGTGGTCGCCAGCCGCGTGATCTGCAGTTTCGACAGGAAGCTGGCGACGACGACAGCGTTGCGATCACCGACCATCTTCAACGCCAGCGTTCGATCCCGGACATGCAGCGCGACCGTCGGCGACTGCACCGTCTGCACCAGGATCAGCGCGCGGACCGTGCCGAACTGCGCGCGCGACTGGTGATAGAGCGGCATGATTGCCGAGAAGAAGCGATCGACCTGCTGAACCGTCCAGACGCCGCGGATCGCGATGTCGAGTACGCCATCGGTTGTCAGCGCCGCGGTGAAGTCCCCGTCGCCGGCCGCGTAGTCGCCGTGAATCGCGGATCGATCGCAGACCACCATGGGCTCAGCCGCGCAGGGCCGCCGCTTCGCGCGCCAGCCGTTCGACCTCGTCCATCGATGCGCCTGCGGGTGTCACCCAGCTTCCGCCGACACAGCGTACCGGGCCGAAGCTGAGATATTCGGGCGCGGATGCCGCGGTGATTCCGCCGGTCGGGCAGAACTGCGCTTCGTAGAAGGGTGCGGCGAGTGCTTTCAGCGCCTTCAACCCGCCATTGGCCTCGGCCGGGAAGAACTTGAAATGGCGCAGGCCCAGATCATAGCCGCGCATGATGTCGCCGGCGTTGGCGATGCCGGGCAGGAAGGGCACGCCGCTCTCGACGATCGGGCGGCCCAGCGCCTCGGTCAGGCCGGGCGAAACGATGAATTCGGCACCGGCGTCCATGACGGCGGCGAACTGGTCGGCCGACACGACCGTGCCCGCGCCGACGATCGCGCCCGGGACCTGCTTCATCTCGCGGATCGCGTCGAGCGCGGCGGCGGTGCGCATCGTCACCTCCAGCACGTTCAATCCGCCCTTGACCAGCGCTTCGGCCAGCGGGCGCGCGGTCGCGGCGTCGTCAATCACCAGTACGGGGATGACCGCGCTGGTGCGCATGATGGTTTCGATGTCGCTCAACTGCTGTGCTCCTGCGCATAGGCTGCCGCGGCGCCGTAGAGGCCGGGCTGGGGATGGGTGATGAGTTTGACGGGAACGCTCGCCATCAGGTTGCGGAACCGGCCCTTGGCGACGAAGCGCTCCTCGAATCCCGACCGCAGCAGATGGTCCTTGAGCCGCAGGCCCAGCCCGCCGGCGATCACGACGCCTTTCGGTCCATGAGTCAGCGCAAGGTCGCCCGCAACGGCCCCCAGTGCCAGGCAGAATCGGTCCAGCGCGGCGGTGGCGATGCTGTCGCTCCCGTCGAGCGCGCGAGTCCAGATTTGCTTGTCGTCCATGCGCGCGACCTGCGTGTGCTGGAGCGCGGCGAGCGTCTCGTAGATCGCGACGATGCCGGGGCCGGCGACGATGCGTTCGACCGACACGCGGTTGAAATCCTTGCGCAGGTGCTTGAGCAGCGCGTCCTCGATCGTATCGAGGGGGGCAAAGTCCATGTGGCCACCCTCGGTCTCGACGACGTGATAACCGCCGCGCACACGCAGCACACCCGCGACGCCCAAGCCCGTGCCCGGACCGCAGACGGTAATCATGCCCGTGTCCGGCATCGGGCCGTCGGGGCCGCACAGATGGATGAAATCGCTGTCCGGTACCTGCGCCACGGCATGTCCGACCGCGCCGAAATCATTGACCAGGGTCCAGCTGTCGACCTTCAGCCGCTCCTCGATCAGTGCAGGGCGAATGATCCAGGGGTTGTTGCTGAGCTTGATGATGTCGCCGCCGATCGGCGCGGCGACCGCAATTCCTGCGGCGCGGGGCAGGGTGCCGCCCTGGCTCGCGGCAAACGCCTCCCAGGCGAGTTGCAGGCTGCCGTGTTCGGCCGTCCTGAGCGTGACGGGTTCGCCCAGCGACACGACGCGACCGCCATCGACCTCGGCGATGGCGAAGCGGGCATGGGTGCCGCCGATGTCTACGGCTACGACTTGCAAATCCACCTCCGTTCGCTTCGAGCGAAGTCGAGAAGCCTGTCCCTGAACCACGTTTCTCGACTGCGCTCGAAACGAACGGCTGGGGCGGTCATCACAACCCCGCCATCGCCAGCATGGCCGATCCGCCTTCCTCCGCGGTCGAGCATCCGGCGCGCATCATCGCGAACAGTTCGCGACCGGTGCCCATCGCCGGGGGCGGGGCATCGGCCAGCGGGCGGGCGGCCCATTCGGACGCATCGACCAGCGCGTCGAGTGTTCCGGCTTCCGAATCCAGCCGTACGACGTCGCCGTCGTGCAATTTGGCGATGGGGCCGTCGCCGAGCGCTTCGGGGCTGAGGTGGATCGCGCAGGGCACCTTGCCCGAGGCACCCGACATGCGGCCGTCGGTGACCAGCGCGACGCGGAAACCGCGGTTCTGGAGCACACCGAGCGGCGGGGTCAGCTTGTGGAGTTCGGGCATGCCGTTGGCGCGCGGCCCCTGGAAACGGACGACGACCACCACGTCGCGGTCGAGCTCACCCGCCTTGAATGCCGCCTGCACCGCCGCCTGGTCGGTGAACACGCGGCACGGTGCCTCGATCGTCCAGCGGTCGCGATCGACCGCCGACACCTTGATGCAGGCGCGACCGAGGTTGCCGGCGAGGATCCGGAAGCCGCCCTCGGGCGAAAACGGGGCGTCGATCTTGCGGACGATCGTGTCGTCGCCCGGTTCTTCGGCAACGTCGCGCCAGACCAGCGTGTCGCCGTCCATCTTCGGCTGTTTCGCATAGTCCGCGAAGTCGCCGCCAACCGTCAGGATGTCAGGATGCATACAGCCGCCGCGCAGCAGTTCGCGGATGACGAAGGCGGGGCCGCCGGCATCCTCGAAGCCGTTCACGTCCGCCGACCCGTTAGGATAGACGCGCGAGAGCAGCGGCACCGCGCGCGAGAGGCGGTCGAAATCCTCCCAGTCGATCAGGATCCCGGCAGACCGTGCGATGGCGGGCAGGTGGATCAGATGGTTGGTCGATCCCCCCGTCGCCAGCAGCGCGACGGCGGCGTTGACGATCGCCTTTTCATCCACGCACTGCGCCAACGGTCGGTAGTCGTCGCCGTCCCAGCCGATCTTCGCCAGCCGGTGGACGGCGGCGCGGGTCACTTCCTGCCGCAGCTTGGTCCCCGGATTGACGAAGGCGGCGGACGGCATGTGCAGCCCCATCGCCTCGACCATCATCTGGTTCGAATTGGCGGTGCCGTAGAAGGTGCAGGTGCCCTTGCCGTGATAGGCGGCGATCTCGGCATCGAGCAGTTCGTCGCGCGTCGCCTTGCCCTCCGCATAGCGTTCGCGGACCGCGGCCTTTGCCTTGTTGGGCAGGCCCGAGCGCATCGGGCCGCCGGGGATCAGCACCATCGGCAAATGGCCGAAACGCAGCGCACCGATCAGCAGTCCGGGCACGATCTTGTCGCAGATGCCGAGCAGCGCCGCGCCCTCGAACATGCCGTGGGACAGGCCAATCGCCGTGGACATGGCGATGGTGTCGCGGCTGAACAGCGACAGCTCCATCCCCGGATATCCCTGGGTCACCCCGTCGCACATCGCCGGAACGCCACCCGCCACCTGTGCGGTCGCCCCGACTTCTCGCGCCCAGACCTTCATCTGTTCGGGATAGCGGTAGTAGGGCGCGTGGGCCGAAAGCATGTCGTTGTAGGCGGTGACGATGCCGATGTTCATGGCCTTGTTGGACTTCATCGCGTCGCGGTCCTCGTCCGTGCCGGCATAGCCGTGCGCGAGGTTGGCGCACCCGAGCATCGGGCGATCGACACCGCCCTCACGCTCGCGGCGCATCAGGTCGAGATAGGCCCTGCGGCGGTCCTTCGATCGCGTGATGATGCGGTCGGTGACGGCGGCGACTTCGGGGTGGATCGTCATGTCGCTAAACTCCAACCGTTCGCCCTGAGCGCAGTCGAAGGGCATGGGACTCATGTGCTTCGACTTCGCTCAGCACGAACGGGGTGGGCATGTAAGTGTTCACGGCGCCCAGTGGATGTCCACCGGCAGTTCGACATCGGCCAGGATCCGCCCGATCGGGTAGGGCGACGACGCCCCCTCCTTGGTCGCATCCTCGATGACCTGACGTTTCGCATCGCCGGTCACCGCGATCATCAGCGCGCGGGCGGTGATGATCGCCTGGCGTGACAGGGTGACGCGCGCCACCGGTGCCTCGGGCGGCAGCGGATCGGGCATCACGCCCAGCGCGCGGCGCTCCTTGGGGCCGTTGAGCGCCTCGTCGTAATCGGGGCCGGGAAAAATCGATGCGGCATGACCATCGCCGCCGACGCCGAGCAGGCACAGGTCGAGCGGCCAGTGCAGATCCTGCAGGATCGCATCGGCGGATCGCCCCGCCGCCTTGTAGTCGGGCGCGGAGGCGGACACGAGCGGGATCACGCGCGCGCCCTTGGGCAGGAACGCCTTGCCGATCGCGGTGACGTTGGACAGCGGATCGCCCAGCGGCACCAGCCGTTCGTCGCCCGGCACGATCGTCACGCGCTTCCAGTCGATCTTGGCCTTGGCCAGGGCGTCATAGATCGGCAGCGGCGTCTTGCCACCGGCCAGCGCAATGACGGCCGCACCGCGCGCGTCGATCGCGCTTTCGATGACGAAGGCGATGTCGCCCGCCACGGCCTGCGCCATCTCGGCTGCGTCGTCGTAATCCCACCATTCGATTTCGGTCGTCATCTGAACCTTCTTCCAATCCGTTCGTGTCGAGTAGGGTTCGAGCGTGTCGAGAACCCGTATCGAGACAATGTTCTCGATACGCCGTCTCGACTTCGCTCGACGGCTACTCGAACCGAACGGCTGTGGGGAGAGTGAAGTTCACTCCGTCCACGTCACCCCGTCGCGTTCCGTCAGTGCGATCCCCGCGCTTGGACCCCAGCTGCCGCTCGGATAGGGCTTCGGCTTCACGTCGTTCGCGTCCCAACCGGCGCGGATCGCGTCGATCCAGGCCCATTGTGCTTCCACCTCGTCACGGCGCACGAACAGCGTCGGATCGCCTTCGATCAGGTCGAGCAGCAGCCGCTCATAGGCGATCCGCCGCCGTGTACCCGCGAATTCGGTGTCCAGCGACAGGTTCAGCGGCACTTCGCGCAGCCGCACGCCTTCGCGGTCCAGCCCGGGCTGTTTCGCCATGACCAGCAGACGAACATATTCCTCGGGCTGCAGGCGGATCACCAAAGTATTGGGCTGCAACTGACCCCCGCGATCGGCGAAGATCGAATGCGGCACCGGCTTGAACTGGATCGCGATCTCGCTCTGGCGCGCGGGCAGCCGCTTGCCGGTGCGCAGATAGAAGGGCACACCCTGCCACCGCCAGTTGTCGACATGCGCCTTGATCGCGACGAACGTCTCGGTGGCCGACGGCTTGCCGAGTTCGTCGGCATAGGACTTGACGATCTTCTCGCCCACCGCGCCGGCGCCATATTGGCCGGTGACGGTCATGTGCGGCACGTCGGCCGGCGCGATCCGGCGCAGCGATCGCAACACCTTGACCTTCTCGTCACGGATCGAGGTGCCGTCGAAGCGGGCGGGCGGTTCCATCGCGATCAGCGCGAGCAGCTGCAGGATATGGTTCTGCACCATGTCACGCAGCGCGCCGGCGGTTTCGTAATAGCCGGCCCGATCCTCCAGCCCCACCGTCTCGGCGATGGTGATCTGGACGTGATCGATCCCGCGCGCGTTCCATACCGGCTCGAACAGCGAGTTGCCGAAACGCAGCGCCAGGATGTTCTGGACGGTTTCCTTGCCCAGATAATGGTCGATCCGATAGGTCCGCTCTTCCGGAAAGGCGGCGGCGACCGCGTCGTTGATCTCGCGGCTGGACGGCAGGTCGTGACCCAGCGGCTTTTCCAGGCCGATCCGCACCGTTTCGCCCGCGAGGCCGACCGAGGCCAGTCCCCGGATCGTCGGCTCGAACAGGAACGGCGCGGTCGACAGGAAGATGGCAAGGCCGCCGGAAACATCGCCGATCTTCTCCGCCAGCGCGGGGAAGCCGTCGAGCGTCGAAGCATCGAGCGGCTGATACTGAAGCCGGTCGAGAAACGACGCGATCGCAGCGGGATCCTTGCGATCCTCGCTCAGGAATTCGTCCAGCGCCGTGCGGGCGAAGTCGCGGAAACCGGCGTCGTCATGGTCGCTGCGCGCGGTGCCGGTAATGGTCAGTCCGGACGGTAACAGCCCGTCGGCATGCAGTCCGTACAGTGATGGGATCAGCATCCGCTGCGACAGGTCGCCGGTCGCTCCGAACAGCAGCAATTTGCCCACGGCTTCGGTCATGCGTTTCCCCCGACGGTCCAATCGGGGCCTTCCCTAGCGGCAAGTCCGCGAGGGGCAAGCCGCATACGTATGGCAGCGGTTAAAGAACCAGCCCCGCCGCGGGATCGAACCCCGCCATCACGTTCAGATTCTGCACCGCCGCACCGCCGGCACCCTTGCCGAGATTGTCGAGCGTCGCGATCAGTCGCGCCAAGCCGCGATCGGCGTGGCCCGTGACGCGCAGCGTCAGCCGGTCGGTGCCGGCATCGTCCTCGATCCGCACCAGCACCGCGCCGTCGTCGAGCACGCGGACGATCCGGCTGCCCTCATACGCGGCGGCCAGCACGTCGCGACATGCCTCGATGCTCGGGCGGCGGGGCAGGGCATGCAGCGCCAGCGGCACCTCAACCACCATGCCGCGATAGGTCTGGACGACTGCGGGCGTGAAGATCGGGGGATGTTCCAGCCGCGCATGGCGCTGCATCTCGGGCACGTGCTTGTGATCGAGGTCCAGCCCGTAGCCGCGGAACGCGCTGGTTTCACCGCCGCCCTCGTACAGTTCTATCATCTGGCGACCGCCGCCCGAATAGCCCGAGACGGCATTGACGCTCAGCGCCCAATCGGCCGGGATCAGTCCAGCGCGCACCAGCGGGCGAACCAGCGCGAGGAACCCGGTGGGGTAGCAGCCCGGGTTCGTCACCCTCGCGGCGTCGGCGATCATCGCCGCCTGGCTCGGTTCGAGTTCGGGGAAGCCATAGCTCCAGCCATCGGCGGTGCGATGGGCGGTGGAGGCGTCGATGACGCGGGTGCGATCGTTGTCGATCAGCGCCACGCTCTCACGCGCCGCATCGTCGGGCAGGCACAGGATCACGAAATCGGCATCGTTCAGCGCCGCGCGCCGCGCCGTGGCATCCTTGCGCAGATCGCCGTCGAGCGTGACGAGATCGATCTCGGCGCGCCCGGACAACCGTTCGCGGATTTCCAGGCCGGTGGTGCCGGCAGCGCCGTCGATGAAGACCGAACGCCTCATGGCAGCCGCCTGCGCACGACGATGGCGCCGGCATCGATATCGGCGATCGCCTCGCGCACGACCTGCTCCGATCCGACGTGAACCGCCTGCGTGTCGCTGCTGACGATCGCGACATGGTCGGCGAAGAAGATCAGGTCGCCGCGCAACATCGGCGCGTCGGCCCCGACCACATGGCCGAGTGTGTCCGCCTGAAGATCGACGAACCGCGGCGCGCGGATGCCGCCCAGCGACAGGGTGAGGGCGACGAGGCCCCCGGCATCCAGACCGGCGCCGGAACGCCCGCCGACCGATCTAGGGGTGCCGATCAGCGCCTCTGCCAATGCCACGAAATCCTTGACCGGTGCCTCCAGCGAACGGATCGCGGCGGGATCGAAGGCCGCCGCCTGGTCCGCCGTCAGCCGCGTACCCATCGGCAGCGCGGCATCGGCTGCGCAGACAATGTGCGTAACCTCGACAGGCGCACCCAGCGCGTCCATCGCGACAAAGCCTACCGCGCCGTCCACCGATCCGACGCCCCATGCATAGCCGTGCGAAAGCTCGAGCACGTCAAAAGGTTCGCCCTGAAGCAGCTCCGATACGGGTTGGCCGCCATGTGCAGCCAGCAACGGTGCGCGCGCCAGCGCCGACCGGCCTACCGGTGCCGCATAATGCGGTGCGAAAATGCGGTCGGCGAGGCGAACGTCGGCCAGATCGCCGCGTGCCGCCTCGATCCGCGAATCGACGGCCTGGCTGCGCCCGGTGAGGGCAAAGCGCTTACGCGAGTGCGTGGCGCGGGGCGGCGCTGTCGGTGGCCGGTGATCCGTCACCGGAAAGGAACTGCCCGAATTCTGCAAGAAAGTCTGCCCCCTTAGGCGTACGGGCGACGAAGATGTTCCGTTTGTCCGCATCGTCGCGCTGGCGGCGCAGATAGCCCAGGGCACCCAGTCTGTTCAAGGCGCGCGTGACGACCGGTTTCGAGACATTGAGCGCACGGGCCAGACCGCGTACGGTGTGTGGCCCCTTGTCCAGATACACCAGCATCAGCAATGCCATCTGGCGATTGGTCAGGTCCGGTTCCCCCGAACGCACGTAATCGACCAGCGTGTGCATCCAGGAGAACAGCGATTTTTCCGGCATTGCATTCACGGTGCTATTTCCGATTTTCTACCGTTGTCCGCCCGTTACGACGGGCAAGTTCGTTTCATTAACGCAGCCCCAAGCCGCTGGTTTCAGTGCGTTCGCGAAATGTTTGCCTGTGTACGGCGGCAGCGGCGGTTGATCGGGCACCGTGTTGGCCCTATGTGCCGCGGCACTTTCCCACTGATATCCGGTTGCCAGCACTCATGTTTACCTTCCTGCTCGTCGTCCAGGCGATCATCGCCGCACTGCTCGTGACGGTGATCCTGATGCAGAAGTCGGAAGGCGGCGGGCTGACCACCGGCGGCAGCCCCTCGGGCCTGATGTCGGCGCGCGGCGCCGCCGATTTCCTGACCCGATCGACGGCAGTGCTGGCGACCGCGTTCGTCGTCATGTCGATCGCGCTGGCGACCATCGCGGCGACGCGCCAGACCACGACGGTCGATACCAGCCTGGCGAAGTCGGCGCCCGCCCCGCAGCAGCCCGCCACGGGCGCAGGCAGCGACGATGCGCTCAAGGCGGCGGCCGCCGCGGCGGCGCAGGGCAATGCCGCTGCCCCGGCGAACCAGAGCGGCGTACCGCTTCAGCAGTAGAAACCGGTCGTTCCGGCCGATGTTCGTTGCAAGCGCGGGGTTTCCGCGCTTGCCCAAGTCGCGCGTTATAGCCTAGGCACATCCTCCCATGACCCGGTACATTTTCATCACCGGCGGCGTGGTTTCGTCGCTCGGTAAAGGCCTCATGGCGGCTTCCCTTGCCGCTCTCCTGCAGGCGCGCGGATATCGTGTCCGCATCCGCAAGTTCGACCCCTATCTGAACGTCGATCCTGGCACCATGAGTCCGTACCAGCATGGCGAAGTCTATGTGACCGACGACGGCGCGGAAACCGACCTCGACCTCGGCCACTACGAACGCTTCACCGGCGTCGCCTCGCGCCAGTCGGACAACATCACGTCGGGCCGCATCTACCAGACGATCATCACCAAGGAACGGCGTGGCGACTATCTTGGCGCGACCGTGCAGGTCATCCCGCACGTCACAGACGCGATCAAGGAATTCGCCCGCGCCGAGATCGACGACTTGGATTTCGTGCTGTGCGAGATCGGCGGCACGGTCGGCGATATCGAATCGCTGCCGTTCATGGAGGCGATCCGCCAGCTGCGGAACGACATCGGTCGTGCCAACACCTGTTTCGTCCACCTGACGCTGGTGCCCTATATCGCCGCGGCGGGCGAACTGAAGACCAAGCCGACGCAGCATTCGGTGCGCGACATGACGGCGCTGGGCATTCAGCCCGACGTGCTGGTGTGCCGCTGCGAGCGCGAACTGCCCGCCAGCGACCGTGCCAAGATCGCCCTGTTCTGCAACGTCGCGCCCGAGGCGGTGATCCCCGCACTCGACGCCAGGTCTATCTACGGTGTGCCGCTGCAATACCATGCCGAGGGCCTGGATGCCGCGGTCCTCAAGACCTTCGGCCTGCCGCACGAAGGGTCCCCCGACCTGCGGCGCTGGGACGACATCATCGATCGCCAGACCAATATCGAGGGCGAGGTGACGGTCGGCGTGGTCGGTAAATATGTCGGCCTGCAGGATGCGTACAAGTCGCTACACGAGGCGCTGGTCCATGGCGGCCTTGCCAACCGGGTTAAGGTCAACGTCCGCTGGCTCGACGCCGAGCTGTTCGAGCAGGCCCCCGACGATGTGGCCAGCGCGCTGGAGCCGTGCCACGCGATCCTGGTCCCCGGCGGCTTCGGCGAGCGCGGATCGGAGGGCAAGATTTCGGCGGTCCGCTTCGCGCGCGAACGCAAGGTCCCGTATTTCGGCATCTGTCTGGGCATGCAGATGGCCTGCATCGAGGGTGCGCGGAACACGGCCGGGATCGCCGACGCATCGACGACCGAATTCGGCCCCACGGCCGAGCCCGTCGTCGGCCTCATCACCGAATGGATGACGGCGGAAGGGCTGCAGAAGCGCGAGGCGGGCGGCGACCTGGGCGGCACGATGCGGCTGGGCGCCTATGACGCGACACTGGCGGGCAACAGCCATGTCGCGGGCATCTATGGCGCCACCGAGATCAGCGAGCGTCATCGCCACCGCTACGAGGTCAACGCGCATTACCGTGACGCGCTGGAGGCCGGCGGACTGCGCTTTTCAGGCATGTCGCCCGATGGCTCGCTGCCCGAGATCGTCGAGCGGCCCGACCATCCGTGGTTCGTCGGCGTACAGTTTCATCCCGAACTGAAATCCAAGCCGTTCGAGCCGCATCCGCTGTTCGCCAGCTTCGTCGAGGCGGCGGTGCGGCAGAGCCGGCTGGTCTGATACCGTAGGCAATAAAAAGGGCGCCCGGACCCTGACGGTCCGGACGCCCTGCCGCGGCACCCAAGGGAGGTGGGCACCGCTAACCCTGAAAGCGGGGCTTACGCCGCCTGGGCGATCGCCGTCGGCGAGGCCGCAGCAGCGCCGATCGCGATCTTCTTCGGCTTCATCGCCTCGGGCACTTCACGCACCAGGTTGATGACCAGCAGGCCATCGACCAGATCCGCGTCAGCCACACGGATGAAGTCGGCCAGCTCGAACCGGCGCTCGAAGCTGCGGTTCGCGATCCCCAGGTGCAGCATCTGCGCGGCATTGTCCTGCGTGTCGGCCTTCTTGCCCGACACGACCAGCAGGTTCTGCTGCGCCGTGATGTCGAGCTCGTCGGAGCGGAAACCGGCCACCGCCAGCGTGATGCGATAGCGGTCCTCGGCCACGCGCTCGAGATTGAACGGGGGATAATTCTCCGACGGCGCGGCGCGCGTACCGGACTCGAGGAGGTCGAACAGTCGGTCGAAGCCGATCGTCGAACGGCGATAGGGGGTGAAATCGATCTGACGCATGGTTTCAAAGCCTCTTCATGTGAGCGTTCTGAACGTCGATCCGATGCCCGCCGTGGCGCGACATCGGGGTCGGCGCGGCCCGTCCAGCGGCACCGCGCAAGGCAGATTTTGGAACGGCGGAATGCGGTTTCAAGGGGTCAAGTCGCTGAAAACATGCGCACGAAAGGCCGGCTACATATCGGTCAAGTCGTTCTTTCTACATATCCTACCTCAATGATGGGATTACCCTGCGATCGATAGGGGGTTTCCGAATGTCCGTTGTCCTGCCGCTTGCCGTCCTGCTTCAATCGACCGTGGCGCCGATCGCCGGGCAGTCGGTCGCCCGCGACGGGGTGGCCGCGGCTCCCGCGGCACCTGCGCAGGCGGATGACGCGCCCGATCCGATCTCCGCCGGACGCAGCGGCGAGATCATCGTGACCGCGCGACGACGCTCGGAAACCGCGCAGGCCGTGCCGCTCGCAATCTCGGTCATCCGCAGCGACAGCATCGAGGCGACCGGCAACTTCAACGTCGTCAAGCTGCAGCAGCTAGCGCCGACGCTGCAGGTCTATGTAACGAACCCGCGCAACACGTCGGTGAACATCCGCGGGCTGGGCGTTCCCTTCGGCCTGACCAGCGACGGTTTCGAGCAGGGCGTCGGCATCTATGTCGACGACGTCTACAACTCGCGCGTCGCCGCAGCGACCTTCGATTTCCTCGACGTCGGTCAGGTCGAGGTGCTGCGCGGACCACAGGGTACGCTGTACGGCAAGAATACCACCGCCGGCGCGATCAACATCACCACGAACCAGCCGACCTTCGATTTCGAGGGCGGTGCCGAGCTGACCGTCGGCAACCTGAACCTGAAGCAGGCGAAGGGATTTATCTCGGGGCCGCTATCGGACCGTCTCGCCGCACGGCTGGCGGTCGCCACGACCAGCCGGCGCGGCGTGTACTTCAATACGACCACCAATCGTTTCATCAACGAACAGGACAATCTGGGCATTCGCGGCCAGCTGCTGTTCAAGCTGACCGACGACGTCCGGGCCACCTTGTCGGGTGATTACAGCCAGCAGAATCCGGAGTGCTGCGGCACCGTGTTCGTTCGCGTCGGGCGGACGCAGCGGCCGCTCAACCGCCAGTATGATGCGCTGATCGCAGCGATCAACGCCGCGACGCCGGGGCGCAACTATGCCGTCCCCAGCCGTAATCCCTATGATCGGCTGAGTGACCTCGATTCGCCGCTGAACGCTGGCAACGACATCGGCGGCGCGTCGCTGAAAGTGAATTGGGATCTGGGCCGCGGCAGCTTCACGTCGGTCACCGCCTGGCGGTTCTGGGACTGGCGACCCGAGAACGATCGCGACTTCACCGGACTGTCGGTCGTCTCGGCGTCGAACAATCCGTCGCAACAGAATCAGTACAGCCAGGAATTCCGCTACAACCACTCCGGGGACCGCATCGACTTCGTGATCGGCGCCTTCGGCTTCAAGCAGCGCATCGACACGCAAGGTCTGGAGCGGCAGGGCAGCGATGCGACGCGGTTCAGCCTCGCGCCGTCGACCGACCCGAACAACGTCTACAATCGTCCCGAAGTCCTGTCGGGCCTGACCGCCAACAACACGCAATATCTGAAGAGCACCAGTGCCGCGCTGTTCGGACAGGTCAGCTGGAAGATCACCGACGCATTGACGATCCAGCCGGGCGCGCGGATCAACTACGACAAGAAGACCGGTTTCTACCAGCGCGTCGTCACGACCGGCGCGGGCACGGTGATCGCCAGCTGCGCGCCGTCCGCGACGAGCGGCAATCCGGTGCTGACCGCGCAGTGCGGCGTCTATCAGCCGCAGCGGACCGAGCCTTCCGTCAGCGACTGGAACTTCAGCTACGACCTGAACGTCAACTACAAGTTCGCGCGCGACGTGCTCGGCTATGCGACCTATGCCAAGAGCTTCAAGACCGTCGGCATCAATCAGAACGGCCTGCCGCTCGACACGAACAACCAGCCGGTCCTGAGCGCCAGCACCGTGCGGCCGGAATCGGTGGATCACTATGAGATCGGCCTGAAGACGCAGTTCTGGGATCGCCGCGCGACCTTCAATCTCAGCGCGTTCCGGACCAGCATAAAGGACTTCCAGGCGACGGTGAACGGTGGCCAGTTCGGGACGGTGCGCGGCTATCTCGCCAACGCCGAGCGGGTGCGGTCGCAGGGTGTCGAGGCGGACATCAAGTTGCGCACCAGCGATCGTTTCACCGCCTATGCGAACGCGGCGTACACCGATGCGAAATATGTGCACTTCACCAGCGCGCCATGCCCGCCCGAACTGTCGGGCGGCACGTTCCAGAGTGCGACCGCTACGCCGGATTATTCACAGCCCGGCGTGCCCGGCGCGCTCAGTCCGCGCCAGTGCGACATCTCGGGCGCCGCGCTGCCCGGCGTGTCGAAATGGGCGTTTTCCTATGGCGCCGAAGCGAACTTGCCCGTCACGTTGCTCGCCAAGGAGGGGCAGATCTACGCCGGTATCGACGGCAACTATCGCTCGCACTGGAATTCGAATGCGTCGCCGTCGATCTACACCAATGTCGAGGGGTACGCGCTGACCAACCTGCGCGCCGGCTTCCGCGGTCAGGGGTTCGACGCATTCGTCTGGGTGCGCAACGCCTTCGACGTGGATTATATCGAAACGCTCCAGGTCGCCCCGGGCAACACCGGTCTGATCGCAGGCCAGCCGGGCGATCCGCAGACGTGGGGCGGAACGCTGAAGTTCAAATTCTGAAATTCAGGGTCTGAGCCGGGCGCCGCCCGCCGCCGAACGGAAGGCTCCGGCCCGCCCGGTCCGACGGTGGGCGGCAGGCGCGTCGGAGTTCTGCGCGAGATATCCCGGCATTGCCCCGAAACGCAAACGCCCGGGCCGTTTCCGGCCCGGGCGTCCTGCGTGACGATCGAAATCGCCAGCCCCCTTGATTTTAAAGCCTCGGCCCGCGCATCCATCCTCCCAGACAGACGGGGCCATAAGCCTCCCCGAACCACGGCCGTTGCCTGCGTTTCAGTGCGGTTGGACTAGGCCGGGGCGGCAGGCTTGTCACGGTCGAACCGACGGGCCCGCAACGATTGGGCAATCCCTGTGGGAATCCTGCAACACAGTGCTTGCCCGGCGTTCGCGCGCCACCTAGTGCGGCTCCATGTTGCTATCGCGCTACGAGCGGATGATCGCTCGCCGCTATCTGTTGCCGGGCCGGGGGGAGGCGTTCATCGCGCTGGTCGCGGGGATCAGCCTGGTCGCCGTGATGCTGGGGGTCGCCGCGCTGGTCGTGGTGATGAGCGTCATGAACGGATTTCGCGCCGAGCTGTTCGACAAGATCGTCGGACTGAACGGCCACGCCGTCGTCCAGGGCTATGGCGGACAGCTGCGCGACTGGCGCGAGATCGCGGCCGCCGCGAAGACGACTCCGGGCGTGGTCAGCGCGACGCCGCTGATCGAGAACCCGCTGATGGCCAGCTACAACGGTCGTGTCGCGGGCGTCCTGGTTCGCGGCATGCGCGTCCCCGACATTCGCGACAACAGGACGCTGAACGGCAAGGTGATCGTCGGGTCGCTGAACACGCTGACCCCCGGCAGCGGCACGATCGCGATCGGATCGCGGCTGGCCGAGGCGCTGGGGGCGAGCGAGGGCAGCGACATCCAGCTCATCAGTCCCGAGGGACCGGCATCGCCGTTCGGCACGGTGCCCCGCATCGTCAGCTACCGCGTCGGCGCGATCTTCGAGGTCGGGGTGTTCGATTACGACAAGGCGTTCGTCGTGATGCCGATCGAGGATGCGCAGACGCTGCTGCTGATGGGCGATTCGGTCGGCATGATCGAAATGGACGTGACCGATCCCGACAAGGTGGGAGAGATCGTCGCGCCGCTGGTCGACACGATCGGCCGCCGCGGACAGCTGATCGACTGGCGCCAGATGAACCAGCAATTGTTCGAGGCGCTGTCGGTCGACCGGCTGGTGACCTTTACCGTGCTGTCGATCCTCATCATGGTATCGACGTTCAACATCCTGTCGTCGCTCATCATGCTGGTCCGCGCCAAGACTCGCGACATCGCGATCCTGCGCACGATGGGCGCGTCGCGCGGTGCGATGATGCGGATCTTCATGACCGTCGGCACCGCGATCGGCGCGGTCGGGATCGGCGCGGGGCTGATCCTGGGTTTCGTGCTGGTCTATTTCCGGCAGGGTGTCGTCACCGGGCTGGGCGCGATCACCGGTCAGCAGATCTGGGACCCGTCGATGCGGTTCCTGACCGAACTGCCGGCAAAGACCGATCCGCTGGAAGTGATCGGTGTCGCCGCGATGGCATTCCTGTTCAGCTTCCTCGCCACGCTCTATCCGGCGTTCAAGGCGGCGAACACCGATCCGGTGCAGGTGCTCAGGTATGACTGAAATCGCAGGCGCAGCCGAGAACGGCCGGCACGACGAAGCCGCGTCCGACGCCGTGGCCGTCCTCCAGACCACCGGCCTGAAGCGCAGCTTCGTCCAGGGCGACGCGACGATCCATGTCCTGCGCGGCATCGACCTGACGGTGGGGAAGGGCGAGATCGTCGCGCTGCTCGGGCCATCGGGGTCGGGCAAATCGACGCTGCTGCAGGCGGTCGGCCTGCTGGAGGGCGGTTTCGAGGGATCGATCCGTATCCTCGGCACCGAAGCCGCGAAGCTGGAAAGCTCGGGTCGCACCGAAACGCGGCGCGAGCATCTCGGCTTCGTCTATCAATTCCATCATCTGCTGCCGGATTTCAACGCGGCCGAGAACGTCATCCTGCCGCAGCTGATCCAGGGTGCGACGCGGGCGGATGCGGAGGCACGTGCGCAGTCCCTGCTGACGACGCTCGGCCTCGGCGCGCGCCTCAATCACCGGCCCAGCCAACTGTCGGGCGGCGAGCAGCAGCGCGTCGCGGTCGCCCGCGCGCTGGCCAACACGCCCGCGCTGGTGCTGGCCGACGAACCCACCGGCAACCTCGACGAAGCGACCGCCGACGTGGTGTTCGCCGAATTCCTGCGGCTGGTGCGCGATCAGGGATCGGCCGCGCTGGTCGCTACGCACAACGAACGGCTGGCGGCACGCATGGACCGTGTGGTGCGGCTGCATGAGGGGGTGTTGGAATGAGCGACCTGACCACGATTCCCGTAAAGGCGGCTGACGGCGCCGAAACTGATCTATCCGTTTACGCCGGCAAGGTGCTGCTGATCGTCAATACCGCGTCGAAGTGCGGGTTCACGCCGCAGTACTCAGGGCTGGAGGCGCTGCATCGCAAGTACGGCGACCGTGGTTTCGAGGTGCTGGGATTCCCCTGCAACCAATTCGGTGGGCAGGAGCCGGGGGACGCGGCGGAGATCGCGAATTTCTGTTCATTGACCTATGACGTTACCTTTCCGGTGTTCGCCAAGGTGGATGTGAACGGGGACGATGCTGCGCCGCTGTTCCGGCATTTGAAGAAGGCCGCGCCGGGGGTGCTTGGGTCCGAGGGGATCAAGTGGAACTTCACCAAGTTCCTGGTCGACCGTTCGGGAAAGGTGGTAGATCGGTACGCGCCCACGACCAAGCCGGCGGATATCGAGAGGGATATCGAGAAGCTGTTGTGACCTGCCTCTTCCGTTCGTCCTGAGCTTGTCGAAGGACCGTTCTTCGTGCCGCAGGCGATGGGACAGGAAGAAGGACGGTGCTTCGACAAGCTAGCACGAACGGGGTGGGTGTGGTCCTTTCGTGGCGGAAGCTGTGGATAACACGGCCCACCGGCCTTCCAGAATCATCGCTGAGAGCCTAACCTCGCGCCCATGACGCATTCCGGTTTCGTCCCCCTTCGCGTCTTTTCGTCCTATACGATGCTCGAAGGGGCGATCGAGCCGAAGGCCATTGCCAAGCGGGCGAAGGAACTGGGCTTTCCCGCCGTCGCGCTGACCGATCGCAACGGATTGTACGCCGCGATGGCGTTCGGCGATGCGTGCAAGGATGCGGGTGTGCAGCCGGTCATCGGCACGCTGCTGGCGGTGCGGCGGCCGGTGCCCGATGGGGTCGAGGCGCCGATCGACTGGCTGGCGCTCTATGCGCAGGACAAAACCGGTTACGACAATCTGTGCGCGCTGGTATCGATGGCGCATCTCGACCGCCCGGTGGTCGAGGACGCGCATGTATCGCTCGACGCGCTCGAAGGCCGTACCGACGGTTTGATCGCGCTGACCGCAGGGGGGGAGGGGGCGTTGGCCCGGCTGCTTGCCGACGACCAGCGTGATGCCGCCAATGCCTATGCCGCGCGGCTGGAGGCGCTGTTTCCCGGGCGTCTCTATGTCGAGATCGTCCGTCGCCTCGATGCGGTAGAGGGCCGGTCGGAGGCTGCGCTGATCGACCTGGCCTATGCCCGCGACCTGCCGCTGGTCGCGACCAACCCGTGCTGCTTTGCGGAAGCCGCGTTTCACGAGGCGCATGACGCGATGTTGTGCATCGCCTCGTCCAGCTACGTCACCAGCGACGATCGCAACCGCTCTTCGCCCGATGCGTGGATGAAGCCCGCGACCGACATGCGCAGCCTGTTCGCGGACCTGCCCGAGGCGCTGGCGAACACGCTGGTCGTCGCGCAGCGCTGCGCCGTGGTCGCCCCGAAGCGCAAGCCGATCCTGCCGACGCTGGCCGGCGATCTGGAGGGCGAGGCGGCCAAGCTGCGGGTCGATTCGCATGCCGGACTGACACGGCGGCTGGAAAGGGCCGGGATCGCCGACGACGCCGCGGTCGAGATGTACCGGAAACGGCTCGATTTCGAGCTGGACGTCATCATCGGCATGGGCTTCCCGGGCTATTTCCTGATCGTCGCCGACTTTATCAAATGGGCGAAGGACCACGACATTCCGGTCGGTCCGGGGCGTGGTTCGGGTGCGGGCAGCGTCGTCGCCTGGTCGCTGACGATTACCGATCTCGACCCGATCAAGCTCGGGCTGCTGTTCGAGCGGTTCCTGAATCCCGAACGCGTGTCGATGCCCGATTTCGACATCGACTTCTGCGAAACGCGGCGCGGCGAAGTCATCCGCTACGTGCAGGAGCGTTACGGCACCGACAAGGTCGCACAAATCATCACCTTCGGGACGATGAAGGCGCGCGCGGTGCTGAAGGATACCGGCCGCGTCCTCCAGATGAGCTACGGCCAGATCAATCGGCTGGCCGGGCTGATCCCCAACCACCCGACCGATCCGTGGACGCTGACCCGTGCGCTCAACGGCGTGTCGGAACTGGCGAACGAGTATAAGAACCACAGCGACGTCCGCCACCTGCTCGACCTGGCGATGAAGCTGGAGGGGCTGCCGCGCCATTCCTCCACCCATGCCGCGGGCGTGGTGATCGGCGACCGGCCGCTGGCGCAGCTGGTGCCGCTCTACCGCGATCCGCGATCGGATATGCCCGTCACGCAATTCGACATGAAATATGTCGAGTATGCGGGCCTCGTGAAGTTCGATTTCCTGGGCCTGAAGACATTGTCAGTGCTCAAGAAGGCGACCGAACTGCTGGGCAACCGCGGGATCGAGATAGACTTGGATACGCTCGCCTGGGATGATCCGGAGGTCTACGCCCTGCTGCAGCGCGGCGACACGGTGGGCGTGTTCCAGCTGGAATCCGAAGGGATGCGCCGGACGCTGAGCGCGGTGCGACCGACCAATTTCGGCGACATCATCGCGCTCGTCTCGCTGTACCGCCCGGGGCCGATGGACAACATCCCGATGTTCGGCGCGCGCAAGAATGGGCGGGAGGCGGTCGGCTATCCGCACAAGCTGCTCGAGCCGATCCTGGCCGAAACCTATGGCATCTTCGTCTATCAGGAACAGGTCATGCAGGCCGCGCAGGTGCTGGCCGGCTACTCGCTGGGCGGCGCCGACATGCTGCGCCGCGCAATGGGCAAGAAGATCAAGGCCGAGATGGACGCGCAGCGCGCGGGCTTCGTCGAGGGCTGTCTGAAGGTGAACGGCATCCCGGAGGCGCAGGCCAACAGCCTGTTCGACCTGATCGACAAGTTCGCCGGTTATGGCTTCAACAAGTCACACGCGGCAGCCTATGCGCTGCTGGCGTATCAGACCGCGTGGCTGAAGGCGCATTTCCCGCATGAATTCTATGCCGCGTCGATGTGTTTCGACATGGCGCAGACCGACAAGCTGGCGATCTTCGTCGATGACATGAAGCGGCTGGGCATCCCCTGCCTGGGGCCGGACGTGAACGCCAGCGAAGCGGAGTTCAACGTCGAGCCGCATGACGATGATTATGCGGTGCGCTATGGCCTCGCCGCACTGAAGAGCGTCGGCGAGCGCGCGATGGAGTTGCTGGTTGCCGAGCGCGAGGCGAACGGGCGGTTCGCATCGCTCGACGACATCGCGCGGCGCATCGACCCGCGTGTCCTGAACAAGCGGCAGGTCGAGACGCTGGCGGCGGGTGGCGCATTCGATTCGCTCGACGAGAACCGCGCGGGTGTGTTCGCCGCGGCCGAGACATTGCTGGCGGTCGCCGCACGCACGCACGAAAGCAAGGTGACCGGGCAGGGCGGGCTGTTCGGCGAGGCCGAGCCGGGTCGCGTCGCGATCGAGCTGCCGAAAAACGCGAAATGGTCGATGGCCGAGCGCGCCAACCGCGAGTGCGAGGCGTTCGGCTTCTTCTTCGCCGAGCATCCGCTGAACCGCTACAAGATGGTCCTGGCCAGCAGCGGTGCGCGGCCGATCGCGGCGTTGGGCGACGTGCCGGTGGCGGATGGTGCGCGCAGTGGCGCGACGATCGCCGCGCTGGTCGAGGATGCGCGCTGGCGCACGTCGGCGCGCGGCACCCGATATCTCATGATGACGCTCAGCGACCAGTCGGGGCAGGTGCCGGCGACCTGTTTCGACGAGGGCACGTCGAAGGAACTCGAAGAGGCGGCGCGCGAAGGCGGATGCGGGCTGTTGACCGTCGAACTCGATCGCCGTGCGGGCGAGGACACGTCGCGGGTGTCGGTGCGCCGGATCAGGCCGCTGGAGGATCTGGCGACATCGGCGCGGATGATCCTGACGCTGACGCTCGACGATGCCGGTGGCCTGCCGTTGCTGGCGAAGCTGCTTGCGCCGGCCAGCGATGGCCGGGGGGAAGTCCGTGCGCGCGCGGCGCTGCCGGGCGGCGGACAGGCCGAACTGGTGCTGGGCCGGACTTTTCGGCTCGACCACGAACTGTCGATCGCGATCGGACATCTGCCCGGCATCCGCGAGGTGGCACTGGTCGCATCGCCGGGCCTCGCGCTCGCGGGGTAGTGTTTCGCGCAGGCTTTCGTCTAGATTACACCGTCATCCCCGCGGAGGCGAGGATAAATAGTCGCTGGTGGTGGTAAGTCTCACGACGTTCAGCGACTATGGATTCCCGCCTTCGCGGGAATGACGACAATCAAGAAGACGAGGGAGAGACGGTATGATCGCCACGATGCAGGACATGGAGTTGCGTGTCCCGCGCCTCATCGATCATGCTGCGCGCGAACATGGTGCCCGCGAGATCGTCACGCGCTGGGCCGACGGCAGCGAGACGCGGACCGACTGGGCCGGCATTCACCGCGATGCGCGCAAACTGGCGCAGGCGCTGGAGCGGATGGGCATCGCGCCGGGCGATCGTGTCGCCACGCTGGGGATGAACCACAGTCGCCACCTGGTCGCTTGGTACGGCGCGATCGGGATGGGGGGCGTACTCCACACGATCAACCCGCGGCTGTTCGACGACCAGCTGGTCTACATCGCCAATCACGCCGAAGACCGCGTGTTGTTCTACGACAAGGCGTTCCAGCCGATCGTCGATCGCCTGAAGACGCAGTGGACCTCGATCGAGCAGTATATCGTGTTCGATGGCGACGGCCCAGACAGCTTCGAGAGCGTCATCGGCGCTGAGGACGGCGATTACGCGTGGGTCGAGGGGCCGGAGCGCGAGCCGTGCATGCTCTGTTACACCAGCGGTACGACCGGCAATCCCAAGGGCGTATTATATACCCATCGATCGACGCTGATCCACGCGATGGCCGAGTTGCAGCCCGCGGTGTTCGATCTCGATTCGACCGCGGTGGCGCTGCCGGTCGTGCCGATGTTCCATGCCGCCGCCTGGGGCCTGCCATTCGCGGGTGCGGCGGCTGGCATCAAGTTCGTCTATTCCGCGGTGAACGAGGCGAAGGTCCTGTGCGACCTGATGAACCGCGAAAAGGTGACGCATTCGGCGGGGGTGCCGACCGTCTGGCTGGCGATGTTCCAGCACATGGATGCGACGGGCGACGCGCCCAGGCACCTCAAGGTCGTGACGATCGGCGGATCGGCTGCGCCGCGCGCGATGATCGAACGGATCATGAAACTGGGGGTGCGCGTCAATCACGCCTGGGGCATGACCGAGACCTCGCCGATCGGGACGATGGGCGCGCCAAGCGCAGACTGGGACGATCTGTCGTTCGAGCAGCGCGTCGATCGCACGGTCAAACAGGGCAGCGTACCGTTCGGCGTCGAACTGCGGATCGTCGACGAGGATGACCGCGAACTGCCGCGCGACGGGGTCGCGTCGGGCCGCCTGCAGATTCGCGGCCCGTGGATCATCCGGCGCTATTTCAAGGCGGATGAGGACGCGACGACGACGGATGGCTGGTTCGACACCGGCGACGTCTCGATCCTGCACCCCGACGGCACGATGCAGATCACCGACCGCGCCAAGGACGTCATCAAGTCGGGCGGCGAATGGATCAGTTCGGTCGAGCTGGAAAATGCCGCGGTCGGCTGTCCGGGCGTGGCGGAGGCGGCGGCGATCGGCGTGTATCATCCCAAATGGGACGAGCGCCCGATTCTGCTCGTCATCCGCAAGCCCGGCAGCGACGTGACCGCGGAAGAGATTACCGCACATCTCGGCCAGCATGTCGCGAAATGGTGGCTGCCCGACGAAATCCACTTCGTCGATAGCTTGCCGCACACGGCGACCGGCAAGCTGCTGAAGACCGCGATCCGGGCGCAGTACAAGGATTTCCGGCTGGCGGCGGCGTAGGAAGCGGGGCTGCCCGTTCCAATCCGTTCGCCCTGAGCGAAGTCGAAGGGCATGAGACTCACGTGCTTCGACTTCGGCGCATCGCGCCGAAGTTCATCCTGAGCTTGTCGAAGGGCTCAGCACGAACGGTGTGGGACGGTGCTTGCGTTCGCCTGATGGTGCGGGCAGCATGGTCGTTTGTTGCTGCGTGAGGGCCGATGGAAACGATCACGACCGGAACGGCGGGTGAGGCGGGCGTCACGCTGCCCGCACGACCCGAAGCGCTGCGCCTGAAGCCGGAAGAAACTGCCGTCGTCGTGATCGACATGCAGAACGCCTATGCGTCACCCGGCGGCTACGTCGATCTGGCCGGCTTCGACATTGCGGGCGCGGCGGGAACGATCGACAAGATCGCGACCGTGCTCGACACCGCGCGCAAGGCCGGGGTGCAGGTGGTGTATCTGCAGAACGGCTGGGACGCCGACTATGCCGAGGCAGGTGGGCCGGGATCGCCCAACTGG
This sequence comes from Pseudomonadota bacterium, assembly GCA_040388765.1. Classification (GTDB taxonomy): domain Bacteria; phylum Pseudomonadota; class Alphaproteobacteria; order Sphingomonadales; family Sphingomonadaceae; genus Sphingomonas. The sequence goes on along the minus strand of JAZKBG010000013.1, from coordinate 28,554 downwards.
CACAAGTCCAACGCGCTCAAGACGATGCGCAAGCGCCCCGAACTGGCGGGCCAGTTGCTGGCGCGCGGCGGCTGGGACTATCAGCTGGTCGATGCGCTCAAGCCCCAGCCGGGCGACATATCGCTGCACAAGACGCGCTATTCGGCGTTCTTCAACTCGCAGCTCGACAGTACGCTGCGTGCGCGCGGGATCCGCAACATCGTGTTCGTCGGGATCGCAACGAACGTGTGCGTCGAAAGCACGCTGCGCGACGGCTTCCACCTCGAATATTTCGGCGTGATGCTGGAGGACGCGACGCACCCGCTGGGCGGGCCGGCGATGCAGGATGCGACCGTCTACAACGTCGAGAAATTCTTCGGCTGGGTCAGCACGACCGCGGATTTCTGCGGGAGTTTCGGGCAGGTGCCGGAGTGATTAGTCACCCACCGTTCGTGTCGGGTAGAGATCGAGCGAAGTCGAGAGCTCGTATCGAGACATGGTTTGTCGATACGCCGTCTCGACAAGCTCGACGGCCACTCGAAACGAACGGATAAAATTAGGAAAAGCCATGCCTTTCGAACCGATCAACCCGCCGCAGTTCCCCACCCCGATCGCGCCGTATTCGGCGGGCGCAAAGGCGGGCAACACTGTCTATGTCTCGGGCGTACTGGCACTTGGGGAGGGCGGGACCGTGCTCCACGTCGGCGACGCTGCGGCGCAGACGCGGCATGTCCTCGACGTCATCAAGACGACGCTGGAAGCCGCCGGCGCGACGCTGGCCGATATCGCGATGAACCACATCTTCCTGAAGGATCTGGCCGATTACGCCGCGTTCAACGCGGTCTATGCCGAGTATTTTCCCGGTGCGAAGCCGGCGCGCTATTGCATCAGGTGCGATCTGGTGAAGCCCGATTGCCTGGTCGAGATCGCATCGGTCGCGCATCTCTGATGCCGGTGGCCGACGGCCTTTGGTACGACTGGGCGGGCAATCCCGATGGGGAGGTGCTGGTGCTGTCGGCGGGTCTCGGCGGGTCGGCGAGTTACTGGCAGCCCAACCTCGCGGTACTCGGAGCGGATCATCGGCTGTTGCTGTACGATCACCGTGGGACGGGGCGGAGCGATCGTCGGCTGCCCGACGCGGTGACGGTTGCCGACCTGGCGAACGACATCCTGACGCTGCTCGACGCGACGGGCATCGAGCGTATGCATCTCGTCGGCCATGCAGCGGGCGCGGTCGCCGGTCTGGCGCTGGCGTTGAAGGCTCCGGAGCGGTTGGGCAAGTTGGTCGCGGTCAACGGCTGGGCGGCACCGGACCCGCATTTCGCGCGGTGTTTCGACGCGCGGCTGGCGCTGCTGCGTCGTTCCGGGCCGGAGGCGTATCTTCGCGCCCAGCCGATCTTCCTGTTTCCGGCGCCTTGGATTTCCGAGCATCATGAAGCGCTTGAAGCGGAATTTGCCCACCAGTTGGCAGGGTTCGCCGGGGCCGACAGCTTCGAGAAGCGGATCGCGGCCTTGCGCGGTTTCGACATCGCCGATCGGCTGGGTGAGATCGCGACGCCGGTCCTCGCGCTGGCCAGTCACGACGACATGCTGATGCCCTGGACCGCCTCCGAAAGACTCGTCGCCGGCCTGCCGAATGCCACGCTGGCGGTGATGCCGTGGGGCGGTCACGCCTGCAACGTCACCGATCCCGACAGCTTTCACACACTTATCCTCGAATTTCTCAGGAGCTGAGCCTCATGCAAGTCGGCGTCTTCGTGCCCATCAACAACAATGGCTGGCTGATTTCGGAGAATGCGCCGCAGTACAAGCCGTCGTTCGACATGAACAAGGCGATCGCGCTGAAGGCCGAGGAGCACGGCCTCGACTTCCTGCTGTCGATGATAAAGCTGCGCGGGTTCGGGGGGAAGACCGAGTTCTGGGAGTACGGGCTGGAGAGCTTCACGCTGATGGCGGGCCTCGCCGCGGTGACCGAGCGGATCAAGATCTACGCGACCTGCCCGACACTCGTCATCCCGCCCGCTTTCGCGGCGCGGATGTGCAACACGATCGATTCGATCAGCCACGGCCGCTTCGGGCTGAACCTCATCACCGGGTGGCAGAAGCCCGAGTATAGCCAGATGGGAATGTGGCCCGGCGAGGACCATTTCCGCAATCGTTACAAGATGCTGGACGAATATGCCCAGATCCTACGCGAACTTTGGGAAACGGGCCGCAGCGACCTGAAGGGCGACTATTACCAGATGGACGACTGTCTGGTCCGCCCACAGCCCGCCGGCGACATGAAGATCATCTGCGCGGGATCATCCGACGAGGGGCTGGCTTTCTCGGCGAAGTGGGCGGACTATGCGTTCTGCCTGGGCAAGGGGGTCAACACCCCAACGGCGTTCGCGTTCAACAATGAGCGGCTGGCCGCGGCGACCGCGAAGACCGGGCGCGACGTCAGCGTGTTCGTCCTCGTCATGATTATCGCTGCCGAGACGGATGAGGCGGCGCACGCCAAGTGGAAATCCTACAACGACGGCGTCGATCACGAGGCGATCGCCTGGCTCGCCAACCAGGGCGCGGCGGACAAGGTCAACGCCACCACCAACGTCCGCCAGCTCGCCGCGCCGGAAGGTGCGGTGAACATCAACATGGGGACGCTGGTCGGCAGCTACGAAAGCGTCGCGCGGATGCTCGACGAGATGGCCGAGGTGCCGAACACCGGCGGCGTGCTGTTGACCTTCGATGATTTTCTGGAGGGGGTGGAGGCGTTCGGCACGCGGATCCAGCCGCTGATGAAGTCGCGGGCGGGGATCGCCTGACCCGTCACTCCCGTTTGTCCTGAGCCTGTCGAAGGACGTGACCCAGGCGGTGTACGTGGGACACGTGCTTCGACAGGCTCAGCACGAACGGGAGAGTGCGATCAAAACAACTCCCCCTGCGGCCCCTTCGGCGGGTGGAACAAGTCGGTCCTGAGCGACATCCTGTCCCCATCCAGCCCGTGTTTCCGGCAGGCGATGTGGAACCGCGTCCGCAGCAACTCGGCCCACGGTCCGCTGCCCTGCATGCGCGTGAAGAAATTCGGGTCGTTGCGCTTGCCGCCCCGCAATGACGCGATCGTCGCCATCACCTTAGCCTTGCGATCGGGGAAGTGGGTGTCGAGCCACGCCTCGAACAAGGGGGCTACTTCCCACGGCAGGCGGACCGGGATGTATCCGGCGGCATAGGCCCCGGCCTGTGCGCCGCGTTCGATCAGATGTTCCATCTCGTGATCGGTGATCGCCGGAATGATCGGCGAGATCGAGATCCGCGTCGGGATACCGGCATCCGCCAGCTTGCGGATCGCGGCCAGCCGTCGCTCGGGCGTGGGCGCACGTGGTTCGACGGTCATCGCGATGCGCGGATCGAGCGAGGTCACCGACACCATGACGGCGACCAGCTCCTTCGCTGCCATCGGTGCCAGCAGGTCGATGTCGCGCGTCACGCGATCGGACTTGGTGGTAATCGTGATCGGGTGGTCGTGCTCGGCCAGCACCTCGATACAGGCGCGGGTGATCCGCCAGTCGCTTTCGATCGGTTGATAGGGATCGGTGTTGGTGCCGAACGCGATCGGGCGACAGACATAGCCGGGCTTCGCCAGTTCGGCGCGCAGCAGGTCTGGCGCCGAGGGCTTGGCGAACAGCTTCGTCTCGAAATCCAGCCCCGGCGACAGATCGAGATAGGCGTGGGTCGGCCGCGCGAAACAATAGATGCAGCCATGCTCACATCCGCGATACGGGTTGATCGATCGATCGAACGGCACGTCGGGCGATGTGTTGCGCGCGATGATAGTGCGGGGATGTTCGACGGTCACCGTCGTGCGCAAGCGGGGCGGGGCACCGTCGATGTCCTCGCGCGCGTCCAGCCAGTCGCCATCTGCCTCGGTCCGGGGCAGGTTGAACCGCGCGCTTGCCTGGTTCAGCGTGGCGCCTCGACCTGACCTTTTTTCGTCCATCACGAATTGATACATCAACTATCAGAACAAAGAAAGAACGTGCCAACTTGTGCGGGCGAGGAAATGGGCTACCGTGGGTCATGATTGCTTGGGGTTAGGGTGATGTTGGGCGCGATCGGAACGGCGTTGGCTGCGGTGCCATGGAGTACGGTGATCGATAAGGCGCCTGGGATCGTGGATCAGGCGACCAGTCTATATGCGCGTATCAGAAGCGAGCGGGGTCCGACCGTCGATCCGTTGGTAACCCTCGTCAGCAGAATCAATCAGTTGGAATCCGAGGGAACTGAGCGCGAATCTCAGGTCTTGGAGATAAGTCAGCTGGTGCAACAGCTGGCTGAACAGAACAGATCGTTATCGGCTGTCGTGGCGTCATCCCGACGGTGGATCGCACTTGCCTTGGTCGGCAGCGCTGCGTCGATTGTGCTGGCTGGGATCGCGCTCGTGACCTAAAAATCAGCGCTCTAGCAACCGCGGCATCAGTTCGACGAAGTTGCAGGGTTTGTGGCGGATATCCAGCTGGGTGGACAGGATGTCGTCCCACCCGTCCTTCACCGCGCCGGTCGATCCGGGCAGCGCAAAGATGTAGGTGCCGCGCGCGACGCAGGCACAGGCGCGCGACTGGATCGTCGAGGTGCCGATCTTTGCGTAGCTGAGCATGCGGAAGAGTTCGCCGAAGCCGGGGATCATCTTGTCGGCCACGGCTTCCAGCGCCTCGGGCGTCACATCGCGGCCGGTCACGCCCGTGCCGCCGGTGGTGATGATGCAATCGATGTCAGGGTCTTCGATCCAGCCTGCGAGTCGCTCGACGATCGCGTCGGTATCGTCGCGGATGATCGCGCGGTCGGCCAATTCATGGCCCGCGTCGGTCAATCGCGCGACGAGCTTGTCGCCCGAGCGATCCTCGGCCAGCCCGCGCGTGTCGGAAACGGTAAGCACCGCGATCCGCACCGGGCGGAATGCGATGCTGTCATCAATTGGCACGGGCCAGCGACGTGCTCGCGCCCGATGCCGAAACGCGGACCGATCCCGCGCCCGCCATGCCGGGGAATTTCGGCCACAGCCCCTGCGCCAGCGCGGAGCGGCTGGCCGACGCCTTGCCGGCCTTGCCCTCGTACATCCAGTAGTTGCGCAGCACGGTCATGACGTAGCCGCGCGTTTCCCAATAGGGAATGCTCTCGATGTAGAGCAGCGGATCGCCGCCGTCGCGCGCCTGGGCGTTCCACACGCTGACCGGCAGCGGGCCGGCGTTATAGGCGGCTATGACCTTGGGCAGCAGCCCGCCGGTGATGCCCATGTCGCGCAGCTTCTCGAGATAGCTCTGGCCCACCTCGATGTTGGTCGATGGGCGGGTCAGCTGGCTGCGGTCGATCGGCGCGCTGCCGCGCTGGCGGGCGATGTCGCTCGCCGCGGCGGGCATGATCTGCATCAGGCCATAGGCGCCGGCCGGGCTGACCACAGCGGCGCGGAACCGCGATTCCTGGAGCGTGTGGGCATAGACCAGCGCCTTGTCGACGCGCCAGCCGCCATCGGGCGTCCAGTTCGGCGTGGGATAGCGCGAGGCCATCGCGGGCTGCGCGCCTTGCGGACAATTGTGCGACAGCCACAGCTGGGTCGCGGGCAGGTCGAGCCGCCCGGCGAGGCGGGTCAGCGCCGCATAATCGTTCCGGTCGCCGATCTTGGCCTGCTGCTTGATGACGTCGTCGGCCAGGTCGCTCTCGCCGATCTCGACCAGCGCGGCGGCGACACGGACGTTGGGGCGGCGCGACAGGTCGTGCCAGTCCTCGGCCGTGGTCTTCTCGCCCGCCGGGGTCAGCGGTGCGGCGATGCCGAGCGCCTGGCGCGCCAGTTGGCCATAGAAGGTTTCGGTGAACTGCGCCGCGTTCTGCAAGCGGGTCTGGACCAGATCGGGGCGACCGGATGCCATGTCGGCGCGCGAGGCCCAGTACAGGCCGGCGGCGCGCAGGTCGGTATCGGCGGCCCGGCGCGCGACGTTGGCGAAATTGGCGCTGGCGGCGGCGAAGTCCTTCGACCGCCATGAGGCAAGGCCCGCGACCCAATCGGCCTGCGCCGCCCAGTCACCCGAACCGGCCTGTGCCAGTGCGGCGACGCGGCGGGCAGCGGCGTCGTTGCCGTCGACATAATGGATCCACGCGACGCGCTGGCGCCACTCGACCAAGGCTTCCGGCGTCAGGAGATTGGCCTTGCCCTCGACCATCGCCTCGGCCTCTTCGCCGCGGTCGTCCTTGATGAGCGGCTGCATGGCGATCGCAAGCTGCGCGGCGGCGGCATCGCTGCGCGTGGCCGCGGCGCGCAGGCGGTTGGGGGCGCCGTCGTTCCAGATCAGTCGCTGTTCGACGGGCAGGAACGGCGTCTCGACCGCGCCGCGCGCCTTGGCCAGCCGGGCGATCTGCGGCGCCTGTGGCAATTCCGGAGCCTCGGCGAGGAGCGCCATCAGCGGCTCCAGTGCAACCTTGGGCGACCCCTTGGCGGTGAACATCTCGGCCCGGGCGATCGCGTGGAGCGGGCCGGGCTTCATCGCATCGAGCTGAAGCTGCGCGTCGGCGAACCTGCCGCCGCGGATGGCGGCGAAGACCAGGCGATAGGCGGCGCGCTGGTCACCGTCGAGCTGGTCGGGGATGCCGTCGCCCTTGGGTGCGGCGGAGGTAGTGGGGAAACGGGTATCGACCGGATCCGCCGGCGCGGCCATTGCGGCCGTATCGGCAGCGTGGGCGGCGACCGGCACTGCCGCGGCGATCATCGCAAGCACGAAACTGGAGCGCATCAGCGCGTTCCCCCCATCAGCATTTGCAAATCCTTCCAGGCCTCTGCCTTCATCGCGGGCCTCTCGATGAGGAAGCGCGGATGGAGACTGGCCACGGCATCCACCGTGCCGCTTTTTAGGTTAACGGCGTGTAAATTTCTCGACGATCGCGCTTCGTCCGTCCCGGTCAGCGCACGGCTCGGCGCTTGACCGAGGATCAGCAGGCGTTTCGGCGCGACCAGATCGACATGGTGGAGCAGCAGTTCGGCCAGCCGCGGCATCGTTTCCGGTGCGATCCTCGCGCCCAGCGGACGCACCGTGCTGAGCGTCGTGAGATACACCGAATCGCGCGCCAGCCCGATGGCGGCAAGCATCCGGTCGAACAACCGCCCCGGCGCACCGCCCAGCAAAGCGCCGTCCTCGGGGAAATCGGTCACGACCATCAGCCCAGCCGCCGGATCGCCCTCGGCCAGCAAACCACCGGCGCCCTCGGGCGCATCGACGCCCGTACGCCACACGGCAAACGCCTCCAGCGTGTCTGGGAGCGCTGCGGCGATCGGGGTTTCCGCTACGGCGACCTGTATCGGCTTGGGCGCACGGGCCAGCCAGTCGCGCGGTTCATCCGCGACGAGCACGTCGATCCCGGCCTCTTGCCACCAGTCGAGTACGCTGACGCTGGTCGCCGCCCAGTCGATATGTTGATCTGCCCCCATGTGAAACGACTTAGCCGATGCCTTGACGTGGCGGTCAATCTGCACGAACCGGTTCGCGGACAAGGCGTTGCAGCCGTGCGACGGATGCGCCCCAGACGAGCGGATGATGGAGACGGACATGGCCGATCGGGAGTCGATGCCTTACGACGTGGTGATCGTCGGTGCCGGGCCGGCGGGCCTGTCGGCGGCGATCCGGCTGAAACAATTGGCGACCGAGGCAGGCAGCGACCTGGCCGTCTGCGTCCTCGAAAAGGGATCCGAGGTCGGCGCGCATATCCTGTCGGGCGCGGTGATCGACCCGAAGGCGCTCGACGAGTTGCTGCCGACATGGCGCGACGACGGCTGCCCGCTGGCCGAAGTGCCGGTGACCGACAACCAGCACTGGATGCTGACCAAACGCAAGAAGATCGGCGTCCCGCATTTCATCACGCCCGGCTTCATGCACAACAAGGGCACCTATACCGGCAGCCTCGGCAATCTGTGCCGCTGGCTGGCGGGCAAGGCCGAGGAACTGGGGGTCGAGATCTTCCCGGGCTTCGCCGCGGCCGAGGTGCTGTTCGACGAAAGCGGCCGGGTGAAGGGCGTGGCGACCGGCGACATGGGCGTGGCGCGCGACGGTACGCACAAGGGCGATTACCAGCCGGGGCTGGAGCTCCACGCCAAATATACGTTCTTCGCGGAAGGGGTGCGCGGGCATCTGACCAAGGAGATGATCCGCACCTTCGATCTGGCGAAGGACAGCGACCCGCAGGTTTACGGGATCGGCATCAAGGAATTGTGGGACATCGCGCCCGACAAGCACGAGCCGGGCAAGGTCATCCACACGCAAGGCTGGCCGCTGAGCGAGACGGCCGGATCGAACGGCGGCGGGTTCCTGTATCACCAGGCGGGCGGGCAGGTCGCGCTCGGCTTCGTGACGTGGCTGAACTACACCAATCCGTATCTGTCGCCGTTTCAGGAAATGCAGCGGTGGAAGACGCATCCGGCGATCGCGGCGATCCTGGAGGGCGGCAAGCGCGTGTCGTACGGCGCCCGCGCGATCAACGACGGCGGATTGCAGTCGATTCCGAAACTGGTCTTCCCCGGCGGCGCGCTGATCGGCTGTGCCGCGGGCTTCCTCAACGTGCCGCGGATCAAGGGCACCCACACCGCGATGAAGAGCGCGATGATGGCCGCCGAAGCCGCCTTCGCCGCGGTGCAGGCCGGGCGCGCGCAGGACGAACTGGAAGCCTATCCCGAGGCGTTCGAGACGAGCTGGGTCAAGCAGGAGTTGTCGATCGTTCGCAACGTCGTGCCGCTGGTCAAGAAGGGCGGCGACCTGATCGGGTCGGGCCTGGCCAACGTCACGATGTGGCTGGAGAATTGGGGGCTGAAGATGCCCTTCACGATGCATCATCATCCCGACCACGAGACATTATGGCGCAAGGATCTGGTCAAGCCGATTGCCTACCCCAAGCCCGACGGGAAGCTGAGCTTCGATCGGCTGTCGTCGGTGTTCCTGTCGAACACCAATCACGAGGAGGATCAGCCCGTCCACCTGACGCTGCGCGACCCCGACATCCCGGTCGCCTATGATCTGCCGATGTTCGACGAACCGGCGCAGCGCTATTGTCCGGCGGGCGTGTACGAGATCGTCGGCGAGGAAGCGGGCGATCCGAAGTTCGTCATCAACGCGCAGAATTGCGTCCACTGCAAGACGTGCGACATCAAGGATCCGACGCAGAACATCAACTGGGTCGTGCCGGAAGGTGGCGGAGGGCCGAACTATCCGAACATGTAGGCGGATCGCGCTCGGCCTGACGCTGGCGGCGTCGGCCGTGCCGGCATGGGCCGACGTGCCGCAGGCGCTGGACGCCTATGTCCGGGCGCGCGCTGCCGACGCGGCGGGCGACAGCATGGCGGCGGCGGCGGGGTATCGTGCGGCGTTGCAACGCGATCCGGACAGCGGCGTCATCGCCAACCGAGCGTATCGCGAAGCGCTGGTCGCCGGCGACATGGCGCTGGCCCGCAGCGCCGCCGCGACGCTGGACCGCGCGGGCACGACACCGGTCGACGCGGCCCTGCTCGACGTCGCCAGTGCGGTGCGCGACAGGCAATGGGCGGCAGCGGATGCCGCCGCCGATCGCCTCTCCACCGGACCGCTCGATTTCCTGGCGCCGGTCGTGAAGGCGTGGACGGCCTATGCGCGCAAGGCCGATGCGCCCGCGTCGCTGCTGCCGGCGGTTGCCAAGAACCCGCTGGCCCAGCGGTTCAACACCGAAAATCGTGCCCTGCTGCTGATCGCCGACGGCCAGGCGGATGCCGGCGTGGCGCAGCTGCGCGCTCTGGTGGCGGCGGGCAGCGACAGCGTGAACCTGCGCGTCGCCGCGGCGCAGCTGCTGGCGGCCCGCGGTCGGCGCGATGCGGCGCAGGCGCTGCTGGCCGGCGACGATCCGGCGATGGCTGCGGTGCGCGATCGGATCGGGCGCGGGGTGAAGCCCAGCGCCGCGTTCGGCATTTCGCGACTGTTCGTCCGGCTGGCCGCCGATCTTGTCGACGGCGACGCCCGGCCGCTGGCCATCATCCTGTGTCGCACCGCGCTGGAGATCGATCCCGACGACGATCGCGCGCGGCTGACGCTGGCCGGCGCGCTGTCGAACGGAGGCGCGCAGGACCGCGCACTGGCGCTGCTGGGCGCGGTGGATCCGCGTGGCGGCTATGCGGCAACCGCGCGCGGCATGTCGATCACGATGCTGACCCGCGCCGGACAGCCGGCCGCGGCATTGAAGGTGGCCGAGGCCGAGGCCGCTGCCCGGGCGGCAGGCGCCGACGATGCCCAGCGGCTGGGCGATCTGCTGGCCGTGGCGGGACGCTATGACGACAGCGCCGCGGCCTATGCCTTGGCGATGGCGCGGGGCGGCGGCGCGGACGACTGGATGCTCAACATGCAGCGGGGCGGCGCGCTGGAGCAGGCCGGGCGCTGGGACGAGGCGCTGCCGTTCCTGAGGCGCGCGGTCGATCTGGCCCCGGACCAGCCCCACGCGCTGAACTATCTCGGCTATGCGCAGATCGAGCGCGGCGAGAATATCGACGCTGCCCGCGCCCTGCTCGAACGTGCGCTGGTGCTGGCACCCGACGATGCGGCGATCACCGATTCGCTCGGCTGGGCCTATGTCCGGTCGGGGCGGGTGGCGCAGGCGGTACCGTTGCTCGAACGTGCGGCGCGGGCGGACCCGGGCGACGTCACGATCAACGAACATCTTGGCGATGCCTATTGGGCGCTGGGTCGACGCTATGAGGCGCGCTACGCGTGGCGCGCGGCGGCGGTCTATGCGGATGGCAAGGATGCGATGCGGCTGGCCGCGAAGCTGGCCGACGGTGGCGCGGAGCCGACGCGATGATCGTCGAAACCGCGCCGGCCAAGCTGAACCTGGCACTGCATGTTCGCGCGCGGCGACCCGACGGCTATCATGCGATCGAAACGCTGTTCGCATTTGTGGCCGATGGCGACGAGCTGCGCGTCGCTCCGGCCGATGTCCCGAGTTTCAGGATTTCCGGACCGTTCGGCATTGCGCTGAACGGGGAGGGCGACAATCTCGTCACCCGCGCCGTCGCCGCTTTCGCCCGCGACGTCGCCGCGCTGCCGCCGCTGGCGATCGAACTGGTCAAGCGGTTGCCGGTCGCGTCGGGGATCGGCGGCGGCTCGGCGGATGCGGCTGCGACATTGCGTGTCTGCGCGCGGATCGCAGGCGTCGATCCCGGCGATCCGCAACTGGAGGCCGTCGCCGCCGGACTCGGCTCCGACGTGCCCGCCTGTCTGCTCGGTCGAACCGCGATCGGTTCGGGGCGTGGCGAGGCGTTGCGGCCCGTGACGGGTCTGGCCGGTACGCCCGTGCTGCTGGTCAATCCCGGCGTCGCGGTATCGACGGGTCCGGTGTTCGCCGCGTGGGATGGGATCGATCGCGGGCCGTTGCCCCGGGGTGACGCATGGACGATCGCCGCGACCGGTCGCAATGATCTGGCAGTGCCCGCCCGACAGGTCGCGCCCGTAATCGGCGATGTGATCGATGCGCTGGACCGGCTTGCCGGGACCAGCCTGGTGCGGATGTCGGGATCGGGCGCGACGTGCTTCGCGCTGTTCGACACGCCCGCTGCCTGCATGGCGGGCAGCGGCGCGATCCGGGCAGCCCATCCGGCGTGGTGGTGTCTCGAAACGGCACTGACGTGACAGATTGTCGTGCCAGCACGGGACGCGCTCGCCGGAGCTGAGCTCCTCACCGAGGGCGTACGAGACTGGCACGATAGCTGCGTAGCGACCGGCAGCGGATCGAGCGCCGGGAGCGAACCGTCCGCGGGTGGCCATCGGATCCGTCCGGTCGCCACCTCCCCCGCGGGGGTGCAGTCGCCACAGAGCCACTGGCGCGCCCGGAGGGAGTCGAACCCCCGACCGACGGAGTAGAAATCCGATGCTCTATCCAACTGAGCTACGGGCGCGCGCAAGACCCCGTTAGCGCGGATTGCGCGGAGGATAAACGGCCATCATAACGCCGCGATGACCGAGGGGGATCATCAGCCGCAGCGCGTCAGCGCGAGCGACGTCGCGAGCGGAAAATTCCGCTATTTCGATTTCGTCATGGTGGCGTTCGTCGTCATCCTGTTGCTGTCGAATCTGATCGGGGCGTCGAAACGCTCGGAACTCGACCTGCCGCTGATCGGGATGTGGTCGTTCGGGGCGGGGATATTCTTCTTTCCGGTCAGCTACATCATCGGCGACGTCCTGACCGAGGTGTACGGCTATGCCCGCGCACGGCGGGTGATCTGGACCGGGTTCGCCGCACTGCTGTTCATGGCGTTCATGGCCTGGGTCGTCGTGTCGTTGCCGCCCGCGGCAAGCTGGCAGGGACAGGCGGCGTATGAATCGGTGTTCGGCAACACCTGGCGGATCGTCTTCGCCTCGATGACCGCCTTCTGGGTCGGCGAATTCGCCAACAGTCTGGTGCTGGCGCGGATGAAGATACTGACGCAGGGCCGTCACCTGTGGATGCGCACGATCGGGTCGACGATCGTGGGGCAGGGGTTCGACAGCCTGTTGTTCTACCCGCTCGCCTTTGCCGGAACGACCGGGTGGACCACGCAGCAGATCGTCCAGGTCGTCATCAGCCAGTTCGTGCTCAAGACCCTGTGGGAGGCGTTGCTGACCCCGGCGACCTATGCCGTGGTCGGTTTCCTGAAACGCCGCGAGGGCATCGACGTGTTCGACGACGCGACCGACTTCACGCCGTTCAAGACCCGCGTGTGATCTGCATCAGGCAGATTTCAACGGCCTGCGCGGGGTCGAATGATCCGGTGCAGCGTTAGCCCTTCGAGTTTCGCGGTCCGATGACGGATCGATCGAGGGGATTTCTCATGGCCGATACCGATTTCGACACCGCCCACGGCAACGGCGGCGAGCCGCATCAGACCGCTGCCGCGGGCGACGTGCTGACCACCAATCACGGTGTGCCGATCAGCGACAATCAGAACAGCCTGAAGTCGGGCGCGCGCGGGCCGACGCTGCTGGAAGATTTCGTGCTGCGTGAGAAGATCTTCCACTTCGATCACGAGCGCATCCCCGAGCGGATCGTCCATGCCCGTGGATCGGGCGCGCACGGCGTGTTCGAGGCGACCGACGACATCAGCGACCTGTCCAAGGCTGCCGTCTTCCGCAAGGGCGAGAAGACCGAAACCTTCGTCCGCTTCTCGACCGTCGCCGGCGGGGCGGGATCGGTCGATACCCCACGCGACGTCCGCGGCTTCGCAGTGAAATTCTACACGAGCGAGGGCAATTGGGACCTCGTCGGCAACAACATCCCCGTGTTCTTCATCCAGGACGCGATCAAGTTCCCCGACCTGGTCCATGCCGTGAAGATGGAGGCCGATCGCGCCTATCCGCAGGCCGGGAGCGCGCACGACACCTTCTGGGACTGGGCATCGCTGATGCCCGAGACGACGCACATGCTGATGTGGGCGATGTCCGACCGCACCCTGCCGCGATCTTTGCGGATGATGGAGGGCTTCGGCGTCCACACCTTCAAGCTGGTGAACGACGCCGGCAAGGCCAGCTTCGTCAAGTTCCACTGGAAACCGCGGCTGGGTATTCAGTCGACGATCTGGGATGAGGCGCTGAAGCTGCAGGCCGCCGACAACGACTATCACCGCCGCGACCTGTGGGAAGCGATCGACAGCGGCGATTTCCCGCAGTGGGATCTGGGCATCCAGGTGTTCGACGAGGACTTTGCCAATGCCCAGCCCTATGACGTGCTCGACGCGACGAAGCTGATTCCGGAGGAGGACGTGCCTGTCCGCCTGATCGGCACGCTGACACTGAACCGCAACGTCGATAACTTCTTCGCCGAGACCGAACAGGTCGCGTTCCTGCCGACCAATATCGTGCCCGGCATCGATTTCTCGAACGACCCGCTGCTCCAGGGGCGGCTGTTCAGCTATCTCGATACGCAGAATTCGCGGCTGGGGACGACCAACTTCCACCAGATTCCGATCAACGCGCCGCGATGCCCGTTCGGCAACTTCCAACGCGACGGCAAGATGCAGACGCACGTGCCGAAGGGGCGGGCGAACTACGAACCCAACAGCCTGGCCGCGCATGGCGAGGACGGCGGGCCGCGTGAGAGCAAGGCGGGCTTCGCGACCGTGAACGCCGCGACCGGCTCGGACGAGAGCGGCGACAAGCTGCGCGTGCGGGCGGACACGTTCGCCGATCATTACAGTCAGGCGCGGCTGTTCTACCGCTCGCAGGACGCGCACGAGCAGGCGCATATCGCGTCGTCGTTCGTGTTCGAACTCTCCAAAGTGGGCGTCCTCGATCAGGTGCCGCCGCGGATGCTCGCCAATTTGCGCAACGTCGATGAGGACTTGGCCAAGCGGGTCGCCGCCGGCCTGGGCCTCGACCTGCCCGCCAGGTCCAAGGCGGCGAAGGAGCCGATCGACATGGCGCCGTCCGATGCCTTGTCGATCCACAAGAACATGAAGCCGACGCTGGAGGGCCGCGCGGTCGGCATCCTGATCGCCGACGGCACCGATGCGGGAGACCTGGCCGCGGTGGTCAAGGCGGTCGAGGGTGCCAAGGGCAAGGCGGTGATCGTCGCACCCAAGGTCGGCGGGGCCAAGCTGTCGGACGGCAGCGTGAAGAAGGCCGATGGCCAGCTGGCCGGCACACCGTCGCAGCTGTTCGATGCGGTCGCGATCGTCCTGTCGGAGGACGGTTGCAAGGCGCTGCTGAAGGAAGGTGCCGCGGTCGAGTTCGCGATGAACGCGTTTGCGCATCTCAAAGCGATCGGCGCGAGCGGTGCCGCCAAGCCGTTGCTCGACAAGGCTGGCGTGGAGCCGGACGATGGCACTACCGGGCTGGATGCAGCCTTCGTGACGGCCGCAGCCCGGCGGTTCTACGATCGCGAGCCGAGTGTGCGGACGCTGGCGTAACCCCCGCCGCCGTCATTCCCGCGAAGGCGGGAATCCATAGTCGCTGAACTCGGTGATAAAGACTGCGTTCAGCGACTATCCATTCCCGCCTTCACGGGAATGACGGCCGTAGGGTTGATTTGCTTACCCGGTGGGCGTCAGGCCACCGCCGCCAGCAGCCCCTCGAACACCCGGCGTCCGTCCGTGCCGCCATGCGCCGCCTCCGTCTTGCGCTCCGGATGCGGCATCATGCCCAGTACGTTGCCAGCATCGTTCAGGATCCCGGCGACATCGCGCGCCGATCCGTTGACGCTCTCGCCGTATCGGAACGCCACGCGGCCCTCACCCTCCAGCCGGTCCAGCGTCTCGGCATCGGCGAAGTAATTGCCGTCATGGTGCGCGACCGGCACCGACAGCGTCTCTCCCGCCGAATAGCCGCTGGTGAACAGGCTCTGGTTGTTCCCGACCGTCAGCGCGACGTCACGGCACACGAAGTCGAGCCCGGCGTTGCGCATCAGGGCGCCGGGCAGCAGGCCGGTCTCGGTCAGCACCTGGAACCCGTTGCACACACCCAGCACCGGCACACCGCGGTTCGCGGCGCTGACCACGGCCTGCATGATCGGCGAGCGGGCAGCGATCGCGCCGCAGCGCAGATAGTCGCCATAGGAAAACCCGCCGGGCAGGGCGATGAAGTCGGTGTCGTCGGGCAGATCGCTGTCGCCATGCCACACCATCGTCGGCGCACGGCCGCTTACATCGCGGATCGCGACGGCCAGATCGCGGTCGCAGTTCGATCCCGGAAAGACGACGACGGCGGCCTTCACGGGCGCTCGATCCGATAATTCTCGATCACCGTGTTGGCCAGCAGCTTGCGGCACATGTCGTCCACCGCCGCATCGCTGGTGTCGTCCGCCACGTCGAGCTCGAAGATCTTGCCTGCGCGGACCTCGCCGACGCCGCCAAAGCCCAGCGACCCCAGCGCATGTTCGATCGCCTTGCCCTGCGGATCGAGGACCCCGGGCTTCAGGGTGACGACGATGCGGAGTTTCATGGGCGGCCTCGGATTCGGGAACTCGAGCGCGCCTATGGCCAAGCCGACGGCGGCGGGCAAGGCTTCATCCCTCGTTTACTTCTGGCGGGCACCCTCGGCCTTGCGCGACTCGCGCGGGTAAGGGGTTGGGATCATGGCGTATCTGGCGATGGTGATGTTCATCGCGGTGTTCGCGTTCGGGCGACAGTTCTTCGGCTGGTCGGATCCCGGTGGACAGGTCGAACTGGCGCTGGTCAGTTGCTTCGTGTTCGGCGTGATCTGCGGCTATCGCGCCAAGAGCTAGAAGTACCGCGCGACCGCGAAGCGCAGACGGACGCGATCCGTCGCATAATAAGCGATGTTCGAGTCGTTTCGATTGTACGACAGCGTCACCTGTGGCGAGAAGCCGAGCACGCGGATCGCGCGGTTGCCCAGCGTCACGCGCCCGCCGAAGCGCCAGTCGTGGCGCGGATCGGCCGAGAACAGCGCGACCGGCGCGTCGAATGCCGCGCGGCTGACACTGCCGCTGATCCCGAACGTGATGCCCAGCGGCAGCTCGCCGCCCAGTCCCGTCGTGACGCCCAGTTCGGTGTTGGAATAGGCCGCGGCGTTCAGCCAGTCGCGCCGGGCGAACCCGCCGAGCGAGGCGACCAGGGTGCGTGACACCGGCCTTTCCACGGTGGCGTAGAGCCCGGCCTGCCAGCCCGAATAATTGGGATCGAACAGTGCGGTGGTGCGGCGCGTGTCGAGTTGCAGCCCGAGCCGTCCGTTGCCGCCCAGGCCAAGTTGCAGGCCGGTGCGCACACCGACCTGGCGGCTGGCGATGTTGCCGCCGAACCAGCGTTGCGCGGCCAGTGCCTCGACCGACACGCTCTTGCGATCCGACAGGTTGAGTTCGGCACCGGCGGCACCCTGCACCAGCCAGTCGTCGAACATCTTGCCTGTATAGTTCGTACCGTTGCCGTCGATCCCGGCCAGCAGCGCGACCTGGCGGCCGACGGGCAGGCGCAGGCCGGCATTCAGGCTGGCCGACTGGCCGGTGCCGGACTTGGCCCGCGCATTGCCGTCGAGTTCGATCGGCAGCGTCGTATCGCCGAACGACACGTTGATCTGCTGCGCGGCGGTGGCGTTGTTGATGTTGCTGTCAGGCGCGATGCCCAGATCGACGTCGAGCCGCCACGCGCGGCGCGAGCGGATGACCTGGCGCGCGCCGCGGATGATCGCGGCGATGTCGGGCGACAGGTCGTCGGACTGTTCGGCCAGACGGAACTGGCGGTCGGCACTCGCGGTCTGGCCGAGTGCCAGCATCGCGCGCGCGAGCTCCAGCCGGACACGGGTCTGGGTCGGGTCGTCGGCGAGGATCGCCTTGAAGCTTTCCGCGGCGCGTCTGAAATCGCCCTGTTCGGACGCGACATAGCCGGTCAGGAAGCGGCTGGGCATCCGCATCTGCGGCGCCTGTTCCAGCGCCTCGATCAGCGGGCGGGCCTCGTCGAAGCGGCGTTCGCGCACCAGCGTTTCCGCGCGCGCCAGCAACTGTTCGGGCGTCACCCTGAGCTGGCAGATGCCGACCGTGCATTTCGGCGGCGCGATCTGGGCATGGGCCGGCATCGCCAGCATCATGCCCAGCACCATCGCCGCGGCGGAGAGCCGCATCTTCATCCTGCCGCTCCCCCAAGCCGCCGTCTGCGAATTTACTGCTTGGCACCCGTGAATGCGCCGTGGATGTCGACGCGCTGGTCCGGTGTGCCGCCGACCACGCGCCAGTTGCCGCCGACGTTGACCGCGTTCGGCCCGAAGAAGGTGCCGTCGATCGAGCTTGCGCCGGCCACGTTGGACCCTTGCGTGATGCCGGTGACGTTGACGGTCTGGGTGCCGGTCGGCGTCACGAAGCGCACATAGTTGCCCGCGCCCGCGAAGCTGCCGGTAAAGCCGCCCGTCCGGTTGAGGTCGATTGTGCCGCTGCCCTGCGCCTCGAACGTCGATCCCGTCGGATAGCTCAGGCGCGAATCCGCGATGTTATACCCGTTCATGTTCGCGCTGCCGACCTTGCCGATCAGGTAGAGCGACATCGTCTGCTTGCTGAAATCGATCGACGTGGTGCTGTTGCCGGCGATCCACTGGAAGAAGTTCGGATTGGGATTGGCGCTGTCGCCCGTCGTGTTGCCGATCATCGAGGCCAGGAACCCGCCCTGATAGGTGCCGGTGCCGGTCGCGGGGATCTGGGTGCGCAGCGTCTGGTCGCCGAACACCATCACGCCGCGCTGGAACGTGCCGAAGCCGTTGGCGTCGGTCTGGTTCCGGACGAAGCCGGCCAGCGAGACGTAATAGGTCGTGGCACCGCCGGGACGCTGGTAGAAGAAGGTCAGCGCGTCGGTCTTGGTCGAACGCACGCCGGCTTCGCTGACGGTCGTCTCGGTCGATCCGGCCTCGACATAATTGAAGCCGGCGAATTCGGGGACGCCCCATTCGGGGGTGCGGAAATTGTCGAAATCGGTGTTGTGCGCCGGATCCTGGAACCGCGTTGCCGTCGCGTTCACGCCGGCGATCGTGTCGGCGATGTTGAGCGTGAAGACGCCATCGCGCGGGTTGTAGGTGATCGTGCCGCTGGGCGCGCGGACCGTCGATGCATTGGCGCGGTACAGCACACCGGTGCTGGTCGCGGTCGTTTCCAGGCTCTGGAACGTGCCGACCGCGTCCATCGTCTTGGCCGCCGTCACCTGCAGGAACGATGTCGGCGTGGGGGTGGGGGTCGGCGTGCTCGTGCCGCCGCCGACGCCGCCACCTGCGCCGCCCGATGCGGGCGTCGGCGTGGGACTGGGGGCGGGCGTGGGCGCAGGCGTCGGAGCCGGTGAGGGCGCCGGTGTCGATGCCGGAGTCGGTGTCGGCGTGGGTGTCGAAACCCCGCCGCCGGCCCCGCCGCTGGTGTTACCGGCAGGTGCCGCGTTGCTGCCGACCGACTGCGGTCCCGAAGCGCCGCCGCACGCGGTGAGTGCCAGCAGCGGCAATGCCGCGATCAAGCTCAAGCTACGCATGTGTCCGTCCATCCCCTGATTAGAGCGGGGGAATGGGTAACCGGGGAAGGTTAAGAGCCTCTAAATGCGGTGCGCGGTTTCTGCGGCAGGCCGTGCGTGGAGTGTCATTTCCCCCGGCGCTTGCGGTGGCTTTCGAGGTCGAGGACGGCGGAATCGGTGTCCTCGGTCAACAGCCCCAGCCGCCGCGCGACCTCCTGATAGGCCTCGACCTCGCCGCCCAGATCGCGGCGGAAGCGGTCCTTGTCGAGCTTCTCGTTGGTGGTCATGTCCCACAGCCGGCAACCGTCCGGGCTGATCTCGTCGGCCAGGATGATCCGGCCATAGTCGTTGTCCCAGATGCGGCCGAACTCCAGCTTGAAATCGACCAGCCGGATGCCGATCCCGGCGAACAGTCCGCTCAGGAAGTCGTTGATGCGGATCGCCATGTCCGCCATGTCGTGCAGCTCGTCCTGCGCCGCCCAGCCGAAACACAGCACATGCTCCTCGGAGATCATCGGATCGCCGAGTGCATCGTCCTTGTAGTAATATTCGACGATCGTGCGCGGCAACTGGGTGCCTTCCTCGATCCCGAGGCGGGTCGAGAGCGAACCGGCGGCGACGTTGCGCACGACGACCTCGATCGGCACGATCTCCACTTGGCGAATGAGTTGCTCGCGCATGTTGAGACGGCGTATGAAGTGCGTCGGGATGCCGATATGTCCGAGCAGCGTAAAGATGTGCTCGGAAATCCGGTTGTTGAGAACGCCCTTGCCGCTGATCGTGCCCTTTTTCTGGGCGTTGAACGCGGTGGCATCGTCCTTGAAATACTGGATCAGCGTTCCCGGCTCCGGACCCTCGTACAGGATCTTGGCCTTGCCCTCGTAGATCTGGCGGCGGCGAGCCATCTGCGGTTCCCCAAAAATCAAGTCGCCCCGGCGGCGCGATTGCGGCCAGGGCGGGTCAGGCCCGCGCCTATATCGAATGGGGCCGGGGGGTGCAATCAGTGGAGAGGAGGCAGCTTCAATGCGCGGCGGACCAGTCGCTTCGTCTCCGCCCATGCGGCGCTGTCCGGTGCGACGAGCTCGACATGCCCGGTGGCGGCAACGGTGCGCAGGGTCACGCGATCGCCCGCCTTGCGCGCGGCCGCGACATAGTCGGTCGCCATGCGATAGGGGATGATTTTGTCCTCGCGGCCGTTGACCAGATCCTGCGGTATGCCGAGCGGGAGCAGGCGGGGCACGGAGGTATCAACGTAGGGATCGGCCCGGCCGGTCCCGACCAGCTTGCCGATCACCTCAGTCCCGCAGCCGTTGTCGGGGCTGCTCGCGGTCGCCGCCAGGTCGGGCAATCCGCCCAGGCTGATGACATGCGCGATCTTCAGCGGCATCGCGGTCGCAAGCGGGCTGTCCTTCGGCAGCTTGGCCCGCCCAGCGAGCCACAAGGCAAGGTGTCCGCCCGCACTATGTCCGACCGCGACGATCCGCCGGGCATCGAGATGATATTTTCGTGCATTCTCGGTGAGTTGGTCGGCAGCCTTGCCGGCGTCCATGAAGGTTCCGGGATAGCCACCGCCGCTGCGATCGACGCCGCGGTAATCGATGTTCCACACCGCGATTCCGTCCTTGCGCAGATCGTCGGCGATCCAGTTCATCAGGCTGCGGTCTGCGATCGACGTGGTCCAGCAGCCACCGTGGACCATCAGCACGACCGGAAACGGGCCCTTGCCCGCGGGCAGCCAGACATCGACCTTCTGCATCGAGTCCGGACCATAGCTGACGGTCGCATCGGCGGCGGGCTTCGGCCGTCCGGTCAGGTCCGGCCAGGTCAGCAGTTGCGGGGACATGGCGGCCGCGATAGCGGCGAGGGCGGCAAAGCGAAACATGGTTCGGTCTTGCCGGATATCGCCGGTCGAGTCATCGCAAGATGCGCGAACCGCCTTGTCGAAACGTCACGATCAAGCGTGTCGACGCGAGCCGCGCCCGGCCCGACCGGCGTCATGACGCCACGGCGCGTCGAAGTGATACGCGTTCAGCGTGGCCAGGCTCGTCCGCACGGTCGTGACGATCGTCGCAAGCGCGTCCGTGAGACGCCCGTGATCACGCGCCCACTCGGCGGTCAGGAAATCGTCGCGCATCTCTCGTACTCCATCTTCGGTGCCATTCGGCGGTGCGTATCAAGTGAGCGATCGCGGTTCCCGAGGCCAACAAATCGTTCGACTTGGATCACAAGCATCGCTTATCCATTGCGGATGCGTCACATTCCGCCGCTGGCCGCTGTCCGGGTGTTCGAGGCTGCCGCCCGTCACGAGAACTTCACAAGCGCCGCGGGCGAACTGGGGATGACCCAGGCCGCCGTCAGCTATCAGGTGAAACTGCTGGAAGAGCGGCTGGGCGTTCCGATGTTCCGGCGCGAGCGCAAGCGTGTGATCCTGACCGACGCCGGTCGCCGCGCCGCCGCGCAGATCACCCGCGCGTTCGACGCGCTCGACGCCGCCTTCGCCGGGATCCGCGCGGAGGACGAGGGGATGCTGACGCTGTCCACATCCAATACCTTTGCCAACACGTGGCTGGCGTGGCGGCTGGGCGGGTTCCAGATGGCGCACCCCGACATGGCGGTGAAGCTGCTGACCAGCGACGCGCTGGTCGATTTCGCGTCGGACGACGTCGATGTCGCGATCCGCGCCGGTCTGGGCGGCTGGGACGGGCTGGCCGAGGACCGATTGATGGGGATCGATTTCACCCCGATGTGCAGCCCGGACTTTCTTGCCAGGCATGGCGGGCGGATCACGGTCGAGGACCTGTCGCGGCTGCCGCTGATCTCGCCACAGGATCCGTGGTGGGGGCATTGGCTGGGCGAGGCCGGAGCGGATGTTCCGCACGGCGGGCCACGACGCGGCATCCGGCTCGATTCGCAGGCGCATGAGGGCCACGCCGCCATGGCAGGACAGGGCGTGGCGATGCTGACCCCGTATTTCTGGCGCAACGACATCCGGGAGGGACGGCTGGTGCGGCTGTTCGACCAGATATCCACGCGCGGCTATGGCTATTGGCTGGTCTATCCCGAACACCGTCGTCGCGTGGCGAAGATCGTGCGGTTTCGCGAATGGCTGGTGCGCGAGATGGCGAAGGACGAGTTTCCGGCGACGGTGGTGGCGGCGTGAGCGGGCGGCACGAGGTTATGCGCGGCTGCCCGGGCGCAAAGGTTCTGGCGATGTTCCCGGTGGCTTGCTAGGTCCACGGCATAATGGCCTCGCAACCGCTCGAACCGATCACCGACGCACCGTTCGATTCCGCGCTGTCGGAACGCTATCTCGTGTACGCGATGTCGACGATCACGGCGCGCTCGCTGCCGGACGTTCGCGACGGCCTCAAGCCTGTTCACCGACGGCTGCTCTGGGCGATGCGGCTGCTGAAGCTCGATCCGGCATCAGGCTACAAGAAATGCGCGCGCGTCGTCGGCGATGTCATCGGCAAATATCACCCGCACGGCGACCAGTCGGTCTACGACGCGATGGTCCGCCTCGCCCAGACGTTTTCTCTACGGTACCCGCTGGTCGATGGGCAGGGCAATTTCGGCAATATCGACGGCGATAACGCCGCCGCCTATCGCTACACCGAAGCCCGGCTGACGCAGGTCGCGATCGATCTGATGGACGGGCTGGACGAGGACGCGACCGACTACAAGCCGACGTACAATGGCGAGGAGGAAGAGCCGGAGCTGTTCCCCGGCCTGTTCCCCAATCTGCTGGCCAACGGCGCGGCCGGGATCGCGGTGGGCATGGCTACCAGCATCCCGCCGCATAATGCCGCCGAACTGATCGCTGCGGCGATCGCGCTGATCGACAATCCGGACGGCAACGTGCTCGAACATGTACGCGGCCCGGATTTTCCCACCGGGGGCATCGTCGTCGATTCACCCGCGTCGATCGCCGAATCCTATGCCACCGGACGCGGCAGTTTCCGCGTCCGTGCGAAGATCGAGCGGATCGCCGAAAAGGGTGGGGGCTGGCACCTGATCGTCTCGCAGATCCCTTTCGGTGTGCAGAAGGGCAAGCTGATCGAGGGCATCGCCGAGCTCATCAACGAACGGAAGCTGCCCATATTGGGCGACGTGCGCGACGAGTCCGACGAGGAGATCCGGATCGTCATCGAGCCGCGCAGCCGAACGGTGTCCGACCAGGACCTGATCCACAGCCTGTACCGGCTGACCGACCTCGAAACGCGCGTCCCCCTGAACCTCAACGTGCTGGACAAGACGCGCACCCCCCGGGTGATGAGCCTGCGCGAGGCGCTGGCGGCGTGGGTCGAGCATGGCTTCGTCGTGCTGCGCCGGCGATCGGAGCATCGGCTGGCGAAGATCGCCGACCGGCTGGAACTGCTCGGCGGTTATCTGATCGCCTATCTCAATCTCGATCGGGTGATCGAGATCATCCGCACCGAGGACGAGCCCAAGCCGCTGATGGTCGCCGAATTCTCGCTGACCGACCGGCAGGCCGAGGCGATCCTGGACATGCGGCTGCGGCGGCTGCGCAAGCTGGAGGAGATGCAGATCGTCCGCGAGCGCGACGCATTGGAGAAGGAGAAGGGCGAGCTGGATCTGCTGCTGTCGTCCGACGCCCGCCAGCGGACGCGGCTGAAGCGCGATCTGGGCAAGATCCGCGACCGTTATGGTCCCGACACGGTACTGGGCGCGCGGCGCACGGCGATCGAGGAAGCGGCGCCCGCGCGCGAGATTCCGCTGGAGGCGATGATCGAGCGCGAGCCGATCACCGTCATCCTGTCGCAGCGCGGCTGGATCCGCGCGATGAAGGGGCATGTCGAGCTGGCGTCTGCCGAGACGCTGAAGTTCAAGGAAGGCGACGGACCGCTGTTCGCGTTCCATGCGCACACCACCGACAAGCTGCTGCTGGCTGCCGACAACGGGCGTTTCTACACGCTGGCGTCGGACAAATTGCCCGGCGGGCGCGGGTTCGGCGAGCCGGTGCGCGCCATGATCGATCTGGACGGCAACGTCGGCATCGTCGCGTTCCTGCGCGCGGGTGCGGCCGAACGCCTGTTGATCGCGGCGAGCGATGGCCGCGGGTTCGTGGTGCGCGCGGCTGACACGATCGCCGAGACCCGCAAGGGCAAGACGGTGATGACACCGCGCACCGGCGCGAAACTGGCCATCGTCCGAACGATCGGACCCGAGGACGATTATGTCGCGGCGGTCGGCGACAATCGCAAGCTGCTGGTGTTTCCGCTCAGCGAAGTCGCCGAGCTGTCGCGCGGGCAGGGGGTGCAACTCCAGCGGTTCCGCGACGGGGGGCTGAGCGACGTCCTGCCGTTCCGCTATGCGGCCGGACTGACCTGGGCGATGGGCGGCGATGCCGGGCGGATCCGCACGGAAAGCGACATGTCGCCGTGGCGCGCCGCGCGCGGGGCGGCGGGGCGGATGCCGCCGGTCGGTTTCCCGCGCGACAACCGCTTCTGAGTGCCGGAAAGCCCGATCCGGTTTAGGCGGTCTTAACCAGTCCGCCGGTAGCGGTACCGGTGATGGTGTTCCGCAAACCACGCCTCGTGACCAGGATCGACAGCCCCCCGTCTCCGGAGGCTGCTGCGGCCGCGCGTACGTTCGGGCCGACGCCGGCGGCGCGCATGATCGACCTGCTGCCGATCCCCGCCGCGCTCATCATCCACCGCGACGATGGGTTCGTGTTCGAGGGTGTCAATCGCCCGTTTCGCCGTGCGGGACTGGGGACGGTCGCGCCCGAGTCGCCGATCGTCCGCCTGCTCGGCGGGCGCATGCTGACCTTCCTGAAATCCGATGCCACGCATCAGGAATTTACCTGGCAGTTCGGCGAATCGATCGATGCCCGCCATTTCCGCGTGATGCTGGCGCGCCGTGCCGAGACGCGGGGCGAGGATCGCTGCCTCGTCACGCTGGTCGACCAGACCGGCGAGCATCGCACCGAAACCAGCCTGCGCCGCGAGATGCTGAGCGACAGCCTGACCGGGCTGCCCAATCGGGGCGGGTTCGCCGATCTGGTCGACGGATCGATCACGACCGAGAATGCGGGCGCGCATGCGGTCATGATCGTCAACATGGACCGGTTCAGCCGCGTCAATGCGTGCATGGGGTCGCTGGCGGGGGACGAACTGCTGATCTCGGTCGCGCGCCGGATCAAGGGCGCGCTCAGGGGGCGCGACACGCTGGCGCGGATCGGCGGCGACGAGTTCGGCGTACTGATCGCGACCGACGACGGGGCGGCCGACGCGCTGCATGTCGCGCGCCGCATCCACGCCGCGCTGTCGATGCCGTTTCGCCTGTCGGATTTCGAGATCCGCGTGGAATGCTCGATCGGCATCGCGCTTGGCGGAGACGAGATCGCCGAGCCGGAGGATCTGATCCGCCACGCCCAATTCGCGGTCAAGCGCGCCAAGAAGACCGGCAAGGCCGAAGTCTATAATCATTCGACGTTCGACGTAGTCCGCACCCAGTTCGGGATCGAGACGCAGCTGCGCCGGGGGATCGAGAATGGCGAGATGCGGCTGGCGTTCCAGCCGATCTGCGACCTCGCATCGGGCCGGATCGTGTCGTTCGAATCGCTTGCCCGCTGGTCGCCCGACGGGCGGGAGGTATCCCCGGCCGATTTCATCCCGGTCGCGGAGGAATGTGGACTGATCGTCCCGCTCGGCCGCTGGGCGATGGACGAGGCCGCGCGCACGATCGCGGCGTGGGATACGCGCGCCGGTCAGCCCTGCGGCGCCAATGTGGCGGTCAACCTGTCGGCGATCCAGTTGCAGCGTGACCAGATCGCCCCAATGGTGCGTGGCGCTCTGGACGCCCACGGCATCGACGGTACGCGATTGACGCTGGAGCTGACCGAAAGCGCGATCGTCAGCGATCCCGATCGCATCGCCGCGACGATGCACGCGCTCAAAAGCCTCGGCACGACGCTGGCGATGGACGATTTCGGCACGGGCTATTCCAACCTCGCCTATCTCCAGAAGCTTCCCATCGACGTGCTGAAGATCGATCGCAGCTTCGTGTCAGGCATGCTCGCCGATCGCGACAAGGTGGCGATCGTCCGCGCGATCCTCAGCCTGGCGCAGGCACTGGGGATGCGCACCACGGCCGAGGGGATCGAGACGAACGAACTGGCCCAGACGCTTGCGGCGCTGGGCTGCACCTATGGTCAGGGTTATCTCTACTCGCGCCCGCTCGATGCCGATGCGGCCTATGCGCTGCTGGTATCGCGCAACGCCTGAGCGAGTTCCGCGTCGATGACGTCGGCGATATCGTCGGGAAACCCGGCGGCAATCCAGCGATCCTCGATCCGCCGCAATGTCCGCGCGACATCCGGCCCCTTGCGCAGGCCGCGACCGACCAGATCGCCGCCTTTCACCGGCAGCACCGGCGCGATCCATGCGTCCAGGAACCGCGCATCCGCGCCGGCGATCAGCAACCGGTCGCGCGCGCTCGTCACACCGACGCGATAGGCGAGCGCTGCCGGCCCCTCCGCGCCGGCATCCGGCGTCGCCGCTTCCAGCCGCTTGCGCTCCGTATTGGACAGTTTCAGCCGTGCGCCGATGACGGGCGCCGACTCCGGTGCCACCAGCACCGCCAGGCGCCGGATCGCATCGGGCGCGATGCCCTGTGCGGCTTCGCGATCCGCCAGCGTCGCCAGCCGCGCCAGCCCGTCCCGGTTCACTTCCGGCAGCACCGGCGTCAGAATCGCGTGGTCGAGCATCAGGCCGATCACGCGGACGGCATGCCGGGCGAGCAGCAGCTTCAGCACCTCGTCGCGGATCCGTTCGCGCGACAATGCCATCAGGTCGTTGGCGCGCGCCGCACAGGCGGTCAGGCCGTCTGCGTCAGGCGCTTCGCCGAACCGCGCGAGGAAGCGGAAGAAGCGCAGGATCCGCAGATGATCCTCGGCGATCCGCCGCAACGGGTCGCCGATGAAGCGCACCGTGCGAGTGGCGAGGTCGTCGAGCCCGCCGAAATAATCGAACACCGCGCCGGTCTCGGGATCGGCGTAGAGCGCATTCATCGTGAAGTCGCGCCGCGCCGCATCCTCGCGCCAGTCGTCGGTGAAGGCGACGACCGCATGCCGCCCGTCGGTCGATACGTCGCGGCGCAAGGTCGTGACTTCGACCGGCCCGCCCTCGGTCACCGCGGTGATCGTGCCATGCGCGATTCCCGTCGGTACCGCCTTGATGCCCGCGCGACGCAGGCGGTGCAGGACGTCGTCGGGATCGAGGCGGGTCGCGATGTCGATATCGGCGACCGGAATGCCCAACAGGGCGTCGCGGACCGCGCCGCCGACGAACCGCGCCTGATCGCCACCGCCGAGCGTCTCGACCAGCGCGTCGAGTCCGGCGCGGTGGCGCCAGTCGGTGTCGGGCAGCGTCACCACGACAATTGGCGCGACAGGTTGACGATCATCGCCGCGGTCGCGCCCCAGATACGGTGGCCCTGCCATTCGATCTGGTAATAATGCCGTTCCTGCCCCTGCCACATGGCCGAGGCGCAGATGTGGTTGCCGGGATCGAGGATGAACGCCAGCGGAGCCTCGAAGACTGCGGCGACTTCGGCTTCGGCCGGGATCAGCGGAAGGTCGGCCGCGACGGTGCCGATCACCGGCGTCACCCGGTAACCGGTGCCGGTCCGATAGGCATCGAGGGTGGCAACGACCGTCACGGCTGCGGGAGCGAGGCCGATCTCCTCCTGCGCCTCGCGCAGCGCCGCGGCGACGGCATCGGCGTCTTCGGGATCGATCCGGCCGCCGGGGAAGGCGACCTGCCCGGGGTGCTTGCGCAGATTGGCATTGCGCTCGGTCAGGATGACGCCGGGCTCGGCGCGGTCGGTGATCGCGACCAGGACCGCCGCCTCGGTCGCCGGTGGCGCACCTTCGAGTTCGAGCGCGCTCATGTCGCCGACCAGCAGGTCCGGCGTCGCGCGCGATCCCGCCTCCAGCGCGGCCGCCAGTCGTGCGGCCAGCGTCATGCCGGCTCCAGCGCGAAGAACGCGCCGTCACTCCACACGCCGGAAGGGGTGTCGTCGCCCGCCAGCGCAAGGCTGGCGAGTTCGTAATAGACCGGCCGCGCGATCAGCGCCTCCAGGCCGCCACGCACGTGGATATAGGGATGCGGACCGTCGTCGCGCGCCGCAAAGCGCAAGGGGTGGTCGGGGCCTGCGATGACGAGATCGCCGAGATTGGTCTGAAACGCGATGCGGCCGCCCTCTGCCTTCATCCGGACCGCCACGAACGGGGCATCCTCGACCATGATGTCCAGTTTCTCACCCGGATTGACCAGCACATACCCGCCATCGGCCTCACGCCGCAGGATCGATGCGAACTTGCGCACCATCGCCTGCCGGCCGATCGGGGATCCCTGATGAAACCAGGTCCCGTCGCGCGCGATCCGCATCTCGCTGTCGCCGCAGTGCGTCGGATGCCAGGATTCGACCGGCGCGGGCGATGCGGCGGCGACCAGCGCGGCCACGTCGTCCATCGATAGCGTGTCGAGATCGGGAGGGGCGGGCATCGGCATCGCCGTCCCTTTGGCAAGCTATGGCGTGCGAGGGAAGGTATTCCCTCCAACCGTTCGTGCTGAGCGAAGTCGAAGCACATGAGACTCATGCCCTTCGACTTCGCT
>JAZKBG010000012.1:0-97484 GCA_040388765.1 Pseudomonadota bacterium | reverse complement strand
CGATCTTCAACATGCGCGCGCCGGGCATGACGCTGCACAAGATGCCGCTGTTCGTGTGGTCGGTGCTGGTCACCGCCTTCCTGCTGCTGCTGGCGCTGCCGGTGCTGGCCGCGGCGATCACGATGCTGCTGACCGACCGTAATTTCGGCACGACGTTCTTCGACCCCGCCGGCGGCGGCAACCCGATCCTGTACCAGCATCTGTTCTGGTTCTTCGGCCACCCCGAAGTCTACATCATGATCCTGCCGGGCTTCGGCATCGTCAGCCAGATCATCTCGACCTTCTCGAAGAAGCCCGTGTTCGGCTATCTCGGCATGGCATATGCGATGGTCGCGATCGGTGTCGTCGGCTTCGTCGTGTGGGCGCACCACATGTTCACGACCGGCCTCTCCGTGAACACCAAGATGTACTTCACCGCCGCGACGATGGTCATCGCGGTCCCGACCGGCATCAAGATCTTCTCGTGGATCGCGACGATGTGGGGCGGGTCGCTGACCTTCAAGACGCCGATGATCTGGTCGATCGGCTTCATCTTCATGTTCACCGTCGGTGGCGTGACCGGCGTCGTGCTCGCCAACGGCGGCGTCGACGATTACATGCAGGACACCTATTACGTCGTCGCGCACTTCCACTACGTGCTGTCGCTGGGCGCGGTGTTCTCGCTGTTCGCCGGCTTCACCTACTGGTTCCCGAAGATGTCGGGCAGGATGATGAACGAGTTCTTGGGCCAGTTGCACTTCTGGGTCTTCTTCATCGGCGTGAACCTGCTGTTCTTCCCGATGCACTTCCTGGGCCTGCAGGGCATGCCGCGCCGCATGCCCGACTATACCGACGGGCTGGCGCACTGGAACCACATCGCCAGCGCCTGGGGCTACAGCCTGATGGCGCTGGGCATGGTGATCTTCTTCGTCAATCTGATCTGGTCGCTGGTCGCGGGCAAGAAGGCCGGCGATAACCCGTGGGGCGAAGGTGCCACGACGCTGGAATGGACGCTGTCCAGCCCGCCGCCGTACCACCAGTTCGAGACGCTCCCGAAAGTGGACTGATCCCGACGCCGGACCCCGGCATCATCGGACACGACAAGACGCCTCGACCCCCAGGGTCGGGGCGTTTTTCGTCGGGTGTGAGAGCGCGTTAAGGGAGCGCGGCGAAGACGCGCCAATTGTTGGTGCATTATGCCAGCAATACACCAGCACGATGGCGCCGAGCATTCGGCAGGTCGCGTGATATCAACATGTTACGGACTTGGCATACCTCCTGCAAAGCACCGGATACGCAGTCGGACTGCGCTGACATCCGGGAGGAAATACCATGTTCACGACCATCGCCCTGCTCGCCGCCGCCGCCGTCGCTTCGCCCTCGCCCGCCACCAAGGTGCCGGTCCAGTCGTTCGCCCCGCTGACCGCGACGCACAACCTGCGCACCGGCAGCCTGTGCATCCGCAGCGGCTGGGGCACGGCGACGCACGAAACCGGGCGGCTGGTCCGTCGCGGCGAATGCGCATCGGCCAACGACTGGCGCCGCCGCGGCCTGTCCTTCGACACCGTTCCCGCAAAGACGATCGAGCGCCGCATCGACATCGCCTCGCGATGAGGACCGGGGACCGGCGCATCCGGCCGCTGGCCGGATGCGTCGCCCGTCCGCCCCTCGCCCCTTTCCCGCGCGGCGACATGCGCCTATAGCGCGGCCATCCCATGACCACCGCCGACACCCCCCTCATCCTGCCCGCCGAATGGCGCGATTTCCTGGCCCTGACGAAGCCGCGGGTGATGACCCTGGTCGTCTTCACCGGGCTGTGCGGCATGCTGGCCGCGCCGGGCCATGTCGATCCGGTCCTGGGCTTTACCGCGATCCTGTGCATCGCGCTGGGTGCCGGTGCTGCGGGCGCGCTGAACCAATGGTATGAAGCCGACATCGACGCGGTGATGAAGCGCACCGCGGCGCGCCCCCTGCCCGCGGGCCGGATGGACCGGCAGGCGGCGCTGCATTTCGGCGTGGGGCTTTCGGTGTTCTCGGTCGTCCTGATGGGGCTGGCGGTGAATTATACCGCGGCCGCGATCCTGGCCGTGTCGATCCTGTTCTACGTGCTGATCTACACCGTCTGGCTGAAGCGCCGGACACCGCAGAACATCGTCATCGGCGGCGCGGCAGGTGCGTTTCCGCCGCTGATCGGATGGGCAGCCGCGACCGGCCACGTCGCGCTGTTGCCCGTCCTGCTGTTCGCCACCGTATTCCTGTGGACCCCGCCGCATTTCTGGGCGCTCGCGCTGTATATCCGGATGGATTACGCCAACGCCGGCGTGCCGATGCTGCCGGTGGTGGCGGGTGAACGCACGACCCGGACGCAGATCGGACTGTACACCATTCCGATGGCCGCCGCGGCGATCGCGCCCTGGCCGCTCGGGCTGACCGGCACGATCTACGGCGTCGCCGCAACGGTGCTGACCGCCATCTTCGCCGCCCTCGTCGCACAGGTGACGTTCCGCACGACGACCGCGGGCGACCGGATGCTCCCGGAGAAGCGGCTGTTCCGCTACTCACTCGCCTATCTGGCGCTCATTTTCGCGGCCGTGGTCGCAGACAGGTGGATGGCATGACCCCCGAAGACGAAGCCGAACTGCGCCGGCGCCAGAAATCGCGATCGATCGTGATGGCGCTGCTGCTCGGCGGTTTCTGTGTGCTGATGTTCGCGATCACCATTTCCAAGATCCGGGCGGGGATGGGCTGATGCAACGCACACACCGCACCGCGCTGCTCGCCGGGATCGGCGTGTGCTTCATGACCGGGCTGGGGTTCGCCAGCGTACCGCTGTACAACCTGTTCTGCGAGGTGACCGGGCTGAACGGCACCACCAATCGCGGGTTGCGGGCGCCGGGCGCAACGGGCCGACAGATCACCGTCGCGTTCGACAGCAACGTCAGCCCCAAGCTGCCGTGGAAATTCCGGCCCGAGGTCGAGCACACGACCATCGACGTCGGCGCGCGCGACATGGAATTCTTCACCGCGACCAACACATCGGACAAGCCCGTCACCGGCACCGCGACCTACAATGTGTCGCCGGCGCAGGCGGGCAAATATTTCACCAAGATCGAATGTTTCTGCTTCACGCAGCAGGTGTTGAAGCCGGGTGAGACGGTGCGGATGCCGGTGATCTTCTACGTCGATCCCAAGCTGCTCGACGATCCCGACGCGCGCGGCATCGACACGATCACGCTGAGTTACACTTTCTACCCGGTCGAAGGGACGAAGACGGCGGGGTGATCCCGGGACGTGCCGTGCTCCGGCGCGACGGCAAGCGGCAGCCTTGCGATAGCCAAGGGCTCCGGCCTTCGCCGGAGCACACTGCAGGTTGCTGCCGAGCCATCTTGCCCTTGGCCCGCCCAGCCCTTAGAGCCTTGGCCAAACACGCATAACAGGGATGCGCCGACGATGGCCGGAGCCAAGAACCACGATTACCATATCCTGCCCCCCAGCCCCTGGCCGCTGATGGGCGCGTTCACCGCGTTCTTCCTGGCGGTGGGCGGCATCATGTGGATGAAGGGGCATGAATTCGGCCCCTGGGTGTTCGCGTTCGGCGCCGCCGGTGTGCTCGCCACCTTCTATTTCTGGTGGGCCGACGTCATCAAGGAAGCGCATGCCGGCGATCACACGCCGGTCG
The DNA here is from genome assembly GCA_040388765.1 of Pseudomonadota bacterium. Classification (GTDB taxonomy): domain Bacteria; phylum Pseudomonadota; class Alphaproteobacteria; order Sphingomonadales; family Sphingomonadaceae; genus Sphingomonas. The sequence goes on along the minus strand of JAZKBG010000012.1, from coordinate 93,826 downwards.
TCGCGCTGCACCTGCGCTATGGCATGATCCTGTTCATCGCGTCCGAAGTGATGTTCTTCGTCGGCTGGTTCTGGGCGTTCTTCGACTTCTCGCTGTTCCCCGCGATGGTCGGCTACACCCCGGGCGCGCATGGCGAGGCGGGCAGCGTCGAACTGCTGACCGAGGGCGTCGCGCAGTGGCCGCCCAAGGGCCTCGAAGTCATCAACGCCTTCGAACTGCCGCTGCTCAACACCTTCATCCTGCTGCTGTCGGGCACCACCGTCACCTGGGCGCACCACGCGCTGATCCACGGCGACCGCGACGGCCTGAAAAAGGGTTTGTGGTGCACGATCCTGCTCGGTGTGCTGTTCAGCAGCATCCAGGCGTACGAGTATATCCACGCGCCCTTCCCCTTCAAGGGACTGAACTACGGCGCGTCGTTCTTCATGGCGACGGGTTTCCACGGCGTCCATGTGCTGATCGGCACCATCTTCCTCGCGGTCTGCCTGATCCGCGCCTACAAGGGCGACTTCACCCCGCGCCAGCATTTCGGCTTCGAGGCGGCGGCCTGGTACTGGCATTTCGTCGATGTCGTGTGGCTGTTCCTGTTCGTCACGGTCTATGTCTGGGGCGGCTGGGGCGCGCCGGTCCACGGCTAGTCCCGACATGACCCCGCCCGGCATCGTCGCGGCGGCTGCAAAGGGTCTGTGTCCCCGCTGTGGGGCGCAGACCCTTTTCGCTGGAGTCGCGCGTTTCGCGGATCACTGCCCGGCCTGCGGGCTGGATTTCAGCGCGTTCAACGTCGGCGATGGCCCGGCGGCGTTCCTGACGCTGGGCGTCGGCACATTCGTGACGGTGCTGGCGGTCGCGCTGGAACTGTCCGTGTCGCCGCCGTTCTGGGTGCATATCCTGATCTGGCCCGTCGTCGCACTGGCCAGCATCATGGGATCGCTGCGCATCGCCAAGGCGGCACTGATGTATGCCGAATATCGCAATGCCGCGCGCGAAGGGCGCATCGTGGAGCGTCACCCGTGAGGGCACCGGTCATCCCCACGATCGTCGTCACGCTGGCGGTGGCGATCATGATCGCGCTGGGCGTCTGGCAGCTGACGATCCGCCTGCCCGAGAAGGAGGCCGAGCTCGCACTGCTCGCGCGCAACCCAACGCTGCCGGCGATCGCCTTTCCCGCCGGGCGCGACGACTCCGTCCTGTTCCGCCGGGCGACGCTCGACTGCCGTCCCCCGGTGACGATCGCGCGCGCGGGCGCGGGCAACGCCGGCTATCGCCTGATCGCCACATGCGCCGGCGGGCAGCTGGTCCAGCTGGGCACGATCCGGTCGCCGAACGGCACGACCGACTGGTCCGGCGGGCGCGTGACCGGCCGCATCAGCCACGCACCCGACGGTCGCCCCCTGATCGCCACCGCCTTCGACCGAAGCTCCAAGCCACTGCTGCTGGTCGCCGACACGCCCGCACCCGGGCTGATCGCCAACGCCACGCCCGACTGGCGGTCGGTGCCGAACAACCACCTCGCCTATGCGGTGCAATGGTTCGTCTTCGCCAGCATCGCGGCCGTCATCTACCTGCTCGCGCTGCGGCGGCGGACGCGCAAAAGCTAAGCTTTCTTGCCGCCTGCGCGCCCGCCCGCTAGGCCGCGATCCGTCATGCGATACCAGAGCACCCGCGGGGCCGCCCCGATCCTCGATTTCCGCGCCGCGACGCTGGCGGGCCTGGCCAGCGACGGGGGGCTGTATCTGCCCGAAGCGTGGCCGACGCTGAGTGTCGATCAGATCGCCGACCTGCGCGGGCTGTCCTATGCAGAAACGGCGGTCAGGATCATGACGCCGTTCATCGGCGACACGCTGACCGAGGCCGAACTGCGCACGATGTGCGAGGCGGCGTACGGCCGGTTCAGCCACGCCGCCGTCGTGCCGTTGGTCCAGCTCGATGCGCAGCACTGGTTGCTGGAGCTGTTCCATGGGCCGACGCTGGCGTTCAAGGACGTCGCGTTGCAGTTCCTGGGGCTGGTGTTCGAGCGCTTCCTGACCGGCTCCACCGATCACCTGACCGTCGTCGGCGCGACCAGCGGCGATACCGGATCGGCGGCGATCGATGCGCTGGCGGGGCGCGCCGGCGTCGATATCTTCATGCTCCACCCGCTGGGTCGCGTGTCCGACGTCCAGCGGCGGCAGATGACGACCGTGCTCAGCCCCAACGTCCACAATATCGCCATCCGCGGCGATTTCGACACCGCCCAGGCGCTGGTGAAGGCGATGTTCAACGACGCCGACTTCTCTGGCCGCTTCAACCTGTCGGCGGTGAATTCGATCAACTGGGCGCGGCTGATGGCGCAGGTGGTTTATTATTTCTACGCCGCGGTGCGGCTGGGCGGGCCCGACCGCCCGGTCGCGTTTTCGGTGCCGACCGGCAATTTCGGCGATGTCTTCGCGGGGTACGTCGCCGCGCGGATGGGCCTGCCGATCGCGAAGCTGATCGTCGCGACCAACGTCAACGACATCCTGCACCGTGCGCTGTCGGCGGGCGACTATTCCGCCGGCACGGTGACGCCCACCGCGGCACCGAGCATGGACATCCAGGTCAGCAGCAACTTCGAGCGGCTGCTGTTCGACCTCGGCGGGCGCGATGGCGCGGCGCTGGCCGACCAGATGCGCGGATTCGAGGAGTCGAAGGCGATGCGGCTCACCAACGCGCAGGCCGAAGGCGCAGCGACGCTGTTCGCCAGCGACCGCGTGGAACCGGGTGACATGTCGGAAGCGATGCGCTGGGCGCATGCCGAGGCGGGCCAGATCCTCGATCCCCACACCGCGATCGGCCTGGCCGCCGCACGCCGCGCCGACCTGCCCGCCGACGTGCCGATCGTGACGTTGGCGACCGCGCATCCGGCGAAGTTCGGCGACGCGGTCGAGCGCGCGACGGGCCAGCGGCCAGTGCTGCCCGGGCGGGTCGGCGACCTGTTCGACCGCGAGGAACGCTACGATACGCTCGATGCGACGTTCGAGGCGGTCAGCGGGTATATCGCCGAGCGGGCGGTGGCGCGGGCATGAGCAATCCACCGTTCGTCCTGAGCTTGTCGAAGGACGTGCCCGGAACCCGCACTTCGACAAGCTCAGTGCGAACGGTTTGATATGGAACCACTTGTCACCCTCATCGGCGAACCCTGGGCGGATTACGGCCTGATCGACTCGGGATACGGCCGCAAGCTCGAACGCTATGGCCGGTTCCGGTTCATCCGCCCGGAGCCGCAGGCGATGTGGTCACCGGCGTCCTCGGCATGGGATGCCGATGGCGAGTTCATTCCCGCCGCCGATGACGAGGGCGGCGGGCGCTGGCATTTCGACCGTGACGTACCGCCGGGCGGCTGGCCGCTGAAGTGGCGCGAGGTGAAGTTCACCGCGCAGACCACGCCGTTCCGCCACCTGGGGTTCTTCCCCGACATGGCGCCGGTATGGGACTGGATGCGCGGCACGCTGGACGGCACGACCGACCCCGAATGCCTGAACCTGTTCGGCTATACCGGCGTCGGTACGCTGGCGCTGTCGGCGGCGGGCGCGCGGATGGTGCATGTCGATGCGTCGAAGAAATCGGTGGATGCCGCGCGGGTCAATGCCGCGGCGTCGGGCATGGCGGACAAGCCGATCCGCTGGCTGGTCGAGGATGCCGGCAAGTTCGTCGCGCGCGAGGTCCGGCGCGAGCGGCGGTATGACGGCATCATCCTCGACCCGCCGAAATGGGGCCGCGGACCGAACGGCGAGGTGTGGAAGCTGGAAGAGGGGCTGCCCGACCTGATCGAGGGATGCCGCAGGCTGATCGACGCCGATTCGCGCTTTCTGTTCCTGACGGTCTATGCGGTCAGGATGTCGGCGCTGGCGATCGGCGAACTGGTGCGACAGGCGTTCGCCGACCTGCCCGGCAGCGTCGAATGCGGCGAACTGGGGGTACGCGAGGAAGCGCGCGGACTGGTCCTGCCGACCGCGATCTTCGTACGCTGGTCACGCGAAGGCGCCTGAGCTCAGTCCCGCCCCATCCGGATCGCCGCGCCCGCGACGAACGGTGCCCCCGCCACCAGCACCAGGCTGACCGCGCCGAGCAGTTTCAGCGCCGCCGCGCCGCCCTCCAGCGACCCCGCACCGAAGATCACCAGCGGCACGGCGAAGGGCAACATCACGAGCCCCGCCAGTGCGCCTGCCCCGCGCAGGCCGGCGACCAGGCCCGCAGTCGCCACTGCCAGCGCGGCAAGGCCGGGTGTGCCGAGCAACAGGCCGATCTCGACCCGCAACAGCGTATCGCCCGACAGGCCGAGCAGCGCGGCGGCGACGACCGCGGCCAGCATCAGCGGCGGCGCGAAGCCCAGCCAGTGGCCAGCGAGCTTGGCCAAGGCGACCAGCGCCATCGGCACCTCGCGCACCGCCAGCTGGTCGATCACCCCGCTGTCCAGATCGGGGGCGACGAGCCGCTCGACCGGCAACAGTGCCGCAAGCAGCGCTGCGGCCCACACGATGCCGCCGCCGACCCGCGCGAGCAGCGCGGCGTCCGGCCCGATCGCGAAGGGAAACAGCGTCGCGACGAGCAGGAAGAAGGCGATCGGCAGCAACACGCCGCCGCTGGTCCACCCGCGCCGCACCTCGCGCCACGCGATCGCGGCGATCACAGCGCGACCTCCACTGCATCGGGCACCGCGATCGGCAGGTGTGTCGCGACCAGCGCGATGCCACCGGACGCCCGGTGGCGCGCGACCAGCGCTGCGAGGACGCCGACCGCAGCCGCGTCCAGCCCGTTGGCGGGTTCGTCCAGCAACCAGATCGGCGCACCGGCCGCGATGACGCGCGCCAGTCCCGCGCGCTTGCGCTGGCCGGTCGACAACCAGCGCACGGGCATGTCCGCCAGATCGCGCAACCCGACATCGTCGAGCGCTTGGTCGACAGCATCGGCGCGACCGTCGAGCGCCGCCCACCAGTGCAGCGCCGCGCGCAACGTCCGCTCCGGATCCAGCGCGCTCGCCTCGGTCAGCAGCGCCACCGCACCGTCGCGCGTCACCGATCCCGCGGCGGGATCGAGCAGCCCGGCGACGGTGCGGATCAGGCTGGACTTGCCGACCCCGTTCGGTCCGGTCACGACCGCCGCGGCACCCGCCCGCAGATCGAGATCGACGCCCCGGAACAGCGTCCGCCCGCCCCGCTCGCACGCCAGCCCGGCGAGCGTCAGGCGGCTCAAGTCTGCGCTTCCAGCGCGTGCATGTCGTCGTCGGACAGGCCGAAATGATGGCCGACCTCGTGCACGACGATATGGTGGACCAGCGTCGCCAGATCCTCGCCGTTCGCCACCCATTCGTCGAGGATCGCGCGGCGATAGAGATGGATGCGATCGGGCATGCCGCCGCTGTCGAAACTCGATTTCTCGCCGATCGGGCGACCGTGGTACAGGCCGGTCAGGTCGTACGGATCCTCGATATCCAGCGCGTCGAGCGTCTCGTCGTCGGCCCATTCCTCGACCAGCAGCACGACATCGGCAAGATGCGCGGCGAACGGCGCGGGGATGCGCGACAGGGCGTCGCGGGCCAGCGCCTCGATCTGTGCCGCGGTCGGTGCGGTGCGGTCTTGCCCGTTCATGGCGACCGACATAGGCATGGCACACCCCCGCGGGCAAGGAGTGGTGCCACGTGATCGAGCAGCTGAACGAAACCGAACGCGCCGAGGCGCTGGATGCGCTGGCCGACTGGGATTACGATGACGCTCGCGATGCGATCGGTCGCAGCTTCACCTTCGACAGTTTTTCCGAAGCCTTCGCCTTCATGACGCAGGTCGCGCTGCTGGCGGAGAAGGCCGATCACCATCCCGAATGGTCGAACGTGTACAACCGCGTCGATATCGTGCTGACCACGCATGATGCCGGCGGCCTGTCGACGCGCGACGTCGAACTGGCCGGACAGATCGACGACCTGGTGGATTGAAATTTCATCCGTTCGTGCTGAGTAGCGACTGAGCGAAGTCGAAGGCGCGTATCGAAGTACCGTGGGTCGGAATCACTTGTCCTTCGATATGCCATTTCGACATGCTCAATGGCTACTCCGGACGAACCGAACATCCTATCCGCCCGGTCCCCCCACCCCCCGCCGCATCATCGTGCGCAGACGGCCCGGCATCCACCGCGCGGCGAACTTCAGGCGGTCGGCGGTCTTTCCGATATAGGTGAACAGCGTATCGCCATGCACCGCGCGCCACGCCGCGTCGGCGACGTCCTCCGCGCTGGACAGCTCCAGCCCGGCCCCGGTCACCGTCTCGCGGATCGATCGGTTCGAGCCGTGCGCGGTCTGCCGCAGCAACGGCGTGTCGATGAAAGCCGGCACGATCGCGCGGACCCTGATCCCGTCGGCGAACCATTCGCCGTCCAGCGCCTCGGTCAGCGCGCGCACACCGAACTTCGTCGCGGAATAGGTCGCCAGCCCCGCCGAGCCATAAATCGCCGATGCCGATGCGGTGTTGAGCAGGCAGGACCCGGCAGTGCCCTTCAGATAGGCGTGGCCGATCCGCGCGCCGTTGATCGCACCGGTCAGGTTGATCGCGATCGTGCGGTCGATCTCGTCGAACGGCGCGTCGGCCAGCGCGCCGCCCATCGGGATGCCGGCATTGTTGGCCAGAACGTCGAGCCGCCCCGCCTTGCCCGTGAAATCGTCCAGGCTGGCGACCCAGGCGTCGCGGTCGCGCACGTCCATCGCATAGGTGTCGGCACCGTCCGGCAGCAGTGCGGCGGTCGCGGCCAGTCCCGCGGTATCGACGTCGGCCAGCCCCACGCGCCAGCCTTCGCGCGCGAACCGCTGGGCGATCGCACGGCCGATGCCGGACGCGCCGCCGGTGATGAAGATCGCCTGCATGTTCCCCACCTATCCTTTTGACCTGGCGGCCACCCTCGCCCACAACGGCGGGCGATGCCAGCACCGGAAATCGCATTCGACGCGGTCGGCGTCACATATCCCGGCGGGACGGTCGCGGTCGATCGGGTGACCATCGACATCGCGGCGGGCAGCTTCGTCGCGCTGGTAGGACAATCGGGGTCGGGCAAATCGACGCTGCTCAAGACCGTCAACCGGCTGGTCGCGCCGACCACGGGCATCGTGCGGATCGACGGGCGCGCGGTATCGGACGAACCCGCGTACCATCTGCGGCGGCGGATCGGCTACGTCTTCCAGGGCGTCGGCCTGTTCCCGCACCTGAGCGTGGCGCAGAACATCGCGATGCCGCTGCGCCTCGCCGGGATCAGCGAATCCGGGCGGATCGGGGAATTGCTCGATCTGGTCGAACTGCCCCGCGGTGTGGCCGACCGGCGTCCCGACGCGCTGTCGGGCGGGCAGCGCCAGCGGGTCGGCGTCGCACGAGCGCTGGCGGCGGGCGCAAAGCTGTTGCTGATGGACGAACCGTTTGGCGCGCTCGATCCGGTCACGCGCGACACGTTGGGCACACGGGTAAAGGCGCTCCACGGCGATCTGGGCCTGACGACGCTGATGGTCACGCACGACATGGCCGAGGCGCTGCTGCTGGCGAACCGCGTCCTGGTGATGCAGGCCGGGCGGATCGTCGCCGATGCGACACCCGCCGAACTGCTGGCCGGCGGCGGTGGCGATGCGGCGCAGGCGCTGGTGGACGTGCCGCGCCGCCAGATGCGCGCGCTGGAGGATCTGGCGCGATGACCGCCGCCTGGGTCCGTGTTCCCGATCTGCTCGCGGCGCATGTGCTGCTGTCGTTCGCGGCGCTGCTGCTCGGGCTGGTGGTCGCGCTGCCGCTGATCCTGCTCGCCGCGCGCAACGCCGCCGTCGCGCGAATCGCGCTGGGCTTCGCCAGCCTGGTCCAGACGATCCCGGCGCTCGCGCTGCTGGCGCTGTTCTTTCCCGTCCTGCTCTGGCTGGGGCTGCCACCGCTGGGGTTCCTACCCTCGCTGCTGGCGCTGTCGCTCTATGCGCTGCTGCCGATCCTCAGGAACGGCGTCACCGGTCTGGCGCAACTCGACCCTGCGGTGCGCGAAGCGGCGGACGGAGTCGGCATGACCGCGTGGCAGAAGCTGCGGCTGGTCGAGGCTCCGCTGGTCCTGCCCGTACTGATGGCCGGAATCCGCACCGCCGCGGTGTGGACGATCGGCGCGGCGACGCTGGCCACCACGGTCGGCCAGCCGAGTCTGGGCGACCTGATCTTCTCGGGGCTGCAGACCCAGTCCTGGCCGCTGGTGCTGGCCGGGTGCATCGCCTCGGCGGGCCTCGCGCTGGCGGTCGATGCGCTGCTGGGCCTTGCCGAGCGCGGGATCGCGCGCGGGCGGCCGTGGCTGTGGGCCGGCAGCCTTGCGCTTCTGCTGGTCGGCGCGGGCGTCGCCGCGCTGCCCCGCCTCGCGCCGGCGCGGGACACCGTCGTGGTCGGCGCCAAGAATTTCTCCGAACAGTTCATTCTCGCGCGCTTGATCGGCACGCGGCTGGAGGCGGCGGGATACCGCGTCGCCTATCGCGAGGGGCTGGGGTCGGCAGTCGCCTATGGCGCGCTGAAGACCGGGGCGATCGATGTCTACGTCGATTACGCCGGCACGATCTGGACCAACGAGATGAAACGCGCCGATACGCCGCCGGCAGCGCGGATGCTGCCGGCGATCGGCGCATGGGCACAGGCGACCGGCGGGGTCCGCCTGCTCGGGCCGCTGGGGTTCGAGAATGCCTATGCCTTTGCGATGAAGCCGGGGCCGGGCATCGCGACGCTCGACGATCTGGCCGCAAAGTCGGGCGACCTACGGCTTGGTGCCGACCTCGAATTCCTCGCCCGGCCCGAATGGGCGGCGGTCGCCCGCGCCTATCCGATGCGCTTCGCCTCGCAGCGCGCCTATGCCCCCAGCTTCATGTACCGCGCGCTCGAGACGGGTGAGGCGGACGTCATCTCGGCCTTTTCCTCCGATGGCCGCATCGCCGCGGACCGGCTGGTCGTGCTGACCGATCCGAAGGGCGCGATCCCCCGCTACGACGCCATCCTGCTGCTGGCGCCCAGACGCGCCGGCGATGCAAGGTTCGCCGCCGCCCTGCGCCCCCTGCTGCACGCGATCCCCGTCGATGCGATGCGCCGGGCGAACTATCTGGTCGATCGCGATGCGGACAAGCAGACGCCGGATGCCGCGGCAAAGTGGCTGGCGAGGACGATCAGGCGATAATCTGCCCCGTTCGTCCCGAGCCTGTCTAAGGACGGGCCCGGAACACGCACTTCGACAGGCTCAGTGCGAACGGGGTTCAGAGCTTGTAGGCCCGCCGTACCAGCCCGCTCGTCAGTTCCTGCGCCAGCTCGGCCGCTTCCCAATCCTCCAGCCGGTGCTCCGCCACCAGTTGCGCCAGGAAGCCGCAGTCGATCCGTCGTGCGACATCGTGTCGCGCCGGGATCGACAGGAACGCGCGCGTGTCGTCGTTGAAGCCGACGGTGTTGTAGAATCCGGCCGTCTCGGTCGTCATCTCGCGGAACCGGCGCATCCCTTCCGGCGAATCGTGGAACCACCAGGACGGACCCAGCTTCAGGCACGGATAATGGCCCGCCAGCGGTGCCAGTTCGCGCGCATAGGTCGATTCGTCGAGCGTGAAGAGGATGATCGACAGCTCGGTCGAGGTTCCGAACCGATCGAGCAGCGGCTTGAGCGCATGGACGTAATCGGTACGCGTGGGAATATCGGCGCCCTTGTCACGGCCGTGCGACGCGAACAGCCCGCCGTTGTGGTTGCGGAAACTGCCGGGATGGATCTGCATCACCATGCCGTCCGCGACCGACATGCCGGCCATCTCGGTCAACATCTGCGCGCGGAACAGCTCGGCGTCGGCCGGCGTCCAGTCGCCCTGCGTCACCTTGAGGAACAGCGCCTCGGCCTCGGCCGGCGACAGGTTGGCGGTGGCGGCGGTCGGGTGGCCGTGGTCGGTCGCGGTCGCACCGGCCGCGCGGAAATCGGCGCGGCGCTTGCGGTGCGCGGCGAGATAGCCGGTCCACGACCAGACATCCTCGCCGGTCAGTTCGGCGAACCGCGCCATCGCATGGGGAAAAACTTCATGCTCGACGTCGATCACACCGTCGGGGCGATAGGTGGTGACGACGCGGCCCGACCAGCCCGATGCCCGAATCGCGTGGTGATGATCGAGCGACTCGTGCGCGCCTTCGGTCGTCGCCAGGAAATCGATGCGGAACCGGTCGAACAACGCGCGCGGACGGAATGCGTCGCTGGCCAGTTTCTCGCCGATCACGTCGAAATAGCGGTCGGCGGTGGCCGGCTCCAGCGCGATCTCGAACCCGAAGACTTCGGCAAAGACATGGTCGAGCCACAGCCGCGACGGGGTGCCGCGAAACAGGCGATAGTGATCCGCGAACAGCCGCCAGCTGTCGCGCGGATCGACGGCGGGTGCCTGCCCATGTTCCGGAACGCCGAGCGCCGCCAGACTCACCCCCTGCGAATAGAGCATGCGGTAGAGGTAATGATCGGGTGCGAGCAGCAGTTCGGCGGCGTTCGTCCAGTTGGCGTTGCCGGCGAACCACGCCGGATCGGTATGGCCGTGCGGGCTGACGATCGGCGCATCGGCGACACCGGCGTACAGGGCGCGAGCGATGTCACGGGTGCGCGGTTCGGCAGGGAACAGGCGGTCTGGATGCAGGATGAGCGGACGCATGGACACCGGTTACCCCGGACGCGCCGCGCGGGCAATCACGCGCCGCGCCGGGCAATCACGTGTCGAGCGGTTCGACGTCCACCGACACCGTCATCTTCTGCGCACCCGAGCCCAGCACGACGCCATCGATCGGCGCGATATCGGCGTAATCGCGGCCGATCGCCATCACCACGTGATCCTCCGCCATCCAGATCCCGTTGGTCGGATCGACCCCGATCCAGCCATGATCCGGACCGCACCACAGCAGCACCCAGGCATGCGTCGCGTCGGCACCGACCAGCCTTTCCTGCCCCGGCGGTGGCAGTGTGCGGAGGTAACCGGACGCATAGGCGGCGGGCAGCCCGGCGGCGCGCAGGCCCGATATCATGATCTGCGCGAAATCCTGGCACACGCCGCCGCGGGCATCGAACGCTTCGCGCGGCGGGGTATCGACCAACGTCGCGGTGGGGTCGAAAGCGAATTCGTCCTGGATGTGGCGCGCCAGCCCGATCGCCGCCTCCAGCGCGCCGCGCGCCGGATCGAGTTCGGTCGCGCACCACGCCGCGATCGCCGGGTCGAGCGGGATGCGCGGGGAGGGGAACAGATAGGCGGCGGGACTCGCCGGCCCCATGTCGCGGCTGGCGCGGGCCAGCGCGGCGACCTCGCCCAGCGCGGGGTCACCCGGCGACGGCACCGGAATCTGGCGCTCCACCGTCACCCGCGCCTGCGACGTGATCGTCAGGGCGCGCGATGGCGATTCGACCACCAGTCGCGTGACGTTCGCCAACCCGGCTTCCGCCCGCGCCGGATGGGTCCGTCCGCCCGGTTCGATCGTCAGCGCATAATCGTCCAGCGTCTGGCCCGACCAGTGTATCGGCTTCAGCCGCAGGTTGCAGCGCGCGAACCCGACCGGCAGCGCATAGTCGAACCGCGTCACGTGGCGGATGGCATAGCGCATCATGCCAGCGTCAGCCCGGCCGCGCGCAACGCCTCGGCACCCTGCAGGAAATACCGCCGTGCGACGGCGTTCGACAGCGCGGACAGCCGCGTCGTCACGTCGTTCAGCATCGTCGCATCCACCTCGACCGCGCGCGTCGTCGTCACCAGCGCGACGAGCGCGGTCGCCAGCGCCTGTTGCGATTCCGCGATGCCATCGTTGTCAAGCACGGGCAGGCGCCCCAGATGCGCGGCGATCTGTTCGGTCTGATAGGCCAGCCCGCGCGGATTGCCCGGATCCAGCGCGACCAGATCGAGCACCGGCACCCGCGCGATCCCCGTCAGATAGCGCTGGCGATAGCTGATCTGGCTGTTGGCAAGGTCGAGCAGGGTGGACAGGTCGTCGGCGCTCGCCGCCTCGCCGCCCAGCGCGCGCACCGCGTTGGCGACCCCCGTCGCGCGTTCGATCCGGCGGCCCAGGTCGTGGAACCGCCATCCGTCGGTCCGGCCCATATGTTCGGCCGACAATCCCGCGAGCGCGGCGAACCGCCGCTGCAGCGACCCCGCCCGGTCGAGCAGATGCCCGCGCGTGGGGTAGGGCGCGTCGAGCAGGCGGATCATGTCGGCCGACAGCCGGTCGCGCGATCCCTCGCCGATGCCGCGCGCCTGCCGGTTGATCATCCGCACACTGAAGCCTGTCTCGGCCTCCAGCGCGGTGCGCGCGAAGACGCCCAGTTCCGCACGACGGATCGATGCCGGAGCCGGCGCTGCACCGGCACCGACGATCAGCCCGACCAGCCGCCACACCGTTTCCGGCGCCAGCGCCGCGCCGGTATCCGCACCGATCGAATGGCCCAGCAGGACGCGGATCGCGCCGAGCAACGCCTCGCCCCGCTCCAGATAGCGGCCCAGCCAATACAGGTTGTCGGCGACCCGGCTGGGCAACGTGCCGGGATTGCGGCGCAGGTGCACGGTATCGACCGGTGGCAGCAGCGATACCTGATCCACCGCATCCGGCCCGTGAATGCACACGTCCGCCGACCAGTTGCCCTCGCCCATCACCGCGGCGCGGGCGTCGGGATGCTCGCCGATCCGCGCGAAGCCGCCGGGCAGGACCGTCCAGTTGCCGTGCGCATCGCGCGCGGCAAACACGCGCAGCGTGAACGGCCGCGGGGTCAGCGCTCCCCCGCCTCCAACGGCGTCAGACACCACCGGCATCGTCGACAGGCGGACCACTTCCTGCCCGACATAATCCTGCGGCCGGCGGTCGAGATCGGCGAGCAGGATCGCGCGCGCCTCCGGCGACAAGGTGCTGCCCAGCACGGGCTTGCCGTCGGGCAGGCCCAGCGGCGCATCGCCGAACGCGGGCGCGATGACCATGCGGTCGAGGTTCTCGCGCACCTCCGCGCACTGCGCCGCGCCGCCGCACCACCATGTCGCGACATTGGGCAGGATCAGCGACGCACCGGTCAGCCGCGCTGCCAGCCTGGGCAGGAAGGCGTTCAGCCCGGCACTTTCGATCACGCCCGATCCCGGCGACGACGACAGTACGACGTTGCCCGACGCCATCGCATCGATCAGCCCGGCGACGCCGATCTGCGAACTGGTGTCGAACGCCAGCGGGTCGAGGTAGCGCGGATCGACCCGCCGCCACAATGCGTCGATCCGCTTCAGGCCCGCGATCGTGCGGACGTACAGCTGATCGTCGCGCACCGCCAGGTCGGCCCCCTCGACCAGCAGAAAGCCCAGGTAGCGCGCGAGATGCGCCTGTTCGGCATAGCTGGGGTTGAACCGTCCCGGGGTCAGCAGCCCGATCCGCGGTTCGGCGCGCCGGCACACCGCCGCCAGCCCCTCCTTGAACGCCGAAAAGAACGGCGCGTGCCGTTCGATGTTCAGCCGCGACTGCAGCCCGCCCAGCGTCCGCGCGACCGACAGCCGGTTCTCCAGAGCGTAGCCCGCCCCCGCCGGCGCGCGTACGCCGTCGGACAGCACCCGCCAGTCGCCCGCGGGGCCACGGCACAGGTCGGCCGAATAGAAGTGCAGATGCCTGCCGCCGGGCGGTGCCAGGCCGACCATCGGGCGCAGGAAATAGGGGCTACCGGTCACCAGCGCGGCGGGCAGATAGCCGTTGGTGACCAGCCGCTGCTCTCCGTAAATATCGGTGACGATCTGCTCGAACAGTTCGGCGCGCTGGGCGATGCCCGCCGCGATCCTCGCCCATTCGTCGCGTCCGATCAGCAGCGGCACCGGCGACAGCGGCCACGGCCGCTCGGCGCGTTCGTCGGCGACGCGAAAGCCCGTACCGATGTCGCTGGCATGGCGCTGCACCCGCTCGCGCGTGTCGTCCAGCGCCTCGCCACCGACCGCGGCCAGTTCCTCCAGCATGATCCGCCACGCATCGCGATCCGATCCGCGCGCGGTACACAGGACGTCGCCATGCGGCCGGTCACCGCAATAGTCGGCCAGCCAGCGTTCGGCGATCGTGCCGGCATCGAACAGGCTGGCCGTGATCGCTTCGCTCGCCAAGTCCTGCCCCCGGAAACCCGCAGCAACCCGACCACAAAGCGCGCTGCGGTGCAACAGTGTTGGGGCGATCACGCTCGCCTTCTCTCCCCCCGTTCGTCCCGAGTAGCGGTCGAGTAGGTAGCGCAGCCGCCGTATCGAGACCGCGTATCGAGGGGTGGGTGCTGGGCGAGAATGTCTCGATACGAGCCCTCGATACGCCGCTGGCGCGGCTACTCGGTCTCTACTCGACACGAACGGATAGGGATCAATAACGCCGCGATCACACCCCCGGCAACACCTGGTCCGACGCCCCCCAATGCCTGAGGCCCCGTCCGTTGGCGCGCTCGAGCAGCACGTCGGCGTCCTTCGCCGAATAGACGCCCGCGCTCTCGATATCCTTCAACTCGCTCCAGCTGACGGGAGCGGCCACCGGCGCACCGGGTCGCGCGCGCACGACATAGGGAAGGACCGCGGTGCTCCCGCGCTGATTGCGCAGCCAGTCGATGAAGATACGCCCGGTCCGCTCCGCCTTCTTCATGTTTGCCGTGAAGCGGTCGGGCTCGGCCTGCGACAGCGCGCGCGCGAAGCGGTCGGCGAACGACTTGACCGCCGGCCACTCGGCCTCGGGCTTCAGCGGCACGATCACATGGACGCCCTTGCCGCCCGACAGCATCGGATAGCTGGTCAAGCCGATGTCGGACAGGTGCCGCTTGATATCCTCGGCGGCGCGCTTCACGTCCTTGAAGTCCAGGCCTTCGTCGGGATCGAGATCGAAGACCATGCGGTCGGGCTTCTCGACGTCGGCGATGCCCGCACCCCAGCCGTGGAACTCGATGGTGCCCATCTGGACACAGGCCAGCATGCCGTCGGCGTCGGAGACGTAGAGATAGGGTTCGGTCGATCCGTCCTTCTCGCGGATATCGACGGCGTGGACCTGATCGCCGAACGATCCCGTATCGTGCTTCTGGAAGAAGCATTGTTTCGCGCGCCCCTGCGGACAGCGCACCAGGCTGATCGGACGCTCGCCCAGCCACGGCAGCATCACGGGGGCCATCGTTTCGTAATAGGCGGCGAGTCCGCCCTTGGTGAGCTTGCTGGTCGGGTCGATGATGCGGTCGGGACTGCTGATCTTGACCGTCGATGCGGCCACGGGCGCATCGGCCGGCGCCTCGGCGACGACGTCCGCCGCCGCCTTGTCTTCGCGCAGGCCCAGAAAGCTGGCGTGGCGCACGACATTCTCGGCGGTGAATTCGGCGAAGGCGACTTCGGCGACCAGCTTCGGCGTCACCCAGTGCGCGCCGCGCGCCGCCGCCTTCGGCACCGCGACCGGTGCGGTCTTACGCGAGAGCCTGTCCAGCGTGCCGCGCAACGCGATCATCGCGGCGGTCGAGAACCCCGTCCCGACCTTCCCCGCATAGCGCAGCCCGTCCGGGCCGTGCAGCCCGAGCAATAGCGCCTTGAAGCCCCGCCCCGCCTTGTCGCTTTCCGACCAGCCGACGATCACGAATTCCTGCCGGCGAGTGCATTTGCTCTTCACCCAGCCCTTGGTGCGCGTACCGCGGTACGGCGCGTCGGCGCGCTTCGACACGACGCCCTCATACCCCTCGGCACACATCGCGTCGAACAGCTGCTCGCCCGATCCCACGACATGTTCCGAATAGCGGATCGTGTCGTCGGCACCGTCGAACAGCGGCCGCAGCCGCTCCTTGCGGGTGACCAGCGGCAGCACGGTGAGGTCTTCGCCGTCCAGTTCGAGCAGGTCGAACGCGAACATCGCAAGGCCTTCGCCGCCGGCGGAGATGGCATCCTGCAAGGCCGAGAAATCGGGCTTGCCGCCCTTGAACGCGACGATCTCGCCGTCGATCAGCGCGGAGCCGACCGGGAGTGCGGCGGCAGCTTCGGCGATGCCGGGAAACTTGTCTGTCCAGTCGAGACCTGTACGGGTGAACACCTTGGCCTTGCCGCCGCCCACCGCGACCAACGCGCGGTAGCCGTCATATTTCATCTCGTGCAGCCAGCCGTTGCCGGTCGGTACGCTGTCCACAAGGGTCGCGAGTTGGACGGGGCGGAAGGCGGGCAAACGCTGTTCCTCCCCGGCACGGGGAGGGGGACCGGCGGAGCCGGTGGAGGGGCTGCGCCGCCTGGCGGATCGCTCGGGGCGACGCCCCTCCACCACGGCCTTCGGCGGATGTCCCCCTCCCCCTCCCGGGGAGGATTTTTGCCACGCCTTCAGCACCTTCGCCGTCTTGCCCTCCGCGATTTCCTGCATCGTGCGGCCGGTCTTCACACTGGTCAGTCCGGTTTCGACCAGTTCGTCCGATCCGCCGGCGTACGCGTCCTCGACCTTGCGCAGCAGCCAGTTTTCGCGCGTCTCGTTCCCGCGCGGCTTCAGGCGAATGAGGAGCCATTCGCCTTTCATCCGCTCGCCCTGCAGGGTGAAGTGCAGGTGCCCCTTCTCCAGATCCTTCGCGCTCTTGCCGGGGATCGGGGCCCAGACGCCGTCGTCCCACAGCATCACGGTGCCGCCGCCATATTCGCCCTTCGGGATCACGCCCTCGAAATCGGCGTAGGACAGCGGGTGGTCCTCGGTCCGTACCGCCAGCCGCTTGTCGTCGGGGTTCAGGCTGGGCCCGCGCGTGACCGCCCAGCTCTTCATCACGCCGTCCACTTCGAGCCGCAGGTCCCAGTGGAGTCGCGTGGCGTCGTGTTTCTGGACCATGAAGCGGTTGCCGGTGCCGGCCGCGACCTCGCCCGCAGGTTCGGCGGTCTTCGCGAAGTCGCGCTTGGCGTTGTAGCTGGCGAGGGGGTCGACTTTGGGCATCAAGGTGACCCGCGATCAGCCAACTCCAACCGTTCGTGCTGAGCGCAGTCGAAGCACCGTGTGGCGGGCTGCCCTTCGACTTCGCTCAGGGCGAACGGGAGAGGACAAGGACCGAGAGGACTGCGCGAATCAGGCACGTTTTTTGGCCGGAGCTTTTGCAGGTGCCTTGGTTGCAGGCTTCTTGGCCGCAGGCTTCTTCGCAGCAGTCGCCCCGCCCTTCCCCTCCAGCGATTTCTTGAGCGCCGCCATCAGATCGACGACGTTGCCGCCGCCGGGCCGCTCGTCGCCCTTGTCCTCGATGATCTTGCGGCCCTTGGATTTCTTCTTCCGCTCGATCAGACCTTTCAGCGCATCGACGTAGCGATCGTGGAAGCCGGCGGGATCGAATTTCTTCGTCTTCTTCTCGATCAGCGACGCGGCCAGGTCGAGCAGGTCGGGGTCGGGCTTGGCGTCGGGGATGTCGCGGAAATAGCCCTGCGCCTTGTTGACCTCGTCAGCATAGCGCAGCGTCTCCAGCACCATGCCGCGCCCGCAGGGTTTCAGGCTGACGACATATTCGCGCCCGCGCATCGCCAGCTGGCCCAGACCGACCTTGCGCGCCTTCCGCAGCGCCTCGCGCAGGACGATGAACGCTTCCTCGGCCAGATCGTC
Organism: Pseudomonadota bacterium; assembly: GCA_040388765.1. Taxonomy (GTDB): domain Bacteria; phylum Pseudomonadota; class Alphaproteobacteria; order Sphingomonadales; family Sphingomonadaceae; genus Sphingomonas. The sequence goes on along the minus strand of JAZKBG010000012.1, from coordinate 76,277 downwards.
GGCGGGCACGACGAAATACGGGCGCTCGTAATAGAGCACGTCGATCTCGTCGGCGTCGACGAACTGGGTCAGCTCCAGCGTCTTCTTCGACTCCAGCTTGACCGCGTCGATCTCGTCCTGGTCGAGCAGCACATATTCGCCCTTGTCGAATTCGTACCCCTTGACGATGTCGTCGGTGTCGATCGCGCCCAGGCCGGGCACGATCTTCTCGTATTTTACCCGCTTGCCGCTGGGTTCGTGGATCTGGTGAAACGCGATCTGTGCGCCCGACCTGGTCGCCGAATAGATCTCGACCGGGATCGAGACGAGCGCGAGGCGGATCTGTCCCTGCCAATAGGCGCGTGCGGCCATGTCATCCTGCCCCAGTCGTTGCGAGGCCGATTCAATCGCCGGCGCGGCCGATCGTTCCGCTCCGGCTCAGCTGCCCGCCAGTTCGGCCTGTCCGCGCAGCCACACATGGGTGCACAATTGCGCCTCCGGCGTGTCCCCGGCCTCCAGCGCGGCGACCGTCACCCAGCCATCCTTGCGCAGGCGCGCCGCTTCGGCCGCATCGGTGCCCAGCGGCAGGAACAGCCGCCGCCGTTCGGGGCTGCGGCCCAGCGTGTCGAGCACCGGGTCGAGATACAGCGATACGCCGACCGCGGTTTCCTCGGCCCCGTCGGCCCCCAGCACGACGTAGCTGCCGCCGCGTCCGATCTCGCGCAGGACGCCGCGCGCAAACAGCGAGAAACCGAACCACGTCTGATACTCGAACCCATGCCGCTCGGTGGGGTCGAGGGTCAGCGTCACGCCATCCGGCAGCGCGGCGGCGATCGCGACCAGCGCGTCGATCCGGCTGGCCAGCGCCCCGCCGACATCGTGGGCGCGCAGTCGCTCGACCGCCGCATCGAACGGGCCGGCGGCCGCGATCAGCGGGAGGTAGGCGGGATCGATCGCCGCGACGCGCCCGGCGTCCTTGGCGTCCAGCGCCTCGCGCAGTTCCGTCAGTCGGGCATGCGGCCAGTCATCCGCCAGCGTCGGAACGAGATCGGGCAGGGTGAAATCGACCGACACGCCCGCGATTCCCGCGGCACTCAGTGCCTCGACTGCCACCGTGACGACCTCGCGCGCTGCCGCCACCGAATCATGACCGATCAACTCGATCCCGATCTGCCGCATCGCACGGGCGGGCGAGAGGTCGCTGCCGCGCAGTTTCAGCACCGGGCCGGCGTAGGACAGCCGCAAGGGGCGCGGGTGATGCCCCATCCGCGTCGCCGCGATCCGTCCGACCTGCGCGGTGATGTCCGGCCGGATCGCCAGCGTGCGCTGCGACACCGGATCGACGAACCGCACCGCACCATGCGCCCCGCCCGCCTTCAGCCGCGCGCTCAGTTCGTCCTCGAACTCGGCGAGTGGCGGATCGACCTGTTCGTACCCGTAACCCCGCGCGGTATCGAGCACCCCCCGCTCGATCCGCGCGGCAGTGTCCGCGAACGGCGGCAGGCGATCATGGAAGCCCTCGGGGAGGAGACCGGTCATGCGCGGGGGGAAGAGATAAAAGTCATGCGGTGCCCCATATCCGTTCGTGCTGAGCTTGTCGAAGCACCGCACTTCTCTTAGGAATAGTCTCGCACGAGGCGCGAAGAACGGTGCTTCGTGCGAGGCTCAGCACGAACGGGTGACGGTGGGGCGAAATTACCACTTTCGCCCAGACCGTCAGAACGCCAGCGCCATCGCGGTCTTCACGCCCGGGAGCGCCTTGACCTTCGCCAGCAACTCGCCGGTCACTGCGTCATCGACCGACAGCAGCAGCACCGCCTCGCCACCGGCATCGCGGCGGCCGAGGTGGAAGGTGCCGATGTTCACCGCATTCTCGCCCAGCAGCGACCCCAGCCGCCCGATGAAGCCCGGCGCGTCCTCGTTCACCACGTACAGCATGTGCCCGGCCAGATCGGCCTCGACCTTGATGCCGAACAGTTCGACCAGCCGCGGCGCGGCGTTGCCGAACAGCGTCCCGGCGACCGATCGCTCGCCCGCGTCGGTCTTCACGCTCACGCGCAGCAGCGTGTGGTAATCGCCTTCCTTCTCGGTGCGCACCTCGCGCACCTCGATCCCGCGTTCCTTGGCCAGCAGCGGCGCGTTGACCATGTTCACCGTGTCGGTCTGGGTGCGCAGGAAGCCGTTGAGCACCGCCGAGGTGATCGGCTTGGGGTTGAGGTCGGCCGCCGCACCCTCGCTGTGGATCGAAATGCGCGGGATCGCACCGGTCGACAGCTGGCCGATCAGGCTGCCGAGCTTTTCCGCGAGCGCCATATAGGGCTTCAGCCGCGGGGCTTCCTCGGCCGAGAGCGACGGCACGTTCAGCGCATTGGTCACGCCGCCGGACACGAGATAGTCAGCCATCTGTTCGGCGACCTGGATCGCGACATTGACCTGCGCTTCGCTGGTAGATGCGCCAAGGTGAGGCGTCGAGACGAAGTTGGGCGTACCGAACAGCGGCGAGGCCTTGGCCGGTTCCTCGACGAACACGTCCAGTGCGGCCCCGGCGATATGCCCCGAATCGAGGCCCGCCTTCAACGCCGCCTCGTCGATCAGCCCGCCGCGCGCGCAGTTGATGATCCGTACGCCCTGCTTGGTCTTGGCAAGATTTTCCTCGCTCAGGATATTGCGGGTCTGGTCGGTCAGCGGCGTGTGGAGCGTGATGAAGTCGGCACGCGCGAGCAGCTCGTCGAGCGTCACCTTCTCGACACCCAGTTCCACCGCACGTTCCGGCGACAGGAAGGGATCGAACGCGACGACCTTCATCCGCAGGCCCAGCGCGCGATCGGCGACGATCGAGCCGATATTGCCCGCGCCGATCAAGCCCAGCGTCTTCGACGTCAGCTCGACACCCATGAAGCGGTTCTTCTCCCACTTGCCGGCCTGGGTGCTGGCGTCGGCTTCGGGCAGCTGGCGGGCGAGCGCGAACATCAGCGCGATGGCGTGTTCGGCGGTGGTGATGCTGTTGCCGAACGGCGTGTTCATCACCACGACGCCCTTGGCCGAGGCGGCGGGGATATCGACGTTGTCGACACCGATCCCGGCGCGTCCGACGACCTTCAGGTTGGTCGCGGCGTCGAGGATCGCCTTCGTCACCTTGGTCGAACTGCGGATGGCGAGGCCGTCGTAGTCGCCGATGATCGCGATCAGCTCCTCCGGCGTCTTGCCGGTGATCTCGTCCACCTCGACCCCGCGTTCGCGAAAGATCTTGGCGGCCTGGGGGTCCATTTTGTCGCTGATGAGGACTTTTGGCATTGTTCTACTCCGTACCCCGGCGAAGGCCGGGGCCCAGTTACTGGGAATTGTGAAGCTGGGCCCCGGCCTTCGCCGGGGAACAGGATTAGGTCGAAGATTTCGCCGACGCGTACGCCCAGTCGAGCCACGGCCCGAGCGCCTCGATGTCGGCGACATCGACCGTCGCGCCGCACCAGATGCGCAGGCCCGGCGGCGCGTCGCGATAGCCGGCGACGTCATACGCCGCGCCGGCTTTCTCCAGCGCCCCGGCCATCGCCTTGATGAGCGCCTCGTCGGCCCCGGCGACGGTCAGGCACACGCTGGTCCGCGACCGCGTATCGGGATCCTCCGCCAGATGCCCGAGCCACTCGCGATCGGCGACGATCTTGTCCAAAGCCGCGGCATTGGCGTTCGACCGCGCGATCAGGCCGTCGGCGCCGCCGACCGTCTTCGCCCATTCGAGCGCGGCGATACAGTCCTCGACCGCCAGCATCGACGGCGTGTTGATCGTCTCGCCCTTGAATACGCCTTCGGTCAGCTTGCCCTTGGAGACGAGGCGGAAGACCTTGGGCAGCGGCCAGGCCGGGGTGTAGCTTTCCAGCCGCTCGACCGCGCGGGGGCCGAGGATGAGCACGCCGTGGCCGCCCTCGCCGCCCAGCACCTTCTGCCAGCTGAACGTGGCGACATCGATCTTCGTCCAGTCGATATCATAGGCGAACACCGCGCTGGTGGCGTCGGCGAACGACAGCCCGTCGCGGTCGGCGGCGATCCAGTCGGCATCGGGCACGCGCACACCGCTGGTGGTGCCGTTCCAGGTGAACAGGACGTCGTTCGACCAGTCGACCGCGGTCAGATCGGGCAGCTGGCCGTAATCGGCGCGCACCACCGTCGGGTCGATCTTGAGCTGCTTGACCGCATCGGTGACCCAACCCTCACCGAAGCTTTCCCAAGCCAGCGTGGTGACAGGACGCGCGCCCAGCATCGTCCACATCGCCATCTCGAACGCGCCGGTGTCCGATCCCGGAACGATGCCGATGCGATGGGTGTCGGGCAGCTTCAGCAGCCCGCGCATCAGGTCGATGCACAGCTGGAGACGCGCCTTGCCGATCTTCGAGCGATGCGAGCGGCCGAGCGAGTCGGTGGCGAGGTTTTGGGGAGTCCAGCCCGGAGGCTTGGCGCACGGTCCGCTGGAAAAATAGGGACGTGCAGGCAGCTGCGCCGGGGGCGCGGGTAGATCAGTCATGTCAGTCTCTCCTTGCAGAGAGCACGCGCGGCGTTGGGACCGCGTGGCCCGTCGCCGGCTCTAGAGACGGGGCTGCGCAGTGGCAAGGCAAAGCGTGGAAAATCGACTCGATATCGATCCTCGATAATTTACTTGATCGATATTCGATATAATCGTATTGAATATCGATATCGGCGCTGGTGCCGATCCGAACAGGGGTTTGAACAATGAACGTCCGAAGTCAGCGCCTGGCGCGCGGTCTGTCCCATATCCTGGTGGCCCTGCTCGCGCTGTGCGCGATCGGACTCGTCATCCTGCTGCCGACGATGATCTTCGCCTATCTGGCCCCCGGCGCACTGCCCGCCGAGCTGTCGACGAAGGTCAACGGCGTCGCGGTCGATGTCCGCCAGCCGATGGTCGCCGGCACGTTGCTGCTCTATGCCAACGTCGCGCTGGCGGCGATGACGACGATCGTCGTCGCGTTGCGTCGGATCATGCAGACCGTCGTCGCGGCCGATCCGTTCGACGTCCGCAACATCGGCCGGTTGCGCCTGATCGCCTGGGCGATGGCCGCGCTGGTCGCGTTCGAAGCGCTGGGCAGCCTGCTCGCCCCGCCTGCGGTCCGCGCCCAGCTGGGGCTCGAGCACGGCGGGTTCAACTTCGGGATGTTCATCGGCATGCTCGTCGTGCTGGTGCTGGCCGAGGTGTTCCGCGAGGGTGCCCGCCTGCGCGAAGAGAATGAGGGGACGATCTGATGGCGATCCAGGTCAATCTCGACCGGCTGCTGCTCGATCGCCGACTGTCGCTCACCGAACTCAGCCAGCGCGTGGACATGACGATCGCCAACCTGTCGATCCTGAAGACGGGCAAGGCGCGCGCAATCCGCTTCTCCACGCTCGACGCGCTGTGCGTCGCGCTGGAATGCCAGCCCGCCGACCTGCTCGAACATGTCGCCGGCGACGAACCCGACTGACGCGCCTTGGCCCTCGCCCGCGACGCTGAGGCGAGGGGCTGAGCATGCCCAACCTCGTACCGCGTCCCTCAACCCCGTTCGTGCCGAGCGAAGTCGAAGCAGATGCCAGGAATTATGCACTTCGACTGCACTCAGTGCGAACGGATGTTGGCGCCCGGATGGGACGGGTTAGGCACCCGTTCATCCCCGCGCGCTAAGCCGTCCGCGTGCGCCCTATCCTCGCTCTCGTCCTGACCCTCGCCCTCGCCGCCTGCGGTGGCGGCCGCCCGGAACAGCCGACCCGCCCGCGCAATTCGCCGCCGATTGCGCTGGACCAGCCGCCGAGCCGCGCGACCCAGCAATGCTTCGCCGACCTCCAGCGCGCGGCCGTGCGCTTCTCTCCCCTGCCCGATCGCGATTACGGCGGCGGCTGCATCCTGTCGGGCACCGTCCAGCTGATCGACTATGGCGTACCGACGACCAACCTGAAGGCAATGGGGTGCCCGCTGGCGCGGACGTTCGTCGCCTGGGCGCGCAACGGGCTGGTGCCGGCGGGTCGCGAGATATTGGGCAGCCCGGTCGTGCGGGTCGAAAGCATGGGCACCTATGCCTGCCGCAACGTCGTCGGCGCGCGCACCACCAACCGCCTGAGTGAACACGCGACCGGCAATGCGGTGGATGTCTCGGCATTCGTGCTGGCCGACGGACGCCGCATCAGCATCGAGCGCGACTGGCGCAATCCCGATCCCGACGTTCAGGCGTTTCTCCAGACGATCCGCGCGTCCGCCTGCAAGCGCTTCGGCACCGTCCTGTCGCCCGATTACAACGCCGCCCATTACAACCACCTGCATCTCGACCTCGGCCGCGGCGGATTGTGCCGGTAACAATTCGCGCGTAGTCCGGTGCGAATGACAGACACAAAAGTACCGGACCGCGTCTTTCCGCGGGCCAAGCAGGACGCCGAAACCGCAAAGCAGGGCGTATCGACGCCCCAGACGACGCATCCCGCATACCGTCTGGCGTTCCAGGACATGGACTTCCTGCTGCGCGAGGATCTGCGGCCGGTCCGTTTCCAGCTCGAACTGCTCAAGCCCGAGCTGATTCTCGAAGAAGCCAAGATCGCCTCGACCTTCGTCTTCTACGGCTCGGCGCGCATCCCGGAGCCGGTCAAGGCCCAGCAACTGCTCGATGCCGCCCCGGCCGAGGGACCCGCGCGGGTCATCGCCGAGAAGCTGGTCGAGAAGTCGAAATATTATGACGTCGCGCGCGAACTCGCGGGCCTGGTCAGCAATTTCCCGCTCGACGAAGCGGGGATGCGTCACTTCGTCGTGACGTCAGGCGGCGGCCCCTCGATCATGGAGGCGGCGAACCGCGGCGCGCTGGACGTCGGGGCCGAATCGATCGCGCTCAACATCGTCCTGCCGCACGAACAGGCGCCAAACCCCTACGTCACGCCCGCACTGAGCATGCAGTTTCACTATTTCGCACTGCGCAAGATGCACTTCCTCCTCCACGCCCGCGCGCTGGCCGCGTTCCCGGGCGGATTCGGGACGTTCGACGAACTGTTCGAGCTGCTGACGCTGATCCAGACCGGCAAGATCAAGCCGATCCCGATCCTGCTCTACGGCCGCAAATTCTGGGAACGCGTGGTCAACTTCCCCGCACTGGTCGAGGAAGGCGTGATCGCGGAAAAGGACCTGAAGCTGTTCACCTTCGTCGAGACGGCGCAAGAGGGCTGGGACATCGTGCGCGCGCATTATGCGGAGCATGACGGAACGTTGTGAGCGGGAGCCGGACGGGGCGCGCTACTCGAATAGTGAATGCTGAAACACGGCGAGTTGGCGAACAGGTCCGATAAATGGTCGAGAAGCCATTCCAATGTATAACAACGATTATTATGTATCGTTGACGAGCGTCGCCGCATGGCTGGCGCTCGCTGCGCTAGTCGGCGGCTGCATCGAAATTGTTCGCCGGGATGACGTTAGGAACCGGCTACTTTTCGCGTGGTATATGTTTCCGACCGCAGCGACAGCAGCCCTTTGCGCAGTCCTATATTACTCGCTTCCCGATGACCGTTACATGTCGCCGGTCGGGGGACACTGGCTCATAATGCTGTCCACCACCGCTGTTCTAGCCCTCCTACTTACACCGCCTTGGGCAGCTGCAGTTTGGATCGCCTCCAGGGCGGTGCGACGATGTAAAGGCAATCCAACCGATTATAATGGCAGTTAACTATCCAAAAGAACGCCATTGCCGTCGCGTAAGAACAAAGAAGCCAAGGCGTAAACCCCGGCTTTTCACTAACCCCAGCCGCGCCATCGGACGGAGCCGCTACGCGGCACCGCCGCCCGCCGTGGCGAATCGGCGGATTGCTTGCGCAAATCGCCGGCCGCCCGCGCCTTACTTCGGGGCGCGTTCCTTCGCCGCCGGATCGACGCTCGGCGCGCCTGCGGCCGGCGTCGCCGCTTCTACCACGTTAGCGGTATCGCCTTCGACCGCATTGCCCGCGACCGCCGCTGCGGCATTCGAGCCTTCGCCGGCGGTCGCATCGGCAGCACCCGCCGCCGGGGCGGCCGGGAGCGGCAGGTTCGAGCCCTGCGCGTTCAGATAGGCGATGACGTTCGCGCGTTCCTCGGCATTGCCGAGACCGGCAAAGGTCATCTTGGTGCCGTCGGCGAACTTGCGCGGGCTTTTCAACCACGCGTCCATCGTGTCGAAATCCCACTTGCCGCCCTTGGCCTTCAGCGCTTCGGAGAAGGCGAAACCCGCCTTGCCCTGCGCGATCGCCTCGCCCAGTGTCGCGTACAGGTTCGGACCGATGCCGTTCGCGCCGCCCTGGGTGATGGTGTGACAGGCGGCGCATTTGGCGAAGCTGGCCTGTCCCTTGGCGACGTCGGCGGCGGCCAGGCGCGTGGCGATCGGCGCTTCGGCGGCGGCGCCACCGGCACCGGCTTCCTCGACGCCTTCGATCGGATAGCCCATCTTTTCCGGGCGCTCGGCCTTGAACGCCATGCCGCTGGCGATCGACAGACCCAGTGCCGCGACGCAGCCAGCAAGCACCCAGCCCGCGATCGTGTTGCCTCGATTGTCCATTGCCCGCCGTTTTGGAAATAGTTGAATGTCGTGACCCTTTAGGGCGCGGCTTGCGCCATCGCAAGCGGGCGCTTACCCGCCGCCCGACCATGGAGAATTTCGCCGCCCCCGCCCGCCCGATCGTCGCCCGCATGACCGAAGCGGCCAGATCGGAGCCCAACCGCGCCGTCGCGTTCCAGGGCGCGCCGGGCGCGAACAGCCATGTCGCGGCGATGGAGGCATTTCCCGACGGCCTGCCGCTGCCCTGTTTCGATTTCGCCGACGCGATCGAGGCGGTGCAGACGGGAACCGCCGACTGCGCGATCATCCCGATCGAGAATTCGTTGCACGGCCGCGTCGCCGACATGCATTTCCTGCTGCCCGAATCGGGACTGGCCATCACCGGCGAACATTTCCTGGCGATCCGTCACGCGCTGATGGGCGTCGGTGCACAGGCCGATATCCGCGAGGCGATGAGCCACCCGCAGGCGCTGGGCCAGTGCCGCCACTGGCTGCGCAGCCACGGCATCTCACCCGTAGCCTATCCCGATACCGCAGGCGCGGCGGCGGTCGTCGCCGAACTGGCCGATCCGAAGATCGCCGCGCTCGCCCCGCCCGCCGCGGCCCGGCTCTACGGCCTGCAGGTGATCCACGAGGATGTGTCAGACGCCGAACACAACGTTACCCGCTTCGTTACGCTGGCGCGCGCGGGTCGGCCGGTCGAGGGATCGGGACCGTTCATGACCACCTTCGTGTTCGAGGTGAAGAACATCCCCGCCGCGCTGTACAAGGCGATGGGCGGCTTTGCGACCAACGGCGTCAACATGACGAAACTGGAAAGCTATCAGCGCGGGGCAAGTTTCGCGGCGACCGAATTCTACGCCGATATCGTCGGGCAGCCGGGCGATCCGGCGGTCGATCGCGCACTGGACGAACTGCGCTATCACACGAAATGGGTGCGGTTGCTGGGGACGTACCCGCAGGCGCGGGCGCGGGGGTGAGGCCGAGGCCCTCTAAAGATATGCCGTTCGTGTCGAGTAGAGACTGAGTAGCGCGTCAGCGCGTAGCGAAGGCTCGTATCGAGACATCTTAGCCTGGCATCGATCCCTCGAGACGCGTTCTCGATACGGCTCTTCGAGCCTACTCGACCGCTACTCGGGACGAACGGGTAAAATTCTACCGCTTTACCCACACCTCCAGCAACGTCCGCGCGATCGCGTATTTCGGTGGCGGCAGGAACGGCGCGTCCTCGCCGCCAAGCGCCGCCCGTACCTCGTCCTTCGTCACCCAGATCGCATCCTCGATCTCGCCCGTGTCGATCGTCAGTACGTCGCTCTCCGCGGTCGCGAAGGCCCCGATCATCAGCTGGCCCGGGAACGGCCACGGCTGGCTGGCGATGTAGCGCACGTCGGACACGCGAACTCCCGCCTCCTCGAACACCTCGCGCGCGACCGCTTCCTCCATCGACTCACCCGGCTCGACGAAGCCGGCCAGCGCCGAATAGCGGCGCGGTGGCCACGGATGCCCGCGGCCCAGCAGCGCGCGGCCCCGATACTCCGCCAGCATGATGACGACGGGATCGGTGCGCGGGAAATGTTCGGTCGCGCACGATGGGCATTTGCGCGCCCAGCCGCCGCGGATGATGGCAGTCGCGCTGCCGCAGTTCGCGCAGAACCGATGCCGCGCATGCCAGCCGGTCAGGCTGCGCGCGGTGCCGAAGATCGCCGCCTCCTGCGCGGGCATCTGGTCGAGCATCCGGTACAGCGCCATCGAGCGGGCTGGCCCCGCGGCGTCACCTGGCCGGCTCTCCGTGAAATGCGGCCGCCCGTCGCCGTCCAGCCCGAGGAACAGCAAGGTGCCGTCTTCGGCAGCCTCGGCCACGCTGGTCCATGCGATCCGGCCGGCATCGTCGATCGCCGGATCGCCCGCGTCGAGCCGGAGCAGCCGCCCGCGCCAGTCGTTCGACAGCGCCGCCAGCGCGGCGTCATCGTTCCGGACGTGATCGGCGCGGTCCAGCCAGCTGCCGGTGAAGCCTGTGTCCATCCACAAATCCGTTCGTGCCGAGCGGGTCGAAGCCCGTGCCAAGATCCACGCACTTCGACAAGCTCAGTGCGAACGGAGGTTTCTGCTGCCCGATCCTACCGCCGACCGTCCGCGTACAGCGCCTTCACCACGTCGGCGCGGATCGGCCATTTGTCCGCCGGGAAATAGTTGACCATCACCGTACCGCGCAGCTTGCGCACCGGATCGACCCAGGCGATCGTGCCGGCCGCCCCGCCCCAGCCGTACGTCCCCTTGCTGGCCCCGCCGGGCACGTCGCGCAGATAGACCGAGCCGCCCGCGCCGAAACCCATCGCATTCGCCATGTCGCCACCGGTCCCGCCGCCCAGACCGGCGAAGGTGACGCCTGCGGGCAACAGGTTGGACATCGCCAGCCGCACCGTCGCCGGCTTCATGACGCGAATGCCGTCGAGCGACCCCTCGTTCGCCAGCATGTGCAGGAACCGGTCGTAATCGCGCGCCGACATCACCAGCCCGGCGCCGCCATAGGGAAAATTGGGCCGCTGGAGATAGACCGACGTCTTCGCCGGATCGAACGGGATCATGTTCGGCCCGACGAACGCGTAATTGTCGGCCAGCCGCCCGACCTCGCTCGCCGGCACGGTCCAGTAGCTCGACCGCATCTTGAGCGGGTCGAAGATACGGGTCTGCACGAACCGCTCGAAGCTCATGCCGCTGACCTTTTCGACCACTGCGGCGGCGACGTCGAGACCGATCGAATAGCTCCATTTCGTCCCTGGCTCGGCGATCAGCGGCACGGTGGCGACCCGCGCGGCGAAATCCTGCAACGACGCCGGCCGCGCGGGTCGCGCCTGCACTTCGCTCGCGGCGTTGATCGCGCCCGGCGTGATGCCCAGCCGCTCGAGTTCCTTGAGCAGCGGCCCCTTCGCCGAGATGCTGTAGCTCAGCCCCGCACTGTGCGTCAGCAGCATGCGGATCGTGATCGGCGTCTTCGCCGGTACGCTGTCAAGCGACGTGTCGGGGCTCGTCAGGACCCGCATCCTCGCGAAGCCGGGGAAGAGGTCGCTGAGCGGCTGGTCGAGCTTCAGCCTGCCGTCCTCGACCAGCATCATCGCGGCCATGCCGGTGATCGGCTTGGTCATCGAATAGACCCGCCACAGCGTCTCGGGTCCCGCGCGCGGCGCACCCGGATCCAGCGAGATCCCGCCGGCGAACGCGAACGCCGGTGGCGCATCGCCGTGACCGATCGCGGCGACGATTCCCGGCATCTTCCTGTCCGCGACATAACCATCGAACAGCGTCTGCACGGCGGGCAGCGCCGGTGTTTCGCGAACGGCGATGGGGGCGTCGTTGCGCGGCGCGTAGCGCGGCGCGGGTTGCGCCTGCCAGCCATGCGCGGCGAACGCGCTGCCCGTCGCCAGCAGGGCCGCCATCATCAGCTTCGCGCGCATCGCTCTCTCCTCATCACGTCCGCCGCCTTGGCGAACACCGTGGGCAGTCCCGCCGAATCGAGGTCGTCGATCGGCCACCACTCTCCGGCCACCTCCTGCGCCCCGATTTCGGCGCTCGCAAGGCGAAGATCGAGGCGGAAGTGGGTGAAGACATGGGTGACCTGCATCTCGTGCAGGATCCAGTCCGCGTCGGCTGGCGCATCGCTCAGCCCGGGCGACGAATCGCTCCATGGCCCGGTCGGCAGCGCGCGCATGCCGCCCAGCAGACCCGAATCGGGCCGGCGCACCAGCAGCACCCGGTCCCCGCGCGTGGTCCAGAAGATGGTGCCGAAGCGCTGCGGCCTGGCCGCCCTGGCCTTGCGCGCCGGGAAGGCCTCCGGATCGCCGGTGGCAAACCCCGCACAAGGATCGCGCACCGGGCAGAGCAGGCACTTCGGCGTACGCGGCGTACAGATCGCGGAACCGAGGTCCATCATCGCCTGCGCGAAATCGCCGGCGCGCGCGTCGGGCGTGATCGAATCGGCCGCCGCCCGGACATCGCCATCGGCGATCGCGAACAGACGCGCGACGACGCGCTTCACATTGGCGTCGATCACCACCGCGCGCTGCCCGAAGGCGATCGCCGCGATCGCCGCGGCGGTATAGTCGCCCAGTCCCGGCAAGGTGCGCAGCGTCGCCTCGTCGCGCGGGAATTCGCCGCCATGATCGGCCACCACGACCCGTGCGCACTTCACCAGATTGCGGGCGCGGGCATAATAGCCGAGCCCCGCCCAGGCGGCCATCACGTCACCTTCGTCCGCCGCCGCCAGCGCCGTGAAGTCGGGCCAGCGCGCCACCCAGGCCGCGAACCGCGGGCGCACCGCCGCGACCGTTGTCTGTTGCAGCATCACCTCCGACAGCCACACGCGATACGGATCGGCGGCATTCGCTCCCGGTCGCGCGCGCCACGGCAGGATGCGCGCGTTCGCATCATACCACGCGAGAAGGGCATCGGAGAGCTTGGCGGACACGCCCGCGCTATGGCATGGGTGGGCGACGATGGCGAAGCCCCCGAAGCCCTTTCCGACCCGCGACGAGCCGGTTCGCGCGAATCGCCCGCGCCCGGTCAGCGAACTGCTGCCCGACATCGGCCGTGCGGCATTCCGCAAGTTCGGCTTCGTCCAGTCGTCGGTCGTCACCCGCTGGGCCGAGATCGTCGGCGAACGCTACGCCCGCGTCTCCGCCCCCGAATCGATCCGCTTCCCGCATGGCGAGCGCGCCAATGGCGTGATGACGCTGACCGTGCAGGGCGCGCACGCGACGATGATCCAGCACATCGCGCCCGAAGTGATCGAACGGGTCAACCGCTTCTTCGGCTATGGCGCGGTCGCCAAGCTGGTGATCCGCCAGGGCGACGTGAAGCGGGAGGTCCGCCGGGCACCGCCCGCCGTCCGCCCGGTCAGCCACGAACTCGGCGAATCGCTGCGGACGATCGCCGACCCGGAACTGAAGGCGGTGCTCGCCTCGCTGGCCGCCGGCGTCGAACAGGCCGCGCCCCTCGTCATCCCCGTCATCGGAAAGATCAGTTGATGCGTGTCTTTCTGGCCCTCGCGGCCGTCACCCTGATTGCCGCCGCGCCGCAGCCGGCAAGGGACTGGCGCGCCACCGCGACGGTGTCGCCCACCGGATCGGTGCTGGTCGGCAACCCGGCGGCAAAGGTGAAACTGGTCGAATATCTGTCGTTCACCTGTTCGCACTGCGCCGAATTCGCACATGAATCGCACGTGCCGCTGCACGACACGCTGGTCCGCCGCGGCGTTGTGCAGGTCGAGACGCGCGCGGCGGTTCGCGACGGCTTCGACATGGCGGCGTGGTCGGTCGCCCGCTGCGCGCCCGTCGCCCGCTTCCCCGCGCTGTCTGCCGAGATCTTCGCGCAACAAGGCGTATGGGGAGAGAAGGGCAATGCCTGGATCCAGGCCAATGGCGAGAGGATCAAGGGGCAGCCGTTCCCGAGTCAGTTGCGCGCGTTCGCCGACGGGGCCGGGCTGACCGCGATCGGCGCCCGCCACGGCCTGACCGCCGCCGCGTTCGACCGCTGCGTCGCCAACCCCGCGCTGGGGCGACAACTCGATGCGATGACCAAGGCCGCGTTCGCGAAGATCCCCGGTACGCCGGGCTTCGAGATCAATGGCAAGCTCGTCGCCGGCGTCGCGGCCTGGTCCGCCCTGCAACCCGCGCTCGCCGCCGCCGGCGCGCGCTGACCATCGTTTCCACTGGAGTTTCCCGTCCGATGCGCCTGATTTCCGCCCTTGTCCCCAGCCTGCTCCTGGCCACCGCCCTCTCCGCCTGCGGCGGCGGGACGGACAGCAAGACGACCACCGTCGACAATATCACCGCCACCGCGCCGGTTGCCGGCAAGGCCGCACCCACCGGCACCAACTGGGTCGAGACGGTGACGCGTACGCCCGAGGGCGGCTGGCGGATGGGCAACCCCGATGCACCGATCAAGCTGGTCGAGTTCGGCAGCCGCACTTGCCATGTCTGCCGCGAATTCGCCGAAGCGTCGTACGAGCCGCTGGCGAACAAATATGTCGCGACCGGCAAGGTGTCGTTCGAGTTCCGCGACTTCCTGCGCAACGGTGCCGACGTGTCGGCCGCGCTGGTCGGCGGGTGCGGCGGCACGGGGCCGTTCTTCACGATCCTGCACCAGATGTACGTCGATCAGCCGCGCGTGCTCGACGTCCTGCAGAAGCTGCCGCAAAGCTATTACGACGAGCTGGGCAAACTGCCGCTCGGCCAGCAGGCGACCAAGTTCGCCGAAGGCGCCGGCTATCTCGATTTCGTCAAGCAGCGCGGCATTCCGGAGGCCAAGGCGCGCGCCTGCCTGGCCGATGCCGCCGCGGCGGAGCAGCTGCAGAAGATGAACGAAAAGGCCAACGTCGATTATCCGATCCCCGGCACGCCGACGTTCCTCATCAACGGCAAGATGCTCGAGAACACGGTCAGCTGGCCGCAGGTCGAGACGGCGCTGAAGGCCGCGGGGGCGTAAGCTGACAGGATATCCCCCTCTCCTCCCGTTCGCCCTGAGCCTGTCGAAGGGCGTGTTCCGCGCCGGTCGCATGTGGCATGTGCTTCGACAGGCTCAGCACGAACGGGGTTAAGGGGGACGTTCAGTTGCGCATAAAGCGCCTCCGCCTCGCCGGCTTCAAGAGCTTCGTCGATCCCGCCGACCTGGCGATCGAGGCCGGGCTGACCGGCGTCGTCGGTCCGAATGGTTGCGGCAAGTCCAACCTGCTCGAAGCGCTGCGCTGGGTGATGGGCGAAACCAGCGCCAGGTCGATGCGCGGCGCCGGGATGGAGGACGTGATCTTCGCCGGCACCGCAACCCGGCCGGCGCGCGACTTCGCCGAAGTCTCGATCCTGGCGGATCAGGTCGCGGACGTCGGCACCGGCGAGCCGCAGGAACTGGAGGTCGTCCGCCGGATCGAGCGCGGCGCCGGCAGCGCCTACCGGATCAACGGCCGGGACGTGCGGGCAAAGGACGTGGGCCTGACCTTTGCCGACGCCGCGACCGGCGCGCACAGTCCTGCGCTGGTCAGCCAGGGCCGGATCGGCGCGATCATCGCGGCGCGCCCCGCCGAGCGCCGCGCGATGCTGGAGGAAGCGGCGGGGATTGCCGGCCTCCACGTCCGTCGCAAGGATGCCGAGCAGAAATTGCGCGCGACCGAGGCGAACCTACTGCGGCTCGACGAGGTCATCTCGGACCAGGAAGCGCGCGCCGCGCAGCTGAAACGGCAGGCGCGGCAGGCGGAACGCTATCGCCTGTTGTCCGCGCAGATCCGCGTCGCCGAGGCGCGGATGATCTATGCGCGCTGGCGCGATGCCGCGGCCGCCGCCGATGCCGCCAAGGCCGAGGCGAAGGCGGCCGAGGCGCTGGTGCTCGAACGATCGGAACAGCAGCGCGCCGCCGCCGCATACCAGCATCGCGCGACGCAGGCGCTGGGCGATGCGCGGACCGCCGCGCTGGCCGCGCGCGACGATGCGACTGCGGCAGGCCATGCGCTGGCGGCGCTGCGCAGCGAGCGGACGGCGGCCGAACGGCGCCTCGCCGACCTCGCCGACCAGCAGCGCCGCCTGACCGCCGATCGCGACCGCGAGGGTGCGCTGGCCCATGATGCCGCCGACGCGCTCGACCGGCTGGCGCGCGAAGGCAAGGCGCTCGATGCCCGGATCGCCGAAGCGAATGCGCGCCTGCCTCGGCTCGACACGATCCTGTCCGAAGCCGAACGCGGTGCGCGCGATGCCGAGGTTGGGCTGGCGCAGGCGCTCGGCATGCAGGCGAGCGAAGCCGCCGACGCGCGCGTCGCCGCCGCGGCGCGCGATGCCGCGCGTGGGCGGGCCGATCGCGCGCAGCGCGACGTGGCCGCTCTGGAGCGCGACCGCGCCGCACTGGCCGATGCCGGCCCGATCGAGGCCGAGCGTGTCCGCGCCGCAGAGGCCCGAACCTCCGCAGCCACCGCGATCGAAGCTGCGCGCACGGCGCTGGAGTGTGCCATGTCGGCGGAACGCGACGCGCTGGCCGGGCGCGACGCCGCGCAATCCGCTCGCGCCGGAGCGCACGCCGATCTCGCCGCGATAGACAGTGAAGCGCGGGCCCTGGCGAAATCGGTGCAGCCGGGCACGCGCGACCGGTTGCTCGACCGGCTCCGGCCCGCACCCGGCTACGAACGCGCGCTGGCCGCCGCACTCGGCGACGATCTCGACGCCGGCCTCGACCCTGCCGCCGAACGGCACTGGGCGGGTGCATCCGTGCAGCCCGGCGATCCGGGCGTACCCGCCGGGACGACGGCGCTGTCCGATCACGTCGTCGCGCCGGGTCAGCTCGCCCGTCGCCTGGCGCAGGTCTTCGTGATCGACGACGACGCCGGGCAGGTGCTGGCGGTCGGCCAGCGGCTCGTCACCCGCGCCGGAATGCTGCGTCGCTGGGACGGCTTTGTCGCGCGCGGTAGCGGCGCGGCGGCGGCGGAACGGCTGGAGCGCGCCAATCGCATCCGCGCGCTGGAAGCGGCACGTCCGGCCGCGGCGCAGGCCGTCGCGGATGCCGACACGGTCCTGGCGCAGATCGACGCCGGCATCGCCTCCGCGCGCGCCGAAGCGACCGCGCAGCGCCGCGTGCTCGACGCCGCCGACACGACGATGCGCGACGCGATCCGCGCCGAGGATCGCGCCGCCGCCACGCTCGAACGGCTGGCGGGCCAGCGCGGCGACCTCGACGCCCGCGCCGCGCGGCTCGCCGATGAGGCGGCCGAGGCGCAGTCCGAGCTGACCCGCACGGAACATGCACTCGCCGCCCTGCCCGACGGCGGCGCGACCCGCGCCCGCGTCGCGACACTGTCCGCAGCGGCAGACGCGGCGCGCGCGGCGGTGGCGACCGCCCGCGCCGACCGTGGCAGCCTGGATCGCGAGATCGCCGCCGCGCGCGAACGCGCCGCCGCCGCATCGGCCGAGGCCAAAGGCTGGAAGGCGCGCGCCGGCGAGGCCGCGCGCCGCATCGCCGACATGGCAAAGCGCGAGGGCGAACTTGCCGCGGAAACCGGCGCACTCGCCGATCGTCCTGCCGCGCTGGCGACCGAAATCGCCGCCGCCGAAGTCGCGGCGATCGGCCTGCGCGCCGAAGCCGACCGGCTGGCAAGCGACGAACGATCCGCGCAGGCCACGCTGCGCACGTCGGAGGACACCGCGCGCGTGATCGGCGAAGCGCTGGCCGAGGCGCGCGAGGCCCGTGCCGGCGCGACCGCGCGCATGGAGAACCAGGAACTGCGCCGCGTCGAGATGGGACGATTGTCGGGCGAGCGGTTCGAATGTCCCCCGCCGCTGCTGCCCGAGCGCGCCGGCTTTGCGGCCGGCGATGTCGCCGATCCGCAGGCCGAATCCTCCATGCACGAGCGCCTGACGATCGACCGCGAGCGGATCGGCCCGGTCAATCTGGTCGCCGAAACCGAACTGGCGGAACTGGAAACCGGCGCGGCCACCAATGCACAGGAACGTGACGAGCTGGCGCAGGCGGTCAACCGGCTGCGCGGATCGATCGGTACGCTGAACCGCGAGGGGCGCGAGCGGCTGCGCGCCGCGTTCGAGGCGGTCGACGGGCATTTCCGGCGGCTGTTCACGACCCTGTTCAATGGGGGGCAGGCGCATCTCGCGCTGGTCGATTCGGACGATCCGCTGGAGGCGGGGCTCGAGATCATGGCGCAGCCGCCGGGCAAGCGACTGCAATCGCTGACATTGCTGTCGGGCGGGGAGCAGGCGCTGACCGCGGTCGCGCTGATCTTCGCACTGTTCCTGACCAACCCCGCGCCCATCTGTGTGCTGGACGAGGTGGACGCGCCGCTCGACGACGCGAATATCGAACGGTTCTGCGACCTGCTCGACGCGATGACGCGCGAAACCGACACCCGATATCTGATCGTCACGCACAACGCCGCGACGATGAGCCGGATGCACCGCCTGTTCGGCGTGACGATGATCGAACAGGGCGTCAGCCGGCTGGTGTCGGTCGATCTGGGCGGCGCGGAGCGGCTGCTGGCGGCGGAATAGGCCTATGCCGCCGGCAGCCGCAGCCGCACCAGCAACCCGCCCAGGTCGTCGCTTTCCTCCAGACTGACCGTGCCCTCGTAGATTTCCGCCACGTCGCGGACGATCGCCAGCCCCAGACCGGTCCCCGGCTTGCCCGAATCCAGACGGACGCCGCGGTCGAAGATGCGGATGCGGTCGGCCTCCGGAATGCCCATGCCGTCGTCCTCGACCTGCAGTTCGACGAAGCCGGCCTCGGCCCGCACGGTCACGAACACGCTGCCGCCGCCGTATTTCGCGGCATTCTCGACCAGATTGCCCAGGATCTCGTCGAGATCCTGCCGCTCGATATGCGCCGACAGGTCCTTGCGCCCATCCACGTCGATCCGCACGTTGGGATAGAGCCGGGCGACGGCGCGCTCGACCGCCTCGACCGACGGCCAGACCTCGGCACGGCTGTGTGCCGAGCCGCGACGACCGACCGCGCGGGCGCGCGCCAGATGATGATCGACCTGCCGCCGCATCGTGCGCGCCTCGCGGATCACGGTGTCGCCCAGGTCGGCGGAATTGGCCGCGGCGGCATTCATGATGACGGTCAGCGGCGTCTTGAGCGCATGCGCCAGATTGCCGGCATGGCGGCGCGCTTCCTCCGCCTGGCGATCGTTGTGTGCGACCAGGCCGTTCAGCTCCTCGACCATCGGCGCGATCTCGGCGGGCATGTCCCCCTCCACCCGCATCGACTTGCCCGCGCGCATCCGCTGGATTTCCAGCCGCACCTTGCGCAGCGGCAGCAGGCCGTAGATCGTCTGGAGCGCGACCATCACGATCAGTCCGGCGCCGAGCAGCAGGAAGCTGCGGATCAGGACGCGACGCAGCGCGTCGATCTGCGCATCCAGCGCCTCGCGGGTCTGCGCGACCTGGAATTTCCAGCGCACCGACGATCCCGGCAGCTTCACGTCGCGCTCCATGATGCGCAGCGTCTCGCCGGGGAATTCCTTACTGTCATAGGCATGCGGCTGCATGTCGACATGCGCGCCGCTGACCCGCAGCGTCCGGTCCCACAGCGATCGCGACGGAAACGTCTCGTACCCCGCGCCGCTGACCTGATAATAGAGGCCGGAGCCCGGTTCGAGAAACCGCTGGTCGGCCAGGCCGCGGTTGAACCGCACTTCCCCTTCCGGACCGATCTCGGCCGACACCAGCATCGTGTTGAGCACGAAATCGAGCTGATCGTCGAAATTGGTGCTGATCGCCGACGACAATACGCGGTCGAGCGCGAAGCCGCCGCCGGCCAGCAACACCATGATCCACGCCGCGGCGACCGCGATCATCCGGCGCGAGAGCGATCCGGTGACGCGGACATAGGGACGCGGGAGGGGTTCGGTGGTGTCGGTCACTGAAGACAGCGGGGTGTCACTCGCTCGGCCGACGCTGGTCCGGTTCGTCGAGGCTGTAGCCCAGCCCCCGGATCGTCGAGATCACGTCGGCGCCCAGCTTCTTGCGGATGCGCGTCACGAACACTTCGATCGTGTTCGAATCGCGATCGAAATCCTGGTCATAGATATGCTCGATCAGCTCGGTACGGCTGACCACCTTGCCCTTGTGGTGGAGCAGATAGCTGAGCAGCTTGTATTCCTGCGCGGTCAGCTTCACCGGCTCGCCGGCCCTGGTCACCTTGCCGCTGCGCGTGTCGAGGCGGATGTCGCCGGCAGTAAGTTCGGCCGAGGCATTGCCGCTGGCGCGACGGATCAGCGCGCGCAGTCGGGCGATCAGCTCCTCGGACTGGAACGGCTTGGCGACATAGTCGTCGGCCCCGGCATCCAGGCCGGCGACCTTGTCCGACCAGCTGTCGCGCGCGGTCAGCACCAGCACGGGCGCGGTGCGCCCCTCCTTGCGCCACCGGTCGAGCACGGTCAGCCCGTCGACCTCGGGCAGGCCGAGGTCGAGGATGATCGCGTCATATTGCTCGGTCGAACCGAGGAAATGCCCCTCCTCGCCATCGGTGGCGAGATCCACGGCATAGCCCGCGCCCTCCAGCGTGTTGCGAAGCTGCTGGCCCAGATTGGGTTCGTCCTCGACGATCAGAACGCGCAAATCGGTAACTCCCCTATATGACCGGATATCAGCGGCCGGTGCGGCCGATCACGCTGCCCGACCGGCTGTCGACCATCACCCAGATCAGGGATCCATCGCGCAGGAACTTCAGCGTGTAAACCGCCGACGCGGCGTCATAGTCGAAGCCCAGATAGCGCGCGCCGCGCATCGTCGGCACGACGCGCCGTTCGATCTCCTTGTACGGCAATACCTCGCCGCGCCGCCGCGCGGCCAGCGCCTCGTCCTGATCGGCGCGCGACTGCACGACGACGGGCATCGGCTCGCCGCCCGCTGGTGCAGGGGCCAGCGCCAGGCCGAGACTGGTAAAGGCGTGGAACATCATGCTCATCGTCACGTCGCATACGGCTGCGGGATTGAACAGCCTGTGAATAGCGGCGACATGATCGCGACAGCTTGCGTGGTTGAGCGAAATCCTGCGGACGACTAAGGGCCATCGGCATGGCTGCTCCCATATTGGCATATGAAGGCCTCGGACTCGTTCAGGGTTCGGGCTGGCTGTTCCGCGAACTCGACCTGCACATCGGCCAGCGCGACCGGCTGGCGCTGATCGGGCGTAACGGTGCGGGCAAGACGACGCTGATGAAGCTGATCGCAGGATCGATCGATTCGGACGAGGGGCGGCGCACGATCGTGCCGGGGACGAAGGTCGTCCTGCTCGAACAGGATCCGCAGGTCACCGGTTTTGCGACGCTGCTCGACTTCGCACTGGCAGGCGATGCCGCCCCGGCGGCACACGAGGTCGAGGCGATCGCCGACCAGCTCGGCATCGACCTGAGCCGGGAGGCGGCGACGGCGTCGGGCGGCGAGCGGCGCCGCGCCGCGATCGCGCGGGCGCTGGCGATGGAGCCGGACGTTCTCCTGCTCGACGAACCGACCAACCATCTGGATATCGCGGCGATCGAATGGCTGGAGGACTGGCTGTCGCGCTTCCGCGGGGCGTTCGTCGTCATCAGCCACGACCGCACCTTCCTCACCCGGCTGACGCGGCAGACCCTGTGGCTCGACCGCGGCAGGATTCGCCGCGCCGACGTCGGCTTCGGCGGGTTCGAGGCGTGGACCGAGCAGGTCCATGCCGAGGAGGAGCGCAACGCCGCGCGGCTCGACGCCAAGCTGAAGATCGAGGAACACTGGCTCCAGCGCGGCGTCACCGGCCGGCGGCGGCGCAACCAGGGCCGGCTGTCGAAGCTGAAGGACATGCGCGCCGAACGCGCCGCGATGATGGGACCGCAAGGCGCGGCGGCGCTGGCGATCGGGTCGGACGATGCGAAGACCAAGGTGGTGATCGACGTCAAGAACGTCACCAAGCGGTTCGCAGATCGCACGATCATCAAGGACCTCACGCTGCGCATCACGCGCGGCGACCGCATCGGCATCGTCGGCGCGAACGGTGCGGGCAAGAC
Source organism: Pseudomonadota bacterium (assembly GCA_040388765.1). GTDB lineage: Bacteria > Pseudomonadota > Alphaproteobacteria > Sphingomonadales > Sphingomonadaceae > Sphingomonas. Next base: position 54,239 of record JAZKBG010000012.1, on the reverse strand, counting down.
GACGCTGCTGCGCCTGCTGACCGGCGAACTCGCACCCGACGAAGGGACCATCCGCCTCGCCAAGACGCTCGACGGCATCGTCATCGACCAGCAGCGCAAGCTGATGGCCCCCGACAAGACCGTGCGCGAAGTGCTGGCCGAAGGCGGCGAGTGGATCGACGTGCTGGGCGTCAAGAAGCACATCATCGGTTATCTCAAGGACTTCCTGTTCGAGCCCGGGCTGGTCGATGCGCGGGTCGGCACCTTGTCGGGCGGCGAACGGTCGCGGCTGCTGCTGGCACGCGAATTCGCGCGGCCGAGCAACCTGCTGGTCCTCGACGAACCGACGAACGACCTCGACCTCGAAACGCTCGACCTGTTGCAGGAGGTGATCGCCGACTATTCGGGCACCGTGCTGATCGTCAGCCACGACCGCGACTTCCTCGACCGGACGGTCACCGTGACGCTGGGCATGGACGGGTCGGGCACGGTCGATGTCGTGCCGGGCGGCTATGCCGACTGGGAAGCCAAGCGGAAGCAGCGGAGCGCACCGAAGGTCGTCGCCAAGGCCCCGCCGGTCGCGGACGCGCCGAAGGCGGCACGCGTCAAGCTGACCTACAAGGACCAGCGCGACTACGACGGGCTGCCCGCGCAGATCGACGCCTATGACAAGGCGATTGCGCGTGACGAGGCGGCGCTCGCCGATCCCGACCTGTACACGCGCGATCCGAAGCGGTTCGATGCGCTGATGGCCGCAGTGGCGAAGGCGCGCAGCGACAAGGATGCGGCCGAGATGCGCTGGCTGGACCTGGCGGAGATGGTCGAGGGGCTGGGTTGAGTACGTCCCCTCCCTGCAAGGGAGGGGTTAGGGGTCGGTGGCGAGCATCGCGAGCACCCGGACTATCAACCAGCGCCGGAGCCGGCGTCTTCGCGCCGGCACCCACCCCCAGCCCCTCCCTTGCAGGGAGGGGAGCTACCGCGCTAACGCCTTTCCCTCGCGCCCGGCCAGTTCGACGACATATTGCCAAGCCACCCGCCCCGACCGGCTCCCGCGCCGGGTCGCCCAGCCGATCGCGTCCTGTGCATCGAAGGCCAGACCGTACGCCTCGGCATAGCGCCGGACGATCGCGACATAGGTGTCCTGGTCGATCACGTGGAAGCCCAGGCTCAGCCCGAACCGGTCGGCCAGCGCAAGCGAATCGTCCACCACGTCGCGCGGATTGATCGCGCTGTCCTGTTCCGACAGGTCGCGAGGCACCAGGTGGCGGCGGTTCGACGTCACCAGCAGCCGGGCGTTGGCGGGCCGCGCTTCCGCCCCGCCCTCCAGCAGGGATCGCAGCGACCGCGCTTCGGCCGGGGACGAGAATCCCAGATCGTCGATGAATATGGCGAACGCCCGATCGACCTCGGCAACCACCCCGAACAGCTTCGGCAACGTGTCGAGCGTCGATGTCGCGACCTCAACCAGCGCGACGCCGGCGGCCGCCGCGGCGCTGGCGACGACCGCCGACTTGCCGGTACCGCGCGCGCCCCAGAGCAGCACGTCATGCGCGGCATGGCCGTGCGCCAGCCGTTCCAGATTGCCGACCAGCGCCGCCTTCTGCGCATCCATGCCGGTCAGCATGTCCAGCGGCAGCGGGGCAAACGCCCGTGCGGCCACCAGCGCTTCGCCGGCCCACAGATAGGCGGGGTGCGCATGCGGATCGGCCGGCGCGGGCGGCGGCGGGGCGAGCCGCTCCAGCGCGGCGGCGATACGGTCGAGCGGGTCGGTCATTCCCGCCCCCTTACCGGCTCGGTCGCGTCAGGCCAGCCCCGCGATCAGCGCCTGCGCGGCATCGCGGTCGCCGAATCGTGGATCGCGCAGCGCCGCGGCGGCATGGAAGCGCGCTTCGGCCGGGCGGTTAAGCTGGGCATAGAGTTGCGCGATGTGCCAGCGCAGCACGGCGTGATCGGGCGCGAGGCCCACCGCCTTCTGCAACAGTTGCAGCGATCCATCGTAGTCGCCCGACGTGTACAATGCCCAGCCATAGGCGTCGGCCGCCGCCGCGTTCGACGGTGCCAGCCGATACGCCGCGGCGGCGAAACTTGCCGCGGTCGCCGCCTGTTTCGCGCCGTCATAGGCATAGGCGAGTTCGGCGAGCAGCGCGGCATCGCGATTGCCCAGCCGCGCGCGCAGCCCCTCCAGCGTGTCGATCGCCGCGTCGAATTCGCCGGCCGCGATCTGCCAGTGCGCCGACAGCCGCAGCGCCGCGACATTGTCCGGATTCTGCGACAGGAACAACGCCAGCGCATCGGCCGCGCCGGTTCCGTCGCCACTCCTTTCCAGCGCTTCGGTCAGTCGCAGCATCGTCGGTTCGTCGAACGCCAGCGTCGCGGCGCGCTTGTACGCGGTTGCCGCCTCGCCGACGCGATCCATCAGCATCAGCGTGTCGCCCAGCACCAGCGCTGCCTGCGGGGCATTGGGATTGCCCTGCGCGACGGCCTGGGCGCGGGCCAGCGCGCCGCCGGGATTGCCGGCGTCGAACAGGCTGCGGATCATCGGGATCGCGGTGGTCGGCTCGGCCGCGGGATCGCCGCCGGCAGCCGCCGCCACGACGGCCAGGCTGTCGTCCGCCCCGAAGATGGTCGAGGCGCCGCGCCCCGGATGCGCGGCGCGATCGAGCAGCGCCGATGCCTGTACACGATCGCCGATCCGCTCGAACGCGCGCGCCGCCAGCGTCAGCGAATAGCTGTCGGCATCGTCCCTGAGCGCGATCGGCCGCAGCACGTCGAGCGCGTCACGCGCGGCATCGAGCTTCAGCAGCGCCAGCCCCAGCAACTGGCGCGCGCGGATATTCATCGGCTGGAGCGCGACCAGGTTGCGCAGCTTTGCCGCCGCCTGTTCATTGTCGCCCGCCCCGATATCCAGCGTCGCGCCGAGCAGCAGCGCGCCCGGGACACCGGCCAGCCCGTCGCCGACCCGTTCGAGCATCGCCCGCGCCAGATCGCGGTTGTCCGCCCGCGCCGCCAGCACCGCCAGCAGGTAGAATCCGCGCGCATCGCCCGGCCGCACCGCCAGCGCGCGGCGAGTCGCGGCCAGCATGTCGGTCGCCCGACCGGCATCGCCCAGCGTCGCGGCGTAATCGATCAGCACGTCATAGCTGTACGGATCGCGTTTCAGCGCACCCTCGTACCACGGCAGCGCCGCGGTCAGGCCGAACTGCGCGCGGACCAGTTGCGCGCGCAGCAGCAGCGCGTCGAGATTGTCGCCATCGAGCGTCACCGCCTTCGTCGCCGCCTCGATCGCGCCGGCCTGATCGCCGATGGCGACGCGGAACTGGCCGATGTCCGACCACAATATGCTGTCGTCGGGTGCCTGCGCGATCGCCTGGGTGAACAGGTCCTGCGCCGCCCCCGGATTGCCGAGTGCGGCCAGCGCACGCGCCTGGATGCGCAGGCCGTAGACCGCACCCGCCGTATCGGTCGTCTTCGCCAGCGCCAGCGCGCCCTTCGCATCGCCCTGCAACAGCCGGGCGTGGGCGAGGTACTGGTGCGCGCGCTTCATGTCGTAGCCGGCGTCTCGCGCGCGGTTGAGTTCGGCTTCCGCCGAGATGCCGTCGCCTTCGGCCAGCGCGGTGCGCGCAGCGATCAGGTGCGCCGCCGCGGATGCGCCATCGGCAGCGACCGCACGATTGGCGAGCTGGCGCGCAGCGGACACATGGCCGTCGCCCAGCGCCGCCTCGCTCTGCGCGATCAGCCGCGTCGCCTCGCCCGCATCGGCGCGCAACGGGGCGGTGGCAAGGCCGACGATCAGCGCCAGCGCTCCGGAGACGGCAAGACGGTTAGGGCTGGAGATCATAGGTCCTCATCAGGTCATAGAGGGTCGGCCGGCTGATACCGAGAATGCGGGCGGTGCCCGAGATGTTGCCGTCGGCGCGCGCGAGGGCATGACGGATCGCCTTGCGGTCGGCCGCCTCGCGCACCGCACGCAGGTTGATCGGCAGCGCGGCGTCCTCGGCCGATCCCAGATCGAGATCGGCGGCGGTCACCCGCGTACCGTCGGCCATGATGACCGCGCGCTTGATGCGGTTCTCCAGTTCGCGGACGTTGCCGGGCCACGGATGCGCGTCGATCGCGGCCAGCGCGTCGGGCGCGAAGCCCTTGACCCCCGATTTCATCTGCGCGGCGTATTTCTTCACGAAATGCCGCGCGAGCAGCCCGGCATCGCCCGGCCGCTCACCGAGCGACGGGATGCGCACGACGATCTCGGCGAGGCGATAATAGAGATCCTCGCGAAAACTCTGGTCGGCGACCATCGCGTCGATGTCGCGGTGGGTGGCGCAGACGATGCGGGTGTCGACGGGGATCGCCTTGCGCCCGCCGATCCGTTCGATCACCCGCTCCTGCAGAAAACGCAGCAGCTTGACCTGGAGCGCCAGCGGCACGTCGCCGATCTCGTCGAGGAACAGCGTCCCCCCTTCCGCCTGTTCGATCTTGCCCTCGGTCGTCTTGACCGCGCCGGTGAACGCGCCCTTTTCATGGCCGAAAAGCTCGCTTTCGAGCAGGGTTTCCGGAATCGCGGCGCAGTTGATCGCGACGAACGCGCCCTTGCGCCCGCTGCGCTCGTGCAGGCCCTTGGCCAGCAGTTCCTTGCCGGTCCCCGATGCACCGAGCAGCATGACCGACACGTCGGCACTCGCGACCCGCTCGATCGTGCGCGTGACCTTCAGCATCTCCGGGCTGGCCGTCACCATCCCGCCCAGCGCCGTGCCCCCGCCATCGGCAGCATCGGCCAGCCGGCGGTTCTCGGCTTCCAGTGCGTGGACGTGGAACGCGCGCGCGACGATCAGGCCCAGCGCGTCGATGTCGATCGGCTTGGCATAGAAATCATATGCGCCGTCCCCGATCGCCCTGAGCGCGCTGTCGTGCGCGCCGTGGCCGGATGCGACGATGACCTTGAGGTCGGGCTTGAGCGACAGCATCTCGGCCAGCGTGGCGAACCCCTCGGTCGTGCCGTCGGGATCGGGTGGCAGGCCCAGGTCGAGCGTGACGACCGCCGGTTCCTCGGCGCGCAGCAGGGTCATCGCCTCCTCGCGCGTCGCGGCCACCAGCACCCGGTATCCGTCATAGGCCCAGCGCAGCTGGCGTTGCAGCGCCAGATCGTCCTCGACGATCAGCAATGTCCGGTCGGTCATGCCGCCACCTCCAGATGTACCGGCTCGGCAACGGGCAGGACCACGCGGAACGTCGTGCCGGCACCTTCGCGGCTGTCGACCAGGATGCGGCCGCCCATCGCGTCGGCCAGTTGCCGCGCCTCGAACGCGCCGATGCCGAAACCGGCGGGCTTGGACGACACGAACGGGCGGAACAGCTGCTCGCGGACGAACGCCGGCGTCATGCCGCAGCCGCGATCGATCACCGACAGCGCGACCTGCCCGTCGAATGCCCCAACGGCGATCGTCACTGGCTCGCCCGGCGCACTGGCTTCGATCGCGTTGGTCAGCAGATGGCCGATGATCTGGGTCAGTCGTCCCGGGTCCGCCAGCGCGACCGCCTGCGCATCGCCGGAAACGACCACCGGATGCCCCGCGCGGCGCGTACGGGCGAGTCCCTGCGCGAAATCGAGCAACGGCACCGCGACCGGCGGATCGGCATCGGGGCGCCCGCGCGGACTGGCCGACAGGCGCGACAGCAGCATGTTCAGCTTTGCCGCCGAATCCTGCAACGTGGCGATCATGTCGGCGCGGAATTCGGGGTTTTCCGCGTGACGCTCGGCGTTGCGCGCGACGAGGCTCAGACCGCTCACCAGATTCTTGATGTCATGCACGATGAACGCGAAGCGGCGGTTGAATTCCTCGAACCGGCGGCCGTCCGCCAGCGCGTCCTGCGCGCGGGCCTCGGCCAGATAGCTGGCGACCTGGCGCCCGGCGATCTTGAGCAGGTCGAAATCCTCCCAGTCGAGCGCGCGATCGACGCCGGGCCGTGCCAGCACGACCGCGCCGGCCAGACGCCCCAGATGCAGCATCGGGACGACCGCCCAGACGTCGGTATCGTCCAGCATCCACTGCGGTGTGCAGGCCAGTTCGGCGCTTTCGCCGCCGCCGCGCAGTTCGTCGAGCGCGATGATCCGCTCGCTGGTCGCCAGATGGCGCGCGAACGCGACGTCCGCACCGCCGCCGACATCATCCCAGTTCCACCGCGCGCCCAGGCCCAGGCCCTCGCCTTCGGGCACCAGCAGCAGTCCGCGTTCGGAATCAGTCAGGTCGGCGATCGCCTTGACGATGCGCTCGGCCAGCGGTGCGGCGGCTTCGGGGGTGCCCAGCGTCCCGGTGAAGCGCAGCCACTCGCTGCGGTAATCATAGCGATGGGTGAAGAAATGCTTGGCGATCTTCACCTTCAGCCAGCCGCGCAGCCACGTCGATGACACCAGCGTCAGTACGGCGGCCGTCGCGCCGAACACGAACGCGGTCTGCAGCACGCGAGCATGTTCGCCGCCGATCGCCGACAAGGCGCTGGTGCCGAGCGCGAGCAGCGCGAAATAGCCGCCGATCGCGACCAGCGACAGCGATTGATAGGCGACCATCCGCGATACCGCGACCGGGCGATGCTCGTCGCGTTGCAGCGCGAGCGCGACGATGGCGGCGGCCAGCGCGGTGACGACGCCGCGGGCCGCCATCATCTCGGGCGGCCAGTGGCCCGTCAGATAGGCCGCGGTCGCGACTCCCAGGTCGGCGATCCACAGTCCCGCGATCGCCAGGCACAGCATCCGCACGACGCCGCGCCCGTTGGTGATGGCCAGGTTGTGGACCAGCACCAGCGCGGCCACCGCGACCATCATCCGCAGCAGCGTCGCCGCGGTCGCCACCGGAAGGCCGACGCCGCGCACGCCCAGCGCGATCGCCACCAACTGCAGCAACGTCACCGACACGATCACCAGCGCAACCACGCCATAGACCGGCGCGATGCCCAGCGGTCGCGCGCCCGAATTGCGGTGCAGCGCCACCATCAGCCCCAGGATCGACAGGTCGCGCAGACCGCTCAGCAGCCGCGTCGCCGGATCGCCCGCACCCACGCCCGCGACCGCCAGCGCCCATGCCGCGCCGATGCCCAGCATCGCGACCAGCGGCCAGCGCGGGAGTCCGTGCGGCGCGCGCCTGACCGTCCACAGGCACACCGCCGCCAGCAGCAGCGCGGCGAGCGCGTGACTCCACAGGGAGAGCTGTTCGGCCACCCGTCAGCCCCTCAACGTGCGCCGCTGGGCCACAGCACCACGCGCAGCGTCTGGAGCAGGATCAGCAGGTCCAGGAACGGCGAATAATTCTTGGCGTAATACAGGTCGTATTCCAGCTTCTGCCGACTGTCCTCGATCGATGCGCCATAAGGGTAGTTGATCTGCGCCCAGCCGGTGATCCCCGGCTTCACCATGTGCCGCTCGGCATAATAAGGCAGCTTGGTTTCGAGATCCTCGACGAACTGCGGGCGTTCGGGCCGCGGGCCGACGAAGCTCATCTCGCCCTTCAGCACACTCCAGCATTGCGGCAGTTCGTCGATGCGGACCTTGCGGATGAACCGGCCGATGCGGGTGATGCGCGGATCGTTCTTTTCCGCCCACACAGCAGTGCCGGCGACCTCGGCATCGCTGCGCATCGAGCGCAGCTTCAGGCAGTCGAACGGGACGCCGTAGAGCCCGACGCGGGACTGGCGATAAAAGGCCGGGCCCTTGCTTTCCAGCTTCACCGCGATCGCGGTCAGCAGGATGACGGGCAGCATGGTGACGAGCAGGATCAGGCTGGCGACGATATCGAACAGCCGTTTGAAGACGCCCGACAGCATCCGTCCGGACGAAAATCCGTCGGAGAAGATCAGCCATGACGGATTGACGCTGTCGAGATCGACGCGCCCCGTCTCGCGCTCCAGGAACGTCGAGGTGTCGTTGACGTGGACCCCGGTGGTCTTGATCCGCAGCAGGTCCTTGAGCGGCAGCGCGTTGCGCCGCTCCTCCAGCGCCAGCACGACCTCGCTGGCGTTCAGCAGGACGACGTGGTCGGCCAGGTTGTAGATGGCGTCGCGCGCGATCGCTTCGGGAATCACCCGGTTCGCCTCGCTCATGCTGACATAGCCGACCACCGCGAAGCCCGCGCCGGGCCGCGCCGCGAGTTCCTTAAGCCGTTGCGCCCGCGCGCCCGCGCCGAGCACGACGACGCGCCGCTTGAACGCCTGGCTGCCGAGGGTCTTGCCGAGCAGCAGCCGCAGGAAGATCAGCGCCACGACCGCGATTCCCATGGCGTAGAGCAAATTCGACCGCCACAGGCTGAGCGCCGGCACGATGAAGAAGATCGCCGACAGCGCCAGCACCCCGATCGCGATGCCGACGACCAGCCGCACCGCGGCATAGCGGATCGATTGCAGCGATTCGGCCGAATAGACGCCGACCGCCACCATCGTCACCTCGATCGCGGCGGCGAAGCTGACGAGTTGCGGCAGGCGCGTGTGGATCGGCTCGACCGTCATGTCGAGTTGCCCTGCGCGGATCGCCCAGCCGAGCTCGGCCGACAGGATCAGCAGGATGATGTCGAACAGGCCGAGCAGCAGCACGGCATTCGGCACATAATGCTTGAACAGCCGGATCATCGCGACCCCCGTTTCGACCGATAAGGTGTAAAGCAGACCGACATGCCGCCCGTCTGCAGCAAATTGGCGAAGAAATGCTGAACGGCGCGGAAATCCGTGGCCGCACCGTGCGTTGTGGCGCGCTGGGGAACGCCTACATAGCCTGCAACAGGGAGCAGCCTAATCCATGTCCGATGCACCGCCGATCGTACCCGTCATCCTGTCCGGCGGTGCCGGAACCCGACTGTGGCCGATGTCGCGGCCCGAACGACCCAAACAGCTGCTGGCGCTGACCGCGGACGAGACGATGCTGCAACTGACCGCGTTGCGTACGCCGCGCGGTGACGGCTTCGCGGCGCCCATCGTGGTCGGCAACGCGCAGCATGCGGACGAAGTGGAGGCGCAGTTGACGGCGATCGGCGCGGCCCCGGGAGCGATCATCCTGGAACCGATGGGTCGCAACACCGCGCCCGCGATCGCACTGGCCGCGCTGGCGGCGGGCGGCGGCGCAGCGCCGTTGCTGGTCATGCCGTCGGATCACGTCATCGCCGATGTCGCCGCTTTCCACGCCGCGGTGCAGGCAGCGCTCCCGCTGGTCGAGGACGGCTGGCTGGTGACGTTCGGCATCGCGCCCGACGCTCCCGAGATCGGCTATGGCTGGATCAAGGTCGGCGAGGCGCTCGCCCCCGGTGTCCACCGCGTCGAGCGGTTCATCGAGAAGCCGCCGCTGGATCGCGCGCAGGCGATGCTGGACGCCGGCGGCCACGCGTGGAACGGCGGCATCTTCCTGTTCCGCGCCGATCGCTATCTGGAAGTGCTGGGACGTGAGGCGCCGGCGATGGTCGCCTCCGCCACCGCCGCGATGGACGGCGCGCGACGCGACGGCGTGCGGGTGTGGCCCGATGCCGAAGCCTTCGCGGCCAGTCCGTCGGATTCGATCGATTATGCGGTGATGGAAAAGGCAAACCGCGTCGCCGTCGTGCCCGTTACGATGGGCTGGAGCGACCTTGGCAGCTGGGATGCCCTGCATGCGATCAGCGACAGCGACCGGGACGGCAACGCCCATGCCGGCGAAGTGATCGCGGTCGATACCCGCAACTGCTTCGTGCGCAGCGATGGCGTCCGCGTCGCGCTGGTAGGGGTGAGCGACCTGATCGTCGTGGCGAGCGGAAACGATATCCTGATTCTGCCACGCGGCCGCAGCCAGGAAGTCAAGAAGATCATCGAGGCGATGAAGGGATAGGCCAGCGGCATCGTCCCCACGCCGTTCGTGCTGAGCGAAGTCAATGCCTGAGCGAAGTCGAAGCATATGTGCCGGGCATCGCCTGCGGCATATCCTTCGACGTCGCCCAGGACGAACGGGGGCCGAGTGTCAGGCTAGGCCTTCGTGCTTCAATGCCGTCTGCACCGCGCCACGCGCCAGCATGCGATCGCGGAATGCCGGCAGCGGATCCGGGACGGTGACGCCGTTCCTGCCTGCCCACAGCAGCATGACGAACAGATAGCAATCGGCGACGCTGACCGTGCCGCCGAACAGATAGTCGCCGTCGAAGCGGTCGGCGAGATACTGGAGCCGCTTCGTGATCGTCTCGCCCGCCTTCGCCTTAGCGTCCTCGGTCGCGTCGGGCGTGAAGAACGGCTTGAAGCCCTTGTGGACCTCGGTCGAGATATAGGCGAGCGCTTCGAGCAGATGGGTGCGGCCCATCGGTCCGGCGACGCCCAGTCGCGGCGCCTGCTGCGCGATCCATTCCAAAATCGCGACATTCTCGGTCAGCACCTCGCCGGCCTCCAGCGCGAGCGCGGGAACATAGCCCTTGGGATTGATCGCGGTGAAGTCGTCACTGTTCTCGGTCGTCTTCGCTTTCAGATCGACCTTCACATGATCGAAATCCAGCCCCGCCTCGTGCAGCGCGATATGGTCGGCCAAGCTGCAGGCACCGGGCGAATAATAGAGCTTCATGGCATCCTCCGACGGGGGCCGGCTGGTCAGGCCGGCACTGAGTGGCTAGCGTGGCGGCGATGAACGCGGTGCCATCGGTCACGGATCCCAAGCGAGCGGCGGCGGCGGACGTTCCCGATCGCGTACGCCTGCCGATGACGTTCGACCCGGCGGTGCTGGCGGCGGATCTCGATACGCTGACGCATGTCGACTGGACACCGCATGTCGTGCGCCAGAACTTTCGCGGCGACTGGAGTGTCCTGCCGCTGCGCGCGCCGGTGGGCGAAACGCATCCCATCCGCATGGCGGTGCCGACGCCGGCCGAGCATTGGTGCGACACCGCGCTGCTGGATCACGCGCCGGCGTGTCGTGCCGTACTCGCCACGTTGCGCTGTCCGCTGCACAGCGTCCGCCTGATGCGGCTGAGCGCGGGTTCGGCGATCCTGGAACATCGCGATCCCGACCTGTCGGCCGACGATGGTTTCGCGCGGCTGCACGTGCCGATCGTGACCAATCCGGGCGTACGCTTCCTCGTCAACGGTACCCCCGTGCCGATGGCCGCGGGCGAAACATGGTACGTCCGGCTGAGCGACCCGCATGCCGTGACCAACGACGGCACGACCGATCGCATCCACCTGGTCATCGACGCGGTGGTCAATCCCTGGTTGCGGGCACTGCTGACGGCGTGATGCCGGGATAGGCGGCGGCGATCATAGCGTCCGATATCAGCGTATAGGCATCCGCCCAGGCCTTTCGCGTATCCATGTCGAAATCGCCGCAGACCCTTTCCATCATATCGAGCAGCGCCTGACCGACGATCGGATAATGATCCGGCGTCACGCCATAACCGGCATGGCGGATCGCCAGCGCGGCGAGCGTGGGGCGCATCGCGTCGAAGCGCGCCAGCCCGGTCACGATCGTCGCGATCGATTCGATCAGGACACGACCCTGCACCGCGATGTCATGGGTGAACAGGTCGCGTGTCGCCGGTGCGAGTTCGAACAGGCGATCATAGAACAGCCGCGACGCGCGGTCGGGATCGAACAGGACGTGGACGAAACTGTCGCGAACGCGTTCGATGCGCAGGCTATCCACGTGCTGCCTCCCCAGGCTGTGCCCACGGCCGTGTGCGGGTCGTCTGTACGCTAGCGCATCGTGGCGGAACGACAAAGGGCCGGTGGAGGAGATCCACCGGCCCGTTGCCATACTTCGGACGGGCACCGGCAAAGCCGGCGCCGGGACGTCGGACGGGCCATGGCCCGCCGGCCGATCCTGTGCGAGTCCCGGGCCAGCACGCTGGCCCGGGCCGCAGCCGGATCAGAAGTCCATGCCGCCCATGCCGCCCATGCCGCCGCCGTGGCCGCCCATCGCGGGTGCGGCCTTGTCTTCGGGCAGCTCGCTCACGGCCGCTTCGGTCGTGATGAGCAGGCCGGCGACCGACGCTGCGTTCTGCAGCGCGGTGCGGACGACCTTGGTCGGATCGATCACGCCGGCCGCGACCAGGTTCTCGTACGTATCCGTCGCGGCGTTGAAGCCCATCGACGAATCATTGCCGTCGAGCAGACGACCCGAGACGACGGCGCCGTCCTGGCCCGCGTTGGCGGCGATCTGGCGGACGAGTGCCGTCAGCGACTTGCGGACGATGTCCACGCCGCGCGTCTGGTCGTCATTCTCGCCGGTCACGCCCTCGAGCGCCTTGGTCGCGTACAGCAGCGCCGTGCCACCACCGGGGACGATGCCCTCTTCGACGGCCGCGCGGGTCGCGTGCAGCGCGTCGTCGACGCGATCCTTGCGCTCCTTCACTTCGACTTCCGAAGCTCCGCCGACCTTGATGACAGCCACGCCACCGGCCAGCTTCGCGAGACGCTCCTGCAGCTTTTCCTTGTCATAGTCCGAGGTCGTGACCTCGATCTGCTGACGGATCGCATCGGTGCGGCCCTTGATCGCATCGGCTTCACCCGCGCCATCGACCAGCGTGGTGGTGTCCTTGTCGATCGTGACGCGCTTGGCGGTGCCGAGCATGCCCAGCGTCACCGTCTCGAGCTTGATGCCCAGGTCTTCGCTGATGACTTCGCCCTTGGTCAGGATCGCGATGTCTTCCAGCATCGCCTTGCGACGATCGCCGAAGCCCGGTGCCTTGACCGCTGCGACCTTCAGGCCGCCGCGCAGCTTGTTGACCACCAGCGTGGCCAGCGCCTCGCCCTCGATGTCCTCGGCGATGATGAGCAGCGGACGGCCCGACTGCACCACGGCCTCCAGGATCGGCAGCATCGCCTGCAGCGACGACAGCTTCTTCTCGTGGATCAGGATGTAGGGATCCTGCAGCTCGACCGACATCTTCTCCGGGTTGGTGATGAAGTAGGGCGACAGATAGCCGCGGTCGAACTGCATGCCCTCGACCACGTCCAGCTCGAATTCGAGGCCCTTGGCTTCCTCGACGGTGATGACGCCTTCCTTGCCGACCTTTTCCATGGCTTCGGCGATCTTCTCGCCGACTTCCTTGTCGCCGTTGGCCGAGATGATGCCGACCTGGGCGATCTCGGACGAACCCGACACGGGCTTCGAGCGCGCCTTGACGTCCTCGACGACCTTGCCGACCGCCAGGTCGATGCCGCGCTTCAGGTCCATCGGGTTCATGCCGGCGGCGACCGACTTCATGCCCTCGCGCACGATGGCCTGGGCCAGCACGGTCGCGGTGGTGGTGCCGTCACCGGCGATGTCGTTGGTCTTCGAGGCCACTTCGCGCACCATCTGGGCGCCCATGTTCTCGAACTTGTCCTTGAGCTCGATTTCCTTGGCGACGGTAACGCCGTCCTTGGTGATGCGCGGGGCACCGAAGCTCTTGTCGATCACGACGTTGCGGCCCTTCGGACCCAGCGTGACCTTGACCGCGTCGGCCAGAATATCGACACCGCGCAGGATGCGTTCACGCGCATCACGGCCGAATTTCACGTCTTTGGCTGCCATGGTGGCTACCCTTTCAATACCGAATGTTGAGAAAGTTGGGAGTTATCGAACGCTCAGCCGAGGATGCCGAGAATGTCCGATTCCTTCATGATGAGCAGGTCTTCGCCATCGACCTTGACCTCGGTGCCCGACCATTTGCCGAACAGGACGCGGTCGCCGGCCTTCACCTCGAGCGGGTGGACCTCGCCGGATTCGCTGCGCGCGCCGGTGCCGGCCGAGACGACCTCACCCTCCTGCGGCTTTTCCTTGGCGGTGTCGGGGATGATGATCCCGCCCGAGGTCTTTTCCTCGGCCTCGACGCGGCGAACGAGCACGCGATCGTGCAGCGGACGAAAGCTCATGTGATGTCCCTTTGACTTGAGCGAATGAAATGCCTTGGCACTCGACGGAATCGAGTGCCAGTGCGGCGCATATGTGGAGGGGGCCGGCGGGCGTCAACCGGCGCGGGAACAAAAATCGCGTCCGCGCGTCAGGCCGTGCCGCGAACCAGCCCCAACCGTTCGCGCGCGCGCCAGCGCCACAGCAGCAGCGCCGAAACCACGACCAGCCCGACCGCCAGTCCGATCCAGATGCCCAGCCCCTGCCAGTCGAGCGCGAAGCCGAACACGACGGCGGTGCCGAACCCCGCGACCCAATAGCCCAGCCCGGCGATAATCATCGGTACGCGCGTGTCCTGCACCCCGCGCAGGACGCCGGCCGTCACCGCCTGCGCCCCGTCGAACAGCTGGAAGACGGCGGCGACCGCGAGATACTGGACCGCCAGCAGCACGACGGCGGCATTGGCCGGATCGGCGACGTCGATATAGGCGGAGACGAACAGGCGCGGGGCCAGCCAGATCGCCGATGCGGTGACCAGCATGAAGCCGGTGCCGGCGACGATCGCGACGCGCCCTGCGCGACCCATCCATGCGGGATCGCGCGCGCCGTACGCCATGCCGACGCGGATCGTCGCCGCTTGGCCGATCCCGAACGGCACCTGGAACGCGATGGCCGCGATGTTCAGCGCGATCGCGTGCGCGGCGACCTCGGTCACGCCGATCAGTCCCATCAGGAACGCCGCCCCGCCGAACAACGCACCCTCCAGCGTCATCGTCAGCGCGATCGGCGCGCCCAGCCGGACGATCTCTGCAAAGCGCGACCATTCGGTCCGCCACCACCGCCCGAACAGGCGATAGCGGCGGATCGCGGGATCGAACGCCAGGATCGCGGCATAGGCGACCGCCATGACCAGCACGGTGACCAGGCTGGCGATCGCCGACCCCTCCAGCCCGAGCGCCGGAAACCCAAGGTTGCCGAACACCAGCAGCCAGTTGCCGAGCAGCCCGACCAGCAGCGCCGCCGCCGTGACGATCAGCGCCCAGTTCGGCCGCCCCAGCGCCGCCGCTGCGGTGCGCATGATGCCGCCCAACACGCCCGGGATCAGGCAGAGCAGCAGGATGTCGAGGAAATCGCCGGTCCGCACGGCGACCGCCGGGTCCTGCCCGGCCAGCAGCAGCACGTCCTCGCCATGCGCCAGCAGCAGCAGGAACGGGATCGACCCCACCACGCCCAGCCACATCGCCATGCGAAACGTCCGCCGCACCTGGCGCACGGCATGGCGGCGGCGGCCGAGCTCGGCGGCGATCAGCGGCGCGCAGGCACCGGTCAGCCCGATCATCGCCCACATGATGACGCTGTACAGGAACACTCCGAGCGTGGCGGCGGCGAACTCGACTGTCCCCAGCCGCGCGACGAACATCACGTCGATCGCATAGACCGCCATCTGCAACAGGTTCGCGCCGACCAAAGGCGCCGCCAACGCGAACAACGCCCGCGCCTCGGCCCGGTCGCTCGCCGGCGCGGGGCCGGCAAGCGGCTGGGGAAAGACGGCATCCATGACGCCGGCGTGCCTAGAGGCTCGGGCGGGTCGGGTCACCCCCCTTGCCCATGTCGGCACCCGGCGTTCCGTCACTCCCGCCTTGGCGAGGCCTCTGCGAAAGTCTGCAAAATAGGCCCCATTCCGTCGTCATCCCCGCGAAAGCGGGGATCCAGAGCCAGGCAAAACAACCGCTTGTACCTGATTACTCTGGATCCTGACTTTCGTCAGGATGACGAAATGGGACTTTCGCAAAGGTCTCGCGTAGGCGGGAACCGACCGTCGCCGGACGCAGTGCGTTTCGACCGATTGCCCGTTGACGATAGCCCCGAGCGACGCAATGCTCCGCTGGAAGACGGATCGTCTGTCATGTTTGGTGTCGGCGCTGTAAACGCCCACGGATCGGGGCGAATACTACCCGTCTGCTTTCGGGCGCGGTTTGCACGTAGCTGAATGGCCGGCTTTGGGTGGAAAGCGGACCTATGGGGTAGTTTGAACCCAGATGGTAGGAACGCTGTATTTAGCGGCCCACCGCTCTGCTGCTGCCAACGCGCTGGCAAGGGTCTCGTCATTCTCAGGCAGCGAGCCATAACCGACCCATTCGCCGCTAGGCTTCCACGCGCCACCGGTCCCAAAGAACCGGCCGTCGTCCGACGCCTCCACGATTAGCCACGGCTCACCGTCCACGCAGTCCGGCATCTGCTCGCCGGGAGATAGATAAATGATCGCCGCCATAACTGGTGCAATGCTGCGCATGTCGAATGTCCGCTAGTGGGGCGTTAGCGGCCTGTCCGCTATCGGGAACCGCTGCGCCACGCCGAAACGTCGGGAACTGGGTGGAAAGCGGACGATGCTGCCCAGCTCAAAGACCAATCTCTCTGGCGATTACGGTGCAACGCAGCTTGTCGATCTTCTGTGAGGCGTCTCCGCCCATGCCGCCCGGAGGCGGATCGTGCTCGACGACCCAGAAATTAGGCTCGTCTCGAACGGTTATTTTCTTACCTTCGATGTTGAAACCGCTGCTTTTCAAGTCTGTTTGCGCAATCCGCGTGGCGTGAACACGTTCGCAAGGCTGCTCGCAGGCGCTAAGTGCAATCGCCAGCGCAACAGTCTTTGAAATGATAACCGATTTGCTTGTGAGCATCACCTCGTTGTTTCATACGCCGCGAACGTCCGCAATTGGGCGATAGCGGACAGGCAGCTTTTGTCGCCTCGATCGCGCTTGCAGACCGTCCACTTTCGGTTTTGCTTTCTGGACGCAGGAACGTCCGAGATTGGGTGGATAGCGGACGTTCATTCGACGTCACTGTTCTCCCATACCAGCCGGGTGGTCAGTGCCTCATAGCAGTAGGTCGGCTCTCCCCCCACTTCATATGCAATGGCAGCGAATTTCACGCAGGACAGCGAAGGCGTGTCCACCACTTGGATCTGATAGCTGGACATCGCTTTCTCGACCGTTCCACCATTCTTTGGCGTCCACCGGCGGATTGCGTCTTGCACCATGGGGGAGTTTCCGAAACGCGCCCGAGATTGGGCGATCACCGTCGCTTCGGCACTGCGGGGCTGCTCCACTGATAGGAGTTGCTGCCTTGACAGCCCGAACGCGTATCCGGCTGCCGCAGAAGCCGCCCCTACCGCGATCAAGCAAAAAATACGGATGGTGACAGGTCGCTGCGCCATCGTCGGCACCATGCCAGCAACGCTTAACGTCCGCAATTGGAGCGATTGCCGCATATCCGCTTTCATATCCGGACGCACGAGAGAAAGTCGCTCGGACCCGGTTGAAGCGGCCTGCGGCACGTACGTCGGTCACATTGCCTCCGAGGGCGGTGAGTTCGTGTCACCGAACATGCCGCCGGACTGGATTCCCCGCCTTCACCGGAATGACGGACGCGAGGTTCGCCGCGCCATGCCTTGCCGCCGCGCCGCGCCTCGGCCAAAGCGCGCGCCATGCATCCCGATCTCGCCCATATCGACGCCTGGGTCTTCGACATGGACAATACGCTGTATCCGGCGTCGGCCAATCTGTTCGCCCCGGTCGAGGCGCGGATGACGCGGTTCATCGTCGATCTGCTCGACCTGCCCGAGCCGGAGGCGGCGGCGCTGCGCGAGGGGTGGTTCCTGGCGCACGGCACGACGCTGGCCGGGCTGATGGCCGAGCACGACGTCGATCCGCATGCGTTTCTCGACTATGTCCACGACGTCGAGATGGACGTGCTGGAGGAGAATGCCCCGCTCGCCGCGCTGATCGCCCGGCTGCCGGGCCGCAAGCTGGTCTTCACCAACGGCGACCTGCCCTATGCCGAGAAAGTGCTCGGGCGGCTGGGGCTGGGCGCGAGTTTCGAGGGTGTGCACGATATCCATGCCATGGCGCTCCAGCCCAAGCCCGCCGCATCGGCCTATGCGGGCCTGTGCGGCGCCTATGGGATCGACCCGGCGACCAGCTTCTTTGCCGACGACATGGTGCGCAATCTCGCGCCGGCCAAGGCGATCGGGATGACCACGTTGTGGATCGACAACGGATCGACGCAGATGCCCGGTGGCGCGCGCGAATTCATCGATTATACGACCGCCGACCTGACCGGCTGGCTGGCCGAACTGCTGGGGACAGATGCATGACCGACCTGCAATCGACGATCGACGCCGCGTGGGATGACCGCGCCAGCCTGACCACCGCAACGACCGGCGCGGTGCGTGGTGCGGTGGACGACGTGCTGGCGATGCTCGACGCCGGCGCGGTCCGCGTGGCCGAACCCGACGAAGACGGCTGGCGCGTCAACCAGTGGCTCAAGAAGGCGGTGCTGCTGTCGTTCCGGCTGAACGACAACGCCGTCATGCCGGGCGGCTATTTCGACAAGGTGCCGCTGAAGTTCGC
Source organism: Pseudomonadota bacterium (assembly GCA_040388765.1). Classification (GTDB taxonomy): domain Bacteria; phylum Pseudomonadota; class Alphaproteobacteria; order Sphingomonadales; family Sphingomonadaceae; genus Sphingomonas. The sequence goes on along the minus strand of JAZKBG010000012.1, from coordinate 36,035 downwards.
CGACTGGGATGATGCGCAGTTTCGTGCCGCGGGCTTCCGCGCGGTGCCGGGCGCGGTCGTGCGGCACGGGGCCTATATCGGCCGGAATTGCGTGCTGATGCCCAGCTTCGTCAACATCGGCGCGCATGTCGGCGACGGCACGATGGTCGATACCTGGGCGACGGTCGGGTCGTGCGCGCAGATCGGGCGGAACGTCCATATCTCGGGCGGAGCGGGCATCGGCGGTGTGCTCGAGCCGCTTCAGGCCGATCCGGTCATCATCGGCGACGGCGCGTTCATCGGTGCGCGCGCCGAAGTGGCCGAGGGCGTCCGCATCGGCGAAGGCGCGGTGCTGTCGATGGGCGTGTACCTGGGCGCCTCGACCCGCATCATCGACCGCGCATCGGGCAAGGAGTATCGTGGGCAAGTGCCGCCCTATTCGGTCGTCGTCTCGGGCAGCGCGCCGTCGGCGACCAATCCGTCGGGTCCAAATCTCTACTGTGCGGTGATCGTGAAGACGGTGGACGCCCAGACGCGATCGAAGACGGGGATCAACGAGTTGCTGCGGGATTGACCGAGCCGCAGAGTTCGCCCGTGCAGGAGTTTGGCAATATTCTGCGGCTATGCGGGCCGCATGTCTTTCGTCACGCTGGCTCTGACCGCATTCCTAACGATCAACGCGCTGACGTTCGCGCAGTTCGGCATCGACAAGCATCGCGCGCTACATGGCGGTTGGCGTATTCGTGAATCCAGCCTGCTGGGGCTTGCGTTCGTCGGCGGTACTCCGGCGGCATATGCCGCTCGGCGGATATTCCGTCACAAGACCCGAAACAGCCATTCTCCAATAATCTCGCGATGGTCGCGATGGTGCAAAGTGGAGTGATACTAGGCTTAGCCGTCGCATTTATCTAAAGGTCAGGCGGGGTCGCGTCCCACCTTCGCAACACCCAGCCGCGGGATTTCGATCGCCGGGCAGCGATCCATCACGACCTTGAGCCCCGCCGCCTCCGCTCTCGCGGCGGCGGCTTCGTTCACCACGCCCAGCTGCATCCACACCGCCTTCGCGCCCGCCGCGATCGCCTCGTCCACCGCATCGCCCGCGGCGTCCGACCGGCGAAAGATATCGACGATGTCGATAGGGTCGCCCAGTTGCGCGAGCTCGCGGAAGACGAATTCGCCGTGGATATGCTCGCCGGTGATCTGCGGATTGACCGGGATCACGCGGTATCCATGGTCCTGCAAACGCTTCATCACGCCGTAGCTCGGCCGGTCGGGGCGGTCCGACGCGCCGATCATCGCGATCGTCCGCGCGCCTTCGAGCAGTGCCTTGATATCCTCGTCGCTGGTCAGCGGCATCGTGTCACCCTCCGTTGGCGGTCAGCCAGGCATCGACCCGGCCCGCCACCGCATCGAACGCGGCGGCCTCTGCGCCGTTCCCCGCCGCGGGCGGTGTGCCGGCGTCGGACGCGGCGCGGACTTCGCGGCTCAGCGGGATTCGCCCGAGGAACGGCAGGCCCAGCCGCACAGCCTCGGCTTCCGCGCCGCCCGACCCGAACGGGTCCGACAGCGCGCCGCAGTGCGGGCAGGCATAGCCGGCCATGTTCTCGACCAGGCCGATGACGGGAATTCCGGCCTTGGCGAACAGGTCGATCGCGCGCGCGGCGTCGATCAGCGCCAGATCCTGCGGCGTCGATACGATCACCGCGCCGGCGGGCTTGTGCTTGGTCACCATCGTCAGCTGGACGTCGCCAGTGCCGGGCGGCAGATCGAGAATGACCGGATCGGCGGTGCCCCAGTGTGCGTCGAGCATCTGGTTCAGCGCGTTGGACAGCATCGGCCCGCGCCACGCGACCGCCTGATCCTGCGGCACCAGCATGCCCATCGACACGATGGGTACGCCGGCCGCAGTATCGACCGGGATCATCCGGTTCTCGCGCGCCTGGGGCACCTGCCCCTCGACGCCGAACAGCTTGGGCTGGGACGGGCCGGCGATGTCGGCATCGACCAGCCCGACGCTGCGCCCGCGCCGATGCAGCGCGACGGCGAGGTTGGCCGAAACGGTCGATTTGCCGACCCCGCCCTTGCCGCTGGCCACCGCGATCAAGCGGCGGGTCACGCGGTTGCTGGTCCGCACGGTGCGCACCTCCGCGATGCCCGCCGCGGCGGCAGCGCCGGTCGCCTCCGCCTCCAGCGCATCGGCTTGCGGTTCGGACAGGCCGGTCACGTCCAGGATGATGCTCGCGCGGCCATCGGCGATGCGCGCGGTCGCGCGCGGCGGCAGGTTGGGGATGTTCTGGGTCATGTCGGCAGGATTTAGGGGGCGGTTCGCGGCTCGCCACTGTTATTATCGGGTGGGACACCTATAAAGACAGACATGAGCATATTTTCGGGGCTGCGCCACATCGGCGGCGTCTTTCACAGTGATCCGCCCAAAAGCCCGTGGGGGCCGACGCCAGGTAGCGGTGGCGGCGATGACGGCAAGAAGCCCGGCGGCGGCGACAGCGGCCCGCGCAACCCCTGGTCGTTCCCGCCCGAGGGACGCCGCCAGCGTCCCGGTGGCCCCAGCGCGCTCGACGAATTGCTGAAACGCGCCAAGCGTGGCGGCGGCGGCGGTGGTGGCGGTAGCTTCCCCGGCGGATTGCCGAGCGGCCTGGGCGGCGGGCGACTGTGGGCGATCGGCCTCGGGCTGATCGTCGCGGTGTGGCTGGTGGTCACCAGTTCGCACTCGATCGCGCCGCAGGAGCGCGGTGTCGTGACGTTCTTCGGTAAATATTCGCGGATCCTCGAACCGGGTTTCCGCATGACATTTCCCGCGCCAATCAACAGCGTGACGACGGTCGACGTGCAGAACATCCGCACCGAGAATTTTCCCGAAGGGTCGGGCGGCGAGAATCTGATGCTGACCGGCGACCAGAATATCGTCGATCTGGGCTATTCGGTGCGCTGGGACATCGCCAACCCGCAGGATTTCGTGTTCCAGATCGCACAGCCGACCGAAACCGTGCGCGCGACCGCGGAAAGCGCGATGCGCGAGGTCGTGTCGTCGGTGACGCTCGATCAGGCGCTGGGCGCGGGCCGCACGGTGATCGAGGCACGGGTGCAGCAGCGGATCCAGGAAATCCTCGACGACTATAATTCGGGCATTCGCGTTCAGGGCATCGCGATCAGCAAGGCCGATCCGCCGGCGGCCGTGAACGACGATTTCAAGGCGGTGTCGGCGGCGCAGCAGCAGGCGCAGACCGATCTGAACCAGTCGCGCGCCTATGCGCAGCAGGTCATCGCCCGCGCACAGGGCGAGGCGGCGCAGTTCGACAAGATCTACGAACAGTACAAGCTGGCGCCGGAAGTGACCCGCCGCCGCCTGTATTACGAGACGATGGAGCAGGTTCTGGCCAAGTCGAACAAGACGATCGTCGAGGCGCCGGGCGTCACCCCCTATCTGCCGCTGCCCGAGGCGCGACGGACGTTGCCCGAACCGGGTGCCGCCACGCCACCCGCCGTACAGCAGGGAGCGGCTCGATGAGCCGCCTGCTGCGCAACCCGATGGCGCTGGGCATCCTGACGCTGGCGGCGATCATCCTGCTGTCGATGACGTTCACGATCGTGCCCGAGACGCGGCAGGCCGTGATCCTGCGACTGGAGGTGCCGCAACGCACGATCAACGCGTGGCAGCCCAACCTCGATTTCGGCAACACCGGTGCCGGGGTGATCGCGCGGGTGCCGTTCTTCGATCGTATCGTGTGGGTCGACAAGCGTGTGCTCGACGTCGATCTGGAGAATCAGCCGGTGCTGTCGACCGACCAGCTGCGGCTGCAGGTCGATGCCTATGCCCGGTTTCGGGTGGTCGATCCGCTGAAGATGGTGGTGACCGCGCGCAGCGAGGAAGGCGTCGTCAACCAGCTGCGTCCGCTGTTCAGCTCGTCGCTGCGCGCCGAACTCGGCAAGCGCGACTTCGCGGTGCTGCTGTCGCCCGAACGCGGCGAGGTGATGGACAAGATCCAGGACCGGCTGCAGCGTCTGGCCAGCCAGTACGGCGTCCAGATCGTCGACGTGCGGATCAAGCACGCCGACCTGCCCGACGGCACACCGCTGGAATCGGCGCTGAACCGGATGCGGACGGCCCGCCAGCAACAGGCGCTGACGATCCGCGCGCAGGGCCAGCGCAACGCGCAGATCGTGCGCGCCGATGCCGATGCCCAGGCGTCGAAGATCTATGCCGAGGCATTCGGCAAGGATCCGCAATTCTATGACTTCTACCGCGCGATGCAGTCGTATCGCTTCACCTTCGGGGCGGACGGTCAGGCGGACAACGGGCGCGGTGGCACGTCGATCATCCTGAGTCCGCAGAACGGCTATCTCCGCGAATTCCGCGGCGGCAACTGACGGAGGCGGACCCGTTCATCTTCAGTCAGCGTTCAGCATCGCAGACGTCATAATGGCATTGCTCATACTTTCGAGCTGAGAGGACACACAGAACCGTGCGTTACGCCTACGCCCTTACCGCCGCCCTGCTCCTGGGTGGCACCGCCGCCTCCGTCGCGTTTCAGCCGCCTGCCGGTGCGCAGGTCGCGCAGAACGAACCCGGCACGATCACCGCCGCCGTTCCCCGTGCGGGCGCGCCGATGAGCTTCGCCGACATGGTCGCGAAACTTCAGCCCGCGGTCGTCAACATCTCGACCAAGCAGACGATCGTGCAGAAGGCGCAGGCCAATCCGTTCGCCGGCACGCCGTTCGGCGACCTGTTCGGCGGCGGCCAGGGCGCGGCACCGGGTGCACCGCCGGTCAAGCGCGAGGGCGCGTCGCTCGGTTCGGGCTTCATCATCTCGGCGGACGGCTATGTCGTCACCAACGCCCACGTCATCCGCCCCGGCGCGACCGGTGCGACGGTCGATTCGATCACCGTGACGATGCCCGACCGCAAGGAATATGTCGCCAAGGTCGTCGGACAGGACGTCCAGTCCGACCTGGCGCTGCTCAAGATCGACGGTGCCAACCTGCCGTTCGTGAAATTCGGCGATTCCAGCAAGACCCGCGTCGGCGACTGGGTCGTCGCGATCGGCAATCCGTTCGGCCTGGGCGGCACGGTGACGGCCGGCATCGTGTCGGCAGTGCACCGCGTGACCGGTCAGGGCGGTGCGTTCGACCGCTTCATCCAGACCGATGCGTCGATCAACCAGGGCAACTCCGGTGGCCCGATGTTCGACCTCAACGGCAACGTCGTCGGCATCAATTCGCAGATCTTCTCGCAGTCGGGTGGCAACATCGGCATCGGCTTCGCGATCCCCGCCGAGGAAGCCAAACCGATCATCGACACCTTCATGAAGGGTGGCACGATCAGCCGCGGCTATATCGGGGTGCAGTTGCAGCCCGGCAGCATCGACGACGATACCGCCCAGGCGCTGGGCATTCCGAAGAATCAGGGCGAGTTGATCGCCGGCGTGACCCCAGGCGGCCCCGCCGCCAAGGCCGGTCTGCGCGCCAGCGACGTCGTGACCCGCGTCAATGGCCAGGCGGTGACGCCGGAACAGACTTTGTCCTATCTGGTCGCCAACGTGAAGCCGGGCACGACCGCGCGTCTTGACGTGCTGCGCGACGGCAAGCCGCTGGCGCTCAACATCACGCCGGTGGTGCGCCCGAGCGAGGAAGCGCTGGCCGCGACGCTGGGTGGCAACGACGACAGCGGCGGGTTCGGCAAGGACAATGACGACACGCCCGACACCCCCAGCGCGCCGGGCGCGTCGGCCGATCTCGGCATGACCGTCCAGCCGCTGACCCCGGGCATCGCCCGCGCGGTGGGGGCGGATCCGGCGACGCAGGGTGTCGTGATCGGTGCGGTAGCGCCGACCAGCGATGCGGCTGGCAAGCTCCAGCGCGGTGACATCATCCAGTCGATCAACAGCACGCCTGTGCGTTCTGCCGCGGACGTGACCACCGCCGTTGCCGCGGCGAAGCGCGCCGGTCGTCCGTCGGTCCTGCTGCTGGTGCAACGCGGGCGCGGCCCGGCGCGGTTCCTGCCGGTCAAGCTTAAGGGCTGATCCACCCCCGTCCGCGTGAGAGCAGGGACGGGGATGGCTCTCCCTCACCGTTCGTGTTGAGCGCAGTCGAAGCACATGCCCCAAGCGACTCGCCGGTGGCATGACCTTCGACAGGCTCAGGAGGAACGGGCATGGGTCAGTTGCCGGGACAATCGAACATCCGCTATCCCTGGCCTGAACAGTGCAAGGGATAGCGGATGGCCGACTCGATCTTCATCGGTGCCAGCACGGACGGGACGCGGCAGGAACTCGTCCTCAAGCGCGCCAACCGCCACGGGCTGATCGCCGGCGCGACCGGCACCGGCAAGACCGTTACCCTGCAGGGCATCGTCGAGGGGTTCAGCCGCGAGGGCGTGCCGTGCTTCGTCGCCGACGTGAAGGGCGACCTTTCCGGCCTGGCCATGGCCGGATCGTCCCAGACCAAGACCCACGAGATCTTCGCCGCGCGCGCCGCCGAGATCGGCATGACCGACTGGACCTATGCCGACACGCCCGTCCAGTTCTGGGACCTGTTCGGGCAGCAGGGCCACGCCATCCGCACCACCGTCAGCGAAATGGGCCCGCTGCTGCTCGCGCGGCTGCTCGACCTGAACGAGGTGCAGGAAGGCGTGCTGAACATCGCCTTCCACGTCGCGGACAAGGAAGGGTTGCTGATCCTCGACCTCGACGATCTTCAGGCGATGCTGGCCGAATGCGCCAATCGCGCCGACGAACTGACCGTTACCTACGGCAACGTCAGCAAGGCCAGCGTCGGCACGATCCAGCGCTCGCTGCTGCAACTCCGCGGCCAGGGTGGCGAGCATTTCTTCGGCGAACCCGCGCTCGACATCCACGACTTCATCGGGGCGGACGACAAGGGCCGGGGCATCGTCAACATCTTGGCCGCCGACAAACTGATGGCCAGCCCGAAACTCTATTCGACCTTCCTGCTGTGGCTGCTCTCCGAACTGTTCGAGACGCTCCCTGAAGTTGGCGACCCCGACAAGCCCAAACTGTGCTTCTTCTTCGACGAGGCGCATCTGCTGTTCAACGACACCCCCAAGGCGCTGCTGGAAAAGGTCGAACAGGTCGTCCGGCTGATCCGGTCGAAGGGCGTCGGTGTCTATTTCATCACCCAGAACCCGATCGACATCCCCAACACGGTGGCCGCGCAGCTCAACAACCGCGTCCAGCACAAGCTGAACGCCTTCACGCCCCGCGACCAGCAGGCGGTGCGTTCGGCGGCGGACACGTTCCGCGCGAACCCGGGCGTCGATGTCGCGACCGCGATCACCGAACTGAAGGTCGGCGAGGCGCTGGTGTCGCTGCTCCAGCCCGACGGCGCGCCCGCCCCGGTCGAGCGCACGCTCATCAAGCCGCCGTCCTCACGCGTCGGGCCGGTGACCCCGGTCGAACGCGGCGTGCTGATCCAGACCGATGCGATCGGGACCAAATACGACACGCTGATCGACCGCGAGTCGGCCGAAGAACTGCTGGCCGCCAAGGCGAACGAAGCCAGTGCCGCCGCCGCCGAGGCGAAGGCCGACAGCGACGCCGCAAAGGCCGAGGCCGCCCAGGCCAAGCTGGACGCCCAGGCCGCGAAACAAGCCGAACGCGACCGGCTGGCCGCGCAGAAACAGGCCGACCGCGATGCTCGCCTTGCCGAGCAGGAGGCGCGCCGGGCCGAGCGCGAAGCGGCGAACAGCCCGTGGAACAAGGCGATCACCTCGGCCACCCGATCGGCCAGCTCGACCGTCGGCCGCACGATCGCGACCGAGGTAACGAAGGCGGTATTGGGCGGCGGATCGCGTAGCCGCTCGTCGGGTGGCGGCCTGCTCGGCGGACTGGTCCGCGGGGTGCTGGGCGGGTTGTTCAAGGGGTAGGGCCATACTCACCCCGTTCGTGCTGAGCTTGTCGAAGCACCGTCCTTCTTGCCACGAAGTCGTGGCTCGCAATCGCAGAACGGTGCTTCGACAAGCTCAGCACGAACGGTGTAGGGTCGCCTAGTAGTTGGAGATCAGCCATGAACGCCCCCACAACCGACTGGACCGCCGCCGGCGCGGCCGAACTCGACGATATCATCGCGCTGCGCCGCGCGATTCATGCCGAGCCTGAAATCGGCCTCCACTGCCCGCTGACGACGGCCAAGCTGCGCGCCGCACTCGCCGGCCTGCCGCTCGAGATCCACGAATCGACCAGCACGACCGGCTTCGTGGCGATCCTGCGCGGCGGCTCCAACGCAAAGGGCGACAATGGCCGCACGGTCCTGCTGCGCGGCGACATGGACGCACTGCCGATGCAGGAAGACACCGGCCTGCCCTTCGCCAGCACGATCCCGAACGCGATGCACGCCTGCGGACATGACAGCCATTCAGCGATGCTGGTCGGGGCCGCCCGCGCGCTGTGTGCGCGCCGCGAGAGCCTGCCGGGCACGGTCGTCTTCATGTTCCAGCCGGGCGAGGAAGGGCATCACGGCGCGCGCTTCATGATCGAGGACGGGCTGCTCGACATCGCGCGGCCCGATGCGGCGTTTGCGCTGCATATCTCGCCCAACATGCCCGCGGGACGGGTGGTCAGTCGCACCGGGCCGCTGCTCGCATCGACCGACGCGCTGAACTTTACCATCCGGGGCAAGGGCGGACACGCCGCGATGCCGCACGAATGCGTCGATCCGATCCCCGTCGCCTGCGAGATCGTGACCGCGCTGAACGCCTTCGTCGCGCGCCAGATCGCGGTCACCGACCCGGCGGTGCTGTCGATCACGAAGATCAGCGCAGGATCGGCCTACAACATCATTCCGTCGGAGGTCACGATGCTGGGGACGCTGCGTACGCTGTCGCCCGCGACGCGCGAGAAGGCGCGCGCCGGGCTGACGCGCGTCGCCGAACATGTCGCGCAGGCGCATGGCTGCACCGCGGAGGTGCGGATCGACGGAGGCTATCCGGTGACGATGAACGATGCCCGCGCGATCGACCTGGTGCGCGGAATCGCCGAAGAGATGGGCGGCGAGGACGGCTGGCGGACGATGCCCGCGCCGATGATGGGCGGCGAGGATTTCAGCTATGTCCTGCGCGACATCCCGGGATGCATGGCGTTCATCGGGGTGGCGCCCGCTGGCAGCGATCCCGATACCAATCCACCGCTGCACAACACCCGCATGACGATCGACGAGGCCGTCATGGCCAAGGGCGTCGCGCTGCACTGCGCGGTCGCCGCGCGGGTTCTGGAGAACGGGCTGGGCTGAGCCGCTATCGCAGGCCGCGATAGGCGGGCAACGCCAGCTTCCAGCGGATCGCGGCGGCGCGCAGTGCGAAACCGGCGACCGCGGCGATCCCCGCCGCGACGAAACCGGGGACGCCCAGCACGGTCAGCAGCACGTACAGTCCCGACGCCAGCGCCGCTGCGGTGACATAGAGTTCGGGCCGCATCAGGATCGACGGCTCGCCCGCCAGCACGTCGCGGATGATCCCGCCGACGCAGGCGGTCACGACACCCATCAGCGCGGCGGGCACCGGCGGAATGCCATAGTCGATCGACTTCGCCGCGCCGAACACCGCATAGGCCGCCAGTCCGAACGCATCGAGCCAGTCGAGTGCCTGCCCCTTCCACCACTGTTGCGGCGTGACCCAGAACATCGCCGCCGCGCCTAGGCAGACCACCGCAACCAGCGGGTCGTGCGTCCAGAATACCGGTGCACCGATCAACAGGTCGCGCACCGATCCCCCCCCCACACCGGTGACCAGCGCAAAGAACGTCGCGGTGACCAGGGTCTGCGCGCGCTGGACCGCCGCCAACGCGCCCGACGTCGCGAACACCGCGATACCGAACAGGTCGAGATAGGGCAGCACCGGCCCCAGTTGCGAGATCGGCAGCGGTGTCACGGGTCCACCGGATCGACATGGTGCAGCACCTGTGCCGGGGCGCCCAGCACCAGCGCGCGGCTGCGCACCGATCCACGCAGGAAATCCGCCGGCTGTTGCAGGAATCGCCGCGGCGTGGTGCCCAGGAAGCTGTTGGCGTCGCGCAGGTAATGCGAGCTGTCGAAATACTGCGGGTCGATCGCCGACGCATCGCTGCTGCCGTCGAGCCGGCTGTGCCGCAGGAACGACCGCAGGAACCGCGCGCGACGCAACAGCTGCTTGGGCGGAATGCCGAAGAACTGGTTCGCGACGCGGCGCAGCATCGCGGTGGTGACGCCCAGGCGCTCCGCCACGCCGACGATGTCGGGTGCGTCCTCGGACGCGATGATCGCACCCAGGCCGGCGATCACCGGCTCCAGCGGGTGCGGGGTCGCCATCAATGGCGCCCAATGGCGATCGAGGATGGCGGGAATCTGCGCATCGTCGGTCGCCGCGATCAGGTCGGCGCGCACCCGCTCGCCCCACCACGGCCCGAAAAGGCTGCCCAACGGCACGACGCGATTATGGAAATCGACCGCGGCGCGCCGTGACAGCCGCGCCCAGCCGACCGGGCTGATCCCCGCACCAACCATGATTCCACCCTGCGTGTGCGCGACCAGCGGGCGCGACATCGAACCGTACAGGGCGACCTCGGGAACCGGTGCGTAGACCCGGTTGCGCACGACGACGCTGACGGGCCCGGAATCGATCAGGATGTTGACCATCATCATCATCGGCAGGAACGGATCGACACGCGGCGCGGTATCGACTGCCCCATAGGCGTTATAGGCCGTGATCGACGCCGACAGCGCCGCTGCCGGCTGATAATAGCGCACACGGGTGCCCGCCGGCATGTTCGGCGCGTCGAACGGCGAAGACGCCGCGACGAAGCTGTGTCTGTCCATCGCCGGCGACGATAGCGGTCAGATATGAATAGGCTTGCCGCGCACGGCCATCGCCGCTTCCTTGATCGCCTCGGAATGCGTGGGATGCGCGTGGCAGGTATAGGCGATGTCCTCGCTCGTCGCGCCGAATTCCATCGCCTGGGCGATCTGCGCGATCATCGTGCCGCCGGGCACTGCGATCACCCACGCGCCGAGCACGCGGTCGGTCTTGGCGTCGGCGATGACCTTCACGAAACCATCGGGTTCGTGGTTGGTCTTGGCGCGGCTGTTGGCCATCATCGGAAACTTGCCGACCTTGACCTCGCCCTTTTCCCTGGCTGCTTCCTCGGTCAGACCGACGCCGGCGATCTCAGGCCAAGTGTAGACGACGCTGGGGATGATATCGTGGTTCACGATGCCGGTCTGGCCGGCGATGTTCTCGGCCACCGCGATGCCCTCGTCCTCGGCCTTGTGGGCGAGCATCGGGCCGGGGACGACGTCGCCGATCGCCCAGATACCGGGGACCGACGTGCGGAAACCATGGTCGATCTCGATCTGGCCGCGCTGGTTGGTCGTCAGGCCCGCGGCGTCGAGCGCCAGGCCGTCGGTGTTGGGCTTGCGGCCGATCGACACCAGCACGCAGTCGGCGTCGAGCGTCGTCGCCTCGCCACCCTGCGCCGGCTCCAGCGTCAGCGTCGCCTTGCCGCCATCCACCGACACGCCGGTGACCTTGGTCGACAGCTTGAACTCGATCCCCTGCTTCTTGAAGATCTTGTTCGACTCCTTGCGGATCTCGCCGTCGAAGCCGGGCAGGATCTGGTCGAGGAATTCGACGCACGTGACCTTCGCCCCCAGCCGCCGCCACACGCTGCCCAGTTCCAGACCGATCACGCCGCCGCCGATGACGACCATATGCTCAGGGACTTTGGGCAGTTCGAGCGCGCCGGTGCTGTCCACCACGACATGCGCGTCGTTGTCGACCGTGACGCCGGGCAGCGGCGTGACCGACGAGCCGGTGGCGATGACGATGTTCTTCGCCCGCACCGTCCGGTCGCCGACCTGCACCGTGTCGGCGGACGTGAACGCGGCATAGCCCTTCAGCCACTCGACCTTGTTCTTCTTGAACAGGAATTCGATGCCCCCGGTCAGCTGCTTCACCGCATCCCGGCGCTGACCGTGCATGGTGTCGAGGTCGAGCTCCGGCGTGACCTTGATCCCCAGCTTCGCCATCGTGCCGTTGGCGGCGTGATCGAACAGCTCGGACGCATGCAGCATCGCCTTCGACGGGATGCACCCGACGTTCAGGCAGGTGCCCCCCAGCGTCTCGCGCCCCTCGGCACAGGCGGTCTTCAGGCCCAGCTGCGCCGCGCGGATCGCGGCGACATAGCCGCCCGGGCCGGCACCAATCACGAGGACGTCGAAGTCGTATTCAGCCATGATGTGACCCATAAGGAAGGGGATGAAATCGAGCGGTCTTGTCGACCGAAACGAAGAAGCCATCAATGCTCGGTGCATCGACAGCAAGAACCCGCAAAATGCGTCTGACAGTTTCGTCAGGCGATGGCGGTGGCGAACGCAGATAAATTACGGCACGCGGCCCGTGCTTTCGATCAGCGAAGATCAACCGGCCGAAATCGGAATCAAATGTCACCAACACGCGATCGGCTGCTATCGCCATTTCCATCACCGACTCGTCGTCCGCTGATCGACTCAAGGTTGCGACCAGATCGACATCATGGCCCGCGTCAGTCAATGCCCGCGCCACGCTGACAGAGACGTTCTCGTCGATCAGCAGTCGCACTAGGCAACCTTTGATTCGATGATAAATCGTTCTTCGGTGACGAGTTCGTATGCGAGCGCGAAGACCGCCTGTACGTCGTGAGCGTCGATCGTCGGATATTCTGCCAGCACCTGATCCACCGACCACCCCGCTGCCAAGAATCTCAGCAGCATTTCGACCGAGATGCGCGTGTTCTTGATGACGGGTTTTCCGCCCAGAACGCCCGCCCGCGTCTCGATGTGGTCAGCGTAATTCATACCATCCTCACAAATCGATCAATATCCGCGTCGGGTCCTCGATAGCATTCTTCAGCGCGACGAGGAACGTCACGGCTTCGCGACCGTCGATCAGGCGGTGATCGTAGCTGAGCGCCAGGTACATCATCGGGCGAATCACGATCTGGCCGTCGCGCACCACCGGGCGGTCCTCGATGCGGTGGAGGCCCAGCACCGCCGCCTGCGGCATATTGATGATCGGGGTCGACAACAGCGAGCCGAAGACGCCGCCGTTCGAGATGGTGAAGGTGCCGCCCTTCATCTCGTCCATCTTGAGCGTGCCGTCCTTGGCGCGCTTGCCGAAATCGCCGATCGTCTTCTCGACGCCCGCGACCGAGAGCTGGTCGGCATCGCGGATCACGGGGACGACCAGGCCGCCCGGCGCGCTGACCGCGACCGAGATGTCGGCGTAATCGTGATAGACGATCTCATCGCCGTCGATCTGGGCGTTGACGCTGGGCACGTCCTTCAACGCCATGCAGGCAGCCTTCACGAAGAAGCCCATGAAACCCAGCCGCACGCCGTGCTTCTTCTCGAACAGGTCCTTGTACTTGGTTCGCGCCTCGATCACCGCGGTCATGTCGACGTCATTGAAGGTGGTCAGGATCGCGGCGGTGTCCTGCGCTTCCTTCAGGCGCTTGGCGATCGTCTGGCGGAGACGGGTCATGCGGACGCGTTCCTCGGCGCGGCCACCGGTGACGGGCGCGGCAGTCGGTGCGGGGGCGGCAGCGGGTGCCGCGGCGGCCGGGGCCGGTGCCTGCTTGGCGGCCAGCACGTCGTCCTTGGTCAGTCGGCCGTCCTTGCCGCTGCCCTTGATCGTCGCGGGATCGACGCCGGTTTCCAGAACGGCGCGGCGCACCGAGGGGCTGAGCGCGGCGGGCGCGTCGCCCGATGCGGGAGCCTGCTGGCCTGCGGTGTCGGCCGGGGCCGCTGCGGGCGTCGGAGCCGGTGCCGCGCCAGGCGCCGCCGCAGCACCGTCACCCGCCTCGATCGAGCCAATCGTCGCACCAACCGACACGGTGTCGCCGACGTTGACGCTGTGCGCCCCCATCACGCCCGCGACCGGGGCGGGCACCTCGATCGAGACCTTGTCGGTCTCCAGGCTCGCGATCGGCTCGTCGGCCTTCACCGGGTCGCCGGGCTGCTTGAGCCATTCGCCCAGCGTCGCTTCGGTGATCGATTCGCCCAGGACGGGGACTTTGACTTCGGTGCTCATTCGCTTCTTCCTCGTTCCCCGGCGAAGGCCGGGGCCCAGTTGCGAGACGTCCGATGGAGAGCGCCGCGCTAAGTTACATCATTCACCCAACCTGGGCCCCGGCCTGCGCCGGGGTACAGGTGGGAATTACGCCCCCGCCTTGCCGGCGGTCTTGGGGTCTTCGGTCTTCTGCGCGCGGCGGATTTCGTCGCGGACATTGTGGCCCAGCGCATCGGCGACCAACGCGCCCTGCTCCAGCTGGTGCCGCTTCATAGATCCCGTCGCCGGCGACGCCGAAGCCGAGCGCCCGGCGTAACGCGCCCGCGCGATGCGGCATCCGGCGGCGGCCAACGCCTCCTCGATCAGCGGCTCGACGAAGAACCAGTATCCGTTGTTCTTCGGCTCTTCCTGCGCCCAGACGATCTCTTCGAGGTTCGGCATCCGCTTCACCCGCTCGGTCAGCGGCGCGCCAGGGAAGGGATAGAGCTGTTCGATCCGGACGATCTGGGTGCCCGTGTCGCCCGCCGCGTCGCGCGCTTCCATCAGGTCGTAGGCGACCTTGCCGGTGCACAGGACCAGCCGCTTCGTGTCGGCATCCGCCGGCGCCTTCGGGTCCGACAGAATGCGCTTGAAGTGGCTGTCGCCCTGGAAGTCCGCCGCCGCCGACACCGCCAGCTTGTGCCGCAGCAGCGACTTCGGCGTCATGATGACCAGGGGCTTGCGGAACGTGCGGTGCATCTGTCGGCGCAGCAGGTGGAAGTAGTTGGCCGGGGTCGTGCAATTGGCGACCTGGATATTGTCCTGCGCGCAGGCTTGCAGGAACCGCTCAGGCCGGGCCGACGAATGCTCCGGCCCCTGCCCCTCGTAGCCGTGCGGCAACAGCATCACGAGGCCGTTGGCGCGCAGCCACTTGGACTCGCCGCTGGTGATGAACTGGTCGATCATGATCTGCGCGCCGTTGACGAAGTCGCCGAACTGCGCCTCCCACAGCACCAACGTCTTGGGGTCCGCCAGCGCATAGCCGTACTCGAACCCGAGTACGCCATATTCGCTCAAGGGCGAATCAAGCACCTCGAACCGGCCATGTTCGACGGTCGAGAGCGGCACGTATTTGTGCTCGTCGGTCTGATCGACCCACACCGCGTGGCGCTGGCTGAATGTACCGCGACCCGAGTCTTGCCCCGACAGCCGGACGCCATAGCCTTCGGACAGCAAGCCGCCGAACGCGAGCGCCTCGCCGGTCGCCCAGTCGAAATTCTCGCCCGACTTGAACATGTTGGCTTTGGCATCCAGTACACGGGCCAGTGTCTTGTGGATCTTCACGCTGTCCGGCACGGTCGTCAGCGTGCGGCCCAGACTGTCGAACAATTTCCTGTCCAGGCCCGTCTCGACGTTGCGGCGGCTGCTCTCGGCGTCGGCCGGTGCGTGCAGCCCGGACCAGCGACCGGCGAACCAGTCGGCCTTGTTGGGCTTGTAGCTGACGCCCGCCTCGAACTCGCCTTCCATCAGCGTGTCGAACTGCTTCCACTGCTCATCGACCCACGCCTGATCGACCACGCCCTCGCCGATCAGGCGCTTGGCGTAGATTTCGGCGACGCCGGGATGACCCTTGATCGCGGCGTACATCAGCGGCTGGGTGAAGGACGGCTCGTCGCCCTCGTTATGACCGAAGCGGCGATAGCACCACATGTCGATCACGACGTCGCGGTGGAAGGTCTGGCGGAACTCGATCGCCATCTTGCAGGCGAAGGTGACCGCTTCGGGATCATCGCCGTTGACGTGGAACACCGGCGCCTGGACGCCCTTGGCGACGTCGGACGGATAGGGCGAAGACCGCGCGAACTGCGGACTGGTCGTGAAGCCGATCTGGTTGTTGACGACGAAATGGATGCACCCGCCGGTGTTGTAGCCGCGGATGCCGGAGAAGCCGAAGCATTCCCACACGATCCCCTGCCCCGCGAACGCCGCGTCGCCGTGGATCAGCACGGGCAATGCCGCCTTGTGTTCGGTCAGGTCGCCGGCGAGCGTCTGGATCGCGCGGACCTTGCCCAGCACGACCGGGTCCTCGGCCTCCAGATGCGAGGGGTTGGCGACCAGCGACATGTGCACGCTGATCCCGTCGAATTCGCGGTCGGTGCTGGTGCCCAGATGATATTTCACGTCGCCCGAACCGCCGACGTCCTCGGGGTTGGCCGATCCGCCCGAGAATTCGTTGAACACCGCGCGGTACGGCTTGCCCATCACGTTGGTCAGCACGTTCAGCCGGCCGCGGTGGGCCATGCCGAACACGATCTCGTTGACGCCCATCTGGCCGCCGTATTTGATAACGCTTTCCAGCGCGGGGATCATCGCCTCGCCGCCGTCCAGCCCGAAGCGCTTCGTGCCGACATACTTGCGGCCCAGAAACTTCTCATAGCCTTCGGCGGCGATGACCTTGCTCAGGATCGCCTTCTTGCCGTCCGGCGTGAACTGGATGGCCTTGTCCTTGCCCTCCATCCGGTCCTGCAGGAACTTGCGCTCCTCGACGTCGGCGATGTGCATATATTCCAGGCCGACGTTGCCGCAGTAGTTGGCGCGCAAGATGTCGATCAGCTCGCGGATCGTCGCGGTCTGGAGGCCCAGAACACCACCGAGATACACCGGCGTGTCGATCTGGTCGTCGGTGAAGCCGTGATATTCGGTCTTCAGATCCTCGGGCAGGTCGCGCTGCATCCGACCCAGCGGATCGAGGTTGGCGGCCAGATGCCCGCGGACGCGGTACGTGCGGATCAGCGTCATCGCGCGGATCGATGCGTCGGCGGCCTTGCGGATGGCTTCGGGAGATGCCGCCGCGGGAGCAAGTCCCGCGTCGTCGGACGCGCTCTTCGAGCGCGCCGGCCGGCCGGTCGTTTCGACCGGCTCCATCTGGGTCGGATCGAGCGCTGCGGTCAGCGCGTCGGTGTCCTTGGGCGGCCACGCGGGGTTGGCCCAGGACGGACCCGAGGTCGATCCCTCCAGCCCCTCGAAGAACGACCGCCAGCCCGCCTCGACGCTGTCGGGCGACGCCTTAAACTTAGCGTACAGCGTATCGACGAACGCCGGCGATACGCCGCCGGCGATGTCCGAGAAATCCTGGCCTTCGTAGCCCATCTTAGCTTCCTTCAACCCCTCTCCCCTTGTGGGAGAGGGAGGGGCCCAAGCCGTCAGGCTTGGGAGGGTGAGGGGGACGCCGCAGCCCTCCACTCCCCCTCATCCGACCTCGCTGCGCGAGGCCACCTTCTCCCACAAGGGGAGAAGGATTTTACCCGTTCAACACCGCCGCCAGCGTCGACCCCAGCTCGCTGGGGCTGTCCGCGACGCGAATGCCGGCGGCCTCCATCGCCGCGATCTTGCTCTCGGCATCGCCCTTGCCGCCCGACACGATCGCGCCGGCATGGCCCATGCGCCGCCCCGGAGGCGCCGTGCGGCCGGCGATGAAGCCCGCCATCGGCTTCGACCGGCCACGCTTGGCCTCGTCGATCAGGAACTGCGCGGCCTGTTCCTCGGCATCGCCGCCGATCTCGCCGATCATGATGATCGACTGGGTCGCATCGTCGGCCAGGAACAGTTCCAGCACGTCGATGAAGTTGGTGCCGTTGACCGGATCGCCACCGATGCCGACCGCGGTGGTCTGGCCCAGGCCGGCGTTGGTCGTCTGGAACACCGCTTCATAGGTCAGCGTGCCCGAACGCGAGACGACGCCGACCGAGCCCTTGGAGAAGATGCTGCCCGGCATGATGCCGATCTTGCACTCGTCGGGCGTCAGCACGCCGGGGCAGTTCGGGCCGATCAGTCGCGACTTGCTGCCCGAGAGCGCGCGCTTGACCTTGACCATGTCGAGCACCGGGATGCCCTCGGTGATGCACACGATCAGCGGCACTTCGGCGTCGATCGCCTCCAGGATCGAATCCGCGGCGAAGGGCGGCGGGACGTAGATCACGGACGCGTCCGCGCCGGTCTTGGTCACGGCTTCGGCGACGGTGTTGAACACGGGCAGGTCGAGGTGGGTCGTCCCGCCCTTCCCCGGCGTGACGCCGCCGACCATCTTGGTGCCGTACGCCAGCGCCGCCTGCGTGTGGAAGCTGCCGGTTTCGCCGGTCATCCCTTGCGTGATGACCTTGGTGTTCGAATTGACGAGGATGCTCATTCGCTCATTCTTCCTTCGAGTGCCCCGGCGAAGGCCGGGGCCCAGTTGCGACGCATCAGCCGTGGATGATCGACGGGTAGAGGTCGTTCCAGTCGGGGTTCGGCCCCTCGATCTCCCGCAGCTTCCAGGGCCGCTTCCATTCCTTCATGCGTCGTTCGCGTAACCGCGCTTCATCGAGACTGTCGTACACTTCGTACCAAACGAGGATGTGACACTTCCTCGCCTTTGTGAACCCATCGGCGACGCCGTTGCGATGCTGCCATATGCGTTGTGGGAGATTGCTGGTGGACCCGATATAGATCGTGCCGTTGCGCCTGCTGGCGACGATATAGACGAACCCGCGTTTCTCCATTCCAGCCGTCCCGCAACTGGGCCCCGGCCTGCGCCGGGGCACATGAAAAACTGCCGCTTAGTTCAGCGAAGAATCAATCCCCTTGCACGCCACCAGCAACTCCTTGACCGCATCGACCGACACGGCAAGGTTGCCCTTCGCCTCATCATCCAGCGCGATCTCGACCACCTGCTCGACGCCGCCGGCACCGATCACCACCGGCACGCCGACGTACAGGTCGTCGATGCCGTACTGGCCGGTCAGATGCGCCGCGGCGGGCAGGACGCGCTTCTGGTCGTACAGATACGCCTCGGCCATCGCGATGCCGCTGGTCGCGGGGGCGTAATAGGCCGAGCCGGTCTTGAGCAGCGCGACGATCTCGCCGCCGCCGCCGCGGGTGCGCTTGACGATCGCGTCGATTTTCTCCTGCGACGACTTGCCCATCTTGATGAGGTCGGGGACCGGGATGCCGCTGACGGTCGAGTACTGGATGACCGGGACCATCGTGTCGCCGTGACCACCCAGCACGAAGGACGTGACGTCCTTGACCGAAACGTCGAATTCCTCGGCAAGGAAATGGCTGAACCGCGCAGAATCGAGCACGCCGGCCATGCCGACGACCTTGTGATGCGGCAGGCCGGAGAATTCGCGCAGCGCCCACACCATCGCGTCCAATGGGTTGGTGATGCAGATGACGAACGCGTCGGGCGCGTTCTCGGCAATCCCCTCGCCGACCGCCTTCATCACCTTCAGGTTGATGCCGAGCAGGTCGTCGCGGCTCATGCCCGGCTTCCGGGCGACGCCGGCCGTCACGATGATGACGTCGGCCCCGGCGATGTCAGCATAGTCGTTGGTGCCGGTGATCGTCGCGTCGAAGCCCTCGACCGGCCCGCACTGCGACAGATCGAGCGCCTTGCCCTGCGGCACCCCCTCCACCACGTCGAACAGGACGATGTCACCCAGGCCCTTGAGCGCGGCGAGGTGCGCGAGCGTGCCGCCGATGTTCCCGGCGCCGATCAGCGCGATCTTCTTGCGAGCCAAGTTCGTCTCTCCGTTCAGTTGAGGCCGGGCGCGTCCCGAAACCGTCCAACAGACGCGCGAAGTCGAGCGGCCTGTAGGCGCATCTCGACGTCAGGGCAACCGGGTAAAGCAGAGAGGTTAAGGATTTTACTGCGAATTATTCGCAATATCAATTGGAGAAGTTAGTGGTTCACGCGGAGGCGCCTCCGCGCCTCCGCGTGAACCAATAATTTCCTGAACGTCACCCAACCCCATGCCCCAGCGCCAGATAGTCGCTCGACCGCATCTCCATCAGCCGGCTGGCCGTCCGCTCGAACTCGAACGCCCCATCGCCCGCGACATACAGGTCGTCCGGCTCGGCATCGGCGGAAGCAATCAGCTTGACCTTGTGCTCGTACAGCGCGTCGATCAGCGTGACGAAGCGCGCGGCCTCGTTGCGGTTGTCGGGTCCCATCTTCGGGATGCCGACCAGGATCACGGTGTGGAAATGCCGCGCGATCGCCAGGTAATCGGGCGCGCCGCGCGCCTCGCCGCACAGCCGCTTGAAGCTGAACACGCCGACGCCCTTCAGGCTCTTGGGAACGTGCAGCATCCGCCCGCCACCGACGTCGAGGTCCTCGGTGGGCACGTGTTCGCGATCGGCCGGGTCGAAGTCGGTCAGGCGGAAGAAGGCGGCCGACACCGCGGCGGTTGCTTCCGCGCCGTTGGGCACATGCCACGTCTCGCCGTCACCCAACCGATCGAGACGATAGTCGGTCGGGCCGTTGAGCGGCAGCACGTCGAGCTTCGCGCCCAGCAGGTCGATGAACGGCAGGAACAGGTGGCGGTTCAGCCCGTCCTTGTAGAGATCGCCCGGCGCGCGGTTCGAGGTCGCGACCACGGTCACGCCGCGCGCGAACAATTCGGTGAACAGGCGCGAGAGCACCGCGGCGTCGGCCATGTTGGTGACGACCAGCTCGTCGAACGCGAGCAGCCGCGCGTCGGCGGCCATGATCGCCGCGACGGGCGCGATCGGGTCGCCCTCCTCCTTGCGCCGTTCGACGTGGAGGCGGGCATGCACCTCGGCCATGAATTCGTGGAAATGGACGCGGCGCTTGCGACGGATGTCGAGGCAGGCGAAGAACAGGTCCATCAGCATCGACTTGCCGCGCCCCACCCCGCCCCACAGGTAGACGCCCCGCGGTGGCTCCGGTGCACGGCCGAGCGCCCGCCACAGGATGCTGCCGCGCTTGGGCGTCGCTTCGAGTTCGGTGGCGAGGTCGGACAGCCGCTGCGCCGCGCCGGCCTGGGCGGGATCCGGCTTCAACTCGCCCGACGCGATCAGCGCGGCGTAGCGGGTGAGGAGTCTGGTCATGCCTCCGTGCCGACACAAAATCCGTTCGTGCTGAGCTTGTCGAAGCACGTGCCAAGATCACGCACTTCGACAAGCTCAGTGCGAACGGGTGGAAGTGTCACGCCACCCCAACCGGCGGCGTGCTTTTCCGCAACGTGCCCGAAAACGCCGCAACCCGCACATCATCCTGCACCACCAGTCCGCGCACGAACAGCATCCGCCCGGTTTCGCGCAGCAGTTCGACCTGCGCCTCGACCGGTCGTCCGATCTCCGCGCCGCCGATGAACTGGGCCGACAGGTCGAGCGTCACCGCCGCGCCTGCGGTCAATACGCCGAAACCGCGGCAGCCGGCGAACATCGCGATGTCGATGAATCCCAGCAGCGCACCGCCATGGAGATGGTCGCGCAGGTTGGAATGGCGATGCTCCGGCGTCATACGGACGCGGGCCAGCCCATCATCGACCCGGACCGACAGCGGGCCGAGCAGCGTGTTGAACCGTGTCGGATCGGTCGCGCGCCACAATTTCCACCCCGGGTTGGCGGGGTCGTCTTCGTAGGTGAAGAAGGGGGAGGAGGCTGAGGGCAATCAACTACTCCGTTCGTTTCGAGCGCAGTCGAGAAACGGCACACAGTATCAGCTAACGTTTCTCGACTTCGCTCGAAACGAACGGTGGGTGCTGAGCGACCGGGTCTTACAGAACCCGCTCGACTTCCATCTTCTTGATCTCGGCGATCGCCTTGGCCGGGCTCAGGCCCTTGGGACAGGCGTTGGCGCAGTTCATGATCGTGTGGCAGCGATACAGGCGGAACGGATCCTCGAGCTCGTCCAGCCGCTCGCCGGTCATCTCGTCGCGGCTGTCGGCCAGCCAGCGATACGCCTGGAGCAGGATCGCCGGGCCCAGGAACTTGTCGCTGTTCCACCAATAGCTTGGGCAGCTGGTCGAGCAGCAGGCGCACAGGATGCATTCGTACAGTCCATCGAGCTTCTCGCGCTGTTCGGGCGACTGCAACCGCTCCTTGCCGGCGGGCGGCGGGGTAACGGTCTGGAGCCACGGCTTGATCGAGGCATATTGCGCGTAGAAATGGGTGAAGTCGGGCACCAGATCCTTGATGACGTCCATCGCCGGCAGGGGGGTGATCCGGATCTCGCCCTTGATGTCCTCGATCGCCGTCGTGCAGGCCAGACCGTTCTTGCCGTCGAGATTCATCGAGCACGATCCGCAGATCCCCTCGCGGCATGACCGGCGGAAGGTCAGCGACGGATCCTGCTCGCTCTTCATCTTGATGAGCGCGTCGAGCACCATCGGGCCACAATCGTCGAGGTCTACCTCGAACGTGTCGTAGCGCGGGTTTTCGCCCGAATCGGGATCGTAGCGATAGACCTTGAAGCTCTTGACCCGTTTCGCGTCCGCCGGCGCCTTGTGGACGCGGCCCTTGGCCGTGATCTTGCTGTTCTTGGGCAGGGTGAACTCGGCCATCGCTCAAAACGTCCTTCGCGGGTGCGGCATCTGCGAAAGCACTGCGTCGCGCCCACGTCAACCCGAGGTGGGATCAGATGATGTCGAGTACCAGCCCCATGTCGCGGGCTTCCTCGGCCTCGATATACCAGTTGGATGGGGCCTTGGCCTTGAGGTCGTCGAGCGTCACGCGCGATCCGCGGACGATCGCGGCAAACCCCTCCTCCTGGATCGCGATCGACTGTTCGATCTCGTGCAGCTTGGCCTTCAGCACCGCGGGCAGCGTCGTCAGCGGCCCCGACAGCGCGACGCTCGACTGCATCTGGCGCTCGTGCAGCATCAGCCGGGTTCCGCGGGTCAGGAAACGACAATCGGTCGGAAACGCCGACATGAACGTCGCGCCTGCCGAATATACCGCGACCTTGCCCAGAAACAGCGTCTCGCGGCCGGTATATTCGCGGATCAGCCGCACGTCGTCGCCCATCGCCCGCGCCATTTCCGGGTCGCCGCCCAGCGTCGTGATCGCGAAGACAAGGCTGCCTTCGGCGGGGGCATCCAGCATCTGCTGCTTGAAGGTCGTGTACATCGATTCGTCCACGGTGCCGTGCAGCTGGACGTGCGGTCGGGCGAGCAGCGGATAGCGGATGGCGTTGTTGGGGGTGTCGGTCATGACGCGCGAAACCAGCGAGGTCTTCCCGAGTTCCGCTGCAACACGGCGCCGTTCGTGCTGAGCTTGTCGACGCACGTGTTCGGAGGGACGCACTCTGAACACGCACTTCGACAGGCTCAGTGCGAACGGTCAAAGGATTAGGTGCGCTCTGTCAGCGCCCCCGCGGGACCTCTCCCATCGCGTCCACCGCCGGTCGCCCGACCGGCGGCGTCGCCGACCTCGGACTGCGCGCTTCCAGTGCGGCCAGCCATTTCGCCGCGCCCGCCCCGAAACTCGCCTGCGGTTCCGACGGCAGCAGCCTGCCCGCGCCCTCCCACTGCGCGATCAGATTGGTCGCCTCGTTCACCGCGATCGACAGCGGTTGCGGTTTGCGCAGCGCATGATTGACCAGCGCGTCGCCGAAGAAGGTCCAGTCGTTGTCGCTGACGCAGCCGAACGACGATCGCTCGGCCGAAGCCGCGGTGACGACGATGCTGGTGTCCGACGACAGCAGCGGCACGAACACGCCCGAATAGCAGGCGCTGACCAGGATCATGCGGTTGGCGATCCCCAGGTCGCCCAGCATCTGCCACAGTCGCGCCGGGCTGATCGCGCCGTAGCCCTGGTCACCGTCGTTGTAGACGACGCCCAGCGGTGCGCCGTGGCTGGTGGTGTAGAGGATCAGCACGTCCTCGGCCGGATCCATCGCCTCGGCCACGCGCGACAGCGCGGCGGCGATGTTGTCGGGCGAACCGCGCGGCAGCGTCGATTCCGTCGCGCCGTCCGATCCCGCCAGGACGATCGTGCGACCGACCGCATCATATCGCCGCGCCAGCACCTTGCCCGCTTCGCGCGCCTCTCGACCGAACACCGGATCGCTGTCGAGCGCGACCGCGACGACATAGGCATCGACCACGCCCCTGCGACCCGGCGCGACCCCGGCCAGCGCGGTGGCGAGGCGGCGGTGTTCGGCCAGGCTCCAGCGCGCGGGGCGGTCATGTTCCAGCTGGACACCGCCATCGGCGGCGGCCTGCACTTCCTGCGGACTGGCGCGGGCGAAGATCGCCGGCGGCGGCCCGCTATGCGCCGGCGGCCGATAGCTCTGAGCCAGCGCCGGGCCCGCCAGCGCTGCAAAAGCCGTGATGCCCACCCGGAATCTCACACGCGCCCCCGCCTGTTGCTCGCCCCAAGCTTGCGGCCACACCGGCCCGCGTCAAGCGTTCAGCATATCTCGGCGGTATTCTTCGGGATGGGTCCCGGCGGTACGCGCGCGGGGCTGCGGTGGAACGGATCACCGGCCAGCCGGTGTTTGTGGCCATAGACACGGCCCAGCAGCGTATGGAGCGCGGGATCGTAGCGCTTCAGATCGCCGTGGTTCAGGATACGGACGCCATCGAACGCCGCCAGCCGGTTCGATTCGAACCAGAATTGCGTCCCTTCCGCCCAATATTCGTCGATCGACGTGGCCGCATATTCGTCCTTCCACCGACCTGACGCCAGCGCGGCGCGGTACGCGCGGCCGATCGCGGCATAGAGCGCGGGGTCTGCCCGCGCGATCGCCTGCAGGACGGCATGCGACATTTCGTGGACGAAGATCGTCTCGCCCCAGTAGCGCGATGATCGCAGCCCCAGCAGATCCTCGGTCGCGCCGCTGGTGAAGACGCCGCCCATGCCGCGCGCGCGGGCGTTCCAATAGGCGCGGTCGGTCATCGCGCCGATCCGGGTGTCGTAATGGATGCGCTCGCACCGCGTCAGACGTGGGTCGTCGCGCGTCGGGCGGGTCCAGTGGCGCTGTTCGGGCAGGTCCGTGGTGTATTCGTCCTCCGCCATGATCGCGATGCGCGTACCCGACCGGACGATCTGCGCCGCCAGGTCGGGCCGATGCGCCAGCATGCCCGTCACGATATCGCGCGCGGCGATCAGCGCGGCATCGGGCACCCGCGCCGACGACAGGACCGGGATACCGGCCGCGGCGACGTAGCGGGTGTAGAAGGGATCGGCGTTCAGCGCCGGCGGTGGCGTGGTGATCGCGGGCGACGGATCGGCGGCATATCCCACGGCCGCCCAAGCCAGTCCCATCACAATGGCAAAACTGCGCATTCGCAGGCCCTTACCGTCTGCGCGGCGGTTGCGTAAATGCTCCTCGTCGCACCCGCCTGCGCCAGATCAGCTTTACGCTAGGAAGATCGGCATCGCGCGCGTATGTGACAGGCCCATGACACCGGTCCTGCCTGGCAATACGCGCGAGCGGCGGATCGAGGAGCCCACCAACCTCTGGATCGTGCACCCGATCGGCCGGCACCTGCTGCCGTGGTTCGTCGCGCAACGGATATCGGCGAACGCGGTGTCGATCGGCGGGCTGGCGATCGGGCTTGGCGCGGCGGCGGCCTATTACAACTGGCGGGACTGGCCGATGTGCCTGCTCGGTCTGGCGCTGACCATCGGCTGGCTGATCGCCGACGGGCTGGACGGCATGATCGCGCGCGCGACCGGCACCGCCAGCGCGGTCGGGAGGTTCCTCGACGGACTGTGCGATCACGGCGTGTTCGTCGCCATCTATGTCGCGATGGCGCTGTCGATCGGGACGGCCGAAGCCTGGGTGCTGGCCTGCACCGCCGGCGCGCTCCATGCGCTGCAATCGAACATCTACGAAGGCGAGCGGACCCGTTTCCACCAACGCCGCGACGGACGGCCCGCCGATGCCGTCGTGCCGGCGGGCAACGCGCTGGTCTGGCTCTACGACGCGGTGGGGGCCGGAATGGACCGCACGTCGCGCCGGTTCGACGACCTGCTGGCGCGCAGCCCTGCCCCGCGCGCCGTCGCCGACCGCTACGTCGTCGCCGCGATCCCGTCGATGCGGCTGATGTGCCTGCTCAGCGCCAACACGCGTGTGCAGATCATCTTCCTGGCCTGCATCGCCGGCGATCCGCGCGCCTTCTGGTGGGTCGAGATCGTCGCCCTGACCGCAATACTGATTATCGGTTTCACCCGGCACCGCATGGTCGAGGCTCGCCTCGTCCGCGCACAGGCCGGATCATCCATGACCTTCATCAACGAGGACTTCACACGACCATGACGAGCATCAAGATCGCGCTGATCGGCGTCGGCAACTGCAGCAGTTCGCTGGTGCAGGGCCTCGAATATTATCGCGAGGGCAGCAACGATACCGTCGGCCTGATGCATCACGAGATGGGCGGTTACAAACCCAGCGACATCTCGGTCGTCGCGGCTTGGGACGTGGATAGCCGCAAGGTCGGCAAGGACGTGGCCGAGGCGATCTTCGCCAAGCCCAATTGCACCGCGGTCTTCGCCCCCACCGTCACGCCGACGGGCACGGTCGTGCGGATGGGCAAGGTGCTCGACGGCGTCGCCGATCACATGGCCGACTACAAGGACGACCGCACGTTCGTCGTCGCCAACGACACGCAAGCCACGAAGGAGGACGTCGTCGCCGAGCTGAAGGCGTCGGGTGCCGAGGTGCTGATGAACTATCTGCCCGTCGGCAGCCAGGAAGCGACCGAATTCTACGCCGAATGCGCGCTGGAAGCGGGCGTCGCCTTCGTCAACAACATCCCCGTCTTCATCGCGTCCAACCCGGTTTGGGCCAAGCGTTTCGAGGATGCCGGTGTCGCGATCATCGGCGACGACATCAAGGCGCAGCTGGGCGCGACGATCGTCCACCGCGTGCTGACCGACCTGTTCGCCAAGCGCGGCGTGAAGCTGGATCGCACGTATCAGCTCAACACCGGCGGCAACACCGACTTCCTCAACATGTCGAACCACCGTCGCCTGGAATCGAAGAAGATCAGCAAGACCGAAGCGGTCCAGTCGGTCGCCGCCGAACGGCTGGAGGACGAGAACGTCCACATCGGCCCCAGCGACTACGTGCCGTGGCAGAACGACAACAAGGTCTGTTTCCTGCGGATGGAAGGCCAACTGTTCGGCGGCGTGCCGATGAACATCGAACTGCGCCTGTCGGTCGAGGATTCGCCCAATTCGGCGGGCGTCGCGATCGACATGATCCGCTGCGCCAAGATCGCCCGCGACCGCGGGATCGCCGGGGTCATCGATCCCGCATCGGCCTATTTCTGCAAGCACCCGCGTACCCAGATGACCGACGATCTGGCGCATGAGGAAGTCGAACGCTTCATCGCCGCCGCGTAAGATGATCGATACCGCCGTCCTGCTCGCCGCGGGCGAGGGCAGCCGCCTGCGCGCCGTCGCCCCGTCCAAGCCGCTGTGCCCGGTCGCGGGCAAACCGCTGATCGCCCATGCGATCGAGGGGATGGCGGCGGCGGGCATCGCGCAGGTGATCGTGGTGCTGGGGTATGAGAAGGAGGCGGTCCGCGCCTATCTCGCCAGCCGCGACTGGCCCGTCGCGGTCGAGACGGTCGAGACCCGCGACCACCGTGAGCCGAACGGCGTGTCGGTACTGGCGGCGGAGGCCGCGCTGGCCGGCGGCGAGGCACTGCTGGCGATGTGCGACCACATCGTCGAACCCGCCCTCTACGCCCGCGTCGCCGCCACCGGCGCGCAGGGCGGCGCGACGCTGGGCGTCGACCGCGATTTGCTGAGCGACTGGGTCGATCTCGACGACGTGACCTGCGTCGCGACCGAGGGCGACCGCATCGTAGCGATCGGCAAGGGGTTGGCGGAGTATGATTGCTTCGACGTCGGCGTGTTCGCGATCGGGCCGGGGCTGTTCGCGGCGTTGAGCGCCCTGCCCTCGCCGTCGCTGAGTGCGGGCATGACCGCGCTGGCCGCGACCGGCGCGGCGCGAGTGGTGGATTGCAGCGGATTGCAATGGCTCGACGTCGATGACGCCCCGGCGCTGGCGAAGGCGGAAGGCTGGCTGGGCATGGAAATTATACCAAAACCGGCTATGTGAGACTATGTTCGAATTCGATCCCGCCAAGAGCGCGGCGAACAAGGCCAAGCATGGGATCGATTTCGTCGAAGCACAGGCGCTCTGGGATGGTCCAGTGCTGCTGAAACTGGCGACGGTGGATTATGACGGAGAAACCCGCGAGCTTTTCGTCGGAACGATCGCAGGACGGCACTGGACAGCGGTCGTCACGCGCCGTGGCGGAAGCATCCGGATCATCTCCGTCCGTCGTGCGCGACGTAGCGAAGAAATGGCCTTCGACCGCGGAAGAATTCGATGAGATGTTCGACAACGGCGAGGACATCGATCACCTGATCGACTGGTCGTCAGCGAAAGTCCTGAACGGAACGCCCAAGCGCGTGAACGTCGATTTTCCCTTGTGGATGGTGCAGAGCCTCGACATCCAAGCCAAGAAGCGCGGCGTGACGCGGCAGGCTCTTATCAAGATGTGGCTGGCGGATCGGTTGCAGGCGGCGGGCTAGATTACTCTCGCCATATTGCCACGCCGGCACCGGCGAAGCCTGCAATCGCACCAAAACAAAACGCGATCCAAAGACCTACGCTGGCCCACTTGCTTGACCAGTCCGCGCCACCGCCAGCCAGCGCGAGCAGAACGGCAAGTGACCAAACGCCTGCCGCTAGACAACACAGCCACACAGGCCATCCCACCCAACGACGCAATGCGAAACCCGGCACCGCGGCGCTGGCATAAATCAGAAAGAGGGTAGCGTCGCTCAATACACCCGCTTCTTCGGCTCGATGTACGCGATGTCGTCGCTCAGCGTGTAGTCGTGCACCGGCCGGTAATCGATCTTCACGCCGCCACCCTTGCCGCCCCAGCCGTCGAAGCTGGCGATCGTGTGCTTCATCCAGTTGGCGTCGTCGCGGTCGGGGAAGTCCTCGTGCATGTGTGCGCCGCGCGATTCCTTGCGGT
Organism: Pseudomonadota bacterium; assembly: GCA_040388765.1. Taxonomy (GTDB): domain Bacteria; phylum Pseudomonadota; class Alphaproteobacteria; order Sphingomonadales; family Sphingomonadaceae; genus Sphingomonas. The sequence continues at coordinate 7,235 of JAZKBG010000012.1, read as the reverse complement.
TTTCAGCGCACTTCATCGTCACCACCGCCTGGCCGATCAGATTGTCCAGCTCCAGCGTCTCGACCAGATCGGTGTTCCAGATCAGCGAGCGGTCGGTGATGCCGATGTCGGCCATCCCCGCGTAGATCGCGTCGATCTTCTCGACGCCTTCGGCCAGCAGCTTCGAATCACGGAAGACGGCGGCGTGGCGCTGCATCGTCTTCTGCATCTCGGCGCGGATCTGCGCGGTCGGGGTCGCGCCCTTGGCCTGGCGGAAGTGGTCCAGGCGCGCGAGCGACAGGTCGGCGGAGTCCTTGGGCAGGTCCTCGTGCGGGCTGTTGGGCTTGATCTGCTCCTTGAGGCGCAGGCCCGTGGCGCGGCCGAACACGACCAGATCGATCAGCGAGTTCGATCCGAGGCGATTGGCCCCGTGGACCGACACGCAGGCGGCCTCGCCGACCGCGTACAGGCCGGGCACGACCGAATCGGGGTTGCCGTCCTTCAGGTTCACGACCTCGCCGTGATAGTTACACGGGATGCCGCCCATGTTGTAATGGACGGTCGGGGTCACCGGCAGCGGCTGGCGGGTCAGGTCGACGCCGGCGAAGATCTTGCCCGTCTCGGTAATGCCGGGCAGCCGCTCGTGCAGCACCTTGGGGTCGATGTGGTCGAGGTGAAGGTAGATGTGATCCTTCTCCTTGCCGACGCCGCGCCCTTCGCGCATTTCGGCGGCCATCGACCGCGACACGACGTCGCGCGACGCCAGGTCCTTCGCCGAGGGGGCGTAGCGCTCCATGAAGCGCTCGCCCTCCGAGTTCGTCAGGTAGCCACCCTCGCCGCGCGCACCCTCGGTAATGAGCACGCCGGCGCCGTAGATGCCGGTCGGGTGGAACTGGACGAACTCCATGTCCTGCAGCGGCAGCCCCGCGCGCAGCACCATCGCGTTGCCGTCACCGGTGCAGGTGTGGGCGCTGGTCGCCGACTGGTACACGCGCCCGCCGCCGCCGGTCGCCAGCACCACGGCATGCGAACGGAAACGGTGGATGCTGCCATCCTCCATGCACAGCGCGATCACGCCGCGGCACTTGCCGTCCTCCATGATGAGGTCGAGCGCGAAATATTCGATATAGAAGTCGGCGTCGTACTTCAGGCTCTGCTGGTACAGCGCATGGAGCATCGCGTGGCCGGTACGGTCGGCGGCGGCGCAGGTGCGCTGGACGGGTGGCCCCGCCCCCATGTTCTGCATGTGCCCACCGAACGGCCGCTGATAGATGGTGCCGTCGTCGTTGCGGCTGAACGGCACACCGGCGTGCTCGAGCTCGTAGACCGCCTGCGGCGCGTTGCGCACCATATATTCGATCGCGTCCTGGTCGCCCAGCCAGTCGCTGCCCTTCACCGTGTCGTACATGTGCCACGACCAGTGATCGGGGCTGTTGTTGCCAAGGCTCGCCGCGATGCCGCCCTGTGCCGCCACGGTATGCGAACGGGTAGGGAAGACCTTGGTGATGCACGCGGTGCGCAGGCCCGCCTCGGCCGACCCCATCGTGGCGCGCAGGCCGGAACCGCCCGCGCCGACGACCACCGTGTCGTACGAATGGTCGATGATCTTGTAAGCGTCGGACATCAGTTGGCAGTCCCGGTGAAGGCGATCTTGAGGATCGCGAAGATCGCGGTCGCACCGGCCCCGATCGTGAAGAGGTTGAGCGCCAGCAGCCAGGCGATGCGGCTGGCGTCATGCTGGTAATCCTCGATCACCACCTGGAGCCCCAGGCGGAAGTGATAGAAGACCGACAGCACCAGCAGGACCAAAGGCACCGCGGTCCATGGGCTGGATAACCATTTGACGACATCGGCATGCGCATAGCCGGGCAGCCGCGCGACGCTGAGGAAGAACCACAGCATCAGCAGGATGTTGCCGCCCGCGGTGACGCGCTGCATCCACCAGTGGTGCACGCCCTCCTTGGCGGAGCCCAGACCGCGGACGCGGCCGATCGACGTTCCCTGACCCATCGTTCAGCGCCCCATCACGATATAGGCCCAGAAGGCCACGGTTCCGAGCACCGACGCCAGGATCGTCGCGATCGACGAGGCGCGGTTGCCCTTCAGCTCGAAATTTGCGCCGATATCCATGAACAGATGCCGGACACCGTTGGCCAGATGCTGGAAGAACGCCCAGGTCAGCCCGACGCCGAGCAGATAGCCGAGCGGCGCGAGCGGCCCGGTGAACCAGGACAGGAAATACGCATAGCTTTCCGCACCCGCGGCGGCAGCGGCCAGCCACCACACGAACAGCACCGTTCCCACGGTCGCGAGTCCCGATCCGGTCGCGCGGTGGAGGATCGAGACCAGCATGTGCGGTCCCCATTTATACACCTGGAGGTGCGGGGACCGGGGTCGGGCGGGATTCGCGGCGGTGGCCAAGGTCGAAGTCCTTCGTGCGGATACGTGCGCGTCCTGTAGGCCCGCTGCCTCGGGCGATGCAAGCGCGTGAACGCCGGATTGCCGATGGATCAAGCGCGGGTTCACGCGCGTTCGGGCATCCGCCCTGCCCAGGTGGGGTTTTTCCGCAAGGAGTTGAGTTCATGCGTAACAAGATGATGATGGCGGCGCTGGCCGCAGCGACCGTGATGACCGCGATGCCCGCTGCCGCACAGGGCCGGTGGGACTGGAGCGGCGGACGGCCGGGTACGCGCGATTATCGGCTGGCCGGACCCGGTGTGCGCCTGCTGTTCCCGGAATTGCGCGCGAATCCCCGCGGTCGCGCCTGGGTGGTGCGCAATTTCGATCGCAACCGGGACGGGCTGATCGCTCAGCGCGAGGCGATGGCGGCGAACGAAGCCTTTACCGAAGTCGCCGGCCGTACGCGCGACCGCTTCGACTGGAACGCGCGTGACGGCCGCGTGGTCGAGGATCGCCGCGGTGGCTGGGACCGCGGCGCGATGCGCGGCTACGGCTTCCGCCAGACGCCGCGCGGCGCGACGATGACGATGCAGGAGGACGTGCTGTTCGCGACCGACAGCGCGCGCTTGCGCCCCGGTGCCATCGACAAGCTGCGCGCGCTCAGCGATTATCTGCGCGACAATCCCGGCGTGCGCGTCGCGATCGACGGTCACACCGATTCGCGCGGCACCGACGCCCACAACGACGCATTATCACTGCGCCGCGCCGACGAGGTCCGCGCCGCGTTCGACGATATGGGGGTCACGCGGGCGCGCTTCACGGTGAAGGGCTTCGGCGAACGCCAGCCGGTCGCGACCAACGCGACACCGCAGGGCATGCGCCAGAACCGGCGCGTGGAGATCACGCTGCTGGGACGGCGGGCCAGCGAGTTCTGATCGTCACGGGGCCGCGCGAGAGCGCGGCCTCGATACTCGGCAAGGTCAGCCAGAAGTGACGCTGGCGTTCATCCCCGCAAGCAGGGCCTTGACGATGGGGGTACTGACCGCCGTCGTGATAATCGGAGACAACGCTACCAAGACTTTCAATGTCGTGCCGTGGAAAAGGACCGTGCGAACCCGCCGCAATCCACGGTCAAGTTCCGTCTCGTTACTCGCGTCGTCGGTCAGAAGTTGCAAAGGCCCGCCAGCGATCCAGCGCGCCAGCAACAACCCGCCTGCCAGCGTAAGGCTGCCGAGAACCGCGTAGAAGAAGATGACGGCCGTCATTATCTCGGCAAGCTCGATCTTGGCTTTGTCGGTCGACATGACCGCGATCGGCCAATTCGCGAGCACGATATCGGTCAATGTCACTGCTGAGAGCAGTGCTCCGCCCGCGACGAACAGATAGGATATCGGACGTTCCTGCGTGAGCCGTCTGCGATAGTCCGCCGCTTCGGGCGCGATCCGGCACGGGACTGCCAGCGCCAGCATCGCACCGATGACGAAGATTGCCGCGATCTGGAACATGAGATTCAGCACGACTTTCAATCGCAGGACGGCCGTAATCCAACGGGTGCCGCGAGAGTCCTCGACACCCGGCGCCAGCGCGCGAGGTTCGCGCCGTATGATTCCATCTTCCTCTAAAATTGGGTGGCTACAGAGAAATGTTCGCTCGCTTTCGATCTGCGGCGAGGCCACACAGGTCAGAAGACGCGGCGTACTGATCAGGCTCACCGCGGCGCGATCGGCGATCAAATACGACGCGGCACAGGCGCAAACCAGAAAGCCCGTCACGGTTAGCCACCGGTCAGGCAGGTAGCGGCGCAGCGCACCGATCGACCAGCCGGTGACGAAAATTGCCAGCATGATCGCCACGATCGCGACTGCCGCCCAGTACAGGCTGAGCCGCATGTCGGTAAGATCGACGACGTAATCAGGCGGGCTGCCGGGCAGTACTCCAAATCCGGCGCTGAAATCTTGCATCAAGACGCTGCTGGGGATGGCATACAGGAGGAAGATGAAGACAAATCCGCCGGCCGCCGACGCCCAACTCGCCCACGCATTCGAAACCCCGCGGACCGCGTCGATCACGATAGGAGATGATGAGGATTCGGGCGTCGGGGGCGGCAACGGCCTTTCTGAAATAGGCGCGGCCCGGGTCGGAGGTTGAATTTCGGCCGCCATCGATCTGGTCCTTTCGACGACAGGCTGAAGTGTCAGAACCTAAACGGCAAGCCGCTTTGAAGCCATTTTGGGTCGTTGCTGCAACTGGGCCGCCCCCGCCCCATTTCGCTTCCGTTCCGCACCCCGCATGCCTATATGCTCGGCATGGACGAGACACCCGCAAGCACCCCGAATACCAACGATTACGGCGCATCCTCGATCAAGGTCCTGAAAGGCCTCGATGCGGTGCGCAAGCGGCCCGGCATGTACATCGGCGACACCGATGACGGCTCCGGCCTGCACCACATGGTGTTCGAGGTGTCGGACAATGCGATCGACGAGGCGCTGGCCGGGCATTGCGACCGCATCGTCATCCAGCTGAACGCCGACGGCTCCGTCTCGGTCGAGGACAACGGCCGCGGGATTCCGACCGGGATTCACCCGGAGGAAGGCGTGTCGGCGGCCGAGGTCATCATGACCCAGCTGCATGCCGGTGGTAAGTTCGAGAACACGTCGGACGACAATGCCTATAAGGTGTCCGGCGGTCTGCACGGCGTCGGCGTCTCGGTCGTCAATGCGCTGTCCGAATGGCTCGACCTGACGATCTGGCGCGACGGCGAAGAGAATTACATGCGCTTCGCCTATGGCGACGCGGTCGCGCCGCTGAAGGTCGTCGGCCCGGCGGGCGAGAAGAAGGGGACGAAGGTCACCTTCCTCGCCTCCCCCGCCACGTTCAAGATCACCGAATATGACTTCGAGAAGCTCGAGCATCGCTACCGCGAACTGGCGTTCCTGAACTCGGGCGTCCGCCTGTTCCTGCGCGATGCGCGGCATGAGGAGGTCAAGGAAGTCGAGCTCTATTACGAGGGCGGGATCGCCGCGTTCGTCAAGTACCTCGATCGCAACAAGACTCCGCTGATGCCCGATCCCGTCGCGATCGCGGGCACGCGCGACGACGTGACGATCGACGTCGCGCTGGAGTGGAACGATAGTTATTACGAGAACGTCCTGGCGTTCACCAACAACATCCCCCAGCGCGACGGCGGCACGCATATCGCGGCGTTCCGCGCCGCGCTGACCCGCACGATCAACAACTATGCCGACAAGTCGGGGCTGTTGAAGAAGGAAAAGGTCACCCTGACCGGTGACGACATGCGCGAGGGGCTGACCGCGATCGTCAGCGTCAAGCTACCCGATCCGAAATTCAGTTCGCAGACCAAGGACAAACTGGTCAGTTCCGAAGTCCGCCAGCCGCTCGAAAGCCTGATGGCCGACAAGATGGCCGAATGGCTGGAGGAGAACCCCCAGACCGCCAAGCAGATCATCCAGAAGGTGATCGACGCCGCCGCCGCGCGCGAGGCCGCGAAGAAGGCCCGCGAACTGACCCGCCGCAAGGGTGCGATGGACATCGCCTCGCTCCCCGGCAAGCTCGCCGACTGTCAGGAGCGCGATCCCGCCAAGTCCGAACTGTTCCTGGTCGAAGGCGACTCGGCCGGCGGCTCGGCTAAACAGGGCCGCGACCGCCATTATCAGGCGATCCTGCCCCTGCGCGGCAAGATCCTGAACGTCGAACGCGCGCGCTTCGACCGGATGCTGTCATCGCGCGAGATCGGGACTTTGATCCAGGCGATGGGCACCGGCATCGGCCGCGACGATTTCAACCTCGCCAAGCTGCGCTACCACAAGATCGTCATCATGACCGACGCCGACGTCGACGGCGCGCACATCCGCACGCTGCTGCTGACGTTCTTCTATCGCCAGATGCCCGAGATCATCACCGCCGGGCACCTCTATATCGCCCAGCCCCCGCTCTACAAGGCGACCAAGGGGCGGTCGGAAGTGTACCTCAAGGACGACGCCGCGCTCGACATCTATCTGGTCGAGGCCGGCGTGGCGGGCACCGTGCTGGAGACGCCGAACGGCACCCGGCTGGGCGAGGATCTGCGCGACCTGGTCGAGCATGCCCGCCGCATGCGCACGCTAATGCGTTATGTGCCCCGCCGCTATTCGGCCGATATCATCGAGGCGCTGGCAATGGGCGGCGCGCTCGATCCCGAGGCGACGCGCGACCAGCGGGTCGAGCGGCTGAACGTCGTCGCGAAGCGGATGGACCAGACCGATGCCGAGGCGCGCTGGTCCGCCCGCGTCACCGAGGACGGCAGCTATCATTTCGAGCGGCTGTGGCGCGGGGTGACCGACCATCACATCATCGAAGTCGGCTTCCTGACATCGGCCGAGGCGCGCAAGCTCCATGGGCTGACGCAGGAGAACATCGCCAGCTATTCGGGCATCTCGAAACTGGTGTCGTCGAAAGCCGCGACCACCGCGGCGGTTGAGGAACCGACCGAAGTCGATGCCGATGGCGAGGAGGTGGTTGCCGCCCCTGCCGCCAAGGGCGAGACGCTGATCGCGCGGCCCAGCCAGCTGCTCGACGCGATCCTGGCGGTCGGCCGCAAGGGGCTATCGATCCAGCGCTACAAGGGCCTGGGCGAGATGAACGCGGAACAGCTGTGGGAGACCACGCTCGACCCCGAAGCCCGCTCGATGCTGGTCGTGCAGGTCGATCAGGCCGATGTCGCGGACGAGATCTTCACCCGCCTGATGGGCGACGTGGTCGAACCGCGCCGCGAGTTCATCCAGGAGAATGCGCTGACGGTGGCGAATCTGGACGTCTGAGGTCGGGGGTCACAGGGGGCGGCCGACCCGCCCCCTGTG
>JAZKBG010000011.1:0-4179 GCA_040388765.1 Pseudomonadota bacterium | reverse complement strand
TCAGGAGCGCGTAGGCGCTCGTCATGCGCTGGCCGAGGCCCGAGGCAAGGTTGGGAGCGTTGCTGTTGAGCGCGTCGACGTGGTTGGCGACGTCGGTCGCGAGGCGCTCGGGGTTCGCCGCAGCGGTCGCGGCGTGGTCGATGACCTTGGCAGCGCGCTCGCGGAGGGGGACGGTCGACAGCGGCTCGGGAAGGGGGCGAGCTTTCGGTGGTGCGAGCAGGCCCTTGGCGGAGCGGCCGATCTGCTCGTCGGCGGAAGTCACGGCGCGCGACAGGATGCGCATGTCCGCCATCTTCGTGAGCAGGTAGGCGCCAGCGGCGGAGCCGCGCTCGCGAGCGACCTTGCCGGCAATGGCTGCACCGATAGCGGCGATGGGGTGCCCCATCGCAAGGCCAACCATGCCGCCGATGCCCTCGCGGATACCGAAGGTGTTGTTCCCGGCAATACGGTCTGCGCCTTCGGTCGCGGCCTTCTCGGCGGCCTTGCCGAGCTGGTATTCGCGCTTCAGGCCCAGCAGTTCGTCGCGCTTGCCGGTGTCGCCGATGGCGCGTGCGGCCTCATCGATCTTGGTGACAAGGTGCTCGTCGACCTGACGCAGCCAGTCCTTCATGGCATCGCCGGCCGCACCATTCGCGCGTTTCATCTCGTGCGCCACGCCCTCCATCTTCGCGCGGGCGTAGTACATCTCGGAAAGGTCCATGTGCCCGTCGACGAGCTTGCCGCCGTTGGCGAACGCGTCGAACGTCTGGCCGATCTGCCTCTGGAACGCATCGGCGCCCGCGATGCGCGTGGGGTCCGACATCATCTCAGCGTGCGTCTTCATCGCTTTGGCGATCAGGTCGTTTGCGTCGACACGGACGGGGGAAGCCTGGACGATGTCGCCGATCTTGGCACCGTCTGCGGCTACCTCGGCCTGGATGCGCGGGAGCATCTCGTCGGCACGACCGCTCTTGATGGTGCCCAGCAGTGAGGCGTCGTCGGCGCTCGTGGAGAGGATGCGTCGGTTGACGTAGTCGCCCACCGCCTTGGTGCCGCCTTCGATCTTCTCGTTGATTTTCTTCGCGGCGGTCTTGGTCGCCCCGAGTGCGTCGTAGGCGAGATCGTTCGCGACGCCACGAGCGCCCGCGTCTTCGCCCTTGAGCATGCGGCGAAGGTCGGTGATGCCGGTCTCGGGCTTCGTTGCGGCAGCCTCAGCGGCTGCGGCCTCGGGTCCGGCGCCGATGTCCGGGCGCGGTCCAGACTGCGGCGGGTTCGCGTTCGCGGTCGGCTGTTCGCCATGCAGACGAAGCGGCTCGCGCTCGGCAGCCACGGCAGCGTCCTCGCCTCCACGCGTCAGCGCCCGCCCCAGCGCCCCACGCCCTGCACTGATGGCGCTGCGTGCCCCGCTGGCCGCAAGCGAACCGCCTGCACCCATCGCGAAGCCGCCGGCCGCGCCGTAGAGCGCGCCGGTGCCCATCGACGCAAAGACCTTGTCGGCCACCACGTCCTTGTCGCCGAGCATGTCCTCGGTGATCTGATTCGCGCCCGAGTAGAGCGCGCCTTCGACAGCGCCACGCGCCGCGAGCTCGCCGCCGGTCGCGAGGGCACGACCCAGGACGCCACGCGCTGCGAGGGGTGCGAGCACCTTCGCGGCGCCGGCCTCCGCAACGCCGCCGAGGGCCGACGCGCCGAGGCCGGGGATCGCCTTCGCTGCTCCGCCGAGACCTCCGCCGGCAAGAGCCGTGGCGGCGATGCCGACCGTTTGCCCGGCCGTCTTGTAGCCCGAGTGCGCGGCGGCGACGTCGAGTTGGTTCTTGCCGTACTCGGCCGCAGCCTTCGGGCCCGCGACCGCATTCAGGGCCGCCTTGACGCCGATCTGGTCGAGCCCGAGCGTCACCGCCGAGGACTGGCCCTGGTCGAACGCCTGCACCTCGGGGGCCGTGGCGATGACGCCTGAGCCCGCGAGCGCGTTGCCGACGATGGGACCGGCGGCGAGCCCTGCGACTGCGCCAGTGACCTTCTCGGCGGTGGATTTCTTGTCGTACTCCTCACGGAGCTCGCGCTCCTTGACCTGCGCGCCGGTGAGCAGTTTGCCGCCCGCGCGCGTGACCGCCTCGGCGTCGGCTGCGTCGACCGTGCCGAATTGGCCTTCGGGGCTGAGTACCGGGATGCGTTCGCCCATTACTTCGCACCGTGGGGAGTGAAGGACGAGGGCATCGCGCCCTTGGCGGTACCCGGCGCATCCGGCAGCGTCTTGACCTTGTTGCGCAGGTTGGCTTGGGCGGTCTCGGAGAGGCCGTCGAGCGCGGCCTCCGGGCCGGGGCCGACGTCGAACAGCTTCGCCGTACCGCCCGTCGCAAGCTCCATGTCGGGACCGGAGATCGCGCCGAGGTTGTGCTGGACCGCGTAGCCTGTGATGAGGTTCTTTTGGATCTGCTCCAGCCGCGCGCGTGCGGGCGAACCGTAGACGCGGAAACCTTCGCCCTCGCGGATCTTCTTAGCCTCCGCGACAAGGCGATTGGTCTCGTGGATGCTCGCGGATGCGTCCGCAAGCTCCTTCGCCTGGGTCGAGTCACGCGCCTTGACCACGTCGCCGTTCGGTAGCTGAACGCTGAGCGCGCGCTCTTCCTTCGCAGCGGTCTTGTCGACCTTCGCGCCCTCCTTGATGACATCCCCCGCTGTCTGCGCGCCGATCTTGCGAATGTCGTGCTCCTGCCCGCGCTCCTCTTTCTTGAGGTCGCGAACCTGCTGCTCGTTGTAGTGGATGCCATCCGCATCGACCCACGACGGGCCCACGGCGACCTGGCGGCCCGGCGCGAACGCAACGCCCTGCTGAATCTGGTTCATGCGGTCGTTCTGGAGGTCGGCGATCGCGATGGTCGCGCGGTTCTCCGCCTCGGTGCCCTTCCAGAGGGCCGCCTGCTTCGCGAGCTGCGCCGTCAGCACGTCCATCGACGCCGCGCGAGCCGCCGCGCGAGCCGCATCGACGTTGTTGTACTTCTGCATGGCCATCGAGAAGGCCGTCTGCTTCGCGTTCGCCTGATCGCGCGTCGCGTTGTAGGCGAACTCCTGCGCCTTGACGTCGTTGGCAGCGACAGCCTTGATGGCCTCAGCCCCCGTGTTCTTGGCGCCCTTCGCCTCGGCAAGTCCGCCGACGAGCAGCGAGACCATCATGGCGATTTTCTGACCGGTGCCGGCGCTGGAGAAGAAGCGCGACGGGTCGACGGTGCCCGCCTCACCCATGGCCTTGACGCTCTGGTCGAAGTCCGCCTGTCGCTGCTCCATTTCCTGAGCGCGCTCGTTGGCGGTGTAGTTCGCGGCGTCCTCGCGGATACCAGCCTTGCGCTCCTGCTCGAGCGCGATGGCGAAGTCGCCAGCGGCGGTCTCCTGCGCACGCTCGGTGACGGCCTGCGCTGCTCCCGCGAACGCGGCGTTGCGATCGACCTGGGCCGCCTTGAGCGTGGGCCCGCGCAGTTCGGTCTCCTTGGCCGGCACGTTGACCGCGCCGCCGCCGTAGACTTGGTGGAGGTAGGGCTGTGGACGTTCGGGGATGGCATCGGGCCCCGGCGCGGGGCCGGGAACAGGCTGGGCGGAAGCCGGCGGAGGCGGGGGGCCCATGGGTGCCGGCGGAGGTCCGGCCTCGAGCGGCGGCGCCACGTTGATGGGCTTACCGCCGAGCATGATGGGCGCTGCGGGCGGAGGCGTACCGCCGAGCGTCGAGCCGATGAGCGCGCCGTAATCCGGTGCGCCAGGGGGCGGCGGAGCTGCGGGAGGCGCAGGAGGGAACGACGCTGCGGGACCGGGTTGAGCCCCGATCGCCGCCAGGTACTCGGGGCTGGGCATGCCACCGCCGGGGAGATTCATCGTCCACCTCCGAAGCGGCGAGCCATGAGCGACCGCATCTCGTCGAGCTGCTCCTGCTGGTCTGCGACCACCGCGCCGAGACCCTTGACCATCTTCGGCTCATCGAGCGTGCGCATGCCGGACCCCTGCGGATCGGGCTTCACGATGGTGCGCCCGACCTTGGACTTCTCCATCTCCTGCGCGACGGGGCCGACGTTCACCTCACCAGGGGCCTGCCCCTCGCGTGCGGCGAACTCCGGCTTGTACGCGTACGGGACGCCGCGCATCGAGCGCGCGAAGTCGGCCATGTCGGAGTGGTCGATCTGCTTGCCGAGGGTGCCGACGTTCTTGGTGCGC
>JAZKBG010000010.1:0-161323 GCA_040388765.1 Pseudomonadota bacterium | reverse complement strand
CGTTGAAGCTCTCCGGAATGCCGGCCTCGAAGGTGTCGTCGCCCTTGACGATCGCTTCGTAGACCTTGGTGCGGCCGACCACGTCGTCCGACTTCACCGTCAGCATTTCCTGCAGGGTGTACGCCGCGCCATAGGCCTGGAGCGCCCAGACCTCCATCTCGCCGAAGCGCTGGCCGCCGAACTGCGCCTTTCCGCCCAACGGCTGCTGGGTGACGAGCGAGTACGGCCCGATCGAGCGTGCGTGGATCTTGTCGTCGACCAGATGGTGCAGCTTGAGCATGTAGATATAGCCCACCGTGACCTTGCGATCGAAGGTGTCGCCGGTGCGCCCGTCGAACAGGTCGACCTGACCCGACGTATCGAGCCCAGCCAGCGCCAGCATGTCGGACACGTCGGCTTCACGCGCCCCGTCGAACACCGGCGTCGCCATCGGCACACCGTTCTTCAGGTTCTTGGCCAGCTCGATGATCTGGTCGCCGTTCCGCGCGTCGATCTCCTCGTGATACTGCTCGCCATAGACCGTCTTGAGCCGTTCCTTGACCGCGTCGGGCATCGCGCCCGGCTCGGGGTTCGGATTGGCCTCGCGCCAGTCTTCCAGCGCCTGGGTGATCTGCTTGCCGAGACCACGCGCGGCCCAGCCCAGATGCGTCTCGAAGATCTGCCCGACGTTCATGCGCGACGGCACGCCCAGCGGGTTGAGCACCAGATCGACCGGCGTCCCGTCTTCGAGGAACGGCATGTCCTCCTGCGGCAGGATCCGGCTGATGACGCCCTTGTTGCCGTGACGGCCGGCCATCTTATCGCCCGGCTGCAGCTTGCGCTTCACCGCGACGAACACCTTGACCATCTTGAGCACACCCGGCGGCAGCTCGTCGCCCCGCTCCAGCTTCTCGCGGCGATCGTGGAACTTCGCGGTGATCCGCTTGGCCGCCTCGTCATACTGGGTCTTCACGGCTTCCAGATTGCCCTGGACCGCATCGTCGGCGACCGCGAACTTCCACCATTCGTGGCGATCGACGCTGTCGAGCAGGTCGTCGTCGATGACGGCGCCCTTCTTCAGCCCCTTGGGGGTCGCGGTGGCGGTCTGGCCGACCAGCATGTCCTTCAGCCGCGACCAGGTCGCGCGGTTCAGGATCGTGCGTTCGTCGTCCGAATCCTTCTTCAGCCGCTCGATCTCCTCGCGCTCGATCGCCATCGCGCGCTCGTCCTTGTCGATGCCGTGGCGGTTGAACACCCGGACCTCGACGACGGTGCCGGCAACGCCCGGCGGCAGGCGGAGCGAGGTGTCGCGCACGTCCGACGCCTTTTCGCCGAAGATGGCGCGGAGGAGCTTTTCCTCCGGCGTCATCGGCGATTCACCCTTGGGGGTGATCTTGCCGGCCAGGATGTCGCCCGGCTCCACTTCGGCGCCGATGTACACGATGCCCGCCTCGTCGAGGTTGCGCAGCGCTTCCTCGCCGACGTTCGGGATGTCGCGGGTGATGTCTTCCGGCCCCAGCTTGGTGTCGCGGGCCATCACCTCGAACTCGTCGATGTGGATCGACGTGAACACGTCGTCCTTCACGATCCGTTCGCTGATGAGGATCGAGTCCTCGTAGTTGTAGCCGTTCCACGGCATGAACGCGACCAGGCTGTTGCGGCCCAGCGCCAGTTCGCCGAATTCGGTCGAGGGACCGTCGGCCAGCACTTCGCCGCGCGCGACGACGTCGCCGACCTTCACCAGCGGACGCTGGTTGATGCAGGTCGACTGGTTCGAGCGCTGGAACTTCATCAGCGTGTAGATGTCGACGCCCGATTCCCCGGCATCGACGTCACCGCTGGCGCGGATCACGATGCGTGCGGCATCGACCTGATCGACGATGCCAGCACGGCGCGCCGAGATCGCCGCGCCCGAATCGCGCGCCACCGTCTCTTCCATGCCGGTGCCGACGAACGGCGCCTCGGCCTGGACCAGCGGCACCGCCTGGCGCTGCATGTTCGATCCCATCAGCGCGCGGTTGGCGTCATCGTTTTCCAGGAACGGGATGAGCGATGCGGCGACCGAGACGAGCTGCTTGGGGCTGACGTCCATCAGCGTGATCTGCTCGGGCAGCGCCATCAGGAATTCGCCGGCCTGACGCGACGACACCAGTTCTTCCGAGAAGTGACCGGCCTCGTCGAGCTCGGCCGAAGCCTGCGCGATCGTGTGCTTGGCCTCTTCCATCGCCGACAGGTACACGACCTCGTCGGTCACCTTGTTGTCGATGACCTTGCGGTACGGCGTCTCGATGAAGCCATATTTGTTGACGCGGCTGAACGAAGCCAGGCTGTTGATGAGGCCGATGTTCGGGCCTTCCGGTGTCTCGATCGGGCAGATGCGGCCATAGTGCGTCGGATGGACGTCGCGAACCTCGAACCCTGCGCGCTCACGTGTCAGACCGCCCGGCCCGAGCGCCGAGACGCGACGCTTGTGCGTCACTTCGGACAGCGGGTTGGTCTGGTCCATGAACTGCGACAGCTGCGACGAGCCGAAGAATTCGCGTACCGCGGCGACCGCCGGCTTGGCGTTGATGAGGTCGTTCGGCATGACCGTCGAGACGTCGACCGACGACATGCGCTCCTTGACCGCGCGCTCCATGCGGAGAAGCCCGACGCGATACTGGTTCTCGAGCAGCTCGCCGACCGAACGGACACGACGGTTGCCCAGGTTGTCGATGTCATCGACCTCGCCCTTGCCGTCCTTCAGATCGACCAGGGTCTTGACGACGGCCAGGATATCTTCGCTGCGCAGCGTGGTGTGCGTGTCCGGCGCGTCGAGGTCGAGGCGCATGTTCAGCTTCACGCGGCCGACCGCCGACAGATCGTAGCGCTCGGGATCGAAGAACAGGCCGGCGAACAGCGACTCCGCGGTTTCCAGCGTCGGCGGCTCGCCGGGGCGCATGACGCGGTAGATGTCCGACAGCGCCTGCTCGCGCTCCTCGGCCTTGTCGACCTTCAGCGTGTTGCGGATCCACGCACCGGTCGAGACGTGATCGATGTCGAGCAGTTCGATCCGCTCGATCCCCGCCTTGTCCAGCAGCTCGAGATTCTCGGCCGACACTTCGTCGCCCGCCTCGATGTAGATCTGGCCCGTGCTCTCGTTGATGAGGTCATAGGCGCTGTAGCGGCCGAAGATCTCTTCGGTCGGGATCAGCAGGTCGGTCAGGCCGTCCTTGGCCGCCTTGTTGGCGGCGCGCGGCGAAATCTTCTGGCCGGCGGCGAACACGACTTCGCCGGACTTGGCATCGACGATGTCGAACATCGGCTTCTGCCCGCGCCAGTTCTCCGGCGCGAACGGGATCTGCCAACCGCCCGCACCGCGGACATAGGTCACGCGGTTGTAGAAGTGGTTGAGGATATCCTCGCTGTTCATGCCCAGCGCGTAGAGCAGCGTCGTGACCGGCAGCTTGCGCTTGCGGTCGATGCGGACGTTGACGATGTCCTTGGCGTCGAACTCGAAGTCGAGCCACGAGCCGCGATACGGGATGACGCGCGCGGCGAACAGGAACTTGCCCGAGGCGTGGGTCTTGCCGCGGTCGTGGTCGAACAGCACACCCGGGCTGCGGTGCATCTGGCTGACGATGACGCGCTCGGTGCCGTTGATGAAGAAGGTGCCGTTGCCCGTCATCAGGGGCATGTCGCCCATGTAGACGTCCTGCTCCTTGATATCGATGACCGACTTGGCTTCCGTATCGGGATCGACCTCGAACGCGGTCAGGCGCAGCGTGACGCGCATCGGCGCGGCATAGGTGATTCCGCGCTGGCGGCATTCCTCGACGTCGAACTTCGGATCCTCGAGGACGTAATCGTCGAAGTCGAGATAGGCGGTGCCTGCGAAATCCTGGATCGGGAAGACGCTGCGCAGCGTCTTCTCGAGGCCCGAGACATGGCCGATCGACTTGTCGGAGCGCAGGAACTGTTCGTAGCTCTCGCGCTGGACCTCGATCAGGTTCGGCATCTGCACCACTTCGTGGATGTCGCCGAAGACCTTGCGGATGCGGCGCTTGGTGGTGCCGCCCGGTACGATCGCTTTAGTCGCCATGTGTCGTTTGCCTCATCAGCCGTCAGATGCCCCGGATCAGACCCGCGGGGCGCGGACGCAAAAAAGGACGCAAGGATAGGCGCAAGCCCCCCGATCCGGGAAACAGCACCTGTCGATAGCGTCTGTATCTTGAATCCCCAGTTCCCATTCGACCGATGCACTGCGCGACGGCGCATCATTTCCCGAAACTGCGGTAGGACACGCCATATAGGTGCAGCGCAACATCCTGTCAAACGCCGCGAGCGCGCTCGGTTCGTCGATGGAAATGCACGTTTAGGCGCTAAAATGACCCATTTCGGGGCCGGAATCATCGGCTGGTTCATTGTGACACCGATATGAAAAACACCTCCACCCCCGCCCGCCGCGCGGCCTGGCTGTTCCTCGCAGCCCCTGCGCTTCTTGCCATCCCCGCCAGCGCGCAGGATGCGACCACCGCTGCGCCGCCGCCGGTGCGCGCCACCGTCCCGCAGGCCGCGCCGCCGCCGGCCGCCCCAACTGTGACGCCGGCACCCGCGCCGGTCCAGTCGGCGCAACCGGCGGCGCCGAGCGATGCCACCACCTCGCGCACCACCATCGCGCCGGGTGCGGCCGACGTCGTCGACGAGGCGCGTCAGCCGCCCGCCCGCACCACGCGAACGGCTCCGGCGCGACAGTCGGCGCGCGCAACTCCGACGCGGACGGCGCCCGCCGCGTCTGCCGTCGCGACGCCGGCACCTGTCGCAGCGGAGCCGTCCGCGCCGGCCCCGGCGGCACCTGCACCTGCACCTGCAACGACCGCGCCGGCCGCAAACCCGGTCCCGGTCGCCGAGACGCCGGTCGAAACCGCAGCGACGACTGCAACGACCGAGACGGATGGCGCGCCATTGTGGCCGATCGCGGTGATCGCCGCGCTGATCGTCGCGGCCGGTGCGGCATTCCTCCTCATGCGCCGCCGTCGTCAGGCAGCCTATGACGAATATGAAGCCGAGCCGACCTATTATGAGGCAACGCCGGAACCGGCGTATGTCGCGCCCGTCGCCGAGCCGGCCTATGTGGCGCCCGCTGCGGTCGCCGCCGCGCCGATCGTGGCGGCGGCCGAAACGCCGGTCGTTACCGGCCTGGCCGACGAGCCGACCGTCAGCGATGCCCCGGCCGAGGACGTCGCTGCGCTGACCGATGCCGCTGCGCCAGTGCGCAATCGCCCGTGGCTGGAGTTTGCGATGCGACCGGTCCGCGCCGGCACCAGCGCGGACGAGGCGCTGGTCGAGATCGAGCTGACCGTCGCCAACTCGGGCACCGTCGCGGCCGAGAACGTCCGTGTCTCGACCTTCATGCTGACCGACGCGCATGCCAGCGAGATGGAGAATATGCTGGTCGATGCCCCGGCCGACGCGTCGATCGATCCGATGCGGATCGCTGCGGGTGAGGGTACGCGGATCGACGCGACTCTCGCGGTGCTGAAGGCCGATTTCGGCGGCGAGGATCACGTCACCCCGGTGATCGTCGCCGACGCCCGATATACCCTGCCCGACGGCAGCGAGGGCCGCACATCCGCGTCGTTCGTGTTCGGCGTGTCGGATGCGGACAGCGGGGCGCTGGTCCCGATCGACCTCGCCGACCGCGTGATGCGCGACGATATCGAGGCGCGCCTGCACGGCCAGGTCGAACACGCCTGATCCGCTTGCCGCTAGCTGAAAAATGGCCCGCCTCCCGGCAAGGGGTGCGGGCCGTTCGTTCGAGTATCTTGCGTAGCGTGTCCGATGGCCTAGCGTATCGGCATCGATCCCCGGAGTTCGTCCCATGACCAAGCTGATTTTGCTCGCTGCCACCGCACTCGTCGCCACGCCACTCGCCGCGCAGCAGACCGCGCCGGCGGGCGGCGACGTGCCGGCGAACTACAGTGTTCCGAAGGTCGGGTATGATTACGACAAGCGCGTGGTGATGGTGCCGATGCGCGACGGGACGAAACTGTACACCGTCATCGTCGTGCCGAAGGGCGCGAAGGACGCGCCGATCGTGCTGACGCGCACGCCGTACAACGCCGCGGGGCGCGCCAGCCGGATGGACAGCCCGAAGATGTTGAGCACTTTGCCGCTGGCCGACGAAGGGTTCGTCAAGGCGGGCTACATCCGCGTGTATCAGGACGTGCGCGGCAAATACGGGTCGGAGGGCGACTATGTCGTGACGCGGCCGGTGATCGGCCCGCTCAACCCGACGAAAGTGGATCACGTCACCGATGCGTACGACACCATCGACTGGCTGGCGAACAGGGCCAACCTGCCCGAGAGCAACGGCAAGGTCGGGATGATCGGGTCGAGTTACGAAGGCTTCACCGTCGTCATGGCGCTGCTGAACCCGCACCCGGCGCTGAAGGTCGCCGCACCCGAAAGCCCGATGATCGACGGCTGGATGGGCGACGACTGGTTCCATCATGGCGCATTCCGTCTGGCCAACATCGCGTGGCTCGGCGGACAGACCGGGTTCAAGGGCGCGGGCAAGGCCCCGCCGACCGGCGGATATGACGATTACGACAATTTCCGCACCGGCTCCGCAGGTGACTGGGCGAAAAAGGCCGGGTACGATACGCTGCCCTATTGGCAGCGGATGCAGTCGCATCCCGACTACGATCAGTTCTGGTCGGGTCAGGCGCTCGACAAGCTGCTCGCCGCCAATCCCTCCAATGTCCCCACGCTTTGGGAACAGGGCCTGTGGGATCAGGAGGACATGTACGGCGCTATCACGTCGTGGGAGGCGTTGAAGGCCAAGGGCAAGCTCGGCAACAACTTCCTGGTGATGGGTCCGTGGCGGCACAGCCAGGTCAACCGCGAGGGGCGCAGCCTGGGGCCGTTCCAGTGGGACGGCGATACCGCCGCGCAGTTCCGCGACGACATGGTCCTGCCGCTGTTCAACCAGTATCTGAAAGACGGACCCGCGGCGAACCTGCCGCAGGCGGCGATCTACAATACCGGCGAAAACCGGTGGGATCGGCTGAGCCAGTGGCCGCTGGCATGCGAGAGCGGCTGCGCGGCACCGCTGAAACCCATCTATCTTCAGATGGGCGGCAAGCTCGGATGGGACAAGGGCGGGGCAGGGGGTGATTCCTATGTCAGCGATCCCGCCAAGCCGGTCCCGCATCTGCCGCGTCCCGTGAACTTCGGCGACGGTCGCTGGGGCGACTGGCTGGTCAGCGACCAGCGCGGCGTCGATGGGCGGCCGGACGTCATGACCTATCAGACCGACGTGCTGACCGCCCCGGTTCGCGTGTCCGGCGCGCCGTTCGCGGAAGTCTTCGCGAAGACCACCGGCACCGACGGCGACTTCGTCGTCAAGGTCATCGACGTCTATCCCGACGAGGTCGCGACCGATCCGAAGATGGGCGGATACCAGCTCGCGATTTCACAGGACATCTTCCGCGGCCGCTACCGCGACAGCTTCGCGAAGCCATCGCCGATCCCGGCGGGCAAGGTGCAGAAGTACCGCTTCCGCCTGCCGACCGTGAACCACGTCTTCCAGCCCGGCCACCGCATCATGGTGCAGGTCCAGTCGAGCCAGTTCCCGCTCTACGATCGCAACCCTCAGACCTATGTGCCGAATATCTTCCTGGCGAAGCCGGGCGACTACAAGGCGGCGACGGTGACGCTCCAGCGCGGGGGCACTGCGGCCAGCGCGGTGTGGCTGCCGGTGGTCGCGGTCGACCAGAGTGCGGTGACGGCGCGGTAGGCGGGGCGGTGTGCGTATCCTGAACATTCTGGCGCGCCGTTGCCTGCCACTGGAACGGTTCGACGCGGCGGTGATGTTTCACGAGACGTTGATCGGACAGCGCGCGCGATTGCGGTTCGACTATCCCGAATATGACCTGAAGCTGGCACAGGTCGCGTCGTTGTTGTTCATCGGAGGGAGCGCCGAGAGTCTGGCGCCGTTCGCCGCCACCGACGTCACGTTTCTGGTCGATGACATCGCGGGCTGGCAGCGCCACCTGCCCGGCATGGGCGCTACGATCGTCGAGCCGGTCAAGATCGTGCCGACCGGCTGGAACATGCTCGTCCGCCATCCCGATGACACGCTGGTCGAATATGTCGAACATCGGGACAAGCATCCCGACGACGTCATGTCGGGCGCAACGGACGCCGGTGCGACGGATTGACGCCATCCGCGCACGGCGCGATGGGCACGCGATGACTTCGACCAACCTGACCGCCGACCTGCCCAGTTTCGTCACCCACCTGGAATGCTCCATGACGGGCGAGCGCTATGACGCCGATACGCTTCACGGCCTGAGCCGGGTCGGGCGCCCCCTGCTGGTGCGCTACGACCTCGATGGCGTCCGCGCGGCGATGACCAAGGACGTGCTGGCATCCCGCCCCGCTGATCTGTGGAAATATCGCGAGCTGCTGCCCGTCCGCGCGCGCGACAACATCGTCAGCCTGGGCGAACAGGAAACCCCGCTCGTCACGCTCGACCGCGTCGGCGCGAAGCGGGGCGTGCGCGCGCCGATCGTCAAGGACGAGGGGCGGCTGCCCACCGGCAGTTTCAAGGCGCGCGGGCTGGTGATGGCGATTTCGATGGCCAAGGCGCTGGGCGTGAAGACCATCGCGATGCCGACCAACGGCAACGCCGGCGCGGCGGCAGCGGCCTATGCGACGCGCGCGGGGATCGAGATGGTCGTACTGTGTCCCGACGACACGCCCGAGATCAACGTGCGCGAGATCGCGATGCAGGGCGCGCGCGTCTATCGCGTCAACGGCCTGATCGACGATTGCGGCGCGATCGTCGGCGCGGCGTGCCAAGCGAACGGCTGGTTCGACTTCTCGACGCTGAAGGAGCCGTACCGGATCGAAGGCAAGAAGACGATGGGACTCGAACTGGCCGAACAGCTCGGCTGGGAACTGCCCGATGCGATCTTCTATCCCACCGGTGGTGGCACCGGGCTGATCGGCATGTGGAAGGCATTCGACGAACTGGAAGCGCTGGGCTTCATCGGTACCGAGCGTCCGCGGATGTACGCGGTCCAGGCCGAAGGGTGCGCGCCGATGGTCCGCGCGTTCGAGGCCGGCGCGCGCCATGCCGAGCGCTGGGAGGACGCCCACACCGTCGCTGCCGGCATCCGTGTGCCCAAGGCGGTCGGTGATTTCCTGATCCTCGATGCGGTGCGGGCATCCGGCGGCGCGGCGCTGGCGGTCAGCGACGCCAGCCTGATCGCGGCGGTCGCCGAAGCCGCGGGCGACGGTCTGCTGTTGTGTCCGGAGGGCGGCGCGACGCTGGCCGCCTATGACCGCGCGCTGGATCTGGGGATGATCGGCAAGGAGGAGCGGGTGGTGCTGTTCAATTGCGCGACGGGGCTGAAATATCCGATGCCCGACGCGTCGCGAACGCTCGATCGCCACGCCGCGATCGACCTGGGGGCATTGTGATGCTGCGCGCCGGACTGACGCTGGCCGCGCTGCTGGCGAGCACTGCCGCGGTGGCGCAGGACAATGCTGCGACCGCCGTGCCGCCGCCACCGGTGATCGAGCGCTACAGCCTGCCGCCGGGCAACAGCCAGACGCCAGCGCCCACGCCGGTCCCGACGGCAACGCCCGTGCCGGCTCCGACACCGACTCCGCGCCCGACCGCGACGCGAACACCCGCCGCGGCGCTGCCGACTTCAACGCCGACACCCTCCACCGTCCGCGCCCCTGCGCCGACGCCCACCGCGTCCGCCACGCCCGCCGCGGTGCCGACGACCGACGCGCAGCCTTCTCCCGAAGCGAGCGCCGCGGTGCCGCTGCCAGACGCGACGCCGACCGGGCTGGCCAGCGAGCCCGCGGTCACCCCGCTGCCGCAGACGCCGCGCGACGGCTGGCGCTGGTTGTGGTGGACGATCGGGATGCTGGTCGTCGGAGCGGGCGGTTTCGCACTGTGGCGGCGCGGTCAGGGCAACCCGTCTGATCCGGTCGCCCATGTGGTGGAACCTGCCGAGCGCGACGCGGTCCCTGCCGCGGCGGCACCCACACCCAGCCCACCAGCCGCACCGGTGGCGCCGGTTGCGCCGCAGCCCAAACGGACGCTGTCGCTCGATTTCCGCGCGCAGCGACTGTGGACGCGGGGACCGGATGCGTTTCTGGCGTTTGAGATGATCGTCACCAACGCCGCCGCCGCTGCCATCGATGCGATCCGCCCGGTCGTGACATTGGCGAGTGCGGGGCCGGAGACCGCGGCCGAGATCGCCGAGTTCACCGCACGGGCATCGCAGCTTCCCGGCGGCGACCCGTTCACGCTGCAACCCGGCGAGACGCGCAGCGTGGCGGGCGAACTGATGCTGCCCGGCGATGCCATGTACGTCACGACCGCCGCCGATCGCGAACTGATCGTCCCGCTTGCGCTGGTCAGCCTGCAATGGCGCGCCGGCCTGTCGATCGGCACGACCAGCGATGCCTTCGTCATCGGCACGGGCGATCCGTCCTCGCCGAGGCTCGGTCCGATCTGGGTCGACCGGTCGGGTCAGGAGTATCTGCGGCTCGACGCGCGACGGTTCACCCCACGCTGAGGCTTTACAGGTCCGGCATGTGTGTTATTCAACTAACACGCGCCGACCAGTGGCGTCCCGGGGGAGCCGCCATGCCGCATCTGACTCGTTACGTCCTGACCGCCGCCATCGCCTTCGCGCCGCTGCCGGTCGCGGCGCAAGCCGTCGCCAGGCCAGACGCGGCGGTGCCCGGCGACGTGACCGCCGGCATCGACGCGCTGCTCGACGCCGGCTGGCCAGCCGACCAGCCGGGCGCGACCGTGATCGTCACGCGTGGCGGCAGGACGCTCTACGCCGGCGCGCGCGGGCTGGCGGATGTCGGGGCAAAGACGCCGCTCACGCCCGACAGCGTGATCCGCATCGGGTCGATCACCAAGCAGTTCACCGCCGCGGTGATCCTGCAACTGGTCGAGGAGGGCAGGCTGAGGCTCGACGATCCGCTGTCGAAGTTCCTGCCGGGCTATCCTGCGCCGGGCGGTGCCGCGACGGTGCGCCAGCTGCTGAACCACACGTCGGGCATCCGGTCCTACACCGGCATTCCCGGCTGGATGGTCGCGGCCAATACCGGCCAGCCGCACACGACCGACCAGGTCGTCGCCGTATTCCGCGATCTGCCGCCCGAATTTCCGGCGGGCACGAAATGGAACTACAACAATTCGGGCTATGTCCTGCTCGGTGCGATCATCGAGCGGGTGACGGGCAAGCCGTGGTATGACGCGATCGCCACCCGCATCACCGGGCCGCTCGGCCTGAGGACGATCCGCTATGGCGGTGCGACGCCGGGAGCGGACTGGGCCAGACCCTATACCGTCGGCGCGCAGCCCGCGCAGGCGATCGACATGAGCGTCCCGCAGGCGGCAGGGGGGCTGGTCGGATCGGTTCGCGACCTCGCCGCCTGGGCGCAGGCGCTGCACCACGGCAAGGTCGTTAAGTCCGCCAGCTACGCGCAGATGATCGCGCCGACGATCCTGGCCGATGGCACCCGCAATCCGTACGGTTTCGGCCTGTCGAACGGCAGCGTCCGCGGACTGGCGACGATCGAGCATTCGGGCGGTATCTTCGGCGGCAACACCGACAGCCTGTACCTGCCGGCGCAGGACATCTTCGTCGCGGTCTTTGCCAACTCGGACAGTCCGGCCGCGTCGCCCGGCGTCACCGCGCGGCGTATCGCGGCGATCGCGGCGGGTACGCCATTCCCGGTCTTTGTCGTGCAGCCGGTCGATCTTGCCGCGGTCACGCCGCTGCTGGGTGTCTATGCGGTCGAGGGGCTGGACAAGGTCGAGCGCCGGTTCTTCGCGCGCGACGGCCGGCTGTTTGTCAAGCGTGGCAGCCAGCCCGAGCGGGAAGTGTTCCCGGTCGGCGACAACCGCTTCTCGTTCGGGCCGCGGGCGCTGGAGTGGTTCCGGATCCGCAGCGACGGCGCTGCCCCGGTCATGGAGATGCACCAGCGCGGCGAGGATGGTTTCGATCGCGCGGTGCGGACCGGGCCGGTCCCGGCCGACGCTGCGGCCATCGTCGTGCCGCGCGCCACGCTGGAGCGCTATGTCGGCGTCTACGCCTTGCCGATCGGCCGCTTCACGATCGCCTGGGGGGCGGGAGATACGCTGACCGCGCAGCTGGCCGGGCAGCCGGCGCTGCCGATCGAGGCCGTCAGCGCGACCGAGTTCCGCACGGTCGGCGTCGATGCCCGCGTCGAGCTGGACGGTACGACCGCGACGATCGTGCAGGGCGGCCAGCGGATAGCGGGGAAGCGGGCGGACTGAGCGCCGGCAATCAGACCGTCGTGTCCACGCTCTTCGGTGCATCCAGCCACGCGTGGGCGTCGTCCATCGCACGAAACACCTGCAATCGCGGATGGACCAATGTGCGTTCGGCCTGCAGCTTGTTGAGCTGGCTGCCGACGACCACGGCCGCGCGACCGCGCGTCAGGACGATGCCCTCGTGCATGATGCGGGAGAGGAGATCGGCGACGTCATTGGCCTGGACCGGAAAATCGAGCGAGTCCACGATCACGTCGAAATCGCCCCGGATCGCTGCAGCGGTCTGCGCCCGCGCGGCGACTTCGGCTGCGAACGCCGGCACCTCGTCCGGTGTCAGGAAGCCGCTGACATGGATGGTCAGGATGTTGCGAACGCGGTCATAGGCTACCCGGTACATTGTGCGCCCCGTGTTGATCAGGCGTCCGCCTGTGACGGCGGCGCACGGGTGCCGCAAGCGGCGCTTGCCGATCGTGCATGGAAAAAGGGCGGTCCGCCAGGTAGCGGGCCGCCCTTCTCTGGCTTGGCCACCACGAGAGCAAATCCCGTGGCATCGGACAGCGCTTTCGCGCCGCCGGCCGCGTGGTCGGGGGGCGGCCGGCTTGCCAGCCGCCCCCGACTGCGGCTTACTTGATCTCGACAGTCGCGCCGGCTTCTTCCAGCTGCTTCTTGATCTTCTCGGCCTCGTCCTTCGACACGCCTTCCTTGACGGCCTTGGGCGCCGACTCGACCAGCGTCTTGGCTTCGGTCAGGCCGAGCGCGGTGATCGCACGGACTTCCTTGATGACGTTGATCTTCTTGCCACCGTCGCCGGTCAGGATCACGTCGAACTCGGTCTGCTCTTCGGCAGCCGGAGCAGCGGCGCCGCCGCCACCAGCGGCCGGAGCTGCAACCGCAGCAGCAGCCGAAACGCCCCACTTCTCTTCGAGCAGCTTCGACAGCTCTGCGGCTTCCAGGACGGTCAGTTCGCTCAGCTGGTCAACCAGCGCATTCAGATCAGCCATTGTGTAACTCCAGTTCAAAATCGGGTTGTAAGTGTCGGTCGCGGCAAAAGATTATGCCGCTTCCTTTTCCGCATATGCCGAGAGCACACGGGCGATCTGCGCCGCCGGTGCCTGGGTGATGGTCGCGATCTTCGTGGCCGGTGCCACGAGCAGACCCACCAGCTTCGACCGCAGCTCGTCGAGCGACGGCAGCGAAGCGAGTGCCTTCACACCCTCCGCGTCGAGAATCTGGCTCCCCATGGCGCCGCCGACGATTTCGAACTTGTCGTTCGTCTTCGCAAAATCGATCGCAGCCTTGGCGGCAGCGACCGGATCGGCGGAACTGGCGAGCCCGACAGGACCGGTGAACAGGTCGGTCAGACCTGCGTAGTCGGTGCCTTCGAGCGCGATCTTGGCAAGCTTGTTCTTCGAGACCTTGTAGGTCGCTCCGGCGTCGCGCATCTTCGTGCGGAGGACGGTCGATTGCGCGACGGTCATCCCCAGGTTGCGGGTGACAACCACCACGCCGACCTTGCGGAAGTTTGCGTTCAACTCGGCAACGGCCTCGGTCTTTTGCGAACGATCCATGCCATTCTCCTCAAAAATGAACCGCGCCATACGGCACGGCCCGGTACATGCCCGCGAGCCTGACGGCGCACGAGCGGTCGTGTCCAGTGAGGGGGAGGATCGTCGCGGCCGAACATGCGGCACGACCCGACACCGCACGGTGGCGGTGTTCGGCAAAATCTGTTCCCCGTCTAGGCAGGACATTAAGGTCGGGCGAACCCCGGCCACCTGCTGTCTCGGACGGCGCGCGCGACGGGCGGACCCGTCGCGACGACGGGTGCGCACTAGCGGGTCTGGCGGGGAAGTCAATGTCGGGCGGTACCGCCGCGAATGGGGACTGAGCCTACTCCCCCTACGTCATCATTCCCGCGATGGCGGAAATGCCGATGAGGAGGAGCGCCTGCGCCCTCAGAGCGTGGTGGCGAAGTCCCCGCCGCCCAGCTCGGCGCGACGGCTTTCGATCGCCAGGGCATAGCCGGTGGCCAGGCCGCGATGGCTGTGACGGGCTTCGATGCAGGATGCCGCATCGGCGCGCATCAGCGCGATCTGGTGACGCGCATAGAGATAGTTCAGATCCACGGGATGAGCCTTTCGGATGGGGTGCATGCGCGATGTCGTGCTCGACACTGCTGCAGGCTGAAAAATCGACCGAACAGGCTGGGGCGCGGGGTGCCGCGCCCGAGATACTCAGGATTCGACGGTTTCGATCACGTCGGTGCGCTGGGCCGCGGTGGCAGCTTCGCGATCGGCGCGCAGGCGGGTGACGCGTTCGGCACTGGACGCCATCGCCTCGAACGCCGCGACGGAGCGCATCGCGCGGTCCCGGACATTGTCGAGTTGCGCGCCATCGGCGTCCGCGCGTGCGCGGTCGGCCTGGGCACGGAAATAGGCTGCGTCGTTCGCCATGTGCGTCACCTTCATGTGAAAAGAGGGAAGGGATGTCGGCGGCGCATCCATCCGGACGCGCCGCCGACGGTCGGCGAAATCAGTCGACCGACTGCAGGTTCACTGCGCTCATCTTGCCGCGGCGATCCTCTTCCAGCTCGTACGAAACGCGCTGGTTCTGGTTCAGCGTCGCCATGCCGGCGCGCTCGACGGCGGTGATGTGCACAAAGGCGTCGTTGCCGCCGCTCTCGGGCGCAATGAAGCCATAGCCCTTGTCGGCATTGAAAAACTTGACGGTGCCGGTGATGGCCATTGGGGTAGTCCTTCTTTTCGTGACGGCACCCCGCGAATGGGCTGCCGGTCGCTCTAGGGGCAGGGAAAGAAGGAGCAAGGTGCCGCAAAGCGCCGAAGACCGTCGATATGCGACTGTAGCACCCCCTACATGGGCGCTTTATGGTCGTTTCGCAAGGGCAACGCCGGAACGGCGCACAGGCAGGCGCCATGTCCGGTCGGTGCGCGCGTCCGATCGTCCGGGCGTGGCCGGGCTATTTTTCCTCGGAAACGGTCGAATTCGTCGTCGCCGCCGGAGCGTCCTCGGCATCGCGATCGACGCGCGCGGTCATGCCCGTCGCATCGGCATCGGCCTGGATCTGTTCGCGGTCGGGCACCGGCGGCAGCTCCTCGGCGACGTTCTGCGTCGCCGGTTCGGGCACGTTCATCGTCGCCGGCGCTTCCTGAACGTTCAGCGCCTCGTTGGTCACGTCGAGCATCTCGACGCCATTGTCGGTCGGCGGCGGGGGCGGCGTGTCGGACGAACAGGCGGCGAGCAGGGCGGTCGCCGCGAGGGCAAGGAGCGGGCGGATGGCTTTGGTCATGTGATGTCCCCTTGGTCGGTCAGCGCGCGATCGTCGCGGCGGCCTGGATCTGCGATCGTTTCTCGATCTTGGCGGCGAGTTCGCCGTCCCAGCTGTACGGATCGGCACGGAAATTCATCGTCCCGTTGGCCGATGCGAAGGCGGTCCAGTAGAGCAGGTACACCGTCACCTGCTGCGGCAGCTGGACGCGCTGCGTCTTGCCGGTATCGACCGCGGCCTGGATCGCGGGTTCGCTCCAGTTCGGGTCGTTGCGCAACAGCAGTTGCGCCAGGTCGGCGGGCTTTTCCAGCCGGACGCAGCCGTGGCTGGCCAGGCGGTCGTAGCTGGCGAACTTCGCCTGCGCCGGCGTGTCGTGCAGATACACCGCGTATTTGTTGTCGAAATCGAACTTGAACCGGCCGAGCGCCGACTGCGGACCCGCCGCCTGCTGCAGTCGCCTGTTCGGACCCTCGCCGATCACCTTGAAGCCATTGGCCTTCAGATAGCCCGGTCCCTTGGGCCACAGCTCGCGCTGCGCGATGCCCGACGGCACGTTCCATGGCGGATTGATGACCACCGAATGGATCGCGGATTGCAGCATCGGTGTCTCGTCACCCGGACGCCCGGTCACGCCCCGCATCGACATGATCGGTTCGTCGCCCTCGAACACTGTCACCAGCGCGGCGGCGATGTTGACCTGGATCCGGTTCTTGTCGAGCTCCTTGGGCAGCCAGCGCCAGCGTTCCATGTTGGCCATGATCTGCTTCACGCGGTCGGTCGCGCTGACGTTCAGCGCGGCCAGCGTCTGCGCCGCGACGGTGCCGGTCGGATTCAGGCCATAGCGGGTCTGCGCACGGCGCACCGCCGCCTTCAGCTCGCCGTCGAAACTGTCGCCCAGTCGTTCGACAGTCTTGTCCTCGACCGCCAGCCGCTGGCGCAGCGCACGGACGCGGGCACCCTTCGCGCCCATCGACAGGTCGGGGCCGGGCGCAAGTTTCGGCCAGCCGCCGGTCGTCTCGATCGCGCGATACGTCGCCAGCCCGCGCTGCAACCCGTCATAGCCCGAATAGGGCGGGGCCAGGACCCGCGCCCAGCGATCGAGCCGGTTCTTCGCCACCGCATCGGCAAACGCGGGCAGCGGATCATAGGCGGCCGGGCGCAGGCCCCAGTCCTCCTTGAAATCGGCCGTCGCCAGCCGACCGGCGTGAACCGCGCGGGCATAGTCGAGCGCGGCGCGGACCAGCGTGTCGTTGTCCACCGCGCCCGCCGGTGCCGGCGCGTCGTCGTAACGCAGGCCGTGCGCCATCCGCCCGTCGGCCAGCAGCGCGGTCAGCTGGCGCGCCTGGTCGGGCGACAGTGCGGGCAGCGGGATGCTCGGCGCGACCGGTGCGACCGGCGTCGCCTGAGCCGCCGTGGCGGGTGCGGCCTGCGATGGCGGCACGGGCGTCGGCAGGATCGACTGCGGTGCGCTCGCGGCCTGGGCAAGTGCGCCGGCCGACAGCGACAGCGCCGTCACGAGGAGAGTGGATCGAAACAGATAGCTACGCATGGATCCTGATCGCCTGGGAGGGGAACAGCCTCCATCTAGGCAATAACGTCCGGAGCGAAAAGGCGAAAGGGGCGGGCGTCGGGGATTTCGTCGGACGTGGGTGAAAGTGCGGGGAGAGAGACTTGCCCGCGTCGCCAGGCCAACGGCTCGCCCGCCCGATCCGGCTCGACACCGATGGGCAAGCGGCCAGGCAACGCGCCTCACCCCCGAAACACGACGGGCCGGGAGATCGCTCTCCCGGCCCGGCATGTTACGACGTCAGGCGTTCCGGCTCAGACCGATGCCACCTCGGCGACATCGACCTTGACGCCCGGGCCCATCGACGAGCTCAGCGCGACCTTGCGCAGATACTTGCCCTTGGCGCCGGCCGGCTTGGCCTTGACCACCGCATCGACCAGCGCGTCGAAGTTGCGGCGCAGGTCATCCGAGGTGAAGCTTGCCTTGCCCAGACCGGCGTGAATGATGCCGGCCTTTTCGACGCGATATTCGATCTGGCCGCCCTTGGCTGCCTTGACGGCTTCCGCGACGTTCATCGTGACGGTGCCCAGCTTCGGGTTCGGCATCAGGCCCTTGGGACCCAGCACCTTGCCCAGGCGACCGACGACACCCATCATGTCCGGGGTCGCGATGCAGCGATCGAAGTCGATCGTGCCGCCCTGGATGATTTCCATCAGGTCCTCGGCACCGACCACGTCGGCACCCGCTTCACGCGCCTCGTCGGCCTTCGCGCCCTTGGCGAACACGCCGACGCGCACCGTCTTGCCGGTACCGGCGGGCAGCGTGACGACGCCGCGGACCATCTGGTCGGCATGGCGCGGATCGACGCCCAGGTTCAGCGCGACCTCGATCGATTCGTCGAACTTGGCGGTGGCATGCGCCTTCACCAGGCCGATCGCCTCGTCGACGCCGTGCAGCTTCTCGCGGTCGATCGTGATCGACTTCTGCTTCTTGCTCTTGAACGCCATGATCTCAGCCCTCCACCACTTCGAGGCCCATCGCGCGGGCGGAGCCTTCGATGATGCGGGTCGCCGCCTCGATATCGTTGGCATTCAGATCCTTCATCTTGGCCTGGGCGACTTCGGCAAGCGCGCTGCGCTTGATCTTGCCCGCGCTGACCTTGCCCGGCTCCTTCGAGCCCGACTTCAGGTTCGCCGCCTTCTTGATGAGGTAGGTCGCCGGCGCCGTCTTCGTCTCGAACGAGAACGACCGGTCGGCATAGACGGTGATGACGGTGGGCAGCGGCGTGCCCTTTTCGACGTCGCCGGTCTGGGCGTTGAACGCCTTGCAGAATTCCATGATGTTCACGCCGCGCTGACCCAGCGCCGGGCCGATCGGCGGCGACGGATTGGCGGCGCCGGCGGGCACCTGCAGCTTGATATAGCCGGTAATCTTCTTTGCCATGTGGCAACCTCACTCTGTTCCAAGTTTAGCGGTTCAAGCGCCCCGGATCGGATCCGAAGCTCCCGCACACATTTCCAGCGATACCGGTGGAAGCGCGCGCCCCTAGCTCAAATCCCCGCCCGACGCAACGCCCCGCCGCGCTGCTGCGGACGCGTGGAGAACAGCTTGCGCACGGACAGCGATACGGTGCGGCCGACGGGATCGAGCAGATCGGGCTGGAAGTTGATCGGCACGGTTCCGTTCGCATCGGTCACGCGCTGGCGCGTGTCGAAGATGTTGCTGACGTTCAGCTGTAGGCGGAGCCCCTCCAGCCACGGATGATCGCGCACCGCGTTCATCGTGCGGTTGAAGGTGACGAACGATCGCACCCCGACCTTCGTCAGTGGTTCGGCGCGGATGTCGATCGGCGTCTGGACCGTGCCGCCGCGGATATAGGCGCCCGACTGCCAATCGACGTTCATGCGCAGGCCATAGCCGTTCCTGGTGATGCCGCCGTTGGCCTCGACCCTGTGCCTGAACGGGCCACGTACGTTGGTCGCGTCGCCGTTCAGCTGGTCGAGCACGGGAACGCCCGGACCCAGCGTGATGGTATCGCGGAACTTCCAGGTGTGGAACAGCGTGAACTGGACGCGCCCCTCGTTCCCGCCACCGCCGCCACCGAAACCCCCGCCGCCGAAGCCGCGACCGCCGCCGGGACCACCGAAACCGCGGCCCCCGCCGCCGCCCGGCCCCTGTTCCTGGGTCACGATGACCACACCGGGTTGCGGCGTGGCGGACTGCGGTGCGCGCTGCGCGGGGCCGTTCGCGCCCACCGTGGCGGCCGGCGTCCGGGTCTGCGGACGCGCCGGACCCCCGGCAGCTCCGCCGCCACCGAACCCTCCGAAGCCGCCGCGATTGCCTGCCGGTGCCGGCGGGCCGATCCGGCGCGAGAAGTTGATGCCCCAGCGCAACTGCTCCTGGTCGGATCGATCGACGTTGACCGGTCGATTGTCGACGCGGATCAGCTGGCCGGCGGCGTCGCGCACGAACCGGCTGGGAAAGGCCGCTTCGAGTGCCGCGGTCGGCGTGGACAGCGACTGGATCAGATCGTCCGTGCGCGTCCGGGTATATTCGGCGCTGAGATTGAGGTCGATCGCGCTGAACGGTCGCGCATTGACGTTCAGGTTGAACACGCGCGGGCGCTGCGCGAGCAGGCCGGGATTGCCGCCGTTCACCAGCGTGACATCGACGCTGGTCCCGCGCACGAAATCGAACACGCGCGCATCGGGCGTGATGATCTGCGGATCGCCGAGCTGGTTGATCGACGGTGCAGTCTGGCTGCGCGACAGGGTGGCGAGGACGAACAGCTTCTGCGGGATCGGCGACCAGGTCACGCCACCGCTATAGGTCGACAGCCAGCCGAAATCGGACACCTGGGCATAGGCATAGCTGGCGTTGGCCGAAAGATTGCCGAGCACCGACAGGATGCCGCGGTTGCGGTTGGCGATCGGTACGTCGATGCGCACCTGCCCGTTGCCGACCTCGCGCCCGGTGTCGGTCAGTGTCGCAACGCCGTTGCGGGTTGCCCGGGAGTTGAGGTCCGACGAGGCGAACCCCGTCTGCACGCTCGCCCGCATGTCGCCCGCCGGGAGCGACAGCAACGGGCCGCTGGCCTGGCTGTCGATGTTGAAGCTGTTGTTGAGCGAGCGGGCATAGTCCTGCCGGAACGCGCCGAGCTGCGACGGGCTGAACGATGCGAACGGGTTGAGCGTCGGATCGCCCGCGCTGATCCGCGCGGCGATGGGCGTCAGGTCGAAACTGTTGTCGGTGTAGGTGCTGGTGAGCGTCCGGGTGTACGCGCCGGTCAGCGACCAGCGCCACCGGCCGACATCGCCGTTCAGCGATGCGCCGAGCTCGGCGGTGCTGCGGGTCACGTCGCGTTCGCGCGCGCCACCCTCGACCAGATAGCGGTTCAGGACGACCGGGCCGGCGAAGGGCGAGAACGGGCTGGCGTTCGGGATCGTCAGCGTCGCGGTGGCAAGCCCAAGCGCGGACTGCGTCTTGTCGAGGTCGAAGCTGCCGCGCAGCGACGCGTCGATGTTGCCGAAGATGGGTTGTGCATAGCTGGTCGACGCCTTGAAGCTTTGCGTCGCCGACGACACGGTACGATAATTGGAAAACTGGCTCGGATTGACGCCGCCCAGAAACGCGCCGAGCGTCGGCCGACCCGCGATATTGGCAGGCACGCCAGCGACCGTCACGGTCGATCCGGCCAGCGCGCTCAGTGCCGGATCGATCTGGCTCAGCCCGGCGCCGGGCGTCAGGTTGCCGTTGATCGCATAGGGCCGCGATGGAGCGGTCGGGATGATGTTGCGATCGGACTCATAGATCGGCGTTTGCGCATCATATTCCAGCGCAAAGTTCAGGCGTTTGTCGCGCATGATCCGCAGCAGGCTGAGCTCGTCATTGGTCGAATAGCGATCGCCCTGCGTCGCGCCGCCGGCCTGCACCTCGGCGGACACGGCGTTGAAGCGGTTGCGCAACACGAAGTTGATGACCCGCTGTTCCGCGCGATAGCCCAGCTGCTGCGCCGCCTCCGGGGGCAGGATATCGACGCGGGCGATGGCCTCTGGCGGGTAGGTGCTGATCTCGCGGAAACCGGAAATGCGGCGACCGTTGAGCAGCACGACCGGCATCCCGCCCTCGCTGCCGCGACCGCTGCCGAGTTGCGGCGCAAGTTCGGTCAGCAGTTCGGAGAGAGAATTCACGCCGTAAGCGCGGATATCCCCCGGGCGCAGCACCTGTTCCGCCTGGATGTCGCCGGGCACGGAACCGCGCTCGCGCTGGCCGACCACGGTGATCTCGGTTCCGGCCTCGGAATCGGCCGGATCCTGGCCATCGACCGGCGCAGGGGCGGCCGGCTCGGTGGCGGGGGGCGGCGGCACTTGCTGGGCATGGGCGAGCGACGGGATCGCGGCCGTGGAGGCCAGGAACAGGAAACGCATGGTCATGATGGGGTCAGTGTCCGTCTGTCGCTGTACCGGGGGTGTACCGGTGTCATTTTGGAAGTGCGTGTAACGCCCATTTGTCGCAGAAGATTGGCAGGCGACGAAAAAGTCGCGAACTGTCACGAAACCGCGGTCGGCGGCGTTTCGGTCGCGCCGATCCAGAACGCGGTCGATCCGTCGCAATCGGCTTCGGTGCGGTACCGGATGCCCCAGCCGCGCACTGTCTCGATCGGGTCGCCGCCACCGACCTCGGCGAACTTGCGGCGGATGCGGTGGATCAGCACGTCGCGGCTGTCGGGGCAGCAGTCGGCCTCGGCCAGCACGGCATCGACCTCGTCGCGCCGCAGTCGGCTGCGGCGCAGCAGGGCGGCGAGCAGCGCGCTTTCGACCGGAGACAGCGCGACGCGATGCGCGTTCCAGTGGAATTCCAGCGGGTCGCATGTCATCGTCACCGCGCCGCGCTTGATCAACGGGCGACTCCCGACATCGCGCGCACCGGCGACAAGAGGTGACTTAGAGATATGCATCACTGATACACTAGTCGTGTATCGCGTTTCTTGCCCGCATCAAGTCGTAAAAGACGCTTTCGTCGTGGCGGGCGCACCGCCGGCCGGCCTGCGGGGCCACGAACCGCACACCAGATCGCACGAACGGCGCAACGATTCGCTTGGCAGCGGCGGCGGCGGGGCCGTAGCACTGGCGCCATGGTGCCCGCCGTTCCGACCCTCAGCAGCGACCGGTTCACGCAGCGCATCGCCGCGGTGACGATCCTGCTGTTCTGGATCGCGCAATTCTCGCTGCTGACGACGCAGCGGCTGGTGTTCGGCGCGGGCGACGATGCCAGTTACCTGCCGCCGCGCCTGATCGTCACGGCGCTGGGCATCGCGCTGTCGTTCGCGATCCTCGCGTTGCAGCGATCGGCGCGGGGACGGGCGCTGGCGCAGCGGCTGATCCTGGCGGTGGCCGCGGCACTGGGCGGCGCGGTGATCCACGCCTTCGCCAACTTCGCGACGTTCCAGTTGCTGGTTCCCGCCGAGCCATGGCGCGACATCGACGCGGTCAGCCACCTGATGGCGGTGCTGCAATGGTTCTGGACCTATGCGGCGGTGTCGGGGTTGCTGCTGGCGATCGTCTATTCGGGCGAGCTGCGCGACCACGAACGCCGCACCGCGCAACTGCAGCGCGACGCGCACGAGGCGCATGTCCGGGCGCTGCGATACCAGCTCAATCCGCATTTCATGTTCAACACGCTGAATTCGATCGCCTCGCTGATCCACGTCGGCGCGGTCGATCCGGCCGAGCGGATGGTCGAGAACCTGTCCGATTTCCTGCGCGCGGGCCTGGCGATCGACCCGTCGGAGGATATTCCGCTGGCCCGCGAGATCGAGCTGCAATCGACCTATCTGGCGATCGAGGCGGTGCGCTTTCCGAACCGGCTGGTCGTGGCGATCGACGTGCCCGAGGCGGTTCGCGGCGCTCTGGTCCCCAGCCTCATCATCCAGCCGCTGGTCGAGAATGCGGTGCGCCACGCCGTGGCCGTATCGACCGCGCCGGTCCGCCTGACGATCGGGGCGCAGGCGGACGGCAAGCGCCTGCGCCTGCGTGTGCGCGACAGCGGCAGCAATGGGGTCAGCAAGCGCCGCGTCGCGCCGGGCACCGGCGTCGGGCTGGGCAATGTCGCCGAACGGCTGAAGACGCGCTATGGCGAGGATTGCGGGTTTGCGGCGGGTCCCGTCCCGGGTGGCGGGTTCGAGGTGACCTTTGCCGTGCCGCTGACGGGAGCCGTGGCGTGATCCGATTGCTGATCTGTGACGACGAACCGCTGGCGGTCGAACGGCTGCGCGACCTGGTCGGGCGGGTGTCGGGCGCGCAGGTCGTCGGCACCGCGACCGATGGCCGCGCCGCGCTGGCCGCGGTCGCCGAACTGGCGCCCGACGCGCTGCTGCTCGATGTCGAGATGCCCGCGCTCGACGGCTTCGACGTGGTCGAGGCGCTTGCCAAGACCGGGGCAGAGGGGGCGAGTGGCCCGACCCCGCTGATCGTCTTCGTCACCGCCTATCCGCAGTTCGCCGCGCATGCGTTCGACACCGGCGCGATCGATTTCCTGACCAAGCCCGTGCGTTTGGCACGGCTAGATACCGCGATCGAGCGGGTGCGCCGCGCGCTCGACGATCGCGATGCGGCCGCGCGGCTGGCCGAGCTCGCCCGCCAGATCGAGGTGCTGCGCACCGAACAGCGCGGCGATGGCGGTGGTCAGGCCGGGCATCTGTGGGTGCAGCGTCGCGGCGAGAATGTCCGGCTGGACCTGGGTCAGGTCGATCGTGTGCAGTCGGAAGGCGAGTATGTCCGCATCTTTCACGGCGAGGCATCCTATCTGCACCGCGAACCGATCAGCAGCCTGATCGCGCGGTTCGATGCCGGCCGGTTCGTGCGGATCCACCGGTCGCACATCGTCAATCGTGCGCGCGTCGCGTCGATCCGGCGCCGACCGGCGGGCGGCTATACGATCGTCACCGACGCGGGCGACCTGCTGCCGGTGGGCCGCAATTACCGCGCGGTGGTGAAGACGCTGGTCGGCAAGGAGGGATGAGGGGCTTGCAGGACGGCGATCGCGGCGCGACACTGCGATGCATGCGCACGACCCTGTTGCTCGCCCTGCCGCTCGCGCTTGTCGCCTGCGGTGGCCCGTCACCCGCCGGCAACAGCGCCGCGCCGACCCCCGCAGCCCCCAGCGACTTCCAAAAACAGGTGGCCGCGCTGGACGCGGCCCAGCGCAACGCGGTCTTCATCCGCGCGATCCGCGATGCGGGTCACGACTGCCAAGGCGTGACCGGATCCGAGGCGAAGGGCACCGCGGGCGGTGATCCGCTGTGGCATGCCACCTGCAGCAACAAGGCGACCTATGGCGTCGTCATCGGTCGCGATGGCACCGCGACGGTCGTCGCGGCGCAATAGGCGGGCTTCCCCGCCTGCGCGGGGATCGGCAGCCTATCCGAGTCCGACCACGCCGCCGTCGGTGCGCTGGATGACGATCGTCGCCGAGCGCGGACGTACGCCCGGTGCGGCGGCGCTCTGGTTGGACGGCCAGTTGCTGGTCGGCGCGGCGGCGGTGCCGTTCTCGCCGGGATGCTGGATGTTGACGAACAGGGTGCGGCCGTCTGGCGTCATGTCCACGCCGGTCACCGCCGCCTCGATGGGGCCGACCAGGAAGCGCTTCAGCGTCGCGGCGACCGGCGGGCGGCCCAGCCGGGTCGCCTGCGTGGCCGTGCCGTTGGTCACCGTCTTCGCCGTCGCGGTGCCGTTGTCCGCGACGATCCCGCCGCCCAGCGTCACCAGCATCTGGTTGTTGGTGACGTCGCGATAGGCGGCATCGTCGGTCTGGATGAACAGTAGCGGTGTGCCCAGGCCCGCCGGGTTGGACGGACGCGCGAAGCGCAACCCTTCCGGTCCCGAGAAGTCGTTGGTCGCGTCGAGCGCCGACAGGTTGATGTTGGTCGCGTCCAGGTCGGCACCCGAACCGAACAGCGCGATATCCCAGGTGAAGCTGGTCGCCTCCGGCGTGTTGCCGGTTTCCTGCAGGCGCAGGATGTGGCCATTGCGGTTGCCGACCTGCGCGCTGGGCGGATCGACATAGGCGCGCGGATTGGCCGCGTTAGTGTTTGCCGGGGTCCGCGCGTCGTTGCCGTTCAGCGCCAGGAAGACGTTGCCGGTCGTTATGCTGTTCTGGATCCACGCCGGGCGATCCATCGGCGTCGCCGCCAGAATGTCGCCGGCGATCCGCGCGTGGGTCAGCACGTCGGCCTGATCGGTGAAGGCGAACGTCGTGTTGGCCGCGTCAAGGCCCGACGTCCCGAACGTCAGCGGCACCCAGGTGCCGGTGCCGTCGGCGGCGAACTTTGCGACATAGAGCGTACCGGTGTCGAAATACTTGTCGCCGATCGCCATCCGGTCGGTCGCGGCGGCATCGGCCGATGCCCAGGCGGTGGCCGAGACGAACTTGTAGAAATACTCGTTCTGTCCCGCGTCGCCCATGTAGACGACCGGCTTCACGCCGACGACGGCGGTATATTGCAGCACACCCGAGTGGGCGAGACGACCGAGCGCCGTGCGTTTGCGGACGGTGGATGCCTTATCATAGGGATCGATCTCGACGACCCAGCCGAACTGGTTGGGTTCGTTGCGATAATCCGCAGTCGCGCCCGATCCGGTCGCCTGCGCGTCCCAGCGGGCATAGAGTGTGCTGCTGGCGGCGGCGGTCGCCCAGCCGTAGAGGCCGGTGTCGCTGGTCACGCCATAGCGGCGCAGTGCGGCCAGTTGCTTGGGCGTACGGCGGGCGTCGTCGCTGGCCGACGGGCGACGGAAATAGCGTGCCCATTTCTCCTCGCTGGTGATCGTCGTGCCCCAGGCGGTCGCGCTCAGCGCCGAATTGCCGATCGTCCCGCGCCCGGCGGTGCCGTCGGTCGAAAAGGCGGTCTGCAGGTTGGCGTTGCCCTTGACGGGTCCGTTGAACAGCGTCGGCGTGGACGGGGTGACGCGGCGGTTGTAGGCGCTGGCGGGGACGCTCGCCCAGACGTTGCTGGTGTTGGCGGTGACTTCGACCACGCTGATGCCGTGCGCCTCGGTTTCCTTCTGCACTTCGGCGGCGGGGCGTACGCCACCCGGCGCGGTCGGGCCGGCGGGGTGCAGATACGCCTGGGTGATCCCCTCGTGGTTCATCGCCAGCAGGCCGCGGCTGTTGTTCGACACGTCGATGCCCGTCGCGGTCCCGGCGACCAGGCCGTAATACAGGAAACCCGCGCCGTGATCGCCCGCGCGATTGGCGAAATCGGTGTCGGTGCCGTCGTTGCGATACGCCGCGACGCCCGACGCCAGCGGGTCGCCGGTCGCGATCAGCGTGGTGACGCTGTAGCCGGCGGGGACGGTGACCAGGTCGTTGCGGTTCTTCGCGACCGCGGTGAAGCCCAGCGCGTTGGGATTGGCGGTGACGTTCACGTCGAACGACGTGGTGTTGCCCGAATTGTCGGTCGCGGTGATGCGGATGACGATCGTGGTGGCGACCGTCGTCGCCGGCACGATGAAGCTGGTGGTCAGGCCGGTCGTCGCGGACAGGGTGACGGGCGGGCCGGACACCTGGAGGAACGTCGTTCCGGTCACGCTGCCGTTGTCGGTCGCGGTGCCGGTGATCGTCACGCGATTGCCCGCGCTTGCCGCGCTCGGGCTGGCGGTCGCGGTCACCGTCGGCGCGGGGTCGGACGTGTTGGTGTTGCCGCCACCGCCGCAGGCCGCAAGCAGCGATCCGCCGGCGACCACCGTCGCGGCGACCGAGGCCGACCCGCGCAACGTATCGCGCCGCGAATAGCGCCGGGCGATCATCTCGCCGAGCGTGGAGACGGGAGCGGTCGAATCGGTCATGCGGAAATCCTCAGGCACGGCAATCATACGGGGCGTGTGGCACGCCGGCATGCCCGCGTGATTAGCGGACATGCCGGCTTTTGCCACGCCTTTGTGCAGCGTGAGCGAGGAATGCGGCGGTTTGCGGGCCGCTCTACAGCCCGACGACGCCGCCATCGGTGCGCTGGATCACGATCGTCGCCGATCGCGGACGGACGCCCGGAGCCGCGCCCGACTGGCTGGCGGGCCAGTTGCTGGTCAGCGCGGCGATGCTGCCGTTTTCGCCGGGATGCTGGATGTTGACGAACAGGGTGCGGCCATCGGGCGTCGAATCGACTCCGGTGATCTCGCACTGCACCGGCCCGACCAGGAACCGCTTCAGCGCCGTCCCCGGCGTCTTGCCGACGATCGTCGCCTGCGTCGTGGTGGCACCCGCCGCATTGCGGTTGGTCACCGTGCGCGTGCCCCCGTCGCCGGTGACGCCGGGCAGGGCGGCCAGCATCATGCAGTTGGTGACGTCGGTATAGGCGCCGTCGTCGGTCTGGATCCACAACACCGGATTGCCCTGTCCCGACACGTTCGACGCGCGGCCGAACCACAGACCGTCGGGCGACGAGAAGTCGTTGTCCGCGGTCAGCCCCGACAGGTTGATGTTGGTCGCATCCAGATCCGACCCCGCACCGAACGCATAGATGTCCCAGCGGAACGCCACCGCCTCGGTCGTGTCGCCGCTTTCGCGCAGGCGCAGGATGTGGCCGTTGCGGTTGCCGAAGCTGGC
Organism: Pseudomonadota bacterium; assembly: GCA_040388765.1. Classification (GTDB taxonomy): domain Bacteria; phylum Pseudomonadota; class Alphaproteobacteria; order Sphingomonadales; family Sphingomonadaceae; genus Sphingomonas. The sequence continues at coordinate 133,627 of JAZKBG010000010.1, read as the reverse complement.
CGAGGGCGGATCCTGGTACGACCGCGGGTTGGCGGCGTCGGTGTTGGCGTTGGTGCGCGTCGAATTGTTGGTCAGCGTCAGGTACATCTCGCCGGTGACCGGGTTGACCGCGGTCCATTCGGGCCGGTCCATCTTCGTCGCGCCGACGCTGTCCGCGGCCAGGCGGCAGTGGGTCAGCACGTCGGCCTGATCGGCGAAGGCATAGAGCGTGTTGTTCGCGTTCAGCCCGTTCTGGCCGAACACCAGCGGCAGCCAGACGCCCGATCCGTCGGCGTTGAACCGCGCGACGTAGAGTGTGCCGGCGTCGAGATACTTGTCACCGATGGCCATCCGGTCGGTCGCCGTGGCGTCGGCGGCAATCCAGGCGGTGTCCGAGACGAATTTGTAGAGATACTCGTTCACCGCATCGTCGCCGGTGTACCAGGCAGGCTTGCGGCCGACGACGAAATTGCCCGGCCAGCAGCCCTCGTGGTTCATCCGGCCGAGCGCGGTGCGCTTCCTGATCGGCTTGCTCGGGTCATAGGGGTCCATCTCGACCACCCAGCCATATTGGTTGGGTTCGTTGCGATAGTCGGCGGTGGCTGATGCGCCGGTCGCCTGCGCATCCCACTTGCGGTACAATGTGCTGGTCGCGTCGGCCGGTGTGACGGTCGCCCAGCCATAGTTGCCGGTGGTCGAACGGACGCCGTAGCGGTTCAGCGCGACGAGCTCGCGCGCCGTGCGGCGGGCGTCGTCGGTCGCCGGCGGACGCCGGAAATAGCCTGCCCAATTCTCCTCGCACGTCAGGCTGGTGCCCCACGGCGTATACCCGTTGGCGCAGTTGTTGATCGTGCCGCGGCCATCGGTGCCGGCGGGGGAAAAGGCGGTCTGGAGCAGCACGTTGCCGCGCGCCGGGCCGCTGAACGTCGTCGGGGTGAAGGGCGTGACGCGGCGGTTGAGCGCGCCGGCCTGCACATAGCTCCAGGCACCGGATGCGGCCTGCGTCACCTCGACCACGCTGACGCCGTGCGCCTCGATCTCCTTGCGCGCTTCGGACTCCGGCCGCGCGCCGGCGACGGTCGTCTGCCCGTTCACGTGCAGGAACTGCTCGCTGATGTTCTCGTGGTTCATCACCAGCAGGCCGCGGCTGCTGTTGGCCGGGTCGCGCGCCGTGCCGGTCGCGGCCAGCGGGAAATAATAGAGCGCGTCGTGGTGGTCGCCCGCCCGCGTCGCGAAATCGCTGTCGGTGCCGTCGTTGCGATATGCCGGCGTCGCCGCGGCGATCGGATCCCCTAGCCGGTACAATACGCTGGCGGTATAGCCCGCCGGTACGCTGACGACGTCCAGCCGGTTCTTCGCGACCGCGGCGAAGTTCAGCGTGGCGGGCTGGATCGTGATCGTCGTGTCGGCGAAGCTGGTCTGCGCCCGGTCGTCGGTGGCGGTGTAGCGCAGCACGATCGGCGTCGCGGTGGTGACCGATGGCGCGATGAAGCTGGTCGTGGTGCCGCTCGTCGCGCTCAATGTGACGGGCGGGCCGCTGATCTGCGTGAACGCCGTGCCAGCCAAACTGCCGTTGTCGGTCGCGGTTGCGGTGACGACCACGCGGCTGCCGGTGCTGGTTGCGCCGGTCGATCCGACCGACACGACGGGTGCGGCATCGGTCGCCACCGTGTCGTTGCCGCAGGCGGCCAGCACGCTGCCGCCGAAGACCGCCAGCGCCGCCGCCGACGTGCCGCCGCGCAGCGCGTCGCGCCGCGAATACCGCCGCGCGATCATGTCGCCGAGCGAGTCGCCGGCGCTGCGGTTCGTATCGACGTCGCCGTCGCTGTAGCCGAAATGGGTCAGGTCGTTCATGTCGCTGCGTCCCCCTGTGATGCGTCGTCACGCGCCTTGGGGGGCGGAAGCGACGGGGGCATGACGCGGCGAAGTCGGTTGCGTTGCGGGTGCGCGACTCTTTCGTGACGGGCCGCCGGGGTGTTTGGATTCGTGCGGTGCTGCCGTAAAGGGCGCAGGCGATGAGCGCCGAACCGCTGCCCCCCCGCGTCACGCCCAGCCTCGCGGCCCGGATCGCCGCCCGGCTGTCGGCGCATGGGGCGGGACGCGACGTCCGGGCCGGCATTGCGGTAGCGCTGTTGCTGGCGGCTGCGCCCGCCGCGGTCTGGGCCGGCGCGCGCTGGACCGAAACCGGCGTCAGGCGTGATATCGCCGCGGTGACGGCTACCGCGAAGCCGCGGCTCGATGGGCTGGCGGCGCGCACCGCGGCGCGGGCCGAACTCGACACGCTGCTGGCGGTGCCGGGCGTGGGCGGAACGCTGGAGGCGCTGACCCGCGCGCTGCCGGCCGACGCCAGCCTGGCCCGCGTCGCGCGCGGTCCCGAGGGGCGACTTGCGATCGACGTGGCGGCTGCCGACCCCGACCGCCTGCGCGCTGCCCTGCGCCGCCATCCGGCGACCGCCGGCCTGCGCGATGCCGGACAGCGCGGTGGCGACGGCGTGATGCTGGTGACGCTGGAATCCGCGCGATGAAGCTGCCGCCGGTCGCTCTCGGCGCGCTGGGCGGGCTTGGCGCGGCGGCGCTGCTGACGCCGTTCGCGGCGGATGCGATGCGCGACCTGCGCGCGGCACGGATCGACCGTGCGACCCTGGCCGCGCTCGCCGCCGGACCGCCGCCGTCGCGCGCGGTCGTCGCCGATGGCCTGGCCCTGTCCGCACCCGATGCCGGCGCTGCCGCCGACCTGCTGGCGACGCGGCTGCGCGCATCGGCGGCGCAGGGCGGACTGCTGGTCGAGGAGGCGGTCGCACTGCCGTCGCCCGCGCTGGCCCGTGTGCGGGTGCGCGTGTCGGGGGGCGAGGATGCCGTCATCGCCTTTGCGGATCGGATCGAGCGCGCGCGGCCGATGGCGCGGTTCGCGGGCTGGACGGTCGCGGCCAGGGGCGGGCAGGTGACGCTGTCGGGTGAGGTCGTCGCGCCGTGGCAATGACCCGCGTCGAACGACTGTCGGTGCTCGGCGCGGCGCTGGTGGCGTTTGCCGCGCCCGCGCTGCTGCTCGGCTTCGGTGCAGAACCGGTGGCGCGCGAGGTTGCGCCCGTTCCGCTGCTGGTACCCCGGGCTGCGCCGCCGGTGACCGCCGCCTATGCGCGCGACCTGTTCGGCGGCGGATCCGCGACGTCGAGCGAGGACGCGGTGCCAGCCGATGCGCCCGCACTGGCCGGCATCGTCGGCCGGATCGGGCAGGACGCGGTCGCGATGGTCCGCACCGGCGATACCACTCGCACGATCGCGGTGGGCGAAAGCGTCGATGGCTGGACGCTCGAATCGCTGGCGATCGACGCGGCCTATTTCACGCGCGGTGGACAGCGCGCGCGTGTGCCGTTGCCGGCGGGGGATTAGCGCGCTTCCTGGCCTTTTCGCGCCACTGCTGCTAGGCGGCGACGCTCATGACGATCGACGGTATTTCCCTGCGTCCTGTGCGCGCGCTGTGGTTCACCGTGCTCGCGCTGCTGCTGGCGATCCAGTCGGCAGCGGGCGGGCACGGGCGGGTCGAGACCGCCGGTGACAGCGTACAGACGCTGCGCATCGTCGCCGCGGTGCCGACGGCGGTTCAGTTCCGCGATGCCGCCAAGGTCGTCACCGGAGCCGCGCGCGCGGTCGCGCCGAAGCTCGGCCGCGAGTCCCATAATGGCGATCCGGGGTTGCCGGGTCGATCGATCGCGCTGGTCGCGGGTGATTGGGACGACGCGGTGCGGCCGGTTCCGTCCGGCCGGACCGATCGTCTGCAGGACGACCCTGCCGACCGCTACCACGCCCGCGCCCCGCCGCGCATCGGCTGATCGAACGCGGGGCGCGGCGCTCCAGCCCATCCGTCGACCTGCTCGACCGCCGTTCGACTGGAACGGGCGGATGGGGAAGGTCGCCGCGCTCCATATCTGCATCTGACGCCCTCCCGGGGCGAAGGCGCGTCCGCGCGCCACCTTGCGAAAGACCGATCATGACCGAAACGACCATCGGCGAACCCGCGCGTCGGGATCGCATCGCCGCGCTTCTGCGCCGCTATCCCGACCTGCCGTCCGACGACACGCACGAACTGCTGACGTTCCTGAAGACCGGAGCCATCCTGGACATCGGGATGCTCAAGGGCAATCCCGACACCCGCGACCGCATCGCGCGGGTCCACGCTGATCACGCGGCGTGGTTTCGCCCGACCATCCTCCAGCGCCTGTTCGTCGCGGCGCTGCTGGTCGTGCCCGTCCTGCTGATGTGCTGGATGGCGTGGTACTGGGGCACGAAATAGGCGCGATTCACGATCCCTCTCCCCGATCGGGGAGAGGGACATGAGCCCGCCGGACGGTCAGTAGATCCCGTCGATCTCCAGCGTCAGGCGCGGTCCTGGCGGGTTGAGCAACAGGCTTCCCTTGTTGCGCAGCGTCGCTTCATGCCCCTGCAACCGGCCGTATTTGGCGTCGGTCACCGCTTTCGCATCGGCGCTGTCGCGGATGATGGTCGGCTTCAGGAAGATGAACAGGGTACGCTTGGTCCGGTTTTCGCGGCGCGACTTGAACAATTCGCCGACGATCGGGATGTCGCCCAGCAGCGGCACCTGGCTCTTGATCTGCTGGCGGTCGTCGGTGATGAGCCCGCCCAGCACGATCGTCTGGCCGTTGTCGGCCAGCACCGTGGTGTTGATCGCGCGGCGCTGGGTGATGAGGTCGGCGGCGCTGCTGAGCTGCGTGTTGGCGATCGACGACGCTTCCTGCGCGATCTCCAGCCGGATCGTATCGCCCGCATTGATCCGCGGCAGCACGCGCAGCGTCAGGCCGACGTCCTTGCGCTCGATCGTCGTATAGGGATTGGCGGTGCCGTTGCCGGTCAGGATCGATCCGGTGACGAACGGCACGTTCTGCGCCGCGACGAATTCGCCGATCTTGTTGTCCAGCGTCGTCAGCTGCGGCGTCGACAGCAAGTTCGCCTTCGTCGAGGTGCTGAGCGCGCGGACCAGCACCGAGAAATTGTCGCCGATCGAGATGTTGCCGCTCAATCCCTCGCCCTGGCTGAGCAATGCACCGGCCGGCACGCCGAGCAAAGTCAGCACCGTGCCGAGCGAGGGGCCGGGCGAGCTGAACGACGTGCCGACCCCTTCGACCGCGTTCAGCGCCGCGCCGCTGGTGCCCAGCTGGATCGCCAGCGCCTCGGCATCGTCGCCCGAAATCTCGGCGATCGCCGCCTCGATCAGCACCTGCGGGCGGCGCACGTCGAGTTCGGGGATCAACCGCTCGATCCCCGCGATCGCGGTCGGCGTCCCGCGCACGACGATCGCGTTGATGTCGGGCGCCGGCTGCACCGACAGGTCGGGCGTGGTGAAGCCCTGTGGCGTGGGCGTCGATTGCGCGCCCATCTGGCCGGTGGTTGCGCCGTTGCTGGTCGACGCGGTCGATCCGCCGGTGTTGGTCGCGCTGGTCGCGGCGTTCGACTGGATCAGGCTGCTGAGCGCACTGGTCGGGTTGGTCGCGCTCGCCAGTCCGCCGCTGCCGCGCGCCGACATGCTGCGCGCGACGGGATTGGTCGCCCCATCCTCCTGGCCCAGGATGCCGCGCAGCACGTCGGTGACGCTTTCGGCATCGGCATAGTTCAGGCGAAACACCCGTGTGCTGGGCGTCGCACCGCCCGGCGCGTCGAGTGCCTGCGCCATGCGCCGCGCCTCGGCGACCGCGGCGGGCGATCCGCGCACGATCACCGAATTGGACCGCGCATCGCCCGCCACGCGCGCGCCGCCTTCGCCCATCACTGCCTGGATCGCGGTGGCGATATCGGCGGCGTTGCCGTTCTTGATGACGATCGTCGAGAAACTCTGTCCGCCGCCGCCATCGAGCGAGCGCGCCAGCGCCTCGATCCGGCGGACGTTGTCGGCATAGTCGGTGACGACGATCGCGTTGGGCGCGGTGACCGGCTCGACCGACCCGAAGGTGGCGACCAGCGGCCGGACGATCCGCGCGGCGTCCGCGCTCGGCACGTTCGCCAGCCGGATCATCCGCGTGACGAGTTCCTGCCCGCCGGCCCCACGACTCGGTACGCCGCCGTCGCGCACCGCATTGGCCTGGGGCACGATCCGCCACGCGCGGCCCGATCGCACCGCGGCATAGCCGTTGGCGCGCAGCACCGACTGGAACAGATCCCACACGCCCGCCTGCGACAGCGGTTCGGCGGAGGTCACCGTCACCGCGCCCTTGACCGTCGGGTCGAGGATCAGCGTCCGACCGGTCAGCCGGCTGATCTGTTCGGCGACATCGCTGATCTCGACCCCGCGCATGTTGACGACGATGTCCGACGGCGCCGGCGTCTGTTGCGCGCCGACGGCGGTGCCCAGCAAGGTCAGGGCGAGCATCGAGGCGCGAATCGGTCGTGTCACTGTGCTGGCTGTCCTAGCGGATCGGAACGGTAACCGTCACGGGCTTGCCGTCGCGGAGGATCTGGATCGTGGCGGTGCCGCTGCCCTGTGCGCCCGAAATCGCGGTGCGGGCGGCGTCGGGGGTGGTCAGCGGTGTGCCATTCAATTGTTGCAGCACGTCGCCCTGGCGCAGGCCCGGCGGCGCGTTGGCGCCGATCCGGTAGCCGCCGGTGACAGGCTGCGCGTCGAACCGTTGCAGCACGGTGTCGGGGTTCGTCGCCGGAACGGGGGGCGGGGCTGCGGCGACCGGATTGCCCTGGGGAGCCGCCGGCACCGGGCCGCCACCGGCGACCGGCGCACCGGCGGGTGGCGCGAACGGATCGGGGAAGGCCAGGAATTCGGCGCGCCCGCCGTTGGTCAGCAGCACGCGGTTGACCTGGATCGCCGCGATCGTCGCCCCCGCGACGCCCTCGCCGACCTTCATCGGCTTGGCCACTTCGGTGCCCGACGCGATATAGGCGATCGACAGTTCGGCGGGGCGCGCGAAGACGATGCCCTTCAGGGTGAGTTGCAACGTCGTCGGCACCGCGCCCTCGCCATCGACGCCGCTGCGTCCGAACGGGGCAAGTGCGAGTGCTGGTGCCAGGTCGGGGACGGGCGGCGCAGTGCGCGTGGCCGGCACGGTGATCGCGCCGACATCGGCATGCCCCGCCAGCCGCCACGTGAGGTGCGCGAGCGCCACGGCGACCGACGCGATGACCAGCGCGGCCAGGATGTCGAGCGCCAGCCGCATGCGGTACGGCGTCAGGTCGAACCGCCGCAGGATCATCGCCGCACCGTGGGGGCGGGAGGATTGGGCATGTCGAGGAAGCCGTCGAGCGAGACGGTGGGAGATTTGCCACCCTCCTCGAACACATCGACGCGCACACGCGCGATCTCGGGATCGTCGGTCGCCCGCGTCGTGGTGGCCACGCGCCAGTTGGTGTCGAGCATCGTCACGCGGTCCCCTGCTGCCGCACCGATGCCCAGTTCGGCAAGCCGGTTTTCCGCAACCCACATCGCCGCCGAGCGCCGCTCCATGGCCCGGGTCGAGTCGATATGCTGTTCCATCGCGCCGACCAGCCCGATGGTCGCGATCGCCAGCACCGCGAGCGCGACCAGCGCCTCGATCAGCGAAAAGCCCGCGTCCTGCCCCCCCGTGCCACTCACGTCGCGGAGCCGCGGCTGACCGTCGAGGACAGGCCGTCGTAGCGTACGACCCACATCTGGTCGCCGTTCGCCAGCGTCGCGGTCAGCGGCTTCGACATGCCATCGACGCCCAGCACCAGCGGCGGGCGCTGGTCCAGCGTCATCGCCACGCCGGCGGGCAGGCTGTGATAATCGAGCTTTGGCGACCCTTTCGGAATCAGCCCGTCCGAAGCGACCTTGGCGAAGCCATAACCGCTGTCGTCGACGGTCAGCGCGACCATCCGGTCGCCCATCATCGCGTCGTCGCCTGCCGCCTCGAGCCGGGTGGCGAAGCGCCGCGCCTCGCTTTCGACCGACGGCGCTCGGGTGGCCGATCCGATCGACAGCGCGACGCCGCCCGACAGGATGCCGACGATCGCCAGCACGATCAGCATCTCGACCAGCGTCATGCCCGAGTCGCGGCGCTCGGTCACTTGCCCGGTACGATATCGGCGTCGATGCCCTCGCCGCCTTCCTTGCCGTCCTTGCCGTACGACTTCAGCAGGAAGCCGCCCGGCGCGGGTGATGCATAGATGTACGGATTGCCCCATGCATCGACCGGGGCCTGCGCGACATAGCCCTCGGCGTTCCAGTTCGACGGCAGCGGCGGGGTGGTCGGCTTTTCGGCCAGCGCCTTCAGTCCCTGCGCCGTCGTCGGATAGTCGCCGTTGTCGAGGCGATACATCTTCAGCGCGCCGCCGATCGTCGCCATGTCGGCTTTGGTGGTCGTCACCTTCGCCTGGTCGGGGCGGTTGATGACGCTCATCGTCACCATCGTGCCGACGATCGCGATGATGACCAGCACGACGATCATCTCGACCAGAGTCAGGCCGGCGTCGTTGCCGGCATCGCCGACTTTGCTCGCTCGCGGCTTGCGGGCAAGCGCCCACGCTGCCACGGTGTCATGAAACTGTCGGATATTACTGCGCATTCGCTCGCCCATGGCCATCACCGGTGACACCATTGTTACAGCCGAAAGCCCCCCGCGCGCCAGCCTTGGTACGTGGACCGGCGAAAATGCGTCCGGTCCGGCGGGCGTGTGGACGCTGGACGGGGTGGCGCTGATCGCGTCGGACGCCGACGGCCCCGCCACCGTGCTGGTCCCGACCGAGGGGGTGCGCCTGATCGCGGTCGACCTGCCGCTGCCGACGCGGGCCAGGCGGCTGGCCGCGCTGCCCTTCGCGGTCGAGGAGATGATCGCCGAGCCGGTCGAGAGCGTCCATTTCGCGCTGGGTATCGAGCTGACGCCGAAGCGCTATCTGGTCGGCATCGTCCGCCACGACCGCATGGCCGAATGGGTCGCGCGGATCGAGGAAGCGGGACTCGATCACGCCGCGCTGGTGCCCGACGCGCTGGCACTGCCGGTGCCCGCCGCCGGCGAATGGGCGGTCGAACTGGGCGACTCGCGTGCGCTGGTCCGTGTGCATGACGGCACCGGCTTCGCGATCCCCGCACCGTTGCTGCGCACCGCGTGGGAGGCGGCGGGCAGGCCGCGGACGATCGCGTACGGCACCGCACTGCCGCAGGACATGGCCGACAGCGCCGACGCGCTGCCGCTGGATGCGCTCGGTCGCCGGCTGCTCGCGCCGCCGCTCGACCTGCGGCAGGGGGCCTATGCCGTGCGGCGTCGGTCGCTGCCGTCGTTCGGCAAGCGGCTGGCCAAGATCGTGGCGATCGGGGTGCTGGCGCATGTCGCCATCGCCACCGCCGACACGATCCTGCTGCGCGGCATCGCCGATCGGCGCGAGGCCGAGACGCGCGAACTGGTCGCCGCGATGATACCGGGCACACCACTGCCCGAGGATAATCTGGCCGGGACGGTCGCCGACCTGTTGCCGCGAGCCGGCAGCGGGGGCGGGGCCAATGCGTTCCTGCCCGCCGCGTCGCGCATCCTGGCCGCGCTGGCGCCGCTGTCCCCCAACATCTCGGCGCGTTCGATGCGACTGGAGGGCGCGGCGCTGGTCGTCGATCTCGACGGCAGCGATCCGGCGATGGCCGAGCGCGTCCGCACCGCGCTGCGCGAGGCAGGCGTCACCGCGACGGTCGCCGCCAGCGACGGTGGCCTGCGGATCACGAGTACGGCGGCATGAGGATCGTGCGGATCATCGAACTGCCGGCGATCGACGCCGCGCTGTTGCGCCTGAACGACTGGTGGAGCGGCCTGACGGCACGTGAGCGGATCATGGTCGGCTCATTGGGCGCATTGCTGGCGACGCTGGTGCTGGTCTTCGGCATCGTCCGGCCGCTGCAGGCCAGCCGCGCCGAATCGCTGGCCGACATCCGCACCTATGAGACGCTGAGCGCGCGGGTCCGGGCCGCCGGGTCGCTCGGCCCGCCCGCCGGTCCGCCGCCGCGCACCGGGGCTCCGGCCGATATCGTCACCCAGTCGGCGCAGGGCTTCGGCCTGACCCCACAGGTCGAGGCGATGCCCGGCGGCATCCGGGTGACGATTCCAGAGGCGAGTTACGACAGCGTACTGAACTGGATGGCCGACGTCGCGCGCACCAGCGGTCTGGTCGCGACGAAGGTCGATCTCCAGAAACGCGGACCGCCGGGGCGAGTGTTCGCGCAGGTCGAGTATCGCGGATGAGCGTCTCCGCATCCTATCCGCGCCCGTTCGTGGTGAGCGCAGTCGAAGCACATGCCCAGGGCCGGTCGCTTGGTGGCACGTGCTTCGACTGCGCTCGGAACGAACGGGGGAGTGGGGCGATCGGTGGTGAATGGGTACCTCACCCGGTGCCAGTGTCCGTGATGGCACGGACATTTCCGCTGGATGGTCGATGAGCGAGACGCTGACCATCATCGAGGATGTCGTCGCGCCGCCGCCCGTCGTCCTGCCCTATGGTTTCGCGCGCAGGGGCGGCGTGCTGCTGCGCGGGGGCGAGTGCCTGCACCGCGGCGATGCGCCGCTCGATGCGCTGCTCGAGGTCCAGCGGCTGGCCCCGTCGGCGATGTTCCGCGCCGTTCCCGACGCCGAATTCGATGCGGCGCTGTCCGCCATCTACGGTCAGGGCGCGCAGGCGGCGGCGGATTTCGAGATGGACGCGACCGACCTCGCCGCGCTGGCCGATTCGGTCGGAGCGGTCGACGACCTGCTCGACACGCGCGACGATTCGCCGGTCATCAAGCTCATCAACGCGATCATGCTCGAGGCGGTGAAGGAAGGCGCGTCGGACGTCCATGTCGAGACGACCGAGAAGCGGCTGGTGGTGCGGTTCCGCGTCGACGGGGTGTTGCGCGACGTGGTCGAGCCGCAGCGCGCGCTCGCGCCATTGCTGGTCAGCCGCATCAAGGTGATGGCGAAGCTCGATATCGCCGAGAAGCGGGTACCGCAGGACGGTCGCGTGACGCTCAGGATCGGCGGGCACGACGTCGATGCCCGCGTCTCGACGATCCCGACGCAGCATGGCGAGCGGGTAGTGATGCGACTGCTGGAAAAGGGGTCGCTGCGCCTCGACCTGGCGGGCTTCGGGATGAGCGACCGCGACGTCGCGACGTTCCAGCGGCTGCTCGATCGCCCGCACGGCATGTTGCTGGTCACCGGCCCCACGGGGTCGGGCAAGACGACGACGCTCTATGCTGCGCTCAGCCGCCTCAACGATCGCAAGCGCAACGTGATGACGGTCGAGGATCCGATCGAGTACGAACTGCCCGGCGTCGCGCAGACGCAGGTCAATCCGCGCACCGACATGACGTTCGCGCGGGGGCTGCGCGCCATCCTGCGGCAGGACCCGGATGTCATCATGGTCGGCGAGATCCGCGATCACGAGACGGCGGAGGTCGCCGTGCGATCGGCGATGACCGGCCATTTCGTGCTGTCGACGCTGCACACGAACAGCGCGGTCGGATCGATCACGCGGCTGATCGACATGGGAGTCGAGCGCTATCTGCTGGCGCCGATGCTGGTCGGCCTCGCGGCGCAACGGCTGGTGCGGCGGCTGTGCCCGGACTGCAAGCAGGCCGACGTCGCGACCGATGCCGATGCGGCGATGCTGGGCGGCGTGCTGCGCGCCGGCGATCCGCTGTGGCGCGCGGTCGGATGCGAGGCCTGCCACGGCGACGGCTATCGCGGGCGCGACGGTGTGTACGAGGTCATCGCGGTCGACAGCGCGTTGCAGGCGATGATCCACGACGGTGTGTCTGAAGCCGACCTCGAGCGCGCGGCCCGGGCGAACAATCCCTCGCTGCTCGACGACGGCGTGGCAAAGGTCCGCGCCGGGATGACGACGGTCGAGGAAGTCGCCCGCGTGACGCGGGACGAGGGGTGATGGCTAACCCATACCCACCGTTCGTTTCGAGCGAAGTCGAGAAACATGGGCGGGTTCTCCGGTCATGTTTCTCGACTTCGCTCGAAACGGACGGGGCTTTTGGAACCTAGTCCATGACCGCCTACGCCTATCGCGCCGCCGACCGCGCCGGGGTCACGAAGCGCGGCGTCATCGAGGCGTCGTCCGCGCCCGCGGCGCGCGCGATGCTGCGCGAACAGGCGCTGTTGCCGCTGTCGGTCGAACCGGCGGGAGAGAAGGGCGCGTCGTTCGGGTCGATCACGCTGCCGCGCTTCAATCGCGGCGTGAACCCGCGCCAGCTCGCGACGATGACGCGCCAGATCGCGACTTTGGTCGGGTCGGACATTCCGGTCGAGGAAGCGCTGCGCCTGGTCGCTTCGCAGTCGGAGGCGCGCGCGGTCAGCAGCCTGCTGCTCGACGTGCGCGGCAGCATCCTCGACGGCCGCAGCTTCGCCGCCGCGCTGGCCAACCACCCCAAGGCGTTTCCCGAATTCTACCGGGCGTCGGTCGCGGCGGGGGAGAGTTCGGGGCGGTTGTCCCACGTGCTCAACCACCTGGCGCATTTCGTCGAGACGCGGCACGCCAACGGGCAGAAGCTGCAACTGGCGATGCTCTACCCCGCGCTGCTCGCGACCGTGTCGGTCGCGATCATGGTGCTGCTGATGATCTATGTCGTTCCCGATATCGTGCGGGTCTTCGTGTCGCGCGGGGCCGACCTGCCGTTCCTGACGCGCGCGCTCATCGCGATCTCTTCGTTTCTCCAGAACTGGGGGCTGGCGCTGTTGCTGGCGATCCTGGTCGGCGGATTCCTGTTCGGCCGCTGGACGCGCGTTGCCGCCAACCGGCTGAAGCTTGACCGGATGTTCGCGGAAACGCGCCCGTTCCGCCGCCTGAGTCGCCAGGTCAACGCCGCGCGCTTCGCCGGGTCGCTCGCCACGCTGGTCGAAAGCGCGGTGCCGCTGGTCGAGGCGCTGCATGCTGCCGCCGCAGTGACGCCCAACCTCCACATCCGCGCCCGCGCGCTGACCGTGGCGGCACGGGTGCGCGAGGGACTGTCGCTGCGCGCCGCGATGACCGAGGCGGCCGTATTCCCGTCGATGCTGACCGCGATCGTCGCCAGCGGCGAAAGCTCGGGCAAGCTGGCGCCCGCCCTCAACCGCGCGTCGAGCGAACTCGAACGCGAACTCGACGCGCTGGTCGCGACCCTGGTCGCGCTGGTCGAGCCGATGGTGCTGCTGCTGATGGGCGGGCTGGTGCTGATGATGGTGCTGGCGATCCTGCTGCCGATCATCAACCTGAACAATCTGGTGACGCTGTAGTCGAAAGCACGAGGATTCCGGATGGAATCAAGGACTTCGTCATTCCCGCGAAGGCGGGAACGCATCGTCGCTGAAGACAGTGAGTCTCATGCCGACCAGCGACTGTTGATCCCCGCCTTCGCGGGGATGACGAACGGTTCGATTCAACGTCATCCGCCGATAATCTCAAATTTTGCCGCGGATCGTCCCGCCCGGCGGCAGGCCGACGAACGGCAGCGCCGCAGCGCCTTCGGGAGTCAGCGTCAGGTCGACGGTCCCGTCTTCGGCCAGCACGATCGTCATCAGCGTGCGGCGGCGCTGCGTCGCGGGGGCGAGCGTCACCCGGCTCTGCGTCCCGATATGCTGCGCAGTCAGGATCAGCGCTGGGACCGCGGTCGGCACACCGCCGACACGCGGCCGGCAGCTGCCCGGCTCGGTCAGCATTTGCCCGTCGAGCATCTGCCCCGACCCGCCGAGTTTGGCGGTGGGGAAATCAAGCTGCATCGCCAAATCGCACACGAACGGCAGGTCGGGCTGGATCGCCTGCAGCAACGTGCCGTCGGCCGACCCGCTCATCGCATCGATCGTGGTGGACGATGGCCCGATCAGCGCGCGCCCGCCCAGATTGGTCGCGTCGCCGGTCGCGGTCCAGTCGACCGCGAACGCCAGATTGACCAGGCTGCGCAACGGTGCCCAGTGCCATTCCAGCTTGCTGCCCCCGGCCAGCCCCGCCTCGCCGTTCCAGATCGTCCCGCCGACACCGGTACGCCACGGCGCGCGCTCGACCACCGCGCCCGCCGGAAGGGTGGCGATCATCGCCACGACGTAAGCGGCTATGCCTAGCCCCGCGAAGGCGATAAGACGGCGGCGCGCACCGGTCTGCGCGATGGCGGAGGCAATCGGTGAATCGTCGGGACGCTCTGAAGCTTCTGCGATCCGGCCTCGTCGTATCAGCGGCGTCATCGGTGGTCCCTCTTCACGCCGCGGGTCCGAAGAAGGACACGCGGCCGGTCGCGTTGCTGCTCCCCCTGTCGGGCGAGCGCGCCGCCCTGGGGCTTAGCATGCAGCGTGCCGCCATGCTTGCGGAAAGCGATGCCAGACTGATGTTCGCGCTCGATTCGGCGGGCACCGCGACCGGCGCGAGCGCGGCGGCGCAGGTGGCGCTGAAACGCGGCGCGGCGATGATCCTGGGGCCGCTGACATCGTGGGAAGCCAGTGCGGCGGCAGGCGCGGTCGCCGGCCGCATTCCGGTGATCGCCTTTACCAACAATCCCGCCGCGCAGGCATCGGGCGCCTATGTCTTCGGCCTGACGCCGACGCAGAGCACGACCGCGGTGCTGCGCTATGCCCGGTCGCGCGGCGTTCGTACCGTCACCGTGATCGGCGACGGATCGGCGTGGAGCAATGCGGCCTGCGAGGCGGCGGTGAAGGCGCAGGGCGACCTGGGACTGGACGTGAAGGTCGTCGCGGTGACACCGGGCAATCCGCTGCCCGCGGTCGGCGAAGCGCCCGACGCGGTGCTGATCCCCGGCAGCGGCGACGCGGTACTGGCGGCGGCGCGCGCGCTGCGCGACACGGGTGTCCAACTGCTTGGCACGGTGCAGGCGCTCGACAATCGCCCCGCAGCGCTCGATGCGCTCGACGGCGCGTGGATCGCCGCGCCCGATCCGACCGCCTTCGGCAGCTTCTCGACCGAGTACGAGGCGCGCAACGGCGGCGATCCTGGCGCGATCGCCGCACTCGCCTATGACGCCGCGCGGATCGCGAAGGCGCTGCGCGACGGCAACAAGCTCAGCCGTGAGGGGCTGCTCGGCACCGAGAGTTTCCCTTGCGTCACCGGCACGGTGCGGTTCCGCACCGACGGCAGCTGCTCGCGCGAGATGGCGATCCTGGTCGCGGGCAGGGACGGCTATCGCAGCGTGGCGTCCAGCCGGGGGGCGTGATGGACCGCGCCGCCGCCCGGAGGGATAGCGGCTTCACGCTGATCGAACTGCTCATATCGCTGCTGCTGTTCGCGCTGATCGCGGTGGCGGGCGTGGCGCTGGTCGACAGCGTGCTGGGTGTGCAGGGACGGACCGAGGAACGGCTCGATCGGCTGACCGCGTTGCAGCGCGCGATGCTGGTGATGACCGGCGACCTCGAACAGGTGGCGGGCGGCGACATGGCCGGCGGCGGGGCGGGGATCAGTTTCTCGCGCTCGGCGCCCGGCGTCGGCGGCCCCCCGGTGGTGGTGCGCTATGCGCTGACAAGCGGCGTACTGGTGCGTGATGCCGGCAACGGCGGGCAGGCGGTGCTGCGCGGCGTGGCGGGCGTGCGCTGGCGGTTCTGGCGGGCGGGCTGGGTCGAGCGCTGGCCCGCCGTCGATCCGCGCGACTGGCCGCAGGCGGTGGAGGTCGAGGTGACGCTGGCCGGTCAGCCATCGGGCACGTTGCGCCGCGTCGTGACGCTGCCGGTGCGGGCACGGAGCGTCACATGATGCGCGACGACGACGCGGGCATGATCCTCATCAACGTGCTGATGTTCGTCGCGATCGCGGCGGGCCTCGTCATGCTGATGATCGACCGCGAGGAACTGGCGCTCGACCGGTCCCTGCGGGTGCGCGAGGCGGCGCGCGCCGCGGCGATCGTGCGCGGCGGCGAGATTTCCGCGCTGGTCGCGCTGCGCCGCGATGCGCAGGTCGCGCCCGACACCGACAGCGTGAACGAGCCATGGGCCGCGCTGGCCGAAAACGGTGCGAAAGTGGAGGGCGGGACGTTCGACCTCGCCATCTCGGACGCCGAGGGCAAGTTCAACGTCAACATGCTGCGATCCGGCAATGCCGCGGCGACGATCGTGTTCGAACAGATCGCCGCCAGCGCCGGCGTCGACCGTGAAACGACGTTGAAGGCGATCGAGGCGGTGCGCCTGCGCGGGCCGTTCACCGATCTGCGCCCGCTGCGCTTTGCGGGCCTCGACCCACTGGCGCTGCAGAATCTGGAGGCGCTGGTCACCGCGCTGCCCGGCGACACCGCGATCAACCTGAACGCGGCGAGCCCGCAGGTGCTGGCCCTGCTGTTCCGCGATCCCGCCATCGCCGACCGGCTGGTCGAGGTGCGCGAGCGGCAGGGGTTCCTGACGCTGAAGGATCTGGACGACCAGGGCGTGTCGATGCCGCCGGGCACCTCGTTCCGCTCCGACACCTTCTGGGTACGCACACGCGTCACGATCGGCGATACGGTGCAGCAGGGCGCGACGCTGATCCAGCGATCGATCGACGCGGACGGTGTGCGGCACGCGGTGCCGGTCGAGCGGTGGCTCGGCGCCTCGGTCCCGCCCGACGTTCCCGCGTTCGGCCAGGCAGACAATGCGAAGGCCGGGTAGCGGCGCTCCGCCCAGCGGCGTCTAGGCGGCAACCGTCTCGCTGTCGTCGCTAGCCAGCACCCACGCCTCGGCGGTCGCCGGGCAGTCGAACACCCGGGCACCGCGCGATCCGATCGCGCGCAGCAGTTGCGGGCGGGCCAGCGTCGGTGCGGTGACGAACGCCAGCTTGCGCGATCGATAGGCGGGGTCGGCCAGCATCTCCTGGAACGCGCCGACGATCTCCTGCGACTGGATTTTCATGCCCCGCACGTCGGTGATCGTGCAATGATCGTTGGGTGCGCAGGTCAGTCGCTCGTGCGCCGCCTTGCGCTGTGCGAGGAAGCCGCCGATGTCGTCGGCGCCAAAGAAGCCGCTCATCGTGATGCGGACCAGGTTGTTGGCCGCGTCCAGCTGGATCGAGAATGTCGCGCTCATGATGCCATGGGTAGCGGGCGTTCGCTTGACGAAACGTAAAGCATGCCGCCGTTCGACGGCCTCAGGTCGCACCCTCCAGCGCGCGTTGCCGGCGGCGTTGGACGGAGCTGCCGATACCCAGCGATTCCCGGTACTTGGCGACCGTCCGACGCGCGATATCGAAGCCCTTCGCGTTGAGCAGGTCGACCAGCGTGTCGTCCGACAGAATTGCCTTGGCGTCTTCTGCGGCGATCAGCGCGCGAATTGCGGATTTTACGGCTTCCGCGGACACCGCTTCGCCGCCGTCGGCCGACTGGATCGCGCTGGTGAAGAAATATTTCAGCTCGAACAGCCCGCGTGCGCACGACAGATATTTGTTGCTGGTCACCCGGCTGACGGTCGATTCGTGCATCTCGATTGCCTCGGCGACGCGTGCCAGGGTCAACGGGCGCAGATGCGCGACGCCGTGGAGGAAGAACGCCTCCTGCTGCTTCACGATCTCGGCCGCGACCTTGATGATCGTGCGCTGACGCTGGTCGAGTGCCTTGACCAGCCAGTTGGCGCTGGCCAGGCAATCGCTCAACCACGCCTTCGACGCCTTGTCGCCGCCACCTGCGTTTGACAGTTCGGCGTAGTAGCTGCGGTTCACCAGCACACGCGGCAGCGTCGCGGCGTTGATCTCGATCGCCCAGCCGGCGGCCGTGCGCGCGATGAAGATGTCGGGGACGACCGCGGCGGCCGGTTCTCCGCCGAATCTGCAGCCCGGCTTGGGATCGTAATCGCGCAACTCGCGGATCATGTCGGCCAGGTCTTCGTCATCGACGCCGCAGATGCGCTTCAGCCGCGCGCGTTCGCCGCGCGCGACCAGGTCGAGGTGATCGATCAGCGCCGCCATCGCCGGGTCGTAGCGATCCGCCTCGCGCGCCTGCAAGGCGATGCATTCGCCCAATGTGCGCGCGCCGACGCCGGTCGGGTCGAATGTCTGGATGGTTTGCAGCACGGCCTCGACCCGCGCCAGCGGTACGCCCAGCCGGTTGGCGATGTCGAGCAACGGCGCGGTCAGATATCCGGCCTCGTCGATCTGGTCGATCAGATGGGCGGCGATGAACATGTCCGCGCCCGCTACGGCCGTGCCCGCCTGTCCCAGCAGGTGGTCGGCCAGACTGACGTCGGGGTTGGCGAAGCTGTCGAAATCCGGACCGTCGTCGGGCGCGCCGCCGCTGCCCGTCGCGCCCAGTCCCAGGCTGCCGTCGAGGCCGCCCATGCGATCGGCCGGCGAATCCTCCTCGAACGCACTCGACCGGTCGATGTCGAGCGCCGCCTCGCCATCGCCGCTGGCGGCATCCGACGCCTCGACCACCACCGGTTCCGGCGTGTCGACCGCGTCGCTGGTGCCGCCTTCGAGCAGCGGGTTCTTCTCGATCTCCTCGGCGATGAACCCCTCGATCTCGAGATTCGACAGCGCGAGCAGGCGGATCGCCTGCTGCAACTGCGGCGTCATCACCAGCGACTGCGACTGGCGCAGATCGAGGCGGGGGGCGAGGCTCATGGGACTGCCCAGACAAGATCCGTTCGTGTCGAGTAGATGTCGAGCTTGTCGAGGCGTCGTATCGAGACAGTTTCTCGATTCCGCGCTCTCGACTTCGCTCGATCGCTACTCGAAACGAACGGTGTGTGGCGGGATGTCGTCATCGGTTCAGAGCGAGAAGCCCTCGCCCAGGTACAGCCGCCGGACGTTCTCGTCCGCCACCAGCGCCTCCGGGCTCCCGGTGAACAGCACGCGCCCGTCGTAGATGATGTAGGCGCGGTCGACGATCTCCAGCGTCTCGCGGACATTGTGGTCGGTGATGAGCACACCGATGCCGCGCGCCTTCAGCGCCTTCACCAGGTCGCGGATATCGCTGATCGAGATCGGGTCGATGCCGGCGAAAGGCTCGTCGAGCAGCATGATCGACGGGTCGGCGGCCAATGCGCGGGCGATCTCGGCACGACGGCGTTCGCCCCCGGACAAAGCCATCGCCGGCGCGTCGCGCAGCCGGGTCAGCCCGAATTCGTCGAGCAACGTATCGAGCTTCGCCTGGCGCGCTTCCCTGTTCGGTTCGGCCAGTTCGAGCACGGCAAGGATGTTCTTCTCGACCGACAGCCCGCGGAAGATCGAGGTTTCCTGCGGCAGATAGCCCAGGCCCAGGATCGCGCGGCGATACATCGGCAGGCCGGTGATATCGTCGCCGTCGAGCATGATGCGGCCCGAATCGGGCTTCACCAGGCCCATGACGGAATAGAAGCAGGTCGTCTTGCCCGCACCGTTGGGGCCAAGCAGACCGATGACTTCGCCGTGGCCGACCGTGAGCGACACGTCGCTCAGCACGACGCGCTTGTCATACGCCTTGGCGATCGACACCACGGCCAGGCCGTTCGGTGTCTCGACGGGCGGCACCGGCGGCGCGGCGTCCAGGGTGGCGAGTTCGGGCATCGATGATCCTGCTGACACGGACATGGTTACCGAAAGCTTAGCGCAAGCCCGGTTGGCAGGATTCATGCATGAAGGCGGGCGCGGGGGGAAGCGGAAAGCGGCGGATCGCACCGCCGCATGCGGTCACTTGCTGCGGTCGGGGACCGAGAAACGGCCGGTCACGCGACCGCCCTGCTGGATCACGGTGCCGTCGGGCGCCTTCGTTG
This sequence comes from Pseudomonadota bacterium, assembly GCA_040388765.1. Taxonomy (GTDB): domain Bacteria; phylum Pseudomonadota; class Alphaproteobacteria; order Sphingomonadales; family Sphingomonadaceae; genus Sphingomonas. The sequence continues at coordinate 114,023 of JAZKBG010000010.1, read as the reverse complement.
TGCCGACCGACGATCCGTCGATCGTCGCGCGTCCGGTGTCGAGGTTGATGGTCAGGCGACCGCCGTTGACCGTGTTGCCGCCCTGGAACAGGCTGACGCCGCCCAGCATCGTGATGACGCGACGGTTGAGGTCATAGACGGCATATTGCGACCGCGCCCGCTGGTCCGGGCGCGTCACGGTGACGCCGCCCGAGGCGTCCATGCGCGACACCTGCGGCGATCCGGACGTGACCTTGCCGGTGTAGTTCACCGTCATCCGCGCCGCCTCGAGCGTCATCTGCGCCTGGCGGACATTGACGCCGCCCGACAGGATCGCGCGATTGGCGCGGTCCTGCAGTTCGATGGTGCCGGCGTTGAAATCGATCGGCGCATCCGAATTATGGCGCGTCTGTGCGCTCGCCGTGACGGTGACGAGGGCAAGGGCGATCAGGGCGAGCGAACGACGCATCATCGCCTATTCGCGCGGCCCGGCACGACACGCAAGCGGGCATTTCCGCTGAGCCGCACCGTGCGCCCCTCCAGATCGGCGGACAGGCGGTTTGCGCTGAACGTCCCCATCGGCGTGGTCCCGGCCACCGCGCCGCCGCTTTCCAGCCGGCGGGTCTTCAGATCGACCGTCGCGTTGCTGGTGCCCAGCCGATATCCGTCGGCGGCGGAAAAGGCGATCGGCCCGTCCACCTTCACCTGCTCGCTGCGCATGTCGTAGCGGCCGCTGGGCGCGGTGAGTTCGGCCGGGCCGTCGCGCATCTGCAACTGCGCCTCCAGTGTCTTCAGCTCGACGATCGGTTCGGCCGAGCTGCGCTGGATGGCGGACCCGGCATCCAGCACGAACGCCTGACCCTTCGCATCCTGGCCACGATATTGCGCCGCCTCGATCTTCATCCGTTCCTTGGCGATATCGACCTTGTTCTTGTCGAGCACGAAACTGACGTCGCCGCCCATGAACAGCGGGGCCAGTACCAGGAACGCGGCCAGCACCCCGATCCCGCTGGGCAGCGCGAACTGCAACAGCGCGATCAGCCGGTCGTGACTGCTGCCCGGCGCGGCCCAGTCCTGGCGCGCGGTCCTCTCGACTCGGGCGGCCTGGCGCATCAGATATGTGCGAAGATGTCGGTTTCGGCCCAGCCGGCGATGTCGAGCGCGGCACGGTGCGGCAGGAAGTCGAAACACGCCTGCGCCAGTTCGGTGCGCAGCTCGCGCTCCAGCCGGCGATCGAGTTCGGTCTTCATGCGGTGGAGGTAGCGCACGTCGGACGCGGCATATTCCTTCTGCGCATCGGACAGTTCCGGCGCGCCCCAGTCGGACGATTGCTGCGCCTTGGAAATCTCCTGCCCCAGCAGTTCGCGGACCAGATCCTTCAGCCCGTGGCGGTCGGTGTAGGTCCGCACCAGCTTCGACGCGATCTTGGTGCAATAGGCGGGCGAAGCATCGACATCGAGGTAGAACTGGATCGCCGCCAGGTCGAACCGGCCGAAGTGATAGAGCTTGATCCGGTCGCGATCGGCCAGCAGCGCCTTCAGGTTCGGTGCCGCATAGTCGCTGTCCGGGCCGAACCGGACGAGATGCTCGTCCGGACCGCCATCGCTCAACTGCACGACGCACAACCGGTCGCGGGGCGTGAGCAGGCCCATCGTCTCGGTATCGACGGCGATCGACGCGCCGGGCGCGAACAGGCCGGCGGGAATGTCTTCTTCGTGCAGGTGAACGGTCATCGGGTTCGCCTAGCGGGGAAGCGATGAACCCTCAACAACGGAAATGCTTCACTTCCATCCCCCCCCGTTCGTGCTGAGCACAGTCGAAGCACAGGAGTCTCAGGTGCTTCGACGGCGCTCAGCACGAACGGGTAAGAAAGACATTCAGCTTTCCGCCGCCGCCCGCTTCTCGCGCTTGCGCCGCGAATAGATGTTGAGCATCTCGACCCCGGCCGAAAACGCCATCGCGGTATAGATATAGCCCTTGGGCACATGCACGCCGAAACCATCCGCGATCAGCACCGCGCCGATCATCAGCAGAAAGCCGAGCGCAAGCATCACGACGGTCGGATTCTTGTTGATGAAATTGGCCAGCGGATCGGCGGCGAACAGCATGACCGCGACCGCGAACACCACCGCGACGTACATGATTTCGACATGTTCGGTCATGCCGACCGCGGTCAGGATCGAATCGATCGAGAACACGATGTCGAGCAGCAGGATCTGGACGATCGCGGAGCCGAAGTTCAGCGCGGCCTTGTCCACGACGCCATCGACGGTCGGGTCGTTCGCGTCGTGATCGACATTGTGATGGATCTCGCGCGTCGCCTTCCATACCAAGAACAGCCCGCCCGCGATCAGGATCAGGTCGCGCCATGAAAAGGCCGTCTCGAACGTCGGTTCGCCGGTCGGGCCGGGCGAGCCGACGATCCCCAGGTCGATGACCGGCGCGGTCAGCCCGGCGATCCATGCGACCATCGTCAGCAGGCCCAGCCGCATGACCAGCGCCAGCCCGATGCCCACGCGCCGCGCCTTCTGTCGCTGGCCCTCGGGCAATTTGTTCGACAGGATCGAGATGAAGATCAGATTGTCGATGCCCAGCACGACTTCCATCACGATCAGCGTGATGAGGGCGGCCCAGGCGGCGGGGTCGGCGAGCAATGTCGAGATCGTATCCATCGGTCGTGATGTGCCGAATGCGCCACAGATGCGCAAGGATCGGTGCGCGCCGTGCCATAATTGCGTCGAAATCATTCGCGGGGGCTGGACAATTCGTCTATGTCCCTGAGTCTCATTGTGCGCACAGGAGCGCGCGAAAACCTGCGTCCGTCGTCCGGCGTAGCGTTTACGGTTTCGGACGGCCCGGGAAGACGAACAGGGTTATGAGTTTCAACAAAGGTGGCCGCGGCGATCGCGGTGGGCGCGGTCGCGACAAGCGCGACGGTTTCGGCGGTGACGACGGCGGCTTCGGCGGCGGTTTCGGCGGCGGCGATCGTGGTGGCTTCGGCGGCGGCGGCTTCGGCGGCGGCGGCTTCGGCGGCGGTGATCGTGGCGGCTTTGGCGGCGGCGGCTTCGGCGGTGGCGATCGCGGCGGCTTCGGCGGCGGCGGTGGCGGCGGCGGTTTCCGTGGCGGCGGTGGTGGCGGCTTCGGTGGTGGCGGCGGCGGTGGCCGCGGCATGCCGCCGCAGGTCGTCGGCGAGGCGACCGGCGTGGTCAAGTTCTTCAACGCGCAGAAGGGTTTCGGCTTCGTCGTGCGCGATGATGGCGGCGAAGACGTGTTCGTCCATATCTCGGCGGTCGAGCAGGCCGGCCTGACGTCGCTGGCCGAAGGTCAGCCGATGGGCTTCACGCTCGTCGATCGCGGTGGCCGCATCTCGGCGACCGACCTGAAGATCGACGGCGAGCCGATGCCGGTCACCGACCGCGGTCCGCCGCGCGACCGCGATGCGGCCCCGCGTGGCGGCGGCTTCGGCGGCGATCGTGGCGGCTTCGGCGGTGGTGCCGGTGGCGCGCCGCAGCGCCAGCTGACCGGTGAAAAGGCTAGCGGCACCGTCAAGTTCTTCAACGCGATGAAGGGCTTCGGCTTCATCCAGCGCGATGACGGACAGCCCGATGCGTTCGTCCACATCTCGGCCGTCGAGCGCGCCGGCATGCCGACGCTGAACGAAGGCGACAAGCTGGACTTCGAGATCGAGGTCGATCGTCGCGGCAAGCATGCCGCGGTGAACCTGGCACCGAAGCAATAAGGCTTCGCATCCAGACCAGCGAAGCGGGCGGTGTCGGGTGCGACACCGCCCGTTTTGCGTTATGGGGCGGTAGTATGGTGTATCTTCCTCCCGCATCCTTGAGCGACCATGCCAGTTCCGTTCGTGCTGAGCTTGTCGAAGCACCGTACTTCGTGCCGCCAACGTCTCGCTCGCAAATCAAAGAACGGTGCTTCGACAAGCTCAGCACGAACGGATGGGGGACGGCTCTAGCTGTTCTCGCCCTAATCGGTGCCGCTCCGCCGCAAGCGCAACCGGCACAACAGCCCACGTCGCAATCCGCGCCGACCGCGCTAGCACCGATCCCGCTCTATACCCTCCGGGTCATCGCGCGTTTCCCACACGATCCGGCCGCGTTCACGCAGGGGCTGCTCTGGCATGCCGGCGACCTGTACGAGAGCACGGGCAAGGAGGGCCGGTCCGAAATCCGCCGTCTCGCCCTCACCGACGGTCGCGTCCTCGCGCGCCGGTCGATCCCGTCGCCGCAGCAGTTCGGCGAAGGCATGGCGCTGTGGAAGGCGACTTTGGTCAGCCTGACGTGGAAGGACGGCATCGCGTATCGCTGGAATGCGAAGACGCTGAAGCCCGAGGGCCAGCGCCGCTACCCGGGCGAGGGGTGGGGGCTGACGACCGCGCCCGACGCGCTGGTGCTGTCGGATGGCACACCCGCGCTGCGCTTCCTCGATCCCGACACGCTGGCCGAGCGGCGTCGCGTGACGGTGACGGTGCGCGGCCGCCCGCTCAGCCAGCTGAACGAACTGGAGATGGTCGATGGCGAGGTGTTCGCCAACGTCTGGCAGACCAATTTCATCGTCGCGATCGATCCGAAGGACGGGCACGTCACCCGGATCATCGACGCGACCGCGCTGACCGACGAGGTGCGCGCGCGCGATCCGGACGCGGTGCTGAACGGGATCGCCTGGGACGCGGGGACGAAGCGTCTGTTCGTGACCGGCAAGCTGTGGCCGACGCTGTTCGAGGTGGCGCTGGTCAAGGCTCCGTGAGGGACGCTCCCGCGAACGGGGAGGATCAGCTAATCAGCCGCCGCAGCGCCGCTACCGTATCCGCCTCCGCCGCCGGCTTGTCGGTGCGGATGCGCGAAATCCGTGGGAAGCGCATGGCGACCCCCGACTTGTGGCGCTTGCTTTCGTGGATCGAATCGAACGCGACCTCCAGCACCAGCGTCTTCTCCACCTCTCGTACGGGTCCGAACCGGGCGGTCGTGTGGTTGCGGACGAAGCGGTCGAGGCCCTTCAGTTCCTCGTCGGTGAAGCCCGAATAGGCCTTGCCGACCGGAAGCAAATCGCCATCCTCGGTCCAGCAGCCGAAGGTATAGTCGCTGTAGAAGGACGATCGCTTGCCGCTGCCGCGCTGGGCATACATTATCACGCAATCGGCGGTCAGCGGATCGCGTTTCCATTTGTACCACAGGCCGGTGCGGCGCCCGGCGATATAGGCAGAGTCGCGCCGCTTGAGCATCACGCCCTCGATCGCGGCATCGCGGCTGCGGCCGCGGATCTCGCCCAGATGCGCGAAATCGTCGGCGTCGATCAGCGAGGATATGTCAAAACCGGCGGCGGGCAGGCGCGGCACGAACGCCTCCAGCCGCGCGCGTCGCTCGGTCCAGGGCAGGGTACGCAGATCCTCCAGGCCATCGAACAATATGTCGTACAGGCGGACGAACGCCGGTGATTCGGCCAGCATCTTCGCCGACACCGTCTTGCGCCCCAGCCGCTGTTGCAGCGCGTTGAAGCTGGCGGTGGCATCGTCGCGGCCCGCGCCTTGCGTCTCGCCGCGGACCAGCAGTTCGCCGTCGAGCACGCCGGGTTCGCGGAACGCCGCGGCGACCTCGGGAAAGCTGGCGGTGATGTCGTCGCCCGCGCGACTGTACAGGCGCGTCTGTCCGGCGACGTGGACAAGCTGAACGCGGATGCCGTCCCATTTCCATTCGGCGGCATAGTCGGCCAGATCGACCACCGTCTCCTCCAGCGGATGCGCGAGCATGAACGGGCGAAAGGTGGGCACGTCCGCGGTGGTCGGCTGTTCGCCGCGTCCCTCGACCCAGGCGAACAGCGAGGGATAGGGCGCGGACAGGCCGTGCCACACTTCCTCGACCGCATCGATATCGACGCCGAACGCTTCGGCCAATGCCGTCTTGGCAAGGCGTGCCGACACGCCGACCCGCAAGCCGCCGCTGGCCAGCTTCAGCAGCGCATAGCGTTCGTCCGACTCCAGCCGGTCGAGCATGCCGCCCAGTACGCCTGCGGTTTCCGCCCTGGTCAGCGAGGCCAGCCGATCGACGACCTTCGCCAGTGTCAGATCGTCGCCGGCCAGGGCGGACGGATGCTCCGGTTCCGGCCACATCAGCGCGATCGTCTCGGCCGAATCGCCGACGAAATCGCGGCTCATCCGGTACAGGACGGGATCGACGCGCGCATCGACCATCGCGCGGATCACGGCGGGCTTAACCGCGTTCAGGTCGAGGTCGCCGGTCAGCGCCGCCATCGCCCAGCCACGATCGGGATCCGGTGTTGCGCGCAGGTAATCGCCGATCAGCTTCAGCTTCGCATTGCGCGACCGCGTGTAGATCAGGGCATCGAGCAGGTCGGCGAAGGCGCGCATGGCGAAGCAACCGGGCGCGGGGCAAAGGGTTCCGCAGGCCGCCGGCCGTCGTGCGTATCAGATGCCGGCATACCAGTCGTAGCCCGCGACATCTTCCCAGAAACCGCCCTTGCCCTGTCCGATCCCGTCGAGCGATGCCGCCGCCTCGATCCGGCGGACGTATTTGGCATGCTTGTAGCCCAGCTGCCGCTCGACCCGCAGGCGCACCGGTGCGCCGTGGGGCACGTCGAGCATCCGGTCGTTCAGCCGCCACGCCAGGATCGTCTGGGGGTGGAAGGCGTCGATCAGGTCGATCGATTCATAATAGGCGCTCGGGCCGTTATTGTAGTGATCGGCGCAGTGGAAGACGAGGAACCGCGCGGCGTCGCGCAGGCCCGCCAGTTCGAGCAGCGGCTTCAGTCGCGGGCCGGTCCACTTGCCGATCGCGCTCCACCCCTCGACGCAATCGTGTCGCGTGATCTGCGTCCGCGCGGGCATCGACCGTATGTCGGCCATCGACAGCGACAGCGGGCGCGCGACCAGTCCATCGATCGCGATCCGCCAGTTGGCGAAATTCTCCGCCACCGCAGCGTTATAGTCCGGCCGATTCGGGTTGCGGGTGCCGTTCGCGCGGAACACCGGCGACAGGTTCTCGGGCGCGAATTCGCGCGCGAGCGCGGTCCGCGCGGTCACGCCGCGCTGGAGTACGCGGTGCAGCGTGTCGCCGGAATACAGGACATTCCGCCCGATCGCGCTGTCGCCCACTGTATCGCACCCGGCCAGCAAGCCGCCGGCGCCGGCCAGACCGCCGACCAGCGCGGTGCGTCGCGTCAGGATCATGCGCCGTCCTCCGGTACGCGCCACATGCCCGTAACCATCGATCGTACCTCGTTCCCGACGCCCGCCAGGATGACGAGCACGAGGTGGACGACGATGAACAGCGCCAGCCCCATCGCGGCAAGGAAATGGATCGAGCGCGCCGACTGCCGCCCGCCGAACAGGTCGAGCAGCCATGGCCAGGCGGCGTTGAGATCGGGCGACATGGTCAGCCCGGTCGCGATCACCAGCGGGATCAGCCCGAAGATTACGCCGGCATAGGCCAGTTTCTGCAGGATATTGTACGCCGCCGGCCGCGCCGGATCGTGGAAGCGGAACGCCAGATGCGCGCGCACGTCCTGCGCCAGATGCTCGGGCGCCAGTTCCTTCGCTGCGATGCGCAGGTCGCGCTGGAAATGCCGGTTGACCAGGCTGGCGATCATGTAGGCGAGCAGCGAGAAGCCCAGCACCAGCGCGAAGAGCAGGTGCCACCGCCGTGCGAGCGCGAGATTGTAGCTGCTCGGGATCGTCAGCCAGCCGGGGACGCGCCCGCCCTCGAATACCCAGGCGACGCGGAACCACGGCTGGTCGAAGTTCGCGCCATATTGTCCCCAATAGAGCATCGGGTGGGCGTTCAGGATCATCAGCCCGCTGCCCAGCAGGATCAGGACCGTCACCGCGTTTGTCCAGTGCCACAGCCGCGTCGCCAGGCCGTGGCGGCGGATCAGCGTGCCGGGTGGGGCGGGTTCGGTCATTGCGATGGCTTAGCCGTATGCGCGCGAGAAGAATACCGCCGTCGTCGTACCCGTGACCAGCAATGTCCACGCGCGGACCATGGTGGGCGACAGCCGCTTGCCGATCTTGGCACCCAGCCATCCACCGACGATCCCGCCCGCCAGCATCGGCAGGCAGGCCCACCAAGCGACCATGCCGAATCCGATGAATATGATCGCCGCGGCGGCATTGGCGGTCGCCAGCATCAGCGTCCGCGGTGCGAACATCGCGCGCGGCACGATGTTGGCGAGCAGGCCATAGATCGCGGTGGTGATGAGCCCGACGCCCCCGCCGAAATAGCCGCCGTAGATGCCCAGGAATACCTGCGCGACGACCAGGGTTCGCGGCCCGATCGTCGTGCGCGCATGCAGCCACGCCGCCGCCGACTTGCCGAAGACCATCACGACGAACGCGAAGAGCAGCAGCCAGGGAATGATGCGGTCGAACGCATCGCTGGGCGTCACGACGAGCAAGCCGCTGCCCGCCAGCCCGCCGAAGAAGGTGATTCCCGCCAAAGTCCGCCAACCGACTCCGCCGAGCGGCCCGAGTTCGTCGCGATAGGCGAGCGCACTCGTCGCCGCGCCCGGCAGCAGCGCGACGTTCGAGGTCGCGTTGGCGGTATTGGCCGGCAGCCCGAGAAAGATCAGCGCCGGCAACGTGGCGAAGGTGCCGCCGCCCGCGAGCGCGTTCATCGCCCCGCCCACGATGCCGGCGGCGAACGGGAGGGCCAGGAGGAGGGGGTCGGTCAACTCAGTCGCAACGCTCTGTCATGATCCTGTCCGGGACCAAGGATGCGATGGACGAAAATGCGATCGGGCGCGACGGAATACAGGATGCCGTAGCCTTTCCAGGATCGGCGGCGGATGCCGTGGCGTTCATATCGTGGAACCAGCGGAAATCCCTGGGGAAGACTTGCAATCTGTCGGGCCGTTTGGCGCAATTCATCGACGAACGACACTGCCCGGGGCGGGTTGTCGCGCGCGATGGTGCTGGCGATGTCCTTCAAGTCGGCCAGCGCCAGCGAGGACAAAACGACCTTCACATTGGTGTCCGGCCACCCGAGGTCGTCACGTCCGCGATGATCGTTGTGCATGCGGCATCCAGGTCCATGCCACCGCCGTCTCTCATTTCGGTCATGCTCTCGGCGATCGACAGGTCCAGATCGTGCAACCAGCGCTGTTCGTCGATGATTCCGCTCTGGTCGCGGCGTATCAGGTCGCGGACATAATCGCTGGCGCTTGCGTAATGCCCGTCATCGATACGACCCTGAACAAAATCACGCATCGATTCTGGGAGCGAGATGTTCATCGACGCCATGGCTGTCCTCCTTCCCAGAATGCATGGCAAAAAATGCCATCGCAGACAAGATGTCGGCCCGGCGGTTCGCCACCGTCACCCCAGCGCAGCCTGCTTCTCCTCCGCCTGCCGGTCCAGCTCGGCGCGGCTTTTCTTCTCGCTCGATGTCTTCAGCTGTCCGCAGGCCGCATCGATGTCGCGCCCGCGCGGGGTGCGGACGGGGGCGGAGATGCCGGATTCGAACACGATGCTGCTGAACGCCTTCACCCGTTCGGGGGTCGAACATTCATAGGGCGCGCCGGGCCAGGGGTTGAACGGGATCAGGTTGACCTTGGCCGGCAGCTTGTACTGTTTGATCAGGCGGACAAGCTCGCGCGCATCGGCGTCGCTGTCGTTCTTGTCCTTCAGCATGACGTACTCGAACGTGATCCGTCGCGCGTTGTTCGCGCCGGGATAGTCGGCGCATGCCTGCAGCAGTTCGGGAATGCCGTATTTGCGGTTGAGCGGCACGATCTCGTCGCGCACCTCCTTGGTCACCGCGTGGAGCGACACGGCCAAGTTGACGCCGATCTCGGCGCCCGCGCGCGCCATCATCGGCACCACGCCCGACGTGCTGAGCGTGATCCGCCGCTTGCTGAGCGCCAGCCCGTCGCCGTCCATCACCAGCTTCAGTGCATCGCGGACATGCTCGAAATTATACAGCGGCTCGCCCATCCCCATCATCACGATGTTGGTCAGCATCCGGCCCTCCGGACTGCTCGGCCATTCGCCCAGCGCATCGCGGGCCAGCATGACCTGCCCGACGATCTCGGCCGGGGTCAGGTTGCGGACCAGCCGCATCGTGCCGGTATGGCAGAAGCGGCAGTTGAGCGTGCAGCCGACCTGGCTCGACACGCACAGCGTGCCGCGATCGGCGTCGGGGATGAACACCGCCTCGTAATCCTGTCCGTCGTCAGACCGGAGCAGCCATTTGCGGGTCCCGTCCTCGCTGACCTGCGCCTGCACGACTTCGGGACGCGAGATGACGAAGCGCTGCGCCAACCACGGCTGCATCGTCTTCGATATGTCGGTCATCAGCGCGAAATCGGTGACGCCGCGGTTGTAGATCCAGTGGAACAGCTGCTTGGCGCGCAGCTTGGCCTGCTTCGGCTCCAGCTGCGACGTCTCCAGCGCCATCCGCAGGTCGTCGCGCGACAGCCCGAGCAGGTCGATCCGCCCGTCGCTGCGCATCGGCAGCGGGCGGGGGACGGGCACGGGATCGATGTGTCCGGGGCTGGACATGAGGGCAACCGGCGTATCTTGCATCGCAGCGATATAGCCGATCAGGCGCGCATTTTCTACCGCCCCGCGCACCCCACCGCCGCGGCGTCGATCGCGGTGGCGGCACCGGCCAGGGCGTAGGTGTCGGCAAACGGCTGGCCGGCGGCCGAGACGCTTTCCACGCTCATGCTGCGCCCGGCGCGGATCGCGGTGACGATCGCCTGGTCGGTGCGCGTGTCGGGGGACCAGGCGTCGGACGTGCCGGCCAGCAGTTCGAACCGGCGTTCGCCGATCGACAGCGTGACCTTTGCCGCCGGCGCGCGCGGTCGGCTCAGGCGGATGTGCAGCTGATTGTGGCGACCGTCGGCGGGCCAGGTGGCGATGCTGGCGAAGGGGCGGGTGGCGCGCGCGGCGCCCAGCGGCTCGGCGATGGCGAAACAGCGCGCGGGCGCGGCGTCGCGGAACGCGCCCCAGCCCTGATAGATGCCGATCGCGCGCCGGCCGTCCACGGCCAGCTGCAGCGCGATCGCCAGCAGTACGCTCACGTCGGCGTCTCGCCCGCGCCGGTGCCGCGGTGGACGACCGTCTCGCGGCCCCGTTCTATGAGCGCGATCGAACCCTGTGGCAGGTTGGCGGCGACCGGTGCGTCGAAGCCGGGCAGCACGTCCTGACCGGTCATCACGCCGCGCAGCACCCGGCTCGACATGCCGTGCATGATGACCAGCCGGTCGCCCGGATCGTCGTCGGTATCGTCGAGCCAGCCCGAAACACGCGCCGCGATCGCGTCATACCATTCGCCGCCCTCCGGAGGACGCGAATACAGGCCGTGCGTGCGGTCCACGAAGTCGCCGTGTTCGGCCGAGACGTCGCGGTAATAGCGTCCGCTCCACGATCCCATCCCGATCTCGACCAGCCGCGGATCGGTGCGCGCGGCGTGCCAGTCGAGTTCGAGATGCTCGGCGATGATCGCCAGCGTCTGGAGCGCGCGACCGGCGGTCGAGGCCCACAGGGCCAGCTTCGGCCGGGTGCCGAGCAGGTCGCGCAGCGCGGCGCCCATCGCATCGGCCTGCGCGAAGCCGGCGCGGGTCAGCGGCGTGTGCGGATGATCGCCCTGCATCCGCCCCGCGACGTTGTACACCGTCTCGCCATGCCGCGCGACGAAGTCGCGTCCCGATCGTGCCCGTCGTGGTTCCATGCCCGAGCGTTTCAACCCCCTGTGGCGCGAAAGCAACGGATTTCCGCGTTTATCTGGGGTTCATGAAACCGCGCTCGTGCCCGCCCATTTGAGCCTTCCCCGGTCTGTCGGGGATGTTTGAATGGAGTTTCCCATGCGTAAGATGCTTGTCGCCGCGCTGTTCGCGACCACGATCGCCACCCCCGCTCTGGCCCAGGATGCCGACACGACCTTCACCGGTCTGCGGATCGAAGGATCACTGGGCTATGACCATGTCGGGGCGGGCAGCAGCGTCAGCAACAACAACGGGCGCGACGACCAGAAGATCGACGGCCTGCTGTACGGCGGCGGCATCGGATACGACTTCGCGGCCGGCGGCGCGGTGATCGGTATCGAGGGCGAGATCACCGGATCGACCGCCAAGAGCGAGCAGCAGCCCTATACCAGCACGTTCGGCTTCGGCCGCGTGGCTGCGGGCCGCGACCTGTATGCCGGGGCACGTGCAGGCATCCTCGCGTCGCCCAACACGCTGCTCTATGTGAAGGGCGGCTATACCAACGCCAAGCTGAACGTGCTTGCCGGCAACACCACGACCACCACCGATACCGGCTTCAAGCTCGATGGCTGGCGCGTCGGCGCAGGGGCCGAGCGGGCGCTGAGCGGCAACAGCTTCGCGAAGCTGGAATATCGCTATTCCAACTACAACGACGCCCGCCTTCAGTACGGCAACGGCGCGACCAGCGGCCGGTTCGACATCGACACCGATCGTCATCAGGTCGTCGCGAGCTACGGCATCCGCTTCTGATCCGTTAACCTTCGCGCACTAGCGCAGGAGAGAGGGGCTGGGCGCTTGTCCGGCCCCTTTTATCCACGCTAGAGATACCGTCCGACCGGACCGGGCACGAGTCCCGATCGAGTCGGTGATGCGATCCGGGGGTTTGAAAAGACATGAAGGCGACGATCGAACGCGCGACCCTGCTCAAGGGGCTGAGCCACGTCCAGTCGGTGGTCGAGCGCCGCAACACGATTCCCATCCTGTCGAACGTGCTGATCGAAGCCTCGGGGGAGGGAACGATCCGGTTGATGGCAACCGATCTGGACCTGCAGGTCGACGAGACGGTGGCCGCAGCGGTCGATCAACCCGGCACGACGACGGTCAGCGCCCACACATTGTTCGACATCGCCCGCAAGCTGCCCGAAGGGAGCCAGGTCGAACTCGCGGCTGCGGAGGGTCGCCTGACGATCCGCGCCGGACGCTATAATTCGTCGCTGCCGACGCTGCCGCGCGACGATTTCCCCGTGATCGCCGAAGGCGAACTGCCGACGCAGTTCGAGTTGCCGGCCGAAACGCTGAAACAGATCATCGACAAGACGCGCTTCGCGATCTCCACCGAAGAGACGCGTTATTACCTCAACGGCATCTTCCTCCACACGTCGGAGGAGGGCGGCCAGCCGGTGCTGAAGGCGGCGGCGACCGACGGTCACCGGCTGGCGCGCGTCACCGTCGTGCGGCCCGAGGGTGCCGAGGCGATGCCCGATGTGATCGTGCCGCGCAAATGCGTCGCCGAACTCCGCAAACTGCTCGACGAGGTCGATGGTTCGGTCGGCGTGTCGCTGTCGGGCAGCAAGATCCGGTTCGACCTGGGCCAGGCGATCCTGACCAGCAAGCTGATCGACGGCACCTTCCCCGATTATTCCCGCGTCATCCCGACCGCCAACGACAAGCTTCTGAAACTCGATCCGCGCGCGTTCGAGGAAGGCGTCGATCGCGTCTCGACGATCGCCAGTGAAAAGACCCGCGCGGTCAAGATGGCGGTCGATCGCGACAAGATCACGCTGTCGGTGACCAGCCCAGAGAATGGCGCCGCGGTCGAGGAAGTGCCGGGCGACTATGCCTCCATCCCGATCGAGATCGGCTTCAACAGCCGCTATCTGCTCGACATCCTCGGCCAGATCCAGGGCGACTCGGTCGAGGTCCATCTGGCCGACGCCGCCGCGCCGACGCTGATCCGCGAGAACGACAAGGCACCGGCGTTGTATGTGCTGATGCCGATGAGGGTGTGATGCTTGCAGGTTTTTGCCGGGCCGCCGGTATGGCGATCATGTTGCTCGTAGCACCGGTGCATGCGGTCGCTGCGACGGCGGGCTGGCAGAATTTGCGGAGTATATTGAACGGTTCGCTGATGTTTGGCAGCCTGTCTGCGTCGGAACAGGCCGCCGTTGCGGATGCCGCTCGAGAAATGCGGCGGCGCAACAAGGTTGCCGGCCTGACGCCGTATCAGCGGTGCCGGCTGGCCAGCCTGACCTCCAAGGCCCCCAGCGCACTCGAGGAAGCGACCATCGACCTGAAGTGCAGCCAGCGCTGACGGTGCATATCCTACCCGCCGTGCCAGCGAGCGGTATCGACCATCTCAAGAGATCGCCCTGATGCGGTTTGTGGACGATTTCCTCCCAACCCACTACCGTGCTGGCACCTGCGCCGGCGTACGGCCTGTCTATGTCACACGCGATCACGCCGACCCTTGAAATCCCCCCGGCAACGCTTTATTGACACTCTTGTCAGTAAGGATCTGCCCATGGCCACCACATTCGATTCGATCGCCCCGACCCGTGACGCCACGCCGAAGGTCGCGCCCTACAACCCCGGCGAGCCGCTGAAGCGCGAATGGGGAACGGCGTGGTCGGCGCTGCGCAAGCTGATGGCGAACGGCGACGACACGGTGCAGGTGTTCCGCATCATGCGCGCGCTGAATGCCGACGCCAGCCAGCGCAATTACCGCAAGCTCATCACCAGTCGCGCGGGCGGCAAGCTGGCGTACGAGCGGGTCGAACTGGCCGAAAAATTCAGCGACCGCGCGTGGCTCGATGCGCTGCCGGAGGGGACCGTGGGTGCCGCCTATCGCGCGTTCCTGGACCGCACAGGCTTTTCGGCGCAGGGGCTCGCCGACATCAGCATGAACGACTACGACCCCGATGCCGTCGTCCACGACCACCCCTATACCTGGTTCGGCCGGCGCGAGCGCGACATGCACGACATCTGGCACACGCTGACCGGCTATACCGCCGAGGAGCATCTGGGCGAACTGTGCCTGGTCGCCTTTTCCTATGCGCAGACGCGCGGGCTGGGCTGGGCGGCGATCGCCGCGATGGGCGCGCTGAAAAGCCTGAAGATGACCGGCGGCACCGATGTGTTGAAGGCGGTGTTGGAGGGCTATCGTCACGGCAGGCGCGCCCGGTGGCTGTCCGCCGAGGACTATGTCCAGCTGCTCGCCGAGCCGCTGGACAGCGCCCGCCGCCGCCTGAACATCGCCGAGCCGGTGCTGTACCACAAGGCGCAAGCCGTGCTGGCGGCAAAGGGCGTGTCGGCGATCTGAGCGACCGACTGCCGGCCGCCGTTCCCATCCCGTTCGCGCAGGACGAACGGCGGAGGGGCGCAGGGTTCACGAGGCCATCGCGCGGCCTGCCCAACTGTCCTCGTCGTCATTCGCCGGTTCCACGCGCCGAGGCCGCGCTCGCGGCGCGCGCGCCATCGGCCGCCGAGGCGTGAACACCGCGCGCACCCGCGCCTTGATCCCGGCGAACCGCATCGCCGACGCCGCGGTGACGATCGCGGCGATCGTGTCCAGATAGGCGGTCACCTCGAACATCGTCGCCCAGATCGCGAGTTCGGGCAGGCCCATCGCCATCAGTCGTCCCGCTTCATGCCCGATCAGCCAGCCGACCAGGCTGGCTCCGGTGACCAGCAGCAGCACGAACAGCACCTGCCCGCGGGTGATCCGGTTCAGTCGCGCAGCGGGCTTCGCCACCGTCCAGCGGTGGATCGCACCACCGATCGGCGTCTCCGGCGCGACCAGCAGCGTCAGCCAGAGCAACAGTGCCGCGAGCGTGACCATGATGTGCGAACCCCCGATATGCCGTTCGACGAAACATGGGTGCGCCCTGTCCGGCGTTCCAGACCCGCGCTAAGGCGGACGATGAAACCATGCTCACCCGCCTGATCCTGACCGATGTCCGCAACCACGCCGCCGCGACGATCGCCGCCGGGCCCGGCTTTGTCGTGCTGTCGGGCGACAATGGCGCGGGCAAGACCAATGTGCTCGAAGCGGTGTCGCTGCTCGCGCCGGGCCGGGGCCTGCGCCGGGCGGCGCTGTCGGACGTCGCGCGGCAGGACGGGCCGGGCGGCTTCGGTGTCGCGGCGACGCTGGTCACCGGCGATACGATCGGCACCGGGACACTCGTCGCCGCGCCGGAACGCCGCATCGTCCGCATCAACGGCGCGACCACCTCCGCCACTGCGCTTGCCGAGCGGTTGAGTGTGTTGTGGCTCACCCCGGCGATGGACCGGCTGTTCGTCGAGCCGGCATCGGAACGCCGCCGCTTCCTCGACCGGCTGACACTGGCGCTGAACCCCGGGCATGCGCATCATGCCGCGCGGTACGAAGCAGCGATGCGCGCGCGCAACCGGCTGCTCGGCGACGACCTGCCGCCCGATCCCGAATGGCTGGGCGCGCTGGAAGCGGCGATGGCCGAGCATGGTAGCGCGATCGTGGCCGCGCGGCGCGACATGGTCGAGCAGTTGAACCTGCGACTGGCGCAGGCACCGGGCGGGTTCGCGCGCGCGGGCCTGACGATCGAGGGGGGCGAAGAGGGCGATCTTGCGCGCGCGCTTGCCGCCGGCCGCCGCCGCGATGCCGCCGCCGGGCGGACGCTGTCGGGTCCCCATCGCAGCGACCTGATCGTCACGCACCTGGACAAGGCGCAGGCCGCGGCACTGTGTTCGACCGGAGAACAGAAGGCGCTGCTGTTCGGGATCGTGCTGGCGCATGCCGCGCTGGTCGCCGATCGCACGACGCGTCCGCCGGTGCTGCTGCTCGACGAGGTCGCCGCGCATCTCGACCCCTCGCGCCGCGCCGCGCTGTTCGGCGCGCTGGCCGGGGTGGGGCAGGTGTGGATGACCGGCACCGAACCCGCGCTGTTCGCCGACCTGCCCGAACCGGCGACGCGGATGACGGTGGAGGCGGGGCGGATCCGGCAGGACTAACTCCGACTTAACCTTCAGACGCTACGCGTTTCGGCGGAAGCGTGACCGGTTGCCCGGCGCGCGACGTGGAGACCGCCTTGACTCACGACATGCCGCTGCCCGGCAGTCTTGCCGCCCGGATCGATCTGGCCCAGCGCCTGCGCGTCTTCGGATTCGATGCTGCGCTCGCCGAGGCCAGTCGCCAGGCGTGGGCCGTCATCGAGCCAGAGATCGCCGCGGTCGCCGGCGCCTACTGGCAGCAGTGGCTGACCCATTTCGCCGACCAGCGCGACTGGGCGCCCCATGAAACGCAGAAGATGGTCGATCTGGGCATCGAATTCCTGCGCAATCGCTTTCTGCACACCGCCGAGCGCGGCTGGGTCGAATCGGTCGAGCGCTCGGTCGCGGCGGCCTATGTCGCCGATGTGCAGCCCAAGGCGCTGCGGTCGATGATCTGCGCCAGCGACCGCGTGGCGCTCGACATCCTGCTGCGCAAGCTGCCTTCGGATGACGGACGGCTGCCCGCGATGATCGACGCGCTGATGCGGCTGTCGAGCATGGAGGGCGACATCACAGGGTCGATCTATCGCCTGTTCCAGCAACATGGCGAAAAGACCGAGCGCGACCGGCTGGCGGCCGATTTCCGCGACACGATCGCATCGTCGGTCGAACAGGCATCGCGCGCCGGCGCGGCGCTGCGCGATCAGGCGGTAACGACGTCACTGGCGACCCGCGGCATGCTGGGCAAGACGAGCGAGGTCGCGGCGGCGGCGGAACAGTCGGCGGTGGCGATGCGCGAGGCGGCGCAGACCGCGGCGGGCCTGATCCGCGCGATCGAGGATGCCCGGCTGGAGGTCGAGGCGGCGGCCGAGATCGCGACGCGCGCATCGGGCCAGGCAAGCGATGCGGTGGGCATGAGCGAGACGCTGTCCGATCACGCCAAGTCGATCGAATCGATCCTGGGGCTGATTCGCGACATCGCCGGGCAGACCAACCTGCTGGCGCTGAACGCGACGATCGAGGCGGCACGTGCGGGTGACGCGGGCCGGGGCTTTGCCGTGGTGGCGCAGGAAGTGAAATCGCTGGCCAACCAGACCGCGCGGGCGACCGACGACATCGCCGCGAAGATCGCCGCGATCCAGTCGGCCACGCGATCGACGGTCGAGACGAATGCCAGCATCAAGGCGACGGTGACCGAGGTGCAGGACAGCGCCAACCGCATCCGCACCGCGATGGAGGCGCAGGCGACCACGGTCACCGCGATCACCGCGTCGGTCGACGAAACCGCGCTCGCCGCCGATTCCATGTCGGCCACGATCGCGGCGATCCGCGAGGACACCGAAACCGTCGCCGCCGATATCGATCGCGTCGGCCACGGCTTTGCCGCGCTCGACACGCAGCTGGGGGCGCTGAAGACCAACGCAGGCGACTTCGTGACGAAGGTCGCGGCATGACGATGGGGGCACCAGCCATGACCGATACGCATCGCGATGCGGAGAATGCCGCCGATATCGCCGCACGACTGGCACCCTATGACTGGGATGGACGGCTGCGCGACGGCTGCGCGGCGATCGCCCGCGCGGTGTCGGGACGCGAGCGGCACATCGCCGAGGTCTTCTGGCAGCATTATCTGCAGATGCCGGCGACCGAACCGGTCCGTCGCCTGCTTGGACCTGCCGAGCTCGACGAGCAGAAGGCGATCAGCGCGGCCTATGTCCGCGCCAAATATGCCGGCATCGACACCGGCGACTGGATGCGGACCGGACGGCGCCATGCGCGTTTCTCGATCGCCACGGGTGTACCGTTGTCGGCGCAGTTCGCCGCGCTGTCGTTCGCTCACGCCGCGACGATCGAGGTCATCGCCGATCACGTCGGGGGCGATGTCGCCGAGTTGCGCCGGCTGGACGACATCCTTCAGCGCGTGGCGATGATCGAAGCCGATCTGCTGGCGTCGCATATTCACGATATCCAGCGCAGCGACGCCAACCGTGCGCGCGGCGAGCGGGCCGAAACCTTCCGCCAGTCGATCGCCGGATCGATCGAACAGGCCGCCCGCCAAGGCAGCGGGATCCGCGACCAGGCCGGAGAGACGTCCACCGCTGCGCGCGGCATGCTGGGCAAGACGAGCGAGGTCGCGGCGGCGGCGGAACAGTCGGCGGTGGCGATGCGCGAGGCGGCGCAGACCGCGGCGGGCCTGATCCGCGCGATCGAGGATGCCCGGCTGGAGGTCGAGGCGGCGGCCGAGATCGCGACGCGCGCATCGGGCCAGGCAAGCGATGCGGTGGGCATGAGCGAGACGCTGTCCGATCACGCCAAGTCGATCGAATCGATCCTGGGGCTGATTCGCGACATCGCCGGGCAGACCAACCTGCTGGCGCTGAACGCGACGATCGAGGCGGCACGTGCGGGTGACGCGGGCCGGGGCTTTGCCGTGGTGGCGCAGGAAGTGAAATCGCTGGCCAACCAGACCGCGCGGGCGACCGACGACATCGCCGCGAAGATCGCCGCGATCCAGTCGGCCACGCGATCGACGGTCGAGACGAATGCCAGCATCAAGGCGACGGTGACCGAGGTGCAGGACAGCGCCAACCGCATCCGCACCGCGATGGAGGCGCAGGCGACCACGGTCACCGCGATCACCGCGTCGGTCGACGAAACCGCGCTCGCCGCCGATTCCATGTCGGCCACGATCGCGGCGATCCGCGAGGACACCGAAACCGTCGCCGCCGATATCGAGCGGCTGGGCGGCGCGTTCGAGCATGTGAACGACTCGCTCGTCGCGCTACGTCACGCGGCGGAGGGGTTCGCGCAGGCGGAGGCGGCGTAAGCGGCGACGATCGCCTCTTCGCTCGAACCGAACGGGGTGATAGGTGCCCCCGCCATGACCAACATCCTCGTCACCGGATCGTCGCGCGGGATCGGCGCTGCGATCCTGCAAGCGCTCGACACCGATGGCGTCACCGCGATCGGCCAATCGACACAAGGGTCGGCCGGCGGCGCGCTGGCTGCGGACTTTGCCGATCCGGCGGCGCCGCGCGACCTGTGGGACCGCACGCTGGCCCGCCTGGACGGGCGGATCGACGTGCTGGTCAACAACGCCGGCGTGTTCGAGGCGAACGCGATCGACCAGGACGACACCGCATGGGTCGCCAACTGGGATCGGACGATGCGGATCAACCTGACCGCCTCTGCCGAACTCTGCCGGCTGGCGGTGCTGCACTGGCGGGAACGCGGGGCGAGCGGCCGGATCGTCAACGTCGCCAGCCGCGCCGCCTATCGCGGCGATTCGCCCGCGCACTGGCATTATGCCGCGTCGAAGGCCGGGATGGTCGCGATGACCAAGTCGATCGCGCGCGGCTATGCGGGGCAAGGCATCCTGGCCTTCGCCATCTGTCCGGGCTTCACGATGACCGGCATGGCCGACGAGTATCTGGCCAGCCGCGGCGGTGACAAACTGCTGGCCGACATACCGCTCGGCCGTGTCGCCATGCCCGGCGAAGTCGCCGAGATGGCGCGCTGGCTGGCGCTCGACGCGCCGGCATCGATGACCGGGGCGGTGCTGGACGTGAACGGGGCCAGCTATGTCCGCTGAGCAAGTCGACAGCTGGAAGACCAGCTTTCCCTGCACCCGTGCGGAGGCCGAGGCGATCGATGCCGCCGACGATCTCGCGATCGATGCGGTGCTGATGACCACCGAGGAGGTCGAGGACGACGTCACCCGCTGGCGACTGGATGCCTATAGCGAAGCGCGGCCCGCCGATGCCATGATCGCCCAGCTGCGCGCTCTGGTGCCGAGTGCCGGCGCGATCGATCCCGTCATCGAACCGCTCACTGCGCAGGACTGGGTGGCGATGAGCCAGGAGGGACTCGAGCCGATCGCGGAAGGGCGGTTCGTCGTCCACACCAGCGCGCATCCGGTCGCCGCGCCGCCGGGCGGTCGCGCGTTCCTGATCGATGCCGGCCGCGCGTTCGGCACCGGGCATCACGCGACGACCAGCGGGTGCCTGGCGATGCTCGATCGGCTGAGCGACCGCCGCTTCGCCGCGATCATCGACATCGGCACCGGGACCGGCCTGCTGGCGTTCGCCGCCCAGCATCTGTGGCCCGCCGCGCACGTCGTCGCGACCGATATCGATCCGGCCGCGATCGACGTGACGCGCGAGAATGCCGCGGCCAACGACCTGTCCGGGTTCGAGCTGATCGTCGCGGACGGAGCGCTCAGCGACGCGATCACCGCGCGCGCACCCTATGACCTGCTGATCGCCAACATCCTGGCCGGGCCATTGGTGTCGATGGCCCCCGAAGTCGCCGCGATCGCCGCGCCGGGTGCGACGATCGTGCTGGCCGGATTGCTGGAGACGCAGCGCGATGCGGTGGTTGCCGCGTTCGCGGCCTGCGGGTGCGCGCTCGACGAGATCGATCGTCGCGGCGACTGGACGATCCTGCGCCTGACCGCCGGGGCGCAACGCTACGTGCCGCTCAGCCCGCCCGATCCCAAGGGCCGCGACGGCTGGGCGCTGGATATCTAGGCCAAACCCGTCGTGCTCCGGCGGAGGCCGGAGCGTTGGACAGGTAAGGCTGCTATCGCCAACGCTCCGGCCTGCGCCGAAGCACGGTCAGTGCGCCTTGTCCCGCGCATATCCTTGCGTCCCGCGCGTCACCACCACGTCATCCGGCAACACCGCATCGACCGGAATGTCCGGCTGGCCGACGATCTTGGCGTATAGCGGGGCGAAGTCTGTCTCGACCGTCTGGCGCAGCAGGTCGTCGAAGCTGTCGATCACGAAATACGTCTGCTGGAAATCGTCGATACGATAGTCGGTCTGCATCACCCGCTGCATGTCGAAGCCGATCCGGTTGGGGCTGGGATCGTCGAGCGCGAAGCGGCTTTCCGAATAGCTCGAAACGATGCCCGAGCCATAGATGCGCAGGCCCTCGGGTTCCTGGATCAGGCCGAACTCGACGGTGTACCAGTACAGCCGCGAGAGTTGCTTGAGCGCGCCGAGTTCCAGCGCGCGCAAGCCGCCGCGGCCATAGGCGGCAAGATAGTCGGCGAACACGGGGTCGGCCAGCATCGGGACATGGCCGAACACGTCGTGGAAGACGTCGGGTTCCTCCAGATAGTCGAGCTGGTCGGGCCGGCGGATGAAATTGCCCGCGACGAAGCGGCGGTTCGCCATATGGTCGAAGAACACGTCGTCCGGGACGAGGCCGGGCACCGCAACCACGCTCCACCCGGTCAGCGCGGTCAGGCGTTCGCTCAGTTCGGTGAAATCCGGGATGCCCGGCTTCGACAGCTTCAGCACGTCCAGCCCGCGCAGATACGCTTCCGACGCGCGACCCGGCAGCAGTTTCGCCTGACGCGCAAACAGCGTATCCCAGGTCGCATGGTCCTGCGCGGTATAATTCGACCAGTCCTGCGGGACGGTCCAGTCGGGATTGGCGCCCTCCGGCGGGCGGTCGAGTACGTGCGTTTCTTCGGCCATGGCAACGGATTAGCATAGTCGCATATGACACGATACCGCGCCCTCCGCTGGATCGTCGCGCTGCCGGTGCTGCTGGTGTACCTGTACGGCGCAGCCGGGCTGGTCGGGACGCTGGTACCGGCGAACCGCGCGTGGCGCTCGCCCGCGGGCGGGATCCGCATCTATGTCGAGGATAACGGCATCCATACCGGCATCGTCCTGCCCGCGGAGGGGTGGAACGATCTGGTCCGGCCCGGCGATTTCCCCGACCCGCGCTATGCGGCGCATCGATGGCGCAGCTTCGGCTGGGGCGACCGCGCATTCTATGTCGAGACGCCGACGTGGGGGCAATTGCGCCCGATGACGGTCCTGCGCGCGGCGACCGGCAGCGACCACACGGTGATGCACGTCGATGCCGTCCCCGAACCGCGCGCCGGCGGGTCGGTGCGCGCGGTCCTGCTGCGGCCGGACGAATATGCCCGGCTGATCGCGTTCATCCGCGCCAGTTTCGCCGAGGGGCAGCCGGTGCATGGCTATGGCGGCTATGATGCCTTCTATCCCGCGCACGGTCGGTACAGTGCGATCCGCACCTGCAATGCCTGGACCGGCGAGGCGCTGCGCCACGCCGGGGTGGCGATGGGTGGGTGGACGCCGTTCTCCGCAAGTGTGCTCGCGTGGTTGCCCGAATGAGCGAACTGCCGCCGCCGCGCCTGATGCTGACAGCGCGCGAATGGCCGCGCGCGGCGTGGACCGTCGCGCGGCTCGGCTGGCGCTGGCGCAGCCTGCGCGCCGGCCAGGCGGGGGACGGGCGACCCGTCATGGTGCTGCCGGGCCTGTTCAACTCGGACCGATCGAATGTCGCCTTGCGCGGGTTTCTGAACCGCATCGGATATGATGCGCATGGCTGGGGTCTGGGGCGCAACCTCGGTACGCGGTCGATCGGACAGGATGCGCAGCGGTTGATCGCGGCGGTGGAGCGGCTGTCGGAGGTGGCGGGTCGGCCGGTGACGCTGATCGGCGTCAGCCTGGGCGGGATCATGGCGCGGCTGGTCGCGCACCGCCGTCCCGATCTGGTCGCCGAGGTCATCACGATCGCCTCCCCCTACGCCGGGCACCCGCGATCGACCCGCGTCTGGCGCGCGTTCGAGTGGATTACCGGCGAGCGGGTGGACGACGCGCGAGTGGAGATGCTGCGCGCGGAGATCGTCGCGCCGCTGCCCGTCAAGGCCACCGCGATCTGGAGCGCGTCGGACGGCCTGGTCAACGGGCTGGCGTGTCGGGGCGGGGACTGCGCCGATGTGGAAGTGGTCAGCGGGCATCTGGGTGTGCAGTTGCAGCCCGACGTGCTGCTGGCAGTGACGCGGGTGCTGTCGGTTTCGCGCACACTGACGACGGCAACCGTTCGTCCCGAGTAGCGGTCGAGTAGCGGCACCAGCCGCGTATCGAGGGATGGGGCTCGGCGAGAATGTCTCGATACGGGTCCTCGATACGTCGCTGACGCGGCTACTCGGTCCCTACTCGACACGAACGGTCAGGTGCGGGGGCTGGAGCGGCACACGCCAGCTACCGCCGCACGTCATCCGCGGCGCGATACCCGTCATACTCGCCACACGCCTCCCGCTCCTTGCGGCAGCGTTTTTCCCAGGCGCGGCGTTCCTTGCCCTCGCGTTCCTCGGCCTTGCGCATCTTGCGGCCATAGTTGCGGTCGGATTCGTCCTGGCTGGTCGTCGCCCAATCGACACCCTTGCCGACCGCCTTTACCGGCAGCGTGACGATATCGACCGCGGTCTTGGCGATGCAACCGTTCAGCGCCAGCGCGGCGATCGGCAGGATCAGGGCGGCGATACGCATCACTATACTCCCTCAGCGTCGCGGCAGCCGGCGGGCGTCGCGCGCAGCCACGCCATCTAGCGGAAAATCGGTGAAGAAACCATCGACGCCCAGTTCCAGATAGCGCGCGATCTCGTCCCGCAGCCGGCCGTGCGCGCGCGGGTCGATGCCGGTGCGCAACGACGCGGGCAAAAAGACATTCTCGGCGCGGAACGTCCACGGATGCACCTTCAACCCCGCGGCATGCGCGTCGGCGACCAGGCTGGTGGCGGGTATGTCGCCGTCGCGGATCATCGCCTTGCTCGGGCCGATACCGTAAGCATAGGCGGCGATCGCGCGCAGCCCGGCGGGCGTCGCCATGGCGGCGTAGCTGGGCGAGGCCCCGTCGGCGGGCGCGCCGCTGGCGTCCATCAGCTGGATCAGCCGCACGCCGGTCTTCGCATGGAGCGCGCGCAGGTTCGCGACCTCGAACGACTGGATGAACACCGGCGCGTCGGCGCGGTCCCAGCCGGCCGACCGCAACGCGGCGAGCAGCGGCACGTCGGTGCCAAGCCCGATCGATGCGAAGTAGCTCGGATGCTTGGTTTCGGGATAGATGCCGACGCCGTGCGCCTTGGCCAGCGCGATGATCTCGGCCAGCGCGGGTATGTCGAATTGTCCATCGTAGCGGGTGCCGCGCAGCAGCGGCAGGCGCTCCTTCGCGCGCAACGTCTTCAGTTCGGCGAGCGTGAAATCCTCGGTGAACCAGCCGGTCACCGCCTTGCCGTCGATGGTCTTGGTGGCCTTGCGCGCGGCGAATTCGGGGTGGGCGGCGACGTCGGTCGTTTCCGAGATCTCGTTCTCGTGCCGCGCGACCAGTACGCCGTCCCGCGTCGGCACCAGATCGGGTTCGATGAAGTCGGCACCCTGCTCGATCGCCAGCGTGTAGGCGGCGATCGTGTGCTCGGGGCGCAGCCCGCTGGCGCCGCGATGCGCGATGACGATGGGATCGGACATGTCCATGGCGACACTCTGCACGGGCAACATGCCGCCGACCAGTGCAACCCAGATCAAGATGCCGTCGTGCAGGCGCATATTCGCGGTTCTTTCGGGGAAACCAATTCCCTACGATGCGTTAGCGATCGCACGACATCGGGGCCAGACATCCATGAAATTGACGATCAACGGCGCAGCGCATGAGGTGGATGCCGACATCCGCGCCTCGCTGCTCGACGTGCTGCGCGAGCATCTTCACCTGACCGGCACCAAGAAGGGCTGCGACCACGGCCAGTGCGGTGCCTGCACCGTCCTGATCGACGGGCGGCGGATCAACAGCTGCCTGACGCTGGCGGTAATGCATCAGGACGACGATATCGTGACGGTGGAGGGGCTGGGCATGCCCGGCGACCTCCATCCGGTGCAGGCCGCATTCGTGCGCCACGACGGTTTCCAGTGTGGCTATTGTACGCCGGGCCAGATCTGTTCGGCGGTAGGCATGATGGACGAGGCGGCGAAGGGCTGGCCCAGCCATGTCAGCGATGACCTGACCGGCGACGCGACGCTGAACGACGGCGAGATCGCCGAGCGGATGAGCGGCAACCTGTGCCGCTGCGCCGCTTATCCGAACATCCGCGATGCCATTCGCGACGTGTGGGAGGCGCGATCATGAAGACGTTCGACTATACGCGCGCCGACAGCCCCGCGGACGCCGTGCGCGATACATCGCCCGATACGCGCTTCATCGCCGGTGGCACCAACCTGCTCGACCTGATGAAGCTGCAGGTGGAGACGCCTGCCCGGCTGGTCGATATCAGCCGGCTCGACCTGGGCGGGATCGAGGACGGCGAGGACGGTGGTTTGCGGATCGGCGCGCTGGTGCCGAATGCCGACCTGGCCGCCGACCCGCGCGCCCGGGCGCGCTATCCCGTCCTCAGCCGCGCGCTGCTGGCCGGCGCATCGGGTCAGTTGCGCAACAAGGCGACGACCGGCGGCAACCTGCTCCAGCGAACTCGCTGCGGCTATTTCTACGACGTCCATGCGCCCTGCAACAAGCGCGATCCCGGCACCGGGTGCGGCGCGCGCGAGGGGTTCAATCGCATTCTTGCCGTGCTCGGCACGTCCGACGCCTGCATCGCGACGCATCCCAGCGACATGGCGGTGGCGATGCGCGCGCTGGATGCGCAGGTGCTGACGCTGACCCACGATGGCGACCGCCGCCGCATTGCGCTCGGCGACTTCTATCGCCTGCCCGGCGACACGCCGCAGATCGAGACGGTGCTCCAGCCCGGCGAACTCATCACCCATGTCGAGCTGCCCGCCGCGCCGGCCGGCGAACAGGCGTATCGCAAGGTGCGCGACCGCGCTTCCTACGCCTTTGCGCTCGTTTCCGTCGCTGCGGTCGTGGCGGTCGAGGACGGGCGGATCGCATCCGCAGCGCTCGCCTTCGGTGGGCTGGGGCCGATGCCCTGGCGCGATCCCGCCGTCGAGGCGGCACTGGTCGGACAGGTACCGGACGACGCAGCATTCTCGGCCGCCGCCGATGCGCTTCTCGCCGATGCGCGCGGGTTCGGCCACAACGACTTCAAGATTCCACTCGCCCGACGCACGCTGATGGCCGTGTTGCGCGATGTGACCGGGGACGCACGATGAGCGACACCAACACGCTGATGATGAATGCCGCGGTCGAGCACAGCCTGCTCGATACCGGTGCACAGGGTCTGATCGGCCGGCCGCTCGACCGCACCGAAGGACCGTTGAAGGTCGCCGGTCAGGCGACCTACGCCGCCGAATACGGCTTTGATGATCTTGCCTATGGCGTCCTCGTCAGCGCGCCGTTCGCGGTCGGGCGGCTGGAAGCGGTGCTGGTCGATGCCGCGCGCGCGACGCCCGGCGTGATCGACGTGATCTGCGACCTCGACCGCTTTGCCCGCAATCCGCAGCAGGGCGGCGATGACACGGCACCGATGCAGGGTGTGCGCGACATCGACTATTACGGCGAACATGTCGCGCTGGTCGTGGCCGAGAGTTTCGAGGCGGCCCGCGCCGGTGCGGCCGCCGTCGGCTTCGACCATGGCACCGGTCTCGGCGACTTCGACTTCGACGGCCGGCTGGATGAGGGCGAGACGCCGCCACCGGGGTCCATGCCGCCGCACAGCGAAACGGGCGACCCGGATCAGGCGCTGAAGGACGCGCATGCCAGCGTCGATGTCGTCTGGACCACGCCCGGTCAGAACAGCGCGGCGATGGAGCCGCATGCGACCACAGCGGTGTGGGACGACGACGGCGCGCTGACGATCTACAGCGCCCTGCAGATGCCGTCGTCGAACAAGAAGCAGCTGATGCAGGCACTCGACCTGAAGGCCGATCAGGTGCGCATCATCGCGCGCTACGTCGGTGGCGGGTTCGGGTCGAAGCTCGGCATCTCGACCGAGGGCATCGCCGCGGCGATCGCCGCGAAGGAGCTGGGACGACCGGTCAAGGTGGTCATGAGCCGCCAGCAGGTGTTCGACGCCACCATCCGCCGGTCGAACACGCACCAGCGCGTCGCGCTCGGTGCGGCCGCGGACGGCAGGCTGACGACGATCATTCACGAGACGAAGGTCAGCAACCTGCCGGGCGACGATTATTTCGAGCCCGCCGGCCTGGCCACGCAGTTCCTCTACACCGGAGAGAACCGTCGTATCGACCACCAGATCGTCCGCATGAACTGGATGCTCGCGGGATCGATGCGCGCGCCGGGCGAAGCGGTCGGCATGATCGCGCTGGAAGGCGCGATCGACGAGCTGGCCGAACAGCTCGACATGGATCCGATCGAACTGCGCCGCCGCAACGAGCCCGACTGCGATCCGCAGCAGGACATTCCCTATTCGACGCGCAACCTGACGCGGTGCCTGGACGAGGGCGCGAAGGCGTTCGGCTGGGACCAGCGCGGCAAGCCCGGTGCGCGGCGCGAGGGCGACTGGATGATCGGCATGGGCGTCGCCGCGTCGGCGCGGACCAACCTGACGATGCCGTCCACCGCCCGCGTTACGCTGACCCCGAGCGGGACCGCGATCGTCGAGACCGACATGACGGATATCGGCACGGGAACCTACACGATCCTGGGCCAGATCGCAGGCGAACTGCTCGGCCTCCCGATCGATCAGGTCGATGTCCGGCTGGGCGATACCGATCTGCCGCCGGGGGCCGGATCGGGCGGATCATGGGGTGCGGGATCCGCCGGCAGCTCGGTTTATCTGGCGGCCGAGAAGCTGCGTGAGATGCTGGCCAAGAAGATGGACTGCGATGCCACGCAACTGACGCTGAAGGACGGTCATGCCGTCGCCGACAATCGTCGCGTACCGCTGAAGGATCTGGTCGGCGACGGGCTGGTCGCACAGGGCGTCATCAAGCCCGGCAGCAACGACAAGACGCATACCCAGGCGTCGTACGGCGCGCATTTCTGCGAGGTTCGCGTGAACGCGGTGACCGGCGAAACGCGGGTGTCACGCTGGCATTCGACCTTTGCCGCCGGTCGTATCCTGAACGAGAAGACGGCACGGTCGCAGTGCATCGGCGGGATCGTCTTCGGCATCGGCGCGGCGCTGAGCGAGGAACTCGTCCACGATCCGCGCGATGGCCGCATCGTCAACCATGACCTCGCCGAATATCATGTGCCCGTGAACGCCGACGTGCCGATGATCGACATCGCCTTCCTGCCCGAACGCGATGTATGGGCGAACCCGTTGCAGGCCAAGGGGATCGGCGAACTCGGAATTTCCGGCGCGGGCGCGGCGGTCGCCAACGCGATCTACAATGCCTGCGGCGTTCGCGTACGCGACCTGCCGATCACGCTCGACAAGCTGATCGCGGGTCTGCCGGACCTGTGATGGCACGACGTGATGGCCGATAACGACAGCGTCGTCGCCGCGGCTGCGGCGTGGAGAGGTGCGCCGCTGGCGATCGCGACGGTCGTCTCGACCTGGGGATCGGCCCCGCGCCCGCGTGGCAGCCACATGCTTGTCCACGCCGACGGTCGGTTCGAGGGATCGGTGTCGGGCGGGTGCGTGGAAACCGACATCCTGGCGACCGCCGCCGCGGTGATCGCCGGCGCACCGGCGGTGGTGAAGCGGTACGGCGTGGAGGATGCGGCCGCGTGGGACGTCGGTCTGCCATGCGGCGGGGAGATCGCCGTGCTGGTCCAGCCGGTGTCGGCAGCCGGCTTCGACCCCGAGATCTTCGACTCGATCGTCGCGGCGCGCGAGGCGGGTCAGGCGCTTGTCGTCGCAACCGACCTGACGACCGGGCACAGCGACCTGCGGCCGCTGGAGACGGGCGAGGCTTTCCTCAACCGATATGATCCGCCGCGGACATTGCTGATCGTCGGAGCGGTGCAGATCGCGCAGGCGCTGGCGCAACTCGCCACCACGCTGGGCATCCGCACGATCGTGATCGACCCGCGCGCGCGGTTCCTGACCCAGGAACGCTTTCCCGGCATCACGCTCGACGATCGCTGGCCGGACGAGGCGGTCGCCGCCCATCGCCCCGGTCCATCGACTGCGGTGGTGACGCTCAGTCATGACACCAAGATCGACGATCCCGCGCTGATCGCCGCGCTGTCCGGCGACACCGCCTATATCGGCGCGCTCGGCAGCCGCCGCAGCCATGCCGCACGACGGGAGCGGCTGGCTGCGGCGGGCGTGTCGGCGGACCGTCTCGACCGCATCGACGGCCCCGTGGGGCTGGATATCGGTGCGGTCGGCCCGGCCGAGATCGCACTGTCGATCGCCGCTGCCATGATCGGACGCTTCAACGGAAAGGGGATGCGATGATCCGTGCCGAAGACACCGTGCTCATCCTGCTGGCGGCGGGCGCCTCGTCGCGCTTTCCCGACGGCAACAAGCTGGAGGCGGAGTTCCTCGGCAAGCCGGTGGGCCTGCACGTCGTCACCGCGTTGGAGGATATTCCCTTCAAGGCGCGGTTCGTCGTGCGCGACGGCTGTTCGCTCGACTTCGACGGTTATCGCGTGATCCACAACGATACGCCCGCCGACGGGATGGCGCGGTCGGTACGGCTGGGGGTCGAATGCGCAAAGACGGTCGGCGCAAGCGCGGTACTGATTGCGCTGGCCGACATGCCGCGCGTCACCGCGACGCACATCTATCGCCTGCTCGATGCGGCCGAGGGCAACGACGCCGTGGTGGCGTCGAGCGACGGCACCCAGCCGCGCCCGCCCGCGCTGTTCGGAGCGGGCCAGTTCGACTTCCTGATGACGCTGGAGGGCGACGCTGGCGCGCGCGACCTGGTGCGCGCGGGCAAGCATGTCGTCACCGCGCCGGCCGAACTGATCGACATCGACACGCCCGAGGATCTCGCGAAACTGCGCGACTTGGTGCACGCGCCCGAAGCCCTGACCCGGCCCGAGGCGCGGCGGATCGACTGAATGCCCCGTGCGGCCGCGAAGGCGGGTATCAATTGTTGCAGGTGGTGCAGCTCTGTCCCCGACGTCAGTCAGAATTAGATCGTGACGACATGGGATTGATCCAGGCCTTCTCCCGTTCGTGCTGAGGCTGTCGAAGCACCGTTCTTCGTCCAACGCGGTCGTCGCTCGCGGATAAAGGAACGGTGCTTCGACACGCTCAGCACGAACGGATCAAGATACAGACATCATGCTCCAATTCCCGCCTGTGCGGAAATGGCCATCGACATGATACGCCCGGCGCCTCTACTCGTGCCGCAGCGCGTCGATCGGGTTCAGCGCCGCCGCGCGCCGCGCGGGGAAGTATCCGAACACCACCCCGATCAGCGCCGAGATGCCGAACGCGATCAGGTTGATCTGCGGATCGAACAGATAATCGACCTGCAGCACCGGACTTAATCCCACGATCACCAGCTGTGCGAGCAACAGCCCGATCAGCCCGCCCAGCATCGACAGCACGATCGCCTCGACCAGGAACTGCATCAGCACCTCGCTGGCGATCGCGCCGATCGCCAGGCGGATGCCGATCTCGCGGGTGCGTTCGGTCACGCTGACCAGCATGATGTTCATGATGCCGATCCCGCCGACGACCAGGCTGATCGCGGCCACCGCGGTGACGATGCCGGTCAGCGCAGTGGTGATGCCGGTCAGCGTGTCGCTGATCTGCTTGGTATCGAAGATGTTGAAATCGTCGGACTTGCCGCCGGTGATGTTGCGGCGTTCGCGCAGCAGATCCTCGATCCCCGCCTGCACGGTCGAGGTCGCATAGGCGCTGTCCACCCCGACCAGCATCAGCCGGATGTCGCGGTTGCCCGAAAAGCGGCGCTGGACCGCCTTGATCGGCATGATGACGGTGTCGTCCTGATCGCCGAAGCCGCCCTGACCACGCGCGGTGAGCACCCCGACGACGTCGCACGAAATGCCCGCCAGCCGCATCCGCGTGCCGACCGCCTGCCCGCCGCGATACAGGTTGGTGTAGACGGTGTTGCCCAGGATGCAGACGAGCTTGCCTGCGGCCTCCTCGGTGGGGGTGAAATAGCGGCCCTGCTGGAGCGGCCACGGCTGGACGTCGAGGAAGGCGGCGGTGGTGCCGTTGATCGTCGTCGACCAGTTCGATCCTTCGTAGATGGCGGTGCCGCTGGCCTGCGCCTGTGGGGCGACCGCCTTCACGCCCGCCACCTGCCGCGCGATCGCATCGACGTCGGATTGCTTGAAATCGGGCGGACGCGGCCCCCCGCCGCCGCGGCCGAAGCCCTGGCCGGGACGGACCTGCAGCACGTTGGTGCCGAGCGCTGCGACGTTCTTCTGCACCGATGCGGTCGTCGCCTTGCCGAGCGTGACCATCGTGACGACCGCGGCGACGCCGATGACGATGCCGAGCGTGGTGAGGAACGAGCGCAGCAGGTGCCGGCGGATCGAGCGGATCGCGAGGATGAAGGTGGTGAAGAACATAAACTAAAGCCCCTCCCCTGCAGGGGAGGGATTGGGGGTGGGGGAGGTCTCACCGAGAGCATCGCGCCGCGGCAAAGCCGCGTCGTCGGACGAGCTTTGCTCGCCGGCCGGTCTCGCGCGGCTCGCTCCGCGATCTACGCGCTCCACCAATCCATCCTTGAAATGCACGATCGTCCGCGCGAACGCGGCCATGTCGCCCTCGTGGGTGACCATCAGCACGGTGATGCCGCTGGTCTGGTTCAGGTCGGTCAGCAATTCCATGATCTCGACCGAGCGTTCGGAATCGAGGTTTCCGGTCGGCTCGTCGGCCAGCAGCACGTCGGGGTTTGTCACGATCGCGCGGGCGATCGCCACGCGCTGCTGCTGCCCACCCGACAGTTCGGCGGGGGTGTGGTCCCACCAGTCGGCGAGGCCGACCTTGTCCAGCGCGGCCATACCCATGTCGCGACGCGTCTTCTTGTCCTCGCCGCGATACAGCAGCGGCAGTTCGACATTTTCGAGCGCGGAGGTGCGTGAGAGGAGGTTGAAGCCCTGGAACACGAAGCCGAGATAGCGCCGCCGCAGCAGCGCCCGCTGGTCGCGGGTCAGCGTCTCGATATGATGCCCGCGAAAGGTGAAGCTGCCCGCGCTCGGCACGTCGAGACAGCCGAGGATGTTCATCGTCGTCGACTTGCCCGATCCCGACGGCCCCATCACCGCGACGAAATCGCCGCCGGCGATGTCAAGATCGACGCCCTTGAGCGCTTGGAACGCGGTCGGACCGGCGCCATAGGTCTTCGTGACGCCGCGCAGCGAGATGATGGGGTCGGTCATCGCGAGAAGCCGTACCCCGGCGCAGGCCGGGGCCCAGATGCCACGGTCCCCGTTGGAGACGATGACCTCACCAACCCGGTGCATCGGAACTGGGCCCCGGCCCGCGCCGGGGCACGGCGACGATCACTGCGCACGCGCGCCGCCCTGCCGCCGCTGGCCACCGCCGCCTGCACCTGCGGTGCCGCCCTTGCCGTCGCTCGACAGCTGGCCGGTGATGACAACCATCCCGGCCTTCAGGTCGCCACCGACCACTTCGGTCATAGATCCATTGGTGTCCCCGGTGGTGATCCGGATCGGCTTGGGCGCACCATCGTCGCCCTTGACGTAGATCGTCTGCTGCGCGCCGCGCCCGATGGTCACTTCGCGGGTGTTGCCGCGGCGGCGCGGGGGGGCGAACATCTGGCCGGCGATGCCGCCGCCGCCGGCGTTCGCCGCGGCGGGCTTGAAACGCAGCGCGGCATTGGGGACGAGTAGGACGTTGTTCTTCTCGCTCGTCACGATGTCGGCGGTCGCGGTCATGCCCGGGCGCAGCTGCAGCGTCGGGTTAGCGACGGTCAGGTCGGCGGCATAGGAAACGACCTGTCCCGTGGTGGTCGAGGTCGTCGTCGTCGCCGCGCTGGCCGAACTGACCGTCAGGTTGGAGCCGAGATCGACGCGGCTGATTTCGGCCGGAAACGTCTTGCCCGGGAACGCATCGACGGTGAAATTGGCCTTCTGCCCCAGCTTGACCTGGCCGACGTCGGCCTCGTCGATCGCGACCTCCAGCTTCATCTTGCTGAGGTCCTCGGCGATCACGAACAGTGTCGGCGTGTTGAACGATGCCGCGACGGTCTGGCCGGGATCGACCTGCCGCGCGAGCACGACGCCGGCGACGGGCGACCGGATGATCGCGCGCTGGCGCTGCGTGTTGTTCTGCGCCAGCTGCGCCTGGGCGGCGGCGACGTTCGCCTGCGCCACGCGCAGCGCGGCGACGGCACGCTGGTAATTGGCGCGCCCGGTCTGGAGTTCGGCCTTCGACGGCACCCGCCCGCCCGACAGGCGCGCGACTTCCTCCAGCCGGTTGAGCTGGGCCTGCGCCTCAGCGACCGTGGCCTGCGCCTGCGCGACCTGTGCCTGATTGGCGTTCAGCTGGGCCTGACCTGCGCGGATCTGGTCCTCGATCTGTTCGGGATCGATCAGCGCCAGCGGCTGGCCGACGGTGACGCGATCGTTGACGTCCACCACCACGCGGGTGACCAGGCCCGACAGCTGCGACCCGACCGTGACCTGGTTGGTCGGGGCAAGCTTGCCGGTCGCCGCGACGCTGACGCGCAGATTGCCGCGCGCGACTGTTTCGGTCGCATATTCGGGCGCCGCGGTGGTGCCGAAACAGCTTTTCACCAGCAGTGCGAGCAGGATCACGCCGACGATGATGCCGATCCACTTGGCGTAACGCTTCCAGGGCTTCTGCGGCTTCACGCCCAGAAATTCGTCGGTGTCGGGGGCGGTAGAGGCCATCAGCGATCCTGCCGGGTTGGTTCGGGGGCGGTCGGGGCGGGGGCGGTGCTGTCCCACCCGCCGCCGAGCGCGAGATAGAGCTGGACGAGCGCGGTCGCCTCGTCCGACTGCGCCTGGGTCAGGCCGTTGCGCGCGCTGAGCAGCGCGGTTTCGGCCTGGTTGAGCGTGATGAAGTCGGTCAGCCCGCTGCGATATTGCAGCCGCGCGAGCAGCGCGGTGGTGTTGCCGGCATCCAGCGCGGTGGCGAATTCGCGCTGTCGGGCGCGCGCCGTATCGAGCGCGACGATCGCCGTCTCGACATCCTCCAGCGCCGTCAGCACCGTGCCCTTGTAGGCGGCCAGCGCCCCGTCGGCCGCAGCCTCGTTCGACCGCACCTGCGCGCGCGCGCGACCGCCGTCGAAGATCAGTTGCGTCAGCCCGGTGAACAGCGTGCCTATCACGGTGTCGAACAGCCCGCCGACCGACGCCGCGTTGGTGTTGATGTTGCCCGTCACGGCCAGCGCAGGATACAGCTCGGCCTTGGCGATGCCGATCCGTGCGGTCGCGGCAGCGAGGCTGCGTTCGGCGGCCAGCACGTCGGGGCGCTGGCGCAGCACCTCGGCCGGGATGCCGGCGCCGACGATCGCCGGTCCCTTCGGAATCGGGCGCACGGTCTGCATCTCGGCCTTCAGCGCGCCGGGTGCCTGACCGGTGAGCACGCCGAGCCGCGACACCGCGCTGTTGTAGCTTGCCTCCAGCTGCGGGACGCCGGCCGCGGTCTGCGCGCGCTGCGACCGCGCCTGTTCGGCATCGAGCGACGAGACGAGGCCCGCCTGAACGCGGAAACCGGCGATCTCCAGATTGTCGTCCTGCAGCGCGAGCGAGGCGCGGGCATTGGCCAGCTGCGCCTGCGCGGCGCGGGCAAGGATATAGTTGCGCGCGATCTCCGCCTGCGTGGAAATCACCAGCGCGGCGTAGTTGTAGCCCGACGCCTCGTAATCGGCCCGGCTCGCCTCGACGGTGCGGCGCACCTCGCCGAACAGGCCGAGCTGATAGGATACGCTGGCGCCGACCGACAGGTTGTTGGAATTGCCGCGCGAGATGTTGGTGACGGTGCCGTCGGGCAGCACGATCGTGGAACTGCCGCCGATCAGGTTCTGGTTGCGCGAATAGCCGGCCGATCCGTTGACGCTGGGCAGCAGCTGCGCGCGGCTCTGGACCAGCGCCTCGCGCGCCTGACGCAACCTGGCGACCGACTGCGCGACATCAAGGTTGGTGTCGGCGGCGCTCGCCACCAGCCGCTGGAGCAACGGATCGTCGAACCGCGTCCACCACTGGGTCAGGTCTTCGCGGGTCGCCGCGGCGGGCACCGAATAGGTCGCCGGAACGCCAAGCTCGGCGGCGCCGCGGGGCCGATAGTCGGGGCCGACCGTGCACCCGGCCAGCGCGGTGGCGGTGAGAAGTGTCGCTACGCTGTGACGCATCATCGGACGAAGATGTGACGAGACAGCGGCGGCGCGTCCATCGAAATTATGTCGCGGAGTGTCGCAACTTGACGGCTTGCCATGCTCCCGCAAAGGCGGGACCAGGATATGTATTTGATCGGAGGGTGTGCGTGACTGACCTGTATCCTGTCCCCGCGGATTGGGCTCGCCATGCCCGCATCGACGCCGCCGGATACATCGACATGTACGCCCGCTCGCTCGCCGACCCGACCGGCTTCTGGCTGGAACAGGCGCGAACGCTCGACTGGATCGTGCCGCCGACGGTCGCCGACGAAAGCAGCTTCGACGAGGCCGATTTCGGCGTGCGCTGGTTCGCCGATGGCCGGCTGAACGTCGCCGCCAACTGCCTCGACCGCCACCTCGCCAGCCGCGGCGACGCGATCGCGCTGATCTGGGAACCCGACGAACCCTCGGAAGAGCCGAAGCGCTTCACCTATCTCGAACTGCACCAGAACGTCTGCCGCTTCGCCAATGTGCTGAAGGCGGAAGGGGTCGCCAAGGGCGACCGCGTCACGATCTACATGCCGATGATACCCGAAGCCGCGTTCGCGATCCTGGCCTGTGCTCGGATCGGCGCGATCCATTCGGTGGTGTTCGGCGGTTTCTCCCCCGACGCGCTCGCGGGCCGGATCGAGGATTGCGATTCACGGGTCGTCGTGACCGCCGACGAGGGCCGCCGCGGGGGCAAGCGCATTCCGCTGAAGGCCAACGTCGATGCCGCCGCCGCTCGCGCCCCGAGCCTGTCGAAGGTGATCGTCGTGCAGGCGACCGGCGGCGACGTGGCGATGACGACACGCGATGTCTGGTATCACGAGGCCGCCGCGACCGTCTCCGCCGACTGCCCGGCCGAGCCGATGGATGCCGAGGATCCGCTGTTCATCCTCTATACCAGCGGTTCGACGGGCAAGCCCAAGGGTGTGCTTCACACGTCGGGCGGCTATCTGCTCTGGGCCAGCCTGACTCACAACTGGTGCTTCGATTACCGTCCCGGCGACGTGTGGTGGTGCGCCGCCGACATCGGCTGGGTCACCGGGCACAGCTATATCTTGTACGGTCCGCTGGCGAACGGCGCGACGACGCTGATGTACGAAGGGCTGCCCAATTGGCCCGATGCCAGCCGCATCTGGCAGGTGGTCGATCGGCACCGGGTCCACACGATCTTCACCGCCCCCACTGCGCTGCGCGCGCTGATGAAGGACGGCGACGATTTCGTCACCGCGACCGACCGGTCGAGTCTGAAACTGCTCGGCACGGTCGGCGAGCCGATCAATCCCGAGGCATGGCGCTGGTATCACGACGTGGTGGGTGAGGGGCGCTCGCCGATCATCGACACCTGGTGGCAGACCGAGACCGGGGGTGCGATGATCGCGCCGATGCCCGGCGCGACCGACCTGAAGCC
Organism: Pseudomonadota bacterium; assembly: GCA_040388765.1. Lineage (GTDB taxonomy): Bacteria > Pseudomonadota > Alphaproteobacteria > Sphingomonadales > Sphingomonadaceae > Sphingomonas. The sequence continues at coordinate 76,970 of JAZKBG010000010.1, read as the reverse complement.
GGGCAGCGCGACGAAACCGATGCCCGGCGTCGTGCCGCAGCTGGTGGACGAGAAGGGCGCGGTGCTGGACGGCGCGGCCGAAGGCAATCTGTGCCTCACGCGCAGCTGGCCGGGACAGATGCGCACCGTCTGGGGCGATCACGCGCGGTTCTTCCAGACCTATTTCACCACCTATCCCGGCACCTATTTCACCGGCGACGGGTGTCGTCGCGATGCCGACGGCTATTACTGGATCACGGGCCGGGTCGATGACGTCATCAACGTCAGTGGCCACCGTATGGGCACCGCCGAGGTCGAAAGCGCGCTGGTCCTGCACCCGAAGGTCGCCGAGGCCGCGGTGGTCGGATATCCGCACGACGTGAAGGGGCAGGGCATCTACGCCTATGTCACGCTCAACGCCGGCGAAGCCGCATCGGACGACCTGCGCACCGCGCTCCGGACCTGGGTCCGCACCGAAATCGGCCCGATCGCCACGCCGGACGCGATCCAGTTCGCGCCGGGCCTGCCCAAGACCCGCTCGGGCAAGATCATGCGCCGCATCCTGCGCAAGATCGCCGAAGGCGACGTCGGCGCGCTGGGCGACACCAGCACATTGGCCGATCCGGCGGTGGTGGACGATCTGGTGGCGAACCGGGTGGGGTGATGGGTTAGTCGGTCTCGAACAGGGCGTCGCAGTCCTGGCCGGCATTCCGGATGCCAAGGACGATGACGGTGTCGTCGATGACATGAGAACCGATCGTGTATCGTCGGCGATGGGATATCGTTCTCATCCCCGGCCGCACGTGATCGACCGGCGTGCCGCGTCGCGGAAAATCGACGACAGTGTCGCAACGGGCGACCAGTGTCGCGACGATGCCATCCGCCGTCTCTGCATCTGTCTGTTCGGTGATCCAGTCGCGTATTGCGACAAGCTGCCCGGAGGCGCGCGGCTCTTAGCGGATCCTCATCCGGCGCGTAGTCCCAGACGCGCTCGCACTTCGTCGGATGTCATCAGAACCGATTCGCAACGCTCGACCGCGTCGTACGCTTCGGCAACCGGCCCCCTGAGCCAAGTCTCGATTCCCTGCGCATCGTCTTCGGCCGCGGACAGAGCAGCGGTAACCGCCTCGCTCTCGCTGGCATATTGGCCTGATTGCACACGGGCGCGGACTGATGCGGCCAAGTCGGCCGGAACCTCGACGCTCAGTTTCTCCATCAGGCCCTTAGATCGATCCTCCGCCGCCAGGATATCGTGGCCGCGTCGGCGCGTGGAGCCGTTCTACCGCGGCCCGAACGTGTAGCTGACGCCAACCCCACCGGACAGCTGGTCGCGTGATCCGAAGCGCCTGACCACCGGCGAGTCGCCCGCATCGCCGAGCAGCCGGTCGTACTTCGCATAGCCGAACACGCCCCAGCGCTCGGTCAGCTGGCGGTGGGCACTGCCGGTCGCGCCGGCCGACAGCAGGCCGCCGTCGGGTCGGAAGGCAGGGACGCCGGTCGCCAGCGCCTCGCGCGGTGACACGCCGAAATAGGCGCGGGCATAGCGGCCGTCGCCCAGCGTCAGCCGCGGCCCGATCGACCAGAGCCAGCTATTGCCGTCGCGCTGGATGTAATCGGCCCCGATCATGCCGGTCAGCCCCTTGTGCCCGCTCAGGCCCTTGCGGCCCTCGACGCTCAGTCGGATATTCCGCGCGACCTGATATTGCGCGGCGGCACCCAGTTCGAACGAGAAGCCCACCTCGTCCAGCCCGCCGACGTCGCGGCGGCGGCGCTTGCCCTCGAACCCGATGGCGGGGCCGAACGACAGGCCGTCGCGGTTGTAGATCGAGATGCTGGTGCTCTCGTCCGGCGCCTCGAACGCGAACGGCCGGTCGCCGCGGGTGCGCGACACGTCGATGTACGGGCGCACCGCCACGCTGTCCGCGCCGGGGAAGCGCGGGACCAGCTGCGGCCCCAGGATCACGCGCGTTCTGCGCGGTCCCTGGTCCTCCGTATCCTGCGCCATGGCGGGCGCGAACGGCAGGAGGATCAGGGCGAGGGCGGCGATGGCGCGGATGGTCATCCGCGGCGAACGCACGGGGATGCCGGACGATCCACAGTGCAGTCGGTCGTGGCGACGATCGGTCACTTGACCCCGTGCATCCATTTCTTGAGCGGCCACGACAGCAGCAGCAACAGGATCCCCAGGCCGATCGCCCATTCCGATATCAGCGTGAACACGCCGTTATACGTGTCCAGGCTGACCTTCAGGTTGGTGACCTGCCCGCCGACCGTCTCGACGCTGGCGATCTGGGCGATGAGCCCTGCGAAATATTGCGCGACCGAGATCGACAGGAACCACACGCCCATCATCAGCCCGACGATCCGCGCGATCGACAGCTTGGTCACCATGCTGAGGCCGACCGGCGAGATGCAGAGCTCGGCGAGGCTGTGGATCAGGTACAGGCCCGCCAGCCACCAGATGCCGACCTTGTAGTCCGGCCCGACGAACTGCGATCCCCAGACCAGGAACAGGAAGCCCAAGCCCACGCCGACCAGCGCGATGCCGAACTTGACGGGAATCGACGGCTCGCGCCCCGCCTCGGCCAGTTTCGTCCACACCATCGCCAGGATCGGCGCGAACAGCACGATGAAGAACGCGTTGAAGAACTGCGTCTGCCCCGCCGAGATGCTGAACAGCCCGAAAACGGAGAGGTCGGTATTGCGGTCGGCGAACAACGTCAGCGACGAACCTGCCTGCTCGAACAATGTCCAGAACACCACGTTGAAGACGATCAGGACCATTGCTGCCAGCATCATCTGGAATTCGGTGCGGCTGCCCTTCACGAACGACCAGATCAGGATGCCGGGCACCGACAGCGCGAAGGTGCCGAACAGCAGTTTACCCATCAGCGACAGCGACGCGATATAGCCGATGATGCCCGAATCCGGTTCCGGCGGTGCCATGTTCATCAGGTTGACGAACAACAAATAGAAGGCCGGAACGCCCAGCAGTGCCAGCGCGAAGATGCCGTACGCCGGATCTTTTCGACCCGCCGCGCGCACCGGCGGCTCGCCATATCCCGCCAGCTTCCCGCCATCGAAGGTGATGAGGCAGAACGACAGCAGCATGCCGATCGCGGCCAGGCCGAAGCCTGCCCACCAGCCGAACGCGACCGCCAGGAACGGGCAGAGGATCTGCGACGCCAGCGACCCGATGTTGATGCCCATGTAGAAGATCGTGAAACCGGTGTCGCGACGTCGGTCGCCCGGCGCATAGAGCTCGCCGACCATCGTCGAGATATTGGGTTTGAAGAAACCGTTGCCGACGCTGACCATGCACAGCGCGATCAGCATGACCGTCACGAAGAACGGGCTGCGTTCGCCGTCCGACGCGAAGCCGCCCTTGGGCACGGTACGCGTCGCGCTGCCGTCGGGCGCCAGCAGCGATACCGATCCGTCGTCGTTGCCGCGGATCGCCAGCTTCGTCGCGCCGTCGTTGACGTAACGTGTCTCGACCTCGCCGACCTTTTCGACGGTCACTTCGTAGCGCTGGCCGTCGATCGTGGCATAGGGCGTCGCCGTCTGCCCGCCGAAGCACAGCGTGAAGTAACCCAAGGCCATCAGCACCGCGCCGAACTTCACCGCCCGTTTGGAGCCCAGATACTGGTCGGCCAGATACCCGCCGATCAGCGGCGTGAGATAGACCAGCGCGGTGTAGCCGCCGTACAGCCCGGTCGCCTGGCGATCGCCGAACAGGAAATGCTGCGTCAGATAGAGCGTCAGCAGCGCCCGCATTCCGTAATAGCCGAAGCGTTCCCACATCTCGGTGGTGAACATCCGCGCCAGCTGGTGCGGATGACCGAACCAGGTCTTTTCGTCGGCCGGATTGACGTGGCTGATGTCGGGCTCTTGGCGGCTGTCTGCCGTCGGGCTGTCGACCATGGTAACTCCCTGAAACTGAAGCGCCGTCGATCGCGGCGCATGATGGCGCGACCCTAAAGCGAAAGTGCGGGGTGTAAAGCGTGGCAGCGGCGGGCGCGTCCCGCTAAGGCTGGCGGCCATGTTCAACGACCTCACCTCGCCGCTATCGCTGCTCTCTACGCGCCGCTCGGGCAAGCCGCGCGACATGGTCGCGCCCGGGCCCGATGCGACTCAGCTTTCCGCCATCGTCGCCATCGCCGCGCGCGTCCCCGATCACGGCAAGCTCGCCCCGTGGCGGTTCGTCGTGGTGCCTGCCGAGCGTCGGGCGGCGCTCGCCGATCTGCTCGTCTCCGCCTATCGCGCGGAGCGGCCCGATGCGGGGCGGCTGGAGGTCGAGGCGATGGAGCAGTTCGCCCACCAGGCACCGACCCTGGTCGTGGTGCTGTCGTCGCCCAGGACGGACAGCAAGATCCCGGTGTGGGAGCAGGAACTGTCTGCCGGCGCGGCATGCATGCAACTGCTGAACGCCGCCACGGCTTACGGTTACGTCGGCGGCTGGCTGACCGGATGGCCGGCGTTCAACGATCAGGTGCGTGATGCGTTCGGCCGTGCGCACGAGCGGATCGCCGGATTCGTGTTCATCGGCAGCCCGTCGCGGCCTCTGGACGAACGGCCACGGCCGACGCTCGACAGCGTTCTCAGCACCTGGGGCGAATGACGCTGGATTCGGTGGCGAAACACTGTATTATGGCAGCATGACAGCCCTGGAACATGACGACAGCCCCGTCTATCTGAAGTTGCGCGCGGGCATCGCCGCCGCCATCCTGCGCGGCGACTATCGCGCCGGCGACCAGCTGCCCTCGGTCCGCGCCTATGCCGCCGACCAGGGCGCGAACCCGCTGACGGTGGCGAAGGCCTATCAGAGCTTTCAGGACGACGGTTACGTCGAGGTCCGCCGCGGCGTCGGCATGTTCGTCCTGCCCGGCGCGGTCGAACGCTTGCGCGTCGCCGAGCGCGAACGCTTCCTCAAGGGCATGTGGCCGCGCGTGAAGGATCATATCGCGCTGCTCGGGCTGAGCGTCGAGGATCTGCTGGAGCGCGAGACGGCGTAGGCTGTCTTTCAACCATCCCAACCGTTCGTGTCGAGTAGAGACCGAGTAGCCGCGTTAGCGGCATATCGAGGGTTCGTATCGAGACATCCTCGCCAAGCCCTCATCCCTCGATACGCGTTCTCGATAGGGCCTTCGGCCTACTCGACCGCTACTCGGGACGAACGGGGGAGGGAGCACACCCCTTGCCCGTCTTCGCGCAGAACGCCTTCATCACGTCGCCCTTGAAGTCGAGCTTGCCCATGCTCTGCACCGCGATCGCCATCGCATTGGGTTCGGCGGCGCGGTAGCGCTGCGCGGCGGGCGTGCGGTTGAAGGCGATGATCGCCTGCATCTCGGCCACGCTCAGCGCATTGGCATAGCTGACCCCCATCATGCCGGTGATGCGGTCGATGCTGGCCTTGCCGGTCGCCGTGGCGATGCCGCGCAACTCCGCCTGTTCGGCCGGCGTCAGGCCGGGGGTGTCGCGGACCAGTTCGGTGGTCTGCTGCTCGACCATCAATGGCGCGAGCCGGCCGAACGTGCCCGACCGCGCCACTTCGGTGCCCAGCCGCGCCTTTTCGACTGTCGGCACCGGGACGCTCGGTAGCGGAGCCGCCGCCTGGAGCAACATCGCCATCAGGATCATTTCGCCATCCCCAGCTGCCACAGTACGAACGCCATCTCCTCGGCGGCTTCCTTCAGGCTTTCCCAGCGGCCGGACTTGCCGCCGTGCCCCGCACCCATGTTGGTCTTGAGCAGCAGGACGTTGTCGTCGGTCTTGGTCGCGCGCAGCTTCGCCGCCCATTTCGCGGGTTCCCAATAGGTCACGCGCGGATCGTTGAGGCCGCCGGAAATGAACAGCGGCGGGTAATCCTGCGCCTTCACATTGTCATACGGGCTGTAGCTGCGGATCAGCTCGAACGCCGCCTTGTCCTCGATCGGGTTGCCCCATTCGGGCCATTCGCCCGGCGTGAGGGGCAGCGACGCGTCGAGCATGGTGTTGAGCACATCGACGAACGGCACGTCGGCGACGACGGCACCCCACAGGTCGGGATCGGAATTGACCACCGCGCCCATCAGTTCGCCGCCCGCCGATCCGCCCGCGATCGCGATGCCGCCTGCGTGGCTGAAGCCGTGCTCGATCAGCCCCTTGGCGACGTCGACGAAGTCGTTGAACGTGTTCGTGCGCTTCTCCAGCTTGCCGTCGTGATACCATTGCTGGCCCAAGTCGTCGCCGCCGCGGATGTGCGCGATCGCGAATGCCATGCCGCGATCGAGGTACGACATGCGTCCGGTCGAGAATCCCGGCGGGATCGCATGGCCATAGGCGCCATAGGCATAGAGATAGAGCTTGCCGGTCCCGTCCTTCGGAAAGTCCTTCGGATAGACCACCGAACACGGCACCTCGACGCCGTCGCGCGCGACGATCTTCAGCCGTTCGGTCGCATATTTCGTGGCGTCGTATCCGCTCGGGATCGTCTGCACCTTGCGCGTGGTCAGTTCGCCCGATGCCAGGTCATAGTCGTACACCGTGCCCGGCGTGACCATCGACTGGTAGCTCAGCCGCAGCGTATCGACGGCATATTCGGGATTGTCGCCGACGTCGGCGACATAGCTCGCCTCGGGGAACGGGATGCGGCGCTTCGGCCGTCCGTCGTAGTAATGGATCTCGATCTGGTCGAGCCCGTCCTCGCGCCCCTCGACCGTGAAGAAATCGGCGAACGTCGCCACCCCGGTCATGTAGAAATGCGGGGATGGCGCGATCAGTTCGGTCCACGCCGACGGATCGGTGATCGGCGCAGTGCAGAGCCGCCACATCGGATCGGTGTCGTTGGTGTGGATGAACAATGTGCCGTCATGCTCGTCCACGTCATACTCGCGGCCGGTCTGGCGCGGGGCGACCAGGATCGGCTCGGCGAAGGGATCGTTCGCGGGCAGCAGCCGCACTTCGCTGGTCACGTGGTCGCCGGTCGAGATGACCAGCCACTGGCGCGAGCTCGTCTCGCCCACCCCGACACGGTAGCCCTCGTCATCCTCGTGGAACAGCTCGACATCGTCGGCCGGATCGGTGCCCAGCCGGTGGAAGCGCGCGTTGTCGGTGCGCCACTGGTCGTTGGCCAGCCCGTACAGGAAGCCGCTGTCGTCGGCGATCCACACGATGTCGGACAGGATGCCGGGGATGACGTCGGGCAGCAGGTCGCCGGTGGTCAGGTTCTTGACCCGCAGCTCGAACCGTTCCGATCCGTCGTCGTCGATCGCATAGGCGAGCAGCGTCCCGTCGTTGCTGACCGCGAAGCCGCCCAGCCGGAAATATTCCTTGCCAGCGGCCAGCGCGGGTTCGTCGAGGATCAGCTGGTCGTCGCCACCGGCGACGGGCCGGCGCCACCAGCGGCGATATTCGCCGCCCGTCTCGTGATCGGTCCAGTACAGCCAGTCGCCGTCCTTCTGCGGGACCGACTTGTCGTCCTCCTTGATGCGGCCGCGCATCTCGGTGAACAGCGTGTCGGCCAGCGGCTTCAGCGGGGCCATCACCTCCTCGAAATAGGCGTTCTCGGCCGCGAGATACGCCAGCACGTCCGGGTCGGTGACCTTGGGATAGCCGGCGTCGCGCAGCCAGGCCCAGTCGTCGGACAGGGCGATACCGTGATGCGTGGTGGTGGACGGGCGACGGGCGGCGACGGGGGGCGGAGTGCTGGTCATGGCGTGCGGGTTAGCGACCGGCGTGTCGGTTGGCGAGAGGGACCGTCCGGTGCGGCGATGTAAGCTGCAAAGCCTGCGCGCGCGTGATAGCCTGAGCGCGATGCGAGTCCCGATCGCCCTGGCAGCCGCACTGGCGGTCGTCGCCCTGTCGCCGGGCGCACGTGCGGAAGCGACCGGAGCCGCCACGATCGCCACCGCGACCGCGGACGCCGTGAAGCTCGGCCGGCGCGATCCGGCGGGCGAGGCGGCGGCGCGGATGAAGCTGGCCGAGCATCTGATGCTGACCGATCCGCCCGCCGCCGCGACGATGGTTCTCGCGGCCCGCGCGGCGTCGGTGCGGGCGGAAGGGGCGGACGGGCCGATGGTGGCGCTGGCCGACTATCGCCTAGCGCTGATCCGTGCGCTGGGCGGCGATCGCAAGGCGCAGTTGCGACCGATGGCGGAGGCCGCGCAGCGGCTGGCGGCACGTGCTCATACCCCGGAACAGCGGACGCTCGCCGGGCAGGCGCTGATCGTCGGCGCCAGCTTCACCATGTCGAGTGGGGAACCGGCGCTGACCGACGCCTTGCGCGACGCCGGTATCGCGATGCTGTCGCGCGCCGATCTCGCGCGGACGACCGACCTGGCCGAGGCGCGCCGCGTCGTCGCCGACGTGCTCGTCTTTCAGAACCGTGCCGCCGACGCCTTGCCCTGGGCGACCGCGGCGGTGGACCTGTACCGCGAACTGAACGCGCAGGATCCTGCGCTGGTCTATGCGCTGGCGCGGCGCGGGTCGGCCTTGGTCCGCCTGTCGCGCTATCCAGAGGCGCTGGCGGACCTGCGCCTTGCGGTGCTCCATTCCGACCATTCGATCGACGATCCCACCGTGCCGGTCATGGCGCTGCGCTCGCTTGGCAACTACTACTGGCGGCTGGGCGAACCCGATCTGGCGCTGCCGCTGCTGAAACGCGCGCTGGAAGCGGCCGAGAAGCTGCCGCCGGGCTTTCCCTATGCCGGCGGCCTGTCGCGCGACATCATGAACACGCTGCTGGACGCCGACCGCCCGGACGAGGCGCGCCGCTATGCGGAGGACACCGCCCGGCGGACGCAGGCGACGATGGGCACCGACAGCTACGAACACGCCAGCGCGATCCTGGTGCTGGCGCGGATCGACGTGGCGGAAGAGGCGTATGACGACGCCGCGCGCCGGATCGACCAGGCCGATGCGATCTTCGCCCGCGCGCTGGTCGCAGGCAACGACCGCCGGTTCGAGCCGCTGTCCGCGCGCGCCGCGCTCTACGCCGCGACCGGTCGCGCGGACGAGGCCATCGCGCTGTACGATCGCGCCGCCGCGATCCTGGCGAAGACGCCTCTCGACGAGCCCGACCGGATCGATCTGGCGCAGGGCAGCGCCGCCGCCCGGCTGGCCACCGGTCGCGCCACCGCCGATGGCTGGCAGGTCGCCCGTGCCGCCGCCGACGGCATGACGACGCGGATCGTCCGCCAGGTATCGGGTATCGGCGGCCTCGACACCGCCCGCGGTCGCAGCGACCGGGTGTTCGGCACCGCGCTGGACACCGCATGGATATACGCGCGGACGCCGCCGCGCTGACGCTGCAGCCGGCGCTTTCCTGCCTCGATCGCATCTGGCACAAGCCGCCGCCATGATCCGTCGCGTCCCATCGGCCCGCCGGCGCACCGGCGCGATCACCGCCGGGGCGGGGCGCGCGGGATCGTGCGCGATCCCCATAACGTCGTAACCTTCGCAAGGGCTTTCAGCATGTCCACTCACACCGCCCGTCTCGCCGCGCTGCGCGCCCGCTTGCAGGCCGATGGCCTCGACGGGTTCGTCATTCCGCTGACCGACGAGCACATGTCCGAATATGTCGGCAGCTATGCCCGTCGTCTCGAATGGCTGACCGGCTTCCAGGGGTCGGCCGGGACCGCGGCGGTGCTGCCGCAGGCGGCGGCGATGTTCACCGACGGGCGCTACACGCTGCAGGTGCGCCAGCAGGTGTCGGGCGACGACTGGAGCTATGTCGGTGTGCCGGAGACGTCGGTCGCCGACTGGCTGCGCGCCAACGCCCCCGCCGGCGCGCGGGTCGGCTACGATCCGTGGCTGCACACGCGCGCCTGGGTGGACGAGGCGGGGGCGGCGCTGGCCGGGCAGGGCGGCGAACTGGTCGCCGTGTCCGCCAACCCGATCGACGCCATATGGTCCGACCGGCCCCAGCCGTCGGACGCGCGCCTGGTCGTGCAGTCCGACGATCTCGCCGGCAAGACGTCGGCCGCCAAGCGCGCCGACGTCGCCGACTGGCTGAGCGCGCACGGGGCCGATGCCGCGGTGCTGTCCGCGCTCGATTCGATCGCGTGGACGTTTAACGTCCGCGGCGCCGACGTGGCACACACGCCGGTCGCGCTGGCCTTTGCGATCGTCCACGTCGACGGCACCGCCGACCTCTATGTTGCGCCGGACAAGATGACCGATGCGGTCGCGCAGCATCTCGGCAACGCGGTGCGCGTCCACCCGCGCGATGCGTTCGCTCCCGCGCTGTCGGCGCTGTCGGGCAAGCGCGTCGCGGTCGATCCCGACCGCTCGGTCGCCGCGGTATTCGCCGCGCTGGACGCGGGCGGGGCGACGATCCTCGCCTCGCGCGATCCGACCGTCCTGCCGCGCGCGCAGAAGAACGCTGCCGAAGTCGCCGGCCACCGTGCCGCCCAGGCCCGCGACGGCGTGGTGATGACGCGGTTCCTGAAATGGATCGAGAGCGAAGCGCCCAAGGGCAAACTGACCGAAATCGCCGCGTCCGACGAGTTGCAGCGGTTGCGCGAGGAGGCCGGCGCGGTCGACCTGTCGTTCGACACCATCTCGGCCACCGGCGCGCACGGGGCAAGCCCGCATTACAAGGCGGATGCCGAATCGAACGCGCCGATCGAACTGGGCCAGCTCTACCTGATCGATTCGGGCGGCCAATGGCCCGACGGGACGACCGACATCACCCGGGTCGTTCCCGTGGGCGAGCCGACGGCGGAAATGCGCGACCGTTTCACGCGCGTCCTGCAGGGCCATATCGCGCTGGCGACCGCGGTGTTTCCGCAAGGCACCGTCGGCGGGCAGCTCGATTCGTTCGCACGGCGTCCGCTGTGGGAGGCGGGTCTGGATTTCGCGCACGGCACCGGCCACGGCGTCGGCGCCTATCTGTCGGTGCATGAAGGGCCGCAGCGGATCGCCAAGCCCAATTATCCCGGCGGCGGGCCGTCCGAGCCGTTGCGCGCAGGCATGCTGCTGTCCAACGAGCCGGGCTATTACAAGGCGGGCGAATACGGCATCCGCATCGAGAACCTGATCCTGGTGGTGACGCGCGACGTGCCCGGCGGGACCGAGCCGATGCTGGCGTTCGAGACGCTGACCTTCGCCCCGATCGAACGCGCGCTGATCGCGCCCGAACTGCTGAGTGACGTAGAGCGGCACTGGATCAACGCCTATCATGCCGAGGTGCTCGAACGGCTCGGCCCCGGCCTCGACTCCGATCACCGCGCGTGGCTGCTCGCCAAATGCGCGCCGATCTGAGCGCCGCCGTTTCAGTCGCCGCCGGCGGGGGGCGGCACGGACGCAGGTGCGGCATCGCCGCCCTGCGTGGCCCGCGCCTGGGCCTTGCGCTTCTTCAGATTCTCTCTCAACGCCGCCGCCAGCCGCGCGGCCTTTTCGTCCTTGTCCGCCATATATCCGGCCTAGCGGGTGCCAGGATGCCTTGACAACCGCCAAGCGCTCCGCTCTAGGCGCGCTTCCGTTCGCGAGAACGAGTGCTGCCGTAGCTCAGTGGTAGAGCGCATCCTTGGTAAGGCTGAGGTCGTGAGTTCAATCCTCACCGGCAGCACCACTAACTCATTGAATTCGTTCAATGAATTTCTCGATTTCGTCGACGGGGCGAGGGTCGCTTCCAAGTTGGAAGCACATAGGAAGCAAACGGCGGCAGAAAATTTGCGGCCAGCCGTGTCATCGCAGCGGTAAAGCGGTGCACTCAACAGCGCTTTTCGGCGAGTGCTCGGCACGGGCTTCTCCTCTCAAGCCGGCCCATTCTTTGCTGAGCTGCTTTCCCCGAACCGCTGGCTATCCAGGTTTGAAATCGCGCTTGCTGCTTTAGGACACTGGCCCGGCGCCCCGCAAAAAAATTCTGCTCGCTCCCCTTGAAGCCAAAATCGCCAAAATTATCTGAGCGCCGCCGGACGCGAAACCGGTTCGGCAAGAACGAGGGCGCCGGCTCTCCGGCGCTCCTTATGCTCAAATTGCTCAACGGAGAATTTGGATATGAGGACCAATTTCGACTTCGCACCCTACCGCCGCTCGACGGTCGGCTTCGATCGGCTGTTCGAGATGCTTGAGACCAACGCTCGCATCGAGACCGAAGGCTACCCGCCATTCGACATCGAGCAGGAGAGCGATGACCGCTATCGCATCACGCTCGCCGTCGCCGGATTCCGTCCGGACGATATCGAAATTGTCGCGCACAACAACCAGCTGACGGTGAGCGGCCGCAAGGCCGAGGACGCCGAGGCTGGACGCTTCTTGCACCGCGGCATCGCGACGCGCGCGTTCGAGCGCAGTTTCCAGCTCGCTGACTTCGTGATCGTCGACGACGCCACCTTCGATAATGGCCTGCTGCGCATCGCGCTAAAGCGCGAAGTTCCCGAAGCGATGAAGCCGCGGCGCATCGCGATCAACGGCGGAGCGGGTTCAGCGGCCAATGATCGGCTGGAGGAAGTACAGCACGAGTGCGACGCAGCCTGATGCTCGGCGCCCGTCCGACTCAGTGCCGGGCGGGCGCCTTTTGATTTCTAAGTGGGATCGGTAACCGGCTTCGTGGCGACGTCGACGATCAAACGTCGTCCCATCGCATTGGGCTCACGCTGGAGCGCAAGACCTAGCCCGCCCACCGCGCAAGCTTGCGTTGTTCATTAGCCCTTAGTGGCGACGAAATTCATGAGGACCTGGTCGTCAATCGCATCGAGGAATTTAATCCCGACGTAGCGATCTGTCCGCCACACTACCCTGGTTCGTCGTGAACAGTCCGTGATCCGCAGGTCGACCAACGCTCCGAGTGCGAACGGTTCGGCCGTGTGAACCAATGCCCCTACGCTCGATATATTGATGATGTGACCACGCGACCGGTCGCCCCGATGAGCGAGCTCGACCACACGGAAGACCTTCAGACGACGCTCGCACCTCGGTGTCAGGTTTGCAGGCTTGCCCATCTCAATACTGCTTCACACAGAGCGGCGCATCGCGTTTCGGCCTGAGCATCGTTCTACCGACCGTCATTTGTCCTTCTTGTTCTTGAGAAGATCGTCGAGTTTTTTTGCCGCTTCTTCAGCTTCCTTACTCGCCTTTTTTGCAGCGTCCTCGGCGGCCTTCGCTGCCGCCTTGGCTGCGTCGTCGGCCGCCTTTTGAGCCGCCTTGGCTACGTCTTCAGCCGCTTTTGCAGCATCGGCCGCGCTCTTTGCAGCGTCCTTCTCAGCGTCCTTTGCGGCTTTTTCCGCGTCCTTGGCGGCCTTGTCGCCGGCTGCCTTGGCAGCCTCTTCGGCAGCTTTTTCGGCGTCCTTGGCGGCTTTCTCGGCGGCCTTATCTGAGGCGGCCTTCTCAGCGTCTCGTGAAGCCTTATCGGCCTGCGCCTTGGCCGCGTCCTCGGCCGCCTTGGCGGCGGCCTTTTCCGCGTCCTTGGCAGCCTTGGCTGCATCTTCGGCCTGCTTTGACGATTCGGAAGCATGCTTGTCAGCCGCCTCCTTGGCAGCCTTCTCGGCGTCCTTAGCGGCCTGCTCAGTCTGTTTAGCAGCCTCCTTCGCAGCGTCCTTCGCCGCCTTGTCGGCCTCGCCCCTCAGCGCCTCGGCTTCTGCCTTCGCTGCATCGTCCGCGGCTTTGGCCGCATCTTTTGCCGCCTTGTCGGCGGCAGCCCGTGATGCCGCATCATTGTTATTTTTGGCTGCATCGGCAGCGGCCGCAGCATCCCGCGCAGCCTTGTCCGCAGCGGCCTTCGCTACAACCTTTGCCGCCTCTTGCTCGGCGCGCCGCTGATCGGCGGCGGCCGCATCTGCCGATGCCTGCTGAGCGGCTGCGGTGGCGTTGTTGGCCGATGCAGTGGCCGCCGCGGCAATGTCACTTGCAGACGTGTCCGCCGCTGCCTTAGCTGCGTTCGACGATGCCTGGGCGGCGGTGGCCGCTGCGGCATCGGCCTTCGCTTGAGCGATCTGCGTCGCCTGACGTTCTGCTTCAGCCTTTGCGGCTTGGTCAGCTGCGTCCGCGGCCGCCTTGGCCGCCTGGTCAGCGGCGGCGGCCGAGGCCGCTTTGGCCGCCGCTACCTGATCCTGGTCCGCTTTCGCCTTAAGCGCGTCTGCCGAGGCTTTTTCGGAAGCCGCCGCTGCCGACTGAGCTGCGCGGTCCGCATCGGCTTTTGCCTGTGAAGCCGACGACAGGTCGACGTCGGCCTTCTTGGCGGTCGCGTTCGCGTCCACTTGCGCAGTCTGCGCCGCGACGATCGTCGTGGCGGACTGGACGATCTTGACGGTCGAGGTCGAAGCTTCGGTCGCGGCTGTGGTTGCAGCCGTCGCCCTTGCCACGTCGGATCCGCCGATATTGCCTACCACAAGACCGCCGGTTGTGTCGGCCAGCGATGTCGCCGGTGCGTATGCCGCGGCGGTAATGACTGCAGGTGCTATTGGAGCGGACGTCGAAGTGGTTGCAACGGTCGCCGGGGCGACCGCTGCGGCCACGGCGACGGGAGAAGTCGATGGGCTCGCTTCGCCCGTACTTGTTGGGCTCGAAGACGCATCCGGCGAGACCGGCGGCGCCGGTTCGGCGCCAGGGTCCTTGCCTGCCGGAGAATCGATCACCCGCGTCTTGCCGTTATCCTCGATCTGCATGCGGAATCGGTTGGTCGCTGAAACCAACGCAACGGCGCCCGGAGTGATCAGGTCATGCGCGCCACCGTCACTGGTCGCGACATCGACCGCACCTTCCAGCACCTGCACCGACGTTCCCTGATCGGTGACGCCCACGCTGAAGGTCGTACCCTTCACGACGGCGGCCAGATACGGCGTGCGCACTTCGAAGTGCGGCGTCATTTTCTTCTTGATCATGAAGACGACGTTGCCAAAATCCTCGAAGATTCGGGTGACGCCGCTGGCCTCCGCTTCGGCGGCTGGCAAGCGCAGGCGGGAGCTTGGCGCGACCATCATATATTCGGTGCCGCGCACGAGGACGGCCCGGCTGCCCTTGCCGGTCGTCACGGTATCGCCGGCGCTGACCGACGATCCCCGCGTTGCGACCTTGCTCAGTCCCGGCCGGGATATTTGAACCGAGCCGGACGATTCACTGATCGTCCAGCCGGCCTGTCCGGCCATCGCAATTGACGAGCAACTGAGGGCCATCAGGGCCGCGACGCGCTTCAACATCCAAATCTCCACCCTGGGCTGCCGTAACCACGCCCAAAGTGAACTCATGCGCGCCGTAGCTTGCGATCGCATTGCCGCGAGTGGTGAATAGTAAATTAGGAAAATGACGCGAGCTAACCAATTGCAAATGTTTGATCGTGTACCCCGGTGCCCTGGTTAGAGGCGGACGAAGCGATGTCGAAGTGGGTATGGTTTGCGGGCGTGTGCGGCGCTGCGTTTGCAACAGCGAACGCCGGGGCACAGGTAAGACTCGACCGTGCCGATCCCACGATCGTTCAGCAGTCGTTGCCCCCGGTAGCTGTGCCACCGGCCCAAACTGAAACTCTGCTTACCGTCGAACAGTCCCCGGTCGAGGCCGCGGTGAGCGCGGTCACGACGCCCGTCATCCAGGCTGTGTCGGTGTCCGGGCGCACGGACATTCCGGCGGCAGCCTTTGCCGACGCGATAGCAGCCGTCGTCGGACGGGCCCTAACGCAGGCCGAGCTCGTCGATCTCGCCGGCGCGATCGCCACCGTAGCGAAGAACGAGGGGTATCCGCTCGCGACCGCCGTCGTCGAGGCGCAGTCGGTCGAACACGGCATTCTGCGGGTCTCGCTCGATACTGGAAAAGTCGACGCGGTGCGCGTGATCGGGGGAAAGAACGCGCTCGCCGACAGCATCCTCACTCGAGTCCTCATTACCGGTGGCGCGACGCGCCGCGATGACCTCGAGCGCGCGATCCTGCTTGTTGGCGACATCCCGGGCCTGCGCGTCAAGGAAAGCCGCTTCGTCCGACAGGACGGCTTTGGCATCCTGCTGGTGACGATCGAGGACGATCGCGCCAGCGGCTACCTTCAGATAGACAATCGCGGCAGCGACGAAGTGGGCCCAGTCCGCTCGACCGCGCTGGCGAGTTTCAGGGGCCTCGCCGGACCCGGTGACGAACTGGCGTTGATCGCGTCCAACACACCGCTGCAACCTTCCGAATTCGTGTTCGTGCGCGGTCGCTACAGCGCGTCGATCGGTTCGCCGGGAGATGTTCTTTCCGCCTCCGCTTCATATGGCCGGTCCAATCCAGGCGGGTCGCTGAAGCCGCTAAATGTCGTAGGAGAGAGCCTCGACTTCGCGGTCAACTATTCGCGGCCGATAATGCGCAGTCGCGCGCGCAGCCTGTGGGCAAGCCTGGAATTCCGGGGGCTCTCCATCGTGCAGACGGTCTCCGGTAGGCCTCTTCGCGATGATCGCTTGGCTACTCTGGCGGCGACACTGACCGGCTCGTCCGCTTTCGCGAGCGGTACATTGCGCGGCGAGCTATCGGCGGTCGTCGGGCTGCCGTTCGCGGGCGTGACCCGCGCAGGCGACCTGCTGGCATCTCGCTTCGACGGCGACGGCAGGTTCGTGACCGGCGCGTATCTGGTCGACTGGACACGAAAGCTCGGCGAAGGTTTCGAGATTGTCCTGGCCTCGGCCGGCCAGCTCGCGTCGCGTCCACTCTTGGCGACGGCCGAAATCGGCGCGGGCGGCCCTTCGTTCGGTCGCGGATATGACTATGCCGAGCGCACGGGCGACCAAGGCATTCTCGGTTCTGCCGAAGTACGCGCCGATATCGGTCGCATCCTCCCCGGAGCGATCGACCGGTCACAGCTGTACAGTTTCATCGACGGCGGAACGGTTTCGAATCTCAACGACGGATTTGGCGGCGGTTCGCTCCTGTCCATTGGGGGCGGCGCGCGGTTGGGCACTGGTCGACTCGACGGCATGGTGGAGATCGCGCTGCCGCTGAACGCCGATCGGTTCGACACCGGCAACCGCAACCCGCGCATTTCGCTCCGGATCGCGCGCCTGTTCTAATCATGCGCCCGATCCGACCCTCCTCACTCGCAATTGTGGCCTGCACGCTGGTGCTGGGATGCTTATTGCTGATCGAGAATATCGGGGGACCACTCGAGCGCGCCGTAGATCCGCTTCGGTTCGCAGCCAATAGACACGATGCTAGCGGCAAGGTCGCGATCGTCGAGATGGATGCGCAGAGCGCCGAGACGATCGGCCAATGGCCATGGCCACGCCGCAACTACGCCCGCGTCGTTGACGCGTTGCGCGAGGCGGGCGCCTCCTCGATTGTCTTCGACGTCGATCTCTCCGCGGCATCGACGCCGCAGGACGATCAACTGCTCGCCCAGTCTCTCGCGCGCTCCGACGGACTTGTCGCGTTGCCGACGTTCGGCCAGCGCGCCAGCTCGACTGAATCGCGCAGCATCGACGCGCTACCGCTGGCGATGCTGCGCAATCATGTGTCGCTAGCATCGGTCAGTGTTGCGCCCGATCAGGACGGCCTCGTACGCGAGATGCCGTTCGCGACCATGACAGAGGGGACGCCGCGCCCGTCTCTGTCGGCATTCATCGCGGCGCAGGCGGGCCGAGCAGATTCGACATTTCCCATAGATTTCTCGATCAATCCCGAGTCGATCCCACGCGCCAGTTTCGTCGCGGTGCGCGACGGCCGTTTCGACCCAGCACTGGTCCGCGGGCGCAACGTGCTGATTGGTGCTACCGCGATCGAAATGGGTGACCGATATGCGACGCCGGCGCGCGGGATCCTGCCGGGCGTCGTGATCCAGGCACTAGCCGCCGAAACGCTGATCGCCGGTGTGCCAGTGACCGGTTGGCCAATGGCCGTCGTACTCCTGGCCCTTGCGTTCGCAACAGTGCTTGTCGCATGCCGATCGATTGGCGCGATGCTCGGCGCAGCTGTCATCACCTTCGTACTATTTTGCACCGGCGTCCTTGTGGCCCAGCACGGTTATGCGGTCCATTATCCGCTGGCCGTCGGTATTGCCATGCTCGCCAATTCGACTGCTATGTGTGTCGCACGTGACGTCTTGCTGCGATTCCGGACTCAGCGTCTGGTCGATGACGCAACCGGCCTGCCCAACCGTCGCGCCTTTGTAGCCGGTCTAGTCCCGCCGAAAGCGACCGTTGCGTTGTATCAGATCAACAACCTCGATCGGATTTCTGCCGTGCTCGGCGGCGAGCATGTCGATCAGGTGGTCGCGCGCGTGGCCGACAGGCTGAAGCTGTCGAGTGCAGATGGTCAGGTCTACCGGGTGCGCGGCCAGCACCTCGCATTCTATCTCGATCGCGATCACCAGCCCGAAGACAGCATGGCTGGCCTTCGCTCGATGCTGCTGCAACCCGTCGAGGTCGCGGGACGCAAGGTGGATGTCTCCGGCACGATTGGGCTTGCGGATGATGGCGCGGGCATCGAAGCGCTGACCGACGCAGCGCTCGCGGCCGAAGAAGCCAGCCAGAACGGCGTCTTCTGGCGGCGCCGGACCGCCAATATCGACACCATAGAGCGTTCTATCACCTTGATGGGCGAACTTGATCTCGCGCTTGAGGCACGAGAACTTCTGGTATTTTACCAGCCGAAACTCTCGCTGGCGCATGACAAGGTGACGAGCGTCGAAGCTCTGGTGCGTTGGCCGCATCCCGAACGTGGCTTTATCTCACCCGACGAGTTCATCGGCCTAGCCGAGCAGACTGATCGCATCGAGGGGTTGACGCTCTATGTTCTCGACAAGCTGTTAGCGGATGTCAGTCATTGGCGCAGCCGCGGGCACAACATTCGCGCTGCAATCAATATCTCGGCGAGACTGATTGCTTCGGCTGCGTTCAATGCGGCAGTCGAACGGCGATTGACCGACTGTCCGATCCCGGTCGAAGCGCTGATCTTCGAAGTGACCGAATCGGCCACGCTGTCCGATCCGGCGGCCGCAATTGCGGCTTTGACGCATTATCGGGATCTCGGAGTGTCGGTATCCCTGGACGACTACGGCACCGGCCAATCGACCCTGACGTATTTGCGACAGCTGCCGATCGATGAACTAAAAATCGACAAGAGCTTTATCCAGAACATTCATCGTCGCGATGATGACCGGGTCCTGGTGGCATCAACGATCGAGCTTGCTCACAAGCTCGGCGTTAAGGTGGTCGCGGAAGGCGTGGAAGACGCCGAGTGCATAGCGCTACTGCGCGAGCTTCGATGCGATTTTGCCCAAGGATACTATATCAGCCGACCGATCCCGGCAGCTGACCTACTGCAGTTCATTGACCAGCGGCAGAAGAACGTCGCCGCTTAGCATCGCACCGTTTGCGGTCGCGGCAAAAGTTCTGCCCAGATCTCTTGAAGCCAAAATCGCCAAAATTTATCTGAGCGTCGCCGGACACGAAATCGATCCGGCAACGAGGGCGTCGGCTCTGCGGCGCTCCTTATGCTCAAATTACTCAGAGGAGTATTTGAATATGAGGACCAATTTCGACTTTGCATCCTACCATCGCTCGACAGTCGGCTTCGACCGGCTGTTCGAGATGCTCGAGACCAGGCTCGCACCGAGACCGAAGGCTACTCGCCGTTCGACATCGAGCAATAGGACGTGAACCGCTGCCGCACTACGCTCGCCGTCGCCGGATTCCGTCCTGACGATTAATCGAATGACAGTACGGTCTAGCCGATGCCTGCAGCACGCAGCAGGGAGACACGCACCAAGAGCTAGCGCGCTTATCGCCCGCCGCGTCGGACGATGTCATATCCAGCCTCTGACAGCGCAGCAATAACGCCTATTGCCATCTGCTCGTCCGTAGTGGGCCTCAGCCGTAAGCCCGCAACCTCAACGACTTCTGCCTCCAGCGCCCGTGCAACGATATCGACCTCATCGCCGACAACAGAGTGGCGGGTTAAATGCATATCCATCCCACGTCGCTCCTCGTCCGGGACGCGGCAGGTCGACTGAGGAGCCAAGCCTACCTCTCACCGACGTTGAACCTGCCTTTCAATATTCCGTTCCCAATCCTTCGCTATTTTTCATTGCCACGGGCGACGATACGAAGGTCGCCTTGTTCACGCGCGTAAATCGCACCTTCCCGTTCCGTGCTACAACAAGCTCGTCAGCTACATTGGCAGGGTCGGGCCGCATCCCCGGCTGGGGTAACCCAAGCAGTTGATGAGACGAGAACTCTCGGACCAACACAACACGCCGGAACTTGCGGAGGCGCTATCGTCCTGTGCTTGGGTCCATTCGCCGCCTCGTTGCACCCGAGGCGAGCGTTTTCGATACTTGATCGCTCTCTCGCGTCGCAGTGGGCTGCGCGCTTGCCTGATTGAGGGCAGGCCGCAGAATTTGACGCGCGAGCGAGTTGCGGACGCTGATCCAACTTGAAATCAATCAAGTCATCGAAGCCCGGAATCATCCTAACCTGTTTTAGTCCGGTTCTTTTTGAGGGAACGGGTTCAGCCCCGGTGGCTTACTCTTGCAGACCAGGAGACCGCCAATGGCCGATAATAAGACGAACACCGGTGCTCCCGACCGCGACCGCATCAACATGTCGGAAGACTATGAGGTGAACGACTGGACAGCGAGCCTCGGCGTGTCTCGAGAGCGCTTACGCGAAGCGGTCAACGCCGTTGGCAACTCGGCGGACAAGGTGCCCGAATATCTCAAGGGGTAGCGACGGACTGCACCGACGGCGGCCCGAGCGAACGGGAACAGGCCGGTCGGAAGGTAGCGGTTTAACCTCGGCCGGGGCGCGGCGGAAATCGAGAGTGCGAAATGCAGTGCGGCTGAGTTGGATAGTGCGATGCGAATTCATCATCTGAATTGCGGTACGGATTGCCCGATTGGCGGAGCTATATTCGACGGGCGTAGCCTCGGACCCCTTGGGCGGATCGTGTGCCACTGTCTGCTGATTGAGACCGATGCTCACGGACTTGTGCTGGTCGATACGGGTTATGGCCTGCAGGACGTCGCGCATCCGCACGAGCGTCCAGATCCACGCATAACCCTGCCTTGGCGACTGATGCTCAACATTCGGCTTCACGAGCGAGAGACAGCAATCCGCCAGATCGAAGCGTTGGGTCACCGGGCGAGCGACGTGCGCCACATCGTCGCGACTCACCTGGATTTCGATCATGCCGGAGGTATGGAAGATTTTCCGGATGCCGTGGTTCACGTCATGGAGCGTGAGTATAGCGATGCGACCGGCCCGCACGCCGGGATCGTGGCCAGCAACCGGTGGCGTGCTAGGCAATTGGACGGGATCGCTAAGTGGCGCCGTTATGGCGCGCGCGGCGAGCCATGGTTTGGGTTCGACGCGGTGCGCGATCTCCAAGATTTGCCGCCCGAAATCCTGCTCGTGCCGCTACCAGGACACACCTGGGGTCACGCCGGCGTTGCGGTGCAGCGCCCGGAAGGACACTGGCTGCTTCACGCGGGTGATGCCTATTTCTATCGCGGCGAGATGCGAGGCGCGCGGCGCAAGTGCACGCCCGGCCTCCGCGCCTATCAGCGGCTGATGGAAGTCGATGCGACCAGCCGCATGGTGAATCAAGAACGACTTCGCGCGCTGTCGATCGACCGCCGCGATGACGTGACGGTGACGTGCACCCACGACCCCGTCGAGCTTGAGCGGTGCCAGGCCGGCACGCCGCTCTGACCATCCCCCCCAAGCTGAGGAGAGACTCATGGAAAATGCTCAAGATACACTGCGCGAACTGTTCATCGTCGGACTGAAGAACGTACATGCTGTCGAGAAACAGGCGCTGTCGATCATGACGCGCCAAGTGTCGCGGATCGAGAATTATCCCGAGGTCGCCGACCGACTGCGCTTGCATATCGACGAGACGAACGACCAGATTGCCCGGGTCGACGAAATACTCGCCGGCTTGGATAGCAGTGCATCGGCTCTCAAGGATATCGGGCTCAGCATGACCGGCGGCATGGCCGCGATGGCGCATTCGGTGGCCGGCGACGAGATCATCAAGAACAGCTTCGCCAACTACGCTTTCGAGCATTTCGAGATCGCGAGTTACAAATCGCTGCTCGTAATGGCCGATGACGGCGGCTTCGCCCAGGCGACTTCACTGCTGCAGCAGTCCTTGCGCGAAGAGCAGAGCATGGCGCAGTGGATCGACGAGACACTGCCGATGGTAACGCGGCGTTACGCGAGCCTTTATGCCGATGGCGGGTCGTCGGAAGCCAAAGTATAAAGCCCGCGAGCTTTGAAAGCGGGCCTGCTCTTACGGGCGAGGCCTGGCGACCAAACACGCACCGTTGCCACGTCCCATGGGCGTTGCAACGGGCTCGTGACGGGTCTGTAATGACGTGCCCCAGTCGCGTTACCGACCAATATCACGACACAGTCCTTAGCGGCGCTGAGCCGTATGCTGCCAATTGGCTTTCGGCGATCGGTCTAATGAAACCTGTCGTCGAGCGGCGCCTACTACAGACATTTTAGATGGATCATCTCCAGCTCAGCACGACACGCCCGTTGGCGGGCACTCGAAAATCTATTCGGTCGTCTGACGTCGCAAACGGTCGCAACACGTCGCCCCCGACGGTGGCGAGCCGGGGCTTGGTGAGCTTACGCCGTTTTCGTCGCACGAGGCTCAAGCCCGCGGTACAGTTCTCGCCGCCGTCCAGCGTGACGGTCAGAGTCTGATCGCCGGTACGTTCCATCGTGCGCACGAAGTGGTCACAATACAGGCGAAACGGTGCGCCTTCGACATGATGGAAGGCGCGCGAGGCGAAGATGAATGCAGCGCCGGCGCCATAGACTTCCTGCCCAACTTGGCCTGCCAACTGCCCGTCGGGATAGAGATCCTCGAGCGGAAAAGAGAGCGCTCGGTCGATATGGCCGTTGGTCTCCCGCTGCTTTGGCGAAATCGCCTCGGCCGGAAGCGCGTCCGGGTAGTAAAACCAGGCGCGATCGAGCGCGTATTTACAATATTCCGAAACCATCATCCGCGCGGCGGGATCGAGATCAGGCCCGCTGTCGTCGAGGTAGCGCTCGAGCGCTGCAAACGAATCGAAACATTCGTAGATCGCCATATATGGCGCGTCCTGCAGGCAGGTGACGGCCAGGAAGTTCTTGTAGTGCACCGCAAGCTCGAGTTCGCTCTCCCAGATCTCGCTGTTGTGGAAAAAGCTGCCGAGATAGACGTAACTCTGTTCGCGATAGATTGGCTCGTTGGTGATCCGCCACAACCGCATGCACGCCGCTGCGCCCCAGGCAGTTAGATTGGCTTGATAGTTTACATTGAAACGCAGCCCCATCGCCGCGTCGATTGCCGCGCGCGCTTCATCGCGAAAGCGCTTGTCGTCGGTCAGCTCGAACGCTTGGAGCATCACCCAGGCATAGATGCCGCCGACATCGGTCTGGCGGCGGTCATCGGCCCCGGCGGCCTCGGTGATGACCGAGAAGTCGGTTATCTTGTATTCGACCGGCCATTTGTATTTGAAGTGCTGCGCTGCCTTGACGCCGAAATCGACCGACTTCAGCAGCAACTTGCGCGCGTCTTCGTCGCCATCGAGCGCTAGCAGCCCAAGGTTGAGCATCGGGTGGTAGAGATACCAGCTGTCGACCGCATCGGCGTCTTTGTCGTCGCCGACATTTGGCAGATAACGGCGCAGTGACTTGAGCTTGGGGTCATAGAATTTCTCGAGCCCGGCTTTGAATTCCGCTTCGAGCGGGTGCGCAGCGCCGCACCATTTGCCCCAGTCGTGGATTGCGGCGACCAGCGACATCTGCACCATAATGTCGGGGTACTCGGCGTTCGTATATGGGTGAATGTAGCGGTGGCCATAATGCTCGATCGTGGCCTCGGGCGCCCGGTCCAGATCGCGTAGCGTCCATTCTGCGCGCTGCACCCAGTCGCGATATTCTGTGTGCGGCAACTCGATCAGCTTATAGGCTTCGCCAAGCATCTGAAGAAATTGGCGCGCGGATTCACGCTCATGTGGCGGCGCATCATGGCGGAAGACCAAGATCGCATCGGAGATGGTAACCTCGACCCCCGCCCGAAGGGCGTTTGTCTCGAGTGTGCCATTCTGCTCGGGGGTCGGCAGGAGATAGCCAAGTTCGGGCCACTCGCCGCCTACCGCGCCGTCGGGAGAGGTCTTGGTCGCTCGGTAATAGGGGTTCATCGCGGTCAAGTTCTGAAAGTAGAGCACGTTGCCGAAGCGCGGTTCCTCCACCCGAAAATACAGCACGCCGGCATTGAGACCGCGCTGGCTCGCTTCGACAATACCCTTGGCGCCCAGCGGATCGTCGTTCGCATCGAGCGGGTAAAGGTCGCGAGGCATGAACGGCACAAGCATCGTCGCCCTTGGGGTGAACCGAACGGTCATCCGCAGATGCTCAAGCGCTTCGCCTCCTGTTTTAAAGATGACAAGGTGCTCACCGAGCGCTCCCGATAGTGCGAGGCGGACCGCCTCGCCGGGTTGAGGCTTCAGCGTCCTGCATTCAAACGCACTCGCAAGATAAGCCGCGCGCAACGCGAGACCGCCTTCCGCCCCACGTTTGATCAGCGCCCAGAGCGAATCGCTGCCGGCCCGCACTTCGACTTGCAGCTCGCCAGTAGCGAAAGTGGCGACACGTTTGCCGGCGCCACCGTCGATTTCCTGCCGTAACGTCAATACGTGCAGGCCGACGCGGGGAATATCGGATTGCGACGCCGGTTCCATAGAGACCTCAGATTATTGGTGCCGTTTTTGGCGAACCGGTCGAGGCACTTCGAGTTCCAGGGTTCGGAAGCCAAGTTTACCTACGTTATGACGAATCGTGCCGGGTTGCGTCTCGACGTTCCTCTTCCGAGGCGGCTGCGATCATGAGGGGATTGTTCGGTTGGAGATTGTCCGGGCGGCGGATCAGGTGACGGTAGTCGGCGCCAGGATTACCGTACCATCGCCCGCCAGTTCCCGCGGAAGAGCGATTGTGATGTCGTGGTTCTCGCCAATGAAGACGGAGTTCCTTTCCGTGGCGGGCAGCGGCGGCCTCGGTATCGGTGTCGCAAAACGGCTGGGAGCGTCGATCGACGGGTTGCTATTCCGGCGCTTCAATGCGCCAGAAAACGGAGGCTAGTCGAGGCTATACTGACCAGAAATGGTTCGCTGGCTGGCCGCGAATGGCAGGACAACCGGGTCGACCACCAATCGCTCCTGGCGGGTAAGTACATTGCTCCTTCCCGAACAAACCTTTCAGCAAACCGCAACGAACGAGGACGTATCGAGCCGTAATGACACCGCCGACGGAGGCAGCTTTGGACCGATTTTTTACCGCTATCGCGTCGCGGAGCGCCCATGTCATGGGCGAGCCATGGGCGTTCCTCCTCGCTACGGTCGCGTGTTTGGTATGGGCGGTCAGCGGACCCGTGTTCCACTACTCGGACACTTGGCAGCTCGTCATCAACACTGCGACGACTGTCTTGACCTTCCTGGCAGTATTTCTGATTCAGAACAGCCAGAACCGCGATGGTGCTGCGATCCAGGCAAAACTGGATGAAGTTTTGCGCGCTCTCGACAATGCTCGAGGCGCATTCATCGGGATCGAGCATCTCACGGATGCGCAAATCTGCGCAATCCGGTCTGCGATCGAACGTGAGGCCGATCCGGAAGGCGACAGCAGCGAGGACGCCGAGCATAGTGTGGATGAACTGCTCAAGCGGCGCTGAAGGACGCTAGCTTGAATTTCTAGCCACGCTGGCGCCGGACGCTGGCAAATCCTCGATCAGAGGCAATGAACCGCTGCAGCATCGGAACAATGAGTTTTTGCGGCTCCACCGGTTTGCCGTTCGCTGCCCGACCCATGGCCTCTCCGTAGGCGACGAGGTCCCGGAACAAGGTCGCAGGCACGTCAAGCGCAACGCGGACGGGCTTATCGTCGTCGATGCTAGCAAGTCTGAGGCCGGCCATCATGAGCCTCCTTTCCGGGGTTCGAATATCAGGTCACGAGTCACGATAACTCGAACCGGGTAGCCGGGTCGCACGGTCAGTGTCGGCTGGATATCCAACGAACGGCCGACGATTTGCCTGCCGGCCTGCGCGACAGCATCGGAGGAGCCGCTGCGAAGCGCGCGCACCAGGCCATCTTCCGCAGTCGAACTGCCGGCCTCAGCTCCAACGCTGACCAGCGTCGAGATCAGCGCGGCACGGAAGATCTGGCCCCAGTGATTATCGACCCGATCTTCCAGACCCGCAAAACCGCCAGCATCGGCGCCCGGCAGGCGATCGAGCACAAGCGAGCGCCCGTCAGGCAGGATCAATCGCGTCCAGACAAGTAGCGCCCGACGCTGTCCGAACCGTGTCTCCGCGTCATATTGACCGATCAACCGCGAGCCTTGCGGTACAAGCAGATATCTGCCGCTCGGCCCATCGAACACATTCTCGGTCACCTGGGCCGTCAGCTGCCCGGGAAGGTCCGAGCGCAAGCCAGTTACGAGCGCTGCCGGAATGATGGCCCCCGCTTGAAGCACATAAGGACTTGCCGGTGCCGCGAGCCGACCACTGCCGAGTGTGCCATTTCCATCCGAGCGTGACAGAGATGCCGTTCTCGCATCGCTGGCAGGCGCAGCAGGAGGGGTAGCTGCCGCTATGTCGGATGGCGGAGATGCGACCGGAGGAGTCGCAGCCGGGGCGTTCGCATCGGCTGCAAACAACCGACTGGTGCGGGCGGCGTCGAATTCCTGCGTCACTTGCTGGCGGGCAGCCTCGCGTTCTTGTGCCGCAGACGCTGCCGCTTGGCCTTGGATGGGCTCCGGCGCTACGCCGGCTGCCAGCATCGGTCGCCCGAGATCTCCGGGGAGCGGAGGACCGAGCCGGGGCAAGCCCGAGTAATCCTTGGGAAGCTTGGCAAGCGCTTCGGCCGGCTGCCGGCTATCGGTGTTGATGAGCTCGGAGGGTGCCTCGTGCCGATCGGACTGAAGAGCAAAGAAGAGCGCGACGCTCAAGGTCGCGGCTCCGGCGCCACCCGCGATGACCAATGCCTTACGCGACAGTCGCACAACACGGGGCGGTGGGCCGCGCAACTGCATGTCGCGTGCGATGTCGGCTTCGCTGCGCGCCGGGCGCGCGGGTGGGTCATCGCTCATCGGACGCCACCCTTGTCACGGACGATCCGCACGCGCTGCTGGCGCTTGGCACCTAGCCGCAATTCGGCAACATCGAACAGCCGATCGACGATCATGTATCGGCCACGGACGCGGTAATTCACGAGCTGCGCTTCGTCCTTTTCCGACAGCACCCAAAGCGGCGGCATTTCGCCAGTTGCAATCGCAGGCGGAAATTCGATCATCACCTGCCGGCCGTCGTCGAACGCCCGAATTGGGCGCCACGGTGGACGGTCACCATCGATCCGGTAGCCAAAATGAAGCTGTTCGAGCGCCGCGATCGGCGAGGTGGCGGCGGGCGCTGTTGCCTCGAGGTTCGCGCTCGACTTACGCAGCGCGATGAGCTGATCCTGCGCATAGGTCCAGGAGACCGAGGCCATGTAGGTGCGCGCCGTCGACGTCAGCTCGATATAATAGGTGCGCCGGTCGGTATTGATGACGAGATTGGTCGTAAGACCGCTGCGAATCGGCTTGAGGAGAATATGAACCCGCGCGGTCGCGCCCGTGCCGCTCACCGTATCGCCGATGACCCAGCGTACCGTATCACCGGCGGCGACCGGACCCGGTCCGATGAGCTGCTCACCGGGCTCAAGCGTCACATCGGTGATCTGACCAGGCGCGGCGTACACCTGATAGAGCGCACCGGCGCTGTAAGGGTAGACTTGTACGGCATTGATCCAGCCCGAGTTGCTCGGCGCCACCCGAGCAGCGCCGTTGGCGGTCGCGACACCTGAGCGGGGATCGCGAGGCTCGAGCACATGGGCCGGCTTGGACAAATTCTGTCGCGCCTCGGCGGGCGCGGCGCCGACGAGCGCGGCCAGTGCGACAAATGCGGATGGGCATTTCATTGGGTGAGTTCCTTCGACCAATTGAGCGCATGGACGTAGATGCCGAGCGGATTTTGCTTCAGGCGTTCGACGTCGCGCGGGGGCTGCAGTGTGACGGTAAGGATCGCCGACCATCGTTCGGTCGCGGCGAGCTGGCTGTCGATGTAGCGCCGTTCGACCCAGGCGACGCGAAAGCTTGAGGGCGAAGCACGGATGACCGACGACACGTCGACCGCGCGCTGTTCCTTGCCGAGCAGGGCGAAGGGCTCGTTCGCGCGAGCGAATTCATTGAGCGCGGCGGCTCCTTTGTCAGTGGTGAACTGGTACGCGGCCAACCAGTTGGTACGCAGCACCACAGGATCGGCAGGGATAATCCGGACCTGTTCGATGAAGCGCGCGAGATGCCACGCGATCTGCGGATCGCTCGCGGAGTAGCCGGCGTCGGCCGGCGCGACGGCCTGCGGTTGTCCCAGGCGGTCGACTTGAACAACCCAAGGTATCACGCTTCCGGAGCGGGCTTGCCAAACGACGGTTGCGGCGAGCCCTGCCGAGAGCAGCAGCGAGCCGAACGCCATCAGCCGCCAGTTGCTCGCTTGTACTCGGGCCGAGCCGATGCGCTCGTCCCAAGCCTGGCCGGCGCGTGCGTAAGGGGTGTCGGGGTCAGGCGTGCGGCCGTACCGCACGCTGGCACGCGTGAAGCGCATCATTCATTCTCCTTGAGGTCGATGGAGGCGCCCGCACCACCGCGGTCGCTCGATTTTAGGGTGTGGGCCGCCGTCTCGGCGCCGCGCGCGGCTGTGCGACGATCGCGCATTGCGCGCGCCCAGCCCGGCTCGACGGCGCTGTTCGCGGCTCCGCTGCCAAATGCCGCACCGCCTTGAGTGCGCACCGCCTCGCCGCCGGCGGCGAAACGATCCTTTATCCCTTGTCCCGCGCGTTTCGCCGAGGCGCCGATCGCCTGCGCTCCGGCGCGCGCGACACCTTCCAGTCCGCCGCGCACCGATCCGCCGGCGGCCTCCGAGCCAAGCTTGTAGGCCGACGTCGCCCCACCGGCGACGCTCGCTGCTCCACCGGCCGCCTTGGCGGCACCGCCGGCAAGTGCAGAAGCGCCGAGCTTGGCGGCAGCACCGGCCCCTACGGCGGCGCCACCGGCGAGCAACGCGGTGCCGACCGCGGCACCCGCACCCATCTGAGGTCCACCGGACACGATGCCGTTGGCGATGCCCGGCGCAAACATGCCCAGGCCCAGGAGGGACAGGGCGGCAAGCATGAGAGCTGCGGCGTCCTCTATCGTCGGTTCGGCCTGAAAGCCTTGGGTGAACTCCTGAAAGAGGGTCGATCCGATGCCGACGATCACCGCGAGAACCAGGACCTTGACGCCTGACGAGACCACCAGACCCAGCACGCGCTCGGCCATGAAGGCGGTCTTGCCCCAAAGCCCGAAGGGAACGAGCACGAAGCCGCATAGTGTCGCCAGCTTGAACTCGATCAGTGCGATGAAGAGCTGGATTGCAAGGATGAAGAACGACAGCAGCACGACCGCCCAGGCGAGCAGCAGGATCGCGATCTGGATGAAATTCTCGAAGAAGCTGACAAAGCCCATCAGGCCGGAGATCGAGTCGAGGATCGGCTGACCGGCCTCGAGCCCTGTCTGGGCGATCCTGCCGGGTCGCAGGAAATCGGCCATCGTCAACGATGTGCCTGATGCCTTGAGGCCAAGTCCGGCGAAGCTCTCGAAGACGATGCGCGCGAGGTTGTTCCAGTTGCCGAGGATGAAGGCGAAAGCGCCGACGAACAGTGTCTTCTTCACCAGCCGCGCAAGCACATCTTCGTCGGCGCCCCACGCCCAGAAGAGAGCGGCGATCGTTACGTCGATCACGACTAGCGTGGACGCCAGCCAAGCGACTTCGCCACCTAGAAGTCCAAACCCGCTGTCGATGTAGCGGGTGAAGACATCGAGAAACCGGTCGATCACGCCCATATCGGTCATGGCCGCGCCCCCCGGGTCATGAAGCGCCGGCGATGCTCGCTCCACGCTGCCCGGCAACCGGCGTCCGCAAGCGCGTCATCGCCGAGAGCTCGGCAACGCAGCAACGTCGTCTCGAGCGGTGCCTGCCGGGAGATCACGCCCGGTTTCGAACGACGATCCTCCGGAGCCTGGGTGAAGAGCGCCGCTGCGAACGCGCAGATTGTGCCCAAGCCGAGCGCAATGAGCACGCATCGCGCGCGGCGTGGATCGATCGGCGGGGGAGAATCGACGGCCATCGCCCGTCTCAGCGCCGAAACATGGTGATCACTGTCGGCTGGTAGCCCCGACCTGACCCAAGAAAGCGCCGAAGGTTCTCACGGCCGAGATCCTGCGCAGCCATGCGTTGCGCGGAGTCAAAGGCCTGGGCCCTGCCTTGCGCGGCGAGTGTCGCCGTGAGGTCGGAGAGTTGTTGGGTCTGGAGCGCGAGGATCTGGTTCCCGGCCTGTGTCGCTTGCAACGCGCCCTGCGCCGACTGGCTCGAACCCACCAGCGCAGCCATTTCGGTACGGTTGGTCTCGATATTGCCGACGACACCAGCCTGGACGCGAAGCGCATCCTGCAGTGCATCGACCGATTGCCGCCACCGCGCACGCGCTCCGGCGACGAGTTCGGCCTTGCTCGCGCTGGCCGAAGCGGGCGCGTAGGTCGTATGGAACGCCTGATCGATATCGCCGACGCGGTGCGCGATGCCGCGCGCTTCGTTCAGAAGAGCTTGGGTCTGTCGAACCGAGGCCTGGAGTTGCTGAAGAGAAGAATAGGGCAGTGACGCGAGATTCTTTGCCTGATTGACGAGGCTCAGCGCTTCGTTCTGCAACGACTGAATCTGATGGTTGATCTGTTCGAGCGCACGCGACGCCTGCAGGATGTTCTGAGCGTAATTGGTGGGATCGAACACGGTCAGGCCGTTGGCGCCGGCGGGCGTTGGTGCCAGCACGAGCGAGCCGAACGCAGCGCCGGAGACGAGCAGTCGAGAAATGGTCTTGGTCATTACAAACCTCCTGTCGTTCAATCGATGAGAGAGACCGCCCAGCCGAGGCCACGCGCCTCAAGCCAGGCTGCAGCGAAACGGTCGCGGCCGACCTCGTCGACCAGGCGCGAGATCAGTGTCTGATCGATGCGTGAGGATGCGGCCGTGAAGGCCAATGCGACTTCGCCAAGCCCCAGCTCGAACAGCCGGTTGCCGCGGCGGGACTGGCAATAATAATCTCGCTTCGGCGTCGCGCGGCTCAGGATGTCGATCTGGCGTTCGTTTAGGCCGAAGCGGCGGTAGATGGCCGCGATCTGGGGTTCGAGCGCGCGCTCGTTGGGCAGGAAAACGCGGGTCGGGCAGCTCTCGATGATGGCAGGCGCGATCGGCGAGCCGTCGATGTCGGCGAGGCTTTGCGTCGCGAAGATGACGCTCGCATTCTTCTTGCGCAAGGTCTTGAGCCACTCGCGCAGCTGTCCGGCGAAGCCCTCGTCATCGAGCGCCAGCCACCCCTCGTCGATGATGATGAGGGTCGACCGCCCGTCGAGCCGCGCCTCGATCCGGTGGAACAGGTAGGCAAGCACGGCGGGGGCGGCAGGCGTTCCGATCAGCCCTTCGGTTTCGAACGCGAGCCAATCGGCGTCGCCGATCCGTTCGGACTCGGCGTCGAGCAGTCGCCCCCACGGCCCGCCAACCGTGAAGGGTTGCAGCGCCTGCTTGAGAGCCTGGCTTTGCAGAAGGACGGAGAGACCCGTCAACGTACGCTCGGCCACCGGCGCGGAGGCCAGGCTCAGGAGCCCGGTCCACAACAAATCCTTGACCTGTGGATCGACCGCGATGCCTTCACGAGCAAGCAAAGCGGCAAGCCAGTCGACTGCCCAGGCTCGTTCTGCCGCGCTGTCGATCCTGGCCAGCGGCTGCAGGGCGACGGCATCGGGCGCGTCGGCGATACCTCCGCCAAGATCGTGCCAGTCGCCACCGCATCCGAGCGTCGCTGCGCGGATCGACCCACCGAAGTCGAACGCGACGATCTGCGCTCGCGTATAGCGCCGAAACTGCATCGCCATCATCGCCAGCAGGACTGACTTGCCCGCCCCTGTCGGACCGACGACCAGGCAGTGACCGACGTCTCCAACATGAAGCGCGAAGCGGAAGGGTGTCGATCCTTGGGTTTTAGCCATGAACAGGGGCGGCGCGTCGAAATGCTCGTCGCGAGGCGGACCCGCCCACACCGCCGAGAACGGCATCATGTGCGCGAGATTGAGGGTCGATACGGGCGGCTGACGTACGTTGGCGTACACCTGGCCGGGCAACGAGCCGAGCCACGCCTCCACCGCGTTGGCGCGCTCGACGATGCAGGTGAAGTCCCGGCCCTGAATGACCTTCTCGACCTGCCGCAACCGTTCGTCGGCGACACCGGCATCATCGTCCCATACAGTGACCGTCGCAGTCACCAGCGCGGTGCCGACGAGGTCCGAGCCGAGCTCTTGCAGCGCCAAGTCGGCGTCGGCGGCTTTGTTGGCGGCATCGCTGTCCAGCAGGACCGACGCCTCGTTGGTCATCACTTCCTTCAGGATTGCGGCAACCGACTTGCGCTTGGCGAACCATTGCCGTCGGATGCGCTTCAGCAGGCGAGTGGCGTCGGTCTTGTCGAGCAGGATCGCGCGTGTTGTCCATCTGTAGGGAAATGCCAGCGTGTTGAGATCGTCGAGCAGGCCCGGCCACGTCTGCGACGGAAAGCCGAGCACCGACAGCGTGCGCAGATGCGCGGCGCCGAGCCGCGGCTCGAAGCCGCCAACCAGCGGTTCATCGGCAATGATTGCATCGAGGTAGATCGGCGTCTCGGGAACACGGACGCGCTGGCGCTTGGTCGACACCGTGGCATGCAGGAACGTCAGCGTTTCGGCATCGTCGAGCCAGCGCGCTTCGGGCATGAAGCCTTCGATCAAGCGCAGCAGCCGATCGGATCGATCGATGAAACCTGCAAGCGCCGCGCGGCCGTCGGCCATGTTCGTGTCGCGGCCTTCGTAAAGAAAGCCAGCGGCACGACCGGTTTCGTCGGCCGGCGGCAGCCACAAAAGCGTCAGATAATAGGCGCTGTCGAAGTGGCTGCCGGCCTCCTCGAACTGGGCGCGGCGTTCGGCATCGATCATGTCTGACACAGCGTCAGGGAAAACGCCGGCAGGATAGGCGTCGGCGGGATGCCGCTGCGCTTCGACGAACAATGCCCAGCCCGATCCGAGCCGGCGCAGAGCGCTGTTCAACCGCGCGGTGATCGCGACGAGTTCGGCGGGGGTCGCGCTCTCGAGGTCCGGACCTCGGAAGGATGCGGAGCGCTGAAAAGCGCCGTCCTTGTTGAGCACGACCCCCGGTGCCACCAGCGCCGCCCAGGGGAGGAGGTCGGCGAGGCGGTGGGCACGGCGGCGATATTCGATGAGGTTGAGCATCGTCAGACGTCCATGAAGGTTGCGTAGCGGAGGTGACGCCGGACGACGTCGACGAATGCTGGGTCGTGTCGGGCTGCCAACACCGCGAGGAAGTGACCGATGAGCCAGCACAGCAGGCCGACCAGCCACAGCCGCAAACCGAGACCCAGAGCGGCGGCGAGCGTCCCGTTGACGATCGCGATTGTGCGCGGCGCGCCACCCAGAAGAATCGGCTCGGCCAGCGAGCGACGCACCGGCGCGTAGAAGCCGAACGCGGGCTCCTCGGCGCCCATCAGACGAGCGCCCCGCCGCCGAACGAGAAAAAGGACAGGAAGAAGCTCGACGCGGCGAACGCGATTGAGAGGCCGAACACGATCTGGATCAGCCGCCGGAAACCACCCGATGTATCGCCGAAGGCAAGCGTCAGTCCGGTGGCGATGATGATGATCACGGCGACGATCTTGGCGACCGGTCCCTGTATCGATTCGAGGATCTGCTGGAGCGGTTGCTCCCAGGGCATATTCGAGCCACCGGCCCAAGCCGGCATTGCCGCTGTCGATATCATGAGCAGCGCAGCCGATCGGAACGCCCGGCGAAAGGTCTTGGACATGATCATTCTCCTTGGATGACGAGCTGGTAGTCGCCGTCGGCGCCGAGCCCGGCGACGCTGGCGAGCGCGGACAGGCGGCGCGCGGATCCACGACCCGACAGCACCGCGACGAGATCGATGGTGTCGGCGATGAGTGCGCGTGGCACGGTGACCACCGCTTCCTGGACGAGTTGCTCGAGGCGGCGCATCGCACCGAGCGCGCTGCCGGCATGCAAGGTGCCGATGCCGCCGGGATGCCCGGTCCCCCATGCCTTGATCAGGTCGAGCGCCTCGGCCCCGCGAACCTCGCCGATCGGAATGCGGTCGGGGCGCAGGCGAAGCGCCGAGCGCACCAGATCTGCGAGCGTTGCGGCGCCATCCTTGGTCCGCAGCGACACGAGATTGGGCGCGGCGCATTGCAGTTCACGAGTGTCTTCGATCAGCACCACCCGATCGCCGCTCAGGGCGACCTCGGCGAGCAGGGCGTTGACCAGTGTCGTCTTGCCGGTCGAGGTGCCGCCGGCGACGAGGATGTTGCGGCGCTCGCGCACCGCCAGAGCCAGCATCTCGGCCTGCGGACCGGTCATGATCCCGGCAGCGACATATTCGGCGAGGCCGAACACGGCGACGGCCGGCTTGCGGATCGCGAAGGACGGCGCAGCGACGATTGGCGGCAACAACCCCTCGAACCGCTCGCCGGTATCGGGCAACTCCGCCGAAACGCGCGGTGCGCCGGCGTGAACCTCGGCGCCGACGTGATGTGCGACGAGGCGGATGATCCGCTCGCCGTCGGCGGGCGACAGAACGGCCCCGGTGTCCGCAATCCCATCGGAAAGCCGGTCGATCCACAGCCGTCCGTCCGGGTTCAACATGACTTCAACGACCGCGGGGTCATCCAGGAAACCGGCGATCGCGGGTCCGAGTGCGGTCCGCAGCATGCGCGTCGCGCGGGCATGCGTTTCCGATCGCAGAATTGCCGCTTGTGCCGACATGAAAGCCTCGCCGATGAAGAGCTGCTCGATATGAGCCGCTCGATGACGGGCGATCCCATGAGCTGCGAATTATGCTGCCGGCAACGATGTCGACGGCGTAGTAGTGCTCAGGCGTGCAACGGCAGGTAAAAGGGCAAGCGCGAGCTTTGGGTCATCACTCGAGCCATCGGTTCCGGCCGACCGCGCGACCGTTATCGGGGAGGTTGCGAGTCGCGGCGCCGACTCCGGTCGCCAGGCAGTCGTTCAAGTGATCGGGCGCGGCTCACCCGTTTCACCGAGTGCGTTGATGTCGAGCGCGATCTCATCGCCGACCCGTGCGCCGCTTGCGACACGTCTGCCCAGCGCCTCGATAAAGCGCTCATACCGTTCCTGACCCTTCGCGCGTGCAGCCGGTGTGCCTTGTTCTGGCAATGCTGGCGTCGCGGTCAGCCAGAAGCGGATGAACAGTGCGTGGGTTTCAAGTGCGATCATGTCGTTCCGCTCGAGCCGGTCGAGCAGGCGGACGATGCGGTCGAGCCGCTTGATCGTTGCGGCGTCTCGGCGGTCGGCATCGTCCCCGGTCAGGAACGAGGCGATCGCTGCTTCGGCGACCAGGGACTTGGCGCTGCCCGACTTTCTGGCGAAGACCTCGAGCGCATGGAGGGTCGCTGCTTCGAGATAGACGGTGAGCTGGGCCTTGCGGGCAGCCATCAGTAGAGGTCCACGCCATCATCGGGATCGAGGCTAGCGCCCCGCGCGACGGTTTGCGCGAGCTCCGCGAAGCGCCGACCCTGCGCCACTTCGTCGTCGCTATCCTCGCCGGCCGGCTCGAATTCATTGGCGATGACAGGTGCGGTGGGGACCACCTCCTCGTGCGCGCCAAGTTCGGGCTCACGGCGGATGCCGCCGTTGGCGCTGTCGTCAGGTCCGGGACGTGGATGATGTGCCGCAGATGGTGCGATCGGGGCTTGCCCCGACCAGTCGTCTTCGACCGGGTACCGGCGAGTGGTGGCAGGTGGAGGCAGCACCCGGCCGGCGAGCGCAGGGTCGGCGAAATACCGTGCCTTGGTCGCTCGGACCGGCTTGGCGCCGGCGACCATCACGACTGCATCGTCGACCGGAAGCTGCATGATTTCGCCGGGGGTGAGCAGCGGACGCGCGGTTTCCTGGCGAGAGACCATCAGATGTCCGAGCCAGGGCGAGAGCCGGTGCCCGGCGTAATTCTTCATCGCGCGAAGTTCGGTGGCTGTTCCCAAGGCGTCGGAGATGCGTCGGGCGGTGCGCTCGTCGTTGGTCGCGAATGCGACGCGGACGTGGCAATTGTCGAGGATCGCGTTGTTGGGCCCATAGGCCTTTTCGATCTGGTTGAGCGACTGGGCGATAAGGAACGCGCGAATGCCGTAGCCTGCCATGAAGGCGAGCTGGCTTTCGAAGAAGTCCAGCCGGCCGAGAGCTGGGAACTCGTCGAGCATCAACAGCAATCGTTGACGTGCGGTAGGATCGAGGCGCTCTGTCAGGCGCCGTCCGATCTGGTTGAGAATGAGCCTGATGAGGGGTTTGGTGCGCTGGATGTCGGACGGCGGCACGACCAGATACATCGAGACTGGTCGATCACTCTCGATCAGATCGGCGATACGCCAGTCACAGCCGCGCGTGACTTCGGCGACGACGGGATCGCGGTAGAGCGAGAGGAAGCTCATCGCGGTCGAGAGTACGCCGGAACGCTCATTCTCGCTTTTGTTGAGCAGTTCGCGCGCGGCGGCCGCAACGACCGGATGGGCGCGCTCGCCGAGGTGCGGGGTCGTGAGCATCGCGTCGAGCGTGCGCGCTATCGAGCGCGTGGGGTCGGAAAGGAATGTCGCGACGCCGGCAAGTGTCTTGTCGGCCTCTGCGTAGAGGACATGGAGGATCGCGCCGACGAGCAATGCGTGGCTCGTCTTCTCCCAATGGTTGCGCTTCTCGAGTCCGCCTTCGGGATCGACCAGGATATCGGCGATGTTCTGGACGTCGCGCACTTCTAGGTCGCCGCGCCGGACTTCGAGCAGCGGGTTGTAGGCAGCACTCGCACGGTCGGTCGGATCGAAGCGGAGCACGCGGCCGAAGCACGCCCTGTAGCCCGCGGTCAGTGTCCAGTTCTCGCCCTTGATGTCGTGTACGACGGCCGAGCCTGGCCAGGTCAGCAATGTCGGAATGACAAGGCCGACGCCTTTGCCCGACCGCGTCGGCGCAAAGCAGAGTACGTGGTCGGGCCCATCGTGGCGCAGATAGTGTCGTTCGAATCGGCCGAGCACGACGCCCTTTCCGTC
The DNA here is from genome assembly GCA_040388765.1 of Pseudomonadota bacterium. GTDB lineage: Bacteria > Pseudomonadota > Alphaproteobacteria > Sphingomonadales > Sphingomonadaceae > Sphingomonas. The sequence goes on along the minus strand of JAZKBG010000010.1, from coordinate 39,840 downwards.
GAGGAGCCCGGCGCGACGAATGTCCCGATATTCTGCCCATTCCGCCGACCCATAGGTGGTGACGTGGCGCGCTTCGCGGGCGCGCAGGACCGACAGGAAGATTGCGACACCCACCGATGCCAGTCCACCGGCTGCAGCAATCGCGCCGCCCTCCTCAAAAACATGGGGCGCATAGGCCTCATACTGGAACCACCAGAGGAACAGCGCGAACGGCGGGTAGATCGGCACACCACGCCACACCCATAACGGCGCGCCGAGCTGCGGCTGGAAGCCAAGCCGCCACGCCGTCCATTCGGTAGCGCCCCACAGGAACAACAGCGCGAGCAGGAGGACCAGTCCCACCTGGCCCCAGAAGATCTTCGTCCCGGACATGCCTCACTCCGCGCAAAGCACGGTATCGGTGGCTTGTGGAAGCGATCTTCAAGGGTTGAACCCGCGCTATCGCAGGGCGTCGCGCAAATCGGACAGGTCCTAGATCGATATTCCGCGATCGCGGAGCGGTGACCAGTCGATGCCGCCGGGTCCGGCAATCCCGTCGACCTGGCCGCCTCGATATCTCTCGAGCGCGGGTGACCATGGGACGAGCTGAAACCCGAGACCATTGTCGATCATCGCAAAGCGCCCCGATGCCAGGGAAAGGCGGCGCCGGAAGACGCCGGCGACCGCGTCTCCGGGCTCGACGGGTTCGAACGCAAGCCCGGTCTGGCCGGCGAGCCGCTGCCCCTCGCGCGTCAAGTCGCGACATTTGAGTTCGTCGAGCAGGCCGGGCGCGAACGACCATGCGGTGCCGGATCGCGTGGCAAGGCCGAGGCGCGACAAATGCCGGGCGCGCTCGGCGAGCGCTGATCGTACCTCTTGGCCGAATCCGCGGCCCGCAAGCGACACCGGCGTCCGCCCGACAAGTTGCCGATCGAGCCAAGTCGCGCCTTCTGCCGTTATTTGCCGGTCGAGCGGCCAATCGGAGCGCACGGCGAGAGCGGAGCGATCGCCGCCGCGCGCATCTGTGAAGTGGCGCAACTCGACGATCGCGCCTGCAGCCGGTTCACCCAGCGCCGCGACAGAGCGAAGCGCGATATGATGCACGCGGCCGTCGATACCATCGACGATCGCATAGGTGGTCCCTGCCATCTCATTGTCGAGGCCGTGAGCGACGACCTTACCGACCAGTGCCTCGCCTTGCGTGCCGGCAGACAGAACCCAGTCTGCAGCGGCGCTGCGATCCCCCATCGCGCGGTGCATGCGTTTGATGACATCGCCCCGGATGGAGAGGTCGCGAAGACGTGCCTCGGCGTCGGTGTCCAGGATCCAGCGGCCTGGCCCAACCGGCGATGCCAATCCCAGTCGTTCGAGCGTGCGCATTCGCCCGATCCGGTGGAAACGCAGCGGATCGGCGTGGGGCCCGGGCCGAAGGTCCACCATATTATCGGCGCGTGCCGCCTCGCGGCCAAGCACGCGATCAAGGCGGGTCCAGCGCTCGGCGCCGACTTCGGCGTCGAGTGCGCGCCGCACGTCGAGCTCCGACCTCGGTCCAAGCTCCTGCGTCACGAGCGATCCTGCGCGTGCACGAAAGCCACGCGCAATATAGTCGCGGCCGATCACCAAATTGTCGCCGGCTTCATCGCGCCCGCGCACGAGGATATGGACGTGGGGATGCTCGGTATTCCGGTGATCGACGGCCACCCATTCGAGCCGGGTACCAAGATCCCGCGCGGCATCCTCCATCAGCGCGCGCGTGAAGTCCTTGAGGCTGCCAAGCTCGGCGGCGTCATCGGGCGACACGATGAACCGAAAATGGTGCCGGTCGCCGGCACAAGCTTGTGCGAAGTCTCGTCCATCAACGGCATCATTCCGCGGCCCGAACAGTTGACCTGCAGCGCCGTCGCGGGTGACACCGTCGCGCTGCAGATAGGCAACATGAGCGCGCAAGGCGCCTGCACCGCCGCGCATCCGAACGACCCGCGCTTTGACGATGGCGCTACGCCCGCGATTGCCGAGCAATCGTTGCGCCATGAGGCTCGCGGCCCGCCCGCGGCCGAAGGTCGAGCGGCCGCGTCCGCCGCTGTTGCCGATCGCTCCGGCTTTCTGCACCGATCTGAGCGCGGTAGCGAGAAACGTCCGGGCGCGTTTGGGCTTGGCGGACCGGATGCGGCCGGGGCGAACTTCGAAGGGGCGGTCGTCGGTCATCGCCGCCAAAAAGGTGTCGAAACCGGCAGAATACTCTCGTAACTTCGATATGCGCACCTTGGAGCGGTCTCGGGCACCTTTCTACAAGTCATTGTAAAGCCTGACATCTAGCCTCACTCCGACCGTCCGCACCTTGCGGCCTTTATCCTGCCCTCCACGGTCGAAAGCCATCTCGCCACACTCGCCCCTGACCTGATGGCGCCCAGCGGCCGAACAGACCAAAGCAATCCTGTCGCGCATCATCGCGACACCGTGCGCGATGATGGAGTCACGAACAAAGCGTTTGGAAGTCCCCCTAAGCTGCGCGCGGGGCCAACGCGCGGCTGGTCGAGATCGTCTGCCTCGCCGCTGAGCTGGCTCAGCACAGCGGCAGGGCGGACCGCCGTTTGCGTGGTGGAGTCGGTATCGCCATCCTTCGCGGCGTCGGCCGGATGCGACTTGGCGGCAGCGCGAACGACAAAGATTGGAGCCGCCGACGGCGACGCGGATGCCACAGTGCCACCGAGCGGTCGCCGGGCGATGGTGCCGGGGACGATCGCTGGCGCGAGTTGCGCAAGATACCGCTGCGTTTCCTGCGGCAATGCGCGTCCGCTCGCCAGATGGTCCTCCCAGCGGCCCGGTCCTGCATTGTACGCCGCCAGCATACCGAATGCGCCGTAGCGGTCGTGCAGCTCGCGCAGATAGCCCGTTCCGGCGACGATATTGTCGCGAATATCGAATGGATCGGTCCCGAGTCCGTGGCGCCGGCGCAGCGCGTTGTAGGTCGCCGGCATGATTTGCATGAGACCCATCGCGCCGGCTCGCGACACGGCCGCGGCGTCGCCGGCGCTTTCAACTGCGATGATCCGCCAGATCCAGGCGGCCGGCACGCCGAAGCGCCGTGACGCCTCGGCGACCGCGGCGCGTACGCGGTCGGACTGCGACGCGAGCGATGATGGATGTGCATCACCGGGGTTGGCGGCGAGCAGCATGAGGGCTGCCCCAGTCGCACGCCAGTAGCGCGAAACCTTGCTCATGGCCTGCGGCTCCGCGTCCAGAGCGGCGTTGCGACGCCAACCAATGCGCTGCGCGGCAATGGCCCGAAGTAGCGCCCATCGAGCGCGTCGCGGACGCCGGGGCTGAGCACGAGAAGCTGGTCAAACCGGAGTGTCCGGCAACCCTGCCAGACCGGTAGCGGCCGGCCCCGCCGATCATGCGCGAGCGCGACCGCGACGAGACGGTCATCGACCGTGACGCGACGGCCGGCCCGGCAGACGCGTTGCCCGGAATGGGCCGACACGCGCTTGAGCAAAGGCACATTTGCGGGCAGGTAGCCGCGTGCTGCGAACAGGCGCGCAAGCGTCGGCGGCGGCCGAACGAGCACCAGCGAACCCTCGACCGGGATCGCGTGCGGACTGATCGCATACAGACCGATCGGCGCACTCGGCGTCGCGTTCCAGGCGAGGCGCGGCAGCGGCGGTGCGAGCAGAGGTGCTGCGAGCAACGCGATGCCGCCGAGCGCGATCGTCGTGCGGTTCAGCATGATGAGACTTCTTGCCGCAGGAGCCAGGCGCGATGGCGCGCGAGCGAATAAGCGCGAGGCGACGAGCGCGCAGACAGATGATGATGCACCTGCCGCCAGTGCCCGGGACAGGCGTCGGCAGGATCGACGTTCAAGGCTTCGACGCCGTCGATCGCCGCGAGTGCCTGTTGGACCGCCGGCCAGCCTTCAAGACGCAGCAGGCTGACACCGCCGGGGGTGACCCCGGGAATGGTGGAGATCGCGTCGCCGGGCGTGCCTGCGGTCAGGATGTCGATCCGTGAGACGACAGTGCCGAACACGTTGGCGCGCCAGCGCACGAACGCGATGACGGCGCCGGGGTGGTACCAGAAGGCGCGACGGCGGCGATCGATGACTGTCTCAGCGGCCGCACGCCCGAAACGGACCCAATGCTCGACCGCGCCGGTTCGATGAAGAAGGTCGATCCGGGTTAGCCTCTCGGCATCCTTCAGATTTGGCGGCGGGACGACGGCGCGCGCAGCTGTGCTCACCGGTCACGCTCCTGGTAGTGCGGCGCGAGCGCGGCGTGGCGTTTGGCCGGCCGCACGGTGTCGCCGGTATCGTCGCTGGTTGAGCTTTTGGCGCCGCGTTCGGCCCAGGCCTGAAGGTCATCGATGCGGTAGACGACGCGCCCGCCGATCTTCGAATAGCGCGGTCCGGTGCCGTAGCAGCGGTGCTTCTCGAGCGTGCGGCCCGACAGGCTCAGAAACCGCGCCGCTTCGGGCGTGCGCAGATAGCGAGGCGGCATCGACGAAGTGGTATCGGGCATGAGCGGTCTCCTTGGTTGGGGCGGCGGCGCTGGCGCGGCGGGCCGCAGCGCAGGCGGGTCTGGCAAAGTACGGCTGACGCCGGGCGGCTCGAAAATGCGGCGTGCGAAAAACGATCCCCCCGGTGCGCGTATGCGGCGGACGGCGCGGCCGGTTCGGTATGGGCGACTAAGCAGATCGTAAGCGGCGCTGCCCGAAGCTGCTCGCATGGGTTCAAAGTTCATCGCTGCGACCGGCTTGCTGTCGGCGTTGACCTTCGGCGGGGTGTGGCTCGCCGTGCCGCCGAGCCGTTCGGGATCTGCACTGCCTGCCGTCCCGACGACATATTTCTCGGGCTGCGATGCTGCGCGTGCGGCCGGAGCTGCGCCGCTGCATCGCGGCCAGCCTGGCTATCGTGCCGGCATGGACGGTGACGGCGATGGGATCGCGTGCGAGCCGTATCGCGGGCACGGGGGCAGCGGCTCGCATGGACGCCGCCGCCGCCGGTAAATCTTCAGCCTGCGAATGGGTCATAGACGGTGATGATCGCCTGCGGATCGCCGTCGAAGTCGGTCGCTTCGAGCACACCGAACATATGATTGTCGAACCGGATGATGACGATCTCGACCATGAGCGTGCGGGCGAGGTTCCAAGCGCGCCATTGAGCCTGTTGAAGCGACATTGGTTTGAGCTCCTGTCTTCGAAGGAGCGAGGCGCATCCCCGCTCGACAGGCGCCCGACAGGCCGGGTCGGCGCTGCACGTCACCGCGCAGCGGTCGCATGCTTGCATAGCGAACCCTTTACGGGTTGACGGAACGCAGCGCGGACTCGGCCAGGGCAGCCGTCAGGAGAGCGGGGTGCGGCTCGCGGTCAAGCAGGAGCGGTCGAGACCAATCGTGAGCAGGCTTCGCCTTGCGCGTGGAGCGTCGTCCGCACGGTTCCATCTGGGCGATGCGTTCTATTGCGATTTGACGGTCTCGCGAAGGAGAGCTGGCGCGCTAAGTCCCCTGGTCGATCACCTAAGATCAATCTCGAAAGTTATGCTTGCCAAGAGGTGTCGGCACTCGCCCCGTCGAAACCATCTGCTCGCGATGCCGCACGGTCCGATCGCGGACCAAAGCGAGCGGAGCCTCGCTACCGGTCCGAGCGCTGGCCCGAGGTCCGATGCGGTTTTGCACATGCAAAAAGGGCCCCGCCCGGCGTTGCCGGGCGGGGCCTGATCACTGGCTTCAGTCCCGCCGACCGCTGGGGCGCGACCAGATCAGGCTGAAGGTGCCGCCCTCGTCATCTTCGAAGAGGTTGGCATAGATCGGCGCGGTGAAGCTCGGGTCGTCGAGCTTGACCGCGAGATAGTCGCGACCGGTCGACTGCGCGGTTTCGGACCAGGCTGCGCCGATCTCGGCGCGACCGACGAAGACCCGGTGGCTCGGAGCCTTGTCGTTGCCGCCCTTGTCCTGCGGGACGATCCGGACGTTCTTTGCCTGCACCGAGAGGGTGACGATCTCGCCGGTGAATTCGGTGCCGGTCTGCTTGAAGGTGCCGATGTTGGCCATGTCGAGTTCCTTTCTTCGAGTGTTCGGTCTCGCGCCGTTCGCGATCCCGATGGCGGGTCGATCGGCCAGGGCGAGCGGCGCCGCACCCGCAGGGCTGAAGCGTAGCGGAAGACGGGAAGCGCAGACTCTCTTGCCTCGCGATGCAAAGGCGCTCGCCAGAGCGTCGGCGGAAGAAAGTCTCGAGCGCTCCGTTGCGGCCAGCCGATCGAGGGCGAAGCCCGAACCTGGCCAGACACAGCTCAAGGAGGGGTTGCGTCAGGCGCGGACCAGGCGACGTCCGGAAAAGATGCTCGGCGTGGCCCGATGTCTGCCACAAGAGCGCCGGCCACGAATTCGCAGAACGGCAGGCCATCGAGTAAACAAGGGAGGGGTACGGTCCGCGACGGACGCGGCGTCACACATTCCGCGACCCGGCGCGGTCTCGCTGCTGCGAGCGGTGCCGCATGTGAGCAGCTCGCAAGTGACCGGTTGCCCGGCTTGCCAAGTTTGACGCCGGGGCGCCGTTGATCCGGTCTTCGACGCTCGCGCGACGCGAAGGCGGTGTGGTTCGTTGTCGCCCCGGTGGCGAAGGGCACACGAAATCGCGTTGCGGGAACGATCGATGCAGTCCTTGATGTGGATTACTTGCACGGTCTGACGCGCCGGAGAGACCGACCGTCGACGTTGAGTATCGGCCGGTCGCTCGTGACGTGGACTGCCAATATCGCGGGCGACAAGGTCTTGCGGCGCGACTCGAAAGCGCTAGGATCATCGTTACACCGGGCCAATGGCCGCGGCGTCGGGGCGTGAGAACCCTGCTTCGAAATGATCTTCCCGCCGGCTCGATGCCGCGTCCGGGCGGCCGACGCATATGTCCAGGCTCTTCGGGGCTAAAAGCGGCGGCGCATGGTTCAAGCATGTTCTCAACGCCCGGCACTCGCGCAGCGGTGTCGAACGGGGAGTTGCGTGATGGTGCCGAACGGTGTCGAAGGATGGCTTGCGTGACGGTGCAGCGCGCCGTGCGCGCGACGCCGGATCCGTTCGGCGCAGTCGATAGCGAGATCGTGCTGACACCTGCCGATCGCGCGGCCATGCGCGAGCAATGGCTGACCATCGAGTCGCTCTACCGCGATGAAGCGCCGCATCTGGCGCGATACTTCGAACGGCGGGTGGCGCGCGACGACGTGCTCGACATGGTGCAGGAAAGCTTTCGACGCATTCTCGGCCATCGCCCGGATCATCCAGGATCGTTTCTCGGCCGCACCGCGGCCAATCTCGTCCATGAATTCAGACGCGTAGCAGCGCGCCGGCATGCGCGGTCTCACGAGCGCTTCGACGAGCGTCATGCACCCGCAGTCGATCCGGTGCCGCAGCTGGAAGCGCGGGACGCCTTGGCGCGCCTGCAGATCGCGCTCGGCCAATTAAAGCCGAAAACGCGCAACATCTTCCTCATGAGCCGGATCGAAGGCATGACCTATGCCGAGATAGCGGAAGCGTATGGCATGAGCGAAGAAGGCGTGAAGAAGCAGGTCGCGACAGCGATGAATCAGGTACGACGCCGGATCGGCGACCTTTGATGATTCCTCGCGCGCGCACGGAGGCGCTTGGCTGGGACGAGCGCCTCAAACGCGACCGCTCGGCTGCGACGCGTGCCGAATTCGAAGGGTGGCTGGCAGCCGATCCTGCCAATCGCGCGGAATATGCGCAGATGGCCGCGCTGGACACGCTGATGGCGAAAAGCCAGCTGCGCGCGGAACGACCGGTGCCACGCGCTCGTCACCATTTGTGGCCGGCAGTGGCGATGGCCGGTGCGATCGGCGCTGTCGCGATCGTCGCGCTGGTCGGATCGCCATTTCTGGACATGTTCGGCGGGCCGACGTTGGTGTCGCCCGCGCAGGCGCAGCTGACCCGGCCAGTGCGTCTGTCCGACGGAACGCTGATGATCCTGAGCTCAGAGGCGAAGGCTGAGCCCCGTTTCACGCGGCGGCAGCGCCAGGTCGTGCTCACACACGGATCGGCGCGTTTCTTCGTTTCGCGCGACCCGACACGACCTTTCGTCGTCGTCGCCGGGGCAGCGCGAGTGAGCGCTGCGATAGCGGTGGTTGACGTCGATATGGCTTCGACCGGCGCCCGCGTCACGGTACGAGAGGGTTCAGTGACGGTCGATCGCCCCGGCGGTGACCGCCCACCGGAGCTTCGGCGCACGATCGACGCGGCGCAGAGCGTCGATGTCGCGTCGATGACCATCGCATCGGCGCCGGCGGCCGAACGTGTAACGGTCATAGAGGCCGACCGGCTGGCGCTCGATGATCTGATCCGTATCGCCAACGACGCGAGCACCACGAAGCTCGGCGTCTCGACTGCCGCGCTCGGCGTACGCCGGGTGAGTGGCCGGTTCGACATCAGGGACCATCATGTGCTCGTGCGAAGGCTCGCCGCGGCGCTCGGCCTGAGGGTTGTCGAAACGGACGGCCGCCTGTTGCTCACGCCGCCGTAAGAATTTCCGGCCCCTCATGCCGTGCGCGGCATCGAGGCTTCTGACCGTCATCAAGACGGCTCGGGGAGAGGGGCGGCGATGAAGAACTATCTGCACTATCTGGCGGGCACGGCGGTAGCAGCGGTGCTGGCAGCGCCTGCTGCCGCACAAGCGCCGGCTGACCGGCAACATTATGCGATCGCGGCGCAGGAGCTCGGCGCGGCGCTTCGGGCCTTTTCGCGAGCTTCCGGCCGCGACGTCATCGCCGATGATGTGATCGTGTCCGGCAAACGCTCGGCGCGCGTCAGCGGCAATCTCGACGCGCGCACGGCCTTGCAGCGGCTCCTGAGCACGTCTGGATTGAGAGCTGATATCGTCGATGGCGGTTTCGTCGTGCGTGACACATTGACCGCGAGCGGCGCGGGAAACGCCGTTGAGATCGTCGTGACCGGGACGCGCATTCGCGGCGCCGCGCCGGTCGGTTCGCCGGTGACGATCATCGATCGCGCCGCGATCGATCGTAGCGGACGCGGCACAATCCAGAGCCTGGTTGAAACCATCCCGAGCAATTTCGGCGGCGGGCTCAACGAATCCGTCAACGGAACCACGTCCCGTAACAATGCCGGTAACAATGTGGCGCTGGGTTCCAGCATCAATCTGCGCGGCCTTGGACCGAACTCGACCTTGATCCTCTTCGACGGCAATCGGCCTGCGCTCGGTGGAGTGAGCGGCCTGTTCGCCGACGTTTCGCTGATTCCCCAGCTCGCGATCGAGCGCGTCGAAATCCTGACCGACGGGGCGTCGGCGATCTACGGCAGCGATGCTGTGGCCGGCGTCGTCAATTTTCGGTTCCGGCGCGACTTCGACGGTTTCGAGAGCTGGGCGCGGGTGGGTTCGGCCGACGGCGATTTCAGCGAATATCAGCTCGGCCAGCTGGCGGGCGCGAAATGGTCTGGGGGCAGCGCAACGCTGGCCTATCAATATAGCGAGCGCGGCAATCTTTCGGGCGCGCAGCGGCGTTACGCGACCGATGATCTAAGACCGTTCGGCGGACCGGATTATCGGTCGCTGTTCACCACACCCGGTACCATTATCGCGGCGAATGGCGCGATCTTCGGCATTCCCGCTGGTCAGGACGGACGCGGCCTGACGGCGGCGCAGCTCATTCCCGGCCGGACCAGTCGTCGCGACGTGCGCAAGGAGACCGATCTGCTGCCCGCGCAGCGCAGTCATTCGGTATACGCCGCGCTCGAGCAGGACGTCGCCGAGTGGTTGAGCGTGTATGCGCGCGGCCTGTATGGCCGCCGCGCATTCGAGGCGACCCGTGCACTTGGTTCGGAGAGCGTCGTCCGCGTCCCGGTGACAAACGCCTTTTACGTCGATCCGATCGGCACGCGGCAGCCGGTCACGGTGCGCTATAACTTCCGGGAGGACCTGGGACCGCAGCGGCGAGAGGGCAATGTCGACGGGCTTACGGCAACCAGCGGTCTCGTCGCCAAATTCGGCCCCTGGCGGACGGAGGTCAACGGCGGCTATGGGAAGTATGTCGAGCACGCCAATTATCTGAACCTGCTCAACACCTTTCGACTGACGGCAGCACTTGCCGACGTCAATCCGGCGACCGCCTTTAGTCTGTTTGGCGATGGCCTCGACACGAACCAAGCGACGATCGATCGCGTCCGCGGCAGCCGCCATCTGACGACGCGCTCGACGGTGTGGTCGGCGGCAGTTCGTGCCGACGGGCCCCTCCTGGAGTTGCCGGGCGGTACGCTGCGGCTGGCGGTTGGCGCCGAACATCGTCACGAAAGCATCACGGCGACCGACATCATCGATACGCGCGCGGCCGCCCCTGTCGAGACGGGCTATCCCGGCCTTCCCAATGCGCGCGACATCGATGCGGTCTATGGCGAATTGCTCGTGCCGATCGTCGATGGTCAGCGCTGGTTTCCGGGATCGCTGACATTGTCCGCGGCGGCGCGTCACGAACGCTACAGCGACTTCGGCACGACGACCAATCCCAAGCTCGGGCTCGCCTGGCGGCCGAGACGCGGTGTTACCTTGCGCGGCTCCTACGGGCAATCGTTCAGGGCGCCGGGGTTCGGCGATCTGGTCGGTCCGAGCGGCAATCTCTACCAGCCGCTCGAACTGGTCGATCCGCAGTCGCCGACCGGGACCTCGATCGCACTTGGCCTGTTCGGCTATTCGGACGTTATCGGGCCCGAGAAGGCCACCAACTGGACCGCTGGTGTCGATTTCGCCGACTGGCCGATCCCCGGGCTTAAAGCCAGCGCCAGTTATTTCGACATTGCCTATCGCGACCGCATCGCCTCGGCGACGGCCGAATATGCGAGCTATCTGACGCGACGCGATATCTATGGTGCGCTGGTCAACGAGCAACCCGATTCCGCGCTCGTCGCGAGCTTCTTCGCGTCACCCAACTTTTCCAACCCGCTCGGCGTGACGCCCGGGCAAATCGATGTGATCATCGACGCGCTGCTGCGCAATCTCTCGTCCACGCATATTCGCGGCATCGACTTCGACGTCGAGCTCGCCCGAGCATTTGCTGGCGGAACAGCAACGCTGGGCATCACAGGCACGCGACTGCTCGGCATCGATCAGCGGATCACGGCCTCGTCGCCAGCGGCTGATATCGTCTCGACGCTGGGCAATCCCGTCGACCTGAGGCTTCGCGGCCGCCTTGGCTGGGCGAAAGGCGCATTCGACGCATCGATGTTCGTCAATCACGTCGGCGGGTACACCAACCTCACCGTCATGCCGTCCGAGCGCGTCGGCGCCTGGACAACCTATGACCTGTCGCTGGGCTTGCGCATCGATGTGCCGACGCCGCTGAGGTCAGCGCGGTTCGCACTGTCGGCAACGAACCTTTTCGACGCCGACCCGCCCTATGTCACCAACCATGCTTTTGATTCCACGCTCGGCTATGATCCCGAACAGGGGAGCGCTGTCGGGCGCCTGATCGCGTTTCAGCTGACGATCGGTTGGTGAGGTGCTGATCCTCGCGGCGTTGCTCGCGACAGCCTCGCCGCTGACGCCGCGCGATCTGGTCGAAGTCGTGGATTTGTCTGGCCTGGCGGTGTCGCCCGATGGCCAATGGGTGATCGTTCGCGTCGAGCGCCCCTCGGTCGCGCGCAATCGCGTCGAGCTCAGCTGGGCAATCCTGCCAACCGACGGGAGCGGGACGGCGCGCGTCGTGGCGGATGGCGGCATCGCGCTTTCGAATGGCGCCGGCGTGCTAGAGAACGAGCAGCCGATCTGGCTTCTCGACGGAAGCGGCTTTCTCGTTCGGGCCCGGATCGCTGGAACTGCCGGCGTGTGGCGCGTGCCGCGTTCGGGCGCTGCGGCCGTCCGGCTGACCGATCCCGCGGTCGACGTGACGCGCTTCGTCCTCGACCCGGGTGGCCGCAGCGTCACCGCGACGCTCGCTCCATCCACGGCATTGGCCGCGGGGATTGAACAAGCCCTTAAGGATCATGGGGTGCGGCTCGAGGGCAGGATCGACCTCAGCATCGGCGCGGTCGGCGGCTTCGATGCGGGTGATGGTGCGCGAAGCGTTCGCATGACGGGCGACTGGTTCGACCGGACGACACTGCTCGCCAGCGTCCAAACGGTATCGATCGATCTTTCCGGACAGCTGGCGACGCGCCAAGCGCTCGCCGCCGACGCGCAGCGAGCCGCGCCGATGACTCGCGAGTCCGTTTGCCGGTTGCTCGACTGCTCGCATCGCGCGGTCGCGTCGATCGCACAGGTGCCGGGCCGCGACGCATGGATCGCGACGCTGACGGATCGCGCCATCGACCAACATCTGTTCCTGATCGAGCGTGGCCGCGCACGCCAACTCGGGAGGAAAAAGGGTTTGCTCAGCGGGAGCCGAAGCGAGAGCGCACCTTGCGCATTGACGTCTCAAGCCGCGATCTGTGTGGCGGCAAGCGCGGGTGAGCCGCCGCGGCTGGTCCGGGTCGATCTTGCGGACGGCCGTGTCAGCGGGCTGTACGCGCCCAATCGCGCCCTGGCGGCGCGATTGGCCGGCCAGGTCGAACGCCTGACGTGGCAGGACAAGCAACGCACATTTCACGGGGTCCTGATCAGGCCACGCGGTGCTCGAACCGTGCGCCGTCCGCTTGTCGTGCAATATTATCGCTGCTCGGGTTTCCTGCGCGGCGGAGTCGGCGACGAGTTGCCGTATCAGCTACTCGTCGACCGGGGCATCGCATCCTTGTGCATCAACCGCGCGCCTGCCGGCTCGAAGCAGGACAGCCTCGACGATTATCGTGTCGCTCAATCGGCCATCACGACGATCGTCGACAGGCTGGCCGCCGCCGGTGTCGTCGATTCGCGCTTGGTGGGCATGCAGGGGCTGAGTTTCGGCAGCGAGGTGACGATGTGGATGGTGCGACAGTCGCGGTTGGTGCGAGCGGCGTCGATCGCATCGGGCCAGATCGAGCCGGCCTTCTATTGGTATGGCGCGCTTCCCCCTCGAGATCTCGTCGGCCGCGTGCGCGAGGTCTATGGACTTGGCGCGCCGGACGAGACTCCGGCACGGTGGCGGCTGCTTTCGCCGGCACGCGACACGGCCAATATCGCCGCGCCGCTGCTGATGCAGCTACCCGAAGCCGAGGCGCGTTGGTCGATCGAACTGATCGCGCGGTTGGCGCAAGCCGGTCACCCGGTCGAGGCCTATGTCTTTCCTGATGCCGCGCACGTCAAATTCCTGCCGCGCCAGAAGGAAGCGGCCTACGCCCGCAATCTCTCGTGGTTCAGCCACTGGCTCAATCCAGCGTCGCTCGGAAGAAGCAACGGTGACGCGTTTGCCGAGTGGCGGGCGACGCAGTCGCTCACGACAATCGGGCAATAGCGCGTGCCCACAGCTCGGCGTCGACGAGTTCGAGCAGCCGCATGTAGACGCCACCGTCATAGGTCGCGGGTGCGCCAATGGCGCGTCGAATCGCGTCGCAATCGACGAGGCTGTGGCGTGCGAGCTCTCCTTCGCAGAGCAAGCTCCCGATCGCCGCGCGGTCGCGATTGTAGGCGGGCGCGAGGAGCGATGTCAGCCGGCCCTTGGTGCGGCGCTGGACAATCGCGGCGGGAAGTCGATCGGCGAACGCCTGACGGGCGACCGCGCGATCGACGCCGCCGGCGACCCAGCGCCAGCTCGCGATACGCAGACAGGTCTCGACGACGGGCTGCGAGAGCAGCGGAAATAGCATCGGTCGATCGCGCGCGCGCTCCAGGGTCGCAACGACGCTGTGCGCGCGCAGCAGCAAGACGATGTGCGCGCGCGACCCCGGCCTGCCACTAGTCGGACGGTCTAGCCAAGGATGAGGTGCCACCGGCGGCACACTGCCGGGCGTGAGGAAGCTCCGATCCTGCCGCCATCGAATTCGGCGGCTATTGTCGTTGCCCCGATATCGCAGTGTCGCGCCCATCACCGTGCTGATCGGCGCCTGTGTCAGCCGAGCGAGGTCGCCGACCGTCTGCATCGCGCCGCGCAGGCCGGTATCTCGGAAGCGATCGATGACCGGCGCGGCCGATCTCAAAGAGCAAAAGACATTGTCGCCGCCGGTGCCGCTGAACAGGACAGCGCCGTGTTTCGCGGCAAGCGCGGCGAGGCTGCGGTCGAGCGCGTCGAGCATCGCATAGCCGCTAGGACGCACGCCCGGGCGCGTCGGCTCTGCTAGTAAGCCGATATCGTCGGCGGAGAAGGCAAGGGACTCGAGCTCGGCGCCGAACTGGTCGGCCACGATCGTTGCATAGGCACGTTCGTCGCCGTCGCGTGCCGGCGTGACGACTGTCGCCGCCCGCCACGGATGTCCTGACGCGGCCAGGCAGGCTGCGACTATGCTTGAATCCAGCCCGCCGGACAGTTCGAGCAAACTGCACGTCCTGCCCTGTGCGAATGCCGCGACCACTGTTTCGACCGCGTGGCGGACGTCCTCGCCATCGGCCGGGTTGGCTTGGCTTGCAAAATCCCAGGGTGACCAGAGCTGCCTGTATGAAACTGGAGGCCCGAGCCGCATCGCCTCGCCGGGGAAGATCTCGGTGACGTCGGTGATCGCGGTCGCGCGAGAGGGCATCGCCGGATAGCTCAAGCGATACGCGAGACCTGCCGGATCGATCGACAATGCTGCGCGATGGGATCGCATCAGCATCGCTAGATCGTTGAACACAATCGACGAACTGCCGGCATTCCAATGATAGAGCGGAATCGCGCCACTCGGATCGCGCGCGATCCAGACGGCGCCGTCGCGGGGATCCTGCCAGACGACGACATAGCGTCCCCAAAGATGCTCGATGAGCCAGCCGCCTTGAGACGCAACGGTAGCGTGTATCTGCGATACGCTGAGATCGTGGAGCGCCTTGCCGTCGGAGGTGAACACCTCTCCGACTATGAGCAGCGGGCCCGCCGGGGACCAGATGTGCGGCGTTTCGGGCGTCGTCCACACCGTGAGGTCGCCGATCTGCCACCTCGAGGCGGTCGCGCCGACATCGGCGTCGGGGCACGATCCGACAGATGCGAAGAGCTTCATGTTAGATCACAAGGATCGGGGTGAGCTCGGCGATCATGTCGCGCGTATCGGTCAGGACGCAACCTCCGGACTGAACCCAGCAATGCGCGGCAAAGGGCTGGTCGCGTATACCGATGACCAAAGTCGACCGCAGGCGCTGTCGCGCTAGCAGCGCATGAAGCGCCAAGCCGTCGGGAAGGCAGCGCCGCTCGCCCGGGAACCAATTCCGCGTCCGCTCGAAATCGCGGGCGATCCGAGCCGTCAACGGCGTGTTCGTCCGGTTGCATTGTTGCGACAATCGTTCAGCCCTGGCGACCATGGATGCGAAGCCGCGGGTCGCGAGAGTTCTGCGCGTCATGATCAGCGATGAAAACGCGGCCAGGCTAAAACCGGCGAGCGGCATGGCCGCGGTATCGCCGAGGGCTTCTTCGGTTGCGCAAGCGATCGCAGCAGGAGAATAGGGGCGGCCTGGTCCGCTCGGATCGAGCAGCCCGAAAGCGGTCAACTGTTCGAATTCATCCGGATGTGGCAACCCATCTTGGCTGGCCAATACGATTCGACTGAGCTCGCGCGAGAGTCGTCGATAGCGATCGGCGGGCAGGTCGAGCACGACCACGTGACCGTCAAGTTCGGCAAAGCGCAGGTGAGCGGCGAGCATGTCGAAAGGAATCGCAGGGCGCGCGACCCTGGGGCCGCGCGCCACGCGAGCTCAGTCGTCGTCGGCGATGCCGGACTCGAGCGGCTGGCGTCCGCCGATCTCGACCAGCTTCTCGTCGCCACCGCGTGTTTCGACGCTGGCGGCGCCCAGGTCAGCGACCGCGAACTTGTTTTCCGGGCGTTCCATGACGTTCTCCTTCTTGGCGGCGCCCAACGGAAATGTTGAGCACTGCCGATGAGGATAAGCGGAGCTCCAGCGATAAGAATTTTATACGGCGCCGATCATGCGAATGTTGACCTAGACGATCTCACGCGGTCGAAAATGCGCCGCCAACTCGGGTAGCCGTCGCAGTCTTGAGGCGTGATAGCCCGCCGACCAGCGGCGGGCTTCGCCGAAATTACCGGTTTGAATCGCGGCGCCCAGCGCTTCGGTGTCGGGCGGCCCGATCAGTTGTTCTTCGATAACTCGCAGAGCGTGGCACCGATCGTTCAGCGACATCATCGCCGCCCGGTGCTCCTGGCTCGGCGAAAGCGTCGCGAGCCACTCGAATAGCGCGATGCTCGCGACAGGTGCATCGTGATGTCTCACGATCAACGAAGCAGAGGACTGCGAACCGCGCGCCGCGACGCGCAGGATGATTCTGACGAGATCATCGCTCCACCCATAAAGGTAGCGCAGGCTTGCTTCAGTGACGATGGGCTGGCGAAAGCCCTCATGCTGCCAATTTTCCACAAGGCGCTCGCCGGCAAGGCGGTGCAGCGCATCCCGGATCGGCGTGGCGCTGGCCGAGAGGTCCGCGGACAGGCGGGCAGGGTCGATACGCTCGCCGGGCGCAAACTCGCCGGCCATGACGCGCGCCTTGAGCGCTTGATAGACGCGCGCCATGGTGCCGGCTGGACTCATGGCTGCATCGACGGCCACTGCTGGTCGCGCACGAACGCGTCGAGCATGGCGGTCTGGTCTGGTCGCAACGCGTCGATGGCCCCGAGCCGATCCGGGACGGCGTCTGCGAGCAGAACCGATGGGCAGCGACCTTCATAGTTGCCGAGATTGGGCCGGTGCTGCCGGTAGCCAATCAGCGCGGCGAGTTCCGGCGAGAAGCGGCGCGCGGTCGGTGGCGGATAGGCGAGCCATTGGTTTTCGTAAGGCTTGAGCCAGCCGAGGCAGTAGCTGACGATGAGCCCCCGTCGCGGCATGCCGCTCACATTGGCCCCGGCGCCGTGCAAGGTCGAGCCGAGAAAGACGATGGCGTCGCCGGGTTCGCATTCCGCGATGATCGGTTCACCAGCGGGCTCGGGCTGAAGTGCAGCAACGCCGTGACTGTCCGGCCAGATCAATGTCGCGCCATTGTCCCGACGGAATGGGGTGAGCGGCCACATGACGTTCAGCAGATATTCGACCTCACCGGTAACGCCGCGCCACATGTCTTGATCGCGGTGCGGGAATTGCGCGAGGGCGCCGTGGTGGATCTCGGTTGCCTGGGCGAGGTTGAGCTGAAGGCAGTCGCACCATGGCCCGAGCGACTGCTCGGCCATCGCGATGATCGGCGGATGTTGCACCAGCGCCGCCATGCGCTGCGAAAGCGCCAGCAATCGGCCGAAACGCTTGGTGCGCGCGCCGTAGAAGTCGCCGGTGCAAAATGGCGTGGCAGTGAAGTGCGGCTCAAGATCCTGTTCGAGTGCTGCGATGTCCGCGCGGGGCAGCGCATCGCGCAAAATCGTATAGCCTTGGGTGAAAAGTTCGTGCGTTTCGCCTGCGCGACAAGGCGCGTCGGCGAGATTCAGTTGTGTGGCCATGTCAGATCCTCTCAAGCGGCGATTGCAGGTGTGGCGTCGGCGTGGATGCCGGCGGCAGCGAGCTTGGCGAGGCTGCTGGAATCGATGTCGATCTGCAGCGCGCCGATCATGCGTCCGCCTGTGGCTTGCGGCAGGCCAAGCGGCCGACAATCCCAGCCGAAGGCGAGGATTTGCTGGAGCCAGCCGATCTCGGCAACGCCGGTGTAGGACCGGATGCCGTGGTCGAGCGCATAGTGGACCAAGCCGGTCACGAGGCGATCACGCGCGCTGCGGCGATCGGCGGCGTGCTGGTCGCGCGACAGGCAGAAGCGGGTGATCTCGAAGACGTCGGGACCTGCGGGCGGCGTGCTTTCGCACAGCTGCGGATATAGCGTGTTGAGGATACCGGGACGCCGCGTCGGCAGCAGCCTGGTCGAGGCCAGATGACGGCGTTCGGCATCGCACAGGATCAGATACGTCGCATGTCCGTCGTCGAACTGATCGACCTCGAAGCGACCGGCGAGGACCGGCACGTCCCAGCGCAGCAGATCAACGAAAACATGTTTGCGCGCTTCGAACATCGACCGGATCGCCGCGCGCTCCGCGGCGCGGTTGAGGTCATTGACAATGAGCATGATGGACTGCCTCCAAACCGAAGAGGCAGCCCATCTGTCAGACGCATGATCGCGCGCCCATAGCAAGGATTGGGGGTGTCAGCTCACCAGCACATCGGCGAAACTCAAGGCGCCGTCATACAGGGCACGCACCGGCAAAGCGGCGCGAGCAGCGGCGTTGTAGCGCTCGCGCGCATTGCGCAGATGCTCGACGACGGTGTTGTGGCTCAGTCCGAGGATCTCGGCGATCTCGCCATCGGTCTTGCCGCGTCCGACGTACATTATGCATTCGAGCTGGCGCGTGGTGAGCTTCAGGCTCGCCCCGCAAGGACGGCGCGATGTCAGGCGCCGACTTGATTCGAAAGCGAATTGCCCGGCGATCTGCGCCACCGCCAGCAACTGATGGTCGACACAGTCATCGTTCGCGGCCGACGCAAAACTGGTCGAGCCGAGCAACTCGCCTGGAACATGAGCCGGTACGGTGATGCCATCACCCAGACCGTGCGTACCGGCCAACGCCAACACATCTCGGTCCAGTGCCGAAAGCGGGATCATGCCGCTGACGTCCTGCCACCGGAACGCCGTCAGCGTCGTGTGGCTGGCGCGATGCACAGGGTCGATTGGCCCCAGGCCCCGACGATCGAACACCTCGACCCATTGGTCGGGATAATTGTGCAGGCGAAGCCCCTGCGTGGTCGTTCCGCCGAAATCGATATGCTGGACCATCGCGAAATAGCGGAAGCGTAGCCGAGCCGCGACATCAGTCAGGACGAGCGCGAGCTCGTCGAGGGTCGTGGCATTGCGAAACGCGCACAAGATCTCCGGGACGGCGGCGAGCGTCGTCATGTCGTCTTCGCGACCTTTGGCCGCCACCGCGTTTCAAGACGGCCGCGCGCCGGTCGGCCTTATGTTCTGGCTCTGGAGCAGCAGTTTCTCACGACAGCACCTCAAAGCATGATGTTCGACGGGCATTCGATCGGCCCGACTATGGGGCCACGGTAGACAGTTCATTGTAAATAAACAAAATATATTCAGAAAATCCAGTGAGCGTTTTTGCTCGGGATCGGATCAACCATTTGCATCGGCGTGCGCCAGGCAAAGCTTCTCGACGGGACGCACGAGCAGGGCGATTGCTCGACATCGTCAGCCAGTTGCGGCGATCGCTTCCCGACGCCGACCCACAGGAGGCCGCTCGCTTGCTGGTCGCGACGTCGGCAGCGCTCGGCTTTGATTATGTGGCGATGGCGGAGCATGGCGACCTCGCCGATCCGCAGCGCGCCCTGCTGCTGATCTGCAGCTACCCGGAAAAATGGCAACATCGTTTCATCTCGGGCCGGCTCGATCGCATCGATCCTGTTCAGCAGGCTTGCACGACGCGCGCGTCGGGTTTCTCCTGGTCGGCGCTCGGTGACCTCGTCACGCTCCGCCCGCAGCAGTGTGCTTTACTCGAGGATGGCTGGCGCCACGGGCTGAGGGACGGGTTTACCGTGCCGCTTCATCTGCCCGGCGCGCGAGCGGCGTCATGCTCCTTCGTGGTCAACACCGGCAGCGTACCTGGCGACGCGCTTTTTGCTGCGGAGCAAGTGGCGCGCATCGTGTACGATCACCTGCGCACGCTGCCGCATGCCATCGACGTCGCCCCCCATTTGTCGCCGCGCCAGCGTGCCTGCGTCGCGCTGATGGCGACAGGTCTGACCGACCGCGGCATCGCGCGCCGCCTCACGCTGAGCGAGGAGACCGTGACCAAATATCTGAACGCTGCAAGACGCCGTTACGGAGTCGCCCGGCGAACCCAGCTCGTGGCGCTGGCGCTGCGCGACGGTCTGATCGGTTATGAGGATATCGCTCTCGACTAGCCCCTTTAGGGCAGATCGCCTCACCGCACCGACGGCGCTACGGTCGGTCAGCAGTTCTGAGGGTGCACGGCATGGCAAGAGTCGGCGCGCCGCGCGCTGCTTGGCGACGCGGTGACCTATATGATTATCTGCACGCGGTCGAAAAGCCGATGTTCGCGTGGGAATGGCTGCGCAGAACCTCAGCCTATCGGCGGGCCTGGGCTCGGGCGTGTCGCGATGGCCCGGTTGCGCAGGGCCGCGCGGCGTTCGCGTTCGGGCTGGTTACTCTCCTGTCGCCTCGTCTGGCGGCGCCCGACGCGCGGCCGATCTGGCGCGCTGGGTGCGACCCCCATGTCCTGCAGGCGCATGTATCGAGCGATGTCAGCGGATGTCGTGACCTGCTCGACATACGAAGGCTGGCACGTGCGGCGGAGTTTGCGTTTGCCGGTGAGGACGCCGAGCATTGGCGTATCGAGATCGCCGGCCATGCCGTTCGCATCGATGTCCACGATGGAACGTTGCTGGGAGGCCCGACGCCCTTGCGGTTCGAACTGTTCGGCTTGGAGGCGGCACGTCCACAATTACCGCCGCTCGACCTGCTGATCCGGGCGGCACTGGACCTGCAGCCGCGG
This sequence comes from Pseudomonadota bacterium, assembly GCA_040388765.1. Taxonomy (GTDB): domain Bacteria; phylum Pseudomonadota; class Alphaproteobacteria; order Sphingomonadales; family Sphingomonadaceae; genus Sphingomonas. The sequence goes on along the minus strand of JAZKBG010000010.1, from coordinate 19,324 downwards.
CCGAAGCCGCCGCACGAACCCCGCGCCGCGCGCTGGATCGGCGAATTGCGGACGGCCGACGCGCTCGCGGCGGGCGCCAGCCAGCAGGAGATTGCGCGTGCGATGTTCGACCGCTCGGTGCCGGCGCATGATTGGCGGGCGCAGGGCGAGAGCTATCGCCTGCGGGTCCAGCGGCTGGTGCGCGCCGCCCGGGCGCGCTTGCGTACCCCGCTCGATCCACGGTGGTTTAGCTGAGCTGGCTACAGGCGGATTGAGTAACGGCGCCTTACCGAAGTGTATCTGCCGAAGTGTCTTCGTCTCATCGCCGGCACGGTCATTACGCGATCGCACTAACGCAGATCAAAACAGGGAAACAACCGAGGCCACCTGCGTTGCCGCGGGATGGCTACTTACTTTTTCAACATCGTAAACGACGATGTCACCGAAGACCCCGAAGGCGCTGAATTGGCGGATGATCACGCCGCCCGTGCTCATGCGATAATCGCGGCGCGAAGTTTGGCCGCCGATACGGTGAGACTTGGTCATTTGGGCCTCGATCATCGCATCGAGATTACCAACGCCGCCCGGGAAGTGATTGATGTTGTGACCTTCGCCGACGCCGTCGAGATTCGATCCGCGCCGGACTGATTTACTGATCGGGGTTATCGCGCAAGCAGTTGCAGATGCGTAGTTTTCTCCAGCGGCTGCTGCATCACGCAGTTCGGAGAGGAAACGCCATGCCTACGGGAAATTCGAAGGAATATTACGCGGCGCGCGCGGTGGTCGCTCGTCAGATGGCGACCCGCGCGATTGATCGACATATTGCCGGGATCCACGCGAAGATGGCCGATCAGTATGAGCAGCTTGCGACCCTGTCCCGCGATGAGTTGCCGAAGCTTCGGGTCGTGGGCGGTTAAAGTCGTACTGACACTCCTGCGGTCAGCGATCCCCAAGTAGCCGTCGCTACAGCTTGGACTTGATTTCCATACCGGAAGGACGGTTCCACGCTTGCGATGCAGAAAATCAACGTCGGCGTCCGGCATCGCGTTGCCCGGACTGCGAGTCCACCGGTTGCGATCGCGGATCAGAGGTTTGTCACCATAGACACCGATATTGAGCCGGTGGGATGCGATCACGCGCCGCCTTTGCGGAAGTCCAGCAGCGGGATGCCGAGTTTGCGGGCTTTGTCCGCAAGATTGTCCTGAATGCCGGTGCCGGGAAAGACGATGACGCCAATCGGCAGCACGTCGAGCATCGCATCATTGCGCTTGAATGGCGCTGCCTTGTGATGACGGCTCCAGTCGGGCTTGAAGGCGATCTGCACCACTTTGCGGTTGTCGGCCCAGCAGCTGGCGATCCGCTCGGCGCCCTTCGGCGTTCCGCCGTGCAGGAGCACCATATCCGGATGCTTGGCCTGCACACGGTCGAGCGCTGACCAGATACCGTCGGTATCGTTGCAGTCTGCACCGCCGGTGAAGGCGATCTTTGCACCGGGGGGAATGAGTGTGCTGGTCTCGGCTTTTCGGCGCGCGGCGATGAAATCCCGGCTGTCGATCATCGCAGCGGTCATCGTGCGACGGCTCACCAGCGAGCCATGGCGGGGGAACCACGGTGAACCGACATGCTTGCGATAGAGATCGCTTGCAGTGTCGCGCATCAGTTCGAAGGCGTCGCGCCGCTCAAGGCAGTGAATGCCCTCGGCGATGGCGCGCTCGAGTTCGAGCGAAGCAACTTCCGAGCCGTCCTGCTCGCGCTGCAAGCGCCGTTGCGCCTGCTCGTTGTCGTCGAGCTCGCGCTCGATGCGGTCAGCGGCGCGCTGGAACAGATTGACCTGGCCCCACAGCAGGCCCTCGAGATCGGGCTCGAGACGCGTGTCCTCAAGCATCACGGTCACAGCGTCGAAGAGATCGGCAAGACCTCCGGTAACGAGTCGGCTTTCAGGGAGCGGGCGAGGGTCGGGCTCGTCCCGGAACGGACGATAACCATAGAGTTGAAGCTCGTGGAGAAGTTCGCCGGTCGCGCTGTCTTCCTCGGGTTCGAAAGGATCGCTGGTCATCGTCGCCTCCTGTCTCTAGCCGCGCCTCTCGCGGCCTTCACGGGCGACGACGAGCGGAAGCGGGCCGGGCTTGCACCGCGAACCCTCGGGCGAGCGGCCGCAGCGCTAGCGAAGGACGGCGGAAGCCGGCTCTTTTGCTTCGCGATGCAAAGGCGGCGTCAGCCGCCGGCGGAAAAGAGTTGGCTGCAGCTGTTGCCGGCGCGGACTGGTTCCGCTCCGATTGCCCTCTCGGAAGGCCGAAGGCGCGGCTCGAGTGCAGCCTCATGGCGTCGAGGGTCGGGCCAGACCATCCCGCTAAGACAGCGTGGCGCGAACTAGCCGGTCGAGACGCGCGCGATATCGTCGGTCAGGAGTTGCGCCTCAATGCCGCTGACAAAGGCCGCGCGGCCAAGGTGACGCAGATCGTCGTTGAAGTCTCCCAGCGCAGCGCTGAGCGCGATCGTCTCGATGCCTATCGCCTGCGCTCGTGTAGTCAGGGTCGCAGTTGCCGCGCACCCCGCCGGGTCATCATCGCGTGCGACATACAGCCGGCACAGTCCCGGCGGCAGCGCAAGGGCGGCTAGATGGCTGGCGGACAGCGCGGCGACCATCGACATCGTCGGCAGGATTTGACGAAGCGACAACATCGTCTCGATACCCTCGCCAGCAATCATGACGCTGTCGGGGTATCCGAACCATACGCCATGTCCGAGCAGGCGACCCATCGCGCGGCGTGGCGTGACGACAGGCGCTTTTCCGCAGCCAGCAAGGTCGAGCCAGCTGCGGTGCACCCCGGTCAGCGTTCCGCAATGGTCGCGGACCGCGGCGATCAGTGCCGGCCAGTCGTGCCGCGTCCCGGGAGCATCGTCCTGGTCGGGCCGATACCAGCACCGCGGGTGGAACCGAAGTGACCCGCATCCGGTCAGGTTCGCAAGACCACGGCCATGGAGATAGGCTTCGGCGATCGTGCCGGCCAATGGCTTGGCGATGGCCCATAGCCGCCGGACTGCTTCGGGCGAGCCCTGGGGCGCCGGTTCGCGCGCGGCGGCGTCGCCCGCCGCTGGCTGCGGCAGCGACAGAAAAGAGCGAGCCTCTGCAAGCGCTTCGCGCAGGCTCGTGCAGCGGCGATTGGCAGCGATCAGATCGAGGAGATCGCCGTGCGCGCCGGTTGCGGCATCGGACCACTTACCGGCAGCACCGGGGCCATGGTCGGTGCCCGACAAACGCACGAACAGTGAGCGGCCCGGCAAATTCTCGACATCGCCGACGAGCCAATAGCGACCTTCACGGCGGCCGTTTGGCAGATAGTGGCGGCAGACTGTTTCGGCGTCGCGAGCGAGGCGGCGCGCGAGATCGGCGGCGGTGCTGCCCATCGCGTCAGGCCGCGACACGGTCGGCAACCCGAACGATCGGGAAGCGGGCGATGACGCGCGAAAGGATCGCTGGCCCGTTCGGGCCGGTCGGGACGAACGCCCGCAATTTCCAGGAAATGATCTCGGTGATGAGGCCATCGGCCTTGAGCCGGTCGAGCATCGCATCGCCAAAGCCGGTCAGCTCGACGCGCTGCTTCGCCATGATGAGCGAGCGCCGCACCGTCATGCCCTGCTCGAGGTGCAGCACGCCCCCACGGGTGAACACAATGTTCCAGGCATCTTCAAGTGTGACTTCGGGACTCGGCTCACCGAGCGCCTGCGCGACCCAATCGGCATCGACGCGACGCCCGATGATCCTCACGCCGTCGTCCGTCTCGAGCCGGTAGACGCGGCAGCTATCCTGCGGCAGGCGTCGCCAGATCGGCAGCAGCAGACCGGTCACGATCCAGAAGCGACGCTCGATAAACGGCGGCAGTGCTGAAAGCTCCGCGGCCCATCCGGCCGAGAAGGCGGCACTATCAACCGCCCGCCAATGGGTGTTCTTAAGCGCGCTCATCGCAATATTCTTGCGGTCGGTCGGACGAACGAGACGGATGCGGCGCTCGACCGAGCCATCGTCGAGGGTCAGGCTGGCGACATCAATCTGCACGGCCGCGTGACCCGACTGGGCATTGACGAGCAGCTGTCCGCCTCTGTCGCGGGCCAGGGCCAGAGCATCGTCGAGCAGCAACGGGTTCGTGCGGTCGAGCTGCCTGATCTCCAGCGCGAAGGTTTCCGCGCCGGTGCCGGGATGGATGTAGACCGCGCGGCGATCGACGATCGTCATCGATTCGGCGCGCAACGTCTCCAGGCCGATGTCATAGGTGCCAGCGCTGACGGCAGCTTCGACCCGCGCGTTCAGCAGTCCATCGAAGACATCGAACAAGAGGTTCTGCAGCGCAATCGGCAGCGCCAGGACACGGTTGAGAAATTGCGTGATGGGCGGCAGCTCTTCCTTGACCGCACCATCCCTTGTGAGCAGCGCCAACCCTGTGGCGTTCTCGAAACGCGCAAGCGAACACCCCTGGACCTTGCCGGCGATCACGAGCGCATAGAGCTGACGGAGTGCCGCTCGCGCATAGTCGCTTTCGAGATTGTCCTGGGCGCGGAACATGCCCTGGCCGCCGGTCTGGCGTTGCCCCCGAGTAATCGCCCCGAGCGTGTCGAGCCGCCGGGCGATGGTCGACAGGAAGCGTTTCTCGCCGCGAACGTCGGTGGTGATCGGCCTGAACAGCGGCGGCTGCGCCTGATGCGTGCGGTTGGTGCGGCCGAGCCCCTGGATCGCGGCATCGGCCTTCCAGCCTGCTTCCAGCAGATAATGCACGCGAAGGCGCTGGTTCTTGGCGGCGAGGTCGGCATGATAGCTGCGGCCGGTACCGCCGGCTTCGGAGAATATCAGGATGCGCTTGTCGTCGTCCTGAAAGGCGCTGGTTTCGGCCAAGTTGGCGCCCGCCGGTCGCGTCTCGACCGCGAGCCGTTCGATACCGTCGCCTGCCGATTTGCGGACAATCCGCCGCGAGCGACCGGTCACTTCGGCGACTGCGTCGGTTCCGAAGCGTTGAACGATCTGGTCGAGGGCGCCGGCCACCGGCGGGAGGGCGGCGAGCCGCTCGATCAACCGGTCGCGCCGCTCGACGGCGTCGCGGCAAAGTACCGGCTGACCGTCGCGATAGACGGGCCGCGAGGCGAGGTTGCCGTCGCTGTCGGTGAACGGTTCAAAGAGCTGCACGGGAAAGGCATGGGCGAGATAGTCGAGGACATATTCGCGCGGCGTGATGTCGACCTGGACATCGGCCCAATCCTCGGCCGGGATCTGCGCGATGCGGCGCGTCATCAACGCTTCTCCAGTCGAAACGATCTGGACGACACACGCGTGGCCGCAGCCCAAGTCCTGCTCGATCCGCGCGATCAGCGTCGGCGCTTTCATCGAGGTAAGAAGGTGACCGAAAAAGCGCTGTTTCGAGCTTTCGAACGCCGAGCGCGCTGCCGACTTGGCCTGGGCGTTGAGGGTCGATGATCCCCCGGTACTTGCTGAGGTAACGCCCGCGGCTTCGAGCGCGGCGTCGATATTGTGATGGATGATCCGAAAGGCGCCCGCATAGGCGTCGTAGATCCGTGTCTGCTCAGGCGTCAGCGCATGCTCGACAAGCTCATATTCGATACCTTCATAGGAAAGTGACCGCGCTGTGTAGAGACCGAGCGCGCGCAGATCGCGCGCGAGAACCTCCATCGCAGCCACCTCGCCGAGTTCGACCGCGGCGACGAACTCGGCCCGGTTGAGGAAGGGAAAGTCATCGCCGCCCCACAGCCCGAGGCGTTGCGCATAGGCGAGGTTGTGGACCGTCGTGGCGCCGGTTGCCGAGACATACAATACTCGCGCCCGTGGCAGCGCGTGCTGCAGCGCGAGGCCGGCACGGCCCTGCTGCGATGGCCGCGTGTCCCCGCGAGTACCAGTCGCGCCGCCGGCATTCTGCATGGCATGGCTTTCGTCGAACACGATCACCCCGTCGAAATCGTGCCCCAACCATTCGACGATCTGCGCGACCCGTGAAACCTTGTCGTCACGCGCGTCGGAGCGCAGCGTGGCATAGGTTGCAAATAGGATGGCTTCTCCAAGCGTGATCGATGCGCCCTGACGGAAACGCGACAGCGGTTGAACGAGAAGAGGCTCCTGGCCGAGCGCCGCCCAGTCGCGTTGCGCATCTTCGATGAGCGTGTCGGATTTGGAGATCCACAGCGCGCGCCGCCGGCCCTTGAGCCAATTGTCGAGGATCACGGCGGCGACCTGGCGGCCCTTGCCGGCGCCGGTGCCGTCGCCCAGCATGAAGCCGCGGCGAAAGCGTACAGCGCTTTCATCGTCGTCGGCCGCGGCGGCAAGGGTCGCAAAGTTATCATCGACGCGCCACGCGCCGGCCAGCTCGGCCGAATGCGCTTCGCCAGCTAGAATGAGAGTCTCGAGTTGTGCGTCCGAGAGCAAACCGGCGGCGACGAGACCGGTCGGGACATGCGGCCGATAGGACGGCGCTGGAGCGCGAACGCTGGCCATCGCCGCGGATTGGACGAGGGGCGTGGGGTGCGGCGCCGCGCCGGGCACGCTCACGGTCTGGAGCAAGAAGGGTTCGTACAGCGCGTCGCTGATCCGCGCGCAGCGATCCGAGGTGGTGTCGACGACATCATAAGCGAGTTCGACGGCGTCCTCTGCGACTGGTCCGATCGCACGGTCTGCGCCTGCCGCGCGGAAGCGACGTGGTGTCGCCCGCACCGCTAGGGTGAGCGGGCGAACGGTTCGAGCCACCCAGCGGTCCCGCGAAGGAACATGGGCGCTGACAAGCGCGAGCAGTCCCGGGGCGTCGGCGGCGGACGGAAGCGTCGCCGCCGCGATGCCGCCGGTTCCGGGAGCGACGCGATCGATGACGGTCAATCGAGTCGCCACCGTTGTGCCGTGGCGCGCATAGGCACGACCGTCGATCGCGCCCGAGAACACGATCCGTCCGCGCTCCGTCAGCCGCGCGAACGCCGCCGCCCACGCGGGATTGTCCGGCGCGAAGCTGGCGCCGGTGACCGCGACCAGGCGTCCGCCCTCAGCAAGGCGTGCCAGCGCCGAGGCGATATGGCGATAGGCGGCGTCGCGGACGTTTCCGTCGACATGGACGGCGACCGAGAAGGGCGGGTTCATCAGAACGACGCTGGGACGGAATTGGTCGTCCAGCTGGTCGTGGATGTGCGCGGCATCGAACCGCGTAACGCACGCGGATCCGAACAGCTCTTCGAGCAGGCTGGCGCGCGTGTCGGCAAGCTCGTTCAGCGCGAGGCTAGCGCCGGCGATCTCGGCGAAAATAGCGAGCAGTCCGGTGCCCGCGGACGGCTCGAGCACGATGTCGTCCGCGCGCAGCTGGGCAGCTTGCGCGGCGACAAACGCGATCGGTAGCGGGGTAGAAAATTGCTGGAAGGCCTGACTTTCTTCGGACCGACGGGTGTGCGTTGGGAAAAGGCCGGCGATCCGGCCGATCATCGCGAGCTGGGTGGCAGGGGGCTGCTTGGCAATTTCGGCCCCATGCCGGCGCAAGAACAGGAGCTGGGCGGTCTCGCAAGCTTCGTACGCCAGTTTCCAGCTCCACGCGCCTTCGGCATCGGTGCCGTGGAACGACGCTGTCATGGCATCGCGCAGTGTCGCGCTGGTGATTGCGGCCCCTCGAGCGAGCGGACCAAGGAGATGATCGGCGGCAGCCAAGATCGATGCCGCGTGCGAGCGCGGATCGGCCACCCCGAGCGGTTCGGGTGCATTCGAGGACATGGGGCGAGCTTTCGGGAGAGCGGAGACGGCGACCGCACAGGCGCTCTCTCTCAACCCGCCGCGGCCAGCCTATCCAGGCCCTCCTCTCGCTCTTGAGCTCGCCTGTGGATCGATCGGGCGCGTGGAGGTACGACGCCCGTTCACTCGGGCGCGAAGCCCGCACGTTCAAAGGGGATGCGGCGATTAGCTCGGCGACCGTGTGGGATTGGTCGCTCAAGAACGCTACGCTGCCGCACACGCGCGAAGCGAACCAGCGCCGTCGCAGCCAGCGTTAAGACACTGCTGTGTCCCGCCGCTGCCGTTGGCTACACTTGGCGCGAATTTTCCGGCCTGAGTACCTCCCGCCCGCCGCCGGTTTCGATATAAATCGTCGCTACACAGTGTGCGTCGGCCCACGCCAGGCCTGCAGCTTCGGCATCCTCGAACGACGGGTAAGGGTCACTACCGACCAGAGCTACGGATTCCATCGAGTCACTATCACCGCAGTCCATCATCGCCGAGGCGACCAGCGAGAATGTGCCGTCGGCGGTTTCGTTGATCTTGATGCAGTCGGTGTCCGCAGGCGCCAGTTCGCCGAGCGCAAGTCTGATGATGTGCATGAGCGATCCTCCTTGACGGCTCCAACGGGCGAAGTCGCGATAGGGTGCGGAAGGTCTTTGCTATCGGACCTGCAAGAGCGACCGCATACTGGACAATCCTCGCAGCGTTGCTGGATAACCGCCGGGCAACCACTCGGGTAATCGGACGTTTGCGCGTGAGGGATGATTTGTACTGGGGAGGGCCATTGCCTGAAAATCCGTTGCCAGCGTTTCTCGCGTCGGGCGGGAACACCGCCGACCTGATCGCCGGGTTTGACTGGGGCGCTACCAGCCTCGGGCCAATCGCCGGGTGGCCGACGAGTCTCAAGACGATCGTCGGTTTCATCGTTCGCTCGCCCGTGCCGCTCGTCCTGTTGTGGGGCGCAGACGGGATCATGATCTACAACGACGCTTACGCCGTCTTCGCGCACGGGACTGAGAAGCTCGGCATGAATGTGCGCGAGGGCTGGCCCGAAGTTGCCGCGTTCAATGACAATGTCCTCAGCGTCGGACTCGCTGGTGGAACGCTCTCCTATGTCGATCAGGAGCTTGTCCTGACCCGCAGCGGCCGCTCCGAGCCAGCATGGATGAACCTCGACTATTCTCCGGCCCTCGACGACGCGGGCAACCCCGCCGGCGTGCTGGCTATTGTCGTCGAGACGACCGCCAAGGTTCTTGCCGATCGCCGCATCGCCGACGAGGCCGTGCGCCAACGCCAGCTCCTCTCGCAGATGCCCGGCTTTGTCGGCGTGGTCTCCGGACCCGAGCATATCTACCAATATGTCAACGACGCCTACGTCCATATCTCCGAGCGTCAGGACTTCATCGGCCGCAAGTTTCGCGAGGTCTTCAGCGATCTCGAAGAGCAGGCGTTCGCATCGCTTCTCGATCAGGCCTATTCGACCGGCGAGACCTTCGTTGCGCGCGGCATGGAGCTTCGTCTTCACGGAAGTTCGGAATCGCAGTTCATCGACTTCGTGTTCCAGCCGATCCGCGACGACGACGGCGCCGTCACTGGCGTCTTCATCGGCGGCTACGAAGTCACCGAAGCGTTTCGCGCGAGTGCGGCGTTGCATGCCAGCGAGGCGCGGCTCCGCGCGTTGAACACCGATCTCGAGCGTAAGGTGATCGAACGCTCGCAGGCACGCGGGCGCACCTGGCAGATCACTCCCGACTTGATGGGCGCGCTGAACTCCGAGGGCTATTTCGAGACGTCGAACCCGGCGTGGCAGACCGTGTTGGGATGGTCCGAGGACGAGGTCGCGGCGCAATCGATTTTCGAATTGCTCCACCCCGACGATGTCGAACGCACGCGCGGCGGATTCAATCTCACGCAGCAGGGGCAGCCGGCGATCCGGTTTCCCAACCGCTATCGGTGCAAGGACGGTAACTACCGCTGGATCTCCTGGGTTGGCGTGCCCGAGGATGGCATGGTCTATTGCACCGGGCGCGACATCACCGAGGAAAAGCTGGCCGAGGAAGAGTTGACGCTCGCTCAGGAGGCCCTTCGCCAGGCGCAAAAAATGGAGGCGGTCGGGCAGCTTACCGGCGGCATCGCGCACGACTTCAACAATCTTCTGCTCGGCATCAGCGGCAGTCTCGAACTGCTCGAACATTATATCGCCGCCGGCCGCACCGACCGCATCGCGCGCTATATCGATGCCGCGCAGACATCGGCCAAGCGCGCCGCCTCGTTGACACAGCGCCTTCTCGCATTCTCGCGGCGCCAGACACTCGACCCCAAGCCGGTCGAGGTCAACCGGCTCATCGGCGGAATGGAGGAGTTGATCCGTCGCACGGTCGGACCCGCGATCGCACTCGAGGTGGTGGGTGCCGGCGGGCTGTGGCTGACCGAGGTGGATCCCTCGCAGCTCGAAAGCGCGCTGCTCAATCTGGTCATCAACGCACGAGATGCGATGCCCGAACGTGGGCGCATCACGATCGAGACCGCCAACAAGTGGCTTGATGCGCGCGCCTCGAAAGAGCGCGAGCTTCCGCCGGGTCAATATATCTCGCTGTGCGTGACCGACACCGGCACGGGCATGAGCGCCGAGGTGATCGAGCGCGCATTCGATCCCTTTTACACGACCAAGCCGCTGGGGCAGGGGACCGGGCTTGGACTGTCGATGATCCACGGGTTCGTGCGCCAGTCGGGCGGCCAGGTACGGATTTATTCTGAGGTCGGAAGCGGCACGACGATGTGTCTTTATCTGCCCAGGTTCGCTGGTGAGCTCCCGGTTGCCGATCAGGACATTGCTGCTCCGGTCGATGCCGGAAACGGCGAGACCGTGCTCGTCATCGATGACGAAGACGCTGTGCGAACACTGGTCATGGATGTGCTCGAGCTTGCGGGCTACCGCGTTCTCGACGCGATCGATGGTCCAAGCGGATTGAAGATCCTGCAGTCCGGCGTGCGCATCGACCTGCTGATCACCGATGTCGGCTTGCCCGGCGGCTTCAACGGTCGCCAGGTCGCGGACACCGCGCGCGTGTCGCGGCCCGATCTGAAAGTGCTGTTCATCACCGGCTACGCCGAGAACGCCGTGGTTGGTAACGGGCACCTCGATGCCGGGATGCAGGTCATGACCAAGCCGTTCACGGTCAACGACCTCAGCGCGCGGATTACCGACATCTTGGAGCGCTGACGGTACCGGCAATTATGAGGTTCGGGTGGGCGCCCTACCGGGATGGCCAGGTCGCATGGCGACGCTCGACTGGAATCCGATGAACGGTGGTCGGCGTCGATGTCGAAACCCTGGAAGGTTGCGAAACACTGCGCTCCGCAGCTGTGCGGCGCCCGACCCGGGGGCGCCGCACCCCCGACTTATTCCGCAGCGACCGCCAACAACTCGGCGTCGTCCACGTCAGGACGGATCAGAAAATCCGGCAACGGAGCCGAAATCTGCGCCGCCTCGGGCGTTCGCAGGGGATCCGGTACCCATCCGCTGTCGACAAGCAAACGCTCGGCCTCGCGCGCCATGTCGGTTTTCTTGAGGTGGTCGATCAGCTGCGCTGGCATGTCGCCTCTCGCTTCGCGTACGGCTTCGAGGATCTGCGCCTTCGTGACCTGGCCGAAGTAGGTGTCGACCGTCGGCCGCCATCCCGCCTCTGCCATATCGAGGCCGACGGACCGCGCGAGACGGTCGGCTCCGGTCAGGCGTCCAGCGAGGCTCGACGCGGTGAGCGAACCGCCGCCGTAGCGATCGACCTTCTCCCACCGCGCGTTGACCGCCATGCCGACGCAGTGCGCGAGCAGCGCAGCGCGATCTCCGTCGCTCATCATCGCCAGCTCGGTCCACAAAGCACCGTCGTCGTCGAGTGACAGCCGCTGCTTCCATGCAGTCTCACGCGCATCGATCTCGAGTGCAGACGGACTGTCGCCAAGCCCCGCAGCCTGGGCTGACAAATAGGCGGGTCGAGCGGCGATATCGAGGCAATGACCGGCGCCGACGCCGCTGCAGAATGCATCGCGCACCAGTTTGTGGAGCAACAATGTCAGCGCGACCTCGGGGACCTGCGCGACGGCGTTGCGCAACGCAAGCGTGCGGTGGGCGGTGAGTTCGGCGACCAGGCGTTCGGGGAGCGGCTTGGCCGCTTCGCCGCCGTCATCATCATTTTCCTCGCCGGCATCCTGCGACGCTTCGGGCAGCACTGCGGGATCGGCAGAGCCGTTGGGCTCTTCCTCACTCCGGGCCTCGTCACAGGCGCGCACGAACCCGCGTTCGACCCGCATGCGACCGTCGCCGCCGAGGCTGACGAAGGCGCCGCCGCGCTGACGATCTTCGTCGTCGTACCGCGCGGGAATGCTGTCGAGCCGGTCGAGCTCGGTTTCGATCTCGCCGAGCCGCCGGTCAACGTCTTCGGGTAGATCACCGGGATCGTCGGCATATTCCGCCTCGAGCCCCTCGAGCTCGGCGATCAGCTCGACACGGCGCGCTTCCTCGTCGGCGCTCAACCCTGATCCGAGCGCGAGCAACCGCCGCAGTCCGATCTGATGCCCGTAAGGCAGTTCCAGCGCGACCTCGCACCAGAGCCAGCCTTCGGCAGCGACGGGCTCGGCATCGTGCTGCAGCTTCTCCAGCGCAAGCTGATCGAGCAGCTGCACGTCGTCGAGCCAGCCGCCACCATCTTCGGTGAACAGGTCGCGCAGCACGATGCCGCCGGCCGCCTCATAGGCATCCAGCCCGACATAGCGCGCGCGTCGATCGGTCGCCGAAACCGCGCCCTGAGTGAGCAGGTTGCGGATCAAATAGGGTTCCTTGTTCCAGCCTGACTGGATGCGCTCGAAGACTTGCTCCTGCCGCACATGATCCGCCGTGACGGTGAATGCCATCACCTGGTCGAGAGTGAGCGCGTCTTCAGCGTAGAGATCGAGCAGCTTCGGGCTGACCGCGGCGAGGCGCAGCCGTTGGCGGACGACGGCAGGCGTCACGAACCAGTTGGCCGCGATTTCCTCCTCGCTTTGGCCCTGGTCGGCCAGTGTCTTGAACGCGCGAAACTGATCGAGAGGGTGCAGTGCAACCCGGTACATGTTCTCGGCAAGGCTGTCGTCCTCGGCTGAGATCCCGGCGCCCGTACCCTTGACGATGCAGGGGACGGGCGCGGTCTTTGCGAGGCGCTTCGCCTTGACGAGCTGCTGGAGCGCCCGGAAGCGACGGCCTCCGGCGGGCACTTCGAACACGCCGGTCTCGGCGCCGGCGGCGTCGCGAACCGCGCGCACCGCCAGCGCCGACAGGAGACCGCGCCGGGCGATGTCGTCGGCGAGCTCGTCGATCGAGACGCCGGCCTTCACGCGCCGCACGTTCGACTGGGACAGGACGAGCTTGTCGAGCGGTATGTCCCGGACGCTGCCGAGGACGATCTTCATCTGTGTCTTGGTCACGAGCGTTACCTTTCGTGACGGGCGCCGGGAGCCTCTCTCCCGATCCTCAACCCGTCACAAAGGCTTCGCCGTCCTCTTCCTCTCCAAGCCGAGTGTGAACCGCAGACGCGCCGCACGAAGGTCCACACTCATTCTCGGTTCGGCCAGAATCGGGCACAAACCCAAGCAGAAAGTCCGCCGCCTTCGACGCAGCGGAGGCCGCACGGACGATCGCGCGCGCGTCCTCGCGCAGCACGGCGAGCCAGGCGCCGAGATAGTCGGCGTGGCGCACGGTGGGCTGGATGCCGAGGGCCGCACAGCAGAATGCGGCGCACAGCTCCGCGACGAGTTCCTCACGCGCATAGCCCGACGTGCCGAACCGGCACCGCTGATCGCGATCGAGCCGCGAGCGATGTCCGGTCCAGTGGCCGAGCTCGTGTAGCGCGGTGCGATGCCAGTCGATCGGATGGAAATACGCCTCTGGTCGGGGGACCTGCACGACATCGATCGTCGGCGAGTAGTAGGCGTCATCGCCACCCATGCGGAGGTCAGCGCCGCTTGCAGCGATCAGCGCCTGAACTTGCGGCAGCACAAGCCCTTCGGGCAGCGGTGGCGGTACGCTGCAGAAATCCTCGGGCAGACCTTCGCACTGATCGGTTGAAAAGACCGTGAAGCGCTTGAGGAAGTGGATCGTCCGCGGGTCGCCGTTGGCCGACGCGGCGGCGTCATCCTTGGGCGTGAAACGATCGGCGTAAACGACGGTCGTCCCGCGCTCGCCCTTCTTGACATGCCCGCCAAGCGTCAACGCCTGGCGGAAGGTAAGCCAGCTTTGGCACTTGAACCCGCGCGCAACCGCCGCGCCCCACAGGATGAGGATGTTGATGCCGGAATAAGCCCGACCGCTGGCCGCGTTGAGCGGCAAGCCGAGCGGGGCCGCAACGCCCGACCTCCCCCAGGGCTGGACCCAAGGATAGCAACCGGCCTCGAGGTCGGCGATGATCGACTGTGTGATTTCCTCATAGAAGCACGGGCGCTCGGGTGCTGTACGACGCTTGGGGGTCGGCATGGTTCGTCTCCGCGACGAAGCGCCGGAAGCCTCTCTCCCGAACCCGATCTTCGCCGCGCCGACGCGCGCCGCCCTCTTACTCTCGCAGGATCGCGAGCCGATCGAGCGCATCGCCGTGACAACGCGACGCGATGCATCGCCACGCCGCCACCCGCCACGCGGGCGGCGGCGCTGCGAGGCCCGGCGATACCTTCCCGGCCAGTCGGTCCTTTGCGAGGGCACAAGTGATAACCAAGCGCCGCGTGCTTGCTCCCGGCGACGCACGATGTCAGAGTGCGAACACAATGAGAACAGGGATTGATCATCTTCCGGCGTCGAAACAACGCGAGCTCGAGCGCGTCGTCGCGTTGCTGTTCGCCGAGTTCGCCGACGCGACCGCGATCGCGGTGTCGGACTGGAAGAAGCAGGCGCGCATCCTCAAGGTGATCCTCTACGGATCCTACGCACGCGGCGACTGGGTGGATGAGCCGCACACGGCAAAGGGCTATCAGTCGGACTTCGACCTGCTGATCATCGTCAATAACGCCAAGCTCACCGACCGCGCAGGATTCTGGTCATCGGCCGAAGATCGGTTGAACCGCGAGCTCGCCATCACGAAGACGCTCAAGACGCCGGTAAACTTCATCGTTCACACGTTACAAGAGGTTAACAACGCGCTGATCGACGGACGCTATTTTTTCATCGACATCGCGCGAGATGGTGCTGTTCTCTACGAGTCTGACCCGAGTGAACTCGCTGCGCCGCAGCCGAAGACGCCCGATCAAGCGCTGGCTTTGGCCCGAGAATATTTTGATGAGTGGCTACCGAGCGCAAATAAGCGCTTTGACGGCGCTAAATTTCACATGGAGCGGCGCAACTTAAAAGATGCTGCGTTCGACCTGCATCAAGCGACCGAGCGCTTCTACCATTGCGCTCTTCTGGTATGTACCTTTTACACGCCACATGTTCATAATCTCGGGTTTCTTCGTACGCAGGCCGAAAGGATCGATGTTAGGCTGATCGGCGTGTGGCCGCGCGAAGCCAAAGGTGATCGCGCGAGGTTTGAAAAGCTCAAAGAAGCTTACGTTAAGGCACGATACTCAAAGCATTATCATATTAGCCCTGAGGAACTTACTTGGCTTGGCGACAGGGTGGAGAAACTTGGGCATGTTGTTGAGGTTGTTTGCAGTGAACACCTCGAGCGATTGCAGCGTAGCAGCGCAGCTTAAGTCTGCGATCTAGGCACGGGCTGGCCGAACCGCTTCAGACCGACGCGCGACGACCGATATTGGTGGAAAGCGGAACGGCTGCTTCTAGGTGTTCAGGAGGCAGAAGCGGGCGTTCGTTCAGGTTCGGCTGAGCGGCAGCTACGCGCCCAAAATCGGTCGTTGCGCAGATACCTCTAAATTCCCGGAACCTGCCGTAACATTTCGACTTACCTGGTGAACGGCGTCCACGCCCAACTAGGGTTGAGACTCATTCATAGCCAGAAGGCGACGACTGCAGCGAGGGGGACGGCCGAGAGGAAGTTACGGGCGAGCTTGTCGTAGCGGGTGGCGATGCGGCGGAAGTCTTTGAGGCGGCAGAACATGGCCTCGACGCGCCATCGGTCCTTGTAGCGCCGCTCGTCGTATTGGATCGGGCGCTTGCGGTTGCGGCGGCCGGGGATGACGGGGATCGTGTCCTGTTCCCGCAACGCCGCGCGGAGCCTGTTGGCGTCGTAGCCCCGGTCGGCGATAACGCGCTTCATGCGGGCGGTGGCGTCGACCAGCAACTCGACGCCCTTGATGTCGGAAGTGTTGCCCGGCGTCAGCGCGAGGCGGAGAGGCCGCCCGCGGAGGTCGACGAGGGCGTGGATGTTGGGCTACGCCCGCCTGGGGCCCCGTGGTCCGACCGCCGCGCGAAATGCCAGTGGCCTGGGCTCGAGCCCCCCTTTTTGCGCCGCCGGAGCACCGGTGCGCTTTCACATAGCTGCTGTCGATCTGGCCGGTCTCGGCCATCCACCCTTCCTCGGTCAAGGCCGCCAGGATACAGTTCACGCCGCGTCGGCTCCAGCGGTTCCAGCGATTGTAGATGGTCGTCGAGGGATCATACTCGCTCGGGCAGTCGGCTCAGCGACCGCCGCAGTTCAGCATGTGCACGATACCCGATATCACCCGCCGATCATCGACCCGCCGGGCCCCCGGCTGGTTCTTCGGCAAGTGCGGCTCGATCGCCGCCCACGCCGCATCCGACAACCAGAACAACGATCCCGCCATGCCCAGACCCTCCTCAACTGGAGACTCCCTGAATCAGCACACCGTTGCAGAATCAAGCTTCTGATTGGATTTGGATCCTAGGCTCAGGACTCACGGATCACAGCCAGAAGAGCACAGTGGCGGCCAGTGCTAGTTCGGAGAAGCCGACGGTTGGCGGTCATATCGCGTTGCCACGCGGCGCCAGTCCTTCAGGCGGCCGAACATGATCTCGATGCGGTTACGCCGCTTGTACCGCGGCTTGTCGTATTTGACAGGCAGAGATCGGGATTTGCGGCCCGGAATACACGGTTTGATGCCCTATTGCTCCAGCGCATCTCTGAACCAGTCAGCGTCATAGCCGCGGTCGGGGAGCATCCACTTGGCGTTGGGCAGATCGTCAAGCAAGGCAGCTGCACCGGTGTAATCGCTGACCTGGCCGGCCGTGATGAAGAAGCTTAAAGGGCGGCCGTTTGCATCAGTCGCGGCGTGCAGCTTCGGGTTCATGCCGCCCTTGGTCCGTCCAATCAGGGGCACGAGATCCCTTTTGACCCCAAGGCTGGAAGGCGTGCGGCTGGCCTTGAGATAGGTTGCGTCGATCATGTCGGTCTGCGGATCGGCTTTCTGGTCTATAGGGCCCCATAGCAGCCTGCCTGCCGACCACCGGCACCGGAGATGGCTCCATCGCCATCTCCGGCCTCCGGTTCCGCTTCGCTTCCACCTCCGTCCGGATATGACGGCGAGCTTATTGTACTAACAAACCGCTCGGTCCGCTCGGCGGGGGCAGATCAGATCCGCACGTCAGCCGTGCGGGCGCATAACCACCTTGATGACGCCTTCTTCCTTGTCCCGAAACTTGGCGTACATTTCCGGCGCGTCCTCGAGGCTTGCCGGGTGGGTAATCACGAAACTGGGATCGATTGCACCGGCTACGATCTTCTCCAGCAACGGCTTGGTGTAGCGCTGGACGTGGGTCTGACCGAGTTTGATCGTCAGTCCCTTGTTCATTGCCGCCCCGAGTGGCAGCTTGTCGGCCACGCCGACGTATACGCCAGGGACGGACACCGTGCCTCCCTTGCGACAATTCATGATGGCTTGGCGCAGCACATGCACCCGATCAGTGGCGAGCATCATGCTCGCCTTGACCTTGTCCATCACCGCATCGGCCGCGCCGTGAGCTGCGGCCTCGCAGCCGACCGCATCGATGCAGCTGTCCGGACCACGTCCCTTGGTCCGCGCCTGCAATTCGTCATAGACATCGGTCTCGGTGAAGTTGATCGTCTCGGCGCCGCCCGCCTCGGCCATGGCGAGCCGCTCGGGCACCTCGTCGATCGCGATCACCCGGCCCGCGCCCATCATCAGGGCCGATCGGATGGCGAACTGGCCGACCGGGCCGCAACCCCAGATCGCGACGGTGTCGCCGGGCTCGATCTGTGCGTTCTCGGCGGCCATGTAGCCTGTCGGAAAGATGTCGGATAGAAACAGCGCCTGCTCATCCGTAATGTTGTCGGGGATTTTGATCGGACCGACGTCGGCCATCGGCACGCGCAGATATTCCGCCTGACCGCCGCAGTAGCCGCCCATCATGTGGCTAAAGCCGAACAACCCTGCGGGCGAATGGCCCATGGCCTTTGCTGCCATCTCGGCGTTCGGATTTGTCCGGTCGCAAGCGGCAAACAGGCCTTTCTTACAGAACCAGCAATCGCCGCAACTGATCGTGAAGGGTACGACGACACGATCGCCGATCTTCAGGTTCGTCACTTCGGAACCGAGAGCGACGACTTCCCCCATATTCTCGTGGCCGAGGATATCACCTGCCTCCATCGTAGGCTGGTAGCCATCGAGCAGGTGAAGGTCGGACCCGCAAATGGCGCATGCCGTGACCTTGATGATGGCATCACGGGGGTGCTTGATCTCGGGATCCGCGACGGTGTCGACGCGAACGTCACCCTTACCGTGCCAACACAGTGCGCGCATAATTCTCTCCATTTCAGAAAACCGGTCCAACCGGCGGACCAGTCTGAAGACCTTAACGCGCTTGCGCGTGATCGGGTCCCCCCTTTTTGCGCCGCCGGAGCACCGGTGCGCTTTCACATAGCTGCTGTCGATCTGGCCGGTCTCGGCCATCCACCCTTCCTCGGTCAAGGCCGCCAGGATACAGTTCACGCCGCGTCGGCTCCAGCGGTTCCAGCGATTGTAGATGGTCGTCGAGGGATCATACTCGCTCGGGCAGTCGGCTCAGCGACCGCCGCAGTTCAGCATGTGCACGATACCCGATATCACCCGCCGATCATCGACCCGCCGGGCCCCCGGCTGGTTCTTCGGCAAGTGCGGCTCGATCGCCGCCCACGCCGCATCCGACAACCAGAACAACGATCCCGCCATGCCCAGACCCTCTTCAACTGGAGACTCCCTGAATCAGCACACCGTTGCAGAATCAAGCTTCTGACTGGGGTTGGACCCTAATCAGCGGGTCCTTGGTTCGAGCCCAAGTGGGTCCACCACCTTCTCCCATATATTCCGCCACTTGAGCTTCTCGAACAGGGAAGCGTATCCAGACAGCTGTGTGCTAGGTAGCTCTTTAGGTAGCAGCGCGCTAATTCGGCGCTGCAGTGCAGTGAACGGTTCATGACCTGCGCTCTGTCGAACTGAGCTTGAGCGAGTGGCCAGTTCACCTCCTCGCCAGCGGTGCACGCTGGGATGGCAGCTTGGAAACTCAGGCGGCGCGGTGTCGTGCTGACAGCTAGGCCGCCCGAGCTTCGATCCAGGGCGCCCGATGGACACGAATGACGCCCTTGGCTGGATGCCCTGCCAGCTCGGATACGCCCGATTGAGCTGCTGCCGGTTCCGTGGACACCGAGATAAGGTGTTTTTGGAACCGGAGGA